>CAVOZW010000017.1:0-338748 GCA_963701385.1 uncultured delta proteobacterium
TGCTTAAAGCTTTTAATCATAGCTGACTGTAATCCGTAACGCGACACATGTCAATCTTTTATGAATTCATTTGTACCCTTTTGCGTCACGCGCATGCACGCGCATAGTGTGCATGTTGTCGCAATCATACAGTTTTTGATGCTCCGGTGTACTCCCACAAAAAAGGTCTGAAAAGTCAGACAACAGTTAGAAAGAGTTGTATTCTGAGCGGGTTATAAATGGTTCTATTTGGTTGGTTCAGCGAATGGGGTTTAAGAGATCGGAGCCCGCCTGAGGCGGGTAAAGCAACCCGATAACAAGGAGGCTTGTGCGCCTCTGGCGCATTCAAATCCCCCGCCACACCAATGGCGGGTAAATCTCGCCCCGACAAAATTAAAGAGAATAATTAAGGCGGGTTAGAAATTTATCTTTCCCACCTTTTTTCTTGAAAATGCCGATTTTATACCCTATTTATACCCCACTTACCTACTTATGTTTTCATAATGCTGTACAAGCTTCTCGAGACGGGCTTTTCTGTGGTGATTTGTAGGGTGTGAGTACCTTTCTGTCATGGATTCATCCTTATGCCCGATCATGTCTTTCACATCCTTATTCTTGACGCTTTGTAACGCTGTCTTTTGAAATGTGATTGCCAGTGTGATGGTTATGATCGATAAGGATGAAGCAATGGGTGTTATCAATATGGCGTTGCCGATGCTTAGTCCATAAATGCAAGATTTACAAATTGGCGATTATTGCCTTCAACAGGTGTTCACCCAGAGTGAATAACATTATTATTCGCGATCCAAATGGATCTCCACTTATATGAAAATAGTCATATAGGACAGCTATGTGCCCCTTGAGCAATATAAACAAACACCAATTAATCGGTGGGAATTAAGTTCACGTGCAGTGGTACATCCCCCTCTTCAAATAATTCCAGATCCGCTTTCCACTCATAATGCTCCGCCAAACTCACCCGCACGTTGTATTCGCCAAGGGGCAGATTGAGATCCAGGGGTGTCTGACCTTTGGGTTTATTGTTGATGAAAACCTGAGCACCGGCGGGAGAGCTATCGATCATTATTTTGGTAAGGGGATGTATCTCGGTCTTTTCAATCGGTTTTTCACCCGCATCCGGTATCGACTCGATCACCTTGGTTTCACTATCGTCCGGCGCAGGCATGACCTTTTCGCTCTTAGATACAATCTGATCTGCCGACTGTAGGATATCTTCACTGGGTGCGGACTTGATTTTCATTGTCTGCTCGTGTGTGCTTAACGAAGCGTCTTTGGGGATGTGCTCTATGTCTTGGTGGTTTTCTTTTTCAACATTCGGAACCATGATTTGGTTCTGATGTTTTGGGATCGTCATCCCCATCTTTGTTTTCCAATAATACCATCCGCCAGTCGCAACAGCCAATGCCAGAATGGAGACAGCCGTCCACCTGATGACCGGCTTCGCTTTCTTCCCCGATTTTCTCTCGGGGAATAGGTCCTGCTCCACAATTTTAAGCGCCTTATTCAGCTCTAACACCATTTCAGCCCCGGTTTGGAATCGATCGTCAGGATTCCTTGACAGGCTTTTCATGATCATATCCGAAAGCGATTGAGGTATGAAGGGGTCGATCTGTACCGGCGGGTCGGGTGTATCCTGTATGATTGCGCTCAAAATGGCGGTTATGTTGCCGCCATTAAATGGCCGCCGCCCGACAGCGAGCTCATAAAGAATCACACCCAAGGAATACAGATCTGAGCGGCCGTCGATCGGTGAGCCCATCGCCTGTTCTGGTGACATGTATACGGGTGTTCCCAGTAGTTCACCAGCCTGGGTTTGCTGCATCGCTGAGGGATCTTCAATACGAGCAATACCGAAATCGGTAAGTTTAACCCGTCCCTCATCGGTCAGGATTATATTTGAAGGTTTGATGTCCCGATGAACAATTTTCTTTTTATGCGCATAGTCCAGTGTCTCAGCTACCTGTACACCGATATCGATTATTTTATCAATTTCAAGTCGGCTACCGCGCATCACTTCATCAAACGGCTTTCCCTCGAGGTATTCCATCGCAATGTATATGGTGTTATGGTCCTGACCAACATCATACACCGTAACGATATTGGGATGAGAAAGTCTGCCGATAGCCTTAGCCTCTTTTACAAATCTTAGGACAAAATCCTCACTTACCATCCGGTCTGGACGAAGGACCTTCAAGGCGACTGGCCTTTCGATCTGGGGATCGTGGGCTAGATATACCACTCCCATATTACCTTTCCCCAGCTCTTTTTGGATCCTGTATCTTCCGTATTCTGTCATTCACACACCATCGAAAGAACCACGGTAATATTATCGTTTCCACCCGCGGATAATGCCTTGCCGATGAGGTCTTCCACTTTTTGGTGTAGTCCGGCGCCGGTTGTCAGAACATCTGCAATCGCATTACTGTCAACCATATCCGTTAAACCATCAGAACAAATTAGGTATTGATCGTCCTGGCGAATATTTCCCCGGATGATGTCGAGTTGTAGGTCCGCTTCGACCCCCACTGCCCTGAGAATGATATTCCGCATGGAATGAACTTCCGCTTGCGGTACTGATATGAGTCCCTGATCCAGCTGTTCCTGAACCAATGAATGGTCTTTGGTGAGTTGTTTAAGTCGGTTGTTTCGGAACTGATACGTCCTGCTGTCGCCCATGTGGCCAATGACAAACCGGTTTTTTGAAAAGACAAGCAGTTCTGCGGTACATCCCATTCCTTGTAAATGGGGATTTTCATCAACATAATTTAAAATGCTTTGGTTTGCATGCCAAAAAGTCCGTTGAACCGCATCAATTTGATCTGCTTCAGACGTATGGCTGCCGGATGATAAATTTTCGCTGGCTGCTTGAGCAAAAAATCGGCTGGCGCGCTCTCCACCCGCCATACCGCCCATGCCATCGGCGACCAGACAAAAGCCTCGGTCCTGATCAAATAAGAATATATCTTCGTTGTTTTGACGCACCAAACCAACATCTGTTTTTCCGAAAAAGCGTATCATATTCATTACACCGACATGTAAAATTGATGGAGGGCATTTAATATTTATTAATATATCAATTTGTTGTCAAGCAACTTCTTTGTTCACTCGTTACGGCCTTATCCTCCGGCCCATGGTCGATTTCGAGAGGCTTTCGGATTCAATCCGCTGACCGATTCTGCTGTCTATCCATAATCTTCTTGACACTCCATCACCTCGTACCGTAACAAAAAGTATGCCCTCCGTACCCAACATAATCGTTCAGTTAGTGCACATAGCTGGCCCACTGAAGGGGGAAATCCAGGAAATTTCAGATCCGGAAATCGTAATCGGCAGACGCTCATCATGCCAGGTCCAATTCCCAAAAGACCTCGCCATTATATCCCGCAGACACGCAACCATCATAAGGGAAGGAAACCGCTTTCGCCTAATCGACGAAAGTGCCAACGGTACTTTTTTAAATGGAAAAGGAGTTAGCGAAGCTCAACTTAAAGACGGCGACGTCATCATGTTTGCCAAGGACGGGCCTAAACTGAGTTTTCTTACTAAGATGGATCAGACTGTTGCATCCAATAAACCTGTTAGGGAAATAGATCACCGACCTTCAACATCTGGCGGTGTCTTCTCGCCGCCGGCCTCTCCGATGATATCAGATTCTCATTCACCAGAATCCGCCGAACCCACCCCGCGAAAAACAAAAGCGCCACTTGTCATTCAATATGGGCCGACGCTACAATCATATAATGAATTGCCGATTACCATGGGCAGCGATGCCGACTGCGATTTTGTAATGCACCACCCCTCGGTGTTGCAGAGACATGCACAGATCTTTTTCAGTGAAGATAACTATTGGATTAAAGACTTGACCGGCAAGCAGTCCGTATCAATCCACGACGCACCCATTGATAAACAAGCAATGCTGAGACCTGAAGATGTATTGACATTGGGCAACCAGGGTCCGACTTTTCGTTTTCTGGGCGGCGGGCGTCTTGCTGAAATCGAACAAACTGATTCTACACCGGCCGCCGATCAGACCGAAGGGAGCCGCGAGCAAGCGGACTTGGGGAAATCCAACACCAAGAGCAAAAAAAGGTCGGCTTCACTATTCAGAAAATTCTTTTCCAGTTGATACCTCAGGCACACGGTCATACGGTCTTCCGCCGTTGACATACCGATACGCATATGTGATCTCAAAAATGGTAACTGCTATTGCGGCCGGCATAAGACCACAGGTATAAAACGAAATCGTTTGAGGAGACGGTTTTAAGCCGGCGCTTAACCCTCAACCTATAAAGAAGCCCGATGAAGCAATACAATCCAATCAGTTTTAAAATACTGGCGATGGCACCATTTCACCATCCAGCAAAAAATAACGGGCCAAAATGTGCTATCGCAGTAAATGCCATGGCATTGGACAGCGTCATGGCCGAACTCAAGCCTAATTTCAAGCTGCCTTTGCCACAAACCCTTTGTCCCAAAGGTGGGATCGAAATCACTTGCTCGTGGCTGCAGGACTTTCATCCGGACTCTTTGGCACGAAATACGCCTTTGCTGAGGCATCTACTGGAGGCCAGAGGCTTCCTGGAAAAGGCCCGGGCATCAAACAAACCCCAAAGGGAGATAAAAGACCGCCTGAATCAATGGCCAGATCTGCCGGAACTCACCCAAGGCCTCAATATATTAAAATCAGACCCTGCATCCCAACCGCTGGATCGTTTATTGGAGTTGGTCGACCTTCCCCGGGAAATATCGACATCCACGATAAAAAATACAAGGTTCAATGGGAATGTAGAAACCATCATCCAAAAAACATTTGAGGCCATATTTCAGCACCAGCCTTTCAAATCGGCAGAGGCGGCATGGCTCGGATTAAATCTGTTACTGCAAAAAAAAACCGGCCATAAACAAGTGACAGTTTACCTAGCCTCAGCGTCCCGTGACACGCTCCAGGAGACCCTGAATCGACTCCTGCCGGAAATGATTGACAAGCCACCAACCCTTATCGTTGTTGATTTGCCATTCAGCAACTCGGCGCGCGATCTCGAGCTGATTAAGGCCGTTGCCACATTTTCAGAAACACTTCTGGCACCGTCGCTGTTATGGATCGGTCCTGAATTTTTCCATCTTAAAACCTGGAATGATCTAAACAAACGACCGTATTTGCCCCATTTTCTTGAGACGACCCCCTATGCCAAATGGCGGTCGTTAAAACAGACCGATATGGCTAATTGGCTTATCGTCACCTGCAATTGTTTTGTTCTGCGCTACCCCTACGGGCCGCATAACAAACCCAGTTTGTTAGATTTTGAAGAAACCGGCCTGCCCTGGTTGGCACCGGTGTGGGCAATTGCCGACCTGATTGTTCAAAGCCATCTGAAGACAGGCTGGCCGACGCGATTTACGGATTGGCAGCGGTTCCGTGTGGATGGCCTGGCAATGCAATCCGGTTCCACGGGCCGGTACCCCACAGAAACGATTTTCAGCATGGATCGCGCCGATCAATTGATACGATCGGGCATCACGCCCCTGATCGGCATTGCGAACAGAGACTTTGTGTGCACACCCATGGAAACCAGTCTGGGTGGCAGATCGATAGGCGATCAAATCTATCTTTCAATAATAATTGATTATATTATCAAATTGCATGAAAGTGGACAAATCGACTCTAAAGATGACATGCTTGAAAATGATATTCGGAAATCACTGATTCAATTTCTGGGAGCCAGCCTTGAGCCTACCGCCGATGCCTTGTATGTTTCCACCGGACCGGTCGATTCCAACGGTCGGTTTCCGTTGGCTATAAGGATCTTACCTGAGGGAACCATTCCGCCACTGAGACATCCCATCGAACTGACTTTCAGCTGGTAGGGCAGCTTCCAACGGGTCGCGGCCCCAGAGGAATATCAACCGATTTTCATTTATGCGAGAAGCCGGAAATCGTCTGGCCGCGAAGGGGTCGACGACCTAAATTGACACGGTATTACCTAAGTTGAGCGATTGTTGAGGTTGCTGTAGCTACAAGGAAGATGCGATCCCGCCATAGTGAACTATGCGGGATGGCATTTGGCGCTGTAGATGCGGTAAGATCGGCAATCCCAACGGGTTTCAAATTTTAAGAATTGAAACGCTCATCTTAGGTATTATTTAAGTTGAACCATATACATATCTGCCCCCGCTCCCTCGGTGTAGGGACCGAAAATAATTGTATCTGGAAAACCGGCCACTTGTGCATAATAAGCGGTTTCCGGATTGATCTCATTTTGAACGGCCCAGGCGGTAAATTCCTTTTTACCATGAGTGATCTTCATGCCCCTGAGAGGATGCTCCAGAACGGATTTCTCAGGGAGCTTTCCAGTGGTGCCCACAGCTTGAAAGCTGATGTCAGCACCACAAACACCAAAAATCACGCCCGGCCATCTTTCATGTTGTGGTCTTACTTCAAACCACTGACCCACTTGTTGGTTGCCATGTATATCAATATGATAATAGATATCTTTTGGCTTGGTAACCGCATGGATCTTGGCCACTAATTTGGCGCCCAGAGACGTATCTAACGCCTTTAGAATATCGATGCTTTCAAGGGGTGTCGGCAGCTTATCCGATTTGATGGTATTTTCACCGCTTTGCAGGATTATGATGGGGAAGACTGGTCCCCTTTTGGCATGCACCGCAATTGTGAGCAGCGAAAGACCATATCGAATCGAGGGCTTCGAAAAATCTTCGGCCTTGCCCAGTATCAACCAGAGGGCCGGTTTTTTGTCAATCAGAGCCTCAAGTCCACTGATCCATGCCATTGATTTCAAGTCATCCAGCCAAATGTTTCCCGTGGTTTCCAAACCGTAAGTTTCCAGACCGGCAATCAATTTGGCGACTGTTTTTCCGGAAATACCCAGTGAGGTAAGCCATATAGGTTGCATGGTTACTCCTTTCAGTTGGAACACTCTTAGACGGATTGCGGCCTAGCCCCCGGCTCTATTCTCGAAGCCACAGCAAAGACGCGATCCCGGCAAGCAAAACCGCCATGGTTGACGATAGTAATCGTTTAAAGGGGGCCCAAAGGAAATAATAGCACGCTGGGTAGATAAATATCGTTTTGAGGAAATCGGGTCAACACAAATTGAGTGAATTATATTGACACCTTAGAACAGATATGTTTTAATTTATCTACTTTAACTGAATTTTCCGGTGAAAAAGCAGAAATATCATCCTATCGTGGGCCAAAACACGTTCCTGTGAACAATGGGGCAAACGGGTAATACCGTGATCCTTCAATAATATTTAATTTAATCTTCGGACATGCCGGGTCCCCCGTTCCAACTGCAGCCCGGAATCTGTTATAGCATAACTTAGAAGCGCGCATACATCCACGGGTTAGCCCAAGGCTCTCTATGATGGCGGTCATTTCGAAACGCCATCCCTTGAATCACAGTAATGGATTAGCTTCTATAATGAGCATCGGAATTGCCAACTGACGCGTCCATTCATTCCTATTAAGAGGTGTATCGTGCACTTTCTAAAATCATCCGTCCTATTGGTTTTATCGACGCTACTGATTTTTTCATGCAGCACTCCGAAAAAAGTGTCCCAAAAGCCCCCGCTTAAATTCCATGGATTGACCATCGCCAAAGGTATTGAGAAAAGGGGTTCGGTAGCAATGCCGGTTGATCCGACAACCCAATTCAGTCCCCAGGATGAGGTGGTAATTGCCCATATAAAATTAGACAATCTTTCCGGCAAGCACAATTTCCGATGGGATTGGCATGCCCCCGGCGGCGAATTATATTATTCGACAGCTGATTTTGCATACAACATACCGGATAAACAGTATTCGAAGGAAACCACCGCTTGGCATAGTCTTAATTTAAAAGGGGATAAGGCTTCGAGTTTATTCGGTAATTGGGAGGTAAAGGTATATATCAATACCGACCTTGTTGACAGCAAACGCTTTGTTCTCACAGCCGTAAAGGATTCGATTGAACTGACCGATGTGGTTGTTCAGAATCCGTTTCCCAGTGATTGGGGACTTGTTATTGGAATTGAAGAGTATGCGCACCTCCCAAGCGTTGACTATGCAACCAAGGATGCCTTGATCATAAGAGATTATTTTATAAAAGTGCTGCGGATTCCCGAAGAAAACATCATTGCCCTCTTCGGCAGCGATGCCACAAAAGCGCAGATGGAAGGCTACCTTGAACAGTACATACCCAGCAATGTCAAATCGAATTCCACCCTGTATGTGTATTTCGTGGGACACGGTGCCCCCGGGATGAAGGACGGTGATCCCTATTTGGTACCATTTGACGGCGATACGCGGTTTATCGAGCAAACCGGATACAAGCTTCAGAAGCTGTATAACGATTTAGGAAAAATGAATATCAAACAGTCGTATGTTTTCCTCGATTCGTGTTTCAGTGGCACCGCCAACCGGGCAGCCGAAATGCTGGTAAAGGGAACCCGGCCGACATTGATGCAGGTAAAGGAAGTTGAGATCAAAACCGGCTCGGTCATTTCCCTTAGCGCAACCTCAGTCGGCCAGACCAGTAACGCCTATGCGGAGACCGAGCACGGATTATTTACCTATTACCTGCTAAAAGGGCTCAAAGGTGCAGCGGATGCCGATGAAGACAGTTGGGTCAGCATCAAGGAGATGTATGAATACGTTTCCCAACATGTACCCAGGGTAGCTCGTCGAATGGGTACTGAGCAGACACCTTCAATTTTGCCGCCTGTAAATCAATTGAAGGATGTGGCCATTGGTCGCGTGCTTAATTAATCTGCAATATCTTGTGGTAACCTCATGCGGAATTGCACGTATAAAAAACACCTAACCATCTGTTTTCGAATGGTCATTTGCGCACTGATTACGGCATACATAGCGGTGCCACTCCAGTTACCTCAGTTATACGCCAATCAGAATCCGTCCCATCAGGACATCACCTGGGTAACAGTTGAAGGCTCAGCACCCATCGTCGGCAACAACCTCGAACAAGCCAGAGATAGAGCTATAATCGAGGCAGAGAAAAACGCACTAGATTCAGCGGTGGTTTCGGATATCTCTCTTGATGCCTTGTTGGTTAACCTTAAGCTGTCCGGCAGCATGGTCGGAGCGATTCCGTATGGAGAAATTGTCGAAACCGTTATTCTGGAAGAAGGACCAACACCTTCTGAAAACAACTCCCCAAACGCCGCTGGCACCCATTACAATCTTAAAGCCAAAATCGGGGTGGCGGTAGAAGTTACCGGGTCAGACCCAGCCTTCAATATTGAGGCCACTCTGAATAAAACCGCGTTCATAGACGGTGAGGAGATGACCATAACACTCAAAACCACTGCCGATTGCTTCTATGCCATATTTATTATGTTCGAAGACCAGAAGGTCCTCAAACTGATCCCCAATCGTTACAAAACAGACAATTACTTGGCTGCCGACACCGCGTACACCCTACCGAATGATGAGGATCGTGCCAGAGGAATTTTATTAAAGGTCGTTGCGCCGGAAGGAAAGAAAAGCGCATCAGAATCGGTCTATGTGGTGGCATTGAAACAACCCATAGATTTTAATTCAGATAAAATACAAGAGGCCGTATTGGGATTGTATGACGGTCAAACCGCCTTCATCAAGGACCTGATCAGACAGATTGTTCATATTCCCTTGCGGGAAAGAGCTGAAAAATTGATACAATACCAGATTCGTAAACCTTAGTCGGAAAAGAATAAATTACTTTGCGTTGCAACGATGCTACCACGTTATACCGTATCAATAGACGGATACCAAACACTAGTACAACGCACCATATGTAGAGCGGAATTGTACGCAATCATGAGAATGGAATAAAAACCGATCCCGGATTACCGTGGTCGAAATATACGGCACATCCATGATTTAGGAGTTGACTGTCGGCGAAAGAGCCCACTATCTACTATGGCCCCCTAAGGAGACATGCGATGGACCTTTTGAAAAAACTGCTTATTTATTCTGTTTGTATCGTTTTTTTGAGTATTCAATGCGCCGGCCAGGTTATGGCCGGCTATTATGCCCAGAATAATTCAGGCGCCGGAATTACCGAAAAGGCACCGCAAGTCTTGTCAACCCCTCCCCAGGAGATCCCCTTTGCTGAAGGTAAAAAAGAAACAGGTGACAAAACCTTGCTTTACGTTGCCGGCGGCGGTGTCGCCCTGATTGCCATCGTTGCCGTTGCTCTTGGCGGTGGTGGCGGTGGCGGTGGCGGAGATGATCCAGTTCCAAATTCAGATCCTGGTTCAGTCGATTTTTCGTGGTAATCACTTTGAAATTTAATTTCTTAGTATTGAGGAAACTAAAATGCATTCTTTACCAAAAGCAGGCATCATACTGAAATGGGTCTTACAATCTATTATTTTTAGTATCTTATTTTTCATCTTAGCTTGCAGCAATGATTCTAGTAGCACTTCAAAACATAGAATTGATGTAGGTGGCTCCGTAGCCTTTAGTGTGATCTGGAATAGGTCTGATGAGGATACCAGCCTTATTGGCCATAGATCTTTAGATGATTGTTTAGATATAGAGACCGTAGAAGCAACTATCTACGATCAAGGCAACACGTCATTAAGTCACGGCAGGGAACCATGTTCAGATCATTATATGTCTCTCGAAAATGTAGAGCCCGGAACCAATTTGGAATTAGTTGTATTCGCTCTAGACGCGAATGACGATTGTTTGTACCGGGGAAATGAGACCATTAGTGTAACCTCGGGCCAGCGAACCACCGTGCAAGATCCAATTGTGGCCGAATCCTTTGTTCCTGTGGCAACAGCATCTTCAGAAGGGACAACGGTTACCATTACTTGGAACCCTGTTGAAGGCGCTTCTTCTTATAATCTATATTGGGCAACCAGCACCGGCGTATCAAAGATCAACGGCAATAAGATTGAAGGAATTACGAATACCTATTTCGAGCATCAGGATCTTGCCTCCAACCAGTCCTATTTTTATGTTGTTGCAGCAATGGACCAGTATCAAAATGAAAGTGTTTGCTCAGATGAGGTCCAGGCATTAACTGGAATTGAGGTTGTGAAAATTTTTTCGTCTGGTAAGAATAAAGGAAGTAATCCTCGCAACCTGTTAAACGCAAATGGCCTGCTATTTTTTTCGGCGGAAAATACACATTCCTGGAATATCTCAGAATATAAAGGCGTAGAGCTTTGGGCGAGTGACGGGACAGATGCTGGAACATACCTTGTTGAAGATATCAATATTGGAATAAAAAGCAGCTATCCGGATAATTTTACAATTGTCAATGGAACACTTTATTTTACCGCTTTTCGTTCGGGTGAAGGGGAAGAGTTGTGGAGAAGCAATGGTACTGAAATAAGCACTACACTCGTTAAGGATATAAATCCCGGCGACTCTTCTAGCGATCCTTCATCCTTGACCGATTTAAATGGTAGGCTCTATTTTACTGCTTGGGTCGACGACAAAGGAAGAGAGCTCTTTAGAAGCGACGGCACTGCTTCAAACACAGAAATGGTCTCGGAAATCAACCCCGGTGGCGGTAGCAGTTCACCATCAAATCTGACCATTTTTGATGGTGATCTGTTTTTTTCGGCCTATGATGGAGAGAACTATGGGCTCTGGAAATTAACTGGCGATTATTACTGGTCCACTCCTTCTCAGGTCGATATTCCTGGTGGCAGTAATCCTGGAGATTTGACTGAATGTAACGGAATGCTCTTTTTTGAAGCTCGGGATCCTGACCATGGTTATGAGCTCTGGGTATACGGCGGTAGTGATGGACCAAAACAAGGCACCTTTATGGTACGCGACATCTACCCGGGCACCAACATTTCAAGTTATCCTGAAGATTTTATATGTTCAAACGGGGTTCTTTTTTTCGAAGCCAATAATGATAGCAATGGAAAAGCATTGTGGAGAAGCGATGGTACAGAATCAGGGACATATATGGTAAAAGATATAAATTCACAAACAGGATATTATGATACCATAAGCTACATGATGGCTATCGATGGGATACTATACTTTAGCGGTGATGGAGACGATTACGGCAGAGAACTATGGCGTAGCAATGGAACCGACTGGGGTACTTATATGATATTGGATATAAATCAAAATGGTTCAGGTGGCAGCTACCCATACGAACTGCAAAATGTAAATGGAACATTGTTCTTCAGGGCAGATGACGGCACCGGCCGGGAGCTTTGGAAAAGCGATGGTACTCAGGGAAACGCTGAAAAAGTTAAAGACATTTATCCAGACGGTTCATACGTTAATCACGACATCGGCGATTTTGAGACAATGGATGACACACTTTTTTTTAGAGCGGATGATGGCCGGAATGGAACGGAACTCTGGAAGAGCAATGGGACAGCATCCACCACAGAAATGGTTAAGAATATAAACACATCAGCCGACAATGATTACGCTATCTCTTCTGATATAATTGAAGTAAACAACACGCTTTTCTTCTCAGCCAAAGATATGGATTATGGCAACGAACTCTGGACAAGTGATGGCACAAATTCCGGAACAACTGTAATTGATATAACCCCCGGAAATGATGGCACCAATATTACTCAACTGACCAAATCGAACAACATGTTGTTTTTCAGAGCAGATACAGAACTAACTGGCTCGGAAGTTTGGGTTAGTGATGGTACAGAATCAGGCACTATTAATCTTGAAATATGCCCCGGCACTTGCTCAAGCTCACCTTGGTACCTTTTGGATTACAACGATAGGTTATACTTTCAGGCACAAGGCACGGATTCAGACAGTGAACTATATATTAGCGATGGAACGATTGCAGGAACAAAGATATTTATGGATTTAGATCAAACAGGGTCGAGTTATCCTAGATTATTAACAAAATTTGATGAATTCTTTTATTTTTTTACACGAGACGCTTCCTCTAACTACAAGATCTGGCAGAGTGATGGTACTGAGATAGGGACCTTCTTTATTACGAGCTTTTCTTCAGATAATACCTACATCTATCCCCACCTTCTGTCATATGCTGGTGATCAATTGTTCATGATTATTGAGGATGATTACTATGCCGAGCTTTGGACAAGCGATGGTACCGAAGCCGGAACTGAACGGGTCACCGGCGTTGGCCCTGGTGAATATTTTTCTTACGGCAATCCAATTGATTTTGATGGGGTGTTTATCTTCACTAAAAAAGAAGATTACTATTATGAAACCAATCGCACGACGCTTATCAGAAGCGATGGTACCGAGGCTGGTACATACGATCTTAAAGATATAACCACCACGAATACGATTGGTCCTTCCGCTGATTTTTTCAATAGTTATTTCAAGGACTATACCGTACTTTTTAAGAACAAACTTTATTTTGCCGGCTATGACGAATCAACTGGCACTGAGCTATGGACCAGTGACGGCACCCCAGAGGGAACAAATATACTCAAGGACATAAACCCGTCAGGACATAGTTTTCCATGCCATTTTACAGTTGTTGAGGATGTGTTGTTTTTTACCGCAGACGATGGGGCCAATGGGCTTGAATTATGGTCAACCGATGGAACAGAAGCGGGCACCCTGCTTTACAGGGACATGAATCCCCTCGGGCACAGTTACCCTAAAAGCCTGACCAATATTGACGGCGTGTTGTATTTCGAAGCGTATGACAGCCTAAATGGTTATGTTCTAAGGAGATTGACATATTAATCACATTGAGTATGTTTCTCGATGGTTTGTTTCAGGGCACCAGGACCACGCGAAAGCCGACGGCCTCGGCGGCAAAACCGGGTGGGAAACCCACCCGCGTGGCCGAGCGGCAGTCGTGTGCCTCGCTGAAAAAGTGGCCCCCGCGCATGACGCGCTCGCTGCCCGAAGGCGGGCCGGTTGGATCTTTGGCTGGACCGTCTGAATAGGTACCATACCAATCCTGGCACCACTCGGTCACGTTACCGTGCATGTCAAACAGCCCCCATTCGTTGGGCTCGAGCGTTGCCACCTTAATCGGGCCCTTTCTATCCTGCTTGAAGTGGGCTTTGCATTGGTCAAAATGTGGCCCGAGAGATCCAAAATTGCTCTGATCGGTTGACAGGCAATTTCCGTAGGCAAAAACGGTTTTGGAACCGGCGCGGCAGGCATACTCCCACTGCGCTTCACTGGGCAGCTTATAGACACGACCATCCATCTTTTCGAGCCATTTTATAAATGCCTGGGCATCATTCCAGGTGACACAGGCCACTGGATGCGCATCGGTCAGTGTTCTCTCATCAGACGGATTGGGATCCTGCCAATTGCCGCCAGGCTGCTTTTTCCAGCGACCGCGCTTTGTGCCGATCCAGCAGGCCTTGGAACGGTCTGCCTCGGTTTGATAGGCAGTGGCTTGCACAAATTTTTTGAACTGGCCGATGGTGACCTCGCTGGTCTGCAGAAAATATGGCTTTGAAATGCTAACCTGGTGTAAATTTTCATCATCACCTTTATAGCTTTGGTCTTGGGGTGTCCCCATACTGAATGTGCCGGGCATGATCCTAACAAAACGCATACCCAAGAAATTGGTATAGGTACCCGCATCCTTTTTCAAAACAACTTTCAGTCTTTTTTCCTGCCCGGCCTCTAAGGTGATCCATTGTTTACTGTCCTTAAAATCTTTGGCAGACACCTCGATATGATATTGCCCCGGTTTCAAAGCAATACCCTGGCTGAACTTCGGTTTGATGTTGAGTATCCTTATACGAGCTTCTTTGGGTTGGGCGTCGATATATAGACTTGCTTCCTTTGGCTTTGGCATTGCCTTTAATTTCATCATGATGAAATCGCCGGCAGCCAATTCAGCTTTTCTACTTTTGGCATACTGGGGATGCTGGCTGCCTTTGGTGCCCCGCTCGACCCACTGGGAAAGAAAGTGGCCCAGTTCCGACCCGGTGATATAATCGTCATAAATAACATTGGCATCACCCAGAAACCCCTGAATGGTATATTTCTTGAAAATGCTTCGATCGGGCACTGGTTCGTCCGCACGTCCGGCAATGATATACTGTCTTATGGGATTGGTACTGCGGTTGCCGATGGGTTTAATCGAAGGAACGGCCAAATCAAATTCCTGGCCGGAAAACGAGCAATCGAACAGCATCAACACTTGCCGGGACCGTATTTGCAGAGAAAAGGCCTCAATCGCCCGGGTGCTGACAGCTTTATTCTCAAATCCCTCGGGGTCGATGCGCATCAGGGGGCTATCGATGGGTATGATCCAACCCTGGGTGCTTCCATCCGGCATGATCCGCGTCTCACCGTGCCCGGCGAAATAGAACAAAAGGCTCCGCTCTTCATCCTGCCCGGTGACATATACAAGGTCATTCAAAGCACCTTTCAATTCCAGAGATGTGGGATCTGTCAGCAGCGTTACCGAAATGCCATTGTGTGTCAGCAACTGTGAAATCTCTCTGGCATCCTGGATTGCATTCGGTAAAATCGGCCAGCTGACGTAATTGCTCACACCCACGACCAAGGCGTGGTAGTCTCTGGCCAGATATTTGGATCTGACCGGTTCCGCATCAATTGCTTTTTCCTGGGCCAGCACATCTTGAACCCCGGTGGACATAAGCAAGATGAAAAAACAAATCCTTAAAAACTGATGCATCCCGATTAGATCCTTATGGCATGTTGTTCATACGGTCATTGCGTCTACTGGGTTGCGCCAAGCGGGTTCTCGAAATTAAATCCGAAAAGGCCCGGATTTTCACCGATCACTGCCGCTGAAAAAATATAGAAAACATAATCGTAGGTTTCTTTTGGGATTCTGTTTCTATACCTTGTCAGCATCTGCCAAAAATTGCGTTCTCTGGGATTTTGCGGCATACTTTGAATCAAATCGATGACCCGGCGTTCTCCCCAGTTATAGGAGGCCATGACCAATAGTCCCGAGGCTTGCGCTTCGGTTGTATAAATATCGCTGAGATATCGGGCCGCGGCCAGCGTCGATCTGCCGAAATGATGCCGCTCGTCCCTGGGATCGGGTTTACGCTCCTCCACCAGGGGTCCGGGCCTCAATCCGTAGTTAGCAGCGGTGGTGGGGATAAATTGCCACATACCCTTGGCTATACCCCAGCGTGTTTTGGGACCGCAGGCATTGATGTCAAACCCGCTTTCCTGAAGCGCCAGATAAAGAAACTGAGGCGGCAGGCCGTACTCTTGCATGGTATAAATGATTTTTGGAATATAGTGATTGTCCCTTGCCCTTTGAATCGCATTGTTCAATCGTTGGGTTGCTTTCCACTTCTCAATGTAAACCATGACCTCTTCAACAAACTCTTTGGGTGTATTAATTTCACACTCACCAAAAGACCTGGCCATCCTCAGGATCAGTTGTTCCGCTTCACTGATCCCCTTGCCATACACCTTGAGAGTGTCTAAAAATTGGTTGTAGCTGTCCTCCAGCTGCATCTGCCTGGCTCTGAATTGTATGATCTGCTCCCGTGATTTGCTGCTGTCCGTCATGGCGACCGATTTCATAACCTTGGCGAGTTCTATTTCGAGTGATCGCATGTTGTAAAAAATATCGGCCGCTAATTTACGCTGTTTGTTTGCCTTCAAGGTGTTCATAACGGCGTATCCGCCGGTTATCAGCAGAAGACTTACCACCAGAGCGATAATCCAGGTATACTTTCGCTTTTGCTTTTTGTGGATCTCGGCAAAAGCCTGCCGAACCATCATGGTGTGCGCGCCCACGGTGTCGTCTTTGGTATCGCCGAAATAGTGCTTTTTGTAATGGGTGAGCGTACGGGAGTCGGTAGTGGTGGTTTCCTTCTGCGGTATTTCCGGCACCGTCATTTCCAGGACGGGGCCGGTGGGTCCCAGTTGTACCTGGTGCTGACCGGTTAGCGGGGTGCGGTCGATTCGGTTCCCATCGACAAAGGTGCCGTTGCCGCTGTTATTATCCTCGATCCACCAGTTTTCATGCTCGATGAAGACCCTGGCATGAACCCGGCTGACCATGAGATTTTTTATCTGTATATCACAGTTTTTCTCACGCCCGATGCTGAAATTTTTGCTGAAAGAACCCTTCTGATAATCAGATTCGCCACCTTCGAACTTGACCTGGATCTCAGGAGGAGATGGAGACGAATTGTTCATGGAAGGGATACTCATAGTGCTACCATTAACACCCTGTTATATTTATTTAATATATCTTTTTATGACATATGAATGCCAGCTTATCAATTATCATTTGTGGGATTTGGGCAACAGCCCGTCAAGATGTGACCCCTAATATGCTTTTTTTCGGAAATTTTCATGGCTTTATTGAATTTACGGAGCAAGACAAAACAGCTTGCGGGTACAGGCAAAGCACACATTGCCATCAGTTGTAATCACCGGATTGCTCGTTATGGGTTCGTTGTCCGGTACCACGATTTCCCAAACCGGTTCGGGTCCTTCATCGATAAGCCACAACCGGCCCTGTTGCTTAACCAGTATCTTGTTGTTGACTGTTGCTGTCACCAAGGGATCCTGGCCACCGTTGAATCCCAAGTTCCATTCTAGTTCCTCGGACTTAGCAGGCAATGGAAACTCCCACAGTAGCGCCCTGTTTTGGACACACAGAATGCGGTCCAGGGTGGCCACCAGAATCCGTCCGTCTAGCAATGTCACGGGAGGTTGCACCGGTTTCCCGGTTGGTAGATCAATCTCGACCAGTTTAATACCCGTGGGTGAAAACCTTAACAGGTGCATGCCGGTCACCCGTTGCTGGAGTCCCCAAATCGTATCTTCGAAATCCACCGAGACCATGCCTGCCATCAACTGGGTTTCGATCTTCCCGACCTCCTGTCCGTCCATATTGATCAGTTGCACCTGATCTTCCCGGCATAATACAACAGTGCCATCAGAAAGCACCGGCGAACGGGCGCCGTATGCATCGTATTCCTTCATCCATTTGATGCTGTCCATCTCACCACCCAAACGCTTACGCAACATCACAATGTCCTTGGCGTTTGGATTGCCTGGATGTGCGTAGTTTTGGAACACCATCACGACATCATCATCTTTTTGGAAAAAAGCCAACGGCGACGAATCTGACCGCCATCCGTCTATGTGCACGACCATGATACGTTCGTCATCGTCATTCTCTTCATCGTCTTCGTCATCGTCATCAGTACCATACGGTACGTCGTCGTAATCCTCGTCCTCCTCCCCTTCAACGTACTGGGCGAGATCCGGACCCCGCAAGCCGAGGCAGGTATCGGCCGCATGGATGTAGTTGCCTTGACCCAGTAAGGCAAACAGACTCGGTGTACTCGGCGTCGTGGCCTCTATCAGCTCTTTGTCCAACTGTACAATCCAGTGCTGCATCTGGCCCACGGCGATCATGGCGTCTCCGTCACTGAGCAGCCATTCGGCGACATCCGGTGGGCTACCGGCGTCCAAAAGTGAAAGTTCAATCGGCTTGCCAAGGCGCGGGGAAAACTGGGTCAAATTAATGCCGACCACACTGTTCAATTGAGCATTGGCAAAAGCTTGGCCATAGGAGGGTTGGGGTCGCATATTCATTTTCCTGTCCCTTTCATAACGGCCATCGAGACCGCTTTTTGTTGTCTTATTTTTCGCTCCAGCCCGCAGCACGGAAGCCTCCTCCGCTGAAACGCACCCCACACAAATGGCGATCACCAGTACGGCGCCCAGAAGCGTTAATATTTTTTTACGGTGTAATTGTTGCCAGGGCATTTGGTTTGCATCCATGTCTTGAGAAACTCGAGATCAGACTTCCGGAATCTTGTGTCCCACTTATTGCTTCCCCCAACCCTACGCATGGCGGACAAACCCAAACAATAACGGAACACCGATACCTGGTTCGCGGTGTGAATCAGCTCCAATTTTTTGCCTACCCGTCCGGCCAGGCCATTGATGTGGCTTTTTGTAAACTTGCGAATGTCCATCTTGTTGTTGGCGGCAGTCACAGACTTGAGCCGCACCTCGAATTCAAAATGGCAATCTGCAGGCGCTGCTGGGGACGCATCATAAACCGGCATGAAATAAATCAGACACTTTCGGAAATCCCCAGTGGTGGATTCCAAGGTGAACATCTTTGAGTGCAATTCCCGACTATTGAACTTCTCCACCGCATTTTGAAACCGCCTCATCTGGGCACGCTGGTTGTTCCACCCGGTGATGTTGTTGCCGTCCGCATTGACGACATATTTATAGTGGGTTTTTAGCCGCACCACCAACACCGAATCGTAAAGGCAAGTGCCGTTTTTGACATTGTACTGCATCTCATCGATTCCGACTTTATACAACAGCAGATCCATGGTGCCGGTCTTGCTGTGTTGAAAAGTGTTATCAGTGATTGCGGGATTGAAGAAGTTTCTGTATTTGTTGGCAAGGAAATATTTCAGATTCCTGGTGGCACTGATTTTGTATTCAACATCGTACTCCCTTTTGCCGACCAGGGTCTGCACATTATTCGTTTTATTTACCCAACTGGCAAACTGCCAAAAATGTCGCAGCCGCAAACCTTTGTTGGTGAGCATAAGACTAACCTTGGTGGGCAATGAATAGGGTAAGGCCCGACGGGCTTGGTCAAAACGGGGGAGCACCGGTGACGTCCAATCGGAGTTGATGAGACTACCGGTGGCCGGGTCGGCGGTCGGCTCCAGGTATTCGTCCGGCAAGCCTACGGCATGGCCGATCTCGTGGGCCATGGTATACCAAGGGAAACCGAGACCGTCAGCGGCATCAACGCCGGGCCCACCGCTCTGCTGGTAGTTACCCTTGGAAAAATTGGCTATGGTGGGCCCCATGGAATCACGGTCCGCCGGATTGGGATTGTACACCCTCACGTTGCAATGAAAAGGTGCCGTATCCCGAGCACTCAAATAAAACCGCACACGGATGGCCCGCTTTGGATTGGGTACCGGGGTGCCATGGGGCCGCATGATGTACTCCTTATGGTTTCCGGGCCTCCCCGGGTCGCAAGGGTGTTTGCCTTCATGCCGAATGCCGGTGTTCGTATTCCCAATCTTTTTGAAATTAGTAATAGCCGCGGCCATAACCCCATCGGCCCAATATTTGGCACACCAATGAACCAAAAGGTGGGATATCCGTTCGCTGCCTTTGCCCCAGCAATCATGGAAGTAATGCAAATCATAATTGCCGATCCCGGGCACAAACGGGTCTTTTATTCCGAGTTCACAAGGATGGTCATTGAACACCGCAGCGCGAATCCCGATGATGTGGCCCTTGGAGGTGTCTCCTTTGATGGTTCGTTCGTTGGTAAGATCGAAGAAGTCGTTTTTAACGCGTACAGCACGGGTGCACTGCTCTGCCTTTTGACCGTCAACATAGAAATATTCGTCGCCCAAAAAATAGTTCTTATCCACCACTGGGGTGTTTTTGGTCAAATAAGGCTCGTTGGTCTCCGGATTACGGATGCCCATCAAGCGGTCAAAAATGGTAAATCGGGTGCCATTAGTCCAAGCCACGGGCAAGCGGTCACTTCCCACCAATACGAAGTCGTCGAGGAAGAATGTGAGGGGTTTGGCCTTTTCGGTCTGGAGATTGCCGTCTTTGATGAATTCTTTGTATTTCTTGACATCCGGCCCCAATTGGGTACGCTGGTTCTCGCTTTTCCAGATCTCCGGCAATGGGTAACGCTTAAGAAAATCGGGATACCCAAGTTTCTTGAAGTTAGCTTCTGTAATATGAGCGACCTTTTTCTCATCGGTCTTCAAAAACCGGTCTTTGCCGCACTTGGCAACCAGATAGATGTCCTCTTTGTCGTATTTTTTTCTGGTAACGCAAATGGCCACAATACCCTCATCGTTGAGGGGCGTAGCCGCACCAAGAAAATCGTCCTTGGAAAAGGTGTCTTTGTCCCAGGCTTTAACAAGAATGCCTCTAGGCAATCCCTCCACGCTTTTGGTGTGGCCGTTGTAGTATTCGTACTTCAGGTAGATCCAGTCCCATTTGTGGTTAACTACGATCTCCCAGGGTTTATCTGGGGTGCCGAGTTTGTTTTTGGCGAATTTTTTGATTTTCCCTTTTTTAAACTCACCGCTTCGGTCGTCGTGGAATTTTTCGTAGTCCTGGCTCTTCCACACCTCAGGAAAGCGAAACACGCGTCGGTTGTCCCAAGGTTTAAGGTCCTTTTCCGCAACCAACGCAACGTTTTCGATGTCGAGGTACTCCTTTTTGGAAAAATCGACCTCAAAACAAAGCTCTTTGCCGTAATAGTCCCGTTCCTTGTAAGTTGCAACGCCCTTGTCATCGGTCTTGGCGCTTTCGATGAGGTCATCGTCATCCATAATTTTAACGGCAACATCTTTGGGAAAAGGTTTGTTCTTTTCCTCAATGGGATCGAAATACATGAGCTTGATCACCACCTTGACGATGATCTTCTTGCGCAAGGCAATGACCTTTTCGATGGCGTCGATCTTTTGCAACAGAAAAATATCTTCCATCACGACCTCGCTACCGGCTCGATTTGGCCCCAGCCCATATTCTCAAAGGCAAAGTATTTTTCGCCATCCTTACCCGGATCCACCTCCAACCAGTAACTGAGGTTGGGAATCAAGTTCTTGAAAATTAGGTCCACACAATCATCTCCTTTTTCAATGTCGTCGGATGTAGTTTGGACCTGTTCATACTCACAGTCATCGACATTGCGGCCCCCAAATAGGGTGAATTTATCGTCCACGCTCTCCGCCTGGTTGGGATCAATGGGCAGGCGCACGTAAAGGCTGTATCGGACCACGGTTTCTTCGGTCGAAACAGGGATAGGACCCTCTGCTTCCGGTTCAAACGAGGGTACGGTCGTTTCGGCGACCATAACCTGCGTCCCCGACCAGGTGGGCATTGTCGACGGCACCTTGACAATCCGCAGGCGGCCTAGGATAACTAAATCCGCTAAGCGGTCGACAACTGCCTGGTCGTTTGTTCGACGCAGGTAACTGCCTGTTGCTCCTTCTTGAACTACCTGCCTAAGCATTATAATATTGAAATAGTCCTTGAGAAAACCGCTCAGAAAGGCCCTGACACTTGAGCGCCCTGAAAACCGAATAAAATCAATTCCCGCCCTCGAATCGTGACCTGCAATCATCTCGTAAGACATGCAACCCTTACGAATAATTTTTTGCGCACTTGTATTCATTGTTTCTTCTGCAAAATCCAATGAATTGTTTTCCTAAATATGCCGGTCTTTTCGCATTCCCCCAAGAACTAATCTATTCCATAGAGACAGTAAACATTATGTATTTAGCCAATCCAAATAGCGTAAACTAACCGTTTTTTCACCTGAGTGAATCTTTTTCTATTTCTAAGCCGCATTTAGATTTGAAACCTGATATACGAGTCAAGAATTAGTCAGTAGCAGACTTGACCCCTATAGTTATTTAAATTCTCGTATATCCTGGCGGGTGAGTTTAACGCCTTCAACTGGATTTCTATCGCCAGTTCGCCACATTTTTTCCGGCAGGGTAATACCTAAATTGTCAGCGGCAGCTTTTGAAATCAGGCCGGTTTCATCGTCAATCACATCTTTCAGGCGCCACACCCAGAATGTGCCTTTGTATGTTTTAATTCTATCCTCACCGGATAAATCGGGATCGCCGCTTTCGGTTAAAACCTTTCCAAAATTAACCAAATATTTTACTTCATCCCTTCCTGCTTTATTTGTGACGCGATGGAATATTTGCCCGTTGCTATCAACCAGGGGAGACCCATTGAAAAATTTGAATTTTGTTTTCCCGCTAACGATAACCTGGTCGATAATTGATATTAGGTTATCCAGCGAAGATCCAGCACGATTTATCGCTGCTTCATCGTCAATAATACTATTTAACTTATTTATTTTTGGTTTTCTCTTTTTCTTTAGTTGAATGATTTTTTTGTTGTTCGCTTTAATACTGTTTATGTTGTCCTGAATTTTGCGTTTTTTGGAGCGATCTCCTTTGTCTCTATTGATTTCATCGCGGCGTGTTTGCGTGTCATTTTCAAGCAAATCGATTTTGGTGTTAATTTCATTAATCTCATTCTCGAGCTGACTACGAGAAAGATAGAGATCCCGTTTGTTAATAATCTTGTTATAATTGGAATAATCATCAAACAAAAATGCGCCTGGCCCCGGCCCATTTGCTTGTATTTTGTATAGCCCTTTTTCGCAAGGATCGTCTGAACCATTGTTAAAAATATATTTTTGTTGGCAATTAATTTTATCACCTAGCTTGAATACCATCCATACGTGGCCTTTGCTTGCGCAGGTGTATATTGTTCCATCTTCCTCATTTAGCGCAAGCTCATAAAAATCTTTTGCCTTCCAACGATGTTGGTCAGGATCGTTAGCAAGGTCAAAGGTGTCTTGAAAATCATTTATTTCATTGAAGACGCCGCCACTATAGCTGAGCAATGTAAAAAAGTTACCGTATCCATTTGGCTTTTTGTATTCGCCATCAACTACAAAACCATCCGCGTTACGTTTTTCTCGCAGTTCGCCTGTTGGCGCTGCAAGCATTGAGCGGCTTGTGCCGGAGGCGGCAGTGTAATATTGGTTATAGTTCAACCAGTATGCGAAAAAAATCCCGGTAAGTGTTGAGCATACGGATGCGCCGTAATCACCTTCGTTACCAGTTGCGGAGACCATCAGTTTTTTGTTTTTTCCCTTTACTTTTAAGTGCCAGCCATCGGGATCGTCACTGCGAAAAGCGCCATCTTTATATCGTTCTATTCCTCTCCCATAAACAAGATTATGTTGCCATTCCATGAACTTTTCGAATTTTGTGTACTTTTTTACTCTTCTGAAAATAAATTTCAATTTTTGGTCTTCAGTGGTGGAGCCGTTTAATTCATGAGAAAGTGCTATCTCAATCTGGCTCAGATGCACATCTCCGCTCATGTTAGGTAATTCGATTGGTATTGTTATTTGCGGAAGTTTTAAAATTTTCCTCTGTAGTTTTCGGTACTCGTATTTACACTCAATTTTCAGGCAAGCGATAACGGAACCATCATCCGTGAAATTGCCAAACTGATCAAACGAATACGTGATACCTTTGTGAATCAGTTTAGAATTGTCCTCATCAAGTTCATATTTTCGTTGTACTGGCCGACCAATCGCCTTGGCCTTTAGCTGGATTTCGTTTTCGACACTCGGGCTATCCTGTTTGATCTTTAGAGTGACGTCTCTAGTTGTGATTTTTACTGTTATCACGTCGCCTGAGTAACAGTGTGGATCCGTTCCGCTGACACGGTTTGGTAGTTTCCATACAACTTTATTGGCCATCTTCACCCTCCTGCGATCGGTTAAGGGTGATTATTTCGGGGTCATATACTGATGATGTCGAGGCAATATCAAATTTGCCGAGTCTGGTTTCGATGGTATACATTTCTGACGGTAGCATGTCTTTAATGATTGTACCATTATCATTTGTTTTCCCATTCGCGACAGTGGCACCTTCGCTATCAATGATGGAATAGTCGAGTTCTGCTAGCGGTTTATCAAGTTCATCGACAAGCACGGCGGAAACACATTGAAAAATCGCGAAGTGGGTCCGGCTTCCGGTTAAATAAAGTGGAATATCGATGGGAATTTCACCGCTAAAGGCTTCTTCGTTCTCTTTTAAAACGATCTCGGTTGTTTCCTCATCACTGGTCGCATCTGTGTCATCGACTTGATCCTCATCAAAGTCATCGGCCTTATCAGCGTTATCATATATGTCAGCCTCATCTAATTCTTCACTGGCTGCTGATAATTTTGAAGTTTGCGTGTGAGGCGTCGTCGATGCCGCAGTCTGTACTTCTACTGTCGTCGCGCTTTCCATGTTTAGGCTCGGCAGTTCATTTTCTACGACCGGGATCACTTCGAGTAATTGCTCAAATTCCACGTACACCTTACCTGGCGGAATATCATCCAGTTTAATCAGGCCTTCTGCATCGGTTTTGCCCTTGATTTCCTGGTCGTCTGCCAAATACAGGATGTATGGTTCGTCTGCCAGTGGTTTGTTTAGTCCATTTGTTAACAATATTTCAATATTGTCCTGAAACTTCAGTAGCCCAGATTCCTGCTTATCACCAAATATCTTACCATGGAAATCAATCAGAAAGAAGTATTCAGGGGGATTATAATTTTCTCCATACTTCTCTTTTTCTTCCTGAGTAGGTATCTCATCTATATCTTCATGATATTCGTATTCCCACTCTGCCTCTATCTTTTTATTCTGCACCCGGCATGGAAATTTGGTAATGAAATCGTGGGCACCTTCCTGATCGTATTCATAGATAAGAACCATAACCTCTGTTTCATCCGGAAGATTTTCAACATCAGCACTAAGCTTTACAATATCGCCCCGCCTTGCTTCCTTCTGCCCCCACTTTTGATGAGTCACCTCAACCGACGGGATGATCCTGACCGGCGCCGATGTCAATTCCAGACCGTGATCGGGCAGCTTCGCCGTAAAAGAAAGTTCTTCTTTAGCTTTCTGAGTAATGACAACGAAACCAGCAAAATGATCTCCAAAAACGATCCCTTTGACTTTTTCAATTATTTTGCCTTTTTTGTCTTCGACCTTTATTTCGATTTTGGAACCGTTGCCCACAAAATGGGTCATCACATCAAATGCGATCTTCTCATTTACAAATGCCATGCCGCTTTGCCAACTGGCGTGCGTGATTTTCGAATCGAGCGTGATCGTCTGGACTTCGTCCGTTTTTTTTTGATATTCCTTCATACTATTCGAATCATTTTCATCGGCACGAATATTTCGTTGCCAGGACGAGGTCGCTAAACATCCAGTTTCTTAGCCTGGTAGCCACTATAGGCTGATGTAAAAAAATTGTGCACATAGGCTTCGAAGTTCTTATCGCCCACGATCTCGTTGATCATGGCATCATCTCCCGGGTTTTGCTTTTTCAATTCGATCATCAAGGGGTGTTCTTTGACTTTTTTTAATTCGATAAAAAAATCATAATAGTCCGATACCCATTTGTTCTTGGATGGGTCATTTTTCTTAAACTCTGTTTTCATCGCAGCGAGGTAACGTTTCTCTTCGATGGATTTATAATCGAATATCCCCTCGCACAGTGCGCCGATGAGCGAAACGGCTATACCCACTCCCACGAGAATAGCACCGAGCGGTGCAAATGGTGTTAACATCAAAACCGAACCTCCCAAAACAAGCCCTTTTCCCGCGTATGCAACTACAGAATAGGCGTACTTTTTGCCATCACCGGTATCAGCTGCAGCATACATATCGTAGATCGAGATTCCCCAATCTGCTGCTGCCCCAGCAACTCCAGCCGCCTTAGAAACGACAGCTCCTTTTGGGATTCGATTATTTATTACAGGGATATCCATGATATCCGTTGTTACACCATAAATTGCAGTAGCCTTATCGATGGTGTCACGATTGTTCTTGCTCTCCTTTTGCAATGCTGCAAGAAGTGATATGGCCGACACACCAGCTTTAATGCCGCCTTTGATATTGTCCGGTACAGGATTTGTTTGTTTCTCGAAAAAGCCATCCACATTTACTGGTGTCCCGTGAATGAGAGAACGATCTAACTCCTGTTGCAGCTCACCGTAGTCGGTAATAATCCCTTTCGCTTCGAGAAAATAGCAGACGCCTTTGAAATCTGTGCTGAGTGATCTAAGCTTTGAAGCTAATTGATAATTTCTGGCTTCAGCCACGATTTTTAACATATTCTGTATGTTACCAATCCACTTGGCCTTTTCTTCTGCTTTCTTTATGGCACTTTTGGCCTTGCCTTTAGCCGAGTCTTCGACCAGCTTTTTAAACTGCTCTTTGTACAAAGAACGGGAGGTATATGTTCCCGTTTGAAAAAAGGAAATTAGCGCATCATCGTAGATCTTGATGATTTCATCAGTGGGTATGAAAGTGGAACTCGAATTTCGTTTTTCCCAATCCGTTATCTTGTATTGATAATTGTGGATTTGAGATCGAAAGATCGCATCGAGGATGGCGACCGGCATCTGAATCCTTTTTTTGTATCTTCGGGTTTCGCCTTCTATAAAATTAGTCAATACCCTTCTCGTTTCCTCTACACAAGCTACATTGATAATCGTGCTTTCAATGTTGTCGGAGTAAAATATTTTATCCCCCGTAGATATCCTTCCTTTTACTCGTCGTTCTTTTTTGTGCGCCCTTAATGATAGTGATATCTGGATATGGCGTCCACGCCCCTTCACCACATTATGGGCCTGATCAAGAAGGCACGCACAAGCCATGGCTTTACCGATACAATTGTGATACGCCTTAGTCGTTTTCGTCAATATTTTAGTGTAGTGCTTCAGTCTCTCAATATAGATATCGATTGGACAACACAGAAAAATCGCCTTATTATCTTTGTTGATGAAGCCACGAAATGCAAGGTTGTGCTTATTCAGATAATCAACGTTTACCGATTTGGCAGTCACATATTTGAAAGGCCAGACAAACAAGCATATTTCTTGATCTGAAGAAAAGGTAACAGGTTGATATCTATATTTATAGTGTTTTTTCATTATCCAGGGATGCATGAGCTGAGAGACCATGAATTTCTTGTTTTTAAATTGCAGGTCTGAATCGCACGTATACATGATCCCCTTGTTGTCTGTCCTGGCAACTCCTCCGAAAATTTTGCCCATGTTGACAAAATCATTTTTAGTATATGCATAGACAACCCACTGGTTCGTTATCGGGACTGGAAGACGTTTCCCCTTACGAACGAAAGACTCACCTGCATAGAACAATTTCGGTTTTATCGCTTGGCCTGCCATGCTATTACAATATCATCCAAATTCTATTATCAGAACGTTTTACTCCTCATAACCGTCTGCCTGTTCGGACTGCAATATCGCCTCGTCATCCGCATCGATATCCGGCTCCTGGTACAATTCATCTATTTCAGATGAAACAAATCCAGACTCGCTATAAGGCAATGCACCGTCAACAGATATATCTTGGTGCTTTGTGATTGGCCTCTTTTTATCCAGGTCCTCTTCTTCGATCAGCAATTCATGGAAAACGATGAATCTGCCGAGGTCGTTTCCATCATTATCCTTATTCAAGTCATACTCTAAGCTATATTGTTTCCCTGGAATGACCCCGGAAAATTCCAAACGCAGATATTTGTCATCGACTTTTTCGCTTTTTTCAGCCACCTTAATGGTCTTTTTGTACTTTTCATCAGATGACTCCAGAGTGGCTTCATCGTCATTAATGGCCGGATCAATGTCATCCATCTCAATCAGGATATAGTAGGTTCCGCCCAAATAAAATTGATTTCGCTTACCACTTCTGGCTTTGCGCTTTTTGGTTTTATAGTTTTCCATTTTTCTAGTTAGCCAGTTTAAACATCATGTAATGTAGCTCACCCGCTTTATTGAGATGGTACATCAAAACTCATCAGTATCTTATCAACTTTTCCTCTTAGCATTTTCCACGTTTTTTTTGAAAATGTGGCATTGAGTATATAACCTGTGTTATTTCTCGTCAGGTAAATGGCTCGCTGGTAAACTTCCCTGTTATCAACCGGACACCACTTATAGACAATATCAACTCCTTGAATTCCACTTAAAAATGTGATCTTTCCCCGTTTCAGTTCCTGGTAGCCTTGCATTTCACCTTCCACAGCCCTGATATTTTTAGCAGCATACTTTTCAAAATTCTGTTCGTCGATATTATTTTCGATCGTTACATAAATATTGTGGCGGATACCATCCTCTTCAGGACCTTCATAGCGGTATACCGACTGATCCTTCCAATCCGTTGGCAATCTTAAATTGAATCGGTTATTTAATATAATAAAAGCAGAGTTCTGATTGTTTTGGTCTGTTTTCTTCTTCTTGAACATGCAGCACCGACTTGTTTTATTAATCAGGTTGGTTGGCTATATTCGGAAACTTCACATCACAATTTCCGGGAGGAACTTCTTCCTCTTTTCTATATCCATTTCCATCAAGCTTGCCTTTTCTAATTTCGCCGTTGGCTAGATACAGAATATATTCCTCATTTGGAATTGGATTATCCTCGTTGTCCAATAGCTCGATTTCAAGATAATCTTTGAACTCCAGAATATCCGACCTGGTCCTCTGGTTCTTAACTTTTACAAAGAAATAGTATTCCGGTGCCGAGTAGCCCTTTTTCTTGTCGGATTCTGAGTCCTCGTCCTCATCTTCGTGATATTCGTATTCCCATTCTGCTTCGACTTTGCCTCCGTCTACCTCTGGCTTCGATCTCCTCGATAAAATCGTCCGAACCAGTGATATCTCTGTTCCCATATTTCAATCCTGGCGGTTGTTGCCATCCTCGAAACCTTCCACTTCTGCGGTCAGTTTAACCACATCGCCGACCCTGGCCTCGTCTTGCGACCACTTGGCGTTATAAACCGCGAAAAGCTTGACCGTGTAATCACCTTCGTCCGGCAGCCCGCTTCGTTTGATGCGGCCGTCGCCGGTCAGGATTCCTTTGGAAGTATTCCCACCCGGGTCGGTCAATTCGTACTCGACTTCGGTGATCGGGTTGCCGGCCGAATCCACGAACTGGCAGTCGATCCAGTGGGGTCCTTCTTTTTCGGGGCCTGGCTCGCCCACCAAAGCGGAGTAGGCGCTGGCCTTGGCAGCCGCTGCAGCACCGCCGCCCCCGCCACCACCGCCGCCCCCGCCAGTCTCGCCAATCAGGACCGTCATGCAGCCCAGGACGATGGCGTCGGGCGGGCCGGTGCAGACGGCCATGTCGCCCATACGGGCTGCCGGCATACCACCGATGAGAACCCCGGCGCTCCCCAGGGATATGGGCCCACCCACATGGGGCACCGGTGCGGGTGCCGGCGTCACCATGGGGCACACATGCATATCGCCGAGTCGCGCCGCCGGCATGCCACCAATGAGCACGGTGGGGCATCCGGCCACGATAGTGCCGCCATGGGCGGTCATGTCGCCGATTCTGGCCGCGGGTTTACCCAATGATTCCTCCCTGAAAAATTATTATTTTTTGAATTCTGAATGAATGTATTCTATGCATTGTAGAAAATAGCCATCTCGCCAACTCAAAACGAAAAACTTACAATTCACAATTGCCCTGCCTAGTTGATCATCACAATCGCTCCGGATATGGTCGTCTTGGCACCACCCTTGAGCTCCGCCATGGTACTGCCCTCGACCTTGGCCGACAGGCCGCCCTTGGCTTCCATATTCATGCCGCCCTCGATCTTGGCGTCCATGTCGGCCTTGATCTCAACATTCATGGCCTTGAGCGAGATTTCGTTGGCCTCCAATGCGATTTTGCCGCTGGACGCCGTAATGTTGATATCCCCGCCCGACTCAATGGTGATGGTGGAGCCCGCATCCAGCTTGACGATGTTGCCGCCGGCATCCTCGATGGTCACGTTGTCGTTGTCGTCGTCCAGGGTGATGTGGTGGCCGCTGCTGCTGGCCAAACTAATTTTCTTTTGATCGTCGTCCAGGATGGCGCTGTGACCCTCTGTTGTGGTCAATTCTATTTTCTTGTTCTCGTCGTCAAACAGGAATTTGTGGCCGTCCGTGGTCTGGGTGGTGATCTTTTTGTTCTCGTCGTCAATCTCCAGCGTGTGCCCGTTGGTCGAGCTCAGCACGATCTTCTTGTTCTCGTCGTCGAACAGCAGCTTGTGGGCGTTGGTGGTCTCGATGGCGATCAGCTTGTTTTTATCGTCCATGGACACTTTGTGCTGGTCGCGGGTTTCGATGGTCAGGATCTGCTCTTTTTCATCCATGGTCAGCTTGTGGCCGTAGGCGTTCAACAACACCACCCGGGTTTCCTTGGATTTGTCTTCCATCAGCAGTTCGTTAAACGACCCGCCTCCCGGGGTGGTCTGCGAACGCAGGGCGCTCTTGGTCTTTTGGTCCGGCAGCTTGTAGGGCGGCGTGTTGGTGCCGTGATAAACCCGGCCGGTGATCAGGGGTTTGTCCGGGTCCCCTTCCAGAAAGTCCACCACCACCTCCTGGTCGACGCGTGGGATGTGCATGGCGCCCCATCCGGCCCCGGCCCAGATCTGACTGACGCGGATCCAGCAGGAGCTTTTTTCGTTTTTCTTCCCCACACGGTCCCAGTGGAATTGCACTTTCACACGACCGTGTTCATCCGTGTAGATCTCTTCGCCGGCAGGCCCCACTACGATGGCTGTCTGGATGCCCTGAACAATGGGCTTGGGGGTTTTGCGCAGGGGCCGGTAAACCACGTCGGAAGGGATGCCGCTGAACTTGTTGCTGTAGCTGAATCCCTCTGTACCGGCCTGCTCTTCCAGCACCTGGGGCTGGGATCCGAAATGGCTGATGTCGGTTAACAAATACTCCTTTTCAAAACTGCTCAGATCGTGCCCTTCCAGCTTGAAGGTAAATCCGGGAACCAGGCGCGGGCAGTTGCTCTGTCCTTCAACGCTTTCCAAAAAGACACGGCCCTCGTCCAGACGGATGTTGGCCAGGGCATCTCCGCGAGCATCTTCGATGTAGTCGCCCGGATAGTCGTACTGCTCGATCTCGGTATGGGTATTGGCTTCCTTGTGCCGCAGCAGCTTGGCCGAGGGTTTCAGAAAATTGAAATCTTTGAGGGACACCTTTCCCGTGGATATTTGGCGCGAGTGCGCCACAGTCTGGATGGTTTCCTTGGTGACCACCATACCGGCCCCCGTCCGGACCGCGATTTCCACCTGATTGTCGTCATTTTTCTCACCCTGGATAGGCCGGTAGATACCGGCACTGTCGGCAAAGACCAGCAGGTGATTTTCCTCGTCGTGCTCGAAAAAGTAGAAAATGCCTTCCGCCTCTGCCAAACGGGAAATAAAATTCAAATCGGTTTCGCGGTACTGGACACAATAGTCCATTTTTTCGTAGCTACCCTGCAACCGGAATTCGAATCGGTCCGAAGTGATGCCGGCTTCGGTCAGAACCTCCTCGATAATTCCTTTGACGTCCTTTTCCTGGAATATGCGGCAGTCCTGCGCCAGGGAGAGCAGCCAGAGGGTCGGTACCAGTGTGGCTTTGTACAGAAAAAATCGCCTGGTGCTGCCGGTTTGCCAGAATTTATTGACGATGCCGTGAAAGTGACGCTCCGAATCCGTTTTGAGGCCAAAGATCGATAGCAGACCGATTTCACCGACGACATCGTCAAAGGTCACTTCCACCTCGTCATCGCGTGTGGCCAGTGTGAGATCGACTTCAAACGGTGTGGAGATGTCCTCTCTGGCTGAAAAAGCCACGACCCGGAGTTGCCGCCCGCCGGCCTTGAATAGAAAGCTCTCCTCGTCCGCCGATCTGAAATCAGCCATGTTATCCTCCAAAATCTATCGTAAACATGCCGTCCTCATTCAGATCCAGGTTGATCTGCGACGGCATTTCACCCTCGCTCATGCAACTCAGGATCTCCTGGGACATGCGTGGCATGATGCTGCCGCTCATGATGTAATCGATATTCCTGGCACCGGTTTCAACCTCGGTGCAGCGAGCCGCGATCTGTTCCACCACCGCCGGAGAATAGACCAGCTTCATCTTATGGTTTTCGGCCAGTCTTCTGACCAGCTTTTCCATTTTGAGGGCCACGATCTCCTTGAGGACATCGGTCTTTAACGTCAGGTAGGGAATCAGGTTCATGCGTGCCAGAAGGGCGGGTTTGAAATGGTTGCTCAATATGGGACGGATGGCTGCGCTGATGCTTTCCAACGGCGGAACTTCATCACCGGAGCACATTTCCGTGATCACATCGGTGGCCAGGTTGCTGGTCAGGAAAATGACCGTGTTCTTGAAATCGATCAGCCGGCCCTCGCCATCGGAGAGCATGCCTTTGTCGAAAACCTGGTAAAACAGGTTCATCACCTCCAGGTGCCCTTTCTCCACTTCGTCGATGAGCACGACCGAATAAGGCCGTTGACGAACGGCTTCCGTGAGGACACCCCCCTCACCATAGCCCACATACCCGGGCGGCGATCCGATCAAGCGGCTGACGGTGTGTTTCTCCTGGAACTCGCTCATGTTAATGGTCACCATAAAATTTTCGCCGCCAAACAGGAGGTCGGCCACCGCCAGGCCGGTTTCGGTCTTGCCCACGCCGCTGGGACCGGCCAGCATGAACACACCCATGGGCTGATTGGGATCCTTAACCCCGGCCTTGGCAGCCTTGATCACCCGGGTGAGACTATCCAGGGCCCCATCCTGGCCCTTGATGCGTGCTTTCAAATTCTCCCCCAGATTGATGATGCCCTTGGCCTCGTCCTTCATTACTTTCCCGAGGGGTATTCCCGTCCAGTCGGAGACCACCTTGGAAACAACGTCCGGATCCACTTCCGTGCGCACCAGCGGTGAATCACCTTGGATCCGCTGCAGGTCTTCCACCGCCGCGTTCAGTTCCGCTTTCAGGTCCGCCGCCGTCTCCCCCTCCGCCGCAGGCTTTTGCCCTGCTTCGTAAAGTCGCTGCCGAATCTCAATCACCTTTTGGGCCGCGGCCTGCTCTTCCAGCCAGCGCTCTTTGAGCGAATCAACCTCCTGGTTAAGTTTATCCAGTTCGGTCTGGGTCTCCTGGGTGCGCTCTTTATCGATCTCCATTCCGTGAAGCGCGTCGCGCTCGAGGGCCTTCTGCTCGCGCTGGAGCGCCTGCATACGGCGCTCCTTGTCTTCGATCACATCGGGTTTGGCGGTCAACAGCACCTTTACCCGCGCCGCACTGGTATCCAGCAGATCGACGGCCTTGTCCGGTAGCTGACGCCCGGAGATGTAGCGGCTGGAGAGCTCGGCCGCAGCCACGATGGCATCATCACGCACCACCACGCTATGGGCGGCCTCGTACTTGCTCTTTAGACCCCGCAGAATCAGCGTGGCAATCTCTTCGGACGGTTCGTCCAGTTTGACCAGCTGGAATCGGCGTGCCAGGGCCGCATCTTTCTCAAAATATTTCTTGTATTCCGACCATGTGGTGGCAGCCACGGTGCGCAGCTCGCCGCGCGCCAGGGCCGGCTTTAGCAAGTTGGCCGCGTCAGACATCCCAGCGGCTCCTCCGGCGCCGATCAGTGTGTGGGCCTCGTCGATAAAAAGAATGATCGGTTTTTCGGATGCCTTGATCTCGTTGATCACCGACTTCAGACGATTTTCAAACTCGCCCTTCATGCCGGCCCCGGCCTGGAGCAGCCCCATGTCCAGTCCCAGAATCGACACGTCGTGCAGCAACTCGGGAACGTCTCCCTCAACAACGCGCAAAGCCAGCCCTTCCACAACCGCCGTCTTGCCCACCCCAGCCTCGCCCACCACGATGGGGTTGTTTTTGCGCCGGCGGGCCAGGATATCCACCATCTGGCGGATTTCACGATCGCGCCCGAACACGGGGTCGATCTCCCCGGCCGCGGCCTTAGCCGTAAAGTTGTCGCAAAATTGGTTCAGGGCCGTTCCCTCGCCGGCTGTCACAGCTTCGCGCTGCTCGGTCGCAACGACCGAGGGCTTTTCCGTCGATCCTTTGACCGAATCCCAGAATTGAGACCTTAGCGCATCCCGGCTGATGGCCTCAAGAATGTCAACATAATCCCCGGTGGCGAACTGGGTAGGCCTGTTCAGGAATGCCAGCAGCAGGGCCCCGGAGCGCACCCGGGTCTCTTTTAAATCGACGGATCCCACCAGCCAGCCCTCCTGGAATAACTCCATTAAAACCGGGGAAAAAACCGGTTTGGCAGCATTGCCGGTCTTGAATTCCTCCAGGGAGCGGTCGATGGCCTTCTGCAGGCGACCGGCATCAATGTCGAAATGGCGCAGGATCAACGGAAGATCTGACCGGGCGTCCTCCAACAGCTTGGAAAGCAGGTGTTCGATGGTCACTTCGTAATGGGTGCGTGATACGCATAGTCCGGCGGCTGCTTCAAGCGATCGGGTGCAATGGGTGTTCAACCGGCCTAACAGGGACTTGATGTCGACCGAAATCATGGGATGACCTCCTTACCCGGTTGGTGCGGAATTTCAATTTCTAAGGTTTTGTGGCTTTTAAGCATTTCACTTGGACCCTTGAATGCTGAAATTTTGCTAGTTCAGTCGGGGCGTAAAGACCGTGCGCACTTCCTCCGGATAATCACCCGAAAATACCCAAGTGTTGGTGCCCAGCATGGCGTGCTGCGCATTGCCCAAGCATACGGTCTTTGCCTGACCCCTTGCCAGGATCAGTTCCAGGTCGTAGGCCAAGGGCTCGGTGAGGTAGAGCCTGGTTAGAAAGGCTAGCCGTTCATAGGCCTCGTTACCCGAAAAAAAGGTTTGATACACCTTTGCATTCACTGGACCCACCTGGATGCGGAACTTGCCCATGCGGTCGGCCAGCTCATGACCCAGGTATGCGTTTTTGCCCAGGGTGCCCCCGGATATGCCCAAACAGCAGCGCTGGGTTTCAGGAATCCTGGCCTTGTGTTCAACGCAGGGAATGATTGTCAGCGGAATATTACCCAAAGCATCCCGCAGCAGTGCCTTCAAACCCACGACCGATCTTGGAAACTGGGAAAAAAGCCCGGTGTAACGTAACAGCCGGTACGGTTCGGGGATCTCTTCACGAAACCCCTTTTCACCCAGCCCCAGCAGACAGAACAAACGCTCCAAGTCTGGTGCATGCTGCATTTCCAGGACCTGCAGATATTGCCGATATTTTGCCCAGCACCTGAACAGCAGCTCGTACAGGCGGTGGTTGACGATGTCGATGAAATCCCTGGAGACCGATTCATCATTGGCCTCTTCAGCGATGAGCTCTTCTGTGTAAAAAGTTGGCAAGGGTGATGCCGTACCGTATAGCCCGAGGATGTTGGCTGTGATCAGGAACTGAACGGCCTCGGCGTCATTGCGTTCCTCAACTTTTTCCACGTCCGAAGCCGGAAAGGCCATGGAAAGATTGGGCCTGACACGGATGTTGTTCAACTCCCGGCGTCCTGCAGGACCCTTCTTTGCGGTGCCTGCCTGCAGATGACCCAACAGTCGGATAACCTGATAAAAGGAGAAGGCATGCCCCTCTTTTAGCAGTTGGCGTTTCAGATCGGTTTTGAATGCCGTTGTCATATGAGCACACGGTCCCCTACCCGAGCCGGCCACTGAAAGATATCGCCTTTGAGCTTCTCCTTGATCGAAAACCGGGTAAACGTGTTCATCGAAGCGTAGGAGCCTAAAAAATAGTCGAGGACACCGCCAAACAAGTAGAGATCACCCACACTGGAAAAGTGATCGTGCCGCGCCCCCACCTGTACTTCCATCCCGCGCATCATGGCACCGGAAACCAGGCGGTTGGATGGGCTGGAAATGACCTTTTCGATGCCGTTGATGCGCTTCTGATTGGCCAGGAACGCCGGTCGATCCCGATTCGCCTCGAAATTATAGAGATCCAATATGGCCCTTAAATTTTCGGCAGTCGCCAAGGAAGTGTAGTTCAGGGAGAGATGAGATAACAGACGCCACAAAAGGTTGGTTCCCAGGGGCGGCAGGATGTTGCTGGTCGGCGGCCGCAGGTTTTTGAATTCCACATATTCGGGCGTACTGCCGGTGGGTATGCAAATGTCGCCCACGCGAATACCTTCAGGCAGGTATCCGTTGGTGCACTGGAGCTGGATGGACAGGGTTACCAGCACCGTCGGATTCGTCCCTGGCGGATATACCGCCGATAAAAACATATCGAATCCGCTCCTTACCGGGGACGTTTTTACACGTGTGTGAAAGACGGGGTTAGCCTCTGGATCGGGTGTGAATATCTCGAAGGGAGCATATACGGTCTCGCGTGCGCTACCCTGGGCAAAGCCGATCACCTTCTCCACCGAATAGACCTGAAAGTGGTCGTCATTGGCCCCGGACGGTCGTACGCGGTATTCTGTCTGGCGATGGTCAAGCCGGATCGGATCCGCGTCATATGGAAAGATATTAATCACCGGTGCGGCGCCGAGAACAAAATCGCCCTTACGGATATTCGATGGAACGAAAGGCAGTTGATCAAAAACAAAGGATATTTCGAACCGGTTGCCCTCGCCCCTGTTCTGCCATCTGCCCCACCCTTTCAGATCCAGAAACAGGTATTTCTCCGGCAGGATGAAATACTCTTGAAGGATCCGGTAGCCCGGGAAGGAATTGCCCGGATAGGGCAGCAGGCATTCATCGTCGGAATACCCCACTGACTTCAGGTTGTCCGGGGTCAGCATGGCGGCTTCGCCTCCCCCATCCAGCGGTTGGATGACAATCTCCCGCAGGTATTGTCGCAGTAGCATAAAGAGGTCTGGGGCCGGGGTGGTTTCGCCGCTTAAATACAGACGCAGGGAATCCGGGTTCCAGTCCTTCAGACTGGTGTTGTGCAGCTCCAGGGTCAGCGAGATGGCCGGCGGTTGTCCAGCAGTCTCGATATAGGCGGCCTCCAAAATCTCCAGGGGATAAATGGTTACGGGATAGCAGGTCTGAAACAGACAGGGGGTTCCTTCCACCGGCACCGAAGCCACCTGCACACCTGCCGGAATGGTCATGGTCTGTTGCAGGGTCGGCTTGGGGGTAAAGGCAACGATGGAGGCTGCCGGAATGGGTCTCAAGTAGTGGGGCCAAATCAGCTGAACCAGCTCATGGATGAGCTCTGGAAACTCGTCGTCCAGTTTCTCCCGCAACAGGGCCGTCAGAAAGGCCACACCCTCCAACAGGCGTTCCACGTCCGGGTCCGCCGACCGGCCGCTCAGCATAGGCGCTACGGCGGGATGGGCCTTGGAGAACTCCGCCCCGAGTTCTCTGAGATTGGCAATTTCATCCTGGAAATATCGATTGAACAAGGCCCTTCCCTTTCATCTGAATCCTTGAGCCCTCGAATTTTTGGGAGGGCTAAAAAAATTCAAATCGTTTCTATCATTCTTACAAGTGACAATCCTTGTGTTATGCTATCACGCATTCGGCTCAGGGCTAAAGCCCTGTTCAACATTAACCATCTGCTGGTGGTTTCACTTGAACCCTGGCATCCTTGAATCCTCAATTTTCCCACCGACACAAGTGGTGTTATCAGCTCGGAAGATGAATTTTAGCGTTTTACCCTGACCTTCCCATCCGCACCCAGTTCACTCTCAAACACGACCGGTTCATCCCCGATATAGAGCCGACCCAGAATCTTGAATGTCAACGAAAGCCGGTCCTCCTCCTGGGGGATAAACTTCACCCGGGGGCTTTTAAGCCGGGGCTCGTATTTTTCGATGGCCTTGCAGATGGACCGTTCGAAATCGCGCATGGAAAAAGGAAAGGTGTTGCGAAAATCGGTGAAATCCGGAATACCGTAATCCGCTGCAATGGGTACATCTCCCTGCCGCGTGTTGAGGATCAACTGCAGATGCCTGAGCACCGATACGATGACCTTTTTGGGATCCTCGGTTGCGTTTCGCCCGGGATTTTTTCCCTGAGCTCGTATGCGCTCCAGAAGTCGTTCTTCTCTCATTTTTTAACCCAACGATATAACAGCAATTTTAGACATAATTATAGTAATTGCTTAACTACTAAGCTCAAGGTTGTTCCCAATCATCCTCTGCAGTCGTGCTAAGTTCCATTGAATCCCATTCGATCTTTCGATACGAAAAATACACATCTTCCATCTGCTCAAGATGTGCTTGGGTTGCATCCTGAAAGTTGGGTACCCAAGAATGGATTTTTGTTATATTTGCTTGCGTGAGTTTAACGGCAAAGAAAGGCTCCGGGTCAGATCCCTGGATTCTTTGAAATAGAAATTCGACCTCTTCTAATTCATCGCTTGCGCAGAGGGCTTGATATAGCAGGGGAGAACTTTTATCAAACTGCTTGGTGATCATAATCTGACCATGTTGCCTTTTTCCAGTGGCTTGCCCGGTGGCTACGTCTGTCGGTAACACAATCGTATGATCCCAAGCCCATACCAGAATCCAGTCTTCTCGACCTGCTACCGCGTTTTTTCTAATACTCTCTTTTGAGCCTGCTCCCTCGGAAAGAAGTCCTTTCGATTTACTTTGGATTTTCATCCAACCATTGCTCGACATAACAACCTCCCTTCAACCTAATTTTATAGATTTGTTTGACCTTCGATGATCATAACAATCAAATAACTTTAAAAAAAATGCAATCTTCTCAACTGAGCCTCGGCATTCACCTCCTTGTTAAAGATCGAGTTCAACGCGCTAGATCGGTATGGTTCTTCTGTATAATACGTCTTATAATTGCCATATAGACTGTCCCAATGAGTTGTAATTAGTCCTTATCCAGCTTGCCCACCAGGGACAGGGTAAAATAGGCGCCCATGTATTTGAAATGGGGCACCACCTTCATGCTCACCTTGTACCACCCGGGATCACCCGCCACATCCTCCACCGTGATCTGTGCTTTGCGCAAAGGTCTGCGGCTGCGGGAATCAGCACTAGGATTCTCCTGGTCGGAAATGTACTGGCTGATCCAGCTATTCAGTTCTTTGTCCAAATCGGCGCGCGACTTCCAGGAGCCGATGTTCTCGCGCTGAATCACTTTTAGATAGTGGGCCAGGCGGTTGGCCACGAACATGTAGGGCAGTTGCGTCCCCAGCTTGTGATTGGTTTCGGCCTCTTTGCCCTCAGGCGTGTTGCCGAAAAATTTTGGTTTTTGGGTCGAGTTGGCTGAAAAAAAGCAGGCGTTATCACTGCCTTTGCGCATGGCCAGGGCCATGAAGCCCTGTTCGGCCAGCTCGAACTCCCGCCGGTCGGAGATGAGTACTTCCGTGGGAATCTTGGTCTGAACCGCGCCCATGGATTCGAACTGGTGTACATTCAGATCCTCCACGGCGCCGCCGCCCAGGGGTCCGATGATGTTGGTGCACCAGCGGTACTTGGCGAAACTGTCGGTCAGTCGGCTGGCAAAGGTAAAGGCCGCGTTGCCCCACAAGTAATTTTCATGGCCTGATGAAACGTTTTCTTTGTAATTGAAGGCCTTGACCGGATTGTTTTCCGGGTCATAGGGCAGTCTCAGCAGAAAGCGGGGCAGGGCCAGGGCCACGTTGCGGGCGTCGTCGGAGTCCCTGAAGGACTGCCACTTGACATACTGGGGCCCTTCAAAGATAGACTCCAAGTCCTTCAGTTTGGGCAGCTCGTTGAAGTCGTCGATTCCGAAAAACTGCGGATCCGCAGCGGCGATAAAAGGACAGTGCGACATGGAAGCCACGCTGGCGATGTTCTGCAGCAGCTTGATGTCCTGGGGACCCGGACCGAAATCGTAATTGGCCACCATGTTCCCATAGGGCTGTCCGCCGAACTGACCGAATTCGGCCGTGTAGACCGTGCGGTACAGGCCGGACTTGGTTACCTCGGGTGCATCCTCGAAATCGTCCAGCAGATCCTGCTTGCTGATATTCAAGAGCTCCAGTTTAATGTTTTCCCGGAAGTCGGTCTTGTCCACCATGTATTTCAGCGAGGACCAGGATGATTCCAGCTTCTGAAAATCTTCGTTGTGCAGAATGGCGTCTAATTGCAGACTCATTTTATTGTCGATCTCGGCGATCATGTCGTCAATGAGGGCATTGGACACTTTGTCGACCTTGCGGCCGGGCTCGACAATCTGGGCGATAAACGCCGCCAAACCTTTTTTGGTTAAAGCGTAGCCCTCGTCTGCCGGCTGAAGCTTGGTGGCGGTGACGATATCATCCAGCAGAGAAGGCGTTTCGGACACCTCTTCTCCTGTGGTGGCCCCTTCTTTTTCGAGTTTTTCAGACATGCCTTCCCCCTTTCTTATTCTTCAATTTTCAATTCTTTTAATATTTTTTCCCGGGAGGCGTCGTCCCCGATCAGTGCCTGAATCTTTTTACGGAACTCGGGCCGGTTGCCCATGGGTCCCTTAAGCGCATTCAGGGCCTCCCGCAGCTCCAGCAGCTTATTGAGCTCTGGGGTATTTTTGACGACCTGTTCGGGCTGGAAGTCTTTCATGGATTCTATTTTGAGGGACAGGGCCATTTCCGCATCGGGCTCTTCGGAGAGCTTATTCTCCACGGTCAAATCCAGATTGAGTGTCTGGGCTTTCATCACCTCGTTGAAGTTGTCCTTGTCGATGTTGATCGGCTCCCGTTCCTCGACCATGCGGTCATCTTCTCTAAGCGTGTAGTCTCCCATCACCAGTATTTTCAGGGGCAGCTCGACTTCCTCCTGGGCACCGCCGGTGGCGGGGCGATAAACAATATTGACCCTTTCCTTTGGCGCCACTGATCCTTCTTTTGCCATGGTTTCCTCCTTTTGGAATGGTGTTATATATTAGGTTTTAGGTTTTAAGTCGTTCTCCAAACGAATAATCAACGATAAACAATTAGCGGTTATTGGTACTTCACCTATTTAAAATTCAAGATAATCCTTCCCTTGGATCCTGGAATCCTTGAACTTCCTATTTTAGGCCCAAGGCCTCCACCGGATTCAACCGATTGATCCGGTTTAATACGGCCTCAGCTTTTTCTTGGTCGTCCTGCTTTTTTTGGGCCTTGTATCCCTGCCAGACGATTTTTAGGGCCTTGAGGGCCAGTTCCGGGTCCCAAGTCTCGAGCTGAAATCGGTCGATGCCTTCGACCACCAGCTCCAGTTGCGGCAGTGCCATGGGGGCCCGTTTGGCCGCCACCAGGATCTGGCACAAGGACATGCGCCACAGCATGATTTCCTTGTGGGAAGCGGCGTTCTTCATTTCCTTCTGCAGCAACCCAACGGCTTGTACGATTTTTTTCTTGCCGGCTAGATCTTGGGCCTCCTGCAGCGTCTCCCGCATGTGGTCCTCCTCCTTCTCCGAGCCAGCGAACCCAGCCGTGGGTATCGGCGCTTCCATGGCCATGCCTTCGCCAAGCGCGATGTCCTTCAGCCAGGCAATCGTGTCCATGTCTGCGAAGGGCATGCCCGTGGCAAACGTAAGTTTGGTAATACCCGGGAAGCGGTGCGCGAAATAGGCGGTTTCTTGGCAGACTGTATCGTGGGCCGCCTGGTAATCGGAACCCAGACCGGCAAGGGCCTCGGCCACCATGCGATTCAGATCTAACCAGAAAAATTCTTGTGAGACTTTTGGCTCGGCGCCCATGAGCAGATCCATCCAGGCGTTCTGTGACCGGATGTCATTTAGGGCCTGCACGATGGGTAGGGACGGAGGTGGGTGTAGTGTTCTCCCATTCGTAGCCGACGGCAGCCTCTCAACGTTCAACCATGCTTGTTGACGCCGGATACGAAAAGCCCGGGCATCGCTCCAATCGCCTTTGTTTAGCAAATCCGCGGCCTTGCTCAGGTAATTTTGGCCGCTGGAAATGAGTTGCTTTGGATCCACCTCTGTTTCGGCCGGTTTGACCGGTGGGACCATAGGAGAAGCCGACGCCGGTGTCGCTGGTGACGGTCGACCCGCAGGGAGGTCAGGTTTCTCTTTTGTCCCTGCTTCAACAGCGGGCGACGGTTCTTCCGACTCGGCTGGTTCAGTGGCCTCAGACACTGGGCTGGGTGCCGCCGGTTCCGCCGGCAATCGTTCAATGTAGTGTTTCAGCTTGACTAGCATGGGCGGCTCAGGCATGTGCTCGCTAAGCAGATTGTCCAGCCCATCCAGGTTGGAGACCATGGTCTCCGCGGTTTCCGCCGCGACCGAGGGGACATTCTGGTCTTCCAAGGCGCTCATGGTCTTCTCGAGCCACCATTCAAAGGCACTCAGGCGGCCACGCATGCGTTTTTTGTCCGGGAACAGCTGGTCCCAGAAATTGGCCGCCAAGTCGTGCATCACCGTCAGCCCCACGGCCAATCCCTCTCCTTTGTCGGCGCGCACCTGACTGACCGCAAAATAACTGGCCACCAGCAGATCCTTGGACTTTTCGGCCAGAATTTGGGCGGACAGATCGCCTACCTTCTTCCAATTGACACCCCCGGAAGCCGTGGGCGAGGCAAGCTTGTCAATCTCGGCCTGAAGCGCTTCAAATTCAGGTTCATAGCGCGCATCCCACCCGGTGGGCGCTTCGGCACTGATGGGATCTTTGCCCAGCTTGAAATAATCCATGATGGTTTCCTTTAGGTTACTCTGAGCCACAATCAGGGTTCTTCAACATCCGCCAACGACCATAGACGTGTGAAATCCCCCGCATTGAGCGAACGCTTATACAGGGCCAACGCGAGCCGCTCCGGAATGCCACCCATGAACAGGGCGTTGGGCGTTTCAATCCCTTGGTCCGCAAGCAAGGCACCCCAAACCTGGACTGCGCTGGTGGGATCCGCTGCGCTGCATCCATCCAGGGCTAGCCATAACTCCCCGTTGTCGGTTAATTGAAGAGCCTTTTGCCTGGCAGTCTGTTTCTCCTGCAGTCCTGTTTCCTGTGCTGGTTTAGGGCCCCGCTCATTAGGAGCCGGATTTGGAAGATTACCCACCTCAACTTCCAATTGGTTTAGATGATCGAAGCGTCGTGACGAAATATGCTCCATCTGATTCCAGACCGAGCTAAGCGCTTGAAACAGAGACGCCCACCCGTTTTCCCAGCCTTTGATGACACCGCTTCCCATGACCAGGAGTGGGTAAGGCCTGCCGATGCCGTCACTGCTGTCTTTCAGGAGACCGCAAAGCAACTCCCCTTTCCTGGTCCCCCTGGACCAGAATCGCCAGGATGATTGACCGAATGCCTTTTTGTTGCTGCCGGTAAAGTCCCGGTACCCCCTTTCCACCCATTCGCTGAAGGCCTTCATCAAAGGGGTTGCCACCCGAAATGCAAAATAGTCCTTAGCCGCAGGGTGCTTACCGCAGGCCGCCCATTTCCAATCGATTTTCGGTTTTAGGAGTCCCAGCATCTCACTATTATCTGTGGTACCTTACCCGGGGCCGACCGCAGTAGTTTTAAAACCGGTTCATGCCCTTGCAGCTTGTACCTCACCGTTATGTAATTAACCCCAATTCTTTTTAAGGCCTGCGCTTCCTTAGGAAATTCTTTGGGGAAGAACACCCGCTTGCCCCTCTCAAAATCTTTTAGAAATTCCGGGAATGCATCGAATCCTTGATATTTTTTGGTGAGAAGAATATCGCCGACCTCGATTTTAAACGTCACGTCACCACACGATTGGGGCGAATATTGAAATGTTTTACTGACGGGGTAATTCTGATTAACCAACTGGACCTTGCTATCGGCACACTGCAATTCCACTAATGTTAAATGGGGTTTGACTTCGGCGTCCCGATTGGCGCCAGTCGGTTCGGCATTGATGGTCACTTTGTAATTATTTTTAACATATTTGGCTGATTTGGCACCTTTGGTCAAATATACAAGAAAGTCTTTTTCGAAATCGACCTGCCGGCCGTGCACCTTTTTAGCGTAGTAGCCTTTCTCTACACTGCGATTGATAAACGGTTTTGCCGGGCCATTGATAAACTTGAGCGCCAGGCCTCCCTCTCCCATCAATGTCTGATTCATGTTGCTGCTATCGGACATATCCTGAAGTTCCACCAGCGTATCCTGTTCCCAGATCTCCTGTAGGCGGCAGGCTGTTTCCTCGAGTACGTAGCGGTAGAAATAGTCTTTGGGGCCGGCTATCAGGTGCCAGATGGTTTTAGACTCCTTATCAGTGGTTTTGAGTATCGAACTCAGATTGTCCAGTGAATTGTCAGCCACGTAGTAGGGAATTTTGCTGGTGGCGGCATCATCGCTGAAAATGTCTGCAGCAGCCTGATAGGCCACCGCCCGCGATGAGTAGGCCGGCTTCAATTCTTCGATGGCTGTTTGATATGCAGCAATAATTTTTCCCGCCAGCAGTCTTTTTTCAATGCTAAGAGTGCCCGCTGCCTTGTCGCCTAAAGCTTTTTCGGCCTTTTCAATCCTTTTGCCCACCGATTTGACCGCTTTTTTCAGAATGCCGCTTTTCTTAGACTCGCTTTCGGCAACTATTCTGGCTTGTTGACGAATCGCTTTGAAATCGTCCACCAGAGCTGTCCAAGCCGGTCTATCCTGACCCTCCAAAATCGGTTCCAGCTCCCGCGACATGCGGCTGAGCAGTCCGAAATAAGGTCCTTCGTCCGTGGCCATGCGTATGCCGGCTTCCTGAAACTGCTCCGGCAAGCTCATCTTGTCGGGTGCGTTCAGAAAAGCCGCCGCAAAGGTGTGCCAATATCGAAAATAACTGTCGGAGTACCAGGTTTGAAATGCGGCTTTCTGGTTAGCGATCAGCAGGGGATCAAACAAAGCCGCCTCGATTTCACCCAAAAAGGCATCGATTCCAACTTTGCCCTGGACATTAAAGGCAGGGGGTACGAAGAGATCGTGGGCACCCCCCAGTTCCGCGCCCCAGAATTCGGCCATGGTCGTGGCCGTATAGCCAGGATCAGCATTTATCCAATCGGCCAGCCAGTTGAGCTTGACCCCCTTTAAAGTCAAGACATACTTTAACCAGTTCTGCAGATCGGCCATCTCCTGATTGAGGCCGCTGGTATCCTGCTGCCACAGCAGATAGTAAAGGTTCAGCTTAGAAATTTGCTCAACCATCTCGGGTAAAAGGCTTTGATCCCTATCATCGTCCGCCAGGTTGAACGTCGGCTGAGAATGGACCTTCAGCGATGTCAGCGATTCGCCCGCCATCCTGGCCTTGAGCAGGTTGATTCGCTTCACCAGGTAGGCCACGTGGCTGCCGATTACGGCCTGGGGGGTGGCCGCGGAAAACTGGGTCAGCGAATCGGTCATCTTTTTCTCTAGGGGGGTCAGAAAGCCGCTTCGAAACTGGGTGCAATATTTCTGTTTCAACGCACCCTCAATATCACGGCTCTGATGGAGACCGAACCGGGGAATCCACCACCGACTGTTCTGCGTTTCCACCCTCGATACAGCCTGTTGGAACCGGTCCATGATGACGATATCGCTCAGGAGGTCTCCCTGCAGAACCGGAGCCTGCGACAGTTCATTGGAAACATCTCTCAGCGTCTTCAGGTTTTTTACAAACGAAAAACTCAACAGCCCGCAAAGGGCGATGATGATCGCTACCCAGGAGGTCAAGCCCAAATTGCGGGTCAAATGTTTCCATTCGATGGCCCGCTGGGTCAGCGAAAAGAGACCCCTGTCCCCGGGCAATATACGTGCAAAAAAATCATGTAGAAATAGCCCTTTACTGCTGGCCGTAAGAACTTCTTTCTCATCGATCAAGCCCAGGTCTTTTAGAAAATGCGAATAGGGCGTGCCCTCCTGGCGGCCACTGCTGAAAAAGATACCTCTGAAATTGGGTGTTTCCTGGTAGGGATTTTCCTGGAAGGTGCCTTTTATAAACGCACCGAGGCCGTCTTTTATCTTTTCAAATTCCTCGGGAAATATCAGCAGACTCGGGTCAATTCCTTGGGGATCCGGTTTTTCGAACAGGAGCAGCCGAATCTCACGCAACCTGTCGCCAATGGTACTGACGGTCTTTTTAACAACTGCATCGGTATCGTTGGATCCGTCAGTATTGACGACACCCATGGCCTGCGCATGCATTTTCTCGGTCAGACGATCACAAAACTGGATGGTCCCTTGAATGAGATCACATTTGGTCACCAGAACATATACGGGAAATGTCGCTCCCAGGACGCGGGACAATTCATCGATGCGACGACGAATGCTTTTGCCCGCAGCATCGAGATCCTCGTCGGAAGCGCTCAGGAGCTTGTCGGCGGCGACGGTGACAACCAGACCGTTCAGGGGTTCCTTTTTCCTGAATTTTGTCAAAAGGGTTAAAAATTGTTGCCATTCATCTTTATCGCGCCCTTCATCCACCGGAATGGCATACCGACCTGCCGTATCAATGATTATCGCCTGCTCGAAAAACCACCAGTCGCAGTTGCGAGTGCCTGATATGCCGGAGGTGCGACTGATTTCAGCAAATGGAGATGACAGATTGGCACTTTTTATGGCGGTTGTTTTTCCAGATCCGCTTTCACCGACGATCATATACCAGGGCAGTACATATAAGGGATTGCCGCGTTTCTTGAGGCTGGAATGTCGCAGGGCCGCCATGGCCTCCTTCCAGCGATCCTGCAGTTCCTGTGACTTCTGTTTTATCTTTCTTGTCAAGTGATCTCAGATAGGATTCGTCCTGTTCGATGACCTGATGCACAAAATTTTGCTCGCGTCGACGCAGCAACAATTTTCGGACAAGGACAATCACCAGGCAGATGCCCAGAATTCCCGTAAGAATAAAACAGCCTGTCCACCAGGGCCAATGCATAAGCAATACCCCCCCGAAGACCAAGGCAATGATGAGCGCCACACTGGTAATAATCAAAAACCACTTCAGCAATTTTAAAATGAGCTGCTTCATCTAGGGTACCGTGCTGAGCAGGGTTTGACTGATATTGTTCAACACAAACTGATATATGAAAAACATCCCCCCCAAAAGAATCAGGGGAGATAGTATGCCCACCAGGGAGGCCAACGAAAACCGATGACCTTGCTTCCCTGAAGGTTGCCGTTCCTGATCACTGGGGTAGGCCTCCGGAAACAACCGGCCATGATCGAGGGTTGGCACGCCCATCGATCCGCCAGATAGCACTTTTAAATTGGAAGTCTTGAGTTGTTCCAGTAGATAGTCATCGCCTTCGTTGCAATACTGTCCGGCAAATCCCATGGCGAGGCAGATATAATAAACTTCGCGAACATCTCTTTGGTGAGGTCCAATGCTGTTCAGCTTTTTGAAAAAGAGCTCTCCAGCATCCGCTGTCTGGTAGTAGCGGCGCTGAAGCTGCTCCCGCATCCAGTCTGTTTTACCCTCCCATTGAGAGCTCAACAACCGTTCGTCTATCCAAGCAAACACCGCGAATCTTGCCAGGTCATAATCTTCCCTTGAAAAATTCCCTTGGTTACAAATCGCTTCACTTTCGGTAATCAGGCGCTGGATATCGCCTTTAACCTGATCAAAAGTGGGCTGCCGAGAAGTGTTTGATTTTGTCACGTAGGCCACAAATGCTATGAGCTTGATAAAACAGTCCGATAATCGCATGTTCAGCTCCCAACCGCCATCAGTTCGACCTTTAAATCACCCGGTGCCGTATCCCAGTAAAGCGCCAAGTTGTTTCCTTTTTGAACCTGCGACCACTGATCATGGTGATGGTCTATCTGAAAATAGAGTGAATTGGCGCGTCTCGGTAATTCTTGAGGCGGTATCTCGAGATGTTCCATTTGAATACCTGGGAGAGACCGGGCAATCAGCAACGGTAGTGTTTCGCGAGTTCCCAGTTTTGAGATCGAGAGAATTGTTTGAATGAGTGCCTCGATGTCAGCTTCGGTTGAAAACACCAAATAAAATCGGTTTCTTCCCTCGAAGATGGCCGGGGGCAACTCGGTTGAAAAATAAGTACCATCGTAGAGTAATTGCATGGCATATTCTGGTCCCGCAGTAATCTCATCCAAAAGCCCGGTTATGAGCCGTTGAATCCCCGCAAAACACTGCCATAAGCGTTGATGATCATATCTCTCAATCAAAGACGTCCCATCTTCAAGCTCTCCCAGCATGGTGATTTTTTCTGAAAATGATGAAAGATCTCCGACCAGCTGTTTCAAAACACCATACACCATCCAAGGATGCACCTGCTGGGTCTCAATAAAGTGAAACAGCAAGGGTGTATAACGGTTCAAAGACCGCAGCGCCAATAAAAAAACCATATCTCTGGAACCAAATTCGGCCGTATGTATGCCCCTATCTCGCTTATAAGACTCCAGTTGCCGACCTCTCGAGGCGATTTGATCCCGCACCTCCGTTAGGACATTGAGAAGGACATTTGATCCGGTTATGACAGGGCATGGTGGGATGTACTGATCCGACAAGACAATGGCATCACCCGATCGTTCTAACCTGGCAACGGGTATCAAAACATATTCTCCCAGCCTGTCTTTCTCTGTCTCCCAAAATATCTTTAATAAGTAGTGCAGTCGTTTGACCTGTGCATTGGGGCCGTCATGATACAGGTCTTTGATCTCTTCAGCGTCTGTTGTGGCTACATAGCGCGTGGTCACATCTGATACATTTTCCAGGCTGGGTAGAACCGTTGCGTTTTCACCATTTTCATTCCACTTTTTCAGACCAATGTAGACCTGAAACGGTTTGCCACCATCCAGCCAGTCGTCTTTAAAGGATCGAGCAGCAACCAGGGCATTGCCGGGAAAAACCACATGGGTCATGTCCGGGAATACCATCTCGGCACCGATCAGATTAAAAATGCCCCTTCCCAGGGAAGCCTGCTGGATGTCCAAGGCTGCGATGCCCCAAAAATGCGGTGCCATAAACTCAAAAAGGGGCCTCGGCAATGTCTGTTGATAGCGATCATTCAACTGAAGATGCTGTGGCTGCAAAAAAAGGCCTTGATGCCAAAATAGTGGTTTTTCCATTTGGACTAGTTTCCTTCAACCATCTGTAATTGTTTTGAACCCAGGTGTATGACAAGGTTCAACGGTGCCGCTTTGTTTGTTAAAGTACGTTTGAAAATCCCTTTTTTCTCGATGACGGTTGGAATATCGAACATACGCACGACACGCTCTTTTTTCAGTTGGTAATACCCTGCAACAACGGCGACATATTTGGCGCCTTCGGCACGATCCAGGATAAAGGTCTGATTCTGACCCGGATAAGCGATTAGCTTTTTTGTATTGGCCACGCTTCCATCAAAGAGATTACATTCCAGCAGTTTGCGGAGTCCATCCTGATCCGCCGTCATTTGGTTGAACGAATTCTGATTGTTCAACTGATAAACACAAATTAACAGGGTGTGCGGCATGCCGTCGACGAGATTCAATTGGCCATCATTTCTGAGTTCTAGGGTGATCTCCTGCGGCCCTTGAACCCATTCAGGTGGTGGTGGTTTCTTAGCGGCACAAGAAAATATAAATAAAAAGCCCACCGAAACAACAACTGCTTTTGTGATTGCTTTCAACGTGATTCCTCCTGAATTTCTGAAAATTCACGACAGTTCTTTTCAAACTCTCTTAACAGCTTGTCCTTAAATCTCTCGGATTGCAACCAATTTTTAACCACTTGATATTTATCATTAAATTGTTCAAAGCAATCGGCTTTTTTAAACACGCCGATTTTCAGACCACCGGTCTCTTCTGACATCATTTTTCCCGGATCCAGTTCCTCCAATATTTGTAATACAATCGATTTGGCTGCCGTTGAAAATGCCCGGTGTGACGTTAAAAAGGCTTGGTTGATCTTGCTGATATAGCTCTCAAGGGAATCCGATTGAGTGGTTCCTTCGATCTGTGATCCGATAATTTGCCGAATGGTTTCCTCCCCTTTGGTATAGCCATAGAGCCTCGTATTGATGCTTTCTATCAAGGAATTAAGACTGTTAAATACTAGATTGAACGATTCTATTAGTCGATCCGAAAATTCCTGAGGCGTTAGGTCATTGGCGGAAATAGATCTACCTAAAAGTAGAGATATCAAACTTGGAAGCGCGTCGCCATTTTGGGGCTCATGTGTCACCGTATCTATGGACACAGGTTGATTCAAGGATACCAATCTTTCCAAGCATGCAATCCTCTCTTTCATGCTTAAAGATGTCAGTACGTTGTCGAGATAGGACTCGACCAGCGTTTCGGCGCTCGAAGGCGCCGAAGAACATATGCCTTCAATATCTTCCATTATTTGTTGCATATTGATTTCTGCGGTTCTTGCCATATCAATCCTTTTTGGAAGGTTTTTGGATAATCGTCTTTTCTAATTCATCATCCGCTTTGTCGTTGCCCACCAATTTCGTTGTGTCTTTGAATTGATCGGCGCTCTGCTTTTTATTATTTGTTTTAACGAACTTTGACATGATCTGTCGGTCAAAGGGGGAGCTTTTTGCGGATGCATCCGTTTTTGATATAATTATTGTTTTTGGAAGGCCTTCATCCAAAGCATCGGCATTCGAGGAATTCATATTCGATCCAGTTATTGGTACGATGATGGTTTCCTGTGACTCGATACTTTCATCGTTTAATCTATTTTCAAATCCGCCCCGTGCTGAGCTGCCATTGGCGCTTGAGGCAGGCGAGGGCTTATTGTTGTATTTGCGTTCATCAAAATGCGCTGAGCTTTGAAACCTGTCAGCTGAGATAATGACGGTTTCATAAATATCTGCTTCTTCTTGATCATCGATCGTATGAATCTGGGGTGCGTCTTGTGTGGGAATGGGTTCTGGGCGGGACTCATTTGATTCAACTTTAGCTGCAAAAGCTTCGCGCCATTTCTTCAGGATATGCATCAAAATGTTTTGGGGATCCTTGTCCATGGAGGCCGTTTTGGGCGATGAGGATGGCGGGGATGGTCTGTTCTGAAACAGCTTTTCTTTTACATCCGATCGTAATTTTTCAAGTGAAATATAAAATGCGTGTATCGATCCATTTGAATCTAGTGTTATGTTTCCTTTTAACAATGACATTCCCAGTTCAAGGGATTGATCCCAAAAAGGTGCCAAGGTTTGATTCACACTTCTCTTTTCTGGATTCCAAAAAATATTTTCTGGCGTTAAATTTAGAAAACCGGTTCGGATCAGATCAAGATTACCGGAATTTATGTGTTCGCCTGATAGATCTTCAAGCATCTGGCCGATTCCACGGGATACCGTATCCGCATCCTGGGATTGATTGACCAACAGGGCATAAAACCAAATTGTTCCAATATCGTAAAGAGGCCTGGATTTAAGCTGGTTGCGAATTTCCAGCGTGCCGGTAGTACACGGCCCAACACCCAGAAAACTCACTTTAAAATTCCACATAAGCGGGTGGAAAGCGTCTGGGTCAACGACTTTGATCCAAACTCTGCTGAGCGATAATTCCAGATCAGGATATTCATCGGGCATAAAATTCGGAAAACAGCTTTGGAAAAGATTTGAAAGAAAGGATAACTTCAAATAAAGAATTTCAAGAAACAACGCGTCGTCTTTATCCATAAATAAAATTGGCCGGCTGCCAAAACGTTTGATAACAGACGAAAAATATGGCGTTTTTCCCGGATCCGGGTCAGCAGCATACCGATCTCTCAAGTCCATAGCAGATGCACCGGATATCAACATCAGGGAATCACGCGCGTTCAATGTTACCGCAGGAAACATGAGCATAAAAAAGGGGTAAAAAGAAAAGGGAATTATTCTAGAGCCAACCAAGTCCTTCGAACGATAACAAGCGCTTCGTTCATTACAGTCGGAACATGGGATGTTCACTTTAACCTTATCTTTAGTGTCGAAAATATGCCCATACCCAGCCAGCAACTGGCTCAAATCCTTTATTTGTTCTCGTTGGCCACCCTCCTTTGATGGTACATAAAATGACATATTCTCATTTTGATGGCAGCAGGTTGGGCAGTATAAATATCGTTTTAGGGATGTTGCGTAGCGCTGCAAGTCGCCTTTTTGTAATAGATCATCATCAATGCATAACTGTAACTGCTGTAAGCAGGTTGGGCACGGCGGATGAAAAAAGCGATTTTGTAATTTGCAGTAAAAAAGCGATGCCATCGGCAGAAGCCTGCCGCTATCGCTGATATGTTCTTTATGCAATATAAGCTTGGTTGGTTGATCCATCATGGCATAAAAATCAAAGACCGATTGCCATGCATCCACCACCGCCTCATTCTGCAATGATTGAAAACCATCGTGACTGGCCTGGATCAGATCCTTTTGCACCATCAGGCACACCGATTGAATCTTACTTTTTGCAGGGGTGAGAATGTTAGCCCCAATCAAGCGAAACATGGGATCGTCGTCATTCAACACCAAAAAGGGTGACATCGAATCTTCTTGACTACCGATTTTCAATGCAGAATCATTTAATTCCAAATAAAAAGGTCGGCTGTCATCTAACAGCGGAAGTAGAGATGCTGTGATGTATGTCTTTGGCACCCATTCCCTCCCTTCTGGGCGTTACTCAATGACTGTTCAATCTATCTTTTACAGTAAAAGGGAGCTTAATGTTTAATGTTGGAAAACTTGATAGCCATTTTCACAGTATCCATTATATACCTCTCGGTGTATTTTTAAATCAATGATTGTTCTAATTTCGAACGTGTGAAATGCAACAGATGAGAAAGGATGAGGGAAGGATCTGATCCACATTTATAGCAACGGGTGCAGTTCAAATAGATACAGCATGAATCAGGTCCTTCTATTCTCCAATAAATTTGAACCATTAGATATAATTTACAAACAAATACACAGAATTGTCAAGCAAGATGTAGTATATAGTTGAGCATCCGGGGTGTTTTTTTGTATCAGTATCAGAGCGGACATTGGTATTTTATCGCTTTCAGCGCGCAAACTCATGTAAAAGGCAGCCTTAAGATAAATATAGATTCCAATATGATAACATCTAATTATCGCATAGAACCATTGCGACGACAAATCATACCTGCATTTGGTGATCGTAGGTTAACGGCTTGAATAATTGTAAACAATTAAGGAGCCATACCCATCTTCATCGATGCGGCGGCCACAACGGTTCCTAACGTACTCAAACAGTTGCCCAGCTTCAAACCGAACATCCGCTGGTCTCTATTTATCATAACTTGGACTTTATGGATAACCACATTTTATGAAGTAGGCATCATATGCATATAAATTAGCTTGTTTGGATATTTTAGGGCATTTTCAAAATCGACTCTAATATACCGAAGTTACCGAGAATCCATGAATAATGCCTATGAGCAAGGTAAGCCCACAAAAATTTTCATTCTTTTCCACCGTTAGCATCATTCCCTTGCCTCTTCCATTCCGGGAAAAGTCTGTGCCCTTCAAACACAGTCAAAACTACGATTCGATCTGGAAAAACCTGGTAAACAATACGATAATTGCCTTCTATCAGTTCACGTATGTCTTCACGTGAAAATTCTGGCACCATGCGGCCCGATTCTGGCACAGGGAGGATATTCCGAGCTCGATCCCTCAAACGAGCAATCCATTGCTTGGCAGCAGTTGGGTTATCAGCAGCAATGAATCGGCGAATGACCATCAATTCTTTTTTAGCTGTGTCAGTCCAAAAAAGCTTCATCGATCTATGCCCAGTTCCTCATCTGCCACAATCCGTCCTTCTTGCACATCTGCCATTCCCGATTTTACGGCATCGACAAAGCGAGCTCGCTCCGTAAGAAAGTCGAAATCAGCTGGTGCAATCAGAACGGCTGCGGCCCTGCCATTTTGGGTAATTACAATAGGGCGATGTGACTTTTGAACCTCATTAAGCATCTTGGACGCCCGGTTTTTAAAATCTGACAACGAGATGATAGATTGGGAAATGTTGATAGGTTTCATGCGCAACTCCACATTTAATTTAAGTTAATATTGATATCTAATATAGGCTATATTTCGACCAAAATCAAGCGTCATATTAAGGCGATGTTGTGAGCTATGTATTATGAAAATAATCCGCTAATAAATTTGTTGGTGCTATTATAATTTCAATTTTGTACCCATTTTGTACCCTTTTGAGCTAGGTGCATGCACACGCATGGCGTGCATGTTGTCGGAATCATTAACTTTTTGATGCTGGGTTTGCAGCCGAAAAAATGAGCTGAAAAACTGGTGACGGTTGAAAAGTGCTGTGTTCTCAATTGGTTATAGTGGTTTGGATTTGGGAGTTTCAGAGAATGGAGTTCAAGGGGTCGGAGCCCGACTGAAGCGGGTAAAGCAACCCTCCAATAAGGAGGCTTGTGCGCCTCTGGCGCATTCCAATCCCCCGCCACACTAAGGGCGGGTAAATCTCATCCCGACCAATAAAATCAATGATTAATGGGGGTTAGTGACGATATCCGACGTTTTGTTGCAAAATCAATTACACTGCATGCATACAATTAATCAATTCTCTGACTGTAACGGTCGCTAGACCGGAATTGATATCGGACATGGCGTAGGGAATGACCAACTCGTTGTTATGAATTATCGCACCACAGGAATAAACAACGTTGGGAACATATCCCTCGCGCTCTTTCTCACACGGGGCAAGCAACGGCTCCTCTAAACGAGCGATAATTTTTGTTGGATTTTCAAGATCAAGCAGTATGGCGCCGATGCAATATTGACGCATCGGCCCGACGCCATGAGTGAGCACAATCCATCCATCATCAGTTTCGAGGGGTGAACCACAGTTGCCGATCTGGATAAATTCCCATGGAGATTCAGGTTCCTGGATGATTTTAGATTCTTGCCAGAAATGGATATTGTCTGAGAACATTATATGATTATTTTCACCGTCCTGACGCGAAAGCATAGCATATTGATCGCCAACTTTTCGTGGAAAAAGGGCCATACCCTTGTTTTGTGCGGCTTTACCGTTGAGCGTTAAAATGTTGAACTTGATGAAATCCTTTGTTTCAATCAACTGCGGTAAAATCTTGCCGTTATAAGCGGTATAGGTCGCATAATAAGTAACCTCTTGACTGTTATCAAAAAATTGAACGAACCGGGCATCTTCAATGCCTCTGCTTTCGTTTTTCGAAACGGGAAAGATCACCCGTTCGGATATGCGATGATCGGTGTGGAAACTCACCTCATAATTTGAATCTGCAAGCCAGCACATGACCTCGAAGGTTCTGTTTTGGTCCACTTCAGAAAACAGCGGCTTTACGCGAAGTATACCAATTTTTTCTAATAACTCATTATAAGTAAAATCTTCCGACAACTGCTTAAGAATATGTGCGGTTATCTCATTACCAGCCCCCATCTCATTCAGCTTGAGCTGGAAAGGATTGCGCTTGTAAACCGGATCTAATTGCAGATCCGGCGTTTCCACAAAATCACTGATCGGGTCGAAAAGGAACGTATTGTGCCGATCAAGAACGCCGCTGCGAAAGACAATTGACGAAACATGGCCTTCACCCGTTGCCCGCAGGCTCATGATAAAGCGCAAGCTGCCTTTTTTCAGATTACTCTGATCAGGATGGGGAACAATGGAAGGGTTAAAAAGGGCGGCCGATTCAATAGAGAATTCCTTTGTAAAGTAAGCTCCGATGAGGGCCCTTTTAACATCGCTAAGCATTGTATCCCGTGGCAGATACTCCTTCACAACATTAAAGTGTCGCTCAAAAATGTGTTCGATATCTTCGTGCCGTCCGGAAAAATCTACCATTACTTGCGCAATTAATTTTTCGGCTGCCGTGTTTGACAAGTTCATTACCCGCTGAATTATTTTAGGGATACGATACCTCTCATCGGGAAGGTGAAGCCGGGTGATCACCCGTGATGTGTCCCCAACGATCTTAGTTGCTTTTCTTTTAACTTTGAGCTTTTGACGCTTTTTAGAGGGCATATCGTTGTTTCCTTCGTGTCGATTGATATTTGATACACTTCATCATAAGTCTGTTAATCATGATCGATCTTCAGTTTCAGCCTATTCTCCAAGTTGATTTTCCGGTCTGCGATAATTCGACAATGACCATCTACAGCGGAGGCCGGGAAGCCGAGAGGCAGAGCGCTACCAATTCATCAATGACGGCGATACCGACGCACATAACCGTATCCGCGCCGCCCCAGTATATTTTTACCGTACCGTCGTCCTCCGGAACAGCGCCGCAGGTAAAAACAACATTGGGCACATAACCATTTACTTCCCAAGGATCCTCAGGCTGCAATATCCATTGATCGGAAACGCCGATGATTTTCGCCGGGTCCTTATGGTCGTGCAGGGCCGCACCGAGTCGATACACCGTTCCGGACATGGTTTTGAAAACGCCATGGTAAATATGAAGCCAACCTTTGTCGGTTTTGAAGGGCGGTGCGCCGGGACCGATTTTCATTTCATCCCAGTGATAGGCCACCGGCTTCATAATCACTCGGGAATCGCCCCAGTGCACCAGGTCTGGAGAATAGGAAATCCAGATCGACCAGGGCGAAATCTCGGAATGTGGCCGGTCCAAACGCACATACCGATCGCCGAACTTTTCAGGGAAAATGACCACGTTGCGGAGGTCGGCCTGGGTGATCAGCGCTATGCGCTCCACTTTTTCAAAATCCCGGGTACGCGCCAAGGCAATCCGCACACCGTGGCGCGAATAGGCGCTATAGGTCAACAGGTACTCTCCCTCTAAAGGGCAAATTCTGAGGTCCTCGACCCCAAACGCCTCATATTCGGCAAAAACAGTGTCCGTTGAAGGGATAAGAAAGGGTTCGGGATGAACCGTAAACGAAAAACCATCCTCGCTGTCGGCCCTGCCGATGATGGAACGTCCGTTTAGCAGATGCGACCTGAACAACATAATGTAACGATCGTTGTGTTTGACGATGCCTGCATTGTGAACGGTCGCCACAGGGTACGGCACATCCTTTCTTGTCAGTATAGGATTTTTTTTAAAACGCCTTATGATTGGATGATACGTTTTCATAGTGGTCTGGCCTGTAAAATCATTTCATAGACTTGTATGTATTCATCGACCATGCGGTCGATAGTAAAATGTCGTTCAACATGGCGACGACAGCATGCACGGTCAATCTCATTTATACGCGCAACAGTCTCAACGGCCTCGTCCACGTTGTTGACCAGGAAACCACTTTTGCCGTTTTCGATAACTTCAGGCATGCTGCCCCTATCAAAAGCGATCACGGGCGTACCGCAGGCCATGGATTCGATAACGGACAGACCGAAAGGCTCATCAAACTGTATTGGGTGCAATAGCGCACAGGCTTTGCCGAGAAGTCGGTTGCGCTCAACCGGTCCGGCACTGCCGGTATAAATCACCTTGTCGTTGATTATGTGAGGGGCGACATATTGGTCATAGTAAGCCTGGTCCTGGATAATACCCGCCAATATCAGTTTTTTATTGCATGCCCTGGCGATTTCAATGGCTTGTCGAGCGCCCTTGTCATTGTGAATGCGTCCGAAAAAAAGTAGATAGTCATCCGGGGCAGGCTGAAAATCAAACTGTCTGATATCAATGCCGTGATGGATGGTTTTGACATAATCAAGATCCGGCGATCGGTCGGCATCGCTGATGGAAACATAGAATACTTTTTGGTTGTATTTTTTATAAACGGGTAGAATCCCGGGTGATGAAAAACCGTGAATAGTGGTCACCACCGGGGTGTTGGTCAGGCCGGTATAGGTCAGTGGCAGAAAATCAAAATTGTTATGTATAATATCAAAATCTTCAGCATGCTCAAAGAGTTCTGAAATGTGCAGGCACTCCCATACTTTTGGTATCAGTGAGCGATCTTCTTCATAGCCCTGTGGGCAAATCGCATGCAGTGTGCCGCTGGTCTTGGAATCCGCGGTTGCAAATAAGGTAACATCATAACCGTGGGCTACCAGCCCTTCGGTTAGAAGGGAGGTCACGCTCTCCCAAGGGCCATAATGCCGCGGCGGTGTGCGCCAGGCAATGGGTGAGAGCATGGCAATGTGCATGATGGGTCCTTTTGTTAATCGGTTTTCTGTGACGACGGCTGGTTTAAAATCTCGTCTGCATATAGCTTCTGCAATGTCATCAGCGATAGCAACCAGGCAAGGGACGATTCGGCACCTTGATTCTGATTGATGCCGTCCGCCATCAACCCATCTCTACAGCCGCCGGTCTTGGGATCATAGAGCGGCATATTCAGATCGTTGTGGCCGAGATACCAGTTAAAACACATGACCGCATTATCAATCCATATTTTGTCTCGGGTAACATTAAAGGCTTCAATACAGGCTTCGATCATGGAATTCGCCTCGATGGGCTGCTGATCGAAGCGGGCCTTGAGGCCGCCTTGTTTATACCATCCCATATTGCCGACCGGTACAAAGTGGTTGTCTTCGGTCTGGATGGTGAGCAGCCACTTGAGGGATCTGAGTCCCATATCGATCATATCCCTACGTTGTATCCATTGGCCGGATAGGAGTAGGGCATGAGGCAGTTTACCGTTAGCATAGTTTAGAGCGCCCTCAAGCCAAGGCCAATCTTCCGTTGCATTGTTCATAAACTGATTGAAAAGCCTGTCGGCAAGAACTTCCCGAATCCTGCGCACATCACTATCGCCGGAAAATTTATGCAGATAGGCATGTATGCCCACCAGACAAAAAGCTATGGCACGCGGCGACTGAAATTTCTCGACAGCTCTCAATGCTTTGTTGAAAAGGGTTGTACTCATTGCAAGATACCCGGGATCATCAAGAAAAGCCACTGCTTTACCAAGGCACCATAGCGCTCTGCCATGTGAATCTTCGGACCCGATCTCCTCCATCCACTGCCGTGAATAGGTCATGAAATTGCGAAAACGCCCTTTTTTTTCATTATAGGCATACAGAAGGAATCCGAGATAATGACCGCTGAGAAAATCAAGTCCCAAGCCGTTTGTTGGCAGGTATTTTTCGCCCATGGCAGCTACCAGCAGCGCCCTGGCATTATCATCGGTACAGTAGCCGTGGGTGCGATCGGGGATAGTATAATTGGCATGTTGCAAGATGCCGGTATCATCGGTAAAGGCTTTTAGGTGATCGAGCTTGATCTCCGGGAGCTCGAAATTCGTGATGGCCTTGATGTTTTCAACATAGGAATGCCGGGGCCGGGGGTTCCGGATGCGGTTTTGCCGCACTTCACTGAAAACCTGCAGGTATTTTCGGGATACTTCCTTCCAGACCGCCTCACGGCTGAATGTATAGGCTTTTTTACGCATGGCGTGCCGTTCGACATCGTTGTCCAGAAGTCCGATAATTTGTTCCGCCATGGCATCTGAATTGCCGAAAGGTACAAGACGGCCCCGGCCTTCGGCAAGCATCTCGGTGGCATACCAATACGGGGTTGAAATGACTGCCTTGCCTGTGCCCATGGCATAGGCAAGGGTACCGGAGGTAATCTGGGCTTCTTCAAGATAAGGGGTTACGTAAATATCGGCTATGCCGAGAAACTCACATAACTCTTTCAGTTCAACAAAACGATTTTGAAAAATGACATGCTTACCGATATCAAGTTTGCGTACGAGCTGCTGCAGCATGATACGGTATGCCTCCCCGTGTAATTTTAGAATATTCGGGTGTGTTGCGCCCAGGATAATATAGACCACATCGGGGTGTTTTTTGATGACCGCCGGAAGCGCCTGCAATACATTTTCAATACCTTTGTTTGGGGAAAGCAAGCCGAACGTTAGCAGTGCCTTTTTGCCTTCCACGCCAAACTTGTCTTTGTAAAAGCTTGAATCAATAAAAGGCGTATCCGGAATCCCGTGATGGATAAAGACAATTTTCTCCTCGGCCACGGCATATATATCTTTGAGGAAGTCAACGGCCTTACGGCTCATTACCACCAGTTTATCGGACAGATCGGATAGCTTGCCCATCACGGCACGATATTCCGGTGCGGGGTCCTTCAAAACCGTGTGTAACGTGGTCACTACCGGCATGCGCAAATCACCCAATAGCCTCAGCAAATGGCTGCCGGCCGGACCGCCGAAAAGACCGTACTCATGCTGCACGCAGACAATATCTGTTTGACTGATATTGAGAAATTGAGCAGCGACACCATAATCATTCAAATTGTTCTGGTTGATCTCGAAGCGCACTTTTTCCGGATATGCATACCCCTCAGGTTTATCATTCATGGCAGCCGCCCAGCAGTAAATATCGGGGGCTTCCGCTGATAAGCTCTCAACCAGATCTGTGGTGAAGGTTGCGATACCGCACTGGCGGGGCAGATAGTTACCGAGCACGGCAACCGAGTCAATTCCCTCATAATATTTAATGACAGATGTCATATCCGCTACCTTATTCATTTTTGGTTTATGTGATCATACAGGGTGTAACGGAAACGATCAATAAAGATTTTTTTAACGTTTTAAAGATGTTTCTGACACCGCCCTATAGATTACGAGGGAAAATAATTCATTGACAAATATCATTTTTATGATATTTTATTATCATAAAAAACAGAGTGGAGGAATTTGATATGCCAATTATAAAACCGATTTCAGATCTTAGAAACAGAACAAATCAAATCTCGGAGCTTTGCCACCGCCAAAATCAACCCGTATATATCACAAAAAAAGGTAAAGGGGATTTGGTGGTAATGAGTCAGGCCCATTATGAGGGTATTCTTGGTTTGCTTGAACTCTATCAAAAGCTCGGGGATGCCGAAGCGTTGGATGCTGCAGGTGAAAAGGGAATTACACACCGTGAAATGATGCGACGCTTGAGAGATAGCATTTCATGAGCAAACAGTACCAAATTCGGTACTTACGCACGGCAGAAACAGATCTGATCGGTATTTTTGAATATATTCAGAAAGATAACCCTTCAACTGCCATCAACCAACTCGAAAGATTTGATAAGTCCATTTCTCAATTATCAAAAAATCCGTATCTGGGTGCAATACCTAAAGACGATAGGCTAAAAAGATTCGGGTATCGGATACTCATCATCGACAAATATCTTGTTTTTTACGTCGTGAAAACAAATACGGTTCAAATTAGACGCGTAATTCATGGCGCTCGACAATATAGCTTTCTCCTCTAACTTATCAGAGAAGCGCCATGGTAGATCATAATCGATGTTGGGTCACCGATCACTATCACGGGAAGCTAATCTTTGAGTATCCAGAGCGTCTTGAGAAATCCGGAAACAAAAAAGTCATTCATTGCGATTAAAAGGGCATCCGCGCCAGGCCGGACAGGGAGGTGAATATTGGCAATGGCTTGTTCCCAAGAAATGGGTTCGAATTTATCCTCCACTCGCTTTAAAGGCTCGGTGATGCGATCCTTGGGATACTGGTGATAAATTACGTTCAGGCCCTTGCGGCAGGCATAGCCCTGGCTTCTAGGGTTTGATTTGTCCGGTTTCACTTTAACCATGCGGTCGTCTTCCACCAGAATTTCAAGACCACAGTTTTGTGCGCATAGGACACATCCTGTTTTATGCCATTTCCCCATTTTTTGACTCCTTATACATCCTGTGAAGGGAAACGCCGTGAATTCCATTTCTGTCGAAAGAACCTCAAACAGCTTTTTATTGAAGAACCTCGCAGCAAGCTACGAGGTTCTTCAATACACTCCGATATAATTTAAACGCTCCCAATTCCAAGGTCAGTTTTTTAGGAGAAACGAGGCGAGGTTTGAGTCGAATGGGCAGCTTTCAGTGACCCAGCCGTGAATTGTTGAACAACTTGCGAGACCGATCCTGTTGCACCGGTTACGACAATTATTCCGGCTTTTTTTAAAACCTGCAGGGCGTTCGGGCCGCAGCTGCCGGTCAATACGACCGAGGCCCCCTTTGTAGCGATGAGTTGTGCCGATTGAATCCCAGCACCACCGGCATGTTCAGTGTTTGCATTGGCTAGCACCTCAAATTCCAGGGTGGCCGGGCTGACAATCAGAAAATAGGGGCATCTTCCAAAGTGCGGCTCCACGGCATCGTCCAGAGTCTGTCCGGTCGATGAAACTGCGATTTTCATATTTTCCCTCCTTTTGTATTCTGTGGTTTGTCAAAGATTCTCTTCATTCCCTAAGAAATGATGCAGTTCATTATAAAACCCACTCCGTCTGACGCTACTCCACAACCCAGACCGTGCATTTTCGCGCATGGTTGACAATCTTACTTGAGATACTGCCAAAAAGAAACTCCTCACTCCGTGAAAGGCCCTGTCTTCCGACCACGATGGTGCTGTATCCGGTTTCATCATGCTCCAAGAGGATACACTTGGCCATTGAAGGACAATAGCGGACAGTTGAACGTATTGATACATTTTCCGGGGCAAATCCATTCTTGATTAAAAGTTGTCGATAATCTTTCAGCATAACATCGATTTTTTTCTCGTATTGAGTGAACCATTTTTCTTTCTCGGTAGATGTAGGAAAGTAATCTTCCTCTGGTTCAGGAATTACGTGCAGAATACGAACCTTGAAGCCCACTAATCCTCCCAAAAGCTGTCCAACGTAGGAAACAGCCCGGCGTGCATTATTCGATTCATCCACGGCAATTAAAATATTTTTGTTAAATACTTTTTCCTCATTTTCAACTTTTGTCCCGCTTTTGCCCATGTGTCGCTCCATATTTTTTTTGGGTTAGTGAAAAAATTTCGCCGGAACACAATGACAGTCAACTACCCGACACTCGTTTAAATTCTTCGAGGTCGTGCAGTAATTGAGCTGTGTTTTCATAAAACCAGTTGGCTCCTTTTGAAAAATGCATTAACACCTGATTGAACGATTCTGGAATATAGGGATAGATTTTTTTTAAATTAGCTACCCGATTGTGGAATACAATGTTTAAATCTTCATCTCTCAGTACGTCGAGATAGGGGCTACTCTTATTTTTCAAATCAAACAACAGCACATCCCCTTTACCAGCAAGAAACATTAGAATGTTTCCCAACCCAAAAAGATCATAGCCGTAAATATTTTCCCGATGCCTATAGTTAAAATCGAAATCAATCCAACGATACCGACCTTCTTCACGGTCGATAAATATATGATCCCGTCTGATGTCACCGTGTTTTTCGCCATTTTTGTGCAGGAAATCGATTGCTCGGATACACTCCATATAATGATCAAGAATCTTAGGAAACAGTTCCTTAAAATAATGATAGTGATCCAAATTCAAACTTTCTATAAATTCAGAAAGCGGTCGACCATGGATTAGATCAATAACGCGCACAATGTTTCCTTTTTCATCGGCAACGGCAAATCCCTGCATGAAATTTTTATGGCCGGAAACCAGGTCTAAAATTCGTGCCTCTTTTTTCGGGCTTCGAAAGCATTCGAATTCAATGCCACCTATATGTGCCTTAAAACTTTCATAAAATACGAGTTTAATAATTTTATAAGCTCCATTTTGCAAATCGATGGCACGCTTGACCCAGAATTTAACGTCATCATCAATCCCGAACCGCCCTTCTTTGGCATTGTGGCGAACAAGATAGGGTCTGCCCATTAGAACAACTACATCCCCATATTCCACACGAAAGAAATCCGTGGTGTCCGTATGAATTTGGAAACGATGAGACTCCCTGGAAGGCACAAGCCATCGAGAAGCCATTTGGCGTATGTTCTCTTGAGATATCACAGTTGCCATTTTGTCCACACCTCATCATCTCCCAAAGCAAAAATGTCGTATTCGCGTTGGATTGTTGCTTGTGACACTTTCCATAAACGCAGGGTGTCGTGCACCCACAAACCGTTTGATATTTAGGACTTAAAACCCAAATGTAAACCGTGAACTAGCCTTGTGAACGACCTGGCCGAAGTCCCTCATCCAGCGGTATTCTTCTTCTGACAAGGGGCCTTTTTCCCGGAGATCGCTTATATTCTCCTGCAGTTGCCGGCGGTTTTTAGGACCGGTTAGGACCAGATCGACATGGGGATTGGACAGACAGAAACGGTAGCAGTCGGATGCGCTCATTACAGGGCCGCCCCAGCCCTTAGGTCGCTTGAGCAGGCCACGCCAACGTGTGGCTGTATAGGCGACGACAGCAGGTTGGCGTTTGGCAAGGTGGGGGAAAATGTCTATCTCGGCACCTGGATGAGCGGCATTGTAACGAATCATCAGCATGTCTAAGGGAGACGCTTGGGCAAGCATGCCTGCCCGCTTCCGGTCGTGAATGCTCACACCAATGGCCCGCACCAGGCCCGAGGCGCGAAGGGATACCAGCGCGTCAATCGTGGATGGTGTCCAGGCACTCGTACGGCCAAGCCAAAAAAGCTGAAAAATGTCGAGATATTCCGTGTCGAGCTGCTTGAGCAACCGTTCACAGGCGCGCCTGATAGCGCCTCCAAAATATCCGGTGGTTGGTCCGCACGCCAGAACAATGGATTCCCTGTCACGCTTTAAGGCTGCTTTGAGTGACTTGGTGACCCGTCGTGCGGTGGGTGTCCAAAAGACATAGTTTACACCCTGATCCAGGGCCCATGCCAGATCCTGGCCCTCAATACCGAAGTTGGTAGCTAAACCGAGCCGAAACACCCGACGCCCGAGGGCGGGAACATCCCGATACAAAAAGTCGTCACTCATAGGTGCTTATCCTTTTTGTTCTGTGTATTGTCTTGATAAAAACCTTAAAGGACGTGCTAGAATGTCTGTCTTTCCAAGACATCCCAACAAGTACCCGTGCAGACACCATCATTGGATATGAATGAGGCTTCCTTGGTTAGGGTTCCGTTGCCCTGCAGGACGAATTTTCCTTTTTCTATATACCCCCCTGGACCTTCTATCCCACCATTGAACGCAAATTCATTGCCGCAAACAGTCCCCTCAAATGAAGCTTCCACGTCGTCCGTGTATTGTGCGCTGTGACCCTCTTGGGTGATCCAGAGCGTGATGGGCTGATCGGTTTCATTTTCACTGCATTCCTCACCACCTGCGTATTCACACGAGTATGTGCCAACCCATGTTCCGGCAAAATTTTCGGGATCCTCGTCACAGGTGGTGACATCAACGGAGTAATTCTTGATGCTTAATGTCAAATCGATGGGCGACGATATTTCTATGCACATGGCAAAGGTGCCGAAATTAATCAGATCCACTGTTGAGGGTTCTGCAGAAACGCTTGCCGTGTCGAATGTCTCGGGTTTTTCTGTACCTGTCACGGTATAAGGGCCGTACAACCATCCATCTTCACAGATTGTGTTCAGATCTGCCGAAGTGCCAAAACGCAGGGATACTTGCCATTGGTAAATAGGCGCCTTTTGCATGGCGCTTGTAACGTGTGATAGGTCGTCCGGCGTTACCTGAATTCGCTGGTTTGCCTCCAGGTACCCGGCGTCCAGAATTTCCTGGAGATTCAGCGTGATCGCATTGTAGGTACGTTTAGGGCCCGGTGTTGTACCGATGAAGCTGTGTGAGGTGGTTTGACCGGCGACCAAATCGATGTTATCGGCCAATCCGCCGGCAGAAATCACATACGTATCAGCATCACTAGGGGATGAATTGCTGCCGTCACCACCACCCCCGCCACCCGTGCAGTCGGCGAAAAGAAAGGCTGCCATGACAACCAATAGACCAATTGTGCCTGGGAAAATAAATGGCCGAATATTGAATTTTTTCATCGCTCGTCTCCTTTTTTATCAGCTAGGAGTCTGCCAGTCGATGCACCACCGGGATCGATCACTGCCAAATTTCTTGATCGCAGGCCATGGATATGCATCTTTGTGGTCTAATTGAAGAACCTCGCAGCAAGCTGCGAGGACTGTTTTTAGGTTGAAATAGTTAAAGATTTGAACACGCAATCAGGTGCTATAGATATGGCAAAAAGAGGTCTGATTGTCAATCTTCATGTCAAGACCAGATCGGTCCGTTTTCATTTGCTCGGGGCAACATCCTGATCCCCGAGCCTGAAAACAGTGCGTCTGTCGGCGCTTGTTGGGAATGTGGTTGACCACTTAGGCCAGCCAATCAAGCGCATCGAGCGCTTTAACTCAACTTTCGCGTTCGCTTCATCCCGAAAGTTGCGGCTCTAACCTATTTCCATCCTTGGTCAATTCGACACGTACTAAAGGTCAAATGTAGACTTGACCTCTATTGTTTTTCCAAAAAGAAAAAAAACCTGACACACATATCCATTGCTCTTTTTATTTCCTGTAAGACCAAATAAATATTAACAATTTTAACAGTATGTTATAACCAAATAATATTGCTGTTCGATTGGCATCCGTTTTGCATATGATGTTCGCAAATAGGAGGTACGATATGCAAAAAATCAAAAAGCGTAGGGTTACATTTTCGTTGCAGTCAGCAGATGCCAAAAAGGTATACCTGACCGGATCCTTCAATGGCTGGAACCCCCAAAAACATCCCATGCATCAGAACAAGAACGGAGAATGGGAGAAGACCGTGATCATTCCTTCCGGAATCTATGAGTACAAATTCTGGGTAGACGGTCAATGGAAAGAAGATCCCAAAAATAACCTGACCTGTCTGAACTGCTTTGGGACGAGAAACAGCATTCTTGATCTATCCCGGTCGTAACCGGTTCAGTATCGAGGCGTCAGAAATCTTTCTCCAGCTCGCTGAAAAAAGATTTGATTGTTCGTTTGGTCCGTGAATACGTCCTCACAAGTCTGTCTTGAAAGTAAAAAAGGAATTGTAGCATGTATAAAAAAATTCTGGTTCCCTTAGACGGGTCTAAACGGGCGGAAATGATTCTGCCTCATGTTGAAGAGTTGGCTAGTCGATACCAATCTACAGTCATTTTATTGACGGCCCTTGAACTTGCTTTAGCTTTTGGGGTCGAAGGCACATTTATGCAGGCAAACGAAAATGAGTTTAACCTGAAGCAAGAAAAGGCCGAAACTTACCTGCGTAAAATTACCGAGAAATTCACTGCAAAAAAAATAAAAACCGTCACCCGATTAGCTGCTGGAGGTGCGATTGGTGCCATCATCGAGACGGCAAGCAAGGAAGATGTGGATCTTATCGCCATGGCGAGTCACGGTCGGGGAGCACTGACCCGGGTATTTTACGGCAGTGTCGCATCAGGGATTCTAAACCGCGTGGATCGTCCCCTGTTGATTGTTCGTTCCAGAAAAACGCATTGATATTGCTTCATCGAATGACCGCTTAACGTTTTTCCATAAAGGAACGGAAAAGAGACAGGGTAAATATCCCCGACATTGGTAAAAGCTGAACATAGGGATATCATACGAACACACAATGCGTTGCTTACTTACCAAAACCGACGCCCACCAGAGAAATCTGGTGGGCGTTTTCCAACGTTTGTCGGCCATACAACTGTTTCAGACACACCATTTCCAGAATTAATTGCCCCTCAATACGCAAAGTATTGTGTGGTCAAAGCCAAAATAACCGACGAGCAGCAGATCATGGGTATCTGCTTCTTGACGAAACCAATAGCGAAATGGTGCAAACGATTCGGGAGCTTCAGCATAGGCAAAAAACGTATTTAAGGAAATCTCAAAGTTCTCAGGGAAGTTCCTCCTGGCAGCCTCTAGATCCAAATCTTCGTATGGGTTTGTCTTCATGTGGAAACCAAACCGACCGTCAAAAACCACGTTCTCATTTACTTTATCGATCAGCACACCACCGAACTGGGGTGAATGTGGATTGATAGCATGGTTGTCGTGGTAACAGGTTCCGGAATACACACCGGGAATCAAGCCCAACTCAAGTCCAGTGGCACCTTGAAAGCGATTCCAAATTGTTTGTTGCTCGGGGCCGCAAAAATCACCAAAACATACATTCGTTGGAAGTCCCATCGGTTCACCGGCATTGAGAACCCCAGCGAGGATAAAGCAAATGACAACAGCAAGCCCTATTGTCCCTCCGGTGTACGTTAAGCAAGGTCGAACGTTAACTAAGGTTTTCACATTATCCTGCCTTTTCAGGCCGGCTGCGGCATGAAATTATCGTTATCGGTCTTCTACCCACTAGGTTGAAGGCTTAATGTTCTGGTTCATATGAAATCGATTTTCCGGATCCCACTTGTCTTTAACCTCGACCAGACGATTCCACACCTCCTGCGTGTAAGCCTCCTTGGTTCTATCTTCACCCTCCTGGCTCAAAAAATTGAAGAACCTCGCAGCAAGCTACGAGGAATCTTCGACCGTAAGGAATTCTGTCTAATTTAGATTCGCTCGCTAACCCCGCAGCAAGCTACGGGGAATGCGCTCGCTTTTGCGGTTCACGTAAACCCCTTTGGCGAATTTCTGCGTCTTGGCGTGAAATTCCCTGGCCCATTTCAGGCATTTTTCATCATCCACGGCTGCCTGCCAGCGTGTGTGAATATTGAGCACAAAAGGGGGGCTGCGGTGGGAAAATGCCGTATCATTTTTGGGGATGCGGCTGGGTGCGCCTTCCATGTGCGGAATGAACACCTCGCATTCCTCATGCGGCAAACCGTCATCGCATACAGCAGTTCCAGCCGAGTTGTGGCCGCCTCCTTAATTCGAAAGATAGAACTAACAGATATTGAGTAAGATAGACGTATCGATTGTCGATTAAGGACTGCAGGAAATTGAATGGCTGGATATGAATTCAATTGCTTCGGGTTTTTTCTGTAGCACCGAAAAAGACAGCCTCACTGGTACGTTCCGAAACTAACGACATTGTGGTATATTGTCAAGCTATCGTGCGATGCTCCATAATGGTAACCGCCCCTTTTGAAGCACAGTAGCGCGCGGCGTGGGTATTGCCCACCATTTTGGAATCCGACAAGACATTGACAATGGCCCCACCGCCGGTGTTACGTAGTTCCGGAAGCGCATATTTACACATAAAAACCAACGTCACAGCAATGGATCCCATTTTTTTAACACAAAGCAGCAGGCAAACCGGTGATATTTGCTTCTATCTGCGCCCACCACCAGAGCACACTGGACAAACACCCGAAAATGTGAGAGCAATTTACCAAGGCTGACTTGATGCGCTGGAAACAAGGTTTTGTTGGGGTTGTGAGAAAATTTGCAAACGCCGCTTGACATCTGGCAGCCTTGTCGAAAAAAAAGAATGATGAGAACTGAAACCTGAACTGAAAACCAAAGCCGGATTTTGAAGAACCTCGCAGCAAGCTACGGGGAATGCGCTCGCTGTTGCGGTTCAAAGAAAATATGCGGAGGCGCGTGATGTCTCATTTTTCGAATGTCAAAGAAGTGGCTTACTGGATGGATCCCCATCCCACGACCAAAAAGTATTCCAACAAGGAACTCCCGCACAAAACCGATGTGGTGGTAGTGGGCAGCGGCTATACCGGTGTTGTCACGGCACTGCAGCTAAAGAAAGCAGGCCTGGACGTTAGCTTGCTGGAAAAAGGCAGAATTGGATCAGAGGCCAGTGCGAAAAACGGCGGGATGGCCTTAAGCGGTTTGAGTGTCGGGTTGCACAAGGTGCTGAAAAAATTCGGCCAGGAAAAGATGGTCCGCCTTTTCCAGGAATCCCTTGCGTCATTGAACTGTGTCGAACGGCTCGTAAAAGAAGGTCATATCGATTGTCATTTCGAAAGAAGCGGCTTTCTGGAAGCCGCTTTCAAACCGAGCCATTACGATGGTTTGAAATTTGAGCAGGAATTTCTCGCCAACCATCTGAAGCACACAACGCACCTGATAGCGCCCGAAAAAATGCATGATGAAATTGGATCGGACTTTTATCATGGCGGCCTGGTCGAACCCTTGAGCGCCGGATTGCACCCTGCCAAATATATCGCAGGACTGATCCGCATGGCTGATACTGCCGGCGTGGATTTACATGAATATGTCGAAGCACAGAATATCGAGCAAGCCAACACGAAAATGAAGGTTGATACCAGCCGGGGGACCATTCTGGCCGATCGTGTCGTCGTGGGCACAAACGGTTATACCACCAACCTGACACCCTGGCAGATGCGCCGTGTGGTGCCGGTGGAAAGCTTGATGATCGCCACCCAGGAACTGCCAGTAGAGCTCGCCAAACAGCTCGTGCCCAACAACAGAATGATTTTTGACACCAAGAGATTCCTTTATTACTTCCGCCTTTCACCGGATGGCAAACGAATGCTTTTTGGAGGCCGTCCCAAACAAGCACTGAAACCAACCCGCGACAAAGCAAAGGCAATGCGTCAGGAAATGCTCAAGGTTTTCCCGCAACTCGAAAAAGTTGCCATCGATTACTGCTGGTTTGGTAAGGTCTGTTTTACTGTTGACCGTTTCCCGATCATCGGAGAACGGGAAGGCATCGCCTATGCGATGGGTTACTGCGGCCACGGTGTCGCCATGGCAACATACTTCGGTATTAAACTGTCTGATATGATACTTGGCAAAGGATTGAACAGTGCATTCGCGGGGAAAAAGTCGATTCCCATTCCGTTCTACCGGGGGAAGCCTTGGTTCTTACCGCTGGCGCATAACTATTATAGGTTTCTCGATTTGATAAACTAACGGTTCCTGGATTTAATCAGCTGCTACTATTTTCTAAGTAGTGTCGGTCCAGCAACTTGGCTATCGGACAGAATACTGGTTCTGACCCAAACCGCCCCGTAACGGCGGCGGAGCGGCAGCATCGGTGGACATCGAACGTTATATGCATATTTTCAGGGAGATCGTTGCCCCGCTGCTGAAAGGTGCCTGACATTGAATGCGCAGCTGACAGATAAAATAAAAACATATGCCGAAATGAAAGGGGCGGACCTTGTCGGTGTTGCCTTGACGGACGCCTTCGTTCAGGCCCCGGCCGGGCACCACCCCGTAGACCTGCTGTCAGGAGCCCGAAGTGTTATCGTCATGGCCATCCGCTATTCAAAAGCATCCCTGGAGGCTGCGCCAAGCCGGGAATACGCTATCGCCTACAAGGTGGTGAATCGCGAAATCGACCATCTCGCTTTCTGGGTGTCCAGGGCACTACAGGATGAAGGTTTTCGGGCGCTTCAGGTTCCGGCCTCTCCGCCTTATGACTTGGAAAAAAATAGGGGAGACCTTTCCCATAAACATGCAGCCGTTTCTGCCGGTCTTGGCGCTTTTGGGAAAAATGACCTAGTACTGACCGCGCAATTCGGGTCCAGGGTTCGCCTGGTATCTGTGATCACTGACGCGATCCTTGTTCCCGACAAGCCCTTGAACCCAGACCCATGTGGGGGTTGTGAAATATGTATTCGCGCCTGCCCGGCCAGAGCACTGAAGGGCGAGCGGATCGTTGATAAAGAAGCCTGCAACGAATATCACATCGAAGTGGGCAAGAAGCTGCAGCTGGATGATTGGGAACAGATCTGCGGGGTGTGTATCCGGGTTTGTCCGGTAGGGAAGTAAGCGGATACAAAAGAAGATGCCTTGGAATAGGGCTTTGCCAGAAGGTGCCTCATGCGAATTAAGAAAACAATCCTGACTAGTACGCTTTTACTATTATTCCCGTTCTGTTTATACGCCTGGGAGGGCAAGGTAGTCAGTGTTGAAGATGGTGATACGATAAAGGTTCTATCGAATGGCAGACAGGTTACGGTAAGGCTATTTGCGATAGACTGCCCGGAGAAAGGACAGCCTTGGGGCAAAAGAGCAAAGAAGTTTACATCTCTTTTGGTACTTCACAAAACAGTAGCGGTGCTGCCAGTTGATAAAGACAGCTATGACAGGGTGGTTGGTTGGGTATTCATAGAGGAGATCAACCTCAATAAAGCCCTTCTGCGGGCTGGCTTAGCATGGCATTACCGTCACTACTCCACTGATTCACTATTGACCGCTCTGGAAATGGAAGCACGTGCGGCAAAGAAGGGTTTATGGTCTGATCCCAATCGGGTGCCACCCTGGAAATGGAGAAGGCAGCAGTCTGAGACATCGTTTGAGTTAAGTGGCGGTATTTCCTCTTCCCATCGCCGTCACCAATGTCTTTCAACGAAATTTGCTTCTCTAACGAAAATACCATTCTGATAAATCCTAAGGTTTTTTGAGATAGCTTCTAGATAATTTTACACGCGCTTGGAAGCCGTTTCCACATTATTCTCTGTAACACGATACGTCTGAATGGGATAGTGAAATCCCTTTACCTCAATGGTGCCAACCTCCTCGCAAGCTATCTCATCATTGACCAAGGCCCACGAAGTATGCGATAAATATATCTCACCTGGTGGACAAGCCTGTTCGAGGCGGGAAGCAAGATTTGTGTTCAGGCCGATTGCGGAATATTCCATAAATCCTTCGGATCCATAATTGCCCACATTTGCCATGCCTGAATTAATACCGCATCGGATTTCGAAGGGAAACTGGATACCCTGGTTCCACCAGTTCTCTCGAAGGACCTTCATCTTCAATTGCATTTCCAGGGCCATACGTAAGCATGCCAAAGCATCTCCTCGCTCCCCCTTTGAATCCGGTGCTCCGAATATGGCATAAATGCTGTCCCCGGTAAACTGCGGGATGGTTCCACCCCATTTGCGGACTATCTGAGCCATCTCACCTAAATATTCATTGAGTAGTTTTGCCACATCTTCAGGGTCGGAAGCGTCGGTAAATTGGGTGAAATCCTTGATATCGGAAAAGAACATCGTCAACTTTGTTCGCTTATGAGAGAGCTCGGCTGAAAATTCACCCTTGAATATTTTTTCTGTTATGTTCGGATCAAGATACTTGGAGATTTGTTCCTGGGCCTTTCTGAGCCGCTTATTGGTTTCTTCCAAAGCGATCGACTTTGTAGTGAGCTCCTCTTCGCGTTGCTTCAATGCCGTAATGTCGGAGTAAATTGCTACATTTCCGCCATCACCTGTCTTACGTTCAGTGATCAGAATCCACTGACCGCCGCTGCGTTGCTGGATACGCGGTTCGCCCGGGTCATCATGAAAGGCCAAACGGTCTGCAACCCACTCATCAATACGTCCCTCCGCATCTAAAATGTGTCCATTCTCGGCTGCCCCCCGGATGATAGTTTCGAACGACATTCCAGGTTTGATCTCGATGTCCAAATTCTGATAAAGTAATTCCTTGTACCTGGTGTTACAGAGCACCAGACGATCATCGGGATCGTAGAACGCGAAGCCTTCAGATGAATTTTCAATGGCATCGACCAGCCTTCGACGTGCCGTTTCGATATCGCGCAAATTGTTTTTTTCTATTTCGATCGCAGTGTCACGAAAAACGACCAGGGACTCTGCCATACGGCCGATCTCGTCTCCACTACTGGGTTCTGGCAGAGTTGCTTTAAGGTCGCCCCCGGCAATCGCAAGCATACTGTCGCTTAGGGCGGTTAGCCTGGCAATCAGATTACGCCCGACATATAGCCACACAACAAGAAAGGAACTCACGAGGCTCAGAGCAGCGATGCCGATCAAAATATTCCGGTTAAGCACCTGGATCGCTGCTGCCTGGCGGTTCGCTTTATCGATATCCGAATTGGCACTGTTTACCAGATAATCTACGCGGTTGGTCAAAAATCTTGACAGTCGCACATTAACAGCCAAAAGTTCTTCGGCCTGGGCGATGACAGATAATTCGTTCTTTCTGATTAGCGAGAGACTTTTGGGACCCACTGTCAGGCCCTCAAGTAGTGCTACTTGTTTCGCCAGGCGCCTTTTCATACGTGTTGAAACAACGAGAGAGACCTCATAAAGTTCCCCGAGATAAGTATTCAAGGGAAATATCAGAACGTCTACACGTTCCGCGGTATCAGCGTTTGTGATTTCTAGGAGTGTTTTGTGAATCGAGTCGACCAGAAGCGCAGCCCTTTGTTGTGGAATCAGGCTGATTATCGAATTCACAAGATCCAGCTTTTCGTTTGACAATTGCTTTGCTTCGCCCGTTTCCTGATTCCTGTTCCAATCCGCCATCTGAGCACCGAGTATGCGCTCACCCGGCGACAACATGCGCTTGGCGATACTATTGGCCCTAAAAAGGTCACGAGTTCGTTTTTCTTTCAGCTCGACAATGGAGAGCCTTTTTTTCACGAGCAGATCTAGACGCTTCTAGATTATCCGTCATGGCGGCGACTAATCTCAGGACCTCGGCTGTCGCTTCTTTTTCCGCTTTTATCCCATAGCTATCGCTGCCTTGCATAAACGGCTCGAGCTGTGCGATTTGCGAAGCGATTTCCTTAGAGACCTCGATCCGCGCCCTGTCGGTTTTCACTACCAGCAACGTTGGAGCCGCGTGCACGACGCTTTCAACGCGCCGTGACAGCTCCAGCCAGGACAGCGCTTCAGGGACGCGCTGCTCTGTGATCTTGTTAAGCGCACCGCCAACCTGCGATAGGGAATACAGGCCGGAGGCCGCAGCGACCAGTGAGAACATGGAAATTCCCAGAAACGCAAGCAGGAGTCGCCCGCGAACGCCCATCAATGCATAGTTGTTGGGCTCATCCATTCGTCATCATCCCTGTGACGTTCTTCGTGACGGGTCACAGCACCTAAATGAAACTGGACGTGACCATAGTTGATTCGCTCACTTGACGAGTGAATAGTCTTCCTTTCCGAAGACATACCATACAAAGGTGCTGATGCCTGTCACGTCGCCCTTCTCATCAAAACCGATCTTACCAAGAACGGTGTTAAAACTGCCGCCTCTCAAGGCATCGATGACAGCTCTCGGATTCAAGGAACCCGCGTTTTCAACAGCCTGCGCCCAGGCCTGAACAGCGCCGTAGCTATACAAAGTATAACCCTCTGGTTCATAGGCATCCTCTTCGCGAATGGCAGCCACTATATCTCCGGCTTCCGGTTTCAGACGCATATCCGGACCAAATGTAAAATATGTGCCTTCGCTTGCTTCGCCCGCAACGAACATGAATTCGGCATTCACCAGCGAATCGCCTGAAAGCAAGCGTAGTTGGGGCAGCTCCTTTTTGGCTTGACGCAGAATGATTCCAATATCGGCGGAGTAACCGCCGACATAGAGGACATCTGTTTTCGCTTTGATGAGCTTGTCTACAATTGATCTGTAATCCTTTTGATCCTTGGTGAAACTATCGAACAAAACCTCGCGAATGCCGCGTTTGTTCAGTTGATGCTTTGTGAACTCTGCCAAGCCCAAACCATAGGCTTGGCCGTCATGGATGATCGCAATGTTGCTGTTGCTGTGATTGTCGGCCAGGTAGTTACCGGCAATCGTTCCTTGCTGGTCGTCGCGGCCAATCACTCGAAATACATTGGGACCTCCTTCATCGGTGACCTTGGGATTGGTCGAAGCCGGTGAGATCATGATGATCCCGGCATCCTCATAGATCTTGCAAGCGGCAAGGGAGCAGGCGGAACATAGGTGTCCGACGACGAAAACAACGCCCTCGTTCACCAACTGCCGCGCCACCGCTATGGCTTGTCGATCTTCGCACGCATCGTCCACCGAAGTAACAACAATCTCCTTGCCAAGAAGGCCGCCTCTGTCATTTAGATGTTGGAACGCTTTTTGCGCGCCGACTTCCTGCTGTTCACCGATAGCGAGTGAGCTTCCGGACAAAGGTCCGGCAATTCCGACCTTTATCTCGGTTTGGGCCCCCGCAATGCCGCAAACTATCGAAATGAATCCGCCTATCAGGCACACAAGAACAATGGTTTTCATAATTGCCTCCGCTTTTTGGTTCTTGAATTGTTTAACGGTGTCTCATTTCTCGAATATCTTGCTTAAAAAAAACGTCATCCACTACACTTAATACTGGGCCTAAAGAATGTTGATCACCTTCTTATGTTGGGTGTTGCTTGAAGATAATTCGAGGTGGAAAGGTTCTTACTGGTCGAATTTGAAATCGGGATAGATGGAAATGAAAATCAGAGCGAGATCAGATGTGATTTAAGACTGTAACATAATCAATATATGATTTGCACGGACAGGTCAAGGGGATAGCTTATTCCTAGGCTTGATTTATAGCAAATTTAGTGAAACCAATTATCAACGCAGTACACATCAATAGCCTTATTTTTCTACAAAGGAATCATCCTTAATCTGCATAGTACCAAATAAGTGGCCAGTCTCCAGGCCCGTTTTCATATGGCGATTGGCGCTGTTCGAACCGCTTAGTGCACCTTGCATCAACGCCCAGTAATAAAAACCCAATACGAAAAAACGGTCATTTGGCAGCCATGCCTGTTTAACCTTATGGCGGGAGCTGATGTTAGGAGGCCTTGGGGCGAGTTCACAAAGCGCCAAGGGATTATTCATTTCGCGTTCGCTTCATCCCGAAAGTTGCGGCTTTAACCTATTTCCATCCTTGGTCAATTCGACAAGCACCAAAGGTCAAATGTAGACTTGACCCCTATACTGCGAAATCGTTTTAGGGACGCCCTTAACTTTTCAACTTGAAAGCGCTACTTGTCAGAAAGGGGCCTTTTGTTGTGTGCGTTTTCAGATAGATGACAGGAATGTTCTATTCGGCATGCCAATTGTTCTTGATACCAAAAAAAATGGGCAGCAGAAAATTAATTCTGCTGCCCCAGGTATTACCGATACACACGTTTAAGCATGCCTTTCATGATTTTCCTAGCGTGCTTCGTATTGCCTTAGCGAACTGTCTCAGACTACGCGCTGCCCTAACGGGTTTTGCCTAAACCGATCATGCCCACCTGGCTTGCTCAACACCTTGTCTCGCTCTGTCTAGCCTAGAACTCCTAGTTACGTCTAATCCTTGCGGATCTTTCCTAACCTAGTCATACCAAGCCCGACCTTGCTCGGCGCCGTGTTTTGTGCTGCCGCTTCTGATCTTCCCACGCTGAGTTTCACCCTTGCGAGTATTACTCAACCTAGTCATACCAAGCACGACATCGCTCGACACAGTGACTCACGCTGTCTTGTCTAGTTTTTCTACGCCAGTTTACACCCTTGCGGATTTAACCTGACCTAGTCATACCAGACCCGACCTTGCTCGACAATCTAGGATAACCACAATTGGGATCGATAATTACCCTTGACCTATCGATAGATTATTTAAATAGCGTTTGTCAAGCATTTTTTTTATATTTTTTTATATTTTCATTTTCTCATTGAGTGTAATTATATCAATATGTTATAGATATATTAAACCGTTTACTATAAGCATATATCCATTTAATTCGGGAAGTTAATTCGCTGGCTTGCCAATTGGCTCATCGTTCATTTTTTACACTCGATTTGATGGCTATCTCGGCAGCATTTATCGGTTCAAGAATAACTTAACTATAAATACTTATTAGTAAAACGTGTCCGATAAATCTGCTTTACTAATTTGAATATTTTTTCTTGTTTGGAAACATTTTCTCCAAAGGGCAAATTTTTTTTTCGCTTTCTGATTTTGTGACAGTGGCAGGTTTTTCGATTTTCCTGGACACGGGGGCCGGAACGAAATTTCGTGACGGTTTACCATCGACCAGGAGCAACCATTCGTGTTTTATTCGTTTGAAAGGTATCACCTATGCAAAGGATAAAGGAGCAATTGTTACCGGCAACAGTTGTTAAACGCCAATAGCGATCGTTTGGACTGGGCATTGATTCGCATACAGATGGGTTGACATGCCACATTGTGATACATAAAGTAGCTATTATGCATTTATGAGTTAACCTGCTTAACCGAACCCTCGAGGGGGTCTCGATCGTTTTGGAGCAGGAGGGTTTGGCGGGAAATCGCAGCGACCCCTGGCTTGGATTCGATTGCAGTGGCGGTTCACACGGCAACCATAACTATACTTAGATTGGAGGATCTTTCCCATGAAACATACAGCACGCGTAATTATTGTCATCGTGGGCCTACTGGTCGTACTCGGTGGACTGGGTACGGTCAAAGGGTTACAGATAAGGCGCATGGTTAACCATGATAAAACCCTTGTCCAACCACCACAGACAGTCAGCGCAGCCCAGGTCAACCAGGCTAGCTGGGAAACGTCCATTTCAGCGGTAGGCTCTCTGGAGGCCGAGAGCGGTGTTGTGGTAACCGCTGAGATTGCTGGGAAAATCACCCAACTTCATTTTCAATCCGGTGCGATTGTCAAAACTGGCCAGTTGTTGCTCAAACAGGACGCTTCCACCGAGACAGCGCAGCTGAATGTTATCAAAAGTGAGGCCGACCTGGCCCTGAAAGATCTGGAGCGCGCCCGCAAGCTTCACCTTCAAAAGGTCATACCCCAATCTCGTCTGGACGAAATCAATGCCGGTTACGAACAAGCGGTCGCCCAGATGGACCTGATTCGCACGACCATCGCCAAAAAGTCCATCAAAGCGCCATTCACCGGCCGACTAGGCCTGCGACAGGTCAGCGTGGGAGAGTTCCTGGAAAGCGGACAACCGGTCGTCTCCCTTCAGAGCCTCGATCCGATCAATGTAAACTTTCAGGTGCCTCAACAATACCTGGCCAAACTCGCAACAGGACTTGCCGTACAAGTTCGTTCGGACGCAGTAAACGGCCAGGTCATCGAAGGGATAATCACCGCCATCAATTCGGAGGTCGAAAGCCGTTCACGCAACATCGCGGTTCAAGCCAGCCTGACAAATAAGGATGAACGTTTGCGACCCGGTATGTACGCCTCAGTGAACGTGATCCTACCGGAGCGTGAATCCGTTCTGGCCATTCCTGCCACAGCAGTGAACTACGCGCCCTACTCGGACTCTGTTTTCCTGGTCGAATCAGCGGAAAACAGCGCTGAAATACCGCGCTTGCTTCTGCGCCAGCAGTTCGTGACACTGGGAGAAAAGCGGGGCGACTTCGTCGCCGTCAGTAAAGGTCTCACGGCCGGACAATCCGTTGTGAGCAGTGGTGTTTTTAAACTGCGCAACGGGCAGGCCGTGGTTGTCGACAACCGTCTGGCACCGATAGTTGAAACAAATCCTAAACCGGAAGACGCCTGAAAAGGAGTTTGCGCATGAACATAACCGATATTTTCATCCGGCGCCCGGTTCTATCCATCATTGTCAGCCTGGTGATCATCATCGCCGGTACCCAGGCGATGCTCAACCTCAATGTCCGACAATACCCGCGCAGCGAGAACGCCTCTGTGACTGTTACAACGGTATACATCGGTGCCAATGCGGAGCTGGTTCGGGGCTTCATCACGACCCCGTTAGAAAGGGCAATTGCTGCCGCAGACGGCATCGATTATGTTCAATCCCAAAGCCGGCAAGGCTTGTCCACCATCACCGCCCGTCTGAACCTCAATTACGATGCCATCAAAGCCCTCTCAGAAATAAGTGCCAAAGTGGATCAGGTGCGCGGTGATCTGCCACCGGAAGCCGAGGTACCCACCATCAACGTGGAGTCGGCCGACAGCCGTTTTGCCTCGGCATATCTGAGCTTCACCTCCGATATACTTGAGCAGAACCAAATCACAGACTTTCTGGTTCGCGTGGTTCAACCACGCTTGTCAGCCATCGCCGGTGTCCAGCGTGCCGACATTCTGGGTGGTCGCACCTTTGCCATGCGCATCTGGCTCAAACCCGATCGCATGGCGGCGTTCAACATCAGCCCAGTCCAGGTGCGCCAGGCCTTGGCAGCAAACAACTTTCTGACGGCCGTCGGTCAAACCAAAGGAGCTCTGGTACAGGTCAACCTGACAGCCAACACAGACCTGTCTTCGGTACAGGAGTTCAAACGCCTGGTCGTTCGTGAAAGCAACGGCAGCCTTGTTCGCCTGGAAGATATTGCCGACGTGGTCATGGGTGCCGAGGACTATGACACGGAGGTGCGCTTTTCCGGTCAGACCGCCGTGTTTATGGGTATCTGGCCGCTGCCCAACGCCAATGCCCTGGATGTCATTAAAAAGGTACGCAACGAAATGGAAGCGATCGATGCGGAGCTGCCCGGTGGTTTGACCGGTCGGGTCGCCTACGATGCAACCGCCTACATCGACAATGCCATCAAGGAGGTCACCGGAACCCTGATCATCACCCTGCTGATTGTCACCGTCATTATTTTTGTCTTTTTGGGATCCTTTCGGTCTGCACTCGTCCCGCTGGTGGCCATTCCCCTGTCGCTCATCGGCGGCTTGTTCCTGATGCAGGTATTCGGTTTTACCATCAACCTGCTGACCCTTTTGGCCATTGTTCTGGCAGTTGGCCTGGTGGTAGATGACGCCATTGTCATGGTGGAAAACGTCGAGCGACACCTGCGTATGGGCAAATCCCCCCGCGAAGCGGCTCTGGCGGGCGCCAGAGAGTTGGTCGGACCGATTATCGCCACCACCATCGTATTGGCCGCCGTCTACACCCCCATCGGTCTACAGGGCGGTTTGACTGGCTCACTGTTCCGCGAATTCGCTTTTTCCCTTACGGGCGCCGTCGTCATTTCTACGGTGGTAGCCCTGACCCTTTCACCCATGATGTCGTCAACCCTTTTGAAACCGGGTATGACCAAACGGGGTTGGCCAGGACGGATTGCACGAGATTTCAGTCGGCTGACCGCTTTTTACACCCGCATTTTGAAGGGTACGCTGAAATCCCGGCCTGCGGTTTACACGGTCTGGTTGATACTGAGCCTGACGACGATCCCTCTTTTTATGATGTCGGCCAAAGAGCTGGCGCCCACGGAAGACCAGGGAGTTATTTTCGGTATTGTGGATGCCGCTGCCAATGCTACGCTCGATCAAACCAGTCGAGATGCGGCCGCTGCCAACGACGTCTTCATGAATGTTCCTGAGACCAATTTCACATTCCAGATCACGTCGCCGTCTTCCGGGTTTGGGGGCATGGTGGTGAAGTCCTGGGAGGAACGCGAGCGCTCCATTTTCGAAATTTTACCGGAGGTACAGGCCGGGTTGCAGCAGATCCCGGGAATTCAAATGTTTGCCGTTACACCACCGGCACTGCCCGGGGGTGGTCAGTTCCCGGTGGAGTTTATCCTGGCTTCCACCGAAGAACCGGACAAAATACTCGATTTCGCTCGCCAGCTCCAACTCAAAGCCATGCAGAGCGGCATGTTTGCCTTTCCACCGATCATCGACGTCAAGATCGATCAGCCGGAAGCCGAAATCCGCATCGACCGCGACAAGGTGGCAGATATGGGGCTCAATCTTCAGCAGATCGGTACTGATTTGGCCTCGCTGGTGGGTGGCAGCTATGTCAATCGCTTCAACATCTCAGGCCGCAGCTACAAAGTCATTCCCCAAATCCAGCGCATCGGACGCCTGACCGCGGAACAGCTCCAGGACGTCTATGTAAGCGGTCCGGATGGCAAGCTGGTGACCCTGAGCACCATCGCCAGTGTTGAAAATCGGACCGTTCCGCGTTCAATCAATCGCTTCCAGCAATTCAATGCGGTGACCATCAGCGGTGTTGCCATACGACCGCTCGATGATGCCCTGCGCTTTTTGGAAAACGAGGCCGCCAAAATCCTGCCCCCGGGTTATGTCATCGATTACACCGGCGAGTCGCGGCAACTGCGAACCGAAGGCAACAAGTTTCTGCCGGCTTTCAGCTTGGCCCTGTTGATGATTTTCCTGACCCTGGCGGCCCAGTACAACAGCTTTCGAGACCCGCTGGTAATCATGGCCGGTTCCGTACCGCTGGCCATTTTCGGCGCCCTCATTTTCACCTTCTTGCGCATGCCCAACCCTAACGTTGCCTTCTGGACGGATAGCTGGTCCACCACCCTGAACATCTACTCGCAAGTCGGCCTGGTAACGCTGGTTGGCGTGGTGTCCAAAAACGGTATTCTCATCGTCGAATTTGCCAACAAGCTTCAGCTGCAAGGTCGCGACAAGCAGGAAGCGATTATCGAAGCGGCCCAGACCCGGCTGCGCCCCATTCTCATGACCAGCTTCGCCACCATCGCCGGATATTTTCCATTGGTGCTGGTCAGCGGTGCGGGGGCTGCCGCACGCAACTCCATCGGCCTGGTCTTGGTGGGTGGCATGGCCGTGGGCACCGCTTTTACCCTGCTCGTGATTCCTTCGCTTTACATGCTGATCGCCGCGCAACGCGGCCGGGAAGGTGTTGTTGCGCTCGATAGCGCGGTCAAAGCATGCATTTTACCCCAGGCAGAAGGTTTCAAGGTTCCGGTGGGCTGCCGCCTGATCGCTGAAAAGGACTGTTCATGGACAGTCGACTGCAACGATGAACGGGCCCGGCTTTTGGATCGGAGTGGTGAAAGGTCGTCTTGAGGTCTGCTATTTTGCTTATTAAGTCAACTTTCGGGATTCAGCAAACGCGAAATGAATAATCCCCTGGCGCTTTGCGAACTCGCCCCAAGGGCTCCTAACATCAGCACCGGCCATATGGTTAAACAGGCATGGCTGACAAATGACCGTGTTTTCATATTGGATTTTCCTTAACATGCGCTGATGTAAGGTGCCCTAAGCGGCTCAAACAGCGCAAATCGCCATTGGATTACCCATTTCGCTCTGTCTAGTGGTGAAACCCGAAAGTTGAATTATTAATGTTAATGTGTATAATGCTATTGTAATAGAAGCCCTCTCAAAAATAAGATTTTGGTTCAAACACATAACGTCAACCAAGCGCTCGAACCCTCGACCAAGCGTTCATAATAAAACAAGCACGTCATTGGCAGTCTCAAACGATGGCTAGAAAGTACAAGAAAATATTTGCTTCGAGCTTGTTCCACCTTGCCTTATACCAAATGATTCGCATGTACAGCCTGACGTTTCGTTTGAAGGTGATCAATGAAGCCGAATGGATGCCTTATTTGACAAGTGGTGACGGTGTACTGCTGTGCACCTGGCACCAGCATTTTTTTGCTGCCATACGCTATTTTGAGAAATACCGAAAATATGACCCCGCACTTATGATCAGCCCCAGTAAAGATGGCGACCTCATTGCGGGGGTGGCCCGACTGTCCGGCTGGCATACAGTGAGGGGCAGCTCGTCAAGGGGCGGCAAAGACGCCCTCAAGAAGATGATACGCCGTCTGAGAAAAAAGGGCCTGGCGGCCCACATCATGGACGGCCCCAAAGGGCCAATGGGTATCGTTAAACCGGGCGCCATCCGCTTGGCATTGGATGGCAAGGCTGCCATCGTTCCCTTCTATGTTACGGCCGACCGCGCCTGGTATGCCAACAGCTGGGACAGGTTTTTGATTCCCAAGCCATTGGCAAAGGTGACCCTGAGGTTTGGCAGCATGATCCGGCTTTCCGAGCCCGATTCGGAGGCGGCTTTCGAAGAATTTCGAAAACAGGTTGAAAATATCATGCGCAAGCACTTAACGCTATTGCCCCTGCCCTAGCGGGCGGGGTCCGCTGGCGCCTTCATCGCGTTCCGAAACCGCTCCGTCGAGTAACATCAGCCGCCGGAGCTTTTGTCACGGGCAAACCGTAAGACGAGTCTGCCGATCAACAACACAACCATGATTCCAAGCACGGGAATCAGTATGGTTTCGGGTGCTCACGGTCCGGTAATGAGCGGTGAAAACGTGTCAAGTTCATTCATATTTTTCCCCCTCTAAATCGATAGAAGGCTTTGTTTTGGGCTTTTTTGCACGCAAGAATGAGAATTGAAACCAGACCCCGGCGGCAATCAAGACCAAATAGAGGGCCATTTCTAATCGAGAATTCCAGTTCAAGGCCTGAACCACGAGTGTGGCGCCAACAACCGATGACAGCGCAATGAGCGCCCAGTCGAACACTACATATAGCAAGATCGCCCCTGCTATGCCAACCAACACATAGATCATCGGGACGGCTGCAAATCCCATCAGGCGCATGAGATGGGCGGCGATGGTGCTTCCAGCCACAAAACCGCCCACCAGAATGGCCAGGGTCTGAAAAAACACGGCCAGCAAAGCGCCCGTCAGCCCGAACATCAATGCGGCCCCCCAGGCCATCCAGGAAGGCTGAAATCCAAAATAGTGCTGGGCTATCTGATAGGCGACCACAAAGCCCACACAGCCAACAAACAGCCAGAATAACCTGCGGCCCAGGGTCAAAAGCATGACGCCCATCACGCCATACAGAAACTCAATCATGTGAACCTCATCATATAAGGGCTTCATTCCTGCAGCCATTGTACTTTCCTGAACCATGCGACAAGAAACCGAGCCAGACCGATCAGCAGTTCAAGACCCACTATTGACCACCCAGGACATGATGTCAAGCGAACTCAAATCGGCCCGTGTGTCGGGGCCTTCTATTTTTTTCATCACCTTCGCAGAAGACCACTGGTTTGAGCGTGGGGCTCCATTGACGAAAATCAAAAGACACTTATATTATGTGAGTTGTCATTTATAATCGCTTTAAAGGTCAATGGATCTGTAAGATGGTCACTGTTTACCAAGGTCTAAGATTGGAATAAATCAGATTAATATTGAGGAGGGAAAATGCGTTTTTTACAACCAAAGCATGGTGTCAGGCTCGGCCTGATGGCAATGCTGTGTACTATTTTAATATCTATGAGTGCCAGCGCTTCTGAACTCTCAGTTATATCCGTAGACCAATTCAGCCAGATACAGGACAACCCGGCGATTATGATCATCGATGTTCGTCAAGGCCGGGATTGGCGATCGAGCAATATGAAAATCAAGGGTGCCGTAAGACGGGCACCGGAAAATTTTAAGGCCTGGGCAAACCAACTTCCCAAGGACAAACAGCTTGTCTTGTACTGTGCCTGATCCAATGAGCAAACAAGTGCCAGTTTGGCACGAAAACTTATATCGCTTGGTTATAACCGGGTAGCCGTTCTAAAAGGCGGATGGAACGCCTGGGTGGCCGCTGATTTCCCCGTGGAAGAAAAATGACCCCTTTTGAACTGACACATGGGGCCCATTCCTTATGGCGTTATTTTGAGCAATACCGGTTGGTAATAAATTTGCAGCGTTACATTCATTGAAAACGCCTCTCCTTTCATCGCCTCTCGTTTATAATAGTATTTACCTATTAAATTACACCTTCTAAACCCTGATTGTCATTGTTTCAATGATGCTTAAATTTTTTCAGCCCTGTCAGGGTCTCTTGGAAACAACTTTTTGACAATTGAACCGCAACAGCGATCTCGTTCGCTACCAGAGCTTCGCGGTTCATCAAACCCGAAACGAAATGAAAGGAGTTGAAAATGAATTTATTGAACAACAAAGTAACCCTATTGGCCATAGCTATGTTGACCATCGTGATGTTAGTGGCATGTGGATCTTCCAGCAACGACAACGACGACGATGCCACGCCGAATATCGTTGAAACTGCCGTGGCAGACGGCAGGTTCACCACCCTGGTGGCGGCACTTCAAGCCGCAGGCCTGGACGATGATTTGGCCGGCGAGGGACCGTTCACCGTTTTCGCCCCCACGGATGATGCATTTGGACTGTTGCCGGAGGGTACTGTCGATACACTTCTCGAACCGGCCAATCAGGATTTACTGATTGATATCCTGACCTTTCACGTGTACAGTGGTGAGGTAATGGCCGCCGACGCCGTTGCTGCCGCCGGCACCGCCTTGACAATGTTGAATGGCTCGGATCTGCGTGTTGACGTGATCGACGACGAGGTCATTCTGAGCTTGAATGGTAACCGGCAGGCCACCGTGATAATTACGGACATCGAGGCTTCCAACGGTGTCATTCATGTCATCGATGCGGTCCTGGACCCCGAGGATGCCACCAGCAGCATTGTTCAGACGGCGATTGACAACGGTAGTTTTACCACCCTCGTGGCCGCTCTCACTGCAGCCGAGTTGGTGGATACGCTGGACGGCCCAGGTCCCTTCACGGTGTTCGCCCCCACGGATGCTGCCTTTGCACTGTTGCCGGCGGGTACTGTCGATACGCTTCTCTTACCCGAAAACCAGGGTACCTTGATCGATATCCTCACCTACCACGTGTTTGACGGATCCGTTCTGGCCGCCGATGCCATCGCGCTGGACGGTAACAGTGTGACCATGTTCAACGGCGCCTCCATGAGCATAGACGTGGATGGCGACACGCTGGTTCTCAATCAGGGTGGAACCCGGGAGGCCACGGTAATATTGGGAAATGTGCTGTGCTCCAATGGTGTCATACATGTGATCGACGCGGTTCTGAACCCGGATGACGCCATGTAATCCCAAAAGCTTTCCGTTTCTAAACATGAGCTCCACATAGCCTCCACTTCAGCATTGCCGAAGTGGAGGCTGCATTTTCATAGTCATAGTGGGTCAGATTGTTATGCATGGTGATAATTATGAAAAGTGAAAGTACGCTAAAATGGAACAGACCTTTGACGCCTGTATTGGTTGGGTTTATCTGCTTCTTTTTTACAACTGGGTGTAGTATTGTTGGAATTCGCACTGCTGAAGAAGCGAGTTATCACCTTCTCGCAAAAGATGATCGGATCGAGATACGGGAGTATGGCGAGCTGGTCGTGGTTGAAACAGATGTCGAAGCCGACTATGATGAGGCCGGCAGGATCGCCTTCAAGAAACTCTTTGGATACATATCGGGTGAGAATGGTTACGCAATCAAAGATTGCCATGACAGCACCGGTTATGTCCAGAGCAAGGCGTGCCCTCGATGGTGAAAAAGTTGCCATGACCAGCCCCGTTATTGGAGAAAAACAGGGGCAGGGCTGGCGTTACAGCTTCGTCCTGCCGGCGGAATACACGCTTGAAACTGCGCCGGTTCCGTCTAATCCCGAAGTCAAGCTGGCGGTAGTACCTAGCAAAAAGGTTGCCGTCATCCGCTACGCCGGAACATGGAAGGAGCGAACCATGCGCGAGAAATCCGAGGCAACTCATTGATTGGATCCAACGCAATGGCCTCGAGCGTCTGTCAACGCCGCGTTCCGCGGGGTATGACCCCCCATGGACACTTCCGTTTTTGCGGCGTAATGAAATTATGATCGACGTCAAATAGCAACAGACGCCCGGTGATTATTGAACCTCAAAAAAGTCTTTTGGCCCACTACCTATGTCGATCTTAGGTTTCAAAACGGCGTGCAAATGAAGAAAGAATTAAGATACACCAAGAAGACGGTGCTCCTGATAGCTTCGTTCATTTTTCTTCAATCGACCCTGTGGGCTGCGGAACTGGCAGTGCGTCTGGACAACCCGCCCCCCCAGGGAATCGTTCAATTGGCCCTGTTTGATTCGGCCAATACCTTTGGTGATTTTCGTGACCCGGTGAGGGTCGTGAAACACTCGCTGGACGGGCGTGAAATCTATTATGTCCGGGATGTCCCTCCCGGTGAGTATGCGCTGTTGGTTTACTTCGATGAAAACAACAACGATCGCCTGGACAGAAACTTCATCGGTATCCCCAATGAACCCCTGGGCTTTTCCAACCGTTACCAGCCCAAGGGCCCGCCGAACTATCAGCGTGCGGCTTTCGTACTGAAGGAAGGGGAGTCACGCAACATTGACGTAAAGCTCCGCCTCCCCCTCGGAAAACGTGGACGCCTCGGTGTCGGTTTGGGCCTCATCGCTCAAACGAGCCCTTATCGGGACTACAACGGCGGCGTTTACAGTGCCATCCCGGCCATCGTCTACACCGGTGACCGCATCCAGATTTATGGCCCCAGAATCCAGATCGGTCTTGCCGGCAGCGGTAAACTGCGTCTTGCCGCAACAGGCCTTTATCGGATCGGTGCTTACGAGGAAGATGGTAGCGATTTTCTAACCGGGATGGGGGACAGGAAAGACACATTTATGGCCGGGATGGCGCTCAACGCCGAGCTTCCCGGAGGGGTGGGTCTTTCAACCGGGTATGCGCATGACGTGCTTGACGAGATAGGCGGAGGCGAAGGGGAACGTTAAAGTAGGCAAGTCGTTCCAGATAGGGCGTGTTCAGACTTTTCACCGCAAATCGGTCTGAACTGGCTCAGCCCTGAACTGGCAAACTACGATTTCGGTGTTCCTTCCGGCAAGGCCACGCCAGGCCGCCCTGCCTACCGGCTTGATGCGGTCGTCAATGTGGAAGGCGGCATCGGAATGTTTATCGAAATTACCCGTGATTGGCTGGTGGTCTTGAACACGAGCGTGGAGCTTCTTGACAGAGATGTCATCGACAGCCCCATTGTCAGCGAAGAATACATCATCAAGGGATTGGCCGTCATCAATTACGTGTTTTGATGGGCAAAAGGCCAACACGTTTGCGCCGAACAACACCTGCATAAATTGACCGTTCATGAAATCTGTGATATCATGCACACTCAAATCAAATTCGATTGATGAAAACCTCTAGCTGGAGAATAGCCATCATGAAATGCGATTCGGTCGTCAAAGGTCTTCGTTTGTTGGGTATTACGATGATAATCCTTGTCCTGTGCGTGCTACCCATCGGCTGCGGGGGCGACAGCGGGGGCGGGAGTGATACCGCCGATGACGGGGGTGACACCGGCGGTGACGGTGGTGGAGATACGGGTGATGAACCAACACCACCGGCATTTACCGGATTTGACTTTAACTTGGCCACAGGGGATTTTTGGGAGTACGGCTGGGATTACCAGAGCTCGTATGTGGCATCCGGCTCCAGCAGCAGTTCCAGCTACAGCGGTACCTTTCGTGTGACCCTGGGTCCGCCCATTACCGTTGACGGCATCCTATTCTATGACATCCAAATTTCCGGCACCACCGATGCCGGAGACCGCAAAGACCTGCGACCCGTTGACACCCATGTCGCCCTGTCCGATGACAAAATCCTTGTCCTGGAATCGGACGGCACCACCATCACGACCCTGTTCGATGCCCAAACCGGCCAATGGCCCGGCAGCGGCTTCTTCGCCGAATTTCCGAGCGATACGCTGTTTTCGGCCACGGTCGGCACCATTGCCAACGACTACATCAATGAACCGGCCCTCACGGTGAAGGAATCATCCAGCTCCAGCCAATGCGAATATTTTCCCGGCATCGGGAATATTTGCGGCGGGGACTATGACGAGAATATGGACGAACGGGAATACTACCTCCAGGGCGTGGGCCCGGTGGGGTATTACGCCAAATTCAGCATCAGCGACCCGTCAAGCTCCGATGGCGGGTGGTGGGCTTCCAACACGACCCACATCGGTCTCACGGCTTCTTCGTTCAGGGGCAACACCGTGGACTACACACTGGAAATCGAACCCAACAACCAGATCGGCCAGGCCACAGCGATCACCCTGCCGGCCAGGATAAAAGGCAAGGATGTGAGCGAAACGTACCTGGGAGGAACGACGCAAGTGCCCGTGGGCATGGCTTCGGTAAGCGAAGTGGAACCCAACGACTCGCCTGTCGATCCCCAGACGGTGGGGATACCGTCGTTGATTACGGCGAACGCCCTGGAGGGCGATGCCTTCACGCCGGTGTCGGGCCTGCCCTCCGGGAGCGGCACCTACGAGGCAACCTTCGAGGACTGGTATGAGGTGACCGTGGGAACGGGCGCCACCGTGAATGTCAGCTTGGACTTTGGTGGCACCAGTGCCGATCTGGACATGTATCTGTTCAGTCTCACGGATCCAGATAGTGTGGAAACCCATGCGAAAAGTACGGACGACAATATCGCTTCGAACACCTTCGAGGAAGAGATGAGCACCTATCTTTCCACGGGCACCTACTATGTTGCCATCGATGCCTACCTCACGCCCCAAGGCCGGGCCGATTACAGTCTGGAAATTTCGACCGCCGCCAGTTTCATGGACATTTGCGACTGGTTCAGCTTCTCCCTGCCCTCGCAAACCCAGGTGACCATAAGCGTCAGCGGCGGCCCCGGCTTCGTTCTGATGGACAGCACAGGGGTCAATACCCTGGAAAGCGGCGGCGATGAAGGCACAAGCATAACGTTGTCCAGCGGTTCCTATCTCATCGGCGTCAGCCAAGGCGGACCCTACACCCTCGAGGTGACGTCTCCCTAAACTTGATCAACATTTTTTATTTGCCCAATATTTATTAGAAGATTGTCACGTTATTACAAATATACATCCTTTCCTTTTCTTTCCTGATATCGTTATTATAGTATGCATGTATTGTCTGAATCTGAACATGTATAGCGGTTAATAATTTGTTCCGTTTGCACATGCTAAAACCTCCAGCGGGTGACGTTATTTGCCGGAGCAGTTTCGGTACGCTATTATGATCGCAACAACCGATCGTTTCAAGAGGAGGTTCCCATGACACTCAAAAGTTATTTTGAAAACACGGAAGGCAAGGGCATTCTTGCCACGGCAGACAGCGACGGCAAGGTGGATACGGCCATATATGCCCGGCCCCATTTTATGGATGATGGAACCATCGCCCTGATCATGCGCGATCGTCTCAGCCATCACAACCTTGAATCAAATTTTCATGCCTGTTACATGTTTATTGAAAAAGGCCCCGGCTACAAGGGCAAACGCCTCTTCCTGACCAAACTTCGCGAGGAGCAGGACTCAGAACTGTTGGCGTCTCTGAGGCGTCGTCAATACATCAATGATAAAGACGAATCAAAATTCCTGGTTTTTTTCCAGATCGACAAGGAGCTCCCCCTGGTAGGCGCCGGGAAATAGACCCGACGACGCTGCCACGCGGGCGGAATCCCCATTTGGATCCAGCTTAACCCATACGGATACAGTCCCTATGAAAGCAACTGAGCAGTTTCGGAAAAGCCTGGCAGACTTGTTCCAATCACAACATCTGGCAACCTTGGCCACGCACCATCAAGGACAACCCTATGCCAGCCTGGTTGCTTTCGCTGCCAGCGATGATCTGAGTCAGATTTTCTTCGCGACACCCAAGACCACGCGCAAATATGCCAACTTGGTCGCAGACGGCCGGGTGGCGATGATGGTCAACAGCAGCATGAACCAGACCTCTGATTTTCATCGGGCCATTTCCGTGACAGCGGTGGGTAAGGCAACAGATGTCACCGGAAAAGAAAAAAAGCGCATCCTGAAACTGTACCTGGCCAAACATCCCCATCTGGAGGATTTTGTCCGTTCACCGACATGCGCCCTGGTAAAGGTTTCCGTTGACAGCTATTACATGGTGAAAAATTTCCAGAATGTGACGGAGCTGCACTTGACCCCATGCGCTTAATTCTAACCACCCAAGACATCCATCCCGAAAATCGAAACCGCGTCGGCGGTAAAGGCTATGCCCTATCCCTGCTATCCAAAGGGGGCTTTAAAATTCCTAAAACCATCTGCGTCACCAGCGATGCCTACCATGAATACATAAAAAAGTCAGGCCTGCGTGAGCGCATTCTGCTGGAGCTCAATCGCAAAGCGTTCAAAGAAATGCGCTGGGAAGAAATCTGGGATTGCGCAACCCGCATCCGCAGCATGTTCCTGACCAAGCCGCTGCCTGCCGAACTAGCCCAAACCATTCGCGAGCATATCGATGACCAATTTCAGGACAGACCTGTGGCCGTCAGATCCTCGGCGCCCGAAGAAGACGACGCCCAATCATCCTTTGCCGGGCTGCACGAATCCTTTGTCAATGTGACCGGTGCGGAATCCGTTATCAAGCACATCCGTATGGTCTGGGCCTCCCTCTGGTCCGACGCGGCACTGCTGTATCGTCAGGAAATCGGTTTGGATGTTGAGAAAAGCGCCATGGCTGTGGTCATCCAGGAGACCGTGGCCGGTGACAGGTCCGGGGTCGCCTTCACCCGCAACCCCAACGATGAAAGCCAGGGAATTGTCGAATCGGTTCACGGGTTGAACCAGGGTCTTGTGGACGGCACCGTCGAGCCGGATCGCTGGACGATCGACCGATTCAGCAGCAAGATTGTTGCGCACACAGCTCCCGAACGGAAAAACTGGATCATTCCAAGCCCGAAAGGCGTCCACCTGGCAGAGCTTCCACCAGAAAGATCGGCCCAGCCGCCCCTGGTTCCCCGGGAGGTCGATGTTGTATTTCAAACGGCCCTCAAGGCGGAAAAGTATTTCAACACCCCCCAGGATGTGGAATGGACCTATGACAAGGGCGAGCTGATCCTACTCCAATCGCGCCCCATTACAACCTTGAGCTCTGACAAATCCAAAGATGATCGCGGTTGGTACCTGAGTCTCCACCGCAGTTTCGACAATCTCAAAGAATTGCGCCGCAAGATCGAAGAAAAACTGATTCCAGGCATGATCGCTGAAGCCGAGCGTCTGGGCGCAAAAGACCTCAAGAGCCTGTCGAATCAGGTTTTGACGGATGAGATCAGGGAGCGCCTGGAAATCAATCACAAGTGGGTCAACATCTACTGGGCAGATTTTATCCCCTACGCCCATGGCGTAAGACTGTTCGGGCAAGTATACAATGATGCCTTGCACCCCGAGGACCCTTATGAATTCATGGATTTACTAACCAATACCCAAATGGCCAGTATCGAGCGAAACAACATGCTCATGGATCTGGCAGCCATGATCCGCGGCGATGAGCGTCTGGCAAGAGAATTGAAGCAGGGCCATAACAACGACCTGGATGTCAAGTTTACGTCGATGGTCAACGCGTTTATCGAAAAATTCGGTGACCTCTCCTGCGCGGTAACCGGCGGTAAAAATTGTGTTCTGGGAACCGGACCTCTATACCGGCTGCTGATCGAGATGGCCGGGCACCCGAACCGAACCGGCGGCAAACAAAAGAAAGACCGCGTTGAACGATCGATACAAAGGTACCTTGACAGCTTTGATAAAGATCAGAAAGCCTGGGCCAGCGAACTCCTCGAGCTGGCCAGAAACAGTTACCAGCTGCGTGATGACGACAATATCTATCTTGGCCGCATCGAAGCGCAGTTGCTGGCGTCAGTCCAGGAAGCCAAGCAGCGTCTTGAAAACCAGACCGATGACGAAACCACAGAGACATTGCGGCGCGTGTTGGAAGACGTCGATTTTAAAAACGGATCGCAAGAAATCGCGCTTTCCGAAAAGGTGCCCGGCGATCGGTTTCAGGCCCGGCAACTGCAGGGCCAGCCGGCCGGCCCTGGAATTTCAAGCGGCAAGGCCCGGGTGATTCGGAACCACTCCGACCTGGCGAGCTTCAAACATGGGGAGGTTCTGGTATGCGATGCCGTGGACCCCAACATCACCTTTGTTGTCCCCCTGGCGACGGCCGTTGTGGAAAGAAGGGGCGGTATGCTGATCCATGGCGCCATCATCGCGCGGGAATACGGGTTGCCGTGCATCACGGGTGTCCCGGATGCCACCCGATTGATTCAAACCGGAGATGATGTAACGGTGGATGGGTATTTAGGGATTGTGACCCTGGGCGGCCCCGATCTTTGAGTTCCGGAAATCCGAGTTCGGCGTCTGCCTTCATCAGCATCATCTTTATAAACAAGCATCGTTACCTGTTTCATAGAAACCCAGAATGGGGAGGACTCTCAGCATGCATGGAAATTTCAGAATAGGCATCAGCAGCTGTTTGCTCGGCAACATGGTACGCTGGAATGCGGGCCACAAGCGCGACCGATACCTGACAGATACCTTGGGTCGATTCGTTGAATATGTTCCCGTGTGCCCCGAAGTGGAAGCCGGGTTCGGCGTTCCCAGGGAGTCGATGCGTCTGGTGGGCGACCCTGAAAAACCGCGCCTGATAACCTTCAAGAGCAAGACAGACGGCACTGATCAAATGACCCGCTGGGCCGCAGCGCGTGTTAAAGAACTCGAAAAAGAAGATTTGTGCGGCTTCATTTTCAAGAGCGATTCCCCCAGCAGCGGCATGATACGGGTGAAGGTCTACAATGACAAAGGCATGCCGGAAAAAAAAGGGGTGGGGATGTTTGCCCGTGCCTTCATGAATCATTTCCCCCTCATACCGGTGGAGGACGACGGACGATTGCACGATCCCGCCATTCGGGAAAATTTTATCGAGCGTATCTTTGCCCTGAGGCGCTGGCGGGACAGCAGTGCCAAGTCCTCTAACATGGCGACCCTGATTGATTTTCATACCCGCAACAAGCTGCTGCTGCTGTCACACAGCCAGAAACACTACCGCCTGATGGGAAAACTGGTGGCGGAGGGCAAGCAATTAGCGCCCAAGGAGCTTCTTGGCCAATACGTGCGTCTGTTGATGGAAGCGCTGGCGCTCAAAACGACCCTAAAGAAAAACATCAACGTCCTGCAGCACTTGATGGGATACTTCAAACAGCAGCTGAGCGGTGACGAAAAACAGGAATTGCTGGAAATCTTTGATCAATACCGTAGGGAACTGGTGCCTTTGATCGTGCCCATCACCCTCATCAATCACTATGTGCGCAAGTATGACCAGCCCTATCTCAAACAGCAGACATATCTCAATCCCCACCCCCTGGAGCTCAAGTTGCGCACGCATGTGTAAGGCAAGATTCCGAGGGGTGTCGACAGGGATTGGCGGACAGCAGCATTCCGGCATTAAGGGGTTTCAAGGTTTGAGAAACATTCGGGCTAACCCGGATATGGTGCGAATCTGCACCCAATAGATTCTTCCCTTGAACTCTTGAGCCCTCGAACCCTCGAACCCTATAGTGATAGTTTTTACCTATTATATAGTACTCGTTTCTCCCTTGTTGATTTGTTTCTTCTTGTGCTTATATTATGGTTATTCAAGGCGTTAAAAACAAACAAAGGGAGGATTTATCATGACAACTAAAAAAGATTATTTTGAAGACGACAAAGAGAGAGAAGAAGGACACGTTGATACCCGCGAAAAAAACTTTGAGTGCGAAGACAAAGACCCCAACCTGGGGTGTGATCCCGGCATCGATGTGGCAGGATAACCTAAGCACGCAGATTCACCGAGTGAAGGTGAATCTGATTTGAACCAAGGCAGGGCCGACAACGGCTCTGCCTTGTTCATTTGAGCACCAAACAACCGATACCGCTTGAGACGTTTTCCGGAGGTCGTCCGACAATGAACGCTGATCCTATCCTCGTAACTGGGGCCACCGGGTATGTCGGTGGGCGCTTGATTCCTGCCTTGTTAGAGGCCGGTTATCCCGTGCGCGCCATGGCGCGAAATTTGAATAAAATGGGCTGTCGGCCATGGGCCGGGGACCCCCGGGTGACGCTGGTTCAAGGCGACGTTCTGGACCCGGTGTCACTGAAGCAGGCCGTGTCGGGGTGCAGGGCGGCCTATTATCTGGTGCATTCCATGATCGCCCAGAAGGATAAGTTTGCCGAGGCCGATCGCCGTGCAGCCAAAAATATGGTTGCAGCCGCATCTACCACAGGTCTGGAAAGGATCATCTACCTTGGGGGCCTGGCGGAAAGCAAAACCGGAAACTTGAGCAAGCATCTTCGGTCACGCATCGAAGTGGCCGAGATCCTGCAGGCCGGGCCGGTACCCACCACCGATTTGAGGACCCCCATGATTCTGGGTTCTGGAAGCGCCTCTTTCGAGATTCTGCGTTACCTGGTGGAGCGTCTGCCCGTCATGACCACGCCCCGCTGGGTGAACTCGCTGAATCAGCCGATCGCCATTCGAAACGTCATCACCTATCTCGTCGGCTGTCTCGACCATGCCGAAACCATTGGACAAACCTACGACATCGGTGGACCCGATATTCTCACCTACCGAAACTTGCTGGAAATGTATGCCGAGGAAGCGCGGCTGCCCAAACGGCTGATCATACCCGTGCCGGTTCTGACCCCCACCTTGAGTGCCTTATGGATTCATCTCATCAGCCCGGTGCCCAAATCCATTGCTTTGCCGTTGACCGAAGGGCTGACCAGTGATGCGGTCTGCACCGAAAATCGTATTCAGTCCGTCATCCCCCAGAAATTATTGAGCGCACGGGAGGCCATCAGGCTGGCCCTGGATCGTGTCCGGAAAGAACAAGTGGACACATGCTGGATGGATGCGGGAAAATTACTGGAACCCGAGTGGGCCCATTGCGGCGATGCCAAATGGGCCGGCGGCACCATCCTGCAGTGTGGTTATCGGGTCCTTCTGCAGGCCACCCCGGGGGATGTGTGGCAACCCATAACACGCATTGGGGACAAAACAGGCTGGTACTTTGGCAATTTTCTGTGGCGCTTGCGGGGGATCATGGACCGGCTGGCAGGCGGCGTGGGTTTGCGGCGTGGGCGCCGTCATCCCGTTGACCTGGGCGTCGGAGACGCGCTGGACTTTTGGCGGGTGCTGGAAGTCGATCCGCCCCACAAGCTGCTGCTGACGGCCGAGATGAAAACACCGGGTGAGGCATTGCTCGAATTTCAAATTTCTTCCGTCAAAGACGGACAGACCCAACTCCGGTTGCTGTCACGCTTTTTGCCCAAGGGTCTCTTTGGCATCATATACTGGTATGGGCTCTATCCCTTCCATCAATGGATCTTCTACGGCATGCTCAAAGGCATCGCCAGGGCGATTCGAAAACCGATTTTGAAAGGCCCCGAAAGATATACACCACGAATCGACACAAGCTGTTCTTTACCGCCGGTATCTGAGAAATAAGCCATAAGCTCTAAACACTATAGTGATTCTCATCATAACCTTCCGATTGGGGTTTAAGAGGGTCCCCTATTTGGGGTGAGAAACAAGCTAAATTTTTTTCCCGGGAGAACCGCTATGCAAGCATCACCTGTTCAACCCACGCGTATCCAAGTGCTGAACAAAAACGCCATTCAAAAAGGGCGCTATGTGCTTTATTGGATGCAGCAATCTCAGCGGGCGGAATACAACCATGCCCTGGAATATGCCATTCAGCAAGCCAACGCCCTTGGACAAGGCCTACTGGTGGCTTTCGGTCTCATGGACGATTACCCCGAGGCCAACCTGCGCCATTACTCCTTTATGCTGGAAGGCTTGAAAGAAACCCAGGCCTCGCTTGCCAAAAGAGGTATCAGCATGGTGGTTCAACTCGGGTCTCCAGCAGAGCTAGCCCTAACTCTGGGCAAAGAAGCCTCTTCGATCGTCTGCGACCGTGGTTACCTTCATCACCAGAAAGCCTGGCGTACCCAGGTGGCCCGCACGGCAGCCTGCCCGGTGGTACAGGTTGAAAGTGATGTGGTGGTACCTGTCGAGCTTGTCTCAAACAAGGCCGAGTATGCGGCCCGCACCATTCGCCCTAAGATACACAGGCATCTGGACGACTATCTCGTGGCATTTGCGTCCAGCAGGCTAAAAAAGAAATCCCTTGGATTTGACATCGACAGCCTGGATCTAAAGGATATTGGCGCCCTTCTCGACAAATTGTCCCTGGACCAACGTGTAGCGCCGGTGGCCCGGTTTTTCAAAGGCGGCACCTCGCGGGCAAGGGCACTGTTTAAAAACTTCCTCCAAGATAAGTTTCAGCGCTACGTTGAAAACCGCAATCAACCCCAGACGGATGATATTTCTCACATGAGCCCCTATCTGCATTTTGGGCAGATTTCGCCCCTGTACCTTGCCTTGAGCGTCAAGGCAAACATGGACCGCCTCACGGAGGCCCAGGAGGCCTATCTGGAAGAGTTGATCATCCGCCGCGAGCTGGCCATGAATTTTGCCCATTACACCCCCAACTATGACTCATTTGCCTGCCTGCCCCAATGGGCACGGACATCACTGAAGCAACATCAGAAAGATCCACGCGAAAGCATCTATACCCGCAGTCATCTGGAAAATGCCATGACCCACGACGCCTACTGGAACGCTTCCATGAAAGAGATGAAGCTCACCGGTTTCATGCACAACTACATGCGCATGTACTGGGGTAAGAAAATCCTGGAATGGTCCAGAACCCCCGAACAGGCTTTCCGAACGACCCTGGCCATCAACAACAAATATTTTCTGGATGGCCGGGACCCGAATTCCTATGCCGGCGTGGCCTGGATTTTTGGGATGCACGACCGAGCCTGGTTCGAACGCTCCATCTTTGGCAAAGTCCGCTACATGGCGGCCTCGGGGTTGGAACGCAAGTGCGACATCCAGGGTTATGTCGACAAGGTTGAATCCCTGGCAGCCAGGCAGTAACCATGATACCCGAAAAGAAAACACTAGGCCTGACCCTTCTTGTTGCTATTGCAGCTGCCAAAGTCTGCGGAATTAAAGACAGGGGCAGTTTTGTGAGTATAAGGTGGGTCAACAGTTGCGCGTCAAGTAATCGATGAGGTCGTTGGCAATCCTGGCTGTGGATTGAACGATGCTGCGGGCCATGCTGGCGTCTATTATTTGACCGCGTGTCATAGCACCGACAGCATATATGGCATTGGACGGGGCAATGGTATTGTCAGATCCCATTTGCATGATTTTGTGGGAACCTGGATCGATCCATATACTTCCTGTTTGATAAACCTGAGCGGTAGATTTCGACTTTAGGGTCGCCTTCGACTTCAAGTTCGATTTTCCACCGCTAGGTCGGATCTCCGTTGTCTGAACGGTTCCGGACAGACGTAAATTCTTTGCCAATGCCGAAGGATCTGTTTCCATTGATTTTTTCTGCCCGCGTGCATTGACGACAGTGCGGTAGACATCTTTCTTTTCAAGGCCCTCGATATCTCTGTAGATCAATTCATAACCCGCTGGGTTTTCATTTTTTTTCAGGCGATACTCCTTGCCCAGCTTGATTACCTCAACAAGCCCTATTTTCATGAGGGACAGCAGCTTTTCAGCGTTGACGGATGGCTGGACTGCGGCGTGCGTGAAAAATACAGAACTGTAATTTCCATCAAAGCGCTTTCTTTCTTCAAATGTCAGGTTCAAGTACAGGTCCCTTAGCAAATCAAACGTCTGGTGCAACACGGTTTGCCAGATGAGCTCCCCGTTGGGGCCGTCCCCGTTGATGGCATCATCCAAATATCTTTGCAAAAGAATTGCTGGGTTATCGGTCGGGTTGACGATTTTCTCCCAATCAATCCTATGGCCATACGCATCTTCCAGATCTGAATTCAGCAGGCTAAAAATGACACCCAAGGTCAAATTCTCACCATCTTTAGCCAATAGTTGGGTAATCTTCTTACGATTTATAAACTTATTTTCGCGTTTACCCATTTTACCTCTGACCTTCGGTAACAGGCCCCGTCTAGAGTAAAGGACAAACGTTCTTGAATTTTCCGGAGGATTGTAGATCATTTCTCCGCTTGGCGAACGAATGAATTCACCCTCCGAAGTCAGTGTCAGCAGGGTCTCGATGGCACTGAGGCTGGTACCGATAATGGCAACTTTTTCTCCCTTTGGAATGTGATCCAGCAACTTTTTGGCCGGCCAGGGAGATGTATAATAACCATCACTATCATTTTTTTCATTCCAATGACCGGTAGCGAGCAATACACGATCAGTATTTTTTAAGAAATAAGCCTTCGAATCGAGATCTTTGATGCTCAGCTGGATCGTGTCATGCTTGTGTCGCAGATCAACCACTTCTGACCGCGGGTATAGTTGAATCTCTACGCCGCTGTTGCGACCTGAACGAACGGCACGCTGAAATCTATTCTTTAGGTACTCTCCCATGATCGCTCTAGGGTAATGATGACATCCCCCCTGGTGGTTATCCGTTACTGACCACCATTCATCAAACCAACCAAAACGTTGGCGAAGTTGATGGATATTTTCCGTCACCCAATCCTGGAAGTCTTGGGGTTTAGCGTTGACAATACCCATTTCAGATGCACACATATTGGTGATATGAAACGGACATGCAAAGCTGTCACTGTGTGGAAAACCGGGCCCAAAAATAGCCCCCTTGTGATACACTTGGATAATCATACGGGAAGGTTCCAGTCGTTTTTTCGCGGCTTTCGTCTTCAACCTGGCGATCAGCTGCGTCAGCATGGCTGTAGCGGCCAAGCCACCGCCAATTATAGCAAAATTGAAGCGCTTGGTTTTCAAATTTCCTGCTTCGCAGCGACACATGGGTAGGTTTGTCCTATCATTCTGCCCGTCTTTTTCTCATATTGATTTACGAAAATTCATGCTGAGCTTTTTCTTTTAACACGTTAAATGGGAGAGGTGAATGTATGCGACATGTCAAGCTTATCTCAATATTGCTTTCGTATAGCATAATTGTGGGGTGTCAGACAATGAGGCCCATTTACACGGTTGAATCGGTAGACCTAAAACGTTTTATGGGTGATTGGTATGTTATCGCCAGCATACCGACATTTATAGAGAAAAACGCCTACAATGCCCTGGAATCCTACCGCCTCGATACCGATGGGACCATTGCTACCACCTTCCGGTTCAACAAGGGCAGTCTGGACGGCCCATTGAAAGAATACAAACCGCGGGGGTTTGTAAGGGATCGGGCATCCAATGCTGTGTGGGGAATGCAGTTTATCTGGCCCATCAAAGCGGAATACCGCATCATCTATCTGACAGATGACTATACCCAAACGGTGATTGGACGCTCGAAAAGGGATTATGTCTGGATCATGGCCCGTGAGCCCTCGATTCCCGATCAAGACTACCAGCACATCCTTGATTTTTTAACGGATCAGGGCTACCAGCTGGAGGATCTGAGAAAGGTCCCCCATGATGCAAATTCGGTCGCCGAATAGCGTGATTGTCATCATTACGTTCCGATTGGGTTTAAGAGGGTCCCCTCTCATCCGTGAGCATTATGCGGAACATATATTGACAACTGGTATAGCCCGTCTTTCGGGACACCGGTCAATTTTCAAAATACCCGGTTAAAAACCAGAAACGCCAAGTGAGCGCGGACGATGCCGCCCCTCACTTGGCGTCTAAGTTTATATTCCGGGTCGCTGAATCATCGACCCGCTGCTTTGGCTTGACAATGCCAAGCCAGTCAAGAAAAAAAGAAACTTAACCTGGAATCGACACCGGAGAAGCCTCACCGATATACTTCATGGTCTCTTCGTACTTGCCGCGCATATCAACGGTGCCGCTATCGATCTCTTTCTTGACCGGGCTCCAATCCGTGGGACATTCATGTTTCAGCTTATCGACTCTATCGGTCATTTCTTCCAGATAGATGTGCAAATCTTCGATGTTGGGTAATATCTTCTCTCTTTCCGACGTGCCCAATTTGTCAAAGTTGCGCATGACATCATACAGTTTGGCTTTCCAGGTGGTCATCTCGTTTTCCATGCTTTTACAGTAATCTTTTACATCCATGATAGTCTCCTTTCGATGCTGGGTGTGTTAATGACAGTTATCACCGTCGAACAATTCTTACATGCCACCGACAGCCGGTGCCAATCCGACCCGGTCCCCGTCTGACAAGACCGAATCCATTGCAACCACCCGGCTGTTGACAAACGCGATCTTAATATCCTTGCCGTCGAGATCGGCCTCACGAACCAGGTCCGCAACGGTCTGTCCCTGCGTCAACCTATAGGTCGTACTTTCCCGAAAATCACACGTGTCGGGATTTACAAGCGATGCAAAGCATTTCAGTTCTATTTTCATGATTCACTCCTCTAATGACAGATTTATTTTCCTATACCAAAAGTAAGCATGTTCGGCCAATGATCAATAGATAATAAATAAGGTATATTTAGGTGGTAAAACCTATCATTTCATGACGGATCCCGGGGTAGATTAGCCCTTTTTGAAGCAGCTGAAGGCTCCGGGTGGAACGGTCAGTCCGAATATTTCGAAATTTGACAGGCTCTTTTTTACTGTCAGGGGACCATCCATAGAGCGCCGTCGGACAGGTTGTTGATCATATAACGTGAAACGCTGCCCATGAAAAAAGATCTGTCCATGCCGCGGCGGCCGACAACCAGGGTGCGGTAATTCTCTTTTTCAGCAAAATCCATAATCGCCTTTCCGATGCGTCTTCGTCCCGCGATGGTTTCGAAGCGAATCCGCGCCCCCGAAATGCCGGTCTGCTTAAACTTTTCCAATGCACGAGCGTAAAACTGATCGATACAGGCCTTGTCGCCACGAATGATGATGTCATCCAAATCGGTATCAGGTTCATGCTCCATTTCGATCCCGCAATGGTTGCGGGCGTTGCTGGTGACGTGCACAAGTGTCAGCGTGCTCGTTGAATTGCCGCTCATGATGAAACTGACATGATCGACCACGCGCAAAGAAGCTTCCGACCCGTCAACGGCGACCAGCATCTCGCCGACACCTGCCTGGCCGTCCACCAGCCAGACCGGGATCACCTGCGATTGTTCCAGGATATCTGCGGTGACACTGCCGGAATACAGTTTGGCAATACCGGACAACCCCCGTCGTCCAACCACGATGGCGTCGTAGTGTCCCTGCTGTGCAAACTCGATGATGTCCTTGGCAAAACCCAGTCGGCGCGCCTGAGTCACCCCTTCGATACGATCGGAGGCAATGCCACTGCTGGTTAATTCGCTCAGGTGTTCATCCAGCAGAGACCGGGACAGGCGTGCATTTCTATCCAATATCTTTTCCATTTTTTTCCTCGCCATGACACTGGTTCGCGCTTCCTCTTTCAGAAAAAGGGACACCATTGGCTGGATATGCAGCAAAACATAATGCAGATCGGGTATCATATCTGACATCTGGATGGCATGTTTCAGGGCCACTTTTGATGGGGCTGAGTCATCGACGGCCAGTACTATTTTCTTTTTCATGGCACTTCTCCTTCACTTGCAGATATGTTTGATTTCCGAAAGCTGCTTGGCAAGCATCTGGTTGTTCACATTGTTCCGATAAGCCATGATGATCAGCTTGACGGATACCAGGAAAACCCCTGCTTCCAAGAGAAGATCGTGGGTAAAGCCTTTGGTAAACAGGGCCAGGACAAAGAGGACAAATGTTGTCAGAATAACGATCAGCGATCCTGTGTCAAAATGTTTGTGCATTTTCTGTCTCCTAGGTTTTAATTTTTATCCCCGGGCGTTGGGGTGGTTTCTCACGATTTCCAGGGCTTCATGATGTCCGGCATCTCGAATCAGCGGGTATAACCGACTGCAATCGTCCAATGACAACTTTCTAACCACCGCTATGCAGGCCTGCTCCTCGCGAAGGTGCGGCATATTCTCCGAATCTTTGTGCTCGGTCTTGGCGATCAGTTTATTGTAGACCAACGCTCGTGCAGCCAGGAGGTTTTCGCGATCAGGCCACTTGAGTTCGGGATGAAAAACATACAAAAGGGTCAATTGATCGCCCGGGCCGAACAATCGGCCCGGGATCCCCATCTTTCTCATGGGCATATCGGCCAGAAAAACGGTCTGCAGCCGCTCTGGCATGGCCATGCGCTGCCGTAACAGTCGACGCAAAGGAAAATGCATCAAACCGGCTTCGATAAATACGGACGAGCCAGTTTCCACCCGCCCAGCCAGTTCCTGAGCCCTAAGGGCATCCCGTAAACGGAAGCGAGCCGCGTCTTTTCTTGCAAAACGCTTTACAGCTTCTATGATCTTTCGAAATGAACCCGACATCGACACGCCGTAAAAAACAAGCAGGGCGCCTGTGGCCTCGTGTTCCGCCAGGTACACCCGGTGCTGGACCGAGTTCTCGGCAATGTCTGCAGGCCGAAAACCCTCGGCGAAAAGATCATGAATACCTGCCAGTGTCTCCAAATAAGGCTCCACCTGGTAAATCGTCTTTCCGCGTGCCGTCAGCGTCTGCAGCAAGCGGCACAGCCGCCGACTGTAGACCGGATACTCCAGGTCTTGCTGCATCAGATAATCATCGATGCTGATGCCACCAGACAGCATCCGGGTAAAACCCTCACCGGGCGGCTCCTCGAGTAGAATCACATTACAGGATTCCATCCATTCCGACAAGCTGAGAATCATCTCCGGTCGATGCAGGCCCAGTCCCAGCACAATTGTATTTGGATGCATCAAGATTTTTTAATCTCGATGTTACCGGAGTAGCGTTCGACCACGTCCTTTTCAACACAGTCATCAGACAGCTCGTTTTCAGCAGCAGCGTCGTCTGCCTCAACCGGGCAGTAGTGGTCGGTGCCCTGGGGATCTTTGATACGGGTAAATTTTTTTTGGGATTCGGTTTTCATTTTCATTCACCTCAGCTAATTATTTTGGTTTTGTTTGATATGGATGAGATCTTACAATGTCCCGTTCAGGCTGATGTTTTACTCGTTTTTTGAGCCCGCGACATTACCTAGGCCGTTTGCTCCCCCAGACCGCATACAGCGGATCCGAATAGATTAACTCGGGAAAGTATTTGTCGTCATGCGGGCGCGGCAACCCTCTCATGGAATAGGTGTGCAGGTCATCAAAGCGCCCGCTCTGCCTGAAATACTCCAGTACCAAGCCCATGCGCTCAAAGTCATGCAGCTCCGACCACAGCCGAATCGCTTTATGCGGAAACCAGCGGTTGGAAAAAGTGATAACCAGCTGGCCTCCGGGCTTCAAGACACGGACCAACTCGCCGAACACCGCCAGGGGGTCCACCAGGTACTCGACCGAAACCGTGCAGAGTGCAACGTCGAAGGTGTCGCTATCGAAAGGCAGGACGGGATCTTGGTTCAAATCCTGCACGACCGATTCGGTCAGCTGGCGGTTGTGGTCCAGCTCACGCTGGTTGAGGCCCAGACCGACCAAGCGCTTCAGGTGATGCCGCTCCGGCACGTGGGACTGCCAGCTGCTCATCAGATCGAGCACCTGCATACCGTCTCCCAGGAAGCGGTCATAGGTGTTTTGCACCATGGACAGAGCCGCGTCATCCAGGTGCTGGATCAAGCGGGGACTGCGATAGAAAATAGTGTCCGCAGATGAATCATGCCTTTCCACGGCGCTGCGCGTCAGATAGTCGGACACCTGGCCGCGCCAACGGGCCTGCATCCCCGGACCGTCGGTGAGCCGCTCCATCCAGTCGATGCTGGTGCCGCCCCGCTCGATCCGTTTGGGTTCGACCTTTCCAACGATGGTTGAGAGTTGAAGATCCTTGTCGGCCAGCGGGTGGTTGAAATCGACGGTCAGATGACCGTTGTCGACGCCAACACATCGAAAAGGGGCAATGTTGTTACTGAAAACGCCTGTGATGCCTGTCAACAGTCCCTTGGGGTAGAAGCGACCCGCTTGGGGCCCAGCCGATGGGCTCACCAGCCGGGTCATATTGAACTGACCGCGTTTGATTCTCAGCAGTCGGTCTACTTTAAAAGGCGAGACCGCCTCTCCTCCGTTGAGCGTCTGCACGATATCATCACCCGCTTGACTGCCCATAAGACGCTGTTTCAGGTCTGCCGGAAATATGTCCCGCCATATGTTGGCCTGGCTGGCATGGTAACAATCTGTGTGGACAACGTGATCGCTTTTCCATTTGAGTTGAAACAGCAGATCGACCTTGCTGTCAGTGTCGATGGTATTCATGGAGCCCCCCTGCGTGGATTGTTTGAACCGCAAGAGCAAAGTTCCCCGTACCTTAAAGAGGATCCCAAATCGGAACGTTATTATGACAATCACTATAATCTAGGCTGCGCGGTTCTCCAGTCAAAAAGAACCTTTCACGGTTTTAATTTTGAACATCTTTATGACGTATAATATAGAATCGATTTTCGGGAATTCAATAGGGGAGGATTCAGGTTCAAATAATAGGATAAACCTATAATCATGGAAACCCGCCGGGATACGCTTTTTCACGATACCGGTTGTCAAACATTTATTCCCTTTGCCTCTGATAAAAACTCAGGCGGGCGACGTTATTTGCCGGAGCGGGTTCGAAACGATGTTATGGTAACTTCTACTTCATTTGGATCATCTCCAAAAGAGTTGATCCAAATTAAGGATTCAAGGATTCCAGGGGTCCAGGGTTCGAGTGAGATGACGTGAGGCATCAGCTGAATGCTTAAGAATTATAAAGAGTTATTGGAAACGCAGAAGATGATATCCGGTGATCTGGATTATATGAAGAAGGAAAAGCTTCAGGAATTAAGCGAGGAACTCGGTGATGTAGAGAGAATGCTAAAAGCGATGATCAAATCACTGGAAAACAAACACTTGAATCCTTGAATCCTGGACTCCTTGAACCCTTTCTCCCAAATTGGGAGAAGATCCCTTCATTTTAGCTGAGAGACATGAGGTAGGAACGCAGGTTTTTTTGCTTGTTGGTCAGGCCGAACTTGGTACGCAGGTTTTTTCGGTGAAAATTGACGGTTGCTTCGGCAACAACCAGGACTTCGGCAATTTCCTTGCTGGTTTTGCCATCCTTGACAAGGGTTGCCACCTGCATTTCCTGGGGTGTCAGAAGGATATTGGCATTGCTCAGATTCTGCATCAAGGGCGTAATGATATCCTGCAGGTGGGTGTCAATTATTTCCACCAGGGTCTTGTCTTTGGCCTTTAAGGGCGCGCTTTTCAGTTTTTCGACATACGGCAGGACCAAGCCCTTCACATTGGTCAAAAAGCGCTTTTCAAGGTCACGCCGGTCCTCTTCGCGTTGCTGCAATAGCACTTTCAGGGCCACATTGGCCTCTTCAAGACCTTGTTTTTGATCATTGAGCTTCTCCTGGCTCTCCCGGAGCGCTTGCTCGGTGAGTTTCAAGGCCGTGATCTCTTCATGACTGACCACCAGCTGCACAGGATCGCTCTCCGGAATGCGGATCGCGCGCATGTAAAACCAGTGCTGGCTGTCCGGCTGATGACAGGGGTAGTCGTACAAAAATTCGTCGAGCTCCCTGTCTATGACAGACCGAATCCCCGCGGCGACCCTACATGCATCCTGACAGTCGTCTCCTGTGACGGCATCACAGATCGACAGGTAATTGACACCTTGATAGCTGTATCCGGGCGGCAGCCCGCCCTGGACGGCGTGGTTCTGCCAGGCACGATTGGTTGCCCGTATAACGCCTTGGTGATCCAAGATGGCGATGTGGGCGGACAGGGCATCGAAAGCGGTGCGAGTCAGGGTTTCCGAGATTTGTATTTCTCCCGGCATCGGGGTCGTTCCCGTAGATGGAGCCGTCATGAGTCTGTTCTCCCTGTGGTTATAGCGGTTGTCATAATTTTCCGTTCAGATTGTGACAAACGCTCTAATGCTTGAAGTCCATCGTAACATACAACATTCAGAAGGCGCTTTCAACCAATAGCGCAAGTTTTCGAACAGGTTGACAGACGGCAGACCTTGAGCTATCTATAGATTAATCGTATTTAAAACACACACCTGGCAGGACATCGCGTCATGGCAACGCTTCACCTATACCCGGCGACAATAAAAATCGCTAGGCTTCCATCACGGCTGAAACCAGATCGTCTGCAGCCGCAAGCGCTAACCACCCAAAGGCCCATTGGCTGTAAAATCAAATATGGAGGTCGACAATATGCGCATAGCCATTATCGGAGCCGGTATTTCCGGTCTGGTCACCGCTTATTTGCTCAGCCAGGACCATGACATCGATGTCTATGAGGCCAACGACTACATTGGCGGTCACACCCACACCATCGATGTACCTGTAAACGGCCGGGAATTTGCCGTGGACACGGGATTCATCGTCTTCAACGAGAACACCTACCCCCATTTTATCCGTCTCATGGAGCAGTTGAACGTTGCGTGGCAGCCTTCCAGCATGAGCTTCAGTGTACGGTGTGACAAAACCGGTCTCTATTTCAGTCCCAGCACCCTGAACAGTCTGTTCGCCCAGCGGAAAAATATATTGCGCCCTTCCTTTTACCGCATGCTGGGCGATGCCCTGCGCTTTCGGCGCGAGGCATCCGAGCTCATCGAGACCGACGACTACAGCATCACACTCCAGGAATATCTGGACCAAAAACGTTACAGCACGGCCTTTATCGACAACTTCATCATTCCCATGGGTGGGGCCATCTGGTCGGCCGACCCTGTAAAATTCAGGGAATTCCCCGCGCGCTACCTGGTGGAATTTTTCAACAACCACGGCGTGCTGAATATCCGTAACCAGCCCCGGTGGCTGGTAATCAAGGGGGGATCCCGCCAGTACATCGCTCCCCTCACCCGGCCCTTTCGTGAAAAGATTCATCTGAGCACACCGGTGACCTCGGTGAGACGCTTCGAAGACAAGGTCGAAATTGTCACCGCCAAGGGTCATAGCGCATCTTTCGACCAGGTGGTTATGGCCGTTCACAGCGACCAGGCTTTGCAGATGCTGGCGGACCCAACCGACATGGAGCGAGACATACTGAATGTCATCCCATACCAGGAGAACCTGGCGATATTGCACACCGATGCCTCCCTGCTGCCACCCAAACAGGCCGCCTGGGCCAGCTGGAACTATCACATCCCCAGAGAAGAAAAAGGACGCGTGGCGCTGACTTATAACATGAACATGCTGCAGACGCTCAAGGCTCCGAAAGAATTTTGCGTCACCCTGAATTTGCCGGAAGCCATTCACCCCGACAAGGTCATCGAGTCGCTTGTCTATCACCACCCGGTGTACGACCCCAAAAGCCTTACGGCACGTCGCAGTCAGGACGAGCTGAACGGGCAAAACCGGACCTACTACTGCGGTGCCTACTGGGGCTATGGGTTTCACGAAGACGGTGTGAACAGTGCCCTGGCCGTCTGTAAACATTTTGGAATAAGTCTGCCATGATAAAAAGCTGCATATACGAGGGCACCATCCGTCATCGCCGATACCGGCCGCGCCCCAATCACTTCCAATACCGGTTGTTCTTTTTATTCCTGGATCTTGATGAGCTGCCGACGCTGTTCGATATCCACCCCTTGTGGTCTTACGAAAAAGTGAACCTGGCATACTTTCGGCGCCGGGATCACTTCGGCGATCCGGCGGTCCCGATGAAAACGACCGTCCAGAACCTGGTTGAGAAACACCTGGGCCGACGGCCGGAAGGGCCGATCCGCTTGTTGACCCACCTGCGATATTTCGGCCTGTGTTTCAACCCAGCCAGTTTCTACTACTGCTACGACAAAGAGGATGCCCAGGTCGATGCGATTGTGCTGGAAATCCACAACACACCATGGGGGGAACGTTTTTGTTATGTTATGGGCGCAGAGCAGAGCGATCATCCCATCAAGGACTGGCGTCGCCACACGGCAGCCAAAACCTTTCATGTCTCTCCCTTTCTCGACATGGATATCCATTATGACTGGCGTTTTCGTTTGCCGGGCGAAACCATTCGCGTTCATATCATCGACTATCAGGAGGGCCGTAAGTTGTTCGATGCCACCCTGGCGCTTCAGCGTCGCCCGCTGAATCAGCGGGCATTGTCGCAGGTTTTGATCAAATACCCGGCCATGACCGCCAAGGTGGTCTTTCTAATCTATTGGCAGGCTTTGCGTCTCACCCTGAAACGAACCCCATTTTTCTCACATCCCAAGAAAAGCCTCAGTTTATCAAAAAGGAGTAAAAATGGCTGAGTTAATCATACCCTCAGAAGCACCGGCTCTGGCTGAGCTCCAAGAACGGAAACTGGATCATTTGGCTCGAAACGCCGTCATGTCGCTGTTGAATAAACTGCAGCACGCCCGTATTACTATCTTGGAAAACAATCGACGTTTTGTGTCCGGAAAAGCGGCCGCCCCGTCTTCTTTGCAGGCCGAGATCACGATTCATCATTCTAGATTTTACAGCCGTCTTTTGTTCGGCGGCAGCATCGGGGCCGCCGAAGCTTACATGGAAGGGCTTTGGTCGGCGGATGATCTGACCACGGTCATGCGCATCATGGCCCTCAATCAGCCTGTTTTCAACGAGATGGAAAAGGGCTTGGCACGTCTGACATCCCCGCTTTTCAGGTTCTATCATTTCGCCAGGAAAAACACCAAGGTGGGCAGCCGCAGAAATATCCTGGCACATTACGATCTCGGCAACGATTTTTACGCACTTTTTTTGGACCCGACCATGACCTATTCCTGCGGCATTTTCGAGCATGAGCGAAGTACACTGGAAGAGGCCTCCATTGCCAAATATGATCGCATATGCAGAAAGCTGATGCTGAAACCCGGTGACAAGGTATTGGAAATCGGCACTGGATGGGGCGGGTTTGCGTTGTATGCCGCCCAAAATTATGATGTGCACGTCACCACCACAACGATCTCCGACGCGCAACACCGTTATGCCCGTGAGCGCTTCAGAAAGGCGGATCTGCAGGACCGCATCACGCTTTTGAAAAAAGATTATCGCGACCTTGAGGGACAATTTGACAAACTGGTGTCCATCGAGATGATTGAGGCCGTTGGTCATCAATATTTCGATGCGTTTTTCAGTGCCTGCAGCCAGCTGCTGCGTGACGACGGCATGATGGTTTTACAGGCCATCACAATTCAGGATCAAGAATTCCAAAGATATATCCACTCTGTCGATTTCATCAAACGCTATATCTTTCCTGGAGGATGCGTGACGTCCATCACGGCCATGGCTTCGTCTATTGCCCGTGCCACGGATTTAAAACTTTTTCATCTTGAAGATATTACCCCGCATTACGCCAGAACCCTTCGGGAGTGGCGAAAGCGTTTTTTCGACAACATCCAAAAGGTCCGGGCATTGAAGTTCCCGGAAACTTTCATTCGCATGTGGGAATACTATCTGTGCTACTGTGAAGGCGGATTTACCGAACGCTACATCGGGGATGTCCAGATGCTCTTGACCAAACCACTCTGTCGGCGCGATGCCTTGCTCCCCGGATTAGACGATAATTAAAAAAGAGCCGCCAAAAGAAACCCAATTGCCCCCCATTTCTTTTTCATATGAGCAACCCTATTTCTCCAGAAATTTCTTGATCTGGCCGATCTTTTCTTGAACTTTTTACGACCAGTTTGCTATACACGGACTTAACTCTGGATAGGCCGGCAACAGTCTCATGGACCAATGATTTATATGACCGAACAGATAGAAACGTATTTCCAGCCAGGTCGTTGGTAGCCAACCGAATATGGTCGCATATGACCATTGGTCGCATATGACCATGCTTGTACACCCATTTCTATACCGACAGCCAGTCTTTTTATACTATTAATTCTATTGAAATCGATATGTTGAATGAAATAAACCGTGCCTTGGCTTTTATGGCATGAAGCTTGAGTGTCTATTAATTGGTTATGATTGCAATTAATCCTTCTGATTCCAGCAGCGGCCTGCGACAGCAAATCTTTAATCTCGTTATGACATGTTTTTTTCGTGCGCGAGCTGCTCTGTGGAGAAGTAGACTCTTATGATCGTTGTCAGGATAACAATGAACGTGCTTCCGGAAAAGCAGCTGGAGGTTATGCAAACGCTTCTATCCATGGTCGAGCCGACAGGAAAGGAACCGGGTTGTCTGAGTTATGCAGTTTTTTGCGATATCGAAGACAAGAACCATTTCAGTCTGCTGGAGGAGTGGGAAACCCGTGAAGACATGGATCAACATATAAGGTCTCACAGATTCGGCGTTTTACTTGGGACAAAGACCCTTTTATGCGAACCGCCGAAAATTCAAATTCATACGGTTTCCCAATCGGAAGGAATGGAGACCGTTCATGCAGCCAGAGGTCAAAGAGGCGATTCATCACCGCTGGGTGCGGAAAGGAGCCTGCTCATATGAACGTTCTCCTTATTTATCCAAAATTTCCAGATACGTTCTGGTCTTTCACGTACGCTTTAAGTTTTATCGGAAAGAAAGCGGCCTTTCCCCCGCTTGGCCTGCTTACCGTTGCATCCCTCTTGCCGGCAAAATGGAACAAGCGTCTTGTGGACGTGAATGTGGATTTCCTCATGGAAAAAGATCTTTCGTGGGCGGATATGGCCTTTATCGGCGGCATGGCGGTTCAACGAAAATCGGCCAAAGACATCATCGCCCGCTGCAACGCTTCAAACTTAAAAGTTGTTGCTGGCGGACCGCTTTTTACTTCCGAACCGGAAGCGTTTGGGGAGGTGGATCATCTTGTGCTTGATGAGGCGGAATTGACACTTCCCACTTTTCTGTCGGACTTGCAGATCGGACAACCAAAAAAGATCTACAGGGCTTCCGGTTTTTGCAATCTTTGCGACACACCGACTCCCTCGTGGTATCTGGTAAGAATGAAACGATATGCCTCCATGAACATTCAATATTCCAGAGGATGCCCGTTCAACTGCGAATTCTGCAATGTGACGACTCTTTTCGGCCACCGGCCACGCCTAAAAACACCCCAACAAATTATCGCGGAACTGGATCGTATTTATGCTTTCGGCTGGCGAGGCAGTATCTTTTTTGTCGACGACAATTTTATTGGGAATAAAGGCTATCTCAAAACACATTTGCTGCCCGCCCTGATCGAATGGCGCAAAGATAAAAAGGGATGTGTTTTCTTCACGGAAGCCTCCATCAATCTCGCCGATGACCCTGAACTTATGGACATGATGGTAACGGCCGGATTCGATGCCGTTTTTATCGGTATTGAGTCGCCCGACGAGGTCAGTCTTACGGAATGTCATAAAACCCAGAATAAAAACCGAAATCTCCTTGAAAGTGTCGCGATTATCCACCGTTCAGGGCTACAGGTGATGGGTGGCTTTATTGTGGGATTTGACAGCGACAGGCCTTCTATTTTCCAGCGGCAGATCGATTTTATTCAAAAGAGCGGTATCGTAACCGCAATGGTCGGAATGCTCCAGGCCCCTCCGGGAACACGTCTCTTTGACCGGCTTCAACGGGAAAGCCGGGTGGTGAAAACTTTTTCCGGAGATAATGTTGATGGAACAACCAATATCATTCCCCGAATGGGCATGGACAGGCTTTTGGACGGGTATCGATCGATTATGAAACAAATTTATTTACCTAAAAACTACTACCAACGGGTTAAAACTTTGCTGAAAGAACTAAAGGCGCCTGAAATCAACCATCCGATAAATTTTCAGCGGTTCCTTTCAATCTTTCGATCCGCTTTACGGCTCGGGGTTTTTGGGAAGGAGCGTTTTCATTACTGGCAACTGATGCTCTGGACACTGATCCGTAAACCCAGACTGATAGCAGTGGCAATAACGCTAGCAATATACGGCTATCATTACCGCAGAATATGCGAACGATATATTTATTAAGATGAACATCACAACATCATTCAAGGAGGTATGATCAATGAAACCGGAAAATGCAGCGAAAATTAAGTATGGAATTTGGGGTCTTATTGGTGGGGCAATCATCGCCATGATCATCGGTTTTTCGTGGGGGGGATGGGCAACCTCAAGCACGACCAAAACGATGACCAACGAAGCGGTTTTGGCAAGTCAGGCAGCGATCTGCGTCGCCCAATTTATGAAACAACCGGCCAATGAAGAGAAACTTAAAGAATTAGGGGAAATAGATTCATGGAAGAGAGCTGAATTCATTGAAAAAGGGGGCTGGGATAAAATGCCCGGGCAAGAAAATGCTGACTATGCTGTAGCCCGAGGATGCGCCGATGGGCTCGAACTTCTTATCAAAAAATGAGCTAATTGTTAAAGGTTACGCATATACTCCAAAACCATCGACACCTTGAAACACAAACAGGACAAAATCTGTTTCCGCAAAAACAGAGCAAGCCCTATCCAGACGAATACTGGTGGCTGAGGATAACAAGGCTATTCAGGGCATGGTTTCTAGGTTCCTTAAGTAATGGGATTTGATGTGGCCCTTGCCGGCAAAGGCATTGAAGCGCTGGCTGTATTTCAAGAGAGCTATTTCGATTTGGTTTTACCGACTTTCAGATGCCCATCATGGACGGTTTTAGTTTGGCCGGTCACACTTCAAACGATTGGGAATCGCCCAAAATAAATCATTCGAAACTCGAATGAAAGCGGGCAGGAGAACAATTTCAACAAGACAGCAGAATGGAGATAGCATGAAAACAACAATCGGCACCAAGGATATTGACCAACTGCTGGCGGAGGCCGATGAACTCATTCAACAGATTCATTCCGATGCCATCAAAGACATGGAAGAAGCACATCGCATCCAGTTCGAAAAGCACGCGGAACATTTGAAAGAACTCAAGTCCAAGGTTGGGAAAAAGAGAGTTAAGGAAGGAACACCGGAGAGCGGCGCTTACGGTGAGGGAATGCACGAGGCGATTGTCGATATTATAACGGCCATGAAAAACTTAGCCGGCAATCTTTCCTAATGTTCGCAAATCGCCTCGGGAGGAAAACAAGGGATTACCTCCTAAGACTCATTTCAGCATCTGGTATATCCAGATTCCTTTATCGGCAAGAAAGTGAGGGATCATTGGGAAAAAGGTTGTACCACACATGACGCCTATATTGAGGTGTATGGCAGTGAGGAGCCTTCATCGAACCAAAGCAATGAGACGTCCGACGAGAAATGAATTCGTTGTTAACGCTTGCTTTACATATCAAAAATTAAAAAACCCCGCCACTGATGGTTTGATATTCGAAAATACATACCATATCAGAAGATATCTTTACGAAAAACCGCTTGCGTTAGTCTTTGGCATGCCTCTTCCAAAAGCCAAAAATCAGTTGCATGGACTAAATGAAGTCATTGCCAAATTCGTTAATGCAGCATTACAAACGACTGCACAATATAGTAGGCAAGATGTCAAGGTCAGGCACGATTCTCTTGAAAGGCAACGGACAGTATTGGTTTCTTGGGATCTTTAACCTCCTACAATAAGTTACTTCACAGATAAGGGGTAGCAAAAAGCCTGCTACCCTTTATTCTTTTCAATCTTATGCTCATTGACTTGGGCTCTCAAACTTCCTGCCTAGGTAAAATTGAGTATCATGCTGTCTTGGGGGACATAGGCCCGGTGGGGCAGATCCGTCTGTCTGGCGACATAATTGGGCACGGCAATACCGGATTCAAACTGCACATAGTTGACAAATGTTCTGCCGTCGATACGCGCCTTCATGCCTTTGGCCGGATATTTCAGCGGGACAATGGCCTTGGCATTCGCGACCCGCGCCACAGCTTCTGAAATACCCAGCTCGGCCGCCTTTTTGGCGATGCTGACTTCAAGGTAATGCCGCGAGTCACTGCCAATGTTTTCTTTATGATCTTCAACGATGTCATTGATGATGTCACTGAGTGTCTGATTCATATGTTTCCTTCTTCAACGGGCCGTGCTTCAGCGGATATTCATCATCCACCGAATCGCGTAGGCCAGCAGCAGAACGGACGCCAGCCCGCCGCACCAGAGACCGATGAACCAGGCCCATTCCCGTGCTTTTTTTAAATGACCGCTAGTAAATGTTTTCATGGGATGTCTTCCCCCGGAAAATATAGTAACAGTAACCCGTATACGTGAGTATCACCGGCAGCATGACAACGGTCCCGATCAACAACAAGGATTGGGATTCGGGTGCTGCCGCTGCCTGCCAAAACGTGACCTCGTAGGGGACGATCCACGGCCACAAGCTGATGCCCAGGCCGATATAGTTCAGCAGAAAAAGCCCCTGACTCAAGAAAAAGGGCCGTACTTCTCGACCTGTTTTCAAATCATGCCAGAGCAGGAGAATGCCGGCCGCGGAGAGAAGCGGCATGGGGGACAGCAGCAGGAGGTTCGGCCAGCCAAACCACAGGTCCTTAATGTCTTCATTCACAAAGGGCATACTCAGGCTCACCAGCCCCATAAACACCGCCACAACCATGAGAACATAGGCTGCGGACTTACGGGCCCAGGCCTGGGTGGTGTCTTCGGTTTTCATGATCAACCAGGTCGATGCCAGCAAGGCATAGCCGAATACCAGGGCCAGCCCGGTCATTACGCTGAATGCACTCAGCCAGTCCAACGGTTTTCCTGCAAAACTGCGGCCGTCCACCGCGATCCCCTGGACAAATCCGCCCAGAATAATGCCCTGCATGAAGGTTGCCCCCAGGGATCCAAAGTGAAAGGCATAATCCCAGATTCTGCGAGATTTGCCGGTGGCTTTGAATCTGAATTCAAACGCCACGCCCCGGAAAACCAATCCCAGAAGCATGAGAATAACGGGGCTATAGAGCGCGGGCATGACGATGGCGTAGGCCAGGGGAAAGGCTGCAAACAAACCGCCGCCACCCAAAACGAGCCAGGTCTCGTTACCATCCCAGAAGGGTGCTATCGAGTTCATCATGCGATCGCGACAGGCCTCTGAAGGGGCAAAGGGGAACAGGATACCGATCCCCAGATCGAACCCATCTAAGATGACATATAAAAAAATCGCCGTCACAATCAGCCCGTACCAAATAAGCGGCAAGTCCAGGAAGTTTGCAAAACTAAACATGTTTGTTTCCTCCTTTTGGGGTGCCCATCTGCGTCACCAGCGCCGGCGTCTTTACTCCATGATCCCCGTAGGCTTTGTCGAAAGAACCGGGCCCCTTGAGGATGAGCCGTATGATGTAATAACTCCCGGCACCGAAAACGAAAACGTAGGTAACGATGAAGGCCAGCAGCGACAGGGCGATGTTGGGACCGACCACCGGTGAGACAGCGTCTGACGTACGCAGGAGTCCATATACGATAAATGGCTGGCGACCCATTTCGGTGACAAACCATCCCGTGAGTACAGCGATAAAACCTGCCGGGGTCAGGGCCATGCACCAGATCTGGAACCATTGCGTCTCGAATAATTTCTTGCGCAAGTACAGCACGACGGCAATCAATCCGGTCAGTGCCATCATGACCCCAATGGCTACCATGATCCGAAAAGCCCAGAAAACCCAGGCCACCGGTGGGCGATCCTCTTTAGGCCATTCCTTCAAGCCCTTGACTTCACCCGCCAGATCATGGGTGAGGATCAAGCTGGACAGCTTGGGAATCTCGATGGCATATCGGGTTCGTTCCTGTTCCTGGTCCGGCCAACCGAACAACGTCAGCGGGGCGCCACGCTGAGTCTCCCAAAGGCCCTCCATGGCGGCCACCTTGGCCGGTTGATGTTCCAGTGTGTTGAGCCCATGCAGGTCACCCAGAATAGGCTGTATCGGGGCCACAAACACGGCCATGATCATGGCCATACCAAACATGATCCTGGCATGTCTGACATGTTGTTTACGCCGAAGGTAGTAGGCGCCGATTCCACCAACCACAAAGGCGGTGGTCAGGTAGGCAGCCGACACCATATGGACAAGGCGAAATGGGAATGACGGGTTGAAGATAACCTGCATCCAGTCCGTGGGATAGAACAACCCGTATTCGCCTATGCGGTAGCCTTGGGGGGTTTGCATCCAGCTGTTGGCCGACAGAATCCAAAAGGAGGACAAGAGTGTTCCAAACGCCACAATCACGGTGGCTGCAAAATGCATCTTACGGCTCACCCGGTTCCAACCAAACAGCATGACGCCGAGAAAGGAGGCTTCCAGAAAAAAAGCGGTTAGGACCTCATACCCGAGCAAAGGACCGATGACGTTTCCAACTTTGTCGGAAAACACCGACCAGTTGGTACCGAATTGATAGGACATGACCACCCCGGAAACAACTCCCATGCCGAAGGTGACCGCAAATATTTTCACCCACATGCGGTAAATTTCTTGATAGACGTCCTTTCCGGTTTTAAGATAGCGCCATTCCACCATGGCCAGCCAGCTCGCCAGACCAATGGTAAAGGATGGAAAAATAATATGAAACGTAATCGTGAACGCAAACTGAATGCGTGCCAGAACAACCGGATCAAAAAAATCTGTCATGGTTCAGCGCTCCTTTGCCAGCCGATAATGTGAAACCATCCACTCCTGCCCACCCCGATACCCGAATAGCTCGGCACAGGCCATAAAGAAGATACGCCAGCGCTGCACCCAGCGCTTCGCATCCCTGGGACCGTAAACGTCTTTGAAGATATCCAGAACGCCTGCCGGATCGGCATCCAGTTTGTTGAGCCATGCTTCGGCAGTTTGCTGGTAATGCTTTCCATTGACCTGCCAGTGCTGTTCAACTGCCAGGCCGGTATCCAAATGCCTTATTAAATCATCCGAAGGCATGATCCCGCCGGTGAAGAAATAACGTCCCATCCAATCGTCTTCTTTCTCGACCTCGAAAGTGTAGGCCGCCTTGTGGTGTGAAAAGAAATGCAAAAAAAGCGTGCCACCCGGTTCGAGCCAGGTCCTGATTCGTACCAATAATTGCTGCCAGTTGCGCATATGCTCGAACATTTCCACCGAAATCACGCGATCGAAGCGATCCGCGGGATCGAAGCTGTTCATGTCACGGGTAATGACCCGCAGGTTGGTGAGGCCATGGCGCTCGATCTGTGACTCGATAAAGGCTTTTTGGGGTCGTGAATTGGAAACGGACACAATTCGGCTGTGGGGATAGGCCTGCGCCATCCAGAGTGACAAGGAACCCCAGCCGCAACCAAGTTCCAATATGCTGAGGCCATCCACCAGCGCTGCCCGCCGGCAGGTCAAGGCCAGCATTTGTTCTTCAGCTTGATCCAGCGTACGTGTGCCCAGTGACCAGAAACCGCTGCTGTATTTCAGATATTGTCCCAAAACCCGCTGAAAAAAGGTCGGCGGCAATTCGTAATGCTGCTCATTGGCGCTGCGGGTTTCAACAGCAATGGGAGATTGGCACATATCGGCTACGACATCGCGTTTGGCAGCATCCATGTTTGCAGCGTCTGCATGCGTAATGTCGCGCAGGCGCCTGCGGTTGAGTCGGCGGATACCCATTCGAATCAGCCTGTCGGGCAGCCATCCACGCTCTGCCATTACCAGGGCCGGGTTCATAAATCCACCTTTTTTGGGGAACCAGGGGACAAATGCATTGGTTCGCGCGATATACGCCTTGTACCCCGGGCGCGTGTTGACGATCGTTTTTTCCATCAAGGTCACCCCGGTCATTTTCAGCAGCACCGTGGTTATGATAAGCGGGCTGATGACGGTCCACCAGCTGGACGACGTCGCCAGCGTGATTACCCATATTCCCCACCAGACAAGACTCTCGCCAAAATAATTGGGGTGCCTCGAATAGGCCCACAATCCCTGATCCATGACCCGACCCTCTTGAGAAGGGTCTGCCTTGAACCTTGCCAGCTGCCAGTCACCCACAGCCTCGAAGAAGAAACCGGTCACCCACAAGCCAAGGCCCACAACATCCAGCCATGTCAATTCGGCCGGCCGGGGCGATATCTGACCCCATTGCAACGCCAGGGAGATGACCCACAGAAAAACAGACTGCAGAATGAACACCTTGAAAAGACTGACCAGCCAGAAGCCTTGGCCACTTTCTTTCCGCCACTTGGCATAGCGCGGATCTTCCCCGTGGCCCCAATTTCTCCAACTCAAATGCAAGACAAGTCGAATACCCCACAAGGTGACCAGCAGGGTTATCAAGAGCTTGCGCCCCTGAAATCCCCCGGCCATCGAATAGGTCAGCCAGGCAATCAAGATAAAGCCCAGACCCCACAACGAATCCACAATGGTGACGTTTTTGATATATCAGACTGATGATCCAGCCCAGGAGCATCATGCCCAAGACGGCCATAAAATTAGCCAATAAAATTGTCGGGATGTCCATAATGGGTCTCCTCGTTGTTTGGCAGCACAGCGCCAGGGTCCAAGACCGTATTGCCGCACTGCAGGTATCATCTCAATTTGCTGCCAAGAATGTCAAGCACCGCTGTTCGCCTTGGCAAGCGGATTTTCAAATACCTCTCCGGCACGCTTTTTCTCGATGGCCTGTTTGATTTCTGCATGAATTTGATCGCTGATGGGATAGGCCAAGGCCACCAAGAGTCCCAAGAGGTTGAACAAAGACGGTATGAAAGCATACAGCATTCGCAAGATGAACTGCACTTTCTGGGTCTGTTCGACATTGGGCGTGTATCCCGCCATGCCCAGGGCCGCCAGGCCGACACCGATGCCAATGGCCGCCGCCAGCTTCTTTGAAATCGACCACCACCCGATATACTGCCCCTCGCGCCTCTCGCCCGTCAAGAGCTCATCGTAATCGATGACGTCCGCCTGTATGGCGGAAGGAATCGCCAGCGTAGCCCCGAACCCGATACCGGAAAGGAATACCAGGATGCCATATATCCGGGCATCCCCCGGACCCAGGAAAAAAACGCCGATGAATGCCCCCGAATTGATGGCCATCGAGGTCAGCCAGGCAGCTTTCTTTCCGGTACGACGGCTGATGTAAACCCAAAACGGCAGGAACAGGATGCCGCTCATAAAGTAAAGCAGGAGGAAAAAATCGGCCAGATCAGATTGGAGCACATACTGCACGTAAAACAGAATCAGCGTCGCCGGCAGGTTGTTGCCGATGGCGCTGACAGTGTAGGCAACCAGAAGAATCACAAACGGCCGGTTTCGAGCGACTTGCCGAACACCTGAAAACAAACCCAGCGCTGATCGACCGGGCTGAGGGTGTCGCTCCCTGATGGCCAGTACACACCACCAGGCCGTTCCTATCAAGAGCGGGGCGTAGAGAATAGATATCCAGAAAAATTTGGTTCGCTCGCCGGCTGCATCGTTCGGTAGTCCAAACAACCACTGCACCAGGGCAGGCGCGCTGGCCGCAGCCAGGGTTCCTGCAATCAGAAAGCCGTCGCGCATGGCAAAAAGAGACGTTCGTTCGTGATAGTCGAAGGTAATTTCGGGTCCCAAAGACTCATAGGGAACCGTAACGATGGTCCAGAAAAGAAAAAGGGCGTAGATGAACACACCAAACCACAGGGTCTCGGTAGACGTCGATGCCTGCGGCGGATTGAAAAGCAGCATCATCGCCAGTGCTATGAAGACGGTTCCCACGGCAATGTAAGGCCGCCGTCGACCAAAGCGCGTTTGGGTGCGATCAGATATATAGCCGATGACCGGATCGGTGACGGCATCGAAAATACGAACGCTGAAAAGGATATATCCCAGCCAGATGACGTTGATACCCACGACATCGGTGTAAAATTTGGGGATATAGACATAGACGGGGATACCGATGACAGCCAAGGCATAGGCAGGCGCCGAGTAGGCGACTTTTTTCCAGAAAGGAACCTTCAGTGGATGATGATGGCTCATGGGGACCCCAGCAGCTGCTGCTTGAAGGAATTGTTCATCGACGCTTCTCCAAGCCACATGGCATAAAGTGCGGAAGCAAAATCTGCACCTTCGATGAGACCCAGGGGCTTCTGGTTCAGTGCCAGCTCTGTCCCCTTACCCGGGACATACGTCAATGAGTATCGGTCACCCGGTTTAACGTCCTGATAGAGCGCATTCAGTTTGTCCAGGCGGGGCTTCAGACCTTTAAAAACGTCCGGGTCGACATTTCGGGACATTATTTTATTGGATGCAGAACCAAAATCTTCACCTTTGATAGGGTGAAAATATTCGAGTTCAAGCCGCTTGGGGGTGTCGGTGAGAACGTCCTTGGAAGGTACGCCTTCCAACATATACAGGGCGCCCACATAGGCCTTTATAAACACCATATAGCGGAACAATCCCGTTCCCCTGATCGAAAGCTTCGATCCATTGGCCTCGATGCTGTCCACGAAAAAAACGTCCTCTATCTCAGCCCCGACAGCACCGGGCACCAGGATAAAAAGAATGGCCGCGGTTATGAGGAGCTGCTTGGCTAAAATCGACATTGTCATTCCCCTTTTTTTTAATTCCTACTAGCTGAGCGGTACATAGGTTGGTTGAACTTTCAACACCTAACATGACCATGCTCAAACATCACCATTCTTGATGGAAAAACAATATGGATTAAATGGGTGATTACTGATAGGTTTTACCTATAAATAACACGTGTCGTTGATAAGCGCTTCGGCAGTTGACGCTATTTGCCGGAGCGGCTTTGGAACGTTATTGCGGTTCTGTCAGCTCAAAAAGGATGCTTGTTTTTTGGGGGAGATGATTTTATTACCTTATTATATTTCTGAAAAAATATTATGAAACATTCAGGGTGAACCCGTCCGGGAGGTCAAATGAATCTTTTTTTCTATCTTAAACTCTACTTGCTGACAGTTCCGATCTTTTTCCTGTTGGATATCATCTGGCTCGCATATGTTGCCAAGGGTTTCTACCGCAAACATTTGGGGTTTATTTTGAGCCCGGAAGTGAACTGGCCGGCGGCAATCACCTTTTACCTCATTTACATTGCCGGCATTCTCTTTTTTGCGGTGGTCCCTGCCATAGAGCGCGTGTCATTGGCCAGGGCGCTCGTCTGGGGGGGCCTCTATGGTTTCTTTACGTATGCGACCTATGATCTGACCAACATGGCCCTGATCAAGGGCTGGCCCATGAAAATAGTCGTGGTGGACATATTATGGGGCATGGTCCTGTGTGCGGTGGTAGCCATGGGCAGCTTCGGTGCTGCAAAATATCTCGTTTAGCCGGACGGTTTTTTTTGATAAAGGATAGACTTACATGAAAGGATCCACGCAAATCTACGTTCTCTCGATGGCAATGGCGTTGTGCGTCAACAGCTGCTCGGCATCCAGGCTACAGCCAGGTGATGCGGGCAAGCAAGGCCTGGCCGGCTGCCCTTCCCGGCCGAACTGTGTTTCCTCCGAAGCCAAGGATGCGCGGCACGCCATCCAACCCCTGCACTTGAAAGGTGATCCGGCAACTGGATGGGCCACACTCGGCAATATCGTCGGCCAACTGCCACGCAGCAAGATTGTCGAGGCCAGCGACGCCTATTTGCATGTGGTGTGCAAAAGCCGCCTGTTCGGTTTTGTCGATGACCTTGAATTTCTTTTGGATCCTGAGTCCGGGGTTGTCGCGATTCGATCGGCCGCGCGGGTCGGCTATACGGATCTGGGTGTCAATCGCCGCAGAGTCGAATCCCTGCGCCAAAAATTGATTTCAGAGGGGTTGATTGAGTAACATGGAAATCTGGTTTGTGGTCATGGAACTGGTGATGCTCCTGGGCGGTGCATTTTTTCTGGGCGCCCTGGCCCAACGTCTGGGGCAGAGCCCCATCCTGGGGTATCTTCTGGCGGGCACCATCGTCGGCCCCCTGCTGTTTAACACGACGGCTGTCAACCAGGCATCGGAACTGGGTGTTGCCCTGCTCTTGTTTGCCATCGGTCTGGAATTCAGCTTCAAACAGCTGCTCAAGATGGGGCGCATGGCCTTCGGTGGGGGCACCCTCCAGGTCTTGGCAACCATGCTGGTGGTGACCCTGGTCACGGTTTCCTCGGTGGGACTGCCCCGTGCACTCACGCTGGGCGCCATTCTGGCGCTGAGCTCTACCACCGTGGTGCTGCGGCTATTGGTGGACCGCATGGAAATGGATTCGGTCAAAGGCCGGACATGTCTGGCCATCCTTCTGCTCCAGGACATGGCCATCGTGCCCCTGGTACTGATGGTGAGCTTCTTTACGCCGGCTGCTGCGGAGATGAATATCGGTCTGCACATCCTCAAGGTGATTCTCTCGGTCCTCGGGCTGGCGGGGGTTTTCTATCTGCTGCTTTACCATCTGGCCCCGATACTGTTGAGCGAAGCCAAACTATTTGCCAATCGGGAACTGACCGTCCTGCTCAGCATCGTGGTGGGTCTGGGGGCCGCCTGGGCAGCCCACAAACTGCACATCTCCCCGGCACTGGGCGCATTTGTGGCCGGCATGCTTCTGGGGGAATCTCCATTTGCCACCCAGATCCGGGCCGACATCGGTGCCGTGCGCATCATCTTGGTGACCCTCTTTTTTGCATCCGTAGGGATGCAGGCCAAACCCATGTGGTTTGTCGCTCACCTGCCCTGGATCGCCCTCGTCTCGGTCATGGTTCTGATGTTAAAAACCGGCATCATGTATGGTGTCGGCCGTCTGTTCAATCTCGATAACCGTCAAGCGCTGGTAACAGGCATCACCCTGAGTCAGGTGGGCGAGTTTTCCTTTGTTCTGGCAGCCGCTGCCCGTAATGGTGGTGTCCTGACATCCGATACCGTGGACTTGTTGGTGTCGGTGATCATTGTTTTGATGCTGGTCACCCCCTTTTTGATCAACCATGCCGACGCCTTTGCAGAGCGGCTCCTGGCACTGATTTCCCACCGCAAACCACTGTCCCCTGACCTTTCTTCTTCCAGTCAAGCGGGTTCAGTCAACCAGGTGCTGGTGGTGGGTCTGGGACCTGCCGGACAGCAGGTGGTTCAGATGCTGTTGACCCATCGACTGGAACCCGTGCTCATCGACGTCAACCCCAAGAGCCGTGAATATGCAAGTCAACACGGCCTCGAGCTGCATCTGGGAGATGCAGGTCACGAGGAGGTATTGATGCACGCGGGTCTGGCCACGGTCTGTATGGCGGTGGTGACGGTTCCCGATCCCCAGGCCGCGGTCCGTATCGTTACCATAATCCGAAGGCTGCGGCCCCACTTATCCATCGCTGTCCGCTGCCGGTATAACCGGCACATGGCAGACCTTCAAGAAGCGGGTGCCGACATCGTTGTGGACGAAGAGATCACCATGGGAGACATGTTGAGCCGCCAGATCATTGCGCATTTAATCGATGAATCGGGCACGCTGGTGGCCTGCCGCCTGGGCGGACAGGCACCTGAATAATATCGCAGGAACACGTTTTTCTAAGGTGACCTTGCTGCTGTGAGAAATGGCAGCTTACCCTTAAATTTCACACAGAAAATGACCGAAAACGAGTATATTTTTTTAACGAAGCAACAGGCCATGGCGGCCGTGTGTTTGGATTTTCGACAGTACGATCCCCAGGTTCTCCTTTTTAGTGAAGTTATCGCCGTTCTGGCCAATGAAAACATAACCGCCAAACGTGAAATGGGACAAAACGGTATCTGGATCAAAACAACCGGTAGCCAAAAAATGCGCTGGTTTGAAGGAACCCAGCTGATCGACTTCATTTGCAAACTGCTTTCGCAATCCAAACCGGATCCCGTGTTGATGGCCTCGATCTGTGCCCGGGTATTCCAGACGCGTGCAATCCCGGATAAAGATCCGGCCACCGGCCAGGCAGGCATTCGAATTTTAACGGGTATGGATGGCTTTAGCTGCCGTCAATGCGGTGAGTGCTGCCGGGTCTTGGATTATCACAATGAGGTCACTGCCGAGGATGTTGCCTATTGGGAACAGATGGGTAGAAGCGATGTTCTGGACTGGGTGGGCAGGTTTCATAGGGACGGACACGAGACCGTCTACCGGATCTGGATAAAGCCGGGCACCAGAACATTTGCCGCAACATGCCCATTTTTACAGAAACTGCCCCATGAAAACCGCTGGATTTGCCGTATCCACGATGTCAAACCCCAAATCTGCCGCCAATACCCGGTCAGCCGAAAACATGCCGTCATGACCGGTTGCCAGGGTATGTTCGGGGTCACATCTTGAACAGGGTATTCCTTTAGTTGAAGAACCTCGCAGCAAGCGGCGAGGAATGCGCCCGCTGCATAAGACGGGTCAGCTCTTTTGATGATCCAGCATTGTTACCTGACGCGGGGTTTCGACGTTGAACCGCTTCATCCGGTTCCACACGGTCACGCGCGAAACCCCCAGGTATTGGGCAGCCTTGGACTTGTTTCCCCCGGCTTTTTCAAGGGCTTCGACGAGTTCTCTTTTTTCGATCTCCTGCAGATTGATACTCAGCGGTTTGACAGCCCTGGACCGATGACCCGTTGGCAAGAGGGTCGATGGGAAATGGGCGGGTTTTATGATGGCGTTCTGACAGGTTACGAATGCATATTCAAAGGCACTTTTCAATTCTCTGACATTGCCGGGCCAGGCATAGCACATCAAGGTTTCCATGGCGTCCTTGCTGATACCCTGGATCTCCTTTCCGCTCTTCAATTTCATCTTTCGAAAAAATGCTTCCGCCAAATAGGGTATGTCTTCGGTACGCTCCCGAAGCAGCGGCAAGTGTATAGGAATGACATTGATTCGAAAATACAAATCCTTTCTGAAAAGGCCCTGCTCTACGAGTGCCATCAAATCCCTGTTGGTGGCGGATATGATGCGGACATCCACTGGAATCGGCGTGCTGTCCCCCACCCGTTCAATGGTTTTATCTTCCAGCACACGCAGCAGCTTGACCTGGGTCGACAAAGGCAAATCCCCGATTTCATCAAGAAATATGTCCCCCTTGTGGGCGCTCTCGAACCGGCCAACCCGATCCTTGTAGGCACCGGTATAAGCCCCCCGGACATGACCGAATAGCTCACTTTCGAGCAAAGATTCGGTCAAGCTGGCACAGTTGACCTTGATAAAGGGCTTTTGATTTCGTTCGCCGATGTCATGGATAGCCTGACTCGCCAGCTCTTTCCCGGTCCCGCTGTCACCATAAATGATCACCGGGGCATCTGACTGGGCGGCGTTCTCTATCAGGTCGAAGACCTGACGCATGGAAGCGGATACACCAATCAAGCCGTGGAAGCCGTCTTTTGACCGGAGCACCTGCCGAAACGCCTCCAGCTGGGTTTCTTTTTCAATAATTTCGGTAATATCTGTTACGGTTTCAACGGCCCCGATAACATTGCCGTTGCTATCGTTTAGAATGGAAGCGTTTTTTAGCGCATGAAAAAACGATCCGTCCTTGCGCTTAATTATGCATTGTGTCTTTTTGATGCGACCGGTTTCAAACAGCGTGCACCAGGGACCTCCTTCCGCATTCAGGACCTTCTCGCAGATATTGCACTCGAGAATGGTGCAGGACTTTCCTATGACCTCTGCCCGGGTGTACCCGGTGATGATCTCTAAAGCTCGGTTAACCGAAACGATGGCACCGTTTTGATTAACGATCATGATGCCGTCACGAATCGTGTTGACGACCGTTTCCCAATAATTGTCCAATTCTTTGTCGAACATTCTATCTCCTGTTAAACCTTAACATGTGTAAAGACGTCTTGCTTTTACAGTTTAACACTTAGTTGTCAAGGGATGTCTGAAGATATTGAAGAACCTCGCAGCAAGCTGCGAGGCATGTTCTGCCGTGCGGCAGTGCTTCGCATCGACTGTAAGGAATTCTGTCTAATTTAGATTCGCTTGCTAACCCCGCGACATGCCACGAGGAATGCGCTCGCTGTTGCGGTTCAGAAAAGATGCCGACCGCAAAGCCTCTGCGGGAAATTGAAATAAAATTGGCCCTAAAAATCAAATTGGCCCTTTTCTTGCTTTACAGAGGCTTGAAAACATTTTGAAGCATACAGGATTTTATCTATGAAAGTGAATTACAGACTCGATTTTAGAGGATCGCTTACCCCCATCACGCTCTTGAAAGTGACACAGACGGTTATGACAATGGCGCCAGATGAGGTCATAGAAATCCAAGGGTCCGATCCAGACACCAAACAGGATATTTTCAGGGTCCTGCCCGAGTCATCGTATGAACTCATTTCTGTAGATATATCAGAAAAAAAAGGTTCCGAGAGTTTTTACAGAATCCTTTTGAGGAAACGGGCCTAAATAAAAACCTTCGGTGCCAGTCCCCCCGCCCTGTCGGGCGGGTCCTTCGGCGCGGTTTTTATAGCATAAGCAAATACAGCAAGAGAGGAAGCGCTAATGACAGAAGATACCATCAGAATCGGCGGCAAGAAAAAAAGTATTTTTATGGACAAGGTCAAGGAACTTCTTCCGCAAGGAGGAAACCTGAACCTCTGTTTGACCTGTGGTGCCTGTGCTTCGGGATGTCCGGCAACGGGTCTCGATGGCATGGATCCCAGAAAATTTTTACGTATGGCCTCGCTGGGACTGGATGACGAACTCTTGAAATCGGAATGGGTATGGATGTGCAGCATGTGCCAGCGCTGTGTGTATGTTTGTCCCATGAAAATCGACATTCCCCAGCTGGTTTATAACGCCAGGGCGGCCTGGCCAAGAGAGAAGCGACCCAAGGGCATCATTGGATCCTGTGATATGGCCTTGAGAAACGACAGTTGCAGTGCCATGGGCGCTACCCCGGAAGACTTTCAGTTTGTCGTGCAGGACGTGCTGGAAGAGTACCAGGAAGCCCAGCCCGAGTTTAAAGACATGCAGGCACCTATCGACAAAGAAGGCGCGGAATTTTTTCTAAACCAGAATTCCAGAGAACCGGTCACCGAGCCGGATGAGCTTCTGCCGCTTTGGAAAATTCTCCATCTCGTGGGAGCAGATTGGACATACGGAAGCAAAGGATGGGGGGGGAAAATTACTGCATGTTCCTGGCGGAAAACGAGAGCTGGGAGCACATCACCCGGACTTCCGCCCAACAGGCTGACAAACTGGGGTGTACGACCTTTCTCAATACGGAGTGAGGGCACGTCACCTTCTCAGTCCTGGCAGGACTGAAAAAATTCAACATCGAGCATCGTTTTGTCGTTAAAAATATCTACGAGTACTATGCGAAATGGATTCGGGAGGGAAAACTGAAAGTCAACGCCGACTGGAACAAGGATCTCAAAATCAAATTTACGGTTCAGGATCCCTGCCAGATTGTCCGCAAAAGCTATGGCGATCCCATTGCCGAAGACCTGCGCTATGTCGTTAAATCAGTGGTGGGCGAGGATAACTTCGTGGACATGACGCCCAACCGGTCCAACAATTACTGCTGTGGCGGTGGCGGTGGTTTTCTGCAGTCAGGCTACAAGGAACAACGCCTGGCATACGGCAAACTGAAAGACGATCAGATCAAGGCCACCGGAGCAGATTACTGCATCGCTGGATGCCACAATTGTCATGCCCAGATTCACGAATTGAGTGAACATTACGGCGGACACTATCCTGTTGTACACCTGTGGACATTGATCTGCCTGTCACTGGGCATTCTTGGACCCAACGAACGCGAATATCTGGGTGACGACCTCAAAGACGTCCTGGTCTTTCATCCTGAAACGGCCATGTAGTCGTTAAAACCCAAACAGGGCGACAGCACGCTAAAAAGGGAAAATTATTATGAGTTTTCAGAAGCGTTTATCAGCCGGTGAATTCGTTGTTTTGGCAGAGATGAACACCCCCAAGGGTGTCAATATCTCAAAGATGGTTCTCGATTCACGCCGAATCAAGGGAAGGGTCGATGCGGTCATCGTACCGGACATGGACAACGGTGTCATGAAAATGAGCGCCCTTGCCGGAGGCGTGTTGATGCAGCAGCAGGGTTTGGAATCCATCATTCATGTTTACACAAGAGATCGCAACAGCATGGCGCTTCAGGGGGATCTTCTGGCGGCGCATGTGCTCGGTATCCAAAATCTCATTGTGGTTCAAAGCGAAGAGATGGAAAACGGTGACCATCGGGATGCGCAGACGGTTCACGAATTGGATGAACCCGGCCTTCTGAAGGCCATTCATACCCTCCAGTCAGGAAAAGACCTGGCCGGATTCGATTTGGATGGCGCACCCAGTTTTACCAGCGGGTGTGCCATGGGATCGTTTGTCAACGAAGCAGACCTGGCATCGGAGCTGCAATTGGCCCAAACGAAGGTGGCCGCCGGTGCCCGGTTTATCATAACGCCCCCTGTTTTCGACGTAAGCGTCTTCGCCGATTTCATAAAAAAAGCCACGGCACTGGATGTCCCCATTATCCCCACGGTTTTTTTAATCAAATCGGTGGCCATCGCCCGATACATTGCCACGAGTGAACCGGGTGCACACCTATCGGAAGCGATGATCAAACGCATTCGAAAAGCGTCGGATAGAGAGATGGAGGGCATCAAGATTGCGGGCGAAACCGTCAAGGCTTTGAGCAAAATAACCCAGGGGGTCAAAATTCAAACCCTGGGTTGGGAGCACCGGTTACCGCAAATACTGGATATCGCCGGTCTTTGATCCTCCAGGACAATGTCATTTCAGTCAAGAAAAGCAGGTAATATGCAGACTCAAGACAACATGTCATCACAGAACCATATTCTCATCGTAGGCGGCGGTATCGGTGGTATTCGGGCGGCCATGGACCTTGCCGAGGCCGGTCGGGACGTTCTCCTCATCGACAAGGCTTCTGCCATCGGCGGCCTCATGACGCAGTTGGACCGAACCTTTCCTACCAATAATTGCGACCTGTGTACCCTGTCCCCTCACCTGTCCGAAACCGGACGTCAGGAGCACATCCACCTGATGGCAATGACCCAGCTGGTGAATGTGACGGGAGAGGTGGGAAATTTTACGGTTACGCTGGCTCAGTCACCCAGACATATCGATCTGGAAAAATGTACCGCCTGCGGGGATTGTTATAGAAAGTTTCCGGAATGTGTCCGGTTCTCGCCCGGTTTGGACCATCGAGCGCCCACCTGCATGCGCTATCCTCAGGCAACCCCCCATGCTTATTCAATCGACCTGGAAAAATGCAAGGACATCCAGGCACTGACCCGGATCTGCCAGGCCGGTGCTATCGTTCCGGATCAATCGGAAGAAACGACCCAGGTCCGCGTCGGGGCCATCATCCTGTCTCCGGGAGCCGCGGTGTTTGATCCGGCCAAACTGGACAACTTTTCATATGGCGTTCACCCCGATGTGGTGACCAGCCTCGAATATGAGCGGATCCTATCGGCATCGGGCCCTACACAGGGTCAGCTTGTCCGCCCGTCCACCGGAAACCAACCCAAAAAAATTGCCTGGATTCAATGCGTGGGGTCCCGGGGTCTCCAAAAAGGCGCCGCGTCCTACTGTTCCAGCGTCTGCTGTATGTTCTCCCTTAAAGAGGCTATCGTCACCAAAGAACGGTTTCAACAGTCCATCGAGACGACGATTTTCTACATGGACATGCGCACATTCGGAAAAGATTATGAACGCTACCGCGAGCGAGCCGAAAATGAATTCAATGTCCGATTCGTCCGCAGTCGGCCACACAGTATTCTTAAAGATGCGAAAACCGGTGACCTCAACATCACCTTTGCGACCGATAACGACAGTGTTCTGCATAACGAAACCTTTGACATGGCTGTGCTGGCAACCGGGTTCTATGTCTCCGAAGATGTTCAGCGGATGAGCGCCCAATTGGGGATCGAACTGAACCCGCATCATTTTGCGCAGACCGGCAGTTTCAGCCCGGTTTCGACTTCAAAAGCGGGTATCTTTGTGTGCGGTCTTTTCGAAAGCCCCAAGGACATTCCCGAAACCATTGTTCAGGCCAGCGCTGCCGCCTGTATGGCTGCAAAAAGCCTGGAACGCTCCATGCAAGCCCTGGAACAGGACGACGAGCCCTTGCCGCAACGGGATGTCAGCCTTGAAGAACCCAAGATCGGGTTTTTTGTCTGTGACTGCGGTCTCAATATCGGCAGCGTCATCGACACCCAGAAACTTGCCGAATACGCCCGCAATCTTCCCCAGGTGGCTGTTTCAGAAACCGTCGGGTACGGTTGCAGCAAGGCGTCTCTGGACCGGATCGAAAAAGTCATTGCGGACCAGGGTCTCAATCGTGTGGTCATCGGTGGCTGTTCACCCAGAACCCACGAAACCAAATTTCAGACGGTTTTGAAAAAAGCGGGTCTCAATAAATACCTTCTTGAAATGGCCAACATCCGGGAACAGGCCACATGGGTGCACGCCGACAATCCGTCAGCGGCAAAAGCGAAAGCCGAACACCTTGTCCGGATGGCCGTTTCAAGTGTCAAAAAAGCACGCCCTCTGGTGGATCACAGCCTTTCCATGAACAAAGACATCCTGGTGGTCGGCGGCGGGGTCACCGGTATGAACACTGCCCTGACACTGGCCGATCAGGGTTTCAAGATATTTCTGGCCGAACGAACGGCAAAACTGGGCGGACTCGCCAAAAAGATCCGCAAAACCCTGCAAGGCGAAGACGTGCAGACCTACATGAAGGACCTTGTCCAAAAAACCCTGGACCACGACCGCATAGAGGTCATTACCAATGCCATCATCGTGGATCACTCGGGGATGCCCGGGCTCTTTAAGACCGGGATGCAGATCGCCCCCCAGATGTATTACCGCCGGATTAATCACGGTGTCACCATTCTGGCCACCGGCGCCCTGCAGAACCGACCCCAGGAATATCTACTGGGAGAGCATCCGGCCGTTATGAATCAGATGGACATGGATACCCGCATCGAAGAAGATCCCGACAGCATCACCGCACTGGAAAGTGTGGTCATGATTCAGTGCGTGGGTTCGCGGTGCCCGGAGAACCCAAACTGTTCCCGCATCTGCTGTCAGTCTGCCATCAAAAACGCCCTCAGGATACGCGACATGAATCCGGAAGCCAGGATTTTCGTGCTGTATCGTGACATGCGGACCTATGGTTTTTCAGAAGATTTTTATCTCGAAGCCAGGAAAAAGGGCGTCATATTTGTGCGCTATGAAAAAGGCAGCCCGCCTGTCGCAACGGCCAGCAACGATAAGGTAGAAGTCAAATTCAGGGATCCGATTCTCGGGAGACCCATAAGCGTCCTTGCAGACATTCTATGCCTGAGCACCGGATTGATGGCGGATGATGAAGCCACGGAAGATCTGGCCATGGTGTTTAGGCTGCAGCGCACCCATGACGGATATTTCCTGGAAGATCACGTCAAGCTGAGACCTTTGGATCTGTCGATTCCCGGGTTCTTCGTCGCCGGCACAGCCCACGCACCCAAAAGTATCCGTGAGAGTATCGCCGATGCACAAGCCGCCGCCGGGCGAGCGCAGACGCTTCTGGCCCGGAACCGCATCGAGCTGGGTGCCGCTGTCGCTCGCGTGGACCGTGACAAATGTGCTTCATGTCTCGTTTGCGTCAGGGCTTGCCCATTCGACATCCCTTTTATCAATGCCGAAGGTTATTCGGAAATCGATCCGGCCAAGTGCCATGGATGTGGCATATGCGCAGCTGAGTGCCCGGCCAAGGCCATTCAGCTGATGCAGTTCGAAGATGATCAAATCCTGGCAAAACTGGAGCAGTTGTTTGAAAGGAAGGTTGCATAATGAATCAGTTTGAACCGCTTATCGTGGCCTTCTGCTGTCATTACTGCGCATACACGGCAGCAGATATGGCCGGCAGCCAGCGGCTGAATTACCCGCCGAACGTGAGGATTGTCAGGGTTCCCTGTTCGGGAAAAGTCGATGCCCTGCATATCCTCAAGGCCTTCGAAAAGGGCGCCGATGGGGTATATGTCGCCGGCTGTCTGGAAGGAGACTGCCACTTTAAGAACGGCAACACAAGGGCCGCCCGGCGCGTGACCTACGTCAAACACCTTTTAGATGAAATCGGCATCGACGGAGAACGGCTCGAAATGTTTTACATGTCCGCAGGCATGGGAGATCGGTTTTCTCAGATTGCAAAAGACATGACGGAAAAAATCCGCGGACTCGGTCCCAACCCGGCCAGGCAAGCAAACCCTAAAAAAGCTGAGAAAGCGGTTGCTTGATGAACCCAAAGGAGAGTGAATCAGAATGATCACCGCTGAAAGAAAACCCTTAGAAGAAATTGTGGAATTCGTAAAGCCTTATGGCCGAATTCTTCTCGTCGGCTGCAACGAATGCGTCACCGTGTGTGCGGCAGGCGGCCGAAAAGAGGTCGGGCTTCTGGCCTCCGCACTTCAGTTGAAATCTATGCAGGCAGGTCAGACACTGGACATCAAAGAAATGACCCTCGAAAGACAGTGTGATCCAGAATATGTTGAAGAACTGGCTCCGGTTATCGATCAGGCAGAGGCGGTCCTTTCCATGGCCTGCGGTTGCGGTGTTCAGGAAGTGGCAAGACGCTACAAGCATCTACCGGTCTATCCTGCCCTGAACACCAAATTCATGGGTGCTTCCGAACGCCAGGGTGTCTGGGCCGAACGATGCCAGGGTTGCGGGGACTGCCTCTTGGGACTGACCGGAGGCATCTGCCCCATTGCACGATGCGCCAAACAACTGCTCAACGGTCCATGCGGAGGCTCCAGCAACGGGAAATGTGAAATCAGCCCGGAGGTTGACTGTGTATGGCAGCTGATATGGGATCGGTTGAAAGCATTGGGGTTGCAAGGCAGATATGAAGATATTATGCCGGCAAAAAATTGGCAAACCAGCAGGGGCGGCGGTCCCCGAAAGATAATTAGAGAGGATTTGGTATAATGAAAACCAAAAGTGTGCTGGAAAAGGTATTGGCATCGGGCAATCTGGCTGTCACCTCCGAGTGTGGTCCACCGCGGGGTGCCGTTCCTGAAAAGGTCAAAGAGAAGGCCGAAATGCTCAGAGGATACGTGGATGCGGTAAACATCACCGACAATCAGACGGCGATGGTTCGAATGTCAAGCTTTGCCGCATGCGTCATTGTCCGTCAAATGGGTCTTCATCCTATCCTGCAAGTCGTCACCAGGGATCGAAATCGTCTGGCCATTCAAAGCGATATTCTGGGGGCCTATTCTTTTGAAATTGACAACATGCTGTGTCTGTCCGGAGATCACCCGCACTTTGGCGATCATCCCCAAGCCATGAATGTTCACGATATTGATTCGATTCAGTTTGTTCAGATGGTAAAAACCATGCGCGATGAGGGAAAATTCCAAGGTGGCGCCGACATCCTGAATCCACCGCAGATGTTCATCGGTGCAGCTGCAAACCCCTTCGCGGACCCCTTTGAGCTGCGTGTGGCCCGCCTGGCAAAAAAGGTCAAGGCAGGGGCGGATTTCATTCAAACCCAATGCATCTACAATCTGGACAAGTTCGAACAATGGATGCAGGGTGTCAGGGACAGAGGTCTGCATGAAAAGGTTTATATTCTGGCAGGGGTGACGCCCATGAAGTCCGCGGGTATGGCCCGCTACATGAAAAACAAGGTTCCGGGTATGGATGTACCGGATGACGTCGTCCAACGTATGGCAGGTGTCCCAAAAGAAAAACAGGCCGACGAGGGCATCAAGATCTGCGTCGAAACCATCCAACGGCTGAAAGAAGTGAAAGGCGTCAGCGGTTTTCACATCATGGCCATCGAATGGGAACAAAAAGTTAAGGAAATTACAGAAAAAGCAGGCCTGTACCCACGTCCCCAAGTTTAATTTTACCGTTGGCGGGGGTTCCCGCATGACGATGTTGCATTACATTGATAACTGACAAGATCGATCAAGGAGGGTGATAAATGAGCGCAAAACAACTGGTCCTGGTGGTAGACGATGATCCGGATTTGGTCGAATCCGTATCCATGAAACTCGAGAGCGAAAATTTCAACGTCGCCAAAGCCTACGATGGCGTGGAAGCCTGGGATAAAATCAAGCAAAAACGGCCGGACCTGATTATCCTGGATGTGATGATGCCAAGGAAAAATGGCTATCAACTGTGCGATGAGCTCAAAAAATCAGAAGAATATAAAGATATTATCGTCGTCCTTCTGACAGCGGTGGCCGATGCGGTCACATCCACAAGCTTTACGCATATGGACGGAAAAACAACCCTGGCCGATGATTTTATCCCCAAGCCCATCGAACTGGACCGGCTTATGGAAATGGTTAAAGAAAACCTGGACATTTAGTGGGCGGTAACCTCGAATGGCAAAGAAGATCAGGATCGATGGCATCAAACTGAGCCGGGAACTCGTCCATATCCAGATATCAACAAGATCGGGAAAAAAGGGTTTGAATACCCGTTTCCTGCGGTCCATGGCTGAAAACCGGATCAATATTTCGTTGCTCGCCTATTCGGCCATGGACAAACGCACCCAAGGATCCTATTGCATCGCGGGGGAAGATTCAGACCAGCTGAATCAACTTCTGGCCAATGATCCGGAACTGAAAGCGGCCGCAGTGTGCAAATCGCCGCTGGGATCCGTATCTCTATTTCCACATAAATTCAGCCTCAATTTTTTTGGCTGTCTGATGCATGTGTTCGGGAAATCCGGCCTGCCTATTTACGGAATGGCCGCTTCTCTGTCCGCTCTGACGGTGACGACCGATTTTCACCTGCTCGACCGCGCCATTGAACTGATAGAGCCGCACATAAGCCTTCCCCCAAACCATGCACCGTTTGGCCCACAACTCAGGATAAGGTCGATTTAGCGCTTGTCTGCCTGGAGGGTTTGAATTGGAAACCATTGCCGTTTACTGGGAAAACAGGATTAAGACCTATGGTCTCCAAATAGAGCGTGAACTGTCACTGTTCCAGATCTCCGTAGCACCGCAGTCGCTAGCAGGGTTTGGTTCGGCTTTGTTTAAAGAAACCGGCGAGATCCATTTTAGCTGGGTACTGATCCAACCGTCATCCACACACGCATTGAAGATCTATATTTTGCTTACTCAAAAATGGGAACAACCCATGCAGGCCCTTCTGGAAGATTACCGGGGAAACGATAGCAGCCTTGATCTGCGGGTGGTGTCGCCTGTGGAAATGGTTTTCTTTCACGGACCCCATTTTGGAGATCGCTACGGCATAGCCGATACAGCCTTGGATACCCTCCGTGCAAAAGACTTGCCGATATTGATCGCAGGCTGCACAGGTGCTTCGGTTTATATTATCGTCCCGGAACATTGTTCGGCCGAAACCAGAGATATCCTGTCGGATGTTTTTGATACGCCAAAAAATAAAAGCATGCAAAAAGAACCTATCTAGAAAATGAATATTAACTTCAACAGCGAAATAGATTGGCGGGTTCAGGTTTTCGACTCGCTTTCATTTCCCACCTTGATCATGACTCCCGATCGAAAGATCGTCACGGCCAATCAGATCTTTCTTAAAAAATATCATTTAAATACGCAGCAAGTTGTGGGCAAACGCTGCTCTGATGTTTTTTACCGCGAAGAGCACTGCCCCAACGAGATTTGCCCTTTTGATAAGGTACTGACCGAAAAAATCGGCCAGACCGTCATCCGGCGGACGACCTCACTGACCGGAAAAATGTTCTGGGAGGACCGGGTCTTCTCCCCGATTCTGGATGATGACGGCAACGTTGCCTATATCATGGAGAGTGTCAGAGACATCACCCGGTTGAAAAATCTGGAACATACCCTCAAAGAAACCGAAGCGTTTCTGACAAAAATCATCCGTGGATCACCGGTTGCCATTGTCGTGGCGGACCGCTATGCCAATATCCTGCTCATGAACCCTGCAGCCGAGGAACTTTTCGGCTATACTCAGCGGGAAGCCGTCACCCAGATCACGGTGGAGAACCTCTATCCGGCAGGCGCGTCCAAAAGCATCATGCAACAACTTCTCAGCAGCAAGCTCGGTGGAAAGGGAAAGCTTCTGAGTACCCATACAACCATTTTGAATGCCGATGGCAAAGAGATCCCGGTGGAACTCAATGCCTCCATTATCTATGAAGAGGGTGCGGCAGTTGCCACGGTAGGCATCTACAAAGACTTGCGAACGATAATTGCCATGGAAGAAAAGCTTAAAAAGGCCGCTGAGCAGATCGTGCAATCGGAGAAAATGGCATCCCTGGGAAAGCTGGCCGCAGGCGTGGCACATGAAATCAACAATCCGCTTACCGGAATCCTGATGTACGCCCACATCGCCAAAGATAACTTGGAAAAGAACGACTCACCCCAAAAGGAACTTGCGTATATCATCGAAGATGCCGAGCGGTGCAGCGATATCGTAAACAACCTGCTCGCCTACAGCCGGCAAAACATTCACTCCGAAAAAACCATCCAGTCCGTAAATGAGCTGGTCGAAGAGAGTCTGATCCTTATACGGGATCAAAAACTGTTCATGAACATTCAGCTGGTCAAAGCGTTTTCTGAAGACGAACTGTACATCAGGATCGATAAAAATCATATGAACCAGGTTGTCATCAACCTGGTCATGAACGCCGTTGACGCCATGGGGCGACAGGGGACACTCACCTTGCGAACCTTTCAGGATAAAAAAGACAAGCTGATTCATTTTGAAATATCAGACACGGGCAGCGGTATCCCAAAGGAGAACATACCCCGGATATTCGATCCTTTTTTTACCACAAAAAGTCAGGGACAAGGCACCGGGCTTGGTCTAAGCACCGTATATGGGATTGTTAAGAAAAATCACGGAACGATTTCTGTCAAGGATACCGGCCCTCACGGTACGACCTTTTTGCTGAAATTCCCGAAAGCAAACAGCGCGCCTGAACCGAAACAACGAGCGTATTCCGCCTAGCTTGCGGCGAGGTTCTTCAATATGAAATGTGATACCAAGGAAATATAAAATGGCCCTACAAACAGAACCAAATGATGGATACACACCCCAAATCCTGGTCGTCGACGACGAAAAACGAATCCGGGATGCCTGCCAAACTGTGCTGATGGGTGAAGGCTACGAGGTGACCTGCGCAGAAAATGGGAAACAGGGACTTCAATTGATCGGCCAGAAACACTTTGATATCATCCTGCTCGATCTCATGATGCCGGAGATGCCCGGCCTGGAGGTCCTTCCGCGGGTCAAAACAGACCATCCCGATACGGTTGTCATCGTCATCACCGGTTATGCCACACTTGAGCATTCCATCGAGGCCATGAAGGCCGGCGCCTTTGATTTTATCTCCAAGCCGTTCACACCCAAAAGGCTCAAGGTGGTCGTTTCCAAGGCCATCGAGCACATGCGTGCACTCAAAGACATTGCCAAGGAAAAATCAAGAATGCGGGGCCTGATCAACCGTCTTTCGGCCGGTGTCATGGCCACCGATAACCGTGAACAGGTGGTGCTCGCAAACCCGGCATTTCGAAACATAATGGACTATCATGGCAAGAATATCATTGGCCAACCGGTTAAATGCCTGATAGACAACCCCAAATTGCTAGGCATGATCGACCATGCGCTCAGCATGGGCGCGGATGAATCCAAGGCGTTGACCGATGAAATTACGCTCAACGGCGGCACGGAATCGGAAGATGTGGTGCTGAATGTTTCCTGCGCACCTTTTAGAGACCGGACCGGATCGACTTTGGGGACGATCACCGTTCTGCACGACATCACCGTTCTCAAAAAAATGGATCAGATGAAATCCGATTTTGTATCCATGGTATCCCATGAAATCCGAAGCCCCATGAACTCTGTTCTCATGCAACTCAAAGTCATAATGGATGGTCTGGCAGGGGAAGTTACGAACAAACAGCGGGAAATATTGACCCGAGCATCCAAAAAAATTCACAGCCTGGTGGAAATGGCCTCCAACCTCCTCGATCTAGCCAGAATAGAATCCGGATTGATTACACTAGATAAAGAAAGCCTTCAATTCAATGACCTTCTTCAGGACCAGGTAATGTTCCACAGCGAAGCCGCCAATGCCAAGCAGATCGAAATTCATTTCAATCCCTCACCCGATCTGCCGCCGGTTCAGGCAAACCGGCAAAACATGGAAGAAGTGATATCGAACCTCATCACCAATGCCATCAACTACACCCCTGAAGGAGGCGAAATTCGCTTGTCGTCGACCCTAAAAAACGATTACGTCTGCATTGTCGTGGCAGATACCGGATGGGGTATCCCGCCGGAGGACCTGGAGCGGGTGTTTACCCGGTTCTACCGCGTCAAAAACGATAAGACCCGATACATCACCGGCACCGGCCTGGGTCTGCCCATCATAAAAAGCATCGTCGAAGCCCATCACGGAAGCATCGATGTAGAAAGTCGTCTTGACAAGGGCAGTGTTTTCAGCGTTTACATCCCCACATAAACCCCTTCCGACAGCCCCGTAATACCGTTTGTCACCGGTTTTCAGCTTGCAAGGATGAAAAGATGTCTGCTGGTGAATCGGCTTGACTCTTTTCGAAAGGTGTCTGTATATAGTTGTTGTCAGAATAACGTTCCGAAATCGCTCCGGCTGCATGTCTGGCATTGACCAAAATGACCCGAAGGCTGTTTTCAAGTACATTATGCACCGGCCGCCAGTATACACTGGTGCTTTCCATAGCGATAATATTGCACCCATGGCTTACAAGCCATGATTTGAGCTTAAAAAGATCATCGGTGAAGGTTGAAAATTCTTTGCAGCTTGCCGCGAGGTTCTTCAATCTTGACGAGGTATGAAATTAAGAAAAGGAGTATCTATGAAAGCCCTCGAGAATAAGACGACGACGCTTGACGATTTAGACAATCGCATACCCGGCATGAAGGCGCAGATCAGAGAAGTGTTGAAAAAAGTCGAATCGGATCTCACGCATGTTGAGCCTGACAAACGCTTACGTAAGATCATGAAGGTTCTCAAGAAAAAAGATAAGGAAGAAATTTTCAAGGCGGGATTTGAGAAATATTATAACTCAGAGGAGTTGAAACCCTATCAGGCCGAATTGATCAAGATGCAGCAACACCTGGAGCGCACCAAAAAGAAAATGGTTATCCTTTTTGATGGCAGAGATGCCTCGGGAAAAGGGGGGACCATCCGCCGCGTGACCCGCTACATGAATGAAAAAAGATATCACGTCGTGGCGCTGGGAAAACCGAGTGAAGAACAAAAATCAGAGCTGCATATCAAACGATATATCGAACACTTTCCACGTGCTGGAGAAATTGTCCTGTTTGACCGAAGCTGGTACAACCGGGCTCTGGTGGAACCGGTGATGGGATTTTGCACTCGAAACCAATACAACCGCTTTATGAAAAAAGTCAACGGTTACGAAAAAAATTTTCTCACAGACGCCGGTCGAACCATCTTGCTCAAACTCTATTTCTCGGTTAGCAAAGACGAACAGGCCAGACGCTTTGAACGGCGTCGGAATGATCCACTGCGGCAGTGGAAGCTTTCCGAGGTGGATCTGCAGGCCCAGGAATTGTGGGATGAATTTACTGAAAAAAAGCTAAAACTCTTAAAAAAAACCCATACAAAAGAATCGCCCTGGTGGGTCATTCGGTCTGATGACAAGCACCTGGCCCGACGTGAAACCATGAAGCTGATATTAAATTCAGTACGCTACAAAGGCCGCAAAAGCAAACTGGATTTTAATCTGGATTCGAGCATTGTCATCCCCGGAAACAAAGAAATATTATTGATGAAAAAACAACGTAAAAAGTTCGGCAAATCCTTGATGTAATTGCTGAGACGTATCTAAAGAACCCTAACCCATCGAAAGCGAGTCGCAACAAGATGCCACGGGCCAAGGATTGCGTATGGTGACCCCGTTCGCCCCAAATCGTTGCTCACTTTGCCAGTGTCCGTCCAGAAATAGGGATTTTCGTGTTCTGCAAGGCCGAAGGCAGGTTTATACCAGTTATCATATATATGTTCCGCATAATGCTCACGGATGAGAGGGTCCCCTCTTAAACCCCAATCGGAACGTTATTATGACAATCACTATAACGCGCAGGAACAGTGCGCTATTTCAAAAGCCTTAAATTATGCCTGCCGACACCGGCAGGGCGTGAAAAGACCCTTTGTGGATGGCGACTAGCGAGTGTCAACGGGTCGGTTCTTACGGTGCTTGAACACACCCAGCAGTTTGAATATCTTGTTCTCAACACCGGTCACGAATCTCGTCAAAACAAAAAAGCGCCAAACCCTGTGGTAGGACTCGTCTTCGAAACCCACGCATGTCGCCCTGTTTTGGCTTGGCGAAAAAACCATCCGCATGTTGTGAAAAGTGAAAGATGTGAAAAGCGTATTAAATCCGGCCTTCTGAAGCAAGCCTCTCAAGGTCCTGGGGGTGTAGATAAAGCGGTGATTGGGAGATGGGCAGACATGAATCCCTTTTCGGTTTCGAAAGAAACCGGTGGTTGTAAAGAAGTTGGGGACTTCGATAAACAACAACCCGTCAGGCTTCAGCAAAGTGCGGATGTGCTGCAGAGCCACGAGAGGATCAGACATGTGTTCGAAAACGTGAATCAGAACCACCGCATCGTAATGGTCGTTGGTCTGAAAATCGGACAGCATGCCGATGGAAATGTTGTCCTGCCCTGACAATGATCCGGCCAGGATTGCATCGGGGACGCTCGGTTCGACACCGTGAACCCGGGCACCTTGATTCTGAATTGCCTTGAGAAAGTGACCCTGGCCACATCCAATTTCCAAAACTTGTTTATGGTTCCAGCCACCCAGATGACGAGAAAGCCACTCGACACGACGACGGGTGGAGGAACGATTAACTCGGTTCTTTTTGACACCGAAATAGTATCCCGCCTCATAGTAGCCCGCCAGATCGGTTTCAGCGCTTGCCCCGATAAACATGAGGCAGCATGCTTTACACAGCAGCACGCGAAACTCACCGTCAAACAAAATTTTGAAATCTTTCCCGCTACACAAGATACAGCTTTCAGATGCTGGATGATTCATCCCCTGCTCCATTTCAGACCTTTCTCCAGGTATTGAAATTACGCTGCCTATGGATCGATGGTTTGTCTCCGGCGAAGGCGAGTCAACTACCACGCGTGAAACGGGTGGCTTGGATTTCCCCCAAAATGGGGACAAGACAAAGGAGACGGCACGTCTCCGCAAGTTCAGGTTCGGCACTGCGTGCCAAGCACGCGGTTTGTAGAACAATAAATTGTTACACGATGTTATTCGTCGATGAAGGATTCAAGCGTGGTCATTCCGAAGTGACAGGCCGGTACTGGACTCCACTGACACTGAGCACTTATTTCAACCCCTTCCTGGATAACCGAAGTGGGGCGGTCTGAAGAAACAACGATCACGAGAAGATTTTTATGCTCGCAGGTGAAACGGAGTGCGGAATTGAACCGGGCCCCCCTGGCCCTGTCTTCTCCTGGAATGGTGCGCCCATCCAGCAGGCATGCAAAGGCATGCAGCTTTAGATCCTGTCCGATGTGCAGGGCCCCATCCACATTGGCCAGCGACATGGCCAGCTCAAGATGGCCTTCATCCCTGAGATCCAGTGGCGGCAGAAGTTTCTGGCCGGATATCTTTTCGATTTTCTTGTTTAGCTCGACGATTAGGGTGCAGCCGAATTTCTCACTTTCTGCATGGTGAACGATGCTGCAGACAATTTTATACAGCTGGTTGCCGATCTCTGGGTCGAGGGGGGGCTCCAATAAGGCTTCTTCCACCTGAACCAGCTTTGCCTGGTGGGTGGTTGATTTATATACCCCGTCTGTAAAACTGCAGACCGCCTCGCCGTTGAGTCGAATAAAACCGTGACGGCCCCTGAAATCTGCAACGATGCAGAAAGCGTTGGCGATCTCATTCGATATGCCGATAATATCCGATCCCTGGGAGACCAGTTTTCTTTCTGATTGCTCCACCGCCTGCAGCAGCTTGCGAACGTGCTTGAAATTGTTGATATTCGGCTGCTCCATCTCCGGAAAACGGGTAATGAAATGAATGCGTGACAGTGCCGACGGATCGAGAAAAACGAGCTGTCCTCTGGGCCAGGCACCTTCCTCTCTTGTGTTGAAAATGCCCAGGATCGCGTCGAGTATGGGGTAAACCCGCAGTTGGGTATCCCAACCCAATTTGAGATTCATTTCATCGACGATAAAGTCCCGAACGGCATGCGTGGCATATTCCCTAAGAAAGCTGCCGGAGATACCGGTATAGAGACCTTTTTCATTGGCAACATCGTGGGAAAATCGCCAGGCAGCATGTTCCAACCATCTTTCGGAGGGGCCGACAGCGCACATGTCCGGATGATGTTCGGTAAACCACATCTGGTAAAATATCGAACTGGATCGTCCCCCATACGAGATGAGACCGGTCAACTGAAGGTTCTTTTCCGGTAGCATGTGAAAGGATCCGTTTTTCAGCCATGGCGTAAGCGATTGCTTCCGCCAGTCGTCTGTGTCGATAAAAAGCTCTCTAAACCGGAGTTCATGCCCCCGCAGTAAATTTTGTGGGTCATAGATGCAGACAGGGGCATCGGGTGTAATGGCATAAACGACGGCTGCGCGACTGGGGCCGGAGAAATGTGACAGCCCGTCCCGCAACCCATCGGCGGTCTCGGCCAGGCATTTGCAGATAAACGTTTTGTCCAGCATACAAGGTTCCGATCCGTTTTTTACGTTTGTTCTTCGCGACCACGAACACGATTGGCAATGATACCATACGAGAAAAAAAACTGCAATCGAGGCCTCTTACACAAGCGACTGAGGCCTTTGAAAAACGCCCCATTTCAGCGTCAGGCTGAAAAGCCTTGCGCCGGAACCGATCTGGTTGGTGAAATTTCCGGGTTAGGCCCGTGTTGTTTGCGTATTTGCCTGCAAAACAGAAAAAAACGTTGATCCAAGGATGGGGATGCCCTAAAATGATAAGCGTTAAATAAATACCAGGACGATGCCATTGGCGCGAATGTCGCGTGCCAACAGTCAGCGGCAACAGACACGCTTCTGCGCAAAGGGGGTGACCGGTTATTATGACCAAGAGAAACAAGCCAGACGCGGGTCAGGAAGAAATCATTTCCGATTGGATGAAGACCGCCGGTGATGTCTGGAACGCAATGTTTCGGTCCTGGATCGATATGGGGCGGCATTACCCATTTCAGGAAAGCGCCCCTAAAGGTGATTCGGGCAGCCGTAAAGCGTCATCCATGAACACGGCCATCAAAAGCTTCCAGGTCTTTTCGAATGCATTTTTAGAATCCACCGTCATTGAATCCTTGCTCAAAGGATCCGGGGCCATGCCGGAAATTCTGGCTAAAATGTCCCAGTCAGCCCTGACTGGTTTTCTGCACATGCAACAAAAATGGGTCGAACGGGCCGGAAAAATCGGTAAAACGACCGAAGCCTTCAAGTTCGAGGATCTCGACGAGAATGCCTTTCGGGCATGGTCCGAAATTTACGAAAAGGAATTCAGGCAGTTTTTCAATATCCCCCAGCTGGGATTGACACGGTTGTATCAGGAAAAAATGAATCGGGCAGCGGATAAATTCACGATTTTCCAGTCCACCTTTGCCGAATTTCTCAGGCTTCTTTATCTACCGATATCGCGCTCATTTACCGTCTTGCAGGAACAATTGCTCCAAATGGTCGAATCGGGGACGCTTCCCGAAGAAGCCAAAACCTATTACCAGATGTGGATCAAAATTCTCGAGGGACATTACATGACCCTTTTTCAGTCTCCGGAATACATTCAAACTCTGGGCAAGACCCTCGAAACCATGTCCGCATTTTCCTTGGCCAAGAACGCAGTTATTGAAGATGCACTCAATTCGCTTCCGATACCGAAGCAGAAAGAGATGGATGAGCTTTACCAAGAGCTGTACCTGTTGAAAAAGCGGGTCAAAGCGCTCGAAAAATGAAGCCTCCCGCAGCAAGCTGCTGGGTATCAAAATGGCATCCTGGGGTGAAATCATGAGCCAACCCAAATTACCGGTCGACCTGATCCTGTCAAAGCTGGCGGAAGAAGCCGAAAAGGCCCAGGAAAGAGCACAGAAAGCATCCGATGTCCTCCTGCAGGCGCTGGACACCCAAATCGCCGTCACACCCTTTGAGGTGGTCCACCAGGAGGATCGTGTCAAGCTCAAGCATTATCTACCGCTAAGGGATATTCAGTTGAAAACACCGCTGCTGGTCGTATACGCCCTGATCAACAGGGAGACCATGCTGGATCTTCAGCCAGGAAGGAGTGTCGTGGAAACGTTTCTGTCCCATGGCATCGATCTGTATATGATCGACTGGGGATATCCCACCCGTAAGGACAGATTTTTAGGCCTTGACGATCATATCAACGGGTACATGGACAGCATGGTTGATTTTGTCAGACAGAAACACGGTGTGGATCGCATCAACCTGATGGGAATCTGCATGGGGGGAACCTTCTGTGTGATCTATTCGGCACTGCACCCGGAAAAAATCAGAAACCTCATTACCACCGTTACACCCACCAACTTCGATACAGATAAAGGTCTGCTGCATGTATGGTTGAAAGACATCGACCCGGACTTGCTGGTCAATACCTATGGAAACATATCCGGCGATGTGATGAATTTAGGGTTTCTGCTGCTGAATCCCGCCAGGCTCATGATCGATAAATATGTTGGATTTTTTGAGAACGTGGGCAATAAAAGCTTTGTCGAAAATTTTGTGCGCATGGAAAAGTGGATTTTCGACAGCCCTGACCTGCCTGGAGAAACTTTCAGGCAATTCGTCAGGGATTGCTATCAAAAAAACCTGTTGATTCAAAACCGGCTCGAGGTGGGGGGCATGCGCGTGGATCTAAAAAACATCACCATGCCCCTGATAAATTTTTATGGCAAATACGATCACCTGGTGCCGCCGGAGGCTTGCGAATTGTTGGTGAAAAATGTCGCCAGCAAGGATGTCACCGATGTCTGTCTGGACACAGGTCACATCGGCATCTATGTGAGCTCTAAATGTCAAAAAGAATTCGCCCCCAAAATTTCCGCGTGGCTCATGCAGAGAGATGCTGAAAAGAAACGTCGTCCCAGGAAAAAGACAGCCACAGCAAAAAACGCATCGTCGGCCAAGACGCACAAAGCCAAATCAGCGGCAAGACCGAAAAAGAAACTTTAGAGGGCAAGGAGATAAGCTATGGCCAGGGACAAAGATTATTTCAAGACGTTTTGTAAAATAAGCAAGGCCTTCGGAACGACGCTTTCAAAGGAAAAACTGTTGGATCTCATCGTGACGAGCGCTGTGGATACCATGGACGCAAAGGCCGCTTGCCTGTTTCTTGCCCATGAGGGAAAAGACATTTTCGTTCCCGTGGCCCAGAAAGGGCTTTCCGATAAATATCTACACGCCTCGCCCCTGAAGGCAAAAAAGATTGTCGCTGCTATTTTAAAGGGCGGCTATCTGTTCATCGAGGATGCCGCCACAGACCCCCGCCTGGAAAATCACGAAGAAAAAAAAGCCGAGGGTATCGCCTCGATCTTGGACGTACCGATCATGGTCAAGGACAAGACCATCGGCATACTGGCACTCTATACCGGTAAAATCAGAAAATTTACCAAAGGTGAAATTGAATTTCTATCGGCGCTTGCAGAGCAGGGAGGCATCGCCATAGATCATTCCCGGCTGTTGAACCGAATCCAGAAAAACGCTTTGCTCTTTCTGGATCTGGCCTCCGATATCAATTCGAGCCTGGATATCAAAAAAATACTCGACAACCTGACCGTCGACATATGCAAGGTGCTCGGTATGAAAGCTGCGGCTATACGACTGCTGGACAAAGATAACAACAAATTGGTGTTGGCGGCAAGTTACGGCCTGAGTGATACCTTTTTAAACAAGGGGCCTGTCTCTCCGAGCAAAAGCGCCATCGAGGCCATGCGGGGTGAAACACTCATCATCCGGAATGCTGCCAAGGACGATCGGATTCAATACCAAAAAGCGATGGAGGAAGAAGGTATTGTATCCATGATCATTACGCCCATCATGTCCAGAGAAAACGTCATCGGTGTGCTGCGGCTCTACAGCGGCGTTGAACGGGATTTCCCCGAAGACGTTATCACGCTGGTCAAGGCATTGGCCCATCAAGGGGGATTGGCTATCCAGAACGCCTCCATGTATCTGAAGCTGCAGGACGAGAAAAAAAATCTGGAGGAGGATATATGGAGTCACCGATCATGGTTCTGAGGCCCGGATCGTTTCGTTGCATACGAAAAATATCATCTTCAAGGTTTGATCCTGTTCAGTATTAAGGCCTCTTGGGAGCGAGTTTTTCACGGTCGAGTCGGTATGATCCCTCGGCGTTATTGCTAACCTTGTTTTGGGTTATCGTTCCGAAAAAAAATGACCTGTCCGGATCAAGACGAATCGGTCTCCTTGCTGAAAGCCTTGCCGACACTCCCCATGAGCTCCTCAAACTGTCTTGACTGCTGTTCCATCAAGCGAGAAAAATTCAATACGGCATCCGATACGGGAATGCTCTTTTCACCGGCAAGCTGCTGCAAATGACGGATCGTGCCCTGTTGAGCGGCCACCTTCTGTTCCAGGGCCTGGCATTTTTTCTGTAAGGCTTCGAGTTCACCGCTGGGCACCAGATTCATCAAAAAGAGCCAGCTCTTCAAAGAAGACTGGAATTGTTTCATCGCTTGATCCCATGCCTTTGAATCCGACGTCTCTGGTTCCAGACCGTAGGTTTGGCGAAACAAGGCCGTCCAGTTCTCGGACCCGGCACCCAAACCGCGTATCCAGTTTGACAGATCTTCCAGCTGTTCTTGCCCTTTGGCGGCCGCCAGAATGCTCTTCCCCCAGAATTCAAGAAATTGTCTGTCCATGATTTTCGCTCCTCTATGATCACCGAATGGGACCATACATGCAGGCCCGTGGTCTTTTGCAAAGGCAGATAAAAGCGCACCAGAAGACATCGTCTGAAAAGAGAAAGGTGATTGGTGCGATGTTTGCAATCCAGAACAGGGACCGTTCCCTTATGGTTTTAGGGTTGTTTTTTCCGTTTTTTCGGTTTGGACAATTGACGATCCAGATCCATCTGATACAAGACCGGGCCGCGCCACTTTCCTTCCCCAAATCGGGTGTGCAGCGCACAGGCGGATTCAGGATCGGACCAGGAGGTAGCCATGGCCACATGGCCTTTTGGAAATGGTGTCACCTCGGCATCCACATAGTCCAGGGGTGCCAGAGCCGTCGCTTTTTCAACCAGATCGTCATGTTCACCGTAACAGATCAGCCAGGGAATGCCCATTTCCTTGATGCGTTTCAAATTGAGCGTCCTGCCAAATAGTTTGACCGGAAGCGTCCCGTCCTCGGTGATGGGCACATTGTAAGAAGCGAAGCTCATTTTGGTAATTTCCAGTGGCAGATCGTTGCGCTCATTGTTCAGCCAGTAATTGAGAGCCGCAGCTGTTTTACTGATCTTGAACGCCTTTTCTTTTTGTCTGGCGAACATCATGATATCCCGGTAAAATGCAGCCACCGGCGATTCGTACTCGATACTCTTGATCTTATACACCCATCCCATCAACCTGCCGTCAGCCACTTTGTTGCCATTGGGCAAGGTCTTGGTACCGTAAGCGAGATCATTGAATCGCGCAGGAAGATTTTTTAGGAAACTTGCCAGTCCATCGCTTCGGGTTCCGTCCATCGGTGCAACACAGGTAATAAAGGCATCCACCAGGCCGTCCAGTTCCCCGGAAAGCAGGTTGCACAACGCAGAAAAGCCTCCCTGGCAGTAGCCATTCAGTGTAACGGGCTTTCCATGGATTTTCATGACTTTTTCACAAAATAGGCGTGTATCGCGGGCATCGTCATCACCATTCATCACCTGCAGGGCTTCCGTTGTCTGGATGTCCTTCAAAATACGGATGTAGGTGGGGATCCCTTGATTGGCAAAGCTATGGGCATAACTGCGGTCTTCATTCGGCAAGAAACCGAGGATATTGGCCCCCAGCACATAGGGAGGCAGGATGATAATCGGTTTGCCTTTATCGTTGAAAGAGGCCTTTTTTTTCGAAGGCGCAATCCTGTACAGATAAAAGCGGTCCGTCTCGGCAACGAGTGGGTGGTCACCGCTCTCAAAATGGAATCCGTATTCGGGTTCTATGGCCTGGATTGCCGTCGGATACTTATTTACCACCAGGTCCATCAAGCGGGCTTGTCTTTCGGCAAAAACCGCCAGATCCTCACCGTCTTGACTCGGCAGCGTGCTGTAAAGAGCAGCTATCAGTCCCCCCATTTCCATCTGGCCATAAGCGTTTAAGGCCTTCACGCCCCCCAATAATCCACGGTTAAATACATCGAAGTTAAAATCCAGCAGCTTGAGATAGGATGAAAAGTTTTCCAGCGGCGAGGTGTTGATCGATTTTTCAGCTTCAACATTCTTAAAGTATGCCGTGGAAATCAGATAAGGGGCCATAAAATCGGCGGCGTATTTCGACAAGCCGGCGATATAATTCTGTGAAGCATTGATCAGTTGGTACAGCGCAAATGTATTTTTGTCCAAGGGCTGGTTGAAAAAAGCATACCTGTCTGATACATCGTCGGTTTTTTTCATAACGGCCTTACCTTTCCTTTGACAAGTATTTGGAGGCTTTCAAGCTCATTTGATGTTTCCCGCTGACCGGAATAACCGCTCGCTGCAGGTTGTTTCAAAATGCCCGGTTAATGTACGGGTTTAAATTTTTTTCAGGCAATTAACCGGGCAAGCAGCGCGCAATGATGAAATTTATAAGGCATCAGTTTCCGGAAGCAGAAAAAAAATCCTCTACCTTCTGATAATTATCATCCACCATTTTTTTAAAATCGCCAGAACCCTTTTGATATGCCTTGATCCAGTCGGTAATAGCCTGTCTTCCGTTTTCAGGCAGCCACGTCGCCTGCTCTAAAAAAGCATTAACCATTTTCTCGTTCTGTTCGTAGACCATCGTCATGGCATTGAAGCTGTTGTCGAACGCCGTCTTGTTGAACTGAATCATTTGTCGTGCAATCTGTTTTTGGTCCATTTTAAAACCTCCTTTTGATGTTTCAATCAATATTGTCCCCGAGGGGTCCCTTTATCTCGTATCCATCGGCGACCGGTTGGTGTGTATGATGGATACAAACCCATTACTTTGATGTGAAAAGATCGTACACTTGGTTGAAATTTTCGTCCACGGCGGTTTTCAGTTCATCCCGCCCCTTCTTGTTAATGTCGATCCATTGGTCCAGGATTCTTTTGCTCTCTTCCGGAATCCAGGTTGCCTGTTCAAACAGGGTGTTGGTAATTTTTTCAGTGTGCGCCTGTATCAGAACAAAGGCGCTGTAAAAATTATCGAATGTCGTCTTTTGAAAATCGATCAACTGTTTTGTAATCCAGTATGAATTCATGTCGCGATCTCCTTGGAGGGATGTGTTCTGTTCAACCTTTGTCAGTTGACAACATTATAGGACGCATAGCCGTCTTGTCAAGGATAAAATGTTGCATTGCAACATTATTGTTTTTTCTATATTAATTTCAAAAAAGAAACATGTCGCTTATTATCTTATTGACTTTATATAGAATAAATGCCAGTAACTGTATGCTGATAAAATATCAGACAAATCGTTTTATTGTATTTCGCAATAAAACATAATCCAATGAAGGTATGGAAGAGGCAATGCATGACGGATAAAATTACCCTGAAAAAATATGCCAACCGGCGGCTGTACGACACGGAACAAAGTCATTATGTGACCCTCAACCAGGTAGCCGACCGTATTCGAGATGGACAACAGGTGGAAGTACTGGATGCCAAGACCAAAGAAGACGTAACCGCCTTCATCTTGACCCAAATTCTTTTAGAGCAAGCCAAAAGCAAGAACGTCCTTTTACCGGCACCGCTCCTGCACCTCATTATTCAATACGGCGACAACATCTTGCTGGATTTTTTTGAAAAACACCTGCAGCAGGCGATTCAGAGTTATCTTTCTTACAAAAAATCCTTTGATTCGCAATTTCGGAAATGGCTGGAAATGGGAATGGATCTATCTGAAATTGCACAGAAAAATTTAGAAAAAGTCAGCCCGCTTCAATCCGTATTTGATGGATTCCCAGACCCGAAAAAAGCCAAAAAAAAGGAAAAGTGACACCCTCTCAAGGGTGGTTCCAGCAATTCGATGCTAGGGTTTTGTTCGGTCGCTGTGTTTCAAGATAAACGCGGCGATCTGATTGTAGTGGGTGTCGAGTACATTCTGCGATCGAAACAGCGCCATATGACCCCCGTCACAGGTCAAATCGAGCCTATGCGCTTCGGACACCGAGTCCACAAGCGCCATGTGGCCGGTGGCCTGCAGTGGCGGAACAATGACATCCGTCTTGCCCCCCAATGCCCAGATGGGAACCGAACCCGGATAATCTTTGATGCCGATGGTTTTTTCGCCGATCGTAAGCCTACCATGGATCAGTTCATTGTTAATAAATATTTTCTGGTAGGTGTCCCGGATAAATCCGGCCGGGAAATGATGGGCCGTATTGTACCAGTCATAAAACGATTTCTGGCGTTCAACCGAGTCAGTGTTGCCTAGCTTGATATCCGTCAAAAGTCGTTTGAAATTGCGAACATGCTGTTCTATCCCCAGATAGTAAAATCCTAAAACGTGAAGCCGCCCATCATAGAACGCTCTTCCGCTGCCCGGTCGATTCGCTCCGGCGAATCGACCGCTAAGCGCCATCAGTCCATCGATAAACGGCATGCCCATCAAACGTGCGAAATCGGTCAGAAGGCCCTTTTCCGCCTCGGTGTGCATCGGAGATCCTGCAGACCCGAAGGTTTTGCCCAAATGCGGATTCAAAATGAGAGCGCTGATCAACAGGGGACCCGGTTGACAGATGGCCACCAGGTGCACGGGCCTGCCGGTAAGTTGCATCAGGTGTTCCAGCACCTGCGTATATTGTTGAACCTGGCTTGTGAAATCTTCGCTATGACGCTTGCCGTCGATATACAGCGGGATATCTTGCGCACATTTCTGCTCAACAACCGCCATGCGGGTCAGGCCGCGGTCTCTCAAGTAGTGTGCGACCCTTTCAGCGATGTTTGAATGATGCCCTGCGCGGGGGGCGAAAACAACGGTGAAGTTGCGGATGCGATGCGATGCCGGACTCGAAATGTCGATGACCCGCATGCTGGGCAACTCTAGCGTGACGTTTGAATCGTCGTAGGCCACGGTCCAATCCTGTGACGGCAGATGATCGGTAAACAGCCTGATGAAATCCAGTTCGGCGCTTCTTTCGCGGTATAATTGCCGGAGATTGTTCATAAACAGGTTTGTGAGAATGTCAAAACAGCGCTTCATAGGCTGCTGCTGGATATGACCGAACCCCCAAATCGCTTGATAGGTGCTGCCGCCGATCCCGTCAAAAAATCGATTCATGGATGCCATTGACATGTTTTGGAGGCTGTCGATCATGTCGCTCCCCATCGATAACCATTCTAGACTTGAATCGAGTGCTTTTTCAGCGGTCTCAAGAGATAATTTCATCATTTCAAGGTTGTTCAAGGTCATCGGTAATCTGGATAGGACTGACTCGGGCATTCACAGCTCTCCTTTTTATGGTTGAACCCCATGTGGGCACTTTTGATTGTCGGTATGTCACATGTTTTATGGTTGTGTCAAACTGAAGTCTGTGTAAAAATCACGATCAAATAGGTCCCGATTGCCAAAGGTTATGATACAGGTCACCTCGTTTGAGCCGGACAGGGAGACGGATTGCTCCCCTGGGAATCATCGAAGGAAAGCCTGTCATGGGGCTTGGGACTTTCACGCAAGCCAATGAAGGGAGATCATGATAAAGTGAACACCATTATCATATCGGTCGGAAACATATCGATGAAAGCGCAAATTCACGACACGCCAACCGGGCAGGCCATCCTGGCGGCTCTGCCGATCGCTTCCACCGCCAATGTCTGGGGTGACGAGATCTACTTCGACATACCGGTCGAGCTGGCCTTGGAACCCGATGCCAGGGATATCGTTGCGCTGGGAGACCTGGCGTACTGGCCCACAGGTTCGGCCTTCTGTATCTTCTTCGGTCCGACACCGGCAAGCCAGGGAAACGAACCGCGCGCTTTCAGCCCGGTCAATGTTTTTGGGAAAATATCGGGCGATCCAAACGTCTTCAGGCAAGTAGAAAACGGAGCTGTCGTAAAGATCGAAGCCGCATAAACAGCATCCCATATTCCTGCCGACAGACACCCATCCAGTCGCCATGCAATGTTCGGCTTAGGCGGTCGCCAGCCGGTCGAACACTTCCACCTTTACCGCCGGGCAGGATTTAAAGGATATGCCGGTTGACTTTGTCAAGGAAATAGAAGCTTTCATTGCCGCCTCGACATCGGGCAGATTCACGCAGAACAGAAGATCATGTTCCCCCAACAGCGCATACACGCCCTTGACCTCACCGCCTTGCTGTCGGATGATCTCGATGGCCTGCTCGGTTCTGTTGATGCTGATTTCCTTGATGGCTTCAGGGGTGTAGTTGCCAAACATGAAAAAAGTTGTCATATCTATTCTCCTTTTTTGGGTGATCATTATGATCGGTTTAAAAAGCTTCGGACCTTTAAACCAAACAAAGGTAAGACGCTAAGGCTGATGGGTGATCCCTGAGCGACTGTGAAACTGTCTGAGTTCTTTAGCGACTGTTATGCCGAAGCGGTTTCGAAATGTGATTCTGGCAAACGCCATAAAAGGCACCGCAGACGGAATCGAAGGTCGCTGGACTCGAGATGCGCCAACATTCCTGGAGAAGGTTCCCTCAAAAAGAACTTATCACCGAATGTAACAGAACCAAAACCGGTTGAGGATACAAACCCAAGACAAAGGCTATCAACGCCAAAGCCAAAAGAGGCAGGGTCATTGTCAAAGGCGGATCCTTGAGAACCCGATCTGTAAGTTCTGCCTTGAGGGGCCCGAAAAATATTCGGATACCCATTAAAAAAGTATAAAGCAGGGTTAAAATGGTCGAAAGAATAGCGACGATAACGAGCATGACGCCCATGGGATGGGATTGCACACCCTGAAATGCACCCGAAAACAAGAGCCATTTTCCCACGAATCCACTGGTGGGTGGCAGTGCGGAAAGAATCAGCGCCGAGGCAAACCATAGCACCGTCGTAAAAGGCATTTTCTGCCAAAGCCCTCCCATTTTTGTTAGGTCTCTTGTTTCTATGGTATACACCAGAATGCCCGCGGAGGAGAACAGAATGGCCTTGCCCAAAATATGACTCAGGAAATAGAAAATGCCCCCTTCAACTCCCAGGCTCGTCATGGCTCCCACCCCAAACACCGAGTAAGATATCTGACTGATGGTGGAACATGCGCAAAAGCGTTTGGCGTCTGACTGTGCCAGTGTCAATAATGCGCCATAGACCATGGTTATCAACGCCATGATCATCATGGGCATAGAAAATATAAGCATGTCCCTTGCTAAAGGCAAAATCAGCACCCTGACGATCACATAAACAGCGATATTGGCATACACCGCCAGAAGGCCGGCAATGCAGGTGGGGTGTTCGGCATGAACCCATGGCATCCAGGCGTGCAGGGGAACCAGGGCCAGCTTGGTTGCCATGCCCGTTAAAATAAGCAGTGCGATCCAGAATGTTTTCGGATTTCCAGAAAGCCGGGTCAATTCTGAAATTTCAAAGCTGCCGATTTGTGTATAGCCCAGCAGAATACCTATGAGAAAAAACGTTGCACCGGCGACACCCCAGAAAAGACACATCAGAGCCACTTTGTAACGCGAAATATAATCTGAATACCCGAGTTGAGCCATGATGAAATAGAGGGGGATGATGGTCAGCAGTTCAAGAAAAAAATAGATGCTGAGAAGATTGGTACTGAAGGCAACCCCCATAAACCCCGTAGGGAAAAAGAGGTACAGAAAGAAAAAACGCTTGGCGTACAAGGCAATGGTCGGTTTGTCGGTTGTCGCATATATCAGTTCGACACGGTGCTCGACATAGTGCAAAGAGTAAAAGGCCAAGGCCAGGCATATGGCATTGACAATCAGTGCCACGGGCAGGCTCAAACCGTCCGCCAGCAAGCTCAGGCTGACCTCAGGGCCCAGCACATATGTTTCCAAGACCGCGCCGGCCTGGTGCACCCGATATCCGGCGACACATAGAAGCATACTAGTGTATGCCAGTGTTCCGATGGAGATCCAACCGGCATGACGCCCTTTCCCGGATCGGGCCATCAAGATAAATACCGCCGACACGAGGGGTACAAAAACGATTTGTAACAGCAGAAAATGGTTCATTTGCGTTACGGTCTCGGCTGCCCTATAACAGAATCGTCAAAAGAATAATGATGAAAGGAACCAAAATATAAACCAGATTCCACGCCAACTGGCTGTTCTCGGTCCTGAATGGTTTGATCCAGTTCAAAACATATGACGGTAAAGATGCCAGCAGACCATGAAAAAAATGATCGAATCGGTTTTCGATCAAAATACTCAATGCCGGAACCGATCGGGCGCGTACGGTGACCTTTGAAACCAAAGATTCCACCAGCCGCGCAAAGGATTTCAAAGGGCGCTCGCAAAACTTCAAAAAACCCCGACCGGGCATACGCAAAAACCAGTCGGTGTCCAGGTTTACAGCGCGGAGCTCGGCCGGATAATAACCGGAGAGAATCAGCAGGGTAAACGCCAAGGCGCCAAACATCAGAAGCTGCAGCATGCCCACTACATGGAATGCCGTATAGGGCACAAAATCGACCGGATAAGGCAGAATATTATACAGCGGCGCCGGATAAACGCCTAAAAATATGCAGATCATGGCCGCCAAGCCCATGGCGGTTCGCATGTGAAGCGGCGGTTCCTTGGCCCGAATACCGGAATCGTGTCCAAAGAATATAAAAAAGGGAACCTTGATGCCGGCATGGTGGAAAACACCTGCGGAGGCAAAAAGCAGCATAAACCAGACCAGGACCTGATGTTCTTCCGCTACTGCGGCCAGCGTCAGCGATTTGCTGACAAAACCACTGAATAGCGGAAAAGCAGAAATGGATGCTGCGCCGATCATGCAGCAAATGGTGGTATAGGGCATGGTTTTATAGAGTCCACCGAGATCCGTGGCCCGGATTTTTCCGGTCATATGCAGAACAGCACCTGTTGACATGAACAGAAGTGCTTTGTAGATGATATGGCAGAAAGCATGGGCCACGACACCGTTGATGGCCAGCTGGGTTCCGATGCCGATGCCACATATCATGAATCCAACCTGGTTGATCAGACTGTAGGCCAGAACACGACGCATATCATTGACGATAACCGCGTAAAATATGGGATAGCAGGTCATGAACGCACCCGCCCACATAAGGATTGGCGTTCCCGGAAACGTCCTGGCCAGGATATAGACCGCGCTTTTGGTGGTCAATGCGCTCAGAAAGACCGCGCCGGTAACAGTGCTTTGCGGGTAAGCGTCCGGCAACCAGGCATGAAACGGGAATACCGCGGCGTTCAGGCAAAACCCGATAAAAATCAGCCAGCTTGCCAGATCGCTCAAGCCGATATAGGCGAACTCCGTGGTTCCCCTTGTGGAAACAAACATGACAATACCCGCCAGCAAGCAGATCCCACCCAAAAAATGCCACATGAAATATCGAAATGCGGCCGCCCGCGCACTGTCAGTTCTGCGCGCCAGCACCAGATAAACCGATGCCAGGGCCATGACTTCCCAGAAAAAATAAAGGCTGACAAGATCCCCGGCAAAGGTAACCCCCAAGGCGCCACCGGCATAAAGAAAGGCGGCCATGTGCTGGCGGTTTTCCTTTACATGCAGCGCATAGAGACTGGCGACAAAGGTGATCAGAACGAATACATAACCAAAAACCATGCTAAGCCGGTCTGCGCGTGAAAAAATGAGGCTATATTCGAGAAACGCCACCGTCCATGTTTTGCCGGCCGGGAGAAGGAGGAGATTCAGATAGGCCAGCACCGGCAAGGTCAATAGGTATACAGACCTGATTTTTCCCCTGAAGCATGGGATTAAAAAGGCGCCGAAAATGAAGATGACGGCAGGAGGAAGAGCCTCAATCATAGTAATCCTCCTTTCGTTTGACCAGCCACCTCAGCGCCTTGGCAATGAAAATCAGACCGACACAGGCAACGAAACCGTAAACCGCGAAAAACCCAGGGGCGGTTTCCCAGGCAAAATGCCCTTGCTTGGCGATGAAAAAATCAATCACGAGCAGCAAGCACAGCAGCAAATAAAAATATCTGCGCAGCCTTGACTGATTTTTTGCTGAATCCAGAAACATGATTTCTTTTTTATTTGATTTCATGGGTATGTTTTTCTTCAGACCTGCCTCACGCTGGCCGGACATATCATCCAACAGATTGAAGAACCCCGCAACAAGCGATGAGGATAGGCTCGCTGTTGCGTTTCAAAGCATGGTGAACACCAAGGCCAGGTATCCCAAACCGGCAATCACGAGCAGATAGAAAATTTTCTGATATCCGGGGTCGCCCTTGTGGGACAGTTCCAATCTTTCCTCGGTGTCAGGCAGCGTTGCCGTAATCTCACCGTCATCCTGAATATATACAAGTCCTTGGTCTTTTTTTTCATACTGTCCCATGGCAGCACCTATACGACGGCAGCCTTCATGATGTCTGCTTCTTGAAAGCGATCGTTTCAGTTTGAAGCCCTCAATGCCACAGATCATCCACCGCCAGTTCTACGAGATCGAGGATATAGAACGTCCCCGGGAATAAACAAAAAACAAGCGAAAACAGCGCCGTTATCGCCAGGGGAATGACCATGAGGAGCACCAGCGGATTATTTCTTTCTTTACTCGCCGGAATAGCTGTTTCTCTTTCAGATCCGTCCCCCATATTTTCAAAAAAGGCCGTTTTCACCACCGGGAAAAAATAAATCACGTCCAAAAGCGAACTCGTGAGAATCACCCCCAGAAATATCAAGGACCCGGCCTGGATGGTGCCCAGACAAAGAAACCACTTGCTGATAAAACCGGCCACAGGCGGTGCACCGCACATGCCGATGGCCCCTATGGTAAAAGCGGTCATGGTAATGGGCATCTGTCGCCCCACCCCTGACATCTGACTGATCCGTTTCTTACCGGTCACCACCATGATGGCTCCGGCACACAAGAAAAGGGTAATCTTCATGAACCCGTGAAATGGAATATGGATCATCGCCCCCTTGATTCCGTAAGGGCTCAACAATGCGACACCAAAAAGTATGTAAGACAACTGGCTGATGGTTGAATAGGCCAGGCGCCGTTTGAGGTTGTCTTCGCCTATGGCGAAAAACGATCCCGCAATCATGGTGAAAGCGGCCACGGCACCGAGCACTAGGCCCATACCCAGGGCCTGGACCAAATCGATGCCGAATACATAGCAGACAATCCTCACGAATCCGAACACGCCGGCTTTGACCACCGCCACGGCGTGCAGCAGCGAGCTTACCGGTGTCGGTGCCACCATGGCGCTGGGTAGCCAGGCATGAAAGGGCATCCAGGCTGCTTTCATGGACCCCAAAGCGAACAGTACGAAAAGCAGTATCAGGACACTTTTCGAACCTGAATCGTGTGTCAATATGCCGCCCGCGACAAACTCGGTCCGTCCGGTCAGGGCATAGGTGAGCACCACGGCAGCAAACAGGAACCATCCGGATGCAAGCAGATAGGCCAGGTACTTGCGTGTTGCAGCAAACGCTTCCGTGTCTTCGTGATGGGCGACCAGCCAGTATGTGGACAGCGTCAAGGCTTCGTAAAAGATATAGAATGTTATCAGGTTTTCGGACATGGCGATGCTTACGGCTGAAAATATCGCCAGGGCAAACATAAAGTAATAGCGTGTCTGAGCATGCTCCTTCAGGGATCTCATGTAGCCGATGGAATACATCGAGACCAGAATCCAGAGAAACGAAGACGTCAGGGCGAAGACCAGGCCGAATGCATCGACCCGGTAGCTGATATCCATACCAGGTGCAATACTGAGGATGTGGCTTCGCAGGACATTCCCCTGCAAAACCAGAGGGGCCATGGAAATGACAATGGCGAATTGGAGACATGCGGAAATGATGGTACAACTTTCCCTGATATTGGGTCTTTCTCTAAATACAACAACCAGCAACGCACATGCCAGTGGAAAAGACAAGGCCAGCAGGGGTCTGAGGGATTCTACCACAGTGTTCATGGCACGCCTCCCAGACCGAAACCGGCATTCATCGCCTCTAGATAGGAGGAGAACTGGCCGGAGATCCATGCCAGACCGGTGGCAAAGGTCAGCACACCCATAAGCAGGCTCGGCAGCAGCATGGAGAGTGGAACATCACCGGCCGCAGAAGCTGCCGAGCCTTGGTTCGTTTCCGGCGGGCGGATATACATGATCTCAATTACCCGCCAAAAGTAGACGATCATCAGCAATGTGCTAACAAATATGGCCCCCACAAACACATACCGACCGGAATCCAAAGCTGCCAGTATCAGATACCATTTGGTGATAAACCCTGCGCCGGGCGGCATACCGATCATCGCAAGCGCCCCCAGTATCAGGACCATGCAGGAATAAGGCATCTGCCTGCCCAGTCCGACAAATTTATGGATATCCCAAAGATCCTTTTGATGGATAAATGAACAAGCCGCCATAAACATGCTGCCCTTGATAATGGCATGGTTGATTATGTGCATGACAGCCGGTGTCAATCCAAGAGATGTCGATGGTGCCAGGCCAACCGCCAGAATGATGTAGCCCACGTTTGCCACGCTGGAATAGGCCAGCATGCGTTTGAGATTGTCCTGTTGAATGGCAAAGATTGAACCGGTCATGATGGCAATGACAGCCATCCAGCAAATAATCTCGACGATTGGCAGAGCTGTCCTGAAAAAATCCACGGTAAATACGGAAAAGACAACACGTATCAAGGCATAGATAAACGTTTTTGCCGCTGCTGTGGAAATAATCACACTCACAGCCGAGGGTGCGTATGTGTAGGCGTCCGGTTGCCAAGCATGAAACGGAAATAAGGCAATCTTGATGGCAAATCCGATGAAAATAAACACAAAGGCAGTTTTTACCGCACGCGAGGCATACAAAGAAGGCAGGAGTTGCTGCAGGTCTGCCATATTCAGCGTACCAGTACTGATGTACAAATACCCGATCCCCAAAAGAAAAAATGAAGCACCGATGGTTCCGATGACCAAATACCGGAAACCGGCTACCGCAGCGTTCTTTTTCCCCATGGCTACCAGCGCATATCCACTCAGAGAGGCGACTTCCAGCAATACAAACATATTGAACATATCACCGGTTATAGCAATACCCAGAAGACCGGTGATGAGAAGTAGATAAAGACACCAGAACAGGGATATTTTCCCCGGCAACTCCTTTGCGACACTTTTTTTGGCATACACGGCCGATACAAAACCCAGGCAGGATACCAGACATAAAATAAACGCATTGAAATGATCGACTCTATATTCAATTCCCCAGGGAGGCTGCCAGCCACCCAACCAGTAGGTAATGATTCCATTTTCGACGACTGAATACAGAATACTGAAAGATGACAAGAGACAGATGGTCAGCGCCACCATGGCCATTGGAAAGGCAAGACGAGGGTGCCGCCAACCGGCGATAAATACCACCAAGGATATCACCAGGGGTGCAATAACAACGATAGCTGGTAACTGTTGAACCATAGATTCCAACTTAAAAGAGGGCGCCCATGTCAGGATGATCCTTGATGGCTTTGATGAACTGCTCCGTGCGCACATCGTAGCGCTTCTTGACCACATGCAGCAGCCGCTGGCTCATGATGTAGCCCAGGTGATAATTCTGTTCGAAAAGCGCTTTCAATTTTTTGGCTCTGAACGAAAGCAGCTGTGTCGGTTCCGCACAAATGGCATCGGTGCTGTAGTATTCCTCCGTTCCATCCAGCATGGCCGACCAGCCGATGGAGTAACCTTGTTTTATGGAACTAAGTGAAATGGTTATCCCGGAGCCTATTCGCTGTTCAAGCAATACCATCCCCTGGAGTATAGAGTAATAACGGTCAGCTTTGTCTCCCTGGTGGAAGACATATTCTTTCTCATCGTACTGAAGCAACTCTGTGATGGGAATCAGTTCCTCAAGCATGTCGTCTGTCAGATAGGTCAGCATGACGATTTGTTTTAGATTTTCAATGCTAATCATTGCCGCTCCTTTTTGCGAGCCTTCAATAATGGGTCCCCACGGGTAAACCCGTGGTGCCTTTAAAATACGTGTCTCCGCTCTTCGAGCTTCGCCGTGGCATGCCGGTCTTCACATTCGGCTTCAGTCTTCGCTCCTTGAGCGAGGCCGAGACAAGACATCACGGTTACCCGCTTTGCCTTGATCATGCTTCCCGGATCTGCTGCAGAATAGCGTCTTCCTCCAAGGTGTGATACTGCTGATGAATCCTGATCACCAGTGCCAGAGCCACACCCAGTGTAGCAACGGCTACAACGATGGCAGTCAGCATCAATACATGCGGCAGGGGGTTGATATAGTGAGCAGCCGTTATCGCCGTATGGACGCCCTCATGTCCATGCTCGATAATTGGGATGGTGGCGTTTTCCTTGGCGCCAATGGAAATAAAAAAAAGAATGACAGCTGTTTGAAGAATGTTCAGGCCGATAATTTTTTTGACCAAATTTTTCTTGGCAATGATGCCGTACAGACCGATCATCATCAGGACAATATATACCCAATAGTTTGCCCTTGAAGTGAGAATATCCAGAAACACATCCATGCTTACAAACCCTCGTCGTGTCTCCCGGCCGAGGCCAGGTTGGTGTACAACGTTACCATAACGGCCATAACGGCGATGCCCACGCCGATTTCAACGATCATGATCCCATGGGACCGGGCTGCCACCGGATCAACACCCAGTACCCCTTCCAGCGCGCTATAATCGAGGTAGTTCAATCCAAGAAGCATGCACAAAACTCCCGTAGCGGCATAAATGAGAACCCCGAGGGCACTCAGTATCAGGGTTGAACGCTCACCCATGCGCTGAATTGCCGAGCGCAGGTTGAAGGCAATGGCAAAAACGATCATGGCCGATCCCAAGATGACACCACCTTGAAAACCACCCCCTGGACTGTGATGTCCATGGGCGATGACATACAAAGCAAAGATCTGGATAAACGGCACGATCAATCGACAGGTGGTCTTCACGATGAGGTCATGGGGTACCCAAACCGAATCTATGCGTTCGAAGGCCCCCGAATCCTCTGGAAATCTGCCCTTTTTATCGATCCTGAGGGTGATACCGGTGGGGATATGACGGTAAAGCCTTTTTTCCGATTCCTTAGGTTGGAACGTTCGTAAAAGAAATATACAGGATATACCGGCCGTGAAGATAACGATGGTTTCAAACATGGTATCGTATCCACGGTAATCCGCCAAAATGGCCGTAACAAGATTTGGAACAGAGGTATCTTCCACGGCTTTTTCGATATAGTGTGGCGATACATGGCTGCTGGCGGGCGACATGGGATCTCCCCAGGGCGGAAATTCAAGCGATCCGTAGATTAGCACACTTCCCAGGATGACAACCAGAATAAGTCCGATGACTTTCAATCTTCGGTCCTCCTCGATGTTCGAAAAACGGCTGCAACGAACATTACCGTACTGACACCGGCCCCTACGGACGCCTCGGTGAAGGCAACATCAACTGCCCCCATTATGGCCCAAAGAAGACACATCATGAAGCTGTAGGCCCCGAACAAAATGGCTGCACCCAGTAGATCCTTGACGGCCAAGGCCCCGACAGCCAGGATGACCACGATGATTAGGATAACAATTTCTATCTGCCAGATCATGCCGAACCCTTTCCCGCAGGTGGTTTTGTCCACGGCTTCAATCCGGCCCGGACACCTGCGTCTACAATGGCATGGGTTGCCGTGGGGCTGGTAATAAAGACGAATACAATAATCAAACTGACTTTCAAGGCCGTCAAAAACGACCCCTGGGAAAAGGCAATATATAAGGCCAAGGAGCCGACAGTGGTCACCAGTCCGAAAGTATCAAGTTTGCCAGCCGGATGGAGGCGGGAATAGAAATCCGGGAATCGGAGAATACCTAAAGTGCCGCCGCTAAAAAAAATCAGGCCGCATATCAGAAGAAGCGCAATAATTGTATTCATTAAGCTTGGTCTCCCTTTTGATCTATGCTTTCATCATACAAGCCTTTTCGTTTTTGAAAATACCTCGAAGCCGCTAGTACGGTGATAAAATTCAACATGGCATAGGCCAGGGCAATATCAACGAACATTTCAACCCGATGATATATTAGCCCGATCAGAATCAGCAGCGTCGTGGTTTTGCTACCGATGGCATTGACACCTATTAATCGGTCTAGGATCGTCGGACCGGCTACAGCCCGATAGAGCGACAGCGTCATCAGCAAACATAGATACAGACCGGCATATAGGAATACATGTTCCATTATTCTTTGAATATACGAACGATTTGGCGTTCCATTTCACCGGGTAGTGCTTCACCCGAGGTCACATTGATGCAATGAACCGTGAACCTGCCCATTGCGGAGACATTTACGGTTATGGTTCCGGGGGTTAGCGTGATGGAATTGGCAAAGGTTGTTCGGGCGATATCGCTTTCCAGCTGACTGTTAAACCCGATGATGTGCGGATCGATCAGCTCCATCATCCGAGGATGAAAAGACAGGTAGAGCAGACGCAGGTTGGCAAGCAAAACCTGATAGAGTAACCAGGGGATATACAAAGCAAATCTGATCCAACAGGTTAAAAAATCGGGTTTCAATCCAGCGGGAAACAAAAGGTCACTTGAGAAAAAAGTTACCAGCAGGCAGGAAATCACCCCCAGGGATAGATGAAACGCATCGAATTTACCCGAAAAGATCAGCCAAAAGCCGATCATGATAATGAAAGTGATAATAAAGGGTAATGGGGCTATCCTTTTTTCAGAATAGATGTGCGATTGATTCCGCGTTGAGACATGCTGATCCGGCTTTCGCGTCGGTGCTATTTTCTTATCAGCGACCAATCCTAACCCCTGACAATTTGATAACTGGCCGATTTATATCCCTTCACCTTCTGGATGTGAAAAGCAAGGATCCGGCTTTCGTAATGGTCGATATAATTCTTAAGCTTTTTTTTGCCTTTACGAAATCGCGCACCCTGAAGGTTCACGATCAGGCTTTTTACGTCGTTGACCCTTCCTTCACAGAGCAGACGGGGACCGTCGCCGATCAATACCTCCCATTCACCGGCGACCAAAATACCCAAATCTTCAAGCATTGGATAGAATTCTTCAACAACATACCGGGTATACTCTTCATAATCCCTTTTGCTTTCGGTGGTAACGTTCCACATTTGATTGAATTTAATCGCGTCTTCATGGATATCGGTGGAATAGGCATCCTTTTTCCCGGTCGATACCAGCACCTTGGTCTTGTAGTTGGTGATATGGTTTTGCAGCTCCGACATCAGCATTCGATACTTATCACTCCGTAAGGCCTCTTCGAGAAGATCAAGGTCGTTGCTGACCGTTTCAAGGATAAAATCGCTGTAAGCCCCCACCATGACGGACCAGGCCGCCACCGTGTGCATGTTCAACCGATTCACCCCGGGGATAAACTGTTTAATGATAAATTTTTCGTAATCATCTCTTTTCCTCGGGTTGACCGTCCAGTAGTGATCAAATTTTACCGTCATAGACACCCCCTCCTCGTTAATCGTCCCTGAAACGTATTTATGTTACGTGACGAGTCACGCCCAATTGAAGCTTCTACCTCTCTGATAATGGCCTGCCTTGTAGGTATTCGACCCTTTTGTTACCAGCCAAACATCAAATCCTCACCCATGTTTCTGGCAACATGATCTTGAAACTGATGGAAGCGAAACCCCACCACCCGAATCATGTAGGACATAAAGAGATAGCCCATGGCGGAGTCTTGCTCGAACATCTGTAAAAGATCTGTTTTGAGCACTCTGATGATGCTGCAGGTGTTGGTGACACAGTAAGCAGAGAGTCTCATTCTAAAAGGAGGTACAAAACACGACCACCCAAGAATCTTGGCCTCTGGGGCTTTGTCTGCTGCTTCGATGCTTCTAACGGTCATATCAGGAGATGTGGTCCGTCGATCCGGCAATTCAAAGCGAAGATCAACGTTGCCCTCTCGGACAATCCAGAGATGCAGGGCGTTGTCATTTTGAGTAAACAGCTTATCCCCAAGCCGAAACTCAATTTCTTCACATTTGGTCTGGAGTTTTTTGAGGTGATCTTCGTTCATTCCCTCGAAGGGATTAAGTTCTCTCAATATTTCGAGATTGATCATGACAGCCTCCATTCTTGCGTTTATTACCAATGTATCGTTGGTGACAAAGCAAGGGCGACACCCTGCCATCCCACGATTTTATTGGGGAAAATATGCCATGTAACAAGTTAAAAAAGTACTGTGTGCTGTGCAGTTTGTTGTGGGACGTACGATGGCTATTGCCGGTTCAAGCGTTTTGCTGGCAGAGGCAACGTCAGAAAAAGGAATATAAAACCGAATGAGAATCAGATTGTATTGGTAATGATGGCCAGCAAGCACTATCATTTTGAACACTTAAACGATACTTAAATGATCATAAAATGTCAAATGATAATAAACTCATTGCACGAAATTATCAAAGGCAACGTTATTGCTTTTATGCGGACGAAGCGCTCTACTAGGTGGGGCAGAGAGCGAAATTAGTAGGACGGGATACTTTTTATCTTTTAGTTATTTTATCATATGAGCGCCGTTTATGAAAAGCCAGCCCCACTAAAAGTCAACAGGGCGTTCAATGAATGAACGCCCTGCCATAAATGGTGTCTATCTGCTTGTGATGATTAACGCCAGCATTCGCCGCCGCCACGGTTTCCCTGTCCCATCATGGGACCGCCGCCCATAAAGCCACGGCCGGCATTCGGGTTCAATTTCCGCATCTCTATCATGTGCGCGATGCGCTTTTGATCGAACTGAGACTGAAGATCGGATATTTCTTTTTGCAAACTGGAGGCCTGGGCCACATCCGGTTCATCCTTGGCCAATTCGTTCTGCAGCGCGCGTTCTTTTTCAAAGAGGCTGGTCCTGAGATCCCGGGTCTCGCTAAAAAACACTTCTCTTTTCTGTTCGAACTGCTTGTATTCTTCCGGGCTCATTTGATTGACGTTCCCGTCGCCGTATCCGCCTTGATGATACATACCCCCGCGATGATGACCCCATCCGCCGCCCCAGCTCTTGCCGCTGTGGGCAAATGCACTGATGCCAATTCCAAGTACTGCCAGAGATACGATGGTGATGATAACATTTTTTGGTGTAAACATGTTTGCTTCCTCCTTGGTTTGTTTTGGTTCAATGTTGATCGTTACCTTATCTGCATTACGAATACAGCAAACAACATGCCAGTTGCTTATAGATCAACTTAAATTAAATTATCTAACTGTTATCATTAATAAAAAAAACTATTAAGAGCTTTATCAAAAGGGGTGATATCATTGAAGGTTATGTACATCCGTATAAAATTTACCCGATTAGAATAACGTAAAGCTGAGCAGTATACTTATTACCCGTTCTGCACGTTTTGGATTGACATTTCTTTATCATCTTTACGATGTTCGGCCTAAAACCGCACCTGCAACCCACCGCCCCAACCGAACTCGGAGTGCCACTGGCCCAGCAAAGAAACATTTTTTGACAGGACGTAGGATAAACCTGTCTTGCCCTCCCACAAATCATGGGTGTCATATTCAATCTCACCAATCAACGAGAGACGCGGTGTCAAGGTAAACGCCTTTTCGACATCAACCCTGGCCCCACCATCTGAATCCACCCAAACAAATGACTCTAAATTCAGCGGCAGCAGATAGCGAAAGCCGAACACGCCGCGACTATTTTCCGTTGCATCCCCTTGCCCCATGACATCGAGACCGGCAAAAATACTGCTAAACCGATTCAAATAGCGATCGTAGGTAAGCAGGCCTTCCCATTCGGTTTCATCGACGTCCTGCCAGCCCGCTTCCCACTGAGCCTCAAAGATATTGCGCGTGTCCGCCAGGGTTACAAAGCCTTCGGTCATGTTGCTGAGCACCTCGGCATCACTCCAAGCATACCAGGATTCCTTAAAGAGCAATGGCCGAGAGGCAGCAACGTCGGTACCTGGTTGATATCCATCATAATGGATAACCCGGGCCATACCGCTCTTCATGTGATAGAGCAGATGACAATGAAAAAACCAGTCACCGAATTCATTGGCCGCAAACTCGATAACCGTTGTTGACATGGGCGCCACGTCAACCGTGTGTTTGAGAGGAGCATGGTCCCCCTGACCGTTGATGACCCTGAAAAAATGGCCGTGCAGATGCATGGGATGATGCATCATGGTGCGATTGATCATGATGAAACGTACCACTTCACCCGCGCGAATTTGAATAACATCACTTTCAGAAAGTGCTGTGTTGTTCAGAAACCACACATAACGCTGCATGTCCCCGTCCAATGTCAGCCGAATATCACGAACCGTTTTGCCGGCATCCAATAGGGTCGGTTCGATGGCACGCAGGTTTGCATAAGGGGGCCAGGGGCGTTTGGCGTCCAAACCGTCTGGGGTCAGATTTTTCCTGGATGAAACATCCGCTGCAAACGGGCGAAAAATTTTTGCATATTTTTTTCCCTTGCGATCGTTGTGTCGCGTTTCGAGCATGACATCCGTGCCCTGCCGAGTTTCTCCGGCAGTCATCATTTCATGGGTGTCCGGCATCGTTGCGGCAGGCATGTGATGCCCCCCGAGTGCCGACATCTTCTCACCGGACATATTTAGATCCCCGGAAGCGGTATGTTCAACCTGACCCATCGTGTGACCCTGGGCCATGGACATCTCCGGCATTCCCGTCATTCCGGGTTGATCGAATTGGCCGGAAGCAACCTGATCATCCGACATGCCCATGGCCCCGGCTGGCGTGAGAGCCCAGATAGAGGAATGGTCCCCATGGCTCATGCCTTGATATAGATTGGGTTTAGGAACATCGGGCGCCGGAAAACGAGAACCGCTCCCAATCCACACGGAAGCATATCCGGAACCGTCATGCGCGGTGGCTCTTAACTCATAGGCATTGCTGGGCGGAATTTTCAGCAGCACATCGTAGGTCTCAGCGACTGCAATCAAAAAGCGTTGCGCTTGCATTGGCTGTACTGCCATTCCGTCGGCTGCAGTAATTGTCATGGGGCCTCCCGCATACTCGAGATGAAAATAGGTGGTCGCGGATCCGTTGATAAGCCTCAGACGCACCAATCCCCCTGCTTTCGCGTTGATATCGATTTCGGGTCGACCATTGGCTAAAAAATAATCATAGGCCACATCGGCAATGTCCATTGCCGGCATACGCTGAAGTTCACGATGGAAATAGCTGCCAAGCATTCCAACCCGAGCCGCCCCTAAAATGCTTTGACTGCTGCCCTTCTCTATTGCATACCATTCGCTTCCCCGTTTAAGCGTCCGCAACACCTCGTGTGGTTTCTCTGAAGTCCAATCTGACAGCAGTATCACATGCTCGCTGTCCACATGCTGCTGTGGCCGATGCGGCTCGATAACGATGGAACCATAGACGCCGCTTTGCTCCTGCAAATTCGAGTGAGAGTGGTACCAATAGGTGCCGCTCTGGCGGATGGGAAATTCGTAGGAAAAGGCTGTGCCGGGTTGAATCGGCGGGAAACTGATGTGGGGCACCCCATCCATATTCGGCGGCACCAAAACACCATGCCAGTGGATCGAGGTCGCCACCGACATGTGGTTATGTACAAGAATACGCGCTGTATCACCTTCCCGAAATCGTAAAGTAGGACCTGGGATACCACCGTTGATGGTCATACCCTCGGATGTTACACCGGCGATCGTTACCGTTCCCTGTGCAATGGTAAGTTCAAAGTCCACCGTCTCGGCTCGTACCCACGCGGGCATTATACTCACAATAGTGAGTATGGCCAGCAAGCCTAGTTTTTGGATATACTTTTTTTCGAGCATCTTTGTGCTCTCCTTCAGTGACAACAGGGCGGTTTGCCGCCGGTTACTTTGTTGAGTCGATCCAGATACCGCCCCCACACCCCTTTTGGTTTGGCTGGTTTGACTTGTTTGGCTATTATATATTTTTCGGGGTCGGAAATGAATGCTTCCCGGCAGGCTTCTGCGCAAAAATAGTAGGTATCAGAACGATATGTAAAAGAAGGTACCTGCCTGTTATTAATGATTTTCATCTGACATACCGGATCCACAGATGCATCTTTTTTCGCGATGATTCTCATGTGACACCTCCCAATTCGGGTACAAGAGGACTCTTTACCGGCCGAGGTCCTGCCGTTTTTCTTCATATTCAAGTTTGTCGATCTCACCACGGACGTAACGCCTATTGAGAATTTCCAACGGATTCGACGCATCATCTTGGGTTTGTTTGTTACCTCGCAGGCCGTTGACCGCTCCTGAGAACAGCAGTACAAGCGCAGCTATCAGAACCATCCAGAATATGATCATAACGAGCCCCATGCCACCTCCCATCATACCCCCCTGTCCCATGAACCAGCGACCGTGCCCGGGCCCAAAGCCCAAGCTGTGATGGTAAAGAATCCAGACGCCGACGGCAATCAGAACGGCGGACAAGCCCAGGCTGAGAAGCGTTGATGTCTTTCGGCTCATTTCAATTTTCCTTTCTAAACTTGCTTCAAACTTTATTGCGTACTGCGGTTCGAACATCCCCAACACCGTTTTGCAGTTGCCAGTGTTTGTCATAATAACGTTCCAATGGTTGAAAAAGGGCGATTATCATTCGGGATCAAATTTTGACAAACGTATGGACCATCTACAGCACAGTCTATGCCAAGGATATCCGCTGATGGTGGATATCGGTTTCAACTGATTGATATTTTACATTTATTTTATTTTTTAGAGAATGGAAGACCGGGGTGTCAATTCCCGGCATCTATCGGAAGCGTGTAAAAATAACCCAGGAAGTACATGGTAATAAGGCTACGTTGGCCGAAACAGAATTTTTCGGCCCCAATAACAGTTTGGATCATCTCCAAAAGAGTTGATCTAAATAAAGGATTCGAGGGGTCAAGGGGTCCAGGATTCGAGTGATTGTTATTTATGATTTTTTATAAGTGCCTTTGCAGATTTACGATTTTAACTATGGCCTTTTTAACGCAACTTTCGGGTTTCACCATAAGCTAGAGCAAAATGGGCGATCCAATGGCGATTTGCGCTGTTTGAGCCTATTAGGGCACCTTGCATCAGCGCATGCTAATAAAAAACCCAATCTGAAAATGCGGCCATTTAGCAGCCATGCTTGTTTAACTATTTGGCCAGCGCTGATGTTAGAAGGCCTTAGGGCGAGTTCGCAAAGCGCCGGGGATGCTTCATTTCGCGTTCGTTTATTCCCGAAGGTTGTGTATTATATCTTTACCGAACTCGCTACCAACAGCAGGTTAACATAATTCCACCCAAGAGATCGCCGTGACATTCCAGGCTTTCATTTTATGGTAAATATGGGCTTATATCACTTGAATCCTTGGATCCTGGAACCCTTTCTCCCATCTAATTGGGAGAAGAGCCTGATAAATAGAGACCAGTGGATGTTCGGTTTGAAGCTCGGCAACTGTTTGAGTACTTTTGGAACCGTTGTGGCCGCCGCATCGATGAAGATGGATAACACAGTGCTTGTCAAGTTTCAAAATGTTCGGACTTCGTTCTTTTATCAAGTCCGTAGTTTTTCAATTTATTGTGCAGGGTCTTGCGGGTGACCCCTAAACGGCGGGCGGCTTCGGCTTTGTTGCCGTCACTGGCTTTCAGAGTGGCTAGCACCGCCTCTTTTTCAATCTCCTCCAATGATCGCGTACCGTCCGTTATAGGTACCGCAACGGCCATAGATGTTTCGAGGGCAGGATACTTTTCAGTGACATTCAGCGGCAATTGCTTCTCGGTAATATACTCACCGGAAAGCAGAATGACGGCCCGCTCGATGGCGTTTTCCAGCTCCCTGACGTTGCCAGGCCAGTCATAATTGAGCAGCATGTCCATGGCCAAAGGAACAAAACCCTTAACTGGCTTGCGATTTTTCTCAGCAAATTTTTCGAGAAAATGCTGGGCCAGCAAGGGGATGTCTTCCTGCCTTTCCCTCAATGGCGGCACTTTCAAAGGCATGACATTGAGACGATAAAAAAGATCTTCCCGGAAATGTCCTTCGGCGACGTCCGCTGCCAGATCCCGGTTGGTAGCGGTAACCACCCGCACGTCCACCTTGATGGTCTCCTCACCACCCACACGCTGTAACTCTCTTTCCTGAAGAACCCGCAAAAGCTTGGCCTGCATGGTGGGGGACATTTCACCAATTTCGTCCAGAAAGAGCGTACCGCCATGGGCCAGCATAAAGCGGCCTTCGCGACGTTTGTCCGCACCGGTGAAAGCACCCTTTTCGTGCCCGAAAAGCTCTGATTCGAGCAGTGTTTCCGCGATGGCTGCACAATTGACGACCACCAAAGCCCTTTCTCTTCGTGGGCTGTTGAAATGCAGTGAGCGGGCAATCAATTCCTTGCCGGTACCGCTTTCGCCGCTGATCAGCACCGTGGCTTCGGAGGGAGCGACCATTGAAACCATCTCCAGAAGTTTTTTCATCGGTTGACTCCTGCCAATGATGTTGGCAAGGTCGTAGTCCCCACGCAGATGTTTTTTTAGGGCCCGGTTTTCTTCTTTGAGACCGGCATGCTCGCTGGCCCGTTCGATGGTGAGCTTTAGAACCTGGAAATCCAACGGCTTGATCAAATAGTCGTAGGCACCGGATTTGAGAGCCTCAACCGCCGTGTCTATGGATGAATACGCAGTCATGATAATAACCGGGATTGCGGGGTTGTAGGCCTTGATCTGTTTGAGCGCTTCGATGCCGCTCATGGTGGCCATACGAACGTCCATCAAGATGAGATCCATGGGTCCTGATTTCACCGATGCAACAGCCACAGCCCCGTCATTTGCGGTTTCGACCGTATACCCCCAGCTCCGTACGATGGTTTTGAGTGAAACCAGATGCCCGGTGTCGTCATCCACGATTAATATTTTGGTTGATTGGGTTGGTTCCATGATGCCCTCTTTGGTGTTTCGTCCCCTGAGCCGGGAATCGTGATTGCAAACGACGTGCCTTGACCGATCCTGCTTTCCACCGTTATCTGCCCCTGATGGGCCTCGATAATCTTGTAAACAATGGCCAGACCCAGACCGGTTCCTCTCTTCTTGGTGGTAAAGTAGGGATTGAAAATATTGTTGAGCTGATCGGGTGACATACCCGAGCCGCTATCCTGAACGACAATACGGACCTGATCCGTCCCTGAAGCCTTGCAGCGGACGGTCAAGGTGCCCCCGTTTTCCATGGCCTGAATGGCGTTGATGTAGAGGTTGAGCAGACATTGAGACAGCCGGTCGGGATCGATCCAAACCGGTCCGATACCCTTGTCTACCTGCAGGTCGACGTCGATGTGCTTGTTGGTAGCATCCTGTTGAATCAACTGCGTTGACCGGGAAAGCAGTGACCCTATATCGTGCGATTCCCTTTTCAGGTCCGAGGGTCGCGCAAATTCCAACAATTCAGTGATGACCCGGTTCAACCGGTCCACTTCCTGTATCATGACCGCTGCCGCTTCCCTTGCTTCGCTCCCTGCTTCAAATTGTGCCGAAAAAAAAGTGGCCAGCGCCTTGATAGAACTCAATGGGTTTCTGACTTCGTGGGCGACACCGGCTGCCAAGCCGCCCATGGCGGCCAGTTTTTCCTGTCGACGAAGTTCATCCTCCAATCGACGGAGCTCTCTCAAGTCCCTCAGTATCAGAACCTGTCCCACAAACTCACCGGTGTCATTGGTAATACGTGTGGCGCTGACGCTGACAGGTACGCGCCCGGCACCTGAAAAGTCACAGTCCATTTCATGCTCTAGGATCGTTCGCCCCTGATCCAGCTGTTCCTGAATGCCACACAGATCTTGGGGCAGAAATAAATCCGGTTTTTGACCGAGTACGCGCACTTTGTCTAGCCCGGTAATGAATTCGGCAGCTGCATTGAAAAAAGTGATTCGATCCATAGGGTCGGTGGCGATCAGGCCCACGGGCAGGTGGCTGACGACCTCGTGGGCAAAGGCACTGGTGTCCTGCAGGGATTTTTTGGCAACCCGATAGCTGTGCATCCAAAACAGCGAGACAAATCCACCAAAGCCCAAAAGGAGCATGACAACCGACAACACCACCGTGGTGCGAATATCACTTTGAATCGCCTCTTCATACGGTGTTACATCCAACCCGACGACAATCAGCAACTCCTTGGGATTGCCTGCTGAAAACCAATCATTGGCACTGTCGGATTGAATTCCATGCCGCTTCATCATCGTCTGCAGGCGGCCAAAGGACCGGCTCCCCTCGAACACCAACGGGCGAAAATAACGATGAACCTCGAATACGCGCCGCCCGTCCCCCAGTGTCACCAATTCCCAGTTTTCAAGCTTATCCGGACCAAGATGCGTGATCTGACGCGCCTGGTCCAAGGGTGTGAGGATCTTTGAAGGGTCACTATGAGCAACAACACGTCCGTCCTGATCGATAACAGCCATGTAAAAAACATCCGGCACACGTGCCGTTTCCTCGAGCAGCCGTTGTATCTGCTTTCCGCCCCATCGCATCCCCATCATCCCGGTTCGGGCGCCCGCTTCCACGGCTCGAATGAGGGCTGCGCCCTTGGCGCTCATAAGCTCCGACATGTAGCGCCGCTCCCGGTTGGTGTTTTGAATTGCCAGCACCATCACGACGATCAGCAAGATGGCGGTCATCCCCAGTATGATCCAGGGCGATGTCTGCAACCTTGTGCGCAGACCCATTTTTGTTGGATCCCCCATGGTGTATCCTTTCGCATAAGTCAAACCCATGCTGAAAGCTAAGACATCCGTGTAAATTGTAAACATATTTTCAGACGCCAATTGTAAAATTGTATAATATTTATACGAAATGAATCCGCTACACGAATGTATCGGAAGCGACATGGCGGCTTTTTTTTGAGAATCGAATCAGCGCAAGGATAATGTTTTTGAATCGTTTGACGGTAATGCCTTTCATGGTTACATTCCAGCATCCGCCTGGCGTACGGTGAGGTGTTGCAAAAAGAGATCCATACAGGGATCGTGCCATTGGATATCTGAAGGATTAATTCGAAATGGTGTGTCCTTTTGAAATGCGTTATCATGATCTTAAATCGATTCAAAAATAAAACCATTGCCCGATTGGCGGGTACGATGCCTGCCTTTGCGGAATTTCTGACAAGATCTTACACGCCCCGAAAATCGCTTGACACCCCGTGGACGCCCATAAGCAAACCATTGGACGCATCCACGATTGCCCTCGTCACCACGGCCGGTACTTCACCACACCCACCAAGAAGGGTTCGACATGCACGATCCTGCGGGGGATCCCACCTACCGTTTGATTGACGCGCGAAGCATCGAAAAAGACCATGTCATCACGCACGATTACTACGACCACCGCGACGCGGACAAAGATGTGAACATCATCTTTCCGATTGCAAGACTCAAAGAAATGGTTGCCAAAGGACGGGTGGGTGGCGTTGCCAGACAGCATGTCAGCTTCATGGGCCACATCAAGGACGCCCACCTCGATCGTTTACGTAAAAAATACGCGCCGCAGGCGGCTGCCCGTTTGGTGCAAGACCATGTGGATGCCGTTCTTTTGACCCCCGGCTGAGGTCTGTGCCACCAATCCGTGGGATTGATCCAAAGGGAAATCGAAAGACAGGGCATCCCCACCATCGGCATATCTCTCGTGAGGTCATACACCGAGAGGGTTATGCCACCGAGATCCCTTTACCTGCAGCAGCCCTTTGGTCATCCACTGGGCAGCCCTTTCGATGCTGTCCATCAAAGCGCCGTTCTCGAACGAGCATTTGAAGCACTTTATTCGATTTCAACACCAGGCGATATTGTGGACATGGATCTCTAAGCCTGCCCCCTTACAAGAAAATCATTTTAGACGGCCGCTTAAATCCAGGAGCTCATGACGCATCGAACCAGTGCCGGGTTTTCAGGCAGATCCGGACCAGCATCAGCATGACCGGGACTTCGATCAGAACCCCCACCACCGTGGCCAGGGCCGCGCCTGACGACAGGCCAAAGAGCATGGTGGATGTGGCAATGGCCACTTCGAAGTGGTTGGAAGCACCGATCATGGCTGCCGGCGCTGCATTTTCATAGGAAAGCTTCAGTTTTTTTGCCAGCCAGTAGCCGATGATGAAAATCAGCAGGGTCTGGATAAACAGCGGCACGGCAATCCAGAGAATGGTCAACGGATTGGCCACGATCACCTCACCCTTGAAGGAAAAGAGCAGCACCAAGGTGATCAGCAAGGCGATGATGGTGATGGGTGTCAGCACATGCAGAAAGGTCTCTTTGAACCACGCCTCCCCCCTGGCCGCGATGATCCATCGGCGCGACAGGTAGCCGGCCACCAGCGGCAGGGCCACGTATATGCCGATGGACAGCAGCAATGCCTGCCAGGGAACCGGCAGTCTTCCCACCCCCAGCAGAAAACCGCCTAGTACGCCATAGAGAACCAGCATGGCGAGCGAGTTGATGGCCACCATCACCAGCGTGAGTCCGTCATTGCCCCGGGACAGATAGCCCCACACCAAGACCATGGCGGTGCAGGGTGCAATGCCCAGCAGTATGCAGCCGGCCAGGTAGCTTCGCCACAAGGGCACTTGGAGCACCTTTACGCCATCCACCATCAATACGGTGCCCGCGCCGTGTCCTGCCCCAACCGGCAGGTCCAGCCCGAATGGCATTTTAACGATGTCCACCGCATCCGGACCAATGAATCCGTAAAACAGCGTGCCTAGAAAAAATGAGGCAATACCGTACATGCTAAACGGTTTGATGAGCCAGTTGATGACCAGGGTCAGAAACACCGGCTTGCCGCTTTTACCGGCCTTGATGACTTCACCGAAGTCGATCTTCACCATGATGGGGTACATCATGAAGAACAGGCACACGGCGATGGGAATCGACACCACGGGTGCATCGTTGACCCGGATCGCCAGACTGTCCATATAACGGGCCAGCCCCGGTGCGATTTTTCCCAAAACAATACCGGCCACAATACACAGGACGACCCACAATGATAGGTAGCGTTCAAAAAGACCGCTCATCTTACGGGCACTGTTCAAGTTTTCAGCGATCATGGTCTGTAACCTCCTTTACAACTGTCATACAAGGAATTGTGTGGAAACCCAGCGAACCAAAATTTTGGCGAGCGGTGTAAAACCCCAGTGTTTTCAGCCAATCCAAGATTTGATTTCATCTGGTTTAGGGATTTTTCCCACGCTTTTCACCTCGCCGTCCACCACCACGGCCGGTGTACCGAACACACCGTAGCCGGCGATTTCCATGATATCGGTGACCTTTTCCACCGTGGCGGTAATACCCATTTCTTGTACCACCGCTCTGATGATTTTCTCCGTCTGCTGACACTTGGGGCACCCCGGCCCCAACACTTTTATATCCATCTTTTTTTTCCTTTAGGCGTTTTCTTTACGTCCATTCCGTATTTCTCACAAATAGAAGATTAAGTTGATAGCCAAACGTTTCGTGCGTCAGATCGGCTTTGGCGCTAGGCATTTCAGCCTGAAGTCGTCGTCTACTGCTGCGAAGGCTGAATAACGCAGCGCCAGAGCCGATCAGGCAACTAAACTCCCGAAAATGAGGCCGCTGAGCGTCGCCATCACCACCACCAGGCTCACGAACACCACTGTTTTACCTGTCCCGATCACACTGCGGATGACCAGCATGTTGGGAAGACTCAAAGCCGGCCCTGCCAGCAGCAAGGCCAGGGCCGGGCCCTTGCCCATACCGGCGCCGATCAGGCCTTGAAGGATCGGCACCTCGGTCAAGGTGGCAAAATACATGAAGGCACCCACCACGGATGCAAACAGGTTGGCCCCCAATGAATTGCCCCCCACCAGGCTGCTGACCCACTCAGAGGGGATCAAGCCTTCCGATCCGGGACGCCCCAATAAAAATCCGGCCGCCAGAACACCGGCCAGCAGAAGGGGCGCAATCTGTTTGGCAAAATCCCAGGACGATAAAAACCATGTTTCGGTTTCACCGCGTGTGGTGGTCAGAAGCATGACAAAAGCGATGATACCCGCGGAAAACGCCATGAGCGGTTTGTCTGGAAAAGCCAGTGCCAGGATCAGTATGACGATCCCGGCCACGACAACTTTAACTGTTTTGACCCCCATCCAGCGAACCATCATAGCACCCAGAACGGCTGCAAAAATACCGCTGAGCCACCATTTCACAGCGTAAACGGTATTCCAAAAACCACCTGCCGCTTCGGGTCTGCCCCAGGTGGCGAATATCAAAAACAGCACCATTGCACCAAAAAAAAGCGTATTCTGCCAGAGGGGGCGTTGTACTTCCGGGTCCGGCAAATGCATGGCGGCCTCGGCTTTGGCTTTTTCCTCCTTCCGATATATGCGGTCCATGAACAGCCCGATCACGATACTGAACAAAATGGCGCCGACGGCACGCGCCAGACCGATTTCCGGCCCCAAAATACGCGCGGTCAGAATGACGGCCAGGACATTGACAGCCGGCCCGGAGTATAGAAATGCAATCGCCGGCCCCAGGCCTGCGCCGCGCTTCCATATCCCTGCGAAAAGCGGCAGCACGGTGCAGGAACAGACTGCCAGGATAGAACCCGAAACACTGGCAACCCCATATGAGAGTGCCTTGTGCGCACCGGCACCCAGATATTTCATCACCGCTGCCTGGGAAACAAACACGGCGATGGCGCCGGCAATGAAAAAAGCCGGCACCAGGCACAGCAGGACATGCTCACGGGCATACCACCTGACCAAGGCCAAGGCCTCATGAATAGAATTCGAAAAACGGGGCGTGTCCAGGGGCAGAAAAAAGAAGACCAGGAAAGCACCTGTTATCAGGGCCAATGGCTTCCAAATAGATTTCCAGTCCACCAGGCTGGGTTCGGCTTCATGTTTCATGTCTGTTTCCACGTGCAAACTCTCATCGAGACCCCCATTGCCGGGTGCCCCTCATTCCAGTACGCCTTTTTCCATTCTATATGAAAGCAAGTATTGTTTACATATCGCGATATGGCTATACAGTGTCATCCCAAACCCGATTGCACGAATCCATCAGTCTCGACCCAATATCGCGCAGCGGTCAATCCGGACAATTTTTTGCATGAGAAGCGATATGTCAGGTTCGTCATTGAGCCAGTGGCGCAAATTGCCGAGCAGATTCGAGGCAAAAGGGCTTTGGCCGCCATCCGCCAGGTGGTAATTTACCCACAGACCTTCCTTTTTAGACATCACCAGACCTGCATCTTCCAATATTTTAAGATGCTTGCTGGCCGTTGATTGTGCCGTTCCCAAGGCCGTCTGGATTTCACATACGCACATGATCTTCTTTCCCAGCATTTTGAGAATCTTGACCCGTGTGGGATCGGACGCCGCCTTCATGACCTTTAAAAACTCGTTCATCTGTTGCCTCCATATCGTTTTTTGAGGAATATAGTCTTCAAGAAGCCGTCTGTCAAGAAAAGAGTTATGACCGTGCGGGAAATGATGTGAAGTGCATTCTCTTGGGGGTGCTGGCTCACTCTCAGGTGGGAAGCGTGAGGGAAACAGTGGTGCCTTTAGCCGGGTGTGCTGCGAATGTCGATGTTGCCGCCATGGGCTTCGATGATGGTTTTACACAGGCTGAGCCCCAACCCATATCCGCCGGTATTACGGGATCGCGATTTGTCGGCCCGGTAAAAGGGTTCCCAGATATAGGTCAAAACGTCCGGATCGATTCCAATGCCGGTGTCCTCGATCTCGATAACGAGCCAACTGTCCGTTTTATCGACGGAGATTCGAATGGCCTGGCTCTCTTTTCGAGAGTATTTGACGGCGTTCTCCAGAACGTTCTTTAAAACAATTTTGATCTGTTCGGGATCCACCATGCATAAGATTGAAGATCCTGTGCCTTTGACCGTAACACCGGGTGGTGATTGTTGATAGCTTGCAAGCACATCGTTGATGAGTTTTGTAAGATCTGTTTCCTGAAGCTTGAGGCTGCTGTGGGCGTGGTGCAAGCGTGCGGTTTCCAGGATATGGGTTATCATCTGCTCCATTTCTTTAATATCGGATCGCATCAAATTTCTGGTCTGGCCCTCTTTTACGAACTCAAGGGCCACTTTCATACGTGTCAAGGGAGAACGCAGCTCGTGACTGACATCCCGCAACAGTTGTTCTTTGGCAGTCAGCATCTCATGAAGGCGTTGGCTCATGGTGTTAAAAGCCTGCGACAACTGGCCCAATTCATCCGATTTTGTAACCGGCACCCGATGTTTCAAATTGCCCTTGCTCACCTCCTTGACACCGGTATCCAGCAACCGGATGGGTCGCAAAATTCTTCGTATCGACAGATAGGCACCCAGTAAAATCAGTGCGGTCGATAAAACGATGAATCCATGAATCCATTTTAAGGCCGGGTTCCTTTCGTATTCACCCGACAGTTCAAAAAGATAGGTACCTGTGTCATGGCGGTATTCAACATAGAAACGGCCATGGGACATTCCCCCACGAAGGTTCGGTTGGTTGCGCCAGGTTCGAAAATGGATCCTGTGGCGATCCATTGGATGGGGAGATGTGGACCAAGCGGTGTCAGCGCCTTGAAAGTGAATTTGCAGCGCGGTCTGACGTGCCACCTCACGCGCGCGTTCATAACTGGGCGGTGTTCCCAGATCCTGAATGACATAATTGAGATATTGATGGATATTGCGGTGAAAAGGCCGCCCGGCCATGGCCCGGTAGGCCCAGAAAAAACCCCACAACGCCACATTGATGCCGATACCGACAAGCAAAATGATCGCGATCATTTTGATAAAGACGGAGTTGAATAGTTTGCTGAACCAAGGAAAGTGCATGTCAGGAATGTGTCCCACAATTGAGTGTCGGTGGTCTTAGGCACTGAGCGATAAGCTGTAAGTAGACCAAGCGTTTTCAGTCTAAATGCTCAGCGCTTAGCGCTCATGGCGCATCCTTGCCGATAAACACATAGCCGGCGCCCCACACGGTTTTGATATAGACCGGGTCCCTGGGGTCGTCCTTCAATTTCTGCCGCAGGCGGCTCATGGTGATGTCCACCGAACGATTGAATGCCTCTGAATCCATGCCTCTCAGTTCCTGCAATATCTGATCTCTGTCGAGCACTTTGCCTGCGTTTTTCGCCAGCAGCACCAGGGCCGTGAACTCATTGGTGGTCAAATCCAGAGATTCATTGTTCAGGTGGGCCCTGCGCCTGGCAAAATCGATCTCCAGCGCACCGAACGATTGCGGGCGGCTCTCATCCATACCGCTTGTTCTGCGTATCACCGAGTGAATGCGGGCCACCAGCTCCCGGGGTTCAAAGGGTTTGGAAAGGTAGTCATCGGCCCCCAGTTCAAGCCCGACAACCTTGTCGGTGGTTTCCCCCCTGGCAGTCAGCATGATGATGGGCACGCTATGGGTTTCGCGAATGGTCTTGCACAGCTGGAAGCCATCCATTTCCGGCAGCATGACATCCAGAATGATGAGGTCAGGCCGTTGTTTTTTCAAGCATTTTAGACCTGTTGCCGGATGTGTCGCCGTCATGACCTCGAATCCGAACTCTCCCAAAAACTGTTCCAGAAGCTGATTCAGTTTCTTATCATCGTCAATAATGAGAATCTTCCGCTGCATGACAGGCTTTCGTTGGCTGGTTCATGGTTGTGTTGGATCCAGACAAATGCGCTGCTCGGCAAGAAAGGCCTCTGCTTTGCCGAGCAGCCACATTTCATTCTTCTCAAGATATCATTGCCTGTTCCAACTATTCTGTCCATTCCCGGCGATGATTTTTCTCAAACTTCTCGAGTTTGTTGACCAGCTTGGTGCGTTGATCAGGTGACAAGGTCGCATGCAAGTCCGCCACCCGATTCACGATCATATCAACCACTTCATCCATCCCGTCCCGGTGCTCGGCTATTAGTGCGTTGACCCGCACCCGGTCGATGGCTTCACCGGCCAATTGGGCCTTGATCTCGTCATGCATTCGCTGTTTTTCAGAATGCATGCCCTTGACCTTGGCCATGATTTCATCCTTGTAAGCATTGGCCATGGCCTGCTGGTCTTCATTCAGGTCCAGGGCTTCGGCCATATAGTCCATCATAAAAGCAGCGCCTCTGTCGTGCCCCCTGTGATGGCATCCCACGAATAATGCCGAGCCCAATCCCATAACGGCTACCAGTGCGACGAGTGTCAATGGTCTAATCATCATTCCCCCCTTTTACCTTTTCTGGTTTGTGTTGCCATTTGCAGCGGCATTGTCGAGTCCAGCGTGCCGCTTGGTTAAGGGAAAGATAATCATATTTTGGAATAAATGCTTTTCTGTGTCGTAACAGTTTGTAACATGATGTAACATGAATATCAGGGCTAAGATTGAAGGATCTCGCAGCAAGCTGCGAGGAATGTTTTGCCGTGCGGCAGAACCCACGGGGAATGCGCTCGCTGTTGCGGTTCAGGTCTCAAGAGGGTTATGAAACCGCTACGAGCTAAGCTTAGGAAGTCTCACAACCAGTACCGGCGTGGGTGAACGGCGGATGACTCGCCTGGCGGTGCTCCCCATCACGACATCTGCCAGGGTTCCCCTGCCATGGGTCCCCATGACGATCAGGTCGCATTTTTTCTCTTTGGCAACCTTCAGAATCACCTCCACAGGATTTCCTTTTTCCACAATGACCTCGTCTTGCTTAACGGCAGCTTCATCAAGGTTTGACCTGGCCTTTTCACTGAATTTGTCGAGAATCTCCCGGACCACCTGTTGGTCCCTTCTTTTTCCGATCAGCGCGTCCTTGGCTTCCTTATAATGTGCCTCCTCCATGGCCTTCCATTTCTCTTCGCCGATATATCCGATGGCCTTGTGGCTTTCAACGATTGCCGGCATCTCCGGCAGAACATTCAGAAAGGTAATCTTGGCACCATATTGATTTGCCAGGCTGATGGCATATGAAAATGCGTGGTGTGCGCTTTCTGAAAGATCGGTTGCATACAGGATATTTTCAAATTTAATGGTTGGCAGTTCCATACCTCCTCCTGTGGTTGAATGTTATGATTTCCTGCCGGAAAGAATGCCTGATTCGGTGGGGCCACGATATGGAGACCGCCGAACATCGCTCAACCCGGCCTTGGTCATCATTTCCACAAGTTCCCGTTCCGTATAGGAGCGTCCTTCAGGGGTACCCAACAGCATGTTCATGGAAAACAGGGTTGCAAACAAAGGACCGTCTCTGCTGTCATCCAGAATAAAATCATGCAGCAACAACATGCCGCCGGGTGTCAACATCGCTGCAGCCTTTTGAATCATGTTCTGACAAACCGTCGGTCCCTCGCCGTGCAGCACATGCGACATCCACACCACGTCGTATTGGCCGTGCATCGGTTCCGTCACGTAATCGCCGGCCACAAAAGAAATGCGATCGGCAAGTCCGAATTGGAATATGGTCTTCTCTGCAAAGGGCTGTGTGGTGGGCAGATCATAGACGACGGCTTTCAACTTCGGGTTCTGCAGGCAGAAATGAATCGCATAGGTGCCGGGGCCGCCGCCCATATCCAGAAGATTTCGATACGCTGAAAGATCCAAGGTCTCTACCAGGTGGGGTGCCTGCAACATGGCGTTGTTGAACATCCCCATGATAAAGGCCTCGCGTACAGATTCATCGTTGAAGGATGAGCGGGTTCGAACCGGCTTGCCCGTGAGAACGGCATCGTCCATCCTGGACCAGGATTCCATTAGATGGCGGTGGTGCAATATCATAAAGCCCAGATAAGCTTTCGAATCTTTGCGGAGATACCGGCCGGCAGTATCGACGTTTAGAAACGTATCGACCTTCTTTTCCGCCAATCCCATGGCTGCGAGGGCGTTGAGCATACGTTCGACGGCATCGGCATCAGCGCCGATTTTCTCCGCTACCATTTTGCCGGTCATGGCATCATCACCGAGGGTTGTAAATAGATCCAGCTTTACGGCAGCATGCAGCAGGCATGTTTTCCAGTACTGGCCCGAAAGCCCCAATAGCGTTCCTGGATTCCAATTGGGTTTGTCCATCTTGCCCCCCTGGGTTTGATAAGTTGAATTGGCAGAATCTTATTCTTGTACTGGAATATGAGATTTCTGGCAAGCTCATAAGAAAAATAAGCAAGGCACCCCCGAGAAAGAAGATAGCGGAATGACAAAGAGCCACATGTCCATACCAAGAAATCAACAAATGAAAGAGCGTCCCTGATTTTATTTACGGCGCCATCTGCGCCAGCCCGGCAATCGTTCTGGAACACCACGGACTGCTGCAAGGACGCCAGGCCACCTGCCACCCGGCATATAGAGACCAACTGGCAAATAAAGACCGGGTGGCCTCCAGCGTGGTGGTGGACGGTAACTGCATTACCAGCCAGGGTGCCGGAACGGCGATAGAATTTTCTCTTGCCCTGGTAGAACAGCTTTTCGGCAAGGAAAAGCGCGAAGCGGTGGCGATGGCTATGGCTCTTCCGAAACCTTAATGATAAGCTTGCCCTTATTGGAGCCGTCGAAAAGCATGTTGACGGCCTGGGGCGCTTTTTTCAGATCATCCACTAGGTGAACGCGATACTGAAGTTTGCCCTGTCTCAACCATTGTCCCAAATCCGCCACAGCCTCCTGAATTCGATCCAGGTAATCACCGAAGATGAACCCCTGAACCCGGACGCGCTGGGTAAGAATATTGCGGAAATAATAAGGCCCCGGCACGGGTTCTTCAGCGTTGTACTGGGATATCAGGCCACAGATAACAATGCGCGCCTTGACATTGATCAGGGTCAGCACACTGTCCAGTATAGCGCCCCCGACATTGTCAAAGTAAACATCGATTCCCTGGGGGCAATGGGCCCTTAGCTGGCCCCTGACATGCTCTGTTTTGTAGTTGATGGCGGCATCGAAACCGAGCGTTTCCTTGATCCAGCGACACTTTTCGTCGGAGCCGCAAATACCCACCACACGGCAGCCTTTGATTTTACCGATCTGACCGACGATGGACCCCACGGCCCCCGCCGCCGCCGATACCACCAAGGTATCACCGGCCTTGGGTCTGCCGACATCCAAAAGCCCGAAATAAGCCGTCGGACCGACCATGCTCAGTAATCCCAGGTAGGCTGTCAGATCAGAAACCCCATCCTTGGGCAGGCGTGTCAACCCAGAACCATCCGAAAGCGCATAAGCCTGCCAGCCCAGTAAGCCCTGGACCAGGTCCCCGACCTTGAATCGGGTATGGTTGGACTGCTCCACAACCCCGAGGGCGAGGCCCCTCACAACCTCGCCAAGGGCCACGGGCGGCATGTAAGACTTGACATCATTAACCCAACCCCGAACGGCAGGATCCAGAGACAAGTATATGATACGCACCAGAAGCTCTCCGTCATCCGGAACCGGTAAGGCTTCTTCATGCCACGCAAAGTCGGATTCTTTGAAGAGTCCTTCGGGTCGGGACGCCAGACGCCATTGTCGATTCATTGCCATCGTCATGCTGTTCCTCCTACGATAATGTTTGTAAAACCAACAGGTTTGATATTGTTTCGGCAAACGGCACCGAAACGCGAAAAGCTTTACCCCATTAGCCAATAGGCATCATTCCCATACGGGTGAAGCGGCTAGGGGTCATGTGTGCCACCAGAACCAGCGATTCGGGTGCAGATTTCGACCGCCAGTGCAAAAACGACATCTAAGGCAAGAAACTTGCGAATCGATCGGTCCAACAGTAGGCTAGCTTGCGGCGGAAAATCCTCATCCCCCTGCCAATACAGCACCAGCATCGGGACGTGTTCCGTAATCTGGAACCCAAAAGCAGCATCGCCCATATCTAGGGGTGTTCCACCAAGGACGTGACAGCGACGACCGAACGTCTCGATGTCGTTCTGATAGGTCTCTGTTATGAGCGCGGTCGGGATGGCATGCGGGCCCCGAAAAAAGGTGGGTCCACCGGGAATGTCTTTTTCGGTAATCCATTCATTCTCGACCACCATTTTTGTATCAACCAATAGATAATGAATTATGAAAATGGATAAATACACATTAACGGCGGGGACCTCTTTTCCACATCGCTGAATACGGTGCGCATGGGGATATATGTGATAGACATCCCCCCAGACCTCCAATTCGTAGCATTGCCGGTTCCTATCGTAGCGGCATCCTACCCGCCGGCAAACCTCCTGGGGTTCTTTTTCCGCAAGTTCCCTATAATGAATCGCTGCGATTGGGTCTGTCATAATGCTTTCCCATGCCTCCCCTCGCCCTGGGTAAAGCGGGCAGCACCTTTCAATGCTTCACCTTTTTGCAGGGTCTCCATGCCGCGCTTGAATTCGTTTTGCATGGCCGCCTTGAAAGGCAGATCGCACTGCTCGTAAGCACTCAGGCGATCACTGCGCATACAGGCCTGAGGGAATTCGGCAATCTGTGCTGCCAGCATCTCGGCAACCTTGCGGCCGTCTCCATGGGGAACGATTCGATTGACCAGCCCCATGGATTTGGCTTCGGCAGCCTCCACCGGTCGGCCGGTGATAATGAGATCCAAGGCATGGCTCAGGCCGATCAAACGCGGTAGACGAACGGTGCCGCCATCGATTAAGGGAACGCCAAAACGTCTGCAGAACACACCCAGAACAGCCGTCTCCTCCATGACACGCAGATCACACCACAAAGCAAGTTCGAGTCCGCCGGCAACCGCATGGCCGGAAATGGCTGCAATGACGGGTTTTTGGAGCCTCATTCGGCTGGGCCCCATGGGTCCGTTGCCGTCGGGTGCAAGTCGATTCATCCATTGCCCGTTCTGGCTGGCAAGCGCCTTCAAATCAGCCCCTGCACAGAACGTGTCCCCCATGCCGCAAAGCACAGCCACCGAAAACGCCTCGTCTTCATCAAACGCTCTGAATGCATCCGCCATTGCCGATGCGGTGGGACCATCCACGGCATTTTTCGCCTCTGGCCGGTTGATGAGCACCGTGAATACCCTGCCCTTTTCTTCTATGTGAATCGACATCGCATCTCCCGTACAATCATCGTTTCTTTGTAGCAGACATCTCCTTGCCCATGTCATAAGCTTTGCCGATAAACTGACCGACACCATGATATGTTTGGGCTTCGGGACTGAAAATCAGGGGTCGGACCTTCTCGATATCCGGCTTCCCGTCCTCCCCCAGGACGCTTTCTTCGACCTTGACGTCCATTATTTCACCGACAAAGTGCGTGTGCAGACCGATCTTGTAGTGATGAACAACACGGCATTCCAATACCATAGAAAATTCTTCTACAAAAGGCGCATCCACGAGTTCCGACTTAACCGCTGTGAGACCTGCTCGTGCAAATTTATCCTCGGTTCGGCCGGAAGCGATGCCGAAAAAGTCTGCGGTTGCCGCGTGTGCTTCGGACGGCACGCTCAGGGTATAGGCCATCCTTTGCATGATATTTCCGTATGTGTAGGTGGCTTTACGAAGCGAAATGGTCACACAGGGCGGACTGGAACAGCATATGCAACCCCAGGCAATGGTCATAACGTTGGGTCGTCCCTGGGTGTCGTACGATCCCACGCACCAGACAGGTGTCGGGTAGATAAGTGTTTTGGCGCCGAATGATCTTTTCATGGCATCCTCCTTTGATGTTTGCGTTTTCTTTTGTCGGCCTGTCTTGCCAAAAAACCTACAATTGAAGCTTCAAACAGTCAATCGAAATTCTTTTTGTCATTCACAATTAGAGACGCTCATGTGGTATGCTCCCTGCAATTCTACACCGGAAACAACGCTTTTGGCGATGACCCTGAAAAACTAGCTTTTCATAAAATGGTATTACATGGTATATATATGTCATGCCTGTATACGAATATGAACATACAGAAACTTCCTGCCCCATCGGTCGGATATTCGAAGTCACCCAGTCCTTAAAAGAGGGACCTCTCAGAAAATGTCCTCATTGCGGCCGGCCAATAAACAAACTGATTTCACTGGTGGGTCTCAGCATTTCAAGATCCAACAGCGAACTTAGGGATCTGGGGTTTACAAAACTGGTCCGGCGAGATGACGGTATCTACGAAAATGTCACCCCCAGGAAGGGGGACAGCCGCTACATGGAGCGGGGTAAGCCGGAGACGGTTCCGGATGTCTCAAAAGTGTCACCCGGATCTTGCACGAGTCGAAGGCTTTCATAGGCAAGGTACCAAGCACCAAGCTGCAGGCGATAAACCGTCAATCGCCTGGGCTGAAAGCGAAGAGCGTTAAGGACATCGCCATGACCGATTTGACGCAACAGATCGAAGAGGCAGCCAGGCTCATCGGGGATGCACAACGCGTGCTGGTCTTTACCGGTGCCGGTGTCAGCACGGAATCCGGAATTCCCGATTTCAGAGGGGCGGACGGTATCTGGCGAAAATACGATCCCGAAGATTTCACCATTCAAAAATTTCTGTCCGATAAGCAGGTCCGGAAGATGCAGTGGCGGCTGCTTTCCAGCGGCGACCTTTGCATGTCAAACGTCGAGCCCAACCCGGCCCACTACGCCATCACCGAACTGGAAAACCTTGGAAAGCTCTACGGCGTTGTCACGCAAAATGTTGACGGTCTTCACCAAAAAGCCGGTCTAGCCGAAGACAAGGTGTTTCAACTCCACGGCGACTTGAGCCATGCCGTCTGCCTGGGGTGTGGACGCCGGTATCCCATGGAGACGGTCACCGAATGGTTAAGCCGGGGAATGGACGATCCCACATGTCATTCGTGCATGGGCATGCTGAAACCGGATGCGGTTCTGTTTGGAGAACAGTTACCAATCAACATTCTTATGGAATCGGAACGCCGTTCCAGGAAATGTGATGTCTGCATGGTGCTGGGATCAACCCTGTCGGTCTACCCGGCCTGCCTCATTCCCCGATCTGCCCATGAGGCGGGGGCGACGCTGGTGATCGTCAACATGGGTCCCACCGAGCTGGATCACCTGGCACACATCCGCATCGAGGGGAAAGCCGGTCATGTCGCACCGGAAATCATCCGTCGTGTCAGGGAAAACCTGGAGAAGAGACATGATTGAACGCAGAAAACAACCCCGTGCGAAAATCCAATGTCGTGTTTTTTTTGAAACCTGTGATCCAAAGAACCAAGAAGTCTCGCAGGATATCGGCATGGCCCTGGACATCAGCGAAAAAGGCCTGCTCCTGGAAAGCAAGCTCCCGATTCACGCCTCCACCATCAAGGTGATGGTACCGGTCAAAGACGAAACTGCCGTCGAAGTGGTTGGAGATGTTATATATTCGATACCGATGCCTGACGAACGCTACCGCACCGGCATTGTCTTTCATGGACTCGAAGATGACCTCGTCAAGCTGCTTTGCGATACACTGCCTGCCGATTGAAACTACATTTCAAATCCCCGCTCGCCGTGCAGGGCATTGTCAAGACCTTCGATTTCGCTCTCTTTGTCCACGCGGAGCCCTCCGGTGACAACACGGGTAACCGCAATAACGGCCAGCGTGGCTAACGCCGTATAGGTTGCCGTCGCCACAATGGAAAGAATCTGGATCCAGACCTGTTTCGGGTTGCCATACAAAAGCCCCCTGGCCCCTTCCGTAATTCCAGGATTGGCAAAGACCCCCGTTGCCAATGCCCCCCAGATCCCACAGATACCGTGAACGCCAAAGGCATCCAATGAGTCATCGTAGCCGATTTTGGCTTTGAGCCTGGCGACACTGAAAAAACCGAGCATGCCGGCGACCAAGCCGATCACCAGGGATGCCTGAAGATTGACGAAGCCGGCCCCCGGCGTAATGGCCACAAGACCTGCCACCGCTCCGGATGCAATACCCAGCACCGTCGGTTTACGGTTTACGAACCACTCTGTAAACATCCAGGCCAGAGCCGCCGTCGATGCGGATGTGTTGGTAACCAGGAAAGCAGAACCTGCCACGCCGTCCGCGGCCAAAGCGCTCCCGGCGTTAAACCCGAACCAGCCGAACCAGAGAAGTGCCGCGCCCAGGCTCGTCAGCGTGACACTGGAGGGAAACATGGCTTCCTTGCCATAGCCAATTCGTTTCCCTATTACCAAGGCCAGAACCAGACCGGCTACTCCGGCATTGATATGAACCACCGTGCCGCCTGCAAAATCGAGGGCACCCATGGCACCCATCCAGCCGCCTCCCCAGGCCCAATGTGCAATGGGGGCGTAAACAAAGGTCAACCACAGAATGGTGAAAACGATCCAGGCGGAGAACTTCATTCGGTCGACGATGGACCCCAGGACCAGGGCAACCGTAATACCGGCAAAGGTCATCTGAAACAGAACGAAAACAAATGTCGGGATGGTACCCGTAACGGCGTTGACATCGATCCCCGACAGAAAAACGTGGCTCAATCCGCCCACGAGACCGGCCTTTGAAGACCCGAAAGCCAGGGTATAGCCCCACATCATCCAGACCACGCTCGCCAGACAGTAGGACACAAAAGTCATGGCAAGCGTGTTCAACAGATTTTTATAGCGCGACATCCCCCCGTAAAACAAGGCCAGCCCTGCCGGTGTCATCATCATCACCAGTGCCGTGGAAACGATCAGCCAGGCGGTATCGCCGGTATCGATGGTACCTTCCGCGGCATGGGCAGAAGCGGTCATACAAAAAAAAAGTCCTAACATCCCAGGTATCGTTTTCAGTTTCATCAAACCCAATCTCCTTTGCATAAAATCGTATTAGCGACCATCGTCATGGCCCAAGTTTCACCCATTTCATGCCTGGGAGAAATAGCAAGTCATGTGCCACCGCTTCGCCGTAACAAATATATTCGCATAACCTATTGTTTAAATAGACTAAAAATCATAGACATTAGAGGGGGAAAGAAAATAAGGCTTGAATCATAAAGGAGAGGGCTTTAACATTTTTGTATTTTAAACAATATTATTTTACAATTTTGTAATTTATTGACCCGCCTGGGTATCATGTGACCAAATCCAGGGTCGAAAGGGTTCAGGGGGCGTTTGACGAATGAAGCGTTCCCAGATAGATGGCGGCCAAAGCCAGAACGACGCCCAGCCAGTTCAATGCCGACGTCGGTCGTTGAAACAGCAGGACATCCCAGACAAATGCAAGCGCAGGTTGAAGCAGCAAAATCAATCCGGCAAGGGAAGCGCGAATGCTCGGTAGGGCATTGGTGATGAGGAGCCAGCCCACCACCTGGCTTATGCCACCCAGCGCAACCAGGGCGGCAAGGCTTTGCAGATCGGGTATCTGAAAACCAGCCCCTGTCCTCAACACCTCCGCCGCCAGAAATAACGCCGAAATTAGGGTCACGATCATCAGCACGTAGAACCGGGACCTGCTGACCTGATCGGATTGCAGTTTTCGCAGAAAGAGCAGAAATGCGCTATAACAGAGTGCGGCCGCCAGACCAAAGGCAATCCCCATACGGTAAGACGGCGCCAGATAACGCCATTCCATACCCACGATCAGAAAAAGACCTGCGACGGCCAGTGGTATCGCCGCCAAAAAGACTGGACGAATCCTCTCTTTGAGAAAGAAGACTCCAACGGCAGCGAGTATAAATACTTGGAAATTTGGCAGAATCGTCCCCAGACCAGGGCCCACCAGGTGAATGCTGTAATGATAGAACAGAAGATCCAGGGCAAAGAAAAGGCCGCACGTCAGGGCGATCAGGGCGTTTTTTCTGCCCTGCCATGTGACTTCACGCCGTATCAGCGCTATGACCAGCAGGATGATGCCACCGAAAAAGACCCGGTAAAAAGCGGATACGGTGGGGGCCACATGGCTGACCTTGACCCAAACCCCCGAAAAACTGATCATGACGGCACCGGCTAACAGTCCTGTCAGGTTGAGCCTGACATTTCGTTTTTTCATACGGCGTGATTACCGGTACCCTTGTTAGGACAGCGTTTCATAGGGTCGAAGATCCTTCGCGGTAAGCTGCGCGGCATCTTCGATCTTAGCCTTTTTTCCGTTGGAACGCTTTCATGAATTCACACAGCGCCTGGACTGCCGTCAGCGGTGTCGGGTTGTAGATGGATGCCCGGCAACCGCCCACCGAGCGATGCCCCTTCAGACCGCCGAGGCGGTGTTCGAGCGCTTCCGCGACAAATGTCTTTTCAAGATCCTCATTTGGAAGACGAAAGGTGACGTTCATCAGGGAACGGCTGTCGAGGGCCGCTGTTCCGCGGTAAAAGTCACTCTCATCGATGGTCTTGTACAAAAGAGCTGCCTTTTCCCTGTTGGCTTGGGCCATTTTTTCAAGACCGCCAACCGTCTCCTCGATCCACTTCAGTACCAACTGCACCGTGTAGATGGCAAAACAGGGCGGCGTGTTGAACATGGAGTTTTTTGCCGCAAAGGTGGTATATTTCAAGATGGTGGGTATGGAATCCGGTACCATTTCAAGAAAATCATTCCGAATAACCACGACGCAGACACCGGCAGGCCCCATATTTTTCTGAGCACCCGCGTAAAACATACCGAATCTATGCACATCGAACGGGCGGCTCAGGATATCGGACGACATGTCTGCAATCAGCGGCACACCGCCGGTGTCCGGGAATTCAGCCCACTGGGTACCTTTGATGGTATTGTTGGAGGTGATATGCGCGTACACGGCCTCCGGATTGAAGGAAATGTTTTTGGGAATATATGAAAATTGCTTGTCCTCTGACGAAGCCACCGTTTGGATGGGTTTGCCCTGAATCTCGGCTTCCTTGATAGCCTTGGTGGACCAAGTGCCGGTATTGACATAATCGGCTGTTTTGCCATCGGCGAGAAAATTCATGGGTACCATGCAGAATTGCTGACTGGCCCCCCCTTGCATGAAGAGCACATGAAAGGTGTCGTCCAGGGTTAGGAGACGCTTAAGACGTGCCACCGCATCATTGATGACATCATCAAACCATTTGGACCGGTGACTCACTTCGGTAATGGACATGCCCGATCCCTTATAATCCAGAAAAGAAGCCTGTATTTCTTCCAACACACTAAGCGGTAACGCAGCAGGCCCTGCATTGAAATTGAAGATCCTGTTTGTCATGGGTGTTTCCTCCCCTCTTTGGCAGATTGTATCAAGGCTTTAGTGATTCTTAACATATCGAGGCATATTAGCACAGAAATGTCCTCATATGTCAATAAAATCGTGCTACGATTTTATGCTACGCAACGCTTTTATTTGTTTGCGAACAGCAAGGCTAGCCCCTGCAACAGTCTAGCCCGAAAATTTTGAAATGTTCGGACTACGGGGTCAGCGTTCACTGTTTTGCTACAACGATGACAGCCTTTCTGTGGTGTTGACAAATGCGCCGATTTCAACATAAACATAGCGTCACGAATACAATTTAAACCAGGACATAGCCAACATGAAAACCTACGCCTACCCCTCCACGGCAGCCGAGAAAAGACTTGCAGCGATCGAAAATAGAACCATCGGGTACAAAAAGAAGGACATCTTGGCGGTCAACCGCATTATCGAAAATGTACGCAAAAACGGGGATACAGCCCTTGCCCGTTACACCCATCAATTCGATTCCGAGGCTGTGGATGCCTCCGCCATCCGGGTAAGCCCACAAGAAATCGAGTCCGCCACAAAAGAAATGGATCAAGCATTTTTGCGGGCCCTCAATCGCGCGCTAAGGCAAATCAAGGCCTTCCATCAAAAACAACGTCAACAATCATGGATCAGCACCGACCGTGAGGGCGTTGTTCTGGGACAGTTGATCAATCCCGTGGATGTTGCCGGTATTTACGTGCCCGGTGGCAGAGAGGGCAAAACCCCTCTTGTATCGACGGTCTTGATGTGTGCCATTCCCGCAGCCTTGGCCGGCGTGAGTAGAATATCCATGGTAACCCCACCCATGAAAAATGGTGCGGTCAACCCGCACCTGCTGGTTGCGGCCAAAAAGGCCGGCGTAAAGGATATCTTCAAGGCAGGCAGTGCCTGGGCCATTGCCGCCCTTGCCTATGGTACCCAAACCATACCCAAGGCAGACGTCATTGTCGGTCCCGGCAACATCTATGTAACCCTTGCAAAAAAATTGGTCTCAGGGGAGGTGGGTATCGATATGCTGGCAGGTCCCAGTGAAATTCTTATCGTGGCCGACGAGAGTGCCGTGCCGGCCTACATCGCCGCAGACCTGTTGTCCCAGGCGGAACACGATCCGCTGTCATCTTCGATCCTTGTGACGACATCGGCCAGAATCGCCAAGCACGTCGCCATGGCAGTGGAAGAACAGCTAAAGGTTCTTCGAAGAAAAAACATTGCCGCGGCAGCCCTCAAAAAGTATGCGGTGATTCTGGTCGTCCCGAACATCACTACGGCCATCAGCATCGCCAACCGGGTTGCCCCCGAGCACCTCGAGCTTCAGATCCGGGACCCGTTCAGCAGCATCGGAAAAATCAAACACGCCGGGGCTGTTTTCATTGGAAACCATACACCGGAACCCGTGGGCGACTATATTGCCGGGCCAAACCATGTACTCCCCACGGCCGGAACCGCGCGCTATGCATCAGCCCTTTCTGTCGACCATTTTGTCAAGAAAACCAGCCTGATTCACTACACCGAGGCGCCCTTTAAAAAGGAAGCTGGCGATATCATGCGGCTGGCGGAGGTGGAAGGTCTCGACGCACACGTCAATTCGGTGAAGATTAGGCTTTAGACTGTAGACTGATAGGCGGTAGACTGTAGGCTGTTAGACTATTAGGCTGCTAGCCGCTAATAGTCTGACAGTCTAATAGCCTAATAGTCTATAGCCTAAAGCTATACCGCCACAACCGCTACCCGGTAACACCTCAGACACCTTTTGGCTTCGGCAATGGCTTCGGGTGTTGAAAAGCCTTTTTCCACCTCATCAAAGCTTGTCTTGCGTGTCTCTGGCGGCAACATTTCAAGGTGCTTGCGCTTCGATATGCCAATATCACCCAGCACTTCTTCCCGGTCGTATACCTTGACATCTTTGTAAAAGCGGTGAAAACAGTCCTCGCGGGTGTATTCGAGTGGCTGACCATTGATGAGGCGATCGATACTCTGGGCGGCTTTCCGACCGCCTGCGCAAGCGGTTATCAGGGCGTCCGGACCGGTCTCGCAATCCCCGGCCGAAAAAATCTTGGGCCGGGATGTCTGCTTTGTGACACCATCCACGACAAAGGTTTTCCAGGCTGTCGTCTCGACCCCTTCCACCCCTGCCAATAGGGACAAGTCCACACGCTGGCCGATCGCCGGAACAACCGTATCACAATCGAAGGTAAATTCGGATCCCTCGATGGGAACCGGTCTTCGTCGACCACTCTTGTCAGGCGCTCCCAGTTTCATGCGAATGCATTCGAGCCCGACCACCCGATCGTTTTCGGCAATGATGCGCACCGGCGTCGTCAGGAAGTTGAACTGAACCTGCTCTTCTTCGGCATCCCGAATTTCCACTTCATCGGCCGGCATCTCCTTGCGGGTCCTACGGTAGACCAGGTGAACATCCTCCTTCTGAATCCTGAACGCGCTGCGCACACAGTCAATGGCAACATTTCCCCCGCCAATCACAACGACTTTGCGGCCCTCCGGGTAAGGATCCCGGCCTTCGTTGATGTCCAGAAGGAATTTAACGCCCGGGATAAAGCCCTTGTATCCTTTTTCTTCCCCCTCGACACGCATGGAGGTGCTGTCTTGTGCCCCTATGCCGATAAAGACGGCATCGAAATCGTTTTCAAGCTGCGGCAGGGTAATGTCCTTGCCTACGGTGGTGTTGTAGTGAATGGTCACACCCATGTTCTGAATCTGTTGAACCTCTCGTCGCAAAATGGCCCGTGGGAGTCGGTAGTCGGGTATGCCCACGGCTGACATGCCGCCGGGTTCTGACAAATGCTCATAGATGGTAACGGCATGCCCCTTCATAGCGAGATGATATGCACAGGTAACACCTGCCGGGCCGGCTCCGACAATGGCAACCTTGCCTGTTTTAGGAGACGTGACGATTTCGTAGGCAGGTTCCTTGTGTAGGGCCAGTTCTTGATCCGCCACAAAGCGTTTGAGATATTTAATGGATACAGCTTCGTCCAGGTTGGCCCTGCGACAATTCGCCTCACATGGACGCACACAGACACGCCCGACGATCCCCGGAAGAGGCAAGCGCGTGCGAATGATATCCAGTGAATCCTGAAAGCGGCCCTCTTTGATACATTCGACATATCGGGGTATATCCAGGTGAATGGGGCAGGCTTCCATGCACGGCGCCGTAACGTTGGCATGATATTGACCGGGCGTTAGGGTGCTCCTCTCGTCGACCAGATTCGCAAATTTTTCCGGAAAATAAGTCAAGGCCTGCAGAATCGGCAGGGGGCCTGTCTTTCCGATACCGCACTTGGCTGTAGAATGGACCGTTTCGGCTACGTCCCTCAGATGGACGATGTCTGAGGGTCTGCCCTTGCCGCTGCATATCGCTTGCAGTGTTTTTAGCATGACGGTTGTTCCGGTCTGGCACGGTATGCACTGACCGCAGGACTGGTTCTGGACAGCCTCCATATAGGCCCGGCAGAGGTCCGCCACATGAATCTCGTCTGAACAAAGAACAAAACCGTCCCAGCCCATAAAGGCCTTGATCGGTTCGGATTCACTCAATTGGGTGGGCATTCGGATTTCTTTGGAAGCGCTGGAAGCCGTCCTTGCGCCATCGGAGTCACCACGATTGTCGATAACCTCACCTGCCCAGGAACTGAATTTGACATCCTTCATTGATATTCACCCAAAGTTAAGAGGTTAGCAATTCTGGTTCTTCTACAAGCCCCCACGAACCCTTTATTTTGGATCAATGCTTCCGGGGGATAATCCAAAACTGGAATTTAAACGCTCATAAAATTCGATTTGCACAATAATGTCAAGCATCTTGACATGGAAATTTTCTGAAATATGCATATTAGAAGGTATCTCAAAAACAGGATTTTGGTTCAAGTTCAAGGCGGCTGAGCGGTTCAACCCGCAGGAATACTGTAGTATTTTGAGGAGTTGAAACGCAAAGCCAACACAGAAATCGGGCCAAAAGACATTTTTGAGATGACTTCTAATGCTTGAAACTTCTCTGTCCTGTATACACCATGGTGACACCGGCGGCATTGCAGGCCTCGATGGACTGATAGTCATTGGTAGACCCGCCGGGCTGGATAACCGCGGAAACGCCTTCCCGAATTCCCACGTCAACCCCGTCCCGAAAAGGAAAGAACGCATCGCTCACCATTGCAGACCCGATCAGGCCGCCCTTTTCTTTGGACACGCGTTGGTCTATTTCGGACCGCGCTGCATCATCTTGCATGTCGTTATAGGACGTCTTGAAGTTTTCAAAACAGTATCGATCCGCCAGCTTTCGATAGGCTTTATCCCGTGCGATCTCGGCGACACCGACCCTGTCCTGCTCGCCCGTTCCGATTCCCACGGTAACCAGATCCTTGACGTAGATCACCGAGTTGGAGGTAATACCGGATTCCACCAGCCAGCCAAAAAGCATGTCCTGGTATTCCTTGTCCGTGGGTGTTCGATCGATTTTGTAAGTTTGGCCCTGATACGTGCATTCGGCCGGCATCAGGTCCTCTTTTGATCGGGCCACGGGAACAAAGGACCACTGAGCGATAAAACCGCCGTCGATGAGGCTTTTGAACTCTATATAACGCTTACCCACAAAGCTTTGAAGTCTGTTGATATTGTCGATCCGCACAACTCGCAGATTTTTCTTCAACGAAAAAATTCCCATGACGCCTTCTTCGAACTCCGGAGCCACGACGACTTCTGAATACTGGCTGGAAATGGCTTCCGCCGTGGATTTGTCAACAGAACGATTGAGCGCGATACACCCGCCAAATGCCGCCACTCTGTCTGCCATATTGGCCTTGCTGTAGGCATCGGTCAGCGTTTCCGACTGTGCCACCCCGCAGGGATTGTTGTGCTTGACAATGACGACCGTAGGTTTGTCCACAAAATAACGTAGGATGTTGAGGGAATTGTCGGCATCCGTTAGGTTGGTTTTTCCGGGGTGCTTACCTGACTGCAGCAGTTCGATATCCGACGCGAGATACTGACCGGGTTGAATGGTTTCCGTTTCACCGAGCATGAGATTGCCATTCACCATTTTGAACAGCGCCGCTTCCTGGCCAGGATTTTCTCCGTACCGCAAGCCTTTTTGAACACCATCGATGACCCAGGTAACCTTTTCGTAAAAAAGGGTCTGACGTTTTTCCTCGTCAACAAAACTTATTTCCATCTTGGCAGGAAAACTGTCCTCGACAATGGTACTGTAAATTTTTTTCAAATCTTCAGGCATGGCAAACTCCTAAATAAATGCAGTTGTAACAAATTCGAATTTCGTGCTTCGAATTTATTGGTTATAGCATCCCATGACTTCCCCCGGATCTCTGGATGCTAAAAAGTCCGCGATGGTGCGATCATAAACCGCCGTGTGTTCAAATGCTTTTTGGGCCAGTCGAAAACGAAGGTCCAGTGACATAAACCCAAGATTTTTCTCCATCTCCGCAAGAACCGCATCATAATCCCCCGGGTCCACGACCGATGCGACCCGGATAAAGTTTTTGGCCGAAGCCCTAATCATGCACGGTCCACCTATATCGATATTTCCACGAGCCTGTTCCGCGGTTACCCCTGGCCTTGAAATGGTCTCCTTGAACGGGTAGAGATTCACCACCACCATATCGATGGACACGCTGTTTGTCCTGGCCAGGTCTTCTTTGTGAGCGTCATTGTATGTCTCGGTCAGGAGACCGAGGTATATCTTGAAATCAAGTGTCTTCACAAGTCCGCCCTGGGTCTCGGGTTGGCCGGTATATTCGGACACCTGTTTCAAACAGGTCGCCGATTTCTGACCAAGGATCTGTTTGAGTTTTTGATAGGTTCCGCCGGTGGATAAAAACTGAATGAGCGGATTGATCTGCATCAGCCGGGGGACAAAGGTGTCCAACCCCTGCTTGTCCGAAACGCTCAAAAGAACGGTATTGATCTTAACGGCCGCATCGATTTTTTCTACGACATTGATTCCCATCGTCTCGTTACCTCCCAAGTTAGATGTTTAATGCGTTCCTTGAACCCCAGGTTCAGCGCTCCCCCTCATACTCCAACAGAAAGCGGTCGAAAAAAGAGACCATGTAAGCATCTCGGTCCGCTGCCAGACGTTTGCCTTCATCCGTCATGATTCGATGTTTGATCTTCGACAACTTCACTTGGAACTCTCGGTACCCGGTATCTTCCTTTGAATAGGGCTGGGTTTCGTCAATATTCGCCTGCGCATTATGAAGTCGGGCCCCCACTTCACCGGCAAAAAGAAATGCCCTGCCGATACCCACCGCACCGATGGCGTCCAGTTTGTCTGCATCAAAAAGAATCCGCGCCTCGATTGTACTGGGGGCATGATTCCCCCGAAAGCGGTGCGACCGTATGCAGTGCATAATATTTTGTTTTCTAGCTTCGGACAGCGCCAATGGTCGAATCAGCGGCTCAGCAATTTCAGCCCCCTTTTCCGCATGGCAGATTCTGCCTTTCGACGCATCCTGATAGCACCTGCCAATGTCGTGGAGACAGGCTGCAATGAGCAACACATCCATGTCCGCCTTTTCTGCAGCACCGATTCGTTGGCACAGGCGAAACACCCTGAGCGTGTGTTCCCAGTCGTGGCTCCCTTTGGCAGCCGCAAACATTTTTTCGGCAAGATGCTTTATTTTTTCTACTGTATCGATTTGTGCACCCCAATAAAATCGTTTAACGATTTTATTTATTACGATCTTGACACGTGCTAGCCCACATCTTTCACGATATTTTGGGCTCGGCGATTGAGGATATCTGAGCCCTCGGTTCTTTTTCACTCGTTTTGGCGCAGGAAGGGTTGGGTGAAAAAAAGCCTCGGCCTTCGAGATATCTATCAATCCCAGGGAATTGTTGTCAAGCGACAAGACGCATCTGCGCATTCCCTTTTTGGCAGATCAATGTCACATGCCGCTTATACGACCACTTCACCCATGTGCGTTTACTTTTAACTCAACTTTCGGGATTAAGCGAACGCGAAATGAATAATCCCCAGGCGCTTTGCGAACGCACCGCAAGGGCTCAAACAGCACAAATCGCCATTGGATCACCCATTGCGCTCTATCTTATGCTGAAACGCGAAAGTTGGGAAGATTGGATCTTAAATATCCACATATAACCACCAATATATTTTAAAAAAAATTATTTTAACACTCATAAATTATTATAAATAAGATAGTAATAACTTTTATTTTTTACTTGACTTTCTATCAATAATGTACTTTTATGCGAAAAAGTGGATAAAAGTGGATATTATTGGTGAACTATGTATCGCGGCAGTTCTTTTCATACCATCGATGTCAAGGGGCGTATCATTATCCCTAAACGCTTTCGGGATGTCATTTCCAACCGGGACGGCCACCGTCTGATGGTGTCCCGCATGGACAGAAGTCTGGTGGTTTATGCATTGAGAGAATGGGAAAAAATTGAATCCAAAATTCTTTCTATGGCCGAAAAAAACGATAACATGCGCCGGTTCAGAAGGGTCTTTATCGGGGGTGCGTTTGCGTGTGCCTGGGACAAACAGGATCGAATTCTTGTCCCGCCAACGCTGAGAGAATACGCCGGTCTTGACAAGGAAATCGTGCTGGTGGGTGTCCTGGATCATTTCGAGATATGGTCCCGCGAAAACTGGGATAAAGAAAATGCGACCATGGAAAAAGACATGAAAAAAGAGGAGGTCCGCAACGAAATTGCCAAACTAGGAATTTGATCTCATGTCCTATCAACACATTCCAGTCATGTTATCAGAGGTCGTTGAATATCTGAATTGCCAACCGGGAAAAACATATTTAGACGGTACCATCGGCGGCAGCGGTCACGCGTCAGCCATTCTGGATCGAATTCATCCCGATGGCTGCCTTATCGGCATCGATCAGGACCTGGAGGCAATTGAAAATGCCAAAACCGTGTTGCAGCGTGCCAAAGCGTCAACACACCTTTTTCATGGAAACTATGCTCACTTTCCTGAATTTATAGCCCAGCTGAATATCGCGGCGGTCGATGGCATGCTGCTCGATCTGGGTGTCTCTCTTCACCAGTTGGAATCGAGTGGGAGAGGATTCAGCTTTAAGGCGCAAGAACCCCTCGACATGCGCATGGATACTCGATCAGATACGCGCGCTGACGCGTTGGTGAATACGCTGGATGAAAAAGCGCTCGCCCATCTCTTCAAAACGTATGGCCAAGAACGGTGGGCCAAGCAGATTGCCAAACGGATAGGAATCACCCGTCAGAAAACCGCTATCTGTTCCAGTCTTCAACTGGCGAATATCGTTTGCGACGCAATCCCAAGAGCCAAATGGAAGCCCGGGCGACATCCCGCCACACGGGTGTTCATGGCCCTGAGAATCGCGGTGAACCAAGAGCTGGAAAGACTCAGGCGGTTCATGGATATGTTTACAGAATACCTGACGCCCGGAGGACGTATCTGCATCCTGACGTTTCATTCTCTTGAGGACAGAATCGTCAAGCACGGTTTCAAGGATTTGGAAAAGGCTTGCACGTGCCCACCAGATTTTCCAAGGTGTGTCTGTCAAAAGGAACGCCAGGTTCGCATCCTGCTAAAAAAAGGGTTAAAACCGACCCCGGAAGAAATCTCGGCCAATCCCATGTCCAGAAGCGCCACATTGCGGGTTGCGGAAAAGCTATCATGACAAACGTGCGGCCACGCCGATTCAAGACAACGGGTATGTGGATGATCATGATGTCGGTTTTCATCATAGAACTTCTTTTCTATACCTGGTGCCGGGTCCAAAACGTACAGCATGGGTATGAAATTGCCAGGGAAACACAGAACCAGAAAGAATTGATCGCCTATCAAAACAACCTGAAAATAGAGCTTGCGCGTTTGAAATCTCCAGACCGCATCGCTCAAATTGCAAAACAACAATTGGGCCTGATCATGCCGACAACCGATAAAACGATTCTGATACCATGAAAAAGATCCCAAAAAACTACGTCAAGCTGCGTATTGCCTTGGTGGGTCTTGGTTTTTTTCTATTGATCTCGGTAATCTGTGCCAAGGCGATCTATCTGCAGGTTTTCTGTGGGTCGTGGTTATCAAAAAAAGCAGCCAGACAATACGAGAAATCCTTTGTCCAGGAAGGTAAGCGGGGAACCATCTATGATCGGGACGGGAACGAGCTTGCCGTCAGCATAGAAGGGACATCCATCGCGGCCTATCTGAACCAGATCGATGACAAGGCCTCCACATCGCGGGCCCTGTCTGGCATATTCCGCAAAGACAGGTCTCAACTACTCAAGCAATTCCAGACAAAACAAGGTTTTGTCTGGGTTAAACGCCAGGCCACCCCCAACGAAGTCAGGGCCGTCAAAGCACTCAACCTTCGAGGTATCGGTTTTATTCCAGAATACAGCCGCTTTTATCCCAATAAATCGATAGCGGCACAGGTGATTGGATTTACGGGCATCGATGGTAACGGTCTCGAAGGTGCCGAATATTATTATGACCAGGTTTTGAGAGGAACGGAAGAAAAATACACCGTGCTGAAAGATGCACTGGGAAGAAGATTCGCAAAAGATCAAGAAACCGAAGACCCTGTATATCATTCACTTCACAGCGGAAAAAACATCACGCTGACCCTAGACCTCACCATTCAGTATATTACCAGTACGGCTCTGGAGGCGTCGGTCAAGGAATTCTCCGCCAAGTCCGGCATGGCGGTCGTCATGAATCCCGGAACAGGAGAAATTTTGGCATTGTCTCACTATCCATCCTTCAATCCAAATGTATTTGAAAAATACCCACGCCATCTGTGGCGCAACCGGGCCATGACCGATCCCTTTGAACCAGGCTCCACCATTAAAATCTTCTCCACGGCCGCTGCCTTGTCAACGGGGATCTGCAGCCCCAGCACTATTTTCTACTGTGAAAACGGTGCTTACAAGATCGGATCGAACACCATCCATGACACCCATCCCAGGGGGTGGCTCTCCCTTCAGCAGATTGTAAAATATTCGAGCAATATCGGGATTGCCAAAGTTGTCGAACTGGTGGGGCCTGAAACCCTGTATGAGACCTTGAAAAATTTCGGATTCGGTAACAAGACCGGCCTGGATTGTCCGGGAGAAACCGCTGGGGTCCTGACACCCTGCAACCGATGGTCCAAAATCGATAGCAGCACCATCGCATTTGGCCAGGGCGTATCGACGTCGGCCATACAGCTGGTTTCAGCGGCTGCCGCCATCGCAAACAACGGTCTGCGCATGCGGCCTTTTATCGTGCAGTCGGTCAGCAACGAAAACGGTCGCATCTTGAAGCAGACGCAACCTGAAATCATCGGCCGCGCTGTATCCCCCGAAGTGGCCTCCATCGTCAAGCGGATCATGAAAACTGTCATTACAGAAGGGGGCACGGGCATCAGTGCCTTCGTGGATGGTTATACGGTGGGCGGCAAAACCGGGACGGCCCAAAAAATAGACGCAAGCGGCAACTACGCCCCAGACAAATACATATCATCGTTTTTAGGATTTGCGCCTGCAGACGACCCCAGACTCGTCATCCTGGTGGTTATTGACGAGCCCGTTGGCGAACACTACGGTGGTACAGTGGCAGCTCCGGCTTTTCAAAAGATCGCCCATGAAACATTACAACACCTGAATGTTGCGCCGGAAACCAAAAAGGGCGCCATCAAGGCTGCCATGATCACGGGGGTCAGCGGTTGAAAATCGACGATTTACAGGCGGCCCTTCATGAGGCCGGCGTCAAGAGTCCTGAAACCGAGGACGATGACCACGATGTACGCACTCAGGAGATCGAGGTGACATCTCTGCATTATGACACACGCAATGTTAAACCCGGCGGTCTCTTCGTTGCCATCGAAGGGTTTTCAACCGACGGCCACCGCTTCATCCAGGATGCCGTCCAAAGGGGAGCAGTGGCCATGGTCTCACAAAAACCCTCTACGGCCCCTGTGCCTGTTTTCCAGGTGGCTGACTCGCGAAAGGCCCTGGCGCTTCTGTCCGATCGCTTTTTTGGATATCCCAGCAGGCATTTGATCATCATCGGCATCACGGGAACCAACGGCAAAACCACGACCGCTTATCTGATCGAAAACATTCTTCTGGCGGCGGGCTTCCATGTGGGTGTCATTGGAACCATCAACTACCGCTACAAGGGACAATCGTTTAATAATCCCGTGACGACACCGGAGTCACTGGATTTGCAGCGGATTCTCGCCGAGATGAAAGCGGAGGGTGTCACACATGTCGTTCTGGAAGTCTCTTCGCATGCCATCGACCTGTCAAGGATCCAGGGCTGCCGGATAGACATCGGCGTATTTACGAATCTCACCCAGGATCACCTCGATTACCATGCTGACATGGATCAATACTGGGCATGCAAAAAAAAGCTTTTTACGGAATACCTGGGAATCGATAAAAAAGCCTTGGCAGTTATCAATACGGACAACCCTCATGGACGGGCGCTCGTTTCAGACCTGACCTACCCGTGCATCACAACGGGTCTTAACGCAAACAGCCTGGTCCATTCCGAATCAATAACCATCGATATGGGTGGTATCCGGGGCATTATCGCAACGCCCCAAGGTCCTGTTGCTTTTGATTCACCACTCGTCGGCAAGCACAATCTGGAAAATATTCTGAGTGCCGCGGGTGTTGGATCGGCGCTGGCGCTGACGTCCGAGACAATACAGACCGGCATTGAACGTACCTTGTCGGTGCCGGGACGTCTCGAGCGTGTTCCCGGAAGTTCCGGGCCAGCGGTCTTCGTTGACTACGCCCATACACCGGATGCCCTTGAAAATGTGCTCGAGGCCCTGCGACAATTGGCCCCTGAGCGTATCATCTGTATATTTGGCTGCGGTGGGAACAGAGACAAGACCAAAAGGCCGCTCATGGGAGAAATTGCAGCCTCATTTTCCCATCTCACCATTGTCACATCCGACAATCCGAGATCCGAAAAGCCCGCGGACATCATCGATCAAATCCTGCCGGGCATTCGGCGTGTCTGTCCAAACGAGTATACGGCCAAGGAACTGCGCCATGGTTTCAACCACAAGGGCTACTGCAAAGAACCTGACCGGAGACAGGCCATTCAGACAGGTATCCACGCGGCAAAACCGGGAGATATGGTTCTCATAGCGGGCAAAGGCCATGAGACGTATCAGATCATCGGCGATACATCGAACCCCTTCGACGACCGAGCCGTGGCGCAACACGTGTTGTCTAATTTACAAACGGAGGTCAACAACCAGCGGTGATAGCCAAGCAACAAACAGCCTGGTCCGTAACCGACATCATCGATGCCACCGGTGGTGTTCTTTATGCCGGGAGCAACGCAGCACGCTTTGAGGGGTTCAGCACCGATTCCAGGGCCATCGATCAGGCGCAGTGCTTTATCTGCCTGGTCGGCGATATCCATGATGGCCATCGGTTCATCCCGGACACCATCAGACAGGGCATTACGGGAATCATCGTCCAACAGAACAAGACCGATCAGGCCCTGTTCAAGTTACTGGAAAAAGCCCATGTCACCTGTGTCAGCGTGAAAGACACCCTGACAGCCCTCGGAGATCTTGCATCGTTTCACAGGCGTCGATCCGATATTTCCGTGATCACCCTGACCGGTTCCAACGGTAAGACGACCACGCGTACCATGATCACGGGTATCGTCGAACGTCGATTCAACACCCTGTCGCCGTTTGGCAATTACAACAACCTGATCGGCGTCCCATTGACGCTCTTGAGAATCGACGGCAGCCATGCGTGGGCCATTCTGGAACTGGGAATGAATCGTCGCGGTGAAATTCGTCGATTGGGCCAAATCTGTTCGCCGGATATCGGTTTGATTACCAACATCGGTCCCGCCCACCTGGAAGGTCTCGGTTCCCTGGAAGGTGTCATGAATGCCAAAGCCGAAATGCTCGAAAACTTGGCACCCAAGGGGACCTTAATTCTCAATGCCGACGACCCCATTGTCATGCGTCTGGCCAAGCGGGCAAGATGCAAACTGATCCTTTACGGTCTGTCCGAAGATGCTGATATTCGGGCAACCGCTCTGGAAAACAGTACAACCGGCGTCTCCTTTCGACTACACTTCCCGAGCGCTGATATCCATGTAAGCCTGCCCGTTCCCGGGCAACACAACGTTTCCAACGCCCTGGCCGCCGCTGCCGTTGGAAACTGCCTCGAGATACCCTTGGGGGAGATCAAGACAGCCCTGGGTTCATTCAGGCCTGTCAAAGGCAGAATGAACATACTGCGCACAGTTCATGGGTTTCACCTTATCGATGACACCTACAATGCCAACCCGGTGTCGATCAAGGCAGCTATTCGCACCCTGACCGGTCTGCGCCGCAAACAGCGGGGAATGGCTGCCTTGGGGGATATGCTCGAACTGGGTCAGGCATCCGTAGACCTGCACACGGACATCGGCAGATTTGCGGCAGCATCGGGCCTGGCCAAGCTTTTCGTGACGGGTCGGTTTGCCGATGCCGTTCAAAAGGGCGCCCGCGATGGTGGCATGGCGGGGGCAAACATCCTTTGCGGCTCAAAGGATGACATTCTTGATGGACTGAAAAACAATATCGAACCGCAGGACTGGGTTCTCATCAAGGGCTCCAGGGGTATGCGTATGGAAACCCTGGTTCAAGCGCTTCTGGCCGAGTATGGCCGAATGGAAGATACAACATGATTTATCACCTGCTGTATCCGCTACATACATCCATATCGGCGTTCAATGTATTTCGATACATTACGTTCCGGACGATCTATGCCAGTCTAACCGCCTTCATTATCTGCTTTTTGCTCGGGCCATGGATCATCCGGCAGCTCAGAAAATTTCAGATCGGTCAATACATCCAGGAAGATGGCCCCGACACCCATCATACCAAAGCCGGGACACCCACCATGGGCGGCGTCCTGATACTGCTTTCCATTCTGGTATCGACACTCTTGTGGGCCAATCTGACCAATGCCTACATCTGGGTCGTTCTGTTGATCATCGTCGGGTACGGTGTCATCGGCTTCGTGGATGATTATATGAAGCTCGTCAAGAAACGCAACAAGGGTCTCTCGGCCAAAAGCAAGTTTGTCTTTCAGGCCGTCCTGGCGACGATCGCTGGATCCCTGCTCTATTTGAACCCGGATTTCGACACCCGGGTGACCCTCCCCTTTTTCAAACACATATCCCCGGATCTGGGTCTCGGGTATATTGTCTTCGCCGTGCTGGTGATCGTCGGAACCTCCAATGCGGTCAACCTGACGGATGGTCTGGATGGACTCGCCATCGGCCCCGTCATCATTGCATCGGCCACGTATATGATTTTTGCTTATGTCACCGGGCATGTCAAACTGGCAGCCTATCTTCAGATCAATTATGTGTCCGGCGGCGGCGAGCTGGCAATTATGTGCGGTTCTCTTGCCGGTGCCGGGCTCGGATTTCTCTGGTTTAACACCTACCCTGCCCAGATTTTTATGGGTGACGTGGGATCCCTTTCCCTGGGGGGCGCGCTGGGATCCATCGCCGTTATCACCAAGCAGGAAATTCTGCTGGTCATTGTGGGGGGACTTTTTGTCATCGAGGCGCTTTCGGTGATATTTCAGGTAAGTTTTTTTAAAATGACCCATGGGGGACGCATATTCAGAATGGCGCCGCTGCATCACCACTTTGAATTGAAAGGGGTACCAGAACCCAAGATCATCGTTCGATTCTGGATTATCGCCATCGCCCTGGCATTGATCTCTATGAGCACGTTGAAGTTGAGATAAGCAATGATGTTAAAAAATTCAAAAGCCCTGGTGGTGGGCATGGGGCGATCCGGTTTCGAAACAGTCTCCTTTTTGACTCGACAAGGCGCAACGGTCACCATATCGGACATGGCAGGAGAAGACGAGATGGGAGAAGCCGCCCGTAAATTTCGTGATCTGGGTGTACGAACCGAGTTCGGAGGGCATGTAACGGACACCTTTACCGGCGCTGACTTCATTGTCATCAGCCCAGGCGTGCCGCATACCCTTTTACCCATTCAAGCTGCTCAAGAGAAAGGAATCCCTGTGCTAGGCGAAATCGAACTGGCCTCCCGCTTTATCAAAGAGCCGATGATCGCCGTGACAGGAACCAATGGGAAAACAACAACGACCCGGCTCATCGGCGATATGTTGGAACAGTCGGGGCAAACTGTATTTGTGGGTGGCAACATCGGTAATCCATTGATCAGTTACCTGACCGGTCATGAAAAAGTCCATCACCTGGTGGTTGAGGTCAGCAGCTTCCAGCTCGATACGATCACATCGTTTAAACCGGACATCAGCCTGTTGTTGAACATCACCGATGACCACCTGGACCGTTATCCGGATCTTATGGCCTATGCAAAAACCAAGGGACGTATCCTGGAAAACCAGAAAAAGAACGACATCGCTGTGCTGAACGGTGAAGATCAACGGATCAGACAGATCTGCAGCACGTATGAGCCCGAAAAGGTGTTTTTCACGGGTCGTTCGGAAAAGGAAAAAGGGGCCGATATCGAAAGCCATGCCATCACATTTCATGGCTTGGATTCTTACCTTGAAAAAGACCCCCGGACAAGTAAATCCGGGCAATCTTTAAGCCAAAAGCGAGCGGCCGTCTCGTTGGATCGGGTGTCATTGAAATGCCGGCATGAACTGGAAAACATTTCCGCCGCCAGCCTGGCAGCACTGGTTGCCGGGGGGACGCTGACCGGAATACACAAGGCGCTTGAAGCGTTCAGGGGGCTTCCCCATCGCATGGAACGAATCGCCGACTTGGATGGCGTTGTCTTTTACAATGACTCCAAAGCCACCAACGTGGACGCGGTTCAACGGGCAATCGAATGTCTGCAGGGCCCGATCCACCTGATCATGGGCGGGCGAGACAAAGGGGGGCGGTTTCATTTGCTCGCATCGTCTATTCGGCAGAAGGTCAAGAACCTGATTCTGTTGGGTGAGGCATCGGCAGCAATCAAGGCCGCTCTGGGGAACCTGACCACCACCCGCATCGTCGCGACCATGCAGGATGCCGTCTCTGTTGCGCATGCCGGGGCTTCTCCGGGGGAGGTGGTTCTCCTGTCACCCGCATGCGCCAGTTTTGATATGTATCAGGATTACAAGCAACGCGGTGATGCCTTCCGCAGGGCCGTATGTGAACGAAAAAGATGACGAAATACAATCGTCGAAACGATTGTATCGAACGCGACGATGTTCCTCGAATGAGAATCGTAAACGCATTTGATTTTGACAGGTGTTGAAACCAGTGGGAAACAAGCAAATGCCAATGAAACGCGCTGAAACCAACGCATTGACCTATGATATCACGCTTCTCTTCTCGGTGCTTTTTCTGGTGGGCATCGGGATCGTGATGGTCTACAGCGCGAGCTCGGCGCTGGCGCTCAACAAGTTCGGTTCAGACTACTACTTCCTGAAACGACAGGCCTTCTTTTCCCTCATGGGCATGATTGCCCTGGTAGCATGCGGGCACATTCCCATTGCAGCCTACAGGTCCATGGCGTATCCCCTGCTGGTAATTGTCCTTCTACTCCTGCTGTTGATCCCCTTCAGCAACCTGGGTCTCAGCGCAGGTGGGGCAAAACGCTGGCTCAGCATCATGGGCTTTTCGTTTCAGCCATCCGAAATCGCACGTCTGGCCATGGTCATATATCTGGCATATTCCATGAGTAAAAAGCAGGAAAACATCAAAGTCTTTTCCATCGGGTTCCTGCCCCATCTCATCGTCCTGCTTCTCTTTACCTGCCTCATCATGATACAGCCGGATTTTGGATCGGTGGTTATTCTTGGCGCGATTACCTGGATACTGTTGTTCGTGGGCGGTGTCCGGCTGAGATACCTGCTCTCCTTTGTTCTGCTGATTCTACCCATGATCTATTATGTCATGTTGAACGCCGACTATCGGTTACGCAGGATTACCAGTTTTCTGGATCCCTGGCAGTATCCAGCGGAAGATGGGTATCAAATCATTCATTCGCTCATGGCCTTCGGCACAGGGGGCATCTGGGGCGCCGGTATCGGCAGGGGCTACCAGAAACTCTTTTATCTTCCCGAGCCGCACACGGACTTCATTTTCTCGGTGATTGGCGAAGAACTCGGTCTGGTAGGTATTTTGATCATCTTGGCTCTATATGCGCTTATTCTGTGGCGCGGCATATCTATCGCGCGAAATGCCAAGGATTCTTTCTCGGTCTTCATGGCAACAGGGATTACGATTGCGATTATATTGCAGGTATGCGTCAACATGTGCGTCACCCTCGGCTTGCTTCCCACAAAAGGTTTGACGCTGCCGTTTTTGAGTTACGGTGGAACATCGCTGCTGGTCAACATGGCATCCATTGGGATTCTTATGAACATAGGAGCACGGCATGCTAAAAAATAAGACCATGACCCATGGGCCATACAGCCCCGGGGGATACTGCCGAGCATTTACGGTAGCCCCCGTTTCCGGTCAAAGCATCCCATCCGATGTTCCTCGACCATTCACGGGAAAAAGCAACCCTAGCCTTTCTCTGATTATCGCCGGTGGCGGTACCGGCGGGCATCTATTTCCGGGTATTGCCGTTGCCGAGGAGGTCCTAGCTGCCGGCACGAACAGCCGGGTGCGTTTCGTGGGTACGGGAAATCGATTTGAAACCCGGGTCTTGAGTGCCAAAGGCTTCCAGCAGAATCACATCCGCGTCCAGAGTCTGAAAGGAAAAACCAGACGCCAGCAGATCAAGGCACTGGCTTCTCTACCAGGAAGCATTTTCAGGGCAACATGCATACTCAGACAGGTTCGTCCGGATGTCGTACTGGGTGTCGGGGGGTATTCTTCCGGCCCCGTGGTAATCGCCGCCTGGATCCTGCGCATTCCCAGAGCCCTTCAGGAGCAGAACGTGATGCCAGGAATGACCAATCGAATGCTCTCCTGTTTTGCAGATAGGATTTACGTATCCTTTTCCGACACCCGGATCAAATCGGCGCCGCAGAAAATCCGCATGATGGGTAACCCCGTGAGAAAAGAATTACGTTCCTGTTTCGAAAACGGCTTCGCAAGCACGAGAGGCCCGGCAACCCCCAAGGACCCCTTCACCGTCTTCATCGTCGGGGGCAGCCAGGGGGCGCACCGTATCAACACGGCTGTTATGGCGGCACTTACGTATATCAAATCCAAAGACAGGCTCGTTTTCATTCATCAGACAGGCGCTTCAGATGAAGAAGTTACCAAAAAAGCCTACGCCGATCACGGCATTGCCAGCACCGTCAAACCCTTTTTCAATCGCATGCAAAAGCAATACCGCAAAGCGGACCTGGTGATTTGCAGAGCCGGTGCATCGACCATCGCCGAGCTGGCAGTCTTGGGGAAAGGCGTTATCTTCGTCCCCTACCCGTTTGCTGCCGATGACCACCAGGCCGTCAACGCCCGTCGACTCGTCTCCGCGGGAGCGGCAGAGTTGATCCTCGAAAAAGACCTGAGCGGTGCGCTTCTGGCCGATAAGATCGAGCACTATGTATCATCACCGGAGAAACTCGCCATCATGGCTGTCAACATGCGAAAGCAGGCCAGGCCGAATGCAGCCAAAGACATTGCAGCGGATTTATATGAATTGGTAAACAAGACTTCGAGGATTCGAGGGCCCAAGGGTTGCAGGGCTCCAGGGTCATAAGTTTCACGTTTATTGGGTTGTTTCCGGGGCCAAGCAAACCGGCAACACAACCAAATCGATGAATTGAATAAAGGCAACAAACAGGAAAAAAGATGTACCATAAAAAGTACCATATTCATTTTGTCGGAATCGGTGGCATCGGCATGAGCGGGATTGCAGAATTGTTGATCAACCTCGGATACACCGTGTCCGGCTCAGACCTCAAATTGTCCGATATCACCAGTCGTCTCGAGAAATTAGGCGGTATCATATACCGTGGCCACAGCGGAACACACATCCAGGATGCCGACGTGGTGGTCACATCCTCGGCAGTCAAAAGCGACAACGCGGAAGTACTGGCAGCAGAACAACTCAATATTCCCGTCATTCCCAGAGCCGAAATGCTCGCCGAACTCATGCGGCTGAAATACAGCATCGCTATCGCCGGTGCCCATGGCAAGACATCCACCACCTCCATCGTTTCGACCGTTCTTGCAGAAGGAGGGCTGGATCCCACGGTGGTCATCGGGGGCAAGTTGAAAAGTATCGGGTCCAACGCCTTGCTCGGGCAGGGGGATTACATCGTTGCCGAGGCCGATGAAAGCGATGGGTCCTTTCTAAAGATGTCCCCTGCCATTGCCGTTGTTACCAATATCGACCGGGAACATCTTGATTACTATGCGGATATTTCCGCCATCAAAGAAGCGTTTCTGGAATTTGTCCAGAAGGTTCCTTTTTACGGTCTAGGGGTACTGTGTCTGGACAACGAGCATGTCCAGGCGCTTATTCCGGCCATCAGGAAACGGTTTGTCACCTATGGCATGAGCTCTCAGGCAGATGTGCAGGCCAAAAACGTCCGATTCGAGGGATTGAAAAGCCGATTCGATGCCTATTTCCAGGGTCAAGCGTTAGGGGAAATTTACCTCAACTTACCGGGCCACCACAGTATCGCCAATGCCATGGCCGGTATTGCCGTGGGCCTCGAGCTGGATATTCCCTTTTCCGTCATCAAGAAAGCGCTCGAAAAGGCCGAGGGTGTCCAAAGGCGGCTTGAAATCAAGGGCGAGCAGAACGGCGTAACCGTTGTGGATGATTATGGGCACCACCCCACCGAGATCAAGGCCACACTCCAGGCGCTCAAGGAAGCCTGGCCGGACCGAAGAAAAGTGGTGGTGTTCCAACCGCACCGGTATTCGAGGACCCAGGCACTGTTCGATGACTTCAGCCGTTCTTTCTATCAATCGGATGTTCTGCTGGTACTACCCATCTACTCGGCCGGCGAGCAGGTTATCGAAGGCGTCAACAGTCACGACCTTTGTGACGCTATCATGGCACACGGTCACAAGGAAGTCATCTGCACGGATAACATCGACAACGCCGTTCAATACTCACAAAAAATCATGCGTGCCGGAGATGTCCTTCTGACACTCGGGGCCGGGGACGTCTGGATGGTGGGAGAGGCCGTGCTGAAAAAGAATAGGGTCGGCGAGTTGTAAATTGAGAATATGAAGATAAACAACATTCATAAACAATGGCTGACGGCCACGTTCGGCCCCAAGGTGCGGTTCCATGAGCCCATGTCCCGGCATACGTCTCTTAGGGTAGGGGGACCGGCAGATGTGTATGTCGCTCCCAAAGATAAAGCGGCTCTGGTGGTGCTCGTCCGATGGATAGAGGAAAACAGGCTCCCCTACTTCATCATCGGCAACGGTACCAACCTGCTGGTTCTGGACAAGGGTATACGGGGAATCGTTATTTCAATGAAACACTGTCTGAATGACATCCAGCACGCGGTTCTGGACAAGGAAAGCGTCGTCGTAACATGCGGTGCCGCCGTCTGGCTCAACCGACTCTGCAACTATGCTTCCGGCAACAGATTCAAGGGAATGAATTTTGCCTTAGGCATTCCCGGAACGGTCGGGGGCGCCCTGGCCATGAATGCGGGCACAGGACTTGGAAGCATGGCGGATGTCGTCACTGCGGTGGTGGTGCTCTCGCACGACGGCGAACCCGTGCGGATCGAAAAAAATGGCTTGCGGTTCCACTACAGGGGGCTCGATTGGGAAGCGGGTCCAGGGGTGCCCGATGCGCGAAACCCCATCATCCTGGAGGGAGAGTTGCGACTATCCGTGGCGGGCAGGCAGGGCATTCAAACCGAAGCTGCGGCCATCATTGAAAAAAAAAGCGCAACGCAACCCCTGCATCAATGGAGCGCGGGGTGTTTTTTCAGAAATCCGGCCACAGGCAAATCAGCCGGTGAACTCATAGAGCTGGCCGGTTTGAAAGGCAAACAAGTCGGAGACGCCCAAGTGTCTAACACACACGCCAATTTCATCATCAACAAGAACAAGGCAACCGCTGCGGACATCCTTGAACTGAAAGCGTTGATTCAGGAAGCCGTGTCGGCATCATTCAATGTCGTCCTTGAATCAGAGGTTAAAATTGTTGGCACATAAGAAAGCCCGAAGAAATTTTTATAAAAACAGCGCCGCGAGGAGACGGACTCAAAAAATCCAGCATCTGATCGGTCTGTTGAAAATCGTGTCCGGCGTGTCCCTGGTGGCAGTTATGAGTTTTGCCTTCATCTTCGGATATGCTCTTTTCACCCAGTCCGGTTACTTTAAAGCCGTTTATCTCAACGTACAGGGCTGCAAAACGCTCGATCAAAAGGCGGTTATCACCCAGGCAGAGCTCTCCCAAGGCCTCAACATTTTCTCCGTGAATCTAACCACTACCCGCAAAAGGCTCCTGGCACATCCATGGATATCGGAGGCCGAGGTCAGCCGGGAAATCCCTTCCGGCATCCGCATCCGTATCAAAGAACACGAACCTCTGGCAATTATCGATATCAAGCGCAAGTTTTTGCTCAACCGCCAGGGTGAGCTTTTCAAGGAATGGGAAGTGACCGATCCGGTTAATCTGCCGCTTGTCAGCGGACTGGCTTTTTCTGACCTGAATGTCGGGACCAGACCCTACAGCCAGCCGTTCAATGCCGTTATGACGGTGTTAAGGCTGGGTCAGCATACGGACAGCATCCTCACCAACCAAGAGATACGGAGAATAGAGGTAGACCGGGATATCGGCCTGACGATCCATGCCGACAACCGTCTCGGTGCACTCAAACTGGGATTCGATGAATACCCCAGCAAATACAAAAAACTCCAGGAAGTTTTACTTTATCTCAAGAAAAACAAGAATATACCGATATTGAACTCAATAGATTTAATCGATCCCGATCGAATTGTTGTCAATCTGAATCTGGAGAAACAACCCACCACGGGAAACAAGGAGGTGTAAGGTGCAGGGTCATGAAAATATCGTCGTCGGTCTGGATATTGGAACCACAAAAATATGTGCCGTGGTGGGAGAGGTCTCCAACGATGATATCAGCATCATCGGTATCGGAACGAGCCCCTCCATCGGGCTTCGAAAAGGGGTGGTCGTCAACATCGAGTCGACAGTGGACTCGATCAAGAAAGCGGTCGAAGAAGCCGAGTTGATGGCCGGCTGTGAGATCTCATCCGTCTATGCCGGCATCGCCGGTGGACACATCACCGGCTTCAACAGCCGTGGCATCGTCGCCATTAAAGGCCCGGAAATTACCCAAAACGATGTGGATCGTGTCATCGACGCAGCGCGTGCGGTCGCCATACCCATGGATCGGGAGGTCATCCACGTCCTGCCGCAGGAATACATCGTCGACGAACAGACGGGTATTCAGAACCCGGTCGGCATGGCAGGCGTCCGGCTGGAAGCAAAGATTCATATCGTAACCGGTGCCGTCACGTCGGCCCACAACATCGTTAAATGTGCCAACCGATCCGGTCTCGATGTCTGTGACATCGTTCTGGAATCTTTGGCCTCAGGAGAAGCGGTGTTGACCAACGAAGAAAAAGAACTCGGCACAGCGCTTTTGGATCTGGGTGGGGGCACATCCGATCTGGCGATATTCTCGGGAAAGAATATCAAGCACACCTTTGTCTTGAGCCTGGGGGGTAACAACCTGACCAATGATATTGCCATCGGGCTGCGGGCGCCCCTGGTTGAAGCGGAAAAGATCAAAACCCGCTATGGGACATGCTCTTCCAACAGTATCAGCAGCGAGGAAACCATAGAGGTTCCGGGAATGGGGGGTCGAGAACCCAAAAAGCTTCCCCGACAGATTCTCGGAGAAATCCTCGAGCCACGCATGGAAGAAATTTTTACCCTCATCCAGAGGGAAATATACCGGGCCGGTATGGAAAATTTTATCACCTCAGGCATGGTCATGACCGGTGGCACCGCTCTTTTGGAAGGCATCAGCGATATCGCCGAATCCATATTCAACCTGCCGGTCAGAATCGGAAGGCCCAGTGGCATCACCGGTCTCGTGGATGTCGTCAACAACCCCATGTATGCCACTGGGGTGGGCCTGGTCATGTACGGTGTCCGAAACCAGGTAACCAAAAAGTTCAGAATACGTGACAAACATATTTTCAATGGTGTCATGAGCCAAATGCGCAAGTGGTTCAAGGATGTCATCTAGTGCCATTCTTTCAAAAGAGTGGCGCCTTCGGAACTTTTCTCCCAGCGACTTGGGGGAAGAACCATATTCGTAGCGCAACAGTTTGGAATAAAGTCACAGCAACTTAATTTAACGGGAGGAAACATGTTTACTTATGTAGAAAATGACAAAACAGCGAAGATCAAGGTCATTGGCGTTGGCGGCGCAGGTGGAAATGCAATCAACAACATGATTGCCGGCAATCTGCAAGGGGTGAAATTCATCTGCGCCAACACGGATGCCCAGGCACTCGAGGTGTCCAAGGCAGAAACCAAACTCCAGCTGGGGGAAAGACTCACCGAAGGACTGGGTGCCGGGGCCAATCCAAATATTGGCAGGGATGCCGCTCTGGAGAACAGGGACGGCATCCGCAAAGCCCTTGAAAACAGCCATATGGTTTTCATCACTGCGGGCTTTGGGGGTGGCACGGGCACGGGCGCAGCGCCGGTGATTGCAGAAATCTGCAAGGAAATGGGGGCGCTCACGGTCGCCGTGGTCACGAAACCGTTCTCTTTTGAAGGCAAGAAACGCACCCGCCAGGCCGAGGATGGTATCGAAACCCTGAAGCAGGTTGCCGATACGGTTATCACCATACCCAACGATCGCCTGCGGGCGCTGGCTTCCAAGAACGCCAAAATGCTTGAAATGTTCAGAAAGGCCGACGAAATCCTGCTCCATTCCGTCAAGGGCATCACGGATCTGATTATGATGCCGGGGCTGGTCAACCTCGATTTTGCCGATGTCAGAACCACCATGTCCAGAGCGGGTATGGCCATCATGGGCATCGGAATTTCAAGGGGAGAAAACCGGGCCATAGAAGCCGCCGAACGCGCCATCTCCCATCCACTTCTGGAAGATATCGCCATCTCCGGGGCCAAGGGTGTCCTTATGAACATCACCTGCAACAGTGAACTGACCATGGAGGAGATGACAGAAGCTTCCGAGCGCATCTACAGCGAGGTAGGCGAGAATGCGGATATCATCTGGGGGACGGTGGTCGACGATTCCATGGATGACGAATTGAGCGTTACGGTTATCGCCACGGGAATCGGTGAGAAAGCAGACAAGATTCAACCCGACAACGTCATGGAACACCCCTTTCGCGGCAGGGTCCGGGATATCAAGCCCTCAGACCTCAAAAATATCGTGGATTATGACGAACCCACATTTATCAGGAGAAAAGAGGCCGTGGGCGAATCAGGCGGCGCTTCTTACCGCGGATATAAAGGCATCGTCATCGACAACAGCGATCTCGAGGTGCCCACATTTCTGAGGCGCAAAGCCGACTGAGCAACCGACCGCCCACGACATATAAATTTGTTTGATAAAGGAGCCGTCTCATATTATGAAGCCGTATGGCTAATAAAGGCGACATTGACCGACAAAGGCGCTTGGACGCGGAAATCTCCGTCATGGGAAAACAGGGACAACAGGCAAAAACAGCCGTTGCCCTGATATACCCGAATACCTATCACCTGGGGATGTCAAACCTGGGCTTCCAAACCGTCTATCGGCTTTTGAACGAATTGGATGATATCGTCTGTGAAAGGTCCTTCCTCCCGGATCAAGACATGGCCAACACAGGCGATATCATCTCAATCGAATCCGGACGGCCCATTTCGACCTTCGATATCATTGCCGTATCCCTGTCCTTTGAAAACGACTACCCCAACCTGCTCAGCATGCTTGAGAAAGCCGGGCTTCCCTTCCGTTCCGCCCACAGAGACGAAACCCACCCCCTCATCATCGCCGGGGGTGTGACCTGCTTGTTGAATCCTGCACCCATCGCACCTTTTATTGATTGTTTTCTGATCGGCGAGGCAGAAGCCAATCTGTCCGGCTTTATGCGTCTATTCACGGTAACGGAAACGCGAGATGCCCTGTTGACCCGTGCAGCACAAGAAATAGAGGGCATTTATGTTCCGGCTTTCTACCGGGAGTTGTATAATCCGGACAATACGTTTCAGGGGTTGAAACCCCTCAAAGACGTTCCCGGTATCATCAGAAGAGCCTATGTCCGGGATATCGCCCAGACACCGACTTGCAGCGCCATCGTGACGCCCAATACCACATTTGATCAAACCTTTCTGATCGAGGTTTCCCGTGGCTGCCCTCACGGGTGTCGCTTTTGCGGTGCCGGTTTCGTATACCGCCCTCCCCGCTTTAGAAATCCTGATCTGCTGGTGTCGTGTCTTCATGACGGACTTGCCCATACCAACAAAATAGGGCTCGTAGGGGCGGCGGTTTCCGATCTCCCCGGACTCGACGAGCTCTGCCGAGCCGCCGAAGGGGCCGAAGCCGATGTTTCCTTCAGTTCCCTCAGGGCGGATGCCCTCGACCATGACCTGCTCTCCCATCTATCAAAAAGCAAGGTCAAAACAGCCACCATCGCCCCCGACGCCGGGTCTGAGCGCTTGCGCCGGTGTATCAACAAGGGTCTCTCCGAAAAAAGCATCCTGGCTGCGGCAGAAGCGCTTGTCAGCAACGGCATCCCGAATCTCAGGCTCTATTTCATGATCGGTCTGCCCACGGAAACCATGCAAGATATCGAGGCCATCGTCAAACTCTGCCAAACGGTGAAACACGTTTTTCTGAAATCGAGTCGCGTCAAGGGTCGCATCGGCGAGATCACCGTGAGCATCAATGCCTTCGTCCCCAAGCCCCACACACCCTTTCAATGGGCAGCCATGGATGACATCAAGACACTCAAACTGAAGCTCAAACATATTCAAAAGGGGCTCAAACGTGTCCCAAATGTCCGTATACATGCCGATATTCCCCGCTGGGCATATGTCCAGGCGCTCCTGTCTCGAGGCGATATGCGGGTCGCCGACATGCTGGAAGCAGCCCATGCCAATGGCGGCAACTGGCCAAAAACCTTTAAGGCCTCCCGTATTGACGCCGATTTCTATGTTCGCCGGGAAAGAAATGACGACGAAATCTTCCCCTGGGATTTTATCGATCACGGCATCCGAAAGTCCTATCTTCTAGCGGAATACCGGAAAGCCATGCGTGGTGACATAACAGCTCCCTGTGATGTGGAAGTCTGCCGGCGGTGTGGGGTCTGCCAGGATGAATAGATGAAAAAATGAACGTCCAACATCGAATTTTGAATGGGTAAAATGAGGAAACAGAAGAAATAGTTCGTTTTTTTGACACAAGCATCAAAACAGCTAAAAAGAAACACACATTATTGAAGAACCTCGCAGCAAGCTACGAGGAATCTTCGACCGTAAGGAATTCTGTCTAATTTAGATTCGCTCGCTAACCCCGCAGCAAGCTACGGGGAATGCGCTCGCTTTTGCGGTTCAATATTGAATGTTTGTTTTCATTCGACGTTGGACGTTCGATGTTCAAGGTTCGATGTTCATTTTTTAATAATCCTGTACAGAATGATGCACCCCACAAGCGGGATTGTTGCATCACGTCGATAAGCTGTGAGATCGAATAAAATTACTTGAAAGCCCGGTTACATTATGGTAGTGCGTGCAAGGCTACCGAAAAGCCAAACAGTTGAAAGGACTGGTTTCCTTATGATCTCGAAGCAAAAGATGAAGGTTGTGTATGGTCTCGTGGTCTGTTTTCTGGTTGTTGGCGTTTTGTGTTATGCCGCCTTTCCTGTTACAGCACCGGAAGAACCCATGAGAATCATGTATAAGGTCACAGCTGGCAAGGTTCTTTTTGACCACTATTCACATACTTCCGAGTCAGCGTACGGTCTTTCCTGCTGGGATTGCCATCATCACCCACCCGATGATGATGGGGCGCTCATTGCCTGCGGAGCGTGTCACACCGTTGATGAAAACGCAGCGCAGCCTCCCGAAATATGCAGTGACTGTCACGAACCTGATGAAATCGAAGATACGCAGGTCATGAAACGGTCCGATGCCTTCCACGCGGGATGCATCGAATGCCATCAAGCGTTCGATGCCGGTCCCATCGAATGTGCATCGTGCCATATCATGCAGTAATGCAAATGCTGGATGCACAGACCAAGGGTTTTTCAACGTCACGCGGCTAAGGAAAAAGGTACTCATATGAAGAATAGGTCATTTTTTTCTGTAACGGCACCACGTTTTCAGCTTGATTCGATACCGGGTGTGTTACCTGACGCTGTCCGGATTGGACCACCTCGTCAGATCACGCTTCTGATCGAGGATCATGCCGAAAACGAGCATGCGCCGATGATCCAGAAAGGCGCGTCTGTCAAAACAGGACAAAAAATTTTCCTGACACCGGCGTCGAAGGCCTATGCCGTATCGACCGCAACCGGCACCATTACCGATATCGAGCCCTTTGCAGGAGAAGCCGGAAAGCAGTTTACGGCGCTATCCGTTGGGGTGTCAAAAAAGGTTCTTCTTGACGAAGGTTTTGCCGCCTACTGCGACACCCCCTCCCTCCAAGGCGCCGTCGACCTGCTGCGCTGCTTACCCGGGAGCCCTGCATTTGAAATCTTTTCAGATGCAGACAAACCCATCCAGACCATTGTCATCAATGCCATGGGCCAGGATCTTTTTATCATCACTGCCCAGTACGCCCTGGAGGCTTTTTTATCATGATTTGATTCAGGGCATTCAACATCTCAAAACCATTACCGGCGTCGATCATATCGTTGTTGTTGCACCACAGGACGCAATCCAGGGGTTTGGTGACATAGGCGCATCCGTCATCAGTGTCGGCAAAGAATATCCCGCAGGCTTGCCGCATCTTGTGGCCCAGAGGGTGATAGGCCATGAAATCCCTGTTGGAAAAGATTTCCAGGATCTTGGCCTCGCCTTTATGGGTGTGGAAGCAGTGGCTTCGCTGGGCCGTTCTGTCAGCAGCCGCAAACTGGCGGACACCAAGCTGGTCACCTTTGTGGACAAAAATGGAAACCGTTCTCTATTATCAGTCACCGTGGGCACCCCCATTGGGGATATCTTAAAACATTTTCGCCTGAGCTTGAACGATCAGGATCGGCTTATCATCGGCGGCCCCTTAAACGGCTACAGCATCTTCACAGAGACGTTTCCCATAAGACCCGACACCGATGCCGTTTTTTTGCAGGACAAGGAGGATGTTGCGCGTGTCTCGGATTATCCTTGTATCAATTGCGGCGATTGTATTCGCGTCTGCCCTGCCAGAATGCCGGTCAATATGTTGATTCGTCTTATCGAAGCCGGTGAGTATGAAGAAGCCGCACAAAATTACGATCTGTATTCCTGTCTTGAATGTGGACTCTGCAGTTATGTCTGCGTGTCGAGGATACCCATCTTTCAATCCATCAAATTGGCCAAATATGAACTCGCTCGCGCAGCAACCGGGGAGGCAGCAGATGAATAACCCGAGAAAACTGATCGTATCCCATGCGCCGTTTATCCATATCGGAAGCAGCATACCTCAGATGAGTCTGCACATCATTCTGGCCGCACTACCAGCCGTCATTTTAGGGGGTATCTTCCGGTTCGGCGCCCCCGCTATCGCGGTGGTTAGTTTTTCCATTGCCACCGCCATGTTATGGGAAATCGTCATCAATCTCGTTTCCAAAAAACCCGTATCTGTGGGTGACGGCAACGCCGCTGTCATCGGTCTCGTATTCGCCATGCTGCTACCGGCAACTGCACCGTGGTGGTTTGTCCTGACAGGAACATTTATCGCCATCGTGATCGGAAAACAGATCTTTGGCGGCATCGGAAGCAACCCCTTCAATCCCGTGGCACTGGCACTTGCCATCCTGATGGTTTCCTGGGGTGATTTTCTTGATTTCGACAACATGTATCGTCATTTTCGTCTTGACTTTGTGGCAACCTATCCTTTGGCTACCTTGAAGCACTTCGGTCTCGATGCCATCGAGCCTGTCAAATTAATGGATCTGTTTATGGGTCGACAAATCGGCGGCATCGGTTCTACCTTCGGCATCGGCCTCGTTCTGGGCGGCGTTTACCTCATGATCAGGGGCTTTATACGCTGGGAGATCGCCATCTCGTTTTTGGGAGGGGTCTTCATTACCGCCCTTGTCTTCAACATCATCGACCCGGCCCGCTTCGCAGGTCCTTTTTTCCACCTGTTGACCGGCTATACCCTGGTTGCGGCATTCTTTCTGGTACCCGAGGATTCCTCTTCACCCGTCAATTTCATACCCATGATCATCTATGGGACGATCGGCGGTATCATGACTGTATTGATACGTAACATCGGTGCCTATGTCGATGGCTCAGTTCTGGCTATCCTGGTAATCAATCTGCTGAGCCCATTGCTGGATAAAATCCGGCCCAAGGCACTGGGAAAGGTTGAATAGTATGCGTGAGATGATCAAGATGATCGTTGTCCTGACAATCCTCAGTTCATTTTCGGGCGGTCTGTTGGCCGCCATTCGGAACGGAACCAAGGACAAAATCGAAACCCAGCAACTGACGTTTGTGAAGGGTCCGGCCATCATGGCGATTCTGGAAGGCGCATCCAATGCTCCCATTGACAACCGTTTCAAGATCGTTGACCAGGACATCGAGCGTAATTTTTTTATCGCTGTGTTCGATGGGAAAGCCAGCTCGGTGGCTTTTGAAAGTTCGGGAAAAGGTTACGGAGGTGACATCGGCATCATGGTGGGGGTCAACACTTTCGACGACAAGATCCTGGGCGTCGGTGTCACCACACACAGTGAGACACCCGGTGTCGGTTCCAAGGCAAAATCCGATCCTTCTTTCACAGCGCAATTCAAAAATACACCACTGGCGGGCACGTTTCAGGTCAAGGGTGACGGGGGGCAGGTGGATGCCCTCAGCGGAGCAACCATAACATCTCGGGGCATCAGCATGGCATTGTCGGACGCCAGTGCAATCTATCAGCGGCTGAAACCCCAGATCACTGAAAAACTGAAGGCATTCAAGTAGGGAGAAGGCCATGGCGAAATCAATCGCGCAAGAGTTTACAAAGGGATTGTGGGAAGAGATACCCCCATTTCGACTCGTTCTCGGGTTGTGCCCGGTGTTGGCAGTCACCAAAACAGTGGAAAACGGCATCGGGATGGGTCTGGCAACGACCTTTGTGCTGGTGTGTTCCAATATTCTTGTATCCTCCCTGCGTAATGTCATTCCGCCCAAGGTCAGAATCGCCTGTTTTATCATCATTATCGCCACATTTGTCACGGTCGTGGAGCTGGTTATGCAGGCATATACCTATCCCCTGTTCCTGAAGCTAGGTATTTTTATCCCCCTCATCGTTGTCAACTGTATCGTTCTGGGACGATCCGAGGCCTTTGCCTCCAAAAACGGGGTTGTGGCATCCTTTGCGGACGGCCTCGGCATCGGCATCGGCTTCACCCTTTCACTGGCAGCCCTTGGTGCTGTGAGGGAATTGTTCGGCAGCGGCACTCTGACGATCTGGGAAACACCCATTCAAATATTCGGTCCCGCGTTTCAACCGTTTACGTTCATGATCGAAGCACCCGGCGCATTCATCTGTCTGGGCCTCATGCTGTGCCTCATGAACATGGCTGGAAAATAACAGGAGAACACCGATGGGCGACTACATCATTCTGGCAATCAGCTGTATACTCATCAACAACATTTTGCTGGCACAGTACCTGGGCAACTGCCCCTTTCTGGGCACCTCCAAAAAAATGGAAACCGCCGTTGGCATGGCCATGGCCGTCGTGTTCGTTCTGGTACTGGCCGGGGTGATTACCTGGGTCGTCAATACCTATATCCTGCAGAAATTCGGTATGGAATATCTTCGCACCATAGCGTTCATCTTCGTCATTGCGTCCCTGGTGCAGCTGGTTGAAATGTTTTTACGAAAGAGCATCCCGGCCCTCTATGCCGGCCTGGGAATTTTTTTACCCCTCATCACCACGAACTGCGCCGTCATGGGTGTCTGCCTTATCAACGTCAATGAGGAATACACGTTCCTTCAGGCCCTGGTGGCCTCCATGAGTTATGCCATCGGCTTCGGCCTGGCGCTCATTCTGTTCGCGGGCGTCAGGGAACGCATTCTCCTTGCCAGGGTACCCAAGCCCCTCCAGGACACATCCATCGCCCTGGTCACCGCCGGCATCCTTTCCCTGACCTTTTTCGCATTCAAAGGCATGGTCTAGCCCGAATATTTCACAAAACAGGCTATATTTTGAGGCGAGGGTCGCTTGATTTTATCGTTAGCGTTCGGTTTTCAATAATTTCAAGGCATCGTTCAATGGTCTCCGCTTCCAGTCGTTGCATCGCCTCGGCGGTGTAGAAGGTGAGGTGGGGAAAGAGAATGACGTTCTCCATCTGGTAGAGCCCTTTGAGGGGGTGGTTCTTTTGATTGAGGGGTTCTTGAGAATAGACATCGAGGCCAGCACCGGCAATTTGTTTTTCTTCAAGAGCCTTGAAGAGCGCGATCTCGTCGACCAAAGCACCGCGAGCGGTATTTATCAGCAAGGCCGTCGGCTTCATGGCGGCCAATTCGCCGGCACCGATGAGGTGTTTTGTCTCTTTATTCAATACGGCATGGAGCGAGATAAAGTCGCATTCGCCGAGCATCTCAGTGAGGTTGTCATATTTTTCAATACCCTTTATAGCCATTTCGTCACGGCTCTTGTTAGGGTCATACCCGATGACCCGGGCCCGAAATCCAGCGCCAACCATACGGGCTAGGCTGGATCCGATCTTTCCGCATCCGACAATACCAAGCGTTTTCCCAGCAATATCTAAGCCCATCCACTCCTTTTTTGGCCAGACCCACGAATTCGATTGCATCTCATTCCACAGTGCCGGCATTCTTTTAGCCAGGGCAATGAGGATCGCAAAGGCCCCTTCGGCGACTGTCTCCTCAGCGTATTCGGGGATGTTCACCACCTTAATCCCTGCAGCGTGAGCGGCAGGAATATCAATGGCATCAATACCAACCCCAAACTTCACAATTCCCTTCAACTGGGGAGCCGCCTCAATAACCTTGGCCGTAACAGGTGTATAGCACATCAGCAACAATTCGCAGTCGGAAACCTCTTTGCAGAGTTCACTCTCACTGACCCCACCAGGAAGTAGCACCAGCTTATGGCCCCAGGCCATCAGTTTTTCATCTACCAGGGGCGTTTCAAGCTCCATATCTGTTCGTACTATTTTCATGTCTCGCCTATTCGGAAAATTTAAAAGCGCCAGGCTTTCCTGTAAAGTTTACCGTTTTGCACCACCTAGTTCGTGCCTATCCACAAATGGTCTTTTTCCGCAAGGCCCACCGGTCGTCAACAAGGTCTCCGCTACCGTCAAACAAACCCAAGCTGCCTTCCTCCAGTGTGAACACCATAACATCACCGAAGGCCCCTCTTCAATGACAAATCAACCTACAACGAATGGATCATCTCCAAAAGAGTTGATCTAAAAAAAGGATTCAGGGGTCCAGGGGTCCAGGATTCGAGTGAAATGCTCAAAAATTATAAAGAGTTAAACGTTTGGCAGAAATCGTATAGGCTTTGTTTGCATATATATAAAGTAACAAAACGTTTTCCAAAAGATGAAATGTACGGTTTGACGTCACAAGTCAGAAGATCTGCTGTTTCTATTCCATCGAATATCGCCGAGGGGTATGGGAGGTTTCTTTGTATTGCTTATGGATCAGTCTGTGAACTGGAAACCCAAACGATGATATCTGGTGACTTGGGTTATGTGCAAAAAGAAAGATTTCAGGAATTGAAAGAGGAAATCGGGGATGTCGAGAGAAGGCTGAAAGCAATGATCAAATCCCTGGAAAACAATCACTTGGATCCTTGAATCCTCGACTCCTGGAACCCTTTCTCCCAACCAATTGGGAGAAGAGCCTAACGAATGATCTCAAATCGATCAAATAGATTTCCCTCAATAAGCTCGACTCAGTTTTCTATCGCAACATACTAGGGCCATGATTCACATGCCAAGCCATATCGGTGTATTCTTGACATATTGACAATCATGAGAATGTTTTGAATATAACACAACATCACAACTGACAGGTAACATATGAACGCATTGAAAACACTACTCATTCTCCTAATTGGGATCGGATTCATTTCTTGTGCAAGCCATCACTCCACGCTGGACAGATCAGAGTATCAACGCGGATATAATTCAGCACGGGGGTTTGCCAAGAATGATGCCATGAATTCAGATTGCTTTTTTTATCCAAGATATGCTGAACAGGAAGCCAAAAAAAAGTACACCCAAAGGTTGCGGGATCAAGGCAGATCGGAAGCGTATATCAAAGGATTCTATTCAGGTTATAAAGATAACCGTCTGGATTTCTATGATCTTTATTGCAGTGATGACGACCTTGGGTCGAATTGGCCACAATCAGGCAAGTAGTCTGAAGCTTGACTTGATGGTTGAAATGCCGGGTTATTTTTCAACATACGCTTTAAATAAACGCAATCCTTCTTTTATTCGAGGCGTGTCTATCCCGGAATAAGCAAGCCTGATATACAAATTCTGCTCTCCTTCCAAGGGTCGGCCAAAATGGAGGCGGGTGCAAAAAGAGACCCCTGTTTTATGGAGTGCGTCCTTGCGGAATGTATCGTAATCCAAAATTCCTTTTTTCTTCATGGCGCCTGTCACATTGGGAAACAGGTAGAATGTGGCATTCGGTCTATAACATCTGATCCCCTCTATTGAATTCAGAATGTCGACAGCCGCGTCCCGCCTTTCTTTCAGAATTTCAAGAATCTTTCTGGGTTCGGTCTGGTCACCTGTCAATCCTTCTATTGCACCATACTGGATAAAATGGTTTGAACACGATTCGTCATTGACATTCAATTTTGCAATCACGTCGATGATCTCACGTGGACCGATAGCGGCCCCCAAACGCCAGCCTGTCATGGCGAATTTTTTTGAAAAGGTATAAAGTATGACACACCGATTTGCCATTTCCGGCATACTGGCAAAAGATACACTTTGCCCCTGGTACCGGATATCGAAATACGCTTCGTCACAAAGGACATACAGATCGTGTTTCAGTACCAGCTCGGCCAGTTTTTCATACTCAAAATGCTGGCATTCGGCACCGGTCGGATTCTGAAGGTCGTTCAGAATCAACAACCTTGTCCTGGGTGTGATTTGACGCTCGATGGACGCCATATCCAGTTCAAAATTTTCTTCTCCCTCTATATATCCGTATGGTAGGGCCACGCCTCCGTGGAACTCAATCTGGGATTCGTAAATGGGATACCCGGGATTGGGATAAAGAACCTCGTCACCCGGATTCATCAAGGTCTGAATGAATTTGCCAATGGTCGGTTTACCCCCGGGTTGGATCGCGACATTCTCGATCTTATACGAGGTATTGCGGGCTCTGTTAATATCTTCTGCCAGAAGCTCCCTCAATTGAGGGATACCGACATTGGGGCAGTATCCGGTCTTGCCGTCTTGCATGGCTTTGATGGCCGCTTCCATAACATTGGCCGGGGTTTTAATATTAATATCACCCAGATGAAACGGGTATACCTTATGGCCCTCGTTGGCAAATGCAGCCGCTTCAGCTGAAACTGCAAAGGCCGTTTCTGTCCCCAATCGATCGATACGTTTTGCAATTCTCATACATTCCTCCGCTAACCGATAGTTTACCGATTCTTGGAAATATCGTTAATAAAATCACTTTCTTTTTTTGACATATTGGACGATCCGCTTAAACTGACTCTCGCCATCGAGACCCGCTTCTTTTAATACCATCTCTGCCTGACCGCTTCCCAGATAATGGTTTTTCTGAAATGGATGTAGGGTCATTCGTCTTCCGAAATCTGAACGGATCCATCGATACATGGTGGCTAATGTAAAACCACTAATCCCCATGGCTTCCATGGATCGTTCTTCGGGAAATATTTTTTCCTGTTCAGATTTTGGCAAAAGATCGAAAAGCTCGACACTGGCGATATAATATACATTCAGTTCGATACCTTCCTTATCCAGAAGAGGCATAGCCCCCTCTATGAAAGCATAGGCAACCTCACTTCCCTGGAGTACGATGGTCCCATGGCTTTTTCCTTTTGGTTTGCGCAAAAGATAAATCCCTTTGGCAGCGCTGTTTACCGGTGATAAACCAAGGGCATCACGGTCTAATATGGTTTCAGTCGGTCTGGTCACAAAAGGAGCGATGACTGCTGGTCGTTTGCTGAGAGCCGTGGATACCAGGGGCCACATTTCATGTGGATCCCATGGGGTCAGTGTAATCATGGTCCCCAGCGGAAAATTTTCCTGGAGAAGCTGTAAGGCCTGCGGATCAGCATGTGTGGGTCCGTCTTCACCCGTTTTGACACCGGCGTGGGCACAGATCAAAAATGATGTCTTAAAAGGTTCATCTGCTATGGCCAGTCTGGCCTGACTACCGATGGCATGGAGTCTTGAGGCGATATGACCCAATGGTGCATAAAATGCGGCATAGGATGATCCAGCGCCAATATGCCGGCCATAAGAGGAAAGACCGGTGAGGATTCCAGACATGGCATCTTCACAGATCCCTCCTATGGAAAGCGCCCTGGAATTCGGATTGTTTTTGGAATGATAATATCCTCCCGGAAAATCTGCAGCGGCTTTAGATATACTGGTGGATCCTATAAGATCGGCAGAAGCGACCAGAATCGAGCCATTGCTCACCTTGTTCAAATATTGCAGGACCCGTCCCAATTCTCCTCTGAGTGTGGTTGCGGTTCCGGGGACTAATTTCAGGTCATCCGGTAAAACCTCGCTTTTTTCTTTGGCTGTCTTGTAAACCATGTCCACCACAGGCGCGTTCTCTCTCGGTTTTCGATTCCTTTTTCCCAATCTTGTTTTTGCCTGGACCAGTTTTTGTTCCAACATATTGATCAAGTCCGCATCGTTCTCCAGCACGTTTCGAATAGATAGTAATGAATCCCAAAAACAAGATTCCAGGATGACTTTATCCTTCCCATTATTGCATCGCTGGTCCTCAGGATCGCATTTATTTAATTCAAGACCATTCTCAGCCATAAGAGGCTTGAGTGCATCATAGAAAGGATCGCTGCAAAGTTTGTGCCCGGCCCCATGGGACTGTCTTCCTTCCATTCCATATTGCCAACCCTTAATTGTCCGATAGACAATCAGTGTGGGTTGGTCATTTCCCATTTTCAAGGCCTGATTCTGAGCGGCCACGATCTGGACGATATTCTTGCCGTCAGGAACAAAAATGACATTCCAGTCATGCAAATACCCGAATTCAAGAGGGTTCCACTGCACATAGTCCCCCGGGTCATCACCATCCCTGCATACCCGGTCCGAGTCGATCGATGATTGATTCCAGTCAAGGTGCATAATTGCATTTTTAAGGGACGCGGTGCCTGCCGCTGCAAACGCTTCCGCGGCACGTCCGGGAGTCAGACCCCCTTCACCTTCGATGATGTGGACTTTCGGCGCGTCAGATCCGTAATAATCGAGAGCTCCGAATGCCAGTCCGAGGGATGTAGCGATACCGACACCGGACGCACCCGTGGATAATTTTAAGAATGGTGTTGCCGGAGTCGGATGACCATCCAGCGGCTTTGAATTAAATTTTTTAAATAAAGGTGTATCCGCAATCGGATTCCGTCTGAACCCCAGGAGATCTTCCAATCTGAGCTGGTGTTTTTCATTGCCCGGCAACAAACCTGCCGAACCGATGCGCATGATTTCATTCCTCAAGGCCCACATGGCGTAGAGCCCCAGCGCTTTATGACCGGCCGCATAGGAAATTTGGTCCGATTCTTCCCGATCGGGATTCGAGACGTCATAATCCATGGAATTGAAAACAGTACTGGCAACAAACCGGCCGGAAGATATGGAACCGCCGGGATGGCCTGACATGGGAGCATAATTGAACAGGAGGGCACACAATGTTCGATAAATTAAATCAAATTTTTCAAATTGCTTCAATTCATCAATTTGCACACTCTTTTTTGCTGCGTCCATATTCTGGCTGATATTGACAAATAACCCGCGCCTTGGGCCAATGGATAGCGTCATAACCTCCCCCTTTTGATCAGTGAATCGCCACCGCGCTTACGCACGTGGCATCTTCACAGTCGGAAACTGCCTATTCATTTTTCGAAAAGCCGCCTTAGGCGGATTTAGATATTGAAAATCACCCCTGAGTGACAGCTAGCATGCTCTATTTATTATCATGTTGAGTGTGGCTTGCTTGGATCGTTACAGAAGCATTTTCTACCTGATTAAGTCGTGAAAAATCGCCGTATGGCCTCGCAAACACGATCCACCTGTTTCTTGGTAGTATAGATATCAAAGGGAAGAGACAGCACTTCCTCCTGGGCTTTTTCACTTTCGGGAAAATCGCCCCAGCGGTGACCAAGAAAGCTGAAGGCTTTCTGCAGGTGGATGGAAAGTGGATAGTAAACACCGGCGTTAATATTATGTTGAATCAAATAGTCAAGAAGCTCAGCACGTCGCGGAGTTCTGATCGTATAAAGAGAGAATCCTTCGGTCACGTCCGGCAATCTCGGTGGTAAAATAATGCCATCTATTCCTTCTAATCCTTTGTTATACGAGGCTTTTAGTTTGGACAAACTTTCGAGAATGTGGTCGACATATTTCAATCTCACGCGAAGTATTGCAGCTTGTATGGTGTCCAGCCTGCTCGAAAAACCAATGAATTCGTGAAAATACTTCTTCCTGCTTCCATGGTTCCTTGTCATTCTAGCTTTTTCCGAGAACTCATCGCTATCCGTTGTAATCAGGCCCGCGTCACCATAGGAACCAAGCGGTTTCGTCGGGTAGAAAGAGTACCCGGCAAATTCCCCGAAACTGCCTGTCTTCTTCCCTTTGTAGCTAGCTCCGAAAGCCTGGCAGACATCTTCAATCACATAGATGCCGTGTGCTTTGGCAAGCGCCAAAAGCGGATCCATATCGACGGGTATCCCATACATGTGGGCAGGAAGAATTGCCTTGGTCTTGGCCGTTATTTTTTCAGCTATCCGATCGATATCGATGTTACAGGTGTGGGGATCGATATCAGCAAACACCGGTTTCCCACCTTCAATAACCACAGCCGCAGCATCGGACACAAAGCAAAATGGTGTGGTGATGACCTCGTCTCCTTCTTGCAGATCAATTACGGCCAGCGCTATTCGAAAGGCATCTGTACCAGAGTTCAGCCCAATTGCATGCTTGATCCCAAGATAGGTGGCCACCTCATTCTCAAAGGCCTGTACGTCTTCACCGAGCACGAAGTCCTTTCGTTCAATGGCCCTGCTCAATGCCGCCTGCATCTCCTGAGATAATTCTTCCCAATCCATTTTTGGCTTTGCCTTTGCTTCCATTAGATTATGCCCGTTTAGGTACGCACGCCCCGTTCAATGCCGCTTTGAGGCCCTCCTTCAGAGGATTTAACCGGACAAGTTAAACCCGCGACAAGTCATGAAAACTGCGCTCGCTCGCGGTTCAGGGCATATTGGTCACCTTGAAGATGACACTATCCTCGTAGCCGACATACACACGTTTATAGCCTGTCAGTTCCTCATTCAATTTTTCGTCGCCTGTATCCACAAGAAGTGATTTTCCGAACAGTGACAGCATTTTGGGTTTGCTTGCCGCGATAATGATATTTTCCAACCCAATCCGTCGAATGACAGTGGGGCTGAGCTGCTGGTTTCCCCTGCCGAATATGTACCCCTGCCCTCCGATCACCGTTACGATCATCTTGACACTGCCGTTTGTTGTTGACAGATAGTCCAGAATCCCTTTCTCGTTTACGTCTTTGGCGACAATCTTTTTTCCATAAACGAGATCGACACCGAGGAGGGTGCCGTCTTGCCCCAGTTTATCCAGAATTTTTTTTGTGGTGCTGCCTGTTCCAACCACATATAGCGTGTCGGGATCCATCGTTTCGGCAAAGTATCTCGAGAGTTGATCAAGGGCTGCCTCTTCACTGTAACCACGACCACTCTTCATGTTCTGCACCATTCTTTTCTCGTTGGGAACATAAAGATATCCATAGAGTTTGGCGGTCACGACATTTTTACGAAAGGCCTCCTCATCGATGTCCATCACTTCAGACACCTTGAGGTCCTTGACTTTTCCCTCCAGATACTGAACCACAAGATCACCGGCCGTTCTCGGGTTGATGGCGTAGACAGCTGAATGGATCTTGCATCCGCCGGGTATGCCTAAAACCGCAACCTTTTCCTCCCCCAGGGCGTCAAAAATATTGCGGGCCGTGCCGTCACCACCTGCAAAGAGAATTAGGTCAACCCCGGCATCCCTCAAATCCCTGGCCGCCTGGATGGTATTCTCGGCGGTTGTCTCATCGGGATGGATCTCACCAATCACTTTCGGATCAAAGCCAGCCTCGAGTGCCTCTTGCTCACCCATACTGGCAGGATAGGTAATTATCCTGGACGTCTCCCTTATAATTATTTTTTATTTGTTTCAGAGCCGTAACTGCTTTTCCAGGGCACTCAGGCACGGCACCAAGTTTTCTTGCGAGTTCAAGGGTTTCTTTTCCATCGCTGCCTTTAAGCCCGACGCGACCGCCCATTCCTGCAATCGGGTTGACAATAAGACCAATACGTTTCATCCGTTAATAAACCTCGTGATGGTTGATGCTGACGAAGCACGTTAATTCATATGACGGGAGATGGAACCCGCCCGGCATTGCACTATCAGCAAAAACCGGGCCGGGATCCATTGAAACATTCGTTTATTTTTTGGCCGTCTTCTTGGTATAGGCCCGCCAGGTGAGTGCCCATTTACTCGGATCATCCAGTTCCTCAGGATTTTTCACTCTGTGAATGCAGCTGTTGTGGGGAGCGGTCTTGGCAATTTCGGCGTCCTTGTATGCTTCCTGTGCGATGTGCTTCACTGTGTCGACATAGGAATCGATATTGGCCTTGCTAAATGTTTCACAGGGCTCCAAGGTCATGGGTTCGGGAATCACCCACGGATGGTGGGAGGACCAGAACCAGGGAATTCCAAAGTCGATGAGTCTGCAGTTGACATCTTCTGTGCCCACGCCGGTGTCTTGCTGTAGCTTCTCCCAGGTATAACGAATCTGCTCCATTCTCATGATGCCATTTCCGGCATAAGCCTCACCTAAGCCCTTGATTTTCAACATTTTCATACGCATGTAATTGTTGTTGATCACGGACACGTCCGCGCACTCCCGCAGTCCCTCCGCACCCATGTTCATGGTCCAAGCATAGGCTTTGAGGATGACACCGGTGGTTCCGTAGAAATCCCGGATTTTACCGATCGTCTCAGCCCGGTCATAATCAAGCCAGTATTTTTTGCCGTCGAATTCGACCGTAGGCACCGGCAGGAATTTGGCCAGGTAATCCCGAACACAAATAGCACCGTTGGCGGGGCCGCAACAGCCATGAGGCGTTCCGAATGTTTTATGAATGTTGAAGTGGCACATATCGAAATCGGCCTCCCGCGCTCTCGTCACACCCAAAAATGCGTTGGCATTGGCTTGGTCGTAGAAACACAGGGCACCGGCTTCATGCGATATCTTTACGAACTCGTCGATCCTGGGATTAAAAATACCGATGTCCTCGGGATTGGTCATAAAGATGCCGGCGAAGTGGTCACCCGCGTCTTTTACGGCGGCCTTGAAGGCCTCGAGATCGGGAATGCCGTATTTGTCGGGGTAAATCGTTATGATCTTGTAGCCTGCCGTCGCCGGAGTCGCCGCATCGCAGGGATGAGAGAATATGGTCGTAATAATGGTGTCGCGTTTCGAATCGTTTCGGCTTGCGTGATAGGCCCGCATAATGGATGCGGCTGTGTACACGGCATGGTTACCGCCGCCAGGCTGAAAGGACACGCGATCCATACCGGAAATCTCCTTGATCATTTGCTCGAACTTGTACATACATTCCAAGGCGCCTTGGATGGTGCTTTCGTCCTGAAATGGGTGCACTTCGGCAAAATCCGGTAATGCCGCCATATCCTCATTAATTCTGGGGTTATACTTCATCGTGCAGGTTCCCTCAGAAATATCATTGGACAGATTCGATCCCATGGTTTCCTGGGACAGATGCAGCCAGTGTTCAAGGACACTCTTCTGATCAACCTCAGGCAACGCTGGGGCTTTCTTGCGCTTGATTGACTTGGGGAGCCCGCCTGCGACATCGCCGACGCTGGCGGATATTTCATCTTCCACTTCCGGGGTCAGAATACCTCGCACGCCAGGTGTGGAAAGCTCGTAAATGATCGGTTCGTCCCAACGAGCCTGGTGAAAGTTTTTTCTCACTTTGCTGATAGCCATTGTATCTTCCTCCTATGCTAAATTCGTTAGGCCGCGCAAACGTTGGCGAGCACAGTAACAAAATTGTCGATGTCTTCTTTTGTGTGCATTTCCGTAATGCAATAAAGAGCGCTCTGGCCATAAACTGGAAATTCACGGCTGATATCCTTCCCACCAAAAATATTTGCGGCAAGGAGAGCCTTGTTGATTTTCTTGACCGATTTTCCGGTACCATTGAAATCAACAATGAACTCCTTGAAGTTGTAGGCGTCGGGAGAGGCTATCTTAATCTTGGGAACCATTCCAATTTTACGCTTCGCATACGCAACCTTCTGCATGATTCCCTCGCCGAGTTCCTGAAAACCTTGTGGTCCCATGAGCGCCATGTAGACCCCGGCCACAATGCCGAACAAGGCCGTTGTCGTACCCACAAAATCCTTGCCCTTTTCACGGGAAGCGTAGGAGGTTCTTTCATAGAAAACCTCGCCGAAACCCCACTCACCCTTTGTTTTTGTATGCGTCAGACCAAAGAGCAGTGAGGGGTATTCGGCAATCATTTCCTTCTCATCCTTGGTCGCGACCCAACCGCCTTGATTTCCGCCAAAACCGATGTGCATGCCAAGAGGCTGGAAATCGCCGACCGCGTAGTCCGCGCCATAGTTCCCAGGACCTTCGAGCACGCCGAGAGATGAGGGGTCGACGCCTGCGATGACGAACGCGCCGGCTTTGTGGGCGATTTTCACAATGTCTTGGACCCCGGTTTCAATATAACCGAGGTACGAGGGGTTTTCGAAATACACGGCGGTGGTCTTTCTTGATATTTTTTTCTTGAGATCGTTCAGATCCATGCCGCACTTTTCATGGTCATACTTCACTTTGACAAGCTCGATTTCCGGTTTCCAGTAATTCTGAATAACCATGAATCGACCGGGGCTTATGTCTCCGCCCACAAGAATCTGCTGACGCCCCTTGGTTCTGCAGGCCATCCTACCGGCCATCGCAATGGCCGAGGCCCAATCGTAAGTCGGTGTATTGCATGCGTCAAACCCCGTGAGATCACCCAGCATGCTTGCCGTCTCGAAAAGGGCCTGGAACTTACCGTGATCAGAATAAGCGTCACCCACGTAAGCCGTGAGAAATTCATCTCGCCCTGCGATGGTGTCACAGACGGACGGTACGTGGTGATGCCAGCACCCGCCGCCGAGGAAGCTCAGGTTGTTCTTACAATTCCGGTTTTTGGCCATCATTTTTTCGATATGCTGCCGTAAACGGGCTTCTGAAAGAAGCGGTTTGGGGAGATTCATCTTACCGCGAAAACGAAGGTGCTCTGGGATAGCTTTGAAAATATCCTCGACACTCTTCATCCCCAATTCCTTGAGCATCTCTTTTTTGACGCTTTCCTCTGAATTGGGTATATATGGGTGTACTTTGCCATTAACCATAGTATTCCTCCTTCCGTTTTTTTTTGTTAAACATCGAGCGAGAAACGCCCATAAACCTCACTTTGAACTATTAGAAATTAACCACCCCTGCCCTTGTTCTGTCCGTTTCATTGACTTGCATCTTCAATAAACGTTCTTTTCACCTTTGCCAAAGCTGCCTGATGATTTCCCAAAACCTGGCAAACTCTCACTTCACCGACCTGACTCAGCAAATGATAGGCGTCCATGGTAGAGAAGCCATGGTGGGTCTTTAATCTTTGAATCAGGTCGAAATAGGCAAATTTTATATTCTCTGATATGGATTTTCCAAAATGACAACCGATGGAGCCAATAAAATCGACGCCATTAATTTGCGGGCAACCAAGGAATTTGGCTTCTTCCCGTGTCAGCACTTTTATTCTGACCGTGACGTCAGCCGCTATTTCAACGGCCACACACGATATCTCCCCATCACCTTGAGCAGCATGTACATCTCCCATAAATAACAGGCCGCCTTCCGTATTGATCGGAAGAATCAGTTTGTTGCCGGTGGTGATTTCTTTACAGTCAACATTACCCAGATGTTCGGCGCCAAACTTAAAACTCGCAATCTTCTCCTTCTCGGGAGATGTGCATATTGTGCCGATCATGGGTGATACAGGGATCTTGATTTCACCACGACTTGTAGGCAAATAGACAATATTGTCTTCAATCCTGCAAATCCGCGTATCGGGCGGCAAATCATCACTCAGCTGATAGGGAGAGGCGAACATACCGAGTCCTGGAATGTAAGAGGTTACGCCGCTTTCAGGAAGCTTTATATCCAGAATCTCGATCTCTAAATAGTTTCCTGGGCTGGCCCCCTGTACGACCAGGGGGCCAGCGACTGGATTCAGACATGGAACCTCAATGGCTTCGAGGCATTCACCGTAAGAAGAAAAACAGTCTTTTGAATTTTTAACCGTATCGACAAAGCAGTCAGCCGTCTCAAATACTACCACACTCCCGTCTGGCACTTCCATGGCCGGTTCGACATCGGGTCCAACAAAAAAGGATTTTTTCTCTCGTGCAATTCGGTACATCACATCTCCATTCTCCAAATGCCAAAAAATATTTCTTTGGGTCTGTCCAGATCGGTTGGAGATTATTGGGCAGTCCATCCCCCATCGACGACAAACTCCGCCCCGGTCGTCCATTTTGATTCATCAGATGCCAGATAAACATCGATGTATGCGATGTCATCCGGTTCCCCGATGCAACCCAGGGGATGCTGCTTACCGACTTTCGCGAAATATTCTTCAGGCTCCAGACCGTATCCCCTGGCCTCTTCTTCGGTCAAGGCCGTGTGAACATACCCGGGATGGACAGAATTGACACGAATTTTATAACCTTTTTCACCGCAGCATAAAGCAGCGGATTTGGTCAAAATGGTTACCGCTCCTTTCGATGCGCAATATGCAAACAATCCAGGTTCTGCAATTTGACCATCTATGGACGACCGATTGATAATCGAGCAAAGATCGCCGTTGTCTTTCATGGTTTCGATGGCATATTTTGTCCCAAGGAACACGCCCGTAGCGTTGACGGCCATGATTTCGTTCCAATCCTTGAGGGTGGTGTTCTCAATATCCTTTGCCCGTGAGATGCCGGCATTGTTGACCATGACATTCAATTTGCCGTATTTCTGAATGGTCATACCCATTAATGATTTCCATTGTTCTTCCTTTGTGACATCCAGCAAAAAGAAAAATGCATCACCGCCTGACCTCTCAATTTCTTTGACAACCTGTTGTCCTTTCTTTTCATTGATATCGGCGACAACCACCTTTGCCCCCTCTTTTGAAAATAATTTGGCGGTCGCTTCGCCAATGCCCTCGGCACTGCCGGTAATAATTGCGACTTTATTTTCCAACCTGCCCATTGGAACCTCCTATTCGTTTGTTAAGTCAATGCCTGCTGGAAGTCGGCCTATCCACTCAACATCAGGAAACGCTCATTCCATGAAGATCTTTGAGCGGCAATCGGATACACGCAGCACCCAATGTTGCCATTGAAATACTGTCCTACTTAACGATGATACAAGAGCATTCCGATGCATGGCTTACTTTTCTTGAGACACTACCCAATAATTTTCCCCTAATCCCATGATATCCGCGACTGCCAAGTACAATGATATCCATTTTATTTTCTTTGGCACAGTTAACAATCATATCCGCAGGATCTCCCCGTAGTACGATCGTGTGCACATTTTTGCATCCCGTAATCTGGCATTCGCTCTCACTTTGTTTTATGATTTTTTGACCGACTTTTTCTAAATAAAAACTTGCTGGCGGTTCATCAATATCCTCTGCAGACAAGTATTCGAGTATTTCCACTGGGACTTTCATACTAGATATCACGTGCACGACATACAACTCGGATTCATATAGCGAAGCCATTTCAACAGCAAAAGCCAGCGCTTTCCTCGAATCGGCAGACCCATCTGTTGCTAACAATATTTTTTTCAGCATGTCTTTGACTCCAAGATCAGTTATCGAACCGGTGTTTGGTTGGCCAATTGAAGAACCCCACGGCAAGCCGCGGGGGATGTGCTCGTTTTTTCGGTTGAGCTGTTCTCTTTTAATATTGCCATGTCAACCAGCTATCGTCATTACGGACAAGATCCAGGTTTGTTCGTCTGAAAAACGAACTCAGGTAAAAGAATAGAGGCGATCTGCATGCAGAAAACCTCTATTCCATTTCGCTATCTCGCTGCCTTTGCCTTGCGATAAAAACGCATCATTTTATGGTAGTCCGGATTTTCAGCGTAGTCCTCACAGTAATTAAGATCTTCTTCTAAAGAATCCCATTGAATAGATAGCAGGTCGTTTTTGGTGAACCGTTGGAAGACTTTCGGATCGCTCATGTTTGCGACAGGGTTATGAGTGCTGTCAGCCATGGCTACCAAGTAAGCGACTTCCGGTTCCTGCAAATATGCAAGAAAATCATCGGCCAACGGGCTGGCCTTGGGGTTGTTGATGACATTGGTCAACTCCATCCAAACAATTCCACCGACGCCATCCTTCATGGCGCCTTTTTTGGGTGTTACGGCTTCAACTTCCAGGCGGCCCTCTCGTCGAGGCGGTGATGCCGTATAATTTCCGCCGCAAACATAATAATCAATTTCTCCGTTTATCAAGGCATTGTTGGCTTCAACCTCACTCTCGGTTACAAATTTTGCGTTTTTAAACCATTTGAACGCAACGTCCTCAACCTTTTTCATTTCATCATTGCTGTGCTCTCGGAATGGATATACACCCGCCCCCTGGCACATTTGGTAGAGAACCCAGTTGTCCCAATTTAGCAATGCCCATCGGCCTTTGTTCTTGGGGTCAGAGAAAAGATTCCAACCTTCATCCTCGGCGGTTTTTTTCGAAATACCTTTGTTGTTAATTACAAAATTGAAAGGCCCATAGCGCTGGGGCATGCCTAGCAGGTTGCCATCATCGGCCATGGCCCACTTGTATGGCCAGGCATACCGTGAAGGATAATCTTTAAAAAAGGGCTCAAATGTATCCTTGTCCAACGCTTTGATAAGGCCATCCTTATACATGCCTCTGGACCAACAGTTGTTCAGGACCAGGATGTGAAACTGTCGGGTAGCACCGGCTTTAAGCTTCATGATCGCATCCGGATCGTCGGTCAAAAGCTCCACGTTGATCTTGCAATCATAGCGTTTACGGAAAGGATTGAGAACGCCGTCCGCATCGTAGCCGTTCCAGACAAATAAGTTTAACTCCTGACCCAGCTCGTTTTTATCCGCCACAAAAATTTCCTGCCCACCCTCAATATCTGTTGCCGCCAACGCCCGGCTCGTCATATACGGACCCAACATCATTCCACCCATGCCGGCTGCGCCCATATACCCTAATCGCTTCAAAAATTCTCGCCTGTTACTATTTTTTTCGTTTGACATCATCACACCTCCATTACCTTTCAACTATCGGTTCATATTAAAATCCGTAGTCAGATCTGGTTTTCTCATTTACCTCCTTTCTTTGAAAATATCAGCACGCTGCTATTCACCATATATGGACTTCCCCCCTACTGTATATGGCCCAGTTAGCAAGATAGCCTCATCTGCCGCCCACCCGAGTTTAATTTTATCTCCCTCTTTGGGAGGGGTTTCAAAATATTCGTCTTGCGTTTGTTTAATGATAATTTCATCCCCCGATTCAATTCGAACCCTAATCTTCACGACATATCCAACATACTCGACAAACTCTACAATGCCCATGAGTTCGTTGTCTGATTTCTGGCCTTCCCGAATAAGGTGAATCAAATCAGCACGTATACTGAAACCAACGTCTTCTCCTTTGTTTGGAAGCGCTCGACGCGTGTTAATTTTAAAGCTGCCAATGCCTGTTTTAAGGGTTACAACTGTTTTTTCAACGGATTCAATCTCACCTCTTAAAACAAAATTATCTCCCACGAAGGTAGCCACAAAAAAAGTAGCCGGTCTAATGTAAATATCCTGTGGTGTTCCAATCTGTTCGATGATGCCTTCATTCATAACAACCAGACGATCCCCCATGGTAAGACATTCATCCTGGTTATGGGTCACATGAATGGATGTGATGCCTAGTCGCCTCTGTAGGTTTTTTAATTCTCCCCTGAGTTTAATTCTCAATAATTCATCCAGATGCCCCAGCGGTTCGTCAAGCAGCAATACGGCAGGTTCTGTTATAAGCGCCCGTGCCAGGGCAACGCGCTGCTGCTGCCCCCCACTCAAATCGCCTGGTTTTCGCCCCCCCATGCCTTCCAATCCGACAACCGCAAGCATGTCTTCAACACGCTTGTGCAGTTCGCTTAAAGGAACCCCCCTCATTTTCAATCCAAACCCGACGTTGTCATTCACTGTCTTGTGCGGAAACAGGGCAAAGCTTTGGAACATCATGGATGTTTCCCTCTGCCCGGGGGGCAGATCATTTACCAATTTTCCTCTAAGAAGAACTTTACCGGAAGTTATGTCATTATGTCCGGCGATGCATCTAAGGGTTGTGCTCTTTCCACATCCGCTGGGACCGAGAAATGCGATATACTCACCCTTTTCAACTTTTAAATTAAAGTCTTTAACGGCTTCGAAGTCCCCAAAATTCTTGCAGAGATTTTCACATTCCACATCATATTCTGGCATTAAGTTTCTCCTCTCAAAATTTGTCCCCGTCTTCGCGGCCAATAGTCAATGTTAAAGCTAAATATTATGTAACCTATTAAAATTTTTCATTTTATTCAGGTGCCCACGCTGACGGTCTCGGGTAGCGTACTGCCGCCATCAATCACCACCGAAGTACCACTGATGTAGCTGGATTCGTCTGATGCCAAGAATGCCGCAAGTTCCCCAACCTCATCTATTCGACCCAGTCGGCCAATTGGCACGCCTTTACGGATACCCTCAAGAACCGACTCGGGGTTGCCAGGCGCCGAGTCAACGGCGATCTGATCGGCCATAGGGGTATGAATATATCCAGGACAAATAGCGTTGACTCTAATGTTTTTCTCAGCGTATTCCCGCGCTAGCGCTTTGGTAAAACCCCACAATGCGGCTTTGGTGGTGGCGTAGGCTACCTCGCCTGGATCTGCAACCATGGGACCGGTCACAGATGATAATACCACAATCCGCCCATCCCCTTTTTCAAGCATGCTCGGTAAAACAGCCTTACACGAGTTCCAAGTGCCCTTGATGTTGACATCAAAATGAAAATCACGCACTTCATCGCTCATATCCATGAAGTTTCCTAAGCGGATTACACCTGCATTGGCACATAAAATATCAATACACCCGAACGCGGCGACGGCCTCACTCGCTGCTTTTTTGCATTGGGTATAATTCGTGACGTCCACCATGAAGCTATTCGCTTTACCCCCATCATCTTCAATAGATTTTGCCGTATCAATCACCTTGTCGGCTACATCCCACAGCAGAACCTGCGCCCCGTGTTTTGCGAATACCCTCGCAATCCCCTCGCCGTTTCCCATGGCTGCGCCCGTGACCACCGCCACTTTTTTGTCCAACTTACCCATATGTACCTCTGTCATTACAGAAATTAGTTATCCGCTTTGCTTAAAAACCAAAAAGGAATAAACAGTGCTGCGGCCGAAAAAAGATAAACCGTCGCCGACAGTGCCGGTGCTGTAGGGGAAAAGCCTCCGGTCATTTTTCCGTATATGTATACGGGAAGCATCTGGTCTGTACCCTGCAAGAAAAGAGACAATTCAAAATCGCTCCATGAAAGCAGAAATGCAAAAAGAGCTCCCGATACAATTCCCAACATCAATACCGGCAATGTAACTTCCTTAAACACCTGCCAAGTCGATGCCCCCAGATCATAGGCGGCCTCTTCCATGGTCACGTCATACCCATATATCTGGATGGCAATAACCATTGTCACGATGGGTAGCATCCACACCATATGAGAAATGCCGGCCACAATCCAGGAGGTGTTAATCTTGAAATAATTGCACATCAGTAACTGGGCAAGGGCTAAAACCAACTGTGGAAAAAATATGGGCAACAGGAGGAATTTCTGGTATACACCGCGCCCACGCCATTTGTATCTTGCAAAGGCAAGTGCCCCTAAAAAACCGAGAACTGTCGTCGGTATCATTGTTACAAATGCTGTTAACACACTATTTCCGAGAGCATGCCTGATGCCCCCAGAATGATACATTTCGATAAACCATCGTGCGGTAATATCTTCGAAGGGAAAGCGAAAATATTTATCAGCGGAAAATGAACTTACAAGCAATGACATGGCCGGGGCCTGTAAAAAAAATATGAGAGATAGGATATAGACAGCCATCAAAGGTTTTTTAAAACTTACTTTTTTTTGCATAACAAATAGTCTCCTATCAATACTGCAAAATTATCCGAACCCCTATCCTAACTTGGCTCTGGATCCGAGCAACTTGTCCAGGTTCACATAACGTAATACCACTGCTATTAAGACAAGTGTAATAGCCAGTAGGATAACAGCAAGCGCTGAACCCAACGGCCAGTTCTGCTGAAATGAAAATGCGTGATGAATATCATCGGCAAATGGCACAACCGTGCTGCCGCCCAAAACCTGAGCCTCAACCATGGCACCTAGAGATAATACAAATACCAGAAGGGATCCTATGAAAATACCGGCCGAAGCCATAGGCAGCTCCACCTCCATTAATACCTGCCAGCGACTGGCACCGAGGTCTATGGCAGCCTCTACGGCCTCGTCATCTACCATAAATATCCCCAATTCCATGGGAAACAACATAAATGGTAGATATATATTCACCATACCAAAGAGTATGATGGGAAAATTATAAAGAAATTCAGCATGTTCCATTCCCGGTATCCAACCAGTTAAAAAACTGAGATATCCACCTTTTATCAATATTAAGGTCCAGCCGAATAACCGGATATTACTGGTAACAAATATCGGCATTACGAGAAAAAGGGTGATCCATATCGATGCTTTGGGAAATACCTTTGCCATACCATAAGCACATGGGTAACAAAGCAGAAATAAGATAAGGGTGGTTAAAAAGGCCAACAGGATGGACCATCCAAGCGTCGAATAGTATCCTTCACCAAAAAAATCTATAAAATTTAATAGGCTGAAATCTGTCGTTATTTCGAAGGAATAGGGCTGTTGAAAAGCATACAACACTACCAATAACAGCGGTAGGAGAAAACAAAGAACCAACAATGTGATACTCGGTAATGCCAAAAGAAAGCCAGGATTTTTTACTTTCATTACGTTTCACTCCCAATCAAAGTCTATATGCTCCGTCCAATAATGCTTCGAGGTGGTATTGTCAGCATTGTTAATAACCGACTCACCCGTCTTGAAGCGCTTTCATCTGCGAACCAAAAACTTTTCAACGCCTTCATTTCCAGTGGGTACACCAACTTTAAAAAAGAATTAAAATAGATAGCGAATCTCAAAGATTTAATGAAGGGGATTAATCTAATGAGTGAAATTAGTGCAATGAGTGTGCCAAATAAATCTAGGTGCCTGGCTGACATAGAGATCATGTCCAATCAAAGGTTTTCCGGCCCTTAATTCTTGTCAGATTTTTCACATATAAATTCATTTTTAGCATTAATAATAGAGGATTACTTAAGATTTAACCCACCACTCCTAAAATGAACTATTCCCCGGACATGAATGTATCCTTCTTATCTGTCCAGCAAAATTCAATCTATAATCATCAGATGAAACATAACAAAATGAGCAATTAATTGCCCATGATGTTGATAGTTTGGTTCTTACTCCTTGATATGTATTAATAAATATTTTTTGGGCAAAATATGAGCATAAATACTATTTTTTTGCACATAAGCGTTCATTGAATGCATGGATCAAAATTTGTTTTGACAGCCATCAACGATACAAAAAGAATCGTTATTGGCCTATGCTTATTCTGATATCCCATCCATAAAAAATTCTGTGTCCAATTTCCTGTAAACAGCCATGGTATTTGCATTCATATGCTGAATATGATAATTTTTTTAAGGTCAACATCTTTTTTTTATAATATCTTACCCCGGGTGATTACGAATGATCATCCCATGGCTATGATGCTTTATCATATGCGCAGACCAGACGCCGGGGATATTAACTATCGGGTTAACTATACCTATGCCGACAAGCCTAATAAAATCTTGGCAGACCCTTGAACATAAAATCACATCCCTGTGGGGCAAACTGAACTTGATCCAGAAGGTGATTTATGTGTTTGCACCGGTTTTTTTCTGTTTTTTTCTCATGGTCGGTTTCATCGCCGAGGGTATTCTTTCGGACCAGATCATCAAAAACATGGAAGAGTCCATCAGTATTTTGACAGTCGACAAAGCCAAAGACATCGATGAATATTTTAATCGACTGGAGGCCTTGGGTCACAAATCGGAAAGAATCATTCAATCGTGGATTAAGCGCCCATTGAAACCGATTGATAAAATAAATTTTAATGTTAAATATCAATATATTAATGGCGCACTTCGAACAAATATCGTTGCGTACCCCGATCAAGATATCTCAGGTGTTTTCCTATCCAATCGCAGTGAACTAAATGGGGAGATACAACAAATCATCTTTGCAACCGAGGACCATTTCGAAAATTATGCTAAGGGCGTTAAACCCTTTGTATTCAACATGTATTTGATCACCAGGCACCAACTTATTCGTATTTATGAGAAAGACTGGGCTCTAGAAATCGAAGCAAATCATGATTTCACCAAAGATCTCTTTTACTATATTGCCGACCCGAAACACAGCCCGGAGGGCAAGTCCAAATGGACCAAACCCTATTACGATTCCATATGGAAACATTGGATGACGAGCCTCATCACCCCCATCTACATTGATCAGAAATATCTCGGTATCGTAGGGCACGATGTGATTCTCGATGACATTTACTCAGATATTTTGGATAAAAAATATTTCAATTCCGGTTATGGATTTATTTTTGATGCCCAAAAAAATATTATCGTTCACCCTACTTATTTAAACAAACTATTGGAAACAGCGGAAATGGGCGCATTACTCAATAGCTCTGAATTGGGCGATAAAGAACTTACCCGGGTCATCGCTGATATCGTAGAAAACAGAGCGGCTGATAACCGATTGGACCTTCGTCAGTTTTATCAAAAAGAAAATATGCAATATCTGTTTTCTTACAAATTAAATATTCTTGATTGGTATTTTGCTATTGTTGTGCCCAAACAGAAAATATTAGAAATGCTCCCACAATTTCGTAGAAACTTCATTTTAGGTTCAATAAGTGTCAGCATTATTTTATTTACTATTGTGATATCCGTCATCTGGTTCTCTGCGGTCTCACCCATTAACAAATTGACCAAGGTGGCCAATGAAATCAGAAAAGGCGATTTGAATAAATCGATTTATTTCAAGGGAAGCGATGAGATTGGTCAGCTTTCCAAGTCGTTTAATGAAATGACGAGTCAGCTCAAAGGACAGCTTAGTGAACTCAAAGAAGCCGAGGAAAAGTATCGTGGCATTTTTGAAAATGCCGTGGAAGGTATTTACCAAACAAACCCGGAAGGTCGAATTTTTAATGCCAACCCATCCATGGCATTTATTTTAGGATATGACGACCCTAACGACCTGACAGCAAGCATCAGCGATATCGGAATACAGACGTATGCCGATCATTCTCGTCGGGAGGATCTCTTAAGGCAATTTGAAGAGAACGATATTGTTACCAGTTTTGAAGTTCAACTGTATAAAAAAGATAAGAGTATCATCTGGGTGTCTATTAACTCAAGAGCCATTCGAGACAATGAAGGTCGGCTGATATGCATGGAAGGTTTTTTGACAGACATCACCGAACGCAGACGAACCGAAGAAATATTAAAAAAAGCCCATGAAGACCTCGAAACCAAGGTAATAGAAAGAACCACAGAACTATCTGTCGCCAAGGATCAAGCCGAAGCCGCGAGCCGGGCCAAAAGTGAATTCATGGCCAATATGAGCCATGAGTTGCGCACACCATTAAACGCTGTAATAGGATATGCGCAAATTCTCAAAGGACAGAATAATTTAAGGCAGAGGCAAAAGGAACAACTTCAAATTATCCGCAGCAGTGGCGAACACCTCTTGACACTCATCAATGACATTCTGGATATCGCCAAAATTGAATCCGGCAAAATTGAACTTCAGGTTACCCCTGTCCATTTGCCGAGCTTCATAGAAAACCTCGCCTCGGTCACATACGCCCGAGCTGAGTCCAAAAATTTAAACGTCAACATCGAAAAGCCTGCGGCCATACCCCTCTTTCTATTTGCGGATGAGACTCGCCTACGCCAGATATTAATTAACTTATTGGGCAATGCCATCAAGTTCACCGAAACCGGTCAGGTGGTCCTGCGCGTCACAAAATTGGACCCCCTTGAATCCCCCTTCCCATCGAGCCTAGCATCACAAGTCCGGCTTCGCTTCGAGGTTGAGGATACCGGCATAGGGATTTCTCCCGAACAATTTGAACACATCTTTGAGCCTTTCGAGCAGGTCAGAAAAAAGAATTATCAAGACGGGGGCACGGGTCTGGGCTTGGCGATCAGTAAACGATTGGTGCAAGTCATGGGCAGTGACCTTTTCGTCGAAAGTCAAATGGGTCTGGGTAGCCGCTTCTGGTTTGACCTCGTACTGCCTGTGGCCGATTTATCAGAAATTGAGGTTCTGCCTTTAGACCGTGCCATAAAAGGATACAAGGGACCCCAAAGGTGTGTGTTGGTGGTTGACGATATTGCGTCTAACCGGGATATTTTGGCTGGTATGCTAACACCGGTGGGGTTCGAGGTTGCTGAAGCGGCAAATGGTCAACAAGCTGTCCAATTGGTAAAGGAAAAATACTTTGATCTCATACTGATGGACCGTTGGATGCCAGTAATGGATGGTATTGAAGCTGTGAAGCGAATAAATCAAATGACGGAATGTAAATCTTCGACCATCATCGCGGTGTCGGCCAGCGTTTCGGAGCAAGATCAAGCCCTAAGCAAAAAGATGGGATACAATGGTTTTCTTTCGAAACCCATTGTCTGGGATAGACTTGCCAATATGATAGAAAAACATCTGAAACTAGATTGGATTTTTATCGAACCCGAGACGATCGAGACATTAAAGGAGCAGACTGAAACGGTAGCCAAGCCGGTACCTGCATTGGAAATTGAAGCTTTGTACGACCTGGCCTTGCGTGGAAACATGCGGGGAATTATTAAGAGGGCAAAGACAATTCGCAGCATGGGAGTGGAATATGGCGCGTTTGCCAGCAAGCTACGCAATCTTGCTGAACGGTTTGAGGAAAGAAAACTTCTGGAATTTGTCAAAGCACATTTAGGGACCCATAAATGAAAGCACCACTAGAAGAAAACATCCGCATGAACATTCCATTCTGATAATCGATGATGATCCTGTCAATCTCGGTGTCATTTCGGTTTCTTTAGAAGGCAATGGGTTTCAAGTGCTTGTCGCACGTAACGGTGAAAGCGGACTCCAGAAAGCAAGGTATGTCAAACCAGACCTCATTCTACTGGACGTACTCATGCCGGGAATAGATGGATTTAAAATCTGTAATCGTTTGAAGAAGGATGCAGCAACACGCGATATTCCTGTTATTTTTATGACGGCGCTATCAGCAACCAGGGAAAAAATAAAAGGATTTGAAGCTGGAGGAGTCGATTTCATCACCAAGCCATTTCAACAAGATGAGGTTTTAGCCCGAGTCCGTTCTCAACTGTCCATCCGTGTGATGCAAAAAAAGTTAAAAGAGAATAACGACCGACTGATGGCGGAAATTGCCGAGCGACGTCAAGCTGAAGACAATGCACACAAACTCAATGAAGAATTGGAGCAACGGGTTGAGAATCGAACCGCCGATCTGAAAAATACCAATACACTTCTGAATAAAGAAATCCAAGAAAGAAGAGTCGCGGAGAATATGCTTCGTGAAAGCGAGCAAAGATACAGATCTCTGGCTACAAACGTTGCGGACGGAATTATGCTCGTCCAGGATGACAAACTTCTTTTTGTCAATGATGCTTTTGTCACTATGTTTGGCTATTCCAATAAAAGCCAATTGATAGGAAAGAATGTTTTCAATTTGCTTACTGACGGATTCAATGAAAGTAATCAAAAACTAAAAGAACAATTCCAATCGCATGATGATAATTATCAGAAAAATGGCCATCTGACAGAAATATTTCAGGGCGTATGTATTTCAAAAGAAGGGCGTGAATTCTGGGTTGAAGCGCATAATTCACCCATTAAATGGGAAGGAAAATTTGCCATTCTTTGCACTATCAGGGATATCAACCAAAGAAAGCTTAATGAAATAGCGAATCATGAGCATACTGAAAATCTTCACAAGGAAAATATCAAACTGCGCTCGAGCATTAAAGACCGTTTCAGATTCGGTGATCTTATCGGTAAAAGCGCGGCCATGCAGGAAGTATATGAATTGATCATCCGTGCGGCAAGCTCGAATGCAAATGTTGTCATCTACGGTGAATCGGGCACTGGGAAAGAACTGGTGGCCAAAGCCATTCATAGTATGAGCCCGCGCTCGGATAAAGCCTGGGTGACTGTGAACTGCCAGGCAATTCCGGAAACACTTCTGGAGAGCGCTTTTTTTGGCCATAAAAAAGGCGCTTTCACAGGTGCTCACATCGACAAACCTGGTTTTCTCGATAAGGCTGACGGCGGTGATTTATTTCTTGATGAAGTCGGCGATATCAAACTGGGTATGCAGGGTAAATTGTTGCGGGTCATTGAAGGGAGTAGCTACTCACCTGTGGGGACCAACGAGACACACCAGTCCAACTTTCGGGTCATTGCGGCTACCAACAAGAATTTGACTGAAGCTGTTCAAAATGGAACCATGCGCGAAGATTTCTATTATCGAATCCATATAGTCCCCATAACGCTACCGCCGTTAAGAGATCGAAAGGAAGACATTCAACTGCTGATCGACCATTTCCTATCGATTTTTACCAAAGAAAAGCACCCCAGGGTCTTGCCCGCTAAATACATGGAGGCAATTTACAGCTTCCACTGGCCGGGCAATGTCAGAGAACTGCAAAATGCGCTTCAGCGATATCTCGCCATAGGCAATTTCAATTTTTTGGAAAGGCATCGCTCTGTTGATAAACCATCAACACCCCACCTAGAAACACCAAAAATATCGTATCCTTCCGGCCTTAAACTTAAGCAGAGCGTGGCGTCTTATGAAAAAGACCTTCTCCTGATGGCTTTGAACAAATCCAATTGGAACCGCAATAAAGCTTAAAATTACTCGATATCCCCCGTCGAACCTTGTATCATAAAATGAAAAAATACGGATTGCTTTAGGCCCAGGGGATTTTCCATGCAGCCCCGAAAAAAAACCGGCATCGATGTCAAGCTGTGGGGAATGCCCTCGCTATTGCGGTTCAAATGCATGGTTTAGCGGAACTGACCCCAATTGTCTCAAGTCGAGAGGCGTAGGCAGCCTGTTGAGGTTCGCGAATGATACCGTTTATCCCTGGGCCTCTTTTTCGAGCGCATCCAGTTTGTCAGGGTCCGAAACAGCGATGTCCACAAGGCTCTTGGGGATGGAACTCTGCTCGCACATCACTCTGATTTCCTTCTCCTTGTCGCTGAATTCCATGATGTCGCGAATGGATTCGATGTAATCGAGCATCTCATCCGGTGGTATATCTTCCAGCGCAGGCCCTGCTGCCGCTTTCTTTTTCCGTGCGGCCTCCTCTTCCGCCAGCCTTTGTTTTTCTTTTAGCTCGTCTTCCATGGACTTTTTGACGGCATCGATCACACCCCGGTCAACTTTCGCCATTTCGATTATCAATTCTTCGGAGACGTTATTCTCAATAAGCTGCTTAACCTTCTCCTCGTTGGGCTTGTCCTTTAGCGTCTCGAGCAGTTTTTCGACCCGCAATCTTTCCGCAAGCTCCTCCTTAATCTTTGCCTTCACCTGCTCAAGCGTCTCATTGCTAATCTCCAGTGCACTGGTGATCACTTTGGAATCCACTTTTTCCTCGATCAGGAGTCGGATTCCTTTATCGTCGGGCAGGCCTTTTGCTTTGGCTATGAGCAGATCGAGCTTTGCCTTCTCGACAAATTGAATTACGACGGGTCTGCACTCGGGACTTCTGAGTTTTGGCCACGTCCCTCCAATGTCACTGAGAAGATTTGTCGTAACCAAATACGGATCAGCGACGTCCTCCAGGGTAAGTTTTGCAATCGCGGTGTTTAAATCCTTCAGAAGGGGCCGTCCGACATTGCGCATGTCATCGATGGCCCATCGCAAGTTAAGCAGATTGCCCCCAAGACGCGAAACATTGTAACCCGTATTGTCAAGTTCCTGTGCAATCCGTTTAATCGATGCTTCCAGGTTTTCCGGCGAGACCTCCTTAGAACCAAGCTCAAGGATTTTTTCCTCGATCAACAACCAGAGAGGCTTTTTTTCTGTTGCGTCACTTGTGGTCATCTTTTTATCTCCTTTTTGATGATGTAATCCGATAATAAATGCAGTGTTTGAAGCGCGATAGCGAGCGCTAACCCCGTGGTTTTTCTACCCGTTGTAAAAAATAAGTTCCGATTTGCATGAAACTGCTTTTCCGGGCAAAGACTATAGAGAAGCACCCCTGTGAGTCAAGAAAAAAACCAACGTATGTGTGATGCGCTGGACCTGCCGATACCCTTTGAGCAGAACAATCAAGACAGGGCATGTCAGGCATGGTATAGCCACTCTATTCTGTATACGCCGTCAAAGCCTTCATAAGCCCTTGCATGTCCTCCGGAATGGGTGCGGAAAAGGACATGGGTCGTCCCCCAACCGGATGGCTGAAGCGTAAATGCCTGGCATGCAGCATCTGTCTCTTGGCCGAGCTCAGCAATGCTTCCAGGGGGGTGCTGTTACGCTTTTTGCTCCCGAGCTTTCCGTAGGTATATACGGTATCGCCGACGATCGGATGACGCATGGATGCACAATGCACCCGGATCTGGTGCGTTCGACCGGTTTTCAGATCCAGCGCCAGCAGCGTTGCAGCTGCATAGCGTATCTTTACGCGCCAGATGGTCTCGGCATCACGCCCTTTGGCACTGATGGTGGACATTTTTTTCCTGTCCACGGGGTGCCGGCCTATTGGAAGCGATATGCGACCAAGGTCCTTTCCCAGAACGCCATGCACCAATGCCAGGTACGTTTTCTGAACGCCCCGTGCCTTGAACTGTTGACTCAGATTTTCGGAAGCCGAGCGGTTTTTCGCCACCACCATGGTTCCCGAGGTGTCTTTATCGAGCCGGTGCACGATCCCGGGTCTGCGTTCTGCATTGATGCCCCCGAGTTCAGGGCAATGGTAGAGCAACCCATTGACCAGGGTGCCGGTATCGTTACCGGGTGCAGGATGAACCACCAGGCCAGGGGGCTTATTGATGACGATGAGGTGATCATCTTCAAACAGAATGTCCAGGGCGATGGCCTCCGGTTCCAGAGAAGGAGGTTCATAGGCCGGAATGCAGCCTTGAATTTTTTCCCCGGCCTTGAGACGATAGCCCGGTTTTTTGGTTTTGTTTTGAATGGTGATCTGGCCGTCCTGAATGAGTGAGGCGGCAAAGGACCTGGAGCAATCCGAACGGTAAACAGCCACCACCTGATCGAAGCGCTGGCCGGCATCCGATTCAGCGACGGTAATGGTAAATTCACTTGACGGGGACATCATGTGGATGGGAATTACTTTTCTTCGGGTTCAAACAAGGATTCGATCTCGGAGACAATGGCTTCTTCTTTGGTGTTTCTGGCTGTGGAGAGTTCCTTGACCAGGAGGCTTTGGGCTGTATCATAGAGTTTTCTTTCCCCAAAAGAAAGGTCTTTTGTCAGTCGCAGTATGGAAAGATCCCGGAACACCTCCGCAACTTCATACAGGGAGCCCGTCTTGATTTTATCCATATATTCCCGATATCTGCGATTCCATGTCTGATTATCGATGGTAGATTCCTGCCGGGCTTTCATGACCTCGATGATCTTGGGGATTTCTTTTTCACTGATCACCTCCCGCAAGCCCACGGAAACGACATTCCAGGTGGGAATCATGATCACCATGCCATTTTCGATGATTTTCATGATGTAAAAATCGTGTGTTTCCCCGTTGACGACACGGCTTTCGATGGCTTCGATCTTGCCGACACCATGTGCCGGATACACCGCCAGATCACCCACCGCAAAGGTATGCGCAGGCACATCGCTTCTTATATCGGTTTCATTCCCGGGTCTATTGGACATTCTTGCACCACAAACAGTTGACACACGTGGATCAAACTCGCTTATACGAGTAAGAATCATAACACCCTTGAATCAAACAATCAATGAAAAAAAGGATTGGTGCATCTCTGCACCAATCCTTTTCAAAATACAAGATCTGGGTCATGTCAACTTACATCAGGAACGGTACCATCAACAAGGCTACCACATTCAGAATCTTGATCATGGGATTCACTGCGGGTCCAGCGGTATCTTTGTAGGGGTCGCCCACAGTATCACCGGTAACGGCCGCTTTGTGTGCGTCACTCCCTTTCCCGCCCAGGTGACCATCCTCGATATACTTTTTGGCATTGTCCCAGGCAGCGCCGCCCGTGGTCATCGAAATGGCGACAAAGACACCCGTAACAATACTGCCGATCAAAAGACCGCCCAAGGCCACCTTGCCGAGCAGGAAACCCACCAGCAGCGGCGCAACCACAGGCAGAAGGGCCGGCACGATCATTTCCTTCAATGCAAATTTGGTCACGATATCGACGCATGCACCGTAATCGGGCTTGGCAGTACCTTCCATGATGCCCGGTATGTCTCGGAACTGACGTCTAACCTCGTCTACCACCGCGCCACCGGCATTGCCCACGGCTTTCATGGCAATGGAGGCAAAGAGATAGGGAAGCAGTCCGCCGATAAAGAGTCCGATGATGACATGGACATCACTCAAGTCGAACTTGATCGGATCACCGCCGTGCAGGGAAAATTCCTGTACATAGGCTGCAAAAAGAACCAGCGCCGCCAGGGCTGCCGAGCCGATGGCATAACCCTTGGTAACGGCTTTGGTGGTGTTGCCCACCGCATCGAGCGGATCGGTTACGGCGCGGACAGATTCATCCATGTTGGCCATTTCAGCGATCCCGCCGGCATTGTCGGTAATGGGTCCATAGGCATCGATGGCGATGACCATACCGGTCATGGACAGCATGGACATGGCTGCCATTGCGATACCGTAAAGACCGGCAAAACCATAGGCCAGCCAGATAGCCAGGCAGATGGCCAGTACCGGTGCTGCGGTTGCCTGCATGCTGACTGCCAGACCGGAGATAATGTTGGTGCCGTGACCGGTGGTTGAAGCCTCTGCAATGGCTTTTACCGGACCGTATAAACCGGTATAGTACTCGGTGATGATGACGATGACGACCGTCAGGATCAGCCCGATCAGCGTACAGTAATAGATGGACATGGCCGAAAGCTCGCCAACGCCCACAATCAGTTGAGAACAGGCATAGTAGAAGGCGATGGCTGCCAGGATGGCCGCCCCGAACATCCCTTTGTAGAGAGCGCCCATGATGTATTCGCTCTTTCCAAGCTTTACAAAGAAAATAGCGATAATGGATGCGATGATCGAGATGGCGCCCAGTACCAGCGGGAATTCCGTTGCAATCGGTACTTTCGGGAAAAGCAGATGCCCGATGAGCATGGCAGCAACGGCTGTCACCGCGTAGGTCTCGAAAAGGTCAGCCGCCATACCGGCACAGTCTCCCACGTTGTCGCCCACATTATCGGCAATGGTTGCCGGGTTTCTGGGATCGTCCTCGGGAATGCCTGCCTCGACCTTACCCACAAGATCGGCGCCCACGTCGGCACCTTTGGTAAAGATGCCGCCGCCAAGACGGGCAAAAATGGAAATCAGGCTGCCACCAAACCCAAGGGCAACCAGTGCAATGACATCATGGGTAAACGCATAGTAACCAGCGGTGACGGTCAAAGCCAGACCGGCAACGATCATTCCGGTCACGGCGCCACCCCGAAATGCCATGGCAAGGCCTGCTGCCATGCCCTTCTTGGCGGCCTCTGCTGTTCTGACATTCGCGATAACAGACACGCGCATGCCGATATATCCGGCCAGAAATGACGCCACGGCTCCGATAAGAAATCCGATGGCGGTTTTAGCGCCCATGGTGGCAAAGATTACGATAAAAATGATGATCCCGGCAACACCCATACTTTTCATCTGACGGTTCAAATATGCAATGGCGCCTTCCTTGATGGCATTGGCAATCCCCTGCATTTTCTCATCGCCTGCAGGGGCGCTCTTTACAATCGTCGCGAGAATAATAGAAAATAGAACACCGGCAACGCCGACCAGCGCACAAAACAACGGTAAATTGTTCATTACAACGTCCATTCTTTCCTCCATCTGGTGTTTAACTTGAGGGTTGAATTGTTCTCTCGTTAAATCGATTCATACCTTCCCTTGTGCCTTCACAAAGGATTGTTACAGCAGCATCCCGAGAACGCGCAACAATCTGTTCCAACATTTTTTTTTCATCGGGTTGGAACCGCCCCAGAACATGTCCGGTGACGTTGTCTTCATTCTCAGAGCGCCCGATACCCACACGAAGACGAATGAAATTCTCGTCCCCCAGCGCATCGATAATAGACCGCACCCCATTATGCCCTCCGTGTCCTCCTTTCACTTTTATTTTAATTCTGCCATATACAAGATCAATATCGTCGTGGATAACCAATAATTGTCTGGGTGTTATTCCGAAGTACGCAATCAGCCGCTGAATGGGAATGCCGCTCCTGTTCATAAAGGACTGGGGTTTGATGAGAATGACCTCCACACCCTTTACAAAACCCCTTCCATAGAACGCATCGAATTTTTGTCTGTCAAGCGGGATCGCATGCGCCGACGAAAGGGCATCGATCACAAAAAAACCCACATTGTGCCGGGTCTTACGATACTTGTCACCAGGGTTCCCCAACCCTGCGACAACATATACAGTTCTAGCAGGCATTTATTCAGCGCTGTCAGGCTCTTCCTCGCCCTCTGCTGTTTCCGCTTCGATCTCTTCGCCTTCTTCTTCCTCTACTTCTTCCTCTTCTTCGGCTTTCGGGCTCAGGACCGTTACAATCGTAAAATTGGTTTCGTCAACCAGCTCAAACGATTCATCGATGGACACTTCATCCATATGTTTCGAATCGCCGATCTCCATATCGGTAACGTCCACTTCAAGCGATTCGGGAATGTTGTTCGGATAACAGAAGATTTCCACTTCATGTCGAACAAGCTGAAGAACGCCACCCTCCTCGACGCCCTTTGCATGACCCGTGGCCACAACCGGAATGCTTATTTTAATTTTTTGATCCATGGCCACTTCATAAAAATCCACGTGCAGCAAACTGTTGGAAACCGGTCTGGGTCTGCAACTCTTTGATCATGGCCGTTCTTGACTGCTCTTTCCCATTCTGGATCAGCAGGTTGAGCAGGACCTGACCGATATTGGATGTCTTCAGGATGTTTTCGAGTTCTTTTGTGGTTACCGACAGCATCATCGGTTCTGCCTTGGGTCCGTACAGAATGGCAGGAATCATGCCTTGCCGCCGGAGTTCTCTTGCGGCACCGTTTCCTATTGTTTTTCGTATCGTTGCCTTCAATTCAATCTTTTCCAAAAAATATCCTCCTTTTAGCCACGCACCTTAAATGAATGGCTTGAAATTCGAAATACGAATTTATTTATACGAACAAAGATGTCACGGAATCGCCTGTGAAGCTTCGAATGATCGCTTCCCCTACGATTTCGGAAATAGTCAATATTTTCAGTTTGGCACAGTTTTCCGCGATGCTACTCAAGGGAATCGTGTCTGTCGCCACGAGACTCTTGAGCGGTGACGCATTGATCCTGTCTATTGCCGGGCCGGAAAGTACCGCATGTGCACAACATGCGTGAACTTCCTGAGCGCCATCCCTGATGAGCGCGTCGGCGGCTTCCGTCAGGGTGCCGGCCGTGTCCACCATGTCATCCAGGATGATCGCCACCTTGTCTTTCACGTTTCCGATGACAGCCATGGCCTTGGCCACGTTGGGCGCTGATCGTCTTTTATCAATGATGGCAAGATCCGCCGCCAGACGCTTGGCAAAGGCCCTGGCCCTTTCGACGCCACCGGCATCCGGAGAGACGACCACCAGATCGTCGATTGAAGTTTTTTCTGATGTAGTCGATCAATACGGGTGCGGCAAATAGATTGTCCACGGGGATTCTAAAAAACCCCTGAATCTGCCCGGCGTGCAAATCCATGGTGATCACCCTGCTCGCACCGGCTGTTTCGATGAGATCCGCCACGAGCTTGGCACTGATGGGTACCCGCGGAGCGACTTTCTTGTCCTGCCGGGCATACCCGAAGTAGGGAATGACCGCACCGATCCGAAGCGCTGAGGACCGTTTCAGCGCATCGAGCATCATCAGCAACTCAACCAGGTTGTCATTGACGGGTCGGCACGTTGATTGAACGACATAGACGGTCTTTCCCCGGACGTTCTCATCGATCTCAATCTGCACTTCGCCATCACTGAACGTCGAGACTTTGGCACCGCCCAACGGCAACTGAGGTAGTCGCAAATCTGTTTTGCCAGTACCGGATTCGAATTGCCCGAAAAAATCAGAGGTTCTGTCATGGCGCTCCTGGAATCTGTCTCTAACCATAAGAAAATGTTTCACACACACGTGCTCGCTACGAGGTCTGGCTGGGGCGGGAGGATTCGAACCTCCGAATGCAGGAACCAAAGTCCTGTGTCTTACCGCTTGACGACGCCCCATCACGATTTTCAAATCAAGGTCTCGGCCACAAACAGCCGCCATGGGTGATGTGCTGACAGACGTTCGCACGCACGCCTGGCACTGGGCGAATCTGAATAGATTCCGAATACCGCCGGACCGCTGCCTGACATCAATGCGGCATCAGCCCCCGTTTGTATTAGTTGTTTTTTTAATCTCCGAATATTACAGGATATTTAGGAATTGTCACTGTTTCGAGATCATTACACAAAGAGTGATTGACATCGAAGTCGACTTGTCGCAAAAAGATTTTTTAAGTTTTTTTGTGCACTTTGTCAATCCTAAATTCAGTTTTTTATACACGGCCGCCGTGGAAACATAAATATCCGGGCAGGCCACGACAATCGGCAAGATCTGCAAGCCACCATAAATCTCGAGGCACTCTCCGATGCCGGTCGCCACAGCCGGTTTATCCTGCAGGAAAAATGGTACGTCAGCACCGATGACCAGTCCCATGGCGTTCAATTCCGCGACTGAAAACGGTCGTCCATGATATTGGTTGAGATGCAACAGCGTCCGCCCGGCGTTACTGCTGCCGCCACCCAGACCCGCAGCCACGGGTATATGCTTCTCTATGAAGATGGATACACCACCCTGCTCGCCGGGTTCGGGGTGATCTTCAAGTACCATCGGCTAGTCTCTCGTAAAACAGGCTTGCAGCCTTAAACGCCAGGTTTTCCCCATCGTCCGGCACCTCCAGGCTGTCACAGTGAACAAAAATCCCTGCTGTTTCAAAATTGAATGTCATCACATCGTACAGACTGATGTGACTCATGAGCGTCATGAGTTCGTGATACCCGTCAGGTCGCCGACCCGTGACCCCAAGAAACAGATTTATTTTGGCGGGCGAGAGAATCTTCGTTGGCTCACCAGGCACTTATCGACGTTCCTTTACGTAGAGCATTCTCAGCTCATACAGCATGGTTTTCAGCATACTGGCCTCGTCATCAGACAAGTTTCCCTGGGTCTTTTTTTCCATCATACCGAGTATGTCGATGGTCTGTTTGGCCATGGGCAAATTCTTCGTCTTCTGATTGGTCGTGGGGTCTTCGATGACACCCAAATTAGCAAGGGCGGATGAATGAAGTGAAAAAATAAAGGTCGGGAAATTGATTTCCGGCAAGGGGTAGTTTTCACTGGCCGAGTCGCCTTTTCATATTCTTCGATTTTTTCCGCCTCTTGGTCTGGAACGGTCTCTGTTGATTTCCGTCGATTCCGGTCGATTCGGTTGATCTGTGTTCCGTCGCTTGGTTGTGTCGCTTTCCGGGTCTCTCCGGAAAATAGTCTTTTGTCTTTGATCACAAAATCTTTACTCTCGTCTGACATCTTTTCTCTCCTGTGCTTGCCCTGCGGACGTCATTGATTGTTGCTCATGGCGGATAGCGCTTGACTGCAAGCAAACCTAAAACGTAAGCCCTAAAACCCAAAATCTTTAGTCAAAACTCGAGAGGGATAACATTTTTTACCGACCCCAAGTCATTCAAGGCCGCCAGAACCCTGTCGCCAATTTTTGTATCGGTCTGCATGAAGATGATATTGTGATCCCCCCCCTCCTCCTGACCTACCTGCATTCTGCCGATATTGATCCCATGATCTCCCAATGTCGTACCGATTTCACCGATGGAGCCGGGGCGATCGATGTTGTAGATCAATGCCATATGTCCCTGAGGTATCAGTTCAAGTCTGAAATTGTTGATCTTGATGATGCGGGGATCCTTTTTGCCGAAAATTGTACCCGATACGCTGTTGGACATCTCGGTGGTCAGAACATGGACTGTCAGAAGATTGATATAATCTTCCGACTTCGGCCGTGCTGGTCTCCGTTACCTTGATGCCCATCTCTTTGGCCAACGCCCGAGCATTGATGAAATTGACTTCGTCGGTGACCATCGGTGTCATCAGCCCTTTCATGACCGCCGTCGAAACCGGCGTCAGATCGACATGTTGAAAATCACCGTCATAGGCAATAATGACTTCCTTAACCGGCCCTTTGATCAACTGTGTCTGCAGAGATCCCATCTTCTCGCCCAATTCCAAAAGGGGCCCTATTTTCTCCAGCAGTTCGCCTGTCACCGAGGGAACATTGACCGCGTTGACAATGGTACCTGTTTGTAGAAATGCGATGATCTGTTCGGCAACCGACACCGCCACATTGGTCTGCGCCTCACGGGTGGAGGCACCCAGATGAGGGGTACAGATCACCCGGTCGAGTTTAAAAAGCGGGTTTGCACCGGGTGGTTCTGTGGCAAACACATCCAGGGCAGCCCCGGCCACCTTCCCATTGACAATGGCTTCGTGAAGATCAGTCTCATTCACGATGCCCCCCCGGGCACAGTTGATAACCATGACCCCCTCTTTCATCATACCAAAGGCCTTTTTGTCCACGAAATTGAGCGTGCTCTCCATCTTCGGAACATGAACCGATATATAATCGGCTCGCCGATACAGCTCTTCCAGTGAAACGCTTTCGAACCCGGATGTCTCGATCTGCTCCGGTGCGATATGTGGATCGTAAACCACCACCTTCATTTTCAGCCCACGGGCACGATCCGCAACGATGGACCCGATTTTTCCAAAACCAATGACCCCCAGCACTTTGTTAAATATTTCTCTACCCTGCAGCCGCTTCTTCTCCCATAGACCGTCTTTCATGGTTGTCGTTCCGGTGGGGATATTTCGTGACAACGAAAGCATCATGGCAATGGCATGCTCGGCCGTGGTAATCACATTGCCTTCCGGCGTATTCATCACCGCGATCCCCTTTTTAGTGGCCGCGGGGATGTCCACATTGTCGAGTCCGATCCCAGCTCTTCCGATAACCCGTAAGCTGGTTGCGGCTTTCAATAAATCTGCCGTTACCCTGGTAGCGCTCCGAATAACCAGTGCATGATAATCACCGATGATTTCTTTGAGAGCTTCAGGTGAAAGCCCTGTTTTGACATCAACCTCGATACCTTTGGCTTCCTGGAACATCTTGATCCCGATGTCACCGAGTGCATCACTTACCAGTACTCTCATCTTTTTCTCCTTTCTGACAGCATATTCTTGTGGCGCAATTTTTATCGTATTCAAAATATTTATCAAGAAATAAAATCGTTAGGCGATGTTATTTCTTGGGTGCTATATGGCAGAGAATGGCCGGCATGCTGGTGTCTTGGCAGCGTATCGAATACTTGTTGATTTTAACATCAAAAAGCGCGTAAAACCTGCGCAGGGTTTCCAAGACACCCTTGCGAACACCCGAAGCGATAAGGACTCGACCGTTCGGCTTCAGGTAGATGCGAAAAAGATTCAAAAGAGGGTCGCAATCGCGTTCGTGAAACATCACCTCGGACCCGATAATGGTATCGAACCGGTCTTCAAGATCCGGTCGGTGCCAATCGAGTCGGCGTATTTTCACATCTGGACAGTGGTTGATTTCGGCATTGGCCGAGGCGAATTGAAGGGCGTTTTCATCATATTCCGTTAGGGTAACATCGTGTCCGAACGAAGCCGCAACGATGCCAACGACGCCAATTCCCGATCCGATTTCGAGAACTTTTTTGAACTGCAACGGTGGCGTCTTGGCCACATATTGGGCCAGGATCCAAGAAGGCTCCCAGATTTTGGCCCACAAAGGAAACCCGTTCATTATATTATCGAAATCAATAAATGAATCGATCCTTTTGGGGACCACAAAACGAAATGGCCGCCCATGGATCGTCAGGTCCCTGCTTTCGGTAGGGTATTTTCGGTAAAAAGAGGCAAGATTGACCATAGCCGTACTATAGCGGATCCGTTCGGCCTGTCAAGGCAACAAAAAAACACCCGTGCACGGTGTGCGCGGGTGTTTTACGTATGTCACTCACATCCTGGTAGGTCCATCATGACACGCGTCAAGAATGCGGCTGCCAGAGGCAGCTCTGGGCTGACCTCAAAACCTCAGCCCCTTGAACACCCTTGAGGTGAACCTTCAGCTTTTCGTCTGGTTCAGTGCCTCGGAAGATGGCTCATGGCTATTTGTTGTCTTCTTCCTTGACCTCTTCAAAGTCAGCATCCACAACATCATCGTCAGACGCACCGGAACCCTGATCCGAAGATCCGTCGGCACCGCCTCCGGCCTGTTCATTGGCCTGTGACGCCTTCTGGTACATGGCCTCGGCCAGTTTATGAGATACCTGGGTTAAGGCCTCGCTCAGCCGTTTGATTTCATCTGTGTCCTCACCTTCCATGGCCGCCTTGAGCGATGCAACGGCTGATTCCACATCGGTCTTGGTTGCGGCTTCAACCTTGTCTCCCATCTCCTTGATGGATTTTTCTGTGGTATAGATCAATCCATCGGCATGGTTTCGGGCATCGACCAGGGCTCGCTTCTTCTTGTCGTCATCGGCATGCAGTTCGGCATCCTTGACAAGTTTGTCGATCTCTTCCTTGGAGAGACCGCTGGAAGCCGTTATCTGAATGGATTGTTCTTTACCGGTAGCTTGATCTTTAGCGGAGACATTCACGATACCATTCGCATCGATATCGAAGGCCACTTCAATCTGCGGAATTCCCCGAGGTGCGGGAGGAATCCCCACCAACTCAAAACGACCCAAGGTCTTGTTCCCGGCAGCCATTTCACGCTCGCCCTGCAGGACATGAATGGAGACGGCCGGTTGGCTGTCAGCCGCTGTAGAAAATATTTGGCTTTTCTTGGTTGGAATGGTGGTATTCTTTTCGATAAGTCGGGTCATAACACCGCCAAGGGTTTCGATTCCAAGCGAAAGGGGGGTTACATCCAGCAGCAGCACATCCTTGACATCCCCTTTGAGGACACCGCCCTGAATAGCGGCACCGATGGCAACCACCTCGTCAGGATTCACACCCTTGTGGGGTTCCTTACCAAATATCTTCTTTACACGATCCTGAACCGCCGGCATCCGGGTCATGCCGCCCACCAGAATGACTTCGTCGATTTCTTTGGGTGACAGATTGGCATCTTTCAGAGCTGTCCGGCAGGGACCTTCCAACTTGTCGAGTAGATCGGCAACGAGTGACTCGAGCTTGGCCCGGGTGATCTTGATATTGAGATGCTTGGGGCCACTGGCGTCGGCCGTGATAAAGGGCAGGTTGACATCCGTTTCCAGGGATGTCGACAATTCCATTTTCGCCTTTTCCGCTGCTTCCTTGAGACGTTGAAGTGCCATTTTATCCGTTCGGATATCGATACCCTGGTCTTTTTTGAATTCCTTGGCAAAAAAGTCGATGACGCGTAAGTCAAAATCTTCACCACCCAGATGGGTATCCCCGTTGGTCGCTTTCACTTCGAAGACCCCTTCACCGATCTCCAGAATCGAAACGTCGAATGTGCCGCCACCCAGATCAAACACAGCGATTTTTTCTTCTTTGCGTTTGTCCAGTCCATAGGCAAGTGATGCCGCTGTGGGCTCGTTGATAATCCGCAGGACATTGAGACCGGCAATCTTTCCAGCATCCTTTGTTTCCTGGCGCTGACTGTCATTGAAATAGGCGGGGACGGTAACGACGGCATCGGTAACCGGTTCACCCAGGTATTCTTCAGCTGTTTTTTTGATATTGGCCAATATATAGGACGACACTTCTGCCGGACTGACGAGTTTGCCGCGAAGGTTGATGCGAACATCGCCGTTTTCAGACTGAACGATTTTGTAGGGCAGTATTTTGATGTCGTTCTGAATCTCGGGAGATCCAAACGTACGCCCAATCAGCCGTTTCACAGCAAAAATTGTATTTTCAGGATTGGTAATCGCCTGACGCTTTGCAATCTGTCCCACCAACCTTTCATTGCTCTCTGAAACAGCGACAATCGATGGTGTCGTCCGGCCACCTTCCTGGTTCGTGATCACCTTGGCTTCGCCGCCTTCCATAACCGCCACACAGGAGTTGGTGGTTCCGAGATCGATACCGATTATTTTTCCCATCTTGTTCTCCTCCTTGCCTTGAATAGATTCAACTGTTCGTTTGTTTTATATTTTTGCTTCATTATCATCATCGTTGCCGGGCGCCGCCGGCGACGTGGAAACAACGACCATAGACGGCCTTAGGAGCCTGTCATGGATCATGTACCCCTTTTGGAGTTCGTTGAGAACGACATTCTCGGGTTGATCGGTTGTTTCCTGCTGCATCATGGCCTGGTGATAGCAGGGATCAAATGGTTTCCCCAGCGCATCGATGGGCAAGGCATTGAACTTTTCGAATATTTTGAGAAGTTCTTTGAGCGTTAAATCCAGCCCCTGTGATAACTGACCATTCTCATTGCCTGTGGTCGAAGATTCAATGGCTCTCTCAAGATTGTCGACCACCTCCAAGAGATCCTTTAAAAGTGAGGCATTGGCATATTTTTTGAAATCCGCCATCTCTTTCTGGGTTCGTTTTTTAACGTTTTCAAGTTCGGCTGAAGCGCGCAAAAAGCGATCGTAAGCTTGTTTGGCTTCATTTTGCGCAATTTCGATCCTTTCTTCGGGCGTTGGCGGTGTATTGTCCTCGGAGGGCGATTCGCCGGTCTCAGCATCTAACGGGGCTTGGTTTTGAATGTCAGGATCTTCTGCCTTGACAGTAACCTTGATCTTGTCGTTCTTTGTCATGAAGTCAACTCTCTCCTGGCTGTCATCTTACCTGTCTGATTCCTTTTTTCCTTACTACCGCCTCGGTACCCACTTCACACATAAGATTTGGTCACGGGAAACCACCTGAAAGACCTTACGTCCACACGCTTTCAAACTCTTAAATATGTAAATATTCCGTGTACCTGCTTACATTTTTCAAAACATAAGACGCTATGGTACAATGTCAAGATTGTCTATATTTTAAATCCCGCATGGGAAAAAAGGAGAACAAAAAGTCCTTTTATGAATAAATAAACGGTTTGGATTGAAGCGGATCGCGGCCAAGACAGCGATACGGGGGAATCAAAAGAGGGCTTGAGAGACATCCGCTGGTGGCAGCACAATGAAATGGCTGCTTACATAACAGGTTGTGCACCCTCTGTTGTGTTATCTCGAGATCCCTTGGCTTGGCATTGATCGAGATCGATCCACGACACAGAGCCCATCACTTATCGCTGCTTCCTTCCGGATCTGACGAGGTTCGTGAGTGTCTGTTGCGTGGCGTCCGATCAGACAAAACCTGAGGACTTCAAAAAGACCCTAAAGAGGGAGTTCAGCCCCGCATAAGCGGATTTCGGGACGAGGGCACCGCTAGCTCCCCGCCTAGGACAACCGCAGAAACTATAATCACGACCAACGCATTTATCAAGGAATAAAAGCGCCGCACGATTTTATTTGAAACCAAGCTTTGGCTGATATATCGTCTGAAGCATGAAGCAACACCCTCTGATTCAATCGGTAGAAAAAACCCTTCTAGAATTTCGCATGCTGCAATCGAGGGACAAGGTACTCGTGGCTGTTTCCGGGGGTCCGGATTCAGTCGCTCTGCTGCACACCCTGCTGGCCCTAAAGACAAAATTCGATATCCAGCTGGGGGTCGCCCACCTGGATCATGGTTTACGTTCATCAGCGGCCACCAGAGACGCTGCGTTCGTATCATCACTCTGCAATGATTTAGGGCTATTGTCGCATGTTGAAAAAACAGATATTCGAGACCTTCATCAGCAGCAAGGGGGTTCTCTCGAGACATTGGGGAGAAAGGCACGCTATCATTTTTTCGACCGTATGGCCCAACAATTCGGCTACGATAAAATAGCCCTTGGACATCATGCCGGCGACAATGCCGAACTATTCCTCATGAACCTGTTCAGGGGCAGTGGAACGCTGGGGCTTTCCGGGATACCCCCGGTCCGCAACAATCGATATATCCGTCCGCTGATTGAGCAGCCACGCGAAGGTGTCATGAAATTTCTTCAGGATAACCAGCTTGCCTTTGTTGTGGATGCCACCAACAACGATCTAAGATTCCTGAGAAACCGGATCCGGCACGAATTGATGCCCGAGTTGATACATCGTTACAACCCCAACCTGGTGGACACATTGAACCGGACCGCTGCTATTTTCAGGACCGAAGAGGAATGGCTCAACCAATATTCCGGCCAGGTTTTCAAGACCCTGGCAAAAAAAGACGCCACTTCCGTTCAAATGCCTATTTCAACACTCCTTGAAAAGCATGGGGCGATTCAGCGCCGTACGATCCGAATAGCCATTGGTCATGTCAAAGGAAATCTGAAAAGCATCACACTTCAACACATTGATGCCGTGTTATGTCTGTGCCGTGAAGGATCTGCAGGCCAAGGCCTACGACTTCCCGGCCGATTGATCGTTCAGAAGCAGCCCGAGGACCATCTCCGGATTTCCAGACAATCGTCGTCGCCCACATCCCGGGCACGTTCAGATGCTGTCGATAGCATGCCTGAATATAATGTTGCGCTTCCGCACCCCCATGACGGTATCCAGACAGTGATGATCAACTATTTAGGGATCACGCTCGTGCTGAGTTCCATGAAGGTTGAGTCTATTGGCAGCCTGACTTCTGCTGGACAACATACTGCATTCCTTGATATGGACAAACTCATGTTTCCCCTGTTGCTCAGAAACTCATTTCCAGGGGATAAATTCATACCACTGGGAATGCAGGGTACTCAAAAAGTGAAGCGTTTTTTCATCAACATCAAGATACCCAAGGAAATTCGTCACAAGACACCTGTACTTGTCAGTAATGACAACATTGTCTGGATTGTGGGTCATCGAATCGATGAGCGAACCAAAATAACACAACAGACCAGAAATGTTCTAAAAATTGAACTTTTTCTTGCCTAATCAGGAAAAATGTTTACTGTTACAACGGGTCAAGTGACGACAGGCATGCCAGCACCCACTCGGACCCTTGAATTTAATTTTTCCCGTGCTGACTGATTCGATTTTATGTAACAGTATGTAACAGTTATAAAAATCGATGGATTCAGGAATATTTAACATGTTGAACCGAAATAGAAAGCGCATTTCTGGTGGGTTCTGCCGTGCGGCAGTGCTTCCCATGCCGCGGGGTAAGCGAGCGAATCTAAACTAGACAGATTTCCATACGGTCGAAGATTCCTCATAGTTTGCTGTGAGGTTCTTCAAATGCCAAAATAAAAATCCTTTTCAGGGCGTTTTTTTCCATTAACTCATCGCTGGAGGACATGTCACTTGAACCCGTTTTACAAGAATCTCGCACTTTGGCTCGTCATCACACTGATGATGATAATGCTCTACAATCTATTCAACCAGCAGAACCAACCCGAGACCAATATCAGTTATACGAGTTTTCTTTCCATGGTCGACAATGAACAAATCGCCGAAGTCGTCATTCAGGGGCAGGAACTTCTCGTCACGGACACAAGCAGAAATCGTTTCAAGATATTTGCTCCCCAGGATCCCGACATGATCTCTTTTCTGAGGTCCAAGGGTGTGGCCATCAATGCCAAACCGCCTGCTGAATCACCTTGGTACATGTCTGTACTTATTTCCTGGTTTCCCATGATTCTTCTCATTGGCGTCTGGATTTTTTTCATGCGCCAGATGCAGGCCGGCGGTGGCAAGGCAATGTCTTTTGGGAAAAGCCGGGCAAGACTGCAATCCGATCAGCAGGAAAAGGTAACCTTCGAAGACGTGGCCGGTATTGACGAGGCCAAGGAGGAATTGGGTGAAATCGTTGATTTCCTCCGCGAACCCAAGAAATTTACCCGGCTGGGCGGACGGATCCCCAAGGGGGTATTACTCATGGGGCAGCCTGGGACCGGCAAAACCCTTCTCGCCAGGGCTATCGCAGGTGAAGCCGGTGTTCCCTTCTACAGCATCAGTGGGTCCGATTTCGTCGAAATGTTTGTGGGAGTCGGCGCCTCTCGCGTGCGAGACCTTTTCGTCCAAGGTAAAAAAAATGCCCCCTGTATTATCTTCATCGATGAAATAGACGCCGTCGGGCGACACAGGGGTGCCGGATTGGGGGGCGGTCATGACGAACGCGAGCAAACCCTCAACCAACTCCTTGTTGAAATGGATGGCTTTGAATCGAACGAGGGGGTCATCTTGATATCGGCCACGAACAGGCCCGATGTTCTGGATCCAGCGCTGCTGAGGCCCGGCAGGTTTGATCGCCAGGTGGTCGTCCCCTTGCCCGACATCAGGGGTAGGGAAAAGATCCTGGAAGTTCACATGAAAAAAACACCCATTGCAGCCGATGTCAACGTCACGACACTGGCCAAAGGAACACCCGGTTTCTCAGGAGCAGACCTGGAAAATCTCGTCAACGAAGCCGCCCTGATTGCGGCCAAACGGAACAAAGAAAAAATCGACATGACCGATTTTGAAGATTCCAAAGACAAGGTTTACATGGGTCTGGAAAGAAAATCAAAGGTCATCAAGGAGGAAGATCGCAAAACAACCGCCTACCACGAGGGCGGACATGCACTGGTCGCTCGCTTCCTTCCCCATACGGATGCGGTCAATAAGATCACCATCATTCCCAGGGGCCGGGCAGCAGGTATGACCTGGTTCCTCCCTGAAGAACGTGATTTCAAATACAAAGACCAGCTGCAGAGCGACCTGGCGGTCGCCTTTGGTGGACGGGTTGCCGAAGATCTCGTTTTCAAACGGATTAGTACGGGCGCCGCCAACGACATCAAGCAGGCCACCGACCTGGCCCAAAAAATGATTCGTGTCTGGGGAATGAGCGAAAAACTGGGACCCCTTTCCTATTCCAAAGAAGAAGAACAGATCTTTCTGGGAAGAGAAATCTCTCAGCACAGAGATTATTCCGAAGCCACCGCCAAAAAGATAGACGATGAGATCAACACCCTTATCGGTGATGCCTATGAAAAAGCCACGGCGGTCCTCAAGGAAAACATCGATATCCTGCATAAACTTGCGGAAAGCCTCCTTGAAAAAGAAACCGTATTGGGTGCCGAGCTGGATGAAATCATCACCAACATGAGACCCGGCATCGAACTTCCGACACTGTCTGAAGCACAAAAAGATGAACAGAGTAAATCATCCAGCGAACCGGCCGCATAATTGAAGAACCTCGCAGCAAGCTACGAGGAATGTTCTGCCGTGCGGCAGTGCTTCGCATCGACCGTAAGGAATTCTGTCTAATTTTGATTCGCTCGCTAACCCCGCAGCAAGCTACGGGGATTGCGCTCGCTGTTGCGGTTCAGGACAGTGCTTGTATCCAAGGCTAGCAGCATCGGCATGATTCTCATCTGCGCGGCCTTGGTCGTGCCTTGGCAAAAGGCGAGAGTCGACGACCGCCCGTGAAATGGGTGGCTTGGATTTCCCCCAAAATAGAGCCAAGACAAAGGAGACGGCACGTCTTAGTAAGTTCAGGTTTTAAACCGCGTGCCAAGCACGCGGTTTGTAGAACAATCTGCACCTGATGATGAGAGCAAACCCACTTATGGCATCATTCGATCTGACATGGGGAGACCATCGATTGGCATTCGGCGGACGCCCCCTCATCATGGGAATACTCAATGTCACCCCCGATTCCTTCTCAGACGGCGGTCGTTTTCTGTCCCCACCGGATGCGGTCGTCCAGGCAGAAAAGATGGTCCAAGAAGGTGCCGATATCATCGATATCGGTGGCGAGTCCACGCGACCGTTTTCCGAGACCGTCTCAGAAGCGGAAGAAATCAGGCGTGTTATTCCGGTCATCGAGGACTTGGCCAGTCGTATAAAGATCCCTATTTCAATCGATACGACCAAAGCAGTCGTTGCCAGGCATGCTTTAAATGCCGGCGCGTCAATCGTTAATGATATCAGTGCCCTTCGTGCAGACCCGGCCTTGGCAGACGTCGTCGCAACCAGTGGTGTTCCCCTCATCCTGATGCATATGAAAGGCACTCCCGGCGACATGCAGGTTTCTCCCGTGTATGACGATCTGTTCGATGAAATCTACACGTTTCTGGAACAGGCTGTTACCAGGGCCGAAAAAATGGGGATTCAACGCGCCAAGATCATCATCGACCCCGGGATCGGCTTCGGAAAAACCGTCCGGCACAATCTTCTGCTCCTAAAACACTTGTCCAACTTCAAGGCAATGGCCTTGCCTGTTTTGATTGGTCCCTCCAGAAAGGCTTTTTTAAGAAAACTTCTGAAACCGGACCACCTTACGGATATCGACCCGCAACTGTCGTCAGTGGAAACCGGCACACAGGCGGCGGTTGCTATCGCTGTATTGAACGGAGCCGATATTGTTCGGGTGCACGATGTCGCCAGCACGCTGGCCACGTTGACGATCGTAGATGCCATCCAATCGGCCAAGCCGGAGTAACGCGTTGCTCTTAGAATTGAATCAATGATGTCACACCTATTCAAACGCGCATTTTTTTTCTGCCTGGCCTTCGGACTGACGGGTATCCTGCTCCCGGCCAATGCACATGAAAGCGAGGCCCAGATCAAAGTTCCCGTGGTCGTTCAAAATCCTCCTCCCGGGAGCATGGTTACGGGACCGCCGTTTCATGGCATTGAAATACATATCCAGGGCCCGGCGGCATTGCTTTCCACCTTACCGGGCCTGACGCTCCAATACATTCTGGATCTTTCGGAAATGAAAGTCGGAAACCACACCATGCCGGTGCGGGTCGGCCAATTGAACCTGCCTCGAGGCTTGTCCGTCGTGAGTATCCAGCCCCAATCGATCGAAGTGCGTCTTGAAACAGAGGCCCGAAAAAGCCTAGCGGTAAACCTGTTTTACAAGGGAAATCCCGCTCGCGGATATTTCGTTGCCAAAACAACCACATCACCCGGCGGGGTTCTGCTACGGGGTCCCAAGCGGATTCTCGATAGTCTCGAAAATATCTCTACACATCCCATAGATGTTTCCGGGCTCTCAGAATCTTTTAAAAAGGAAATCACGCTCGACCTGCTCGAGGATCTTGAAGTGGTGACACCCAAAACACCGATCATGGCAGAGATTACCATATCGGAAGAAATTTTGATAAAAAGCTTTCCCAATGTTCCTGTTTGGGGTAATGACGCGCAGCATGTCTACGAAATTACCCCACCGGTCGTCACCATCGATGTCAAGGGCCCTGCAACGCTTTTAGAAACGCTTCGGGCCGCACCGGACTTTAGGGTTTATGTAGATATCAAAGGCTTGAATCCCGGTGTCTATGTCAGACGAGCCACCCTGGTGCTGCCGGTTGAAACGACCCTCATCAGCGTGTCGCCTGAAATTTTTACGGTTCGCATTATGAAGTAGCCCTATGAAACGCCATTCTGACAATCACTATAACTTCGAACAAATTACGGGGGGCACATATGCTATTCGTCATCGACGTCGGGAACACCAACATCGTGATGGGCGTATACAGCGGGAAAACACTCCTGAAAAGCTGGCGGGTTCGCACCGAGAGAAACACCACCGAGGACGAATTCAATATCCTGGTAACAAACCTGTTTTCGGCCAGTGGGTTCATGCTAGACGAAATTGAAAAAACCCTTGTCTCGTGTGTTGTCCCGCCCATGGTGACGATTCTCGATTCTTTCTGCCGTAAATACCTGGGCCATTCGCCCCGCTGGGTCAATGCCAAATCGTACGCAAAGATGCCCATACGGATCTTCAATCCATCTGAACTGGGGGCGGATCGAATCGTCAATGCCGTGGCTGCCTATCATAAATACAAAACCAGTCTGATCGTCATCGATTTTGGTACGGCCACCACCTTTGATGCCGTCTCTCAAAAAGGAGAATATCTGGGCGGTGCCATCAGCCCCGGGATTTTCATTTCGTCGGAGGCACTGTTTCTGAAAGCCTCAAAGCTTCCAAGAATTGAAATCTTTGAACCCCCGGAGCAGGTTATCGGCAAGGATACCGGCCAGAGTCTCAAAGCCGGCATCATTTACGGGTATGCAGGATTGGTGGACGGTATCGTCAAACGCATGAAAGCCGAGATGGGAACCAATCCCAAAATTGTGGCCACCGGAGGGTTGGCGCCACTTATCAGTCATGTCTCTGAAACCATAGAAGTCATCGAGCCTGATCTGACGTTGGAGGGCTTGCGGATTATCAGTAACTCCCAATAGTGATGCACAGCAACATTATATGCCCAAGGATTTTTCCAATTCTTGAATTCTGGCTCGAATGGCCAGTTTCTCCTTTGCTGAAACCCCCGGATCTTCAAGACGCCTGTGAAGGCTGAGGAGTATCATCTCTTCCCGATAATCGGCACACGTATAGGCTGGGGTATTTGTCATTATTATGCTGGAAAGGCATTGTGTGTTTCGTATGCCGAAAAAAATTTCATGCGTTTTTCGGTTTAGGGCAGTGTTTCCTTATAGATGCGGTAAAACATTTCATATTCCGTAATATTTCTGGATAAGATCTTCTCCACATCTTCGATATTCTTTTTGTTGATGATGAGGTTGACACTCTTACAGAAGGCCATCATATAGTCCATGGTTCGAAAGCGGTCGCTTATCAGCGCAACAAACATGTTTCGCCGCACATCCATGTGAAGCCGTGCAAGATATATCAAGACGCCGTTTCGTTCCGGGTCTTTGGTTCCAAAATATTCGTCTATGACAGTCAGGTCAAATAATTTGTAGCGAAGATTTCTCAAGGCGTCTCGGTTGTCCGCGGCTTCACTAACGTGATACTCCAGGAGCTCCAGTGCCCGAACGATACTATCGCGGATAACGGCATCCGATTCACAGACCAAGGCGGTTTTTCCCTCTTCTTCGATAAAATCAAACGGTCTTTCTGAGCTTTCATAGCCGTCTTCTTCAAAACCGAATTCCGCTGCCAGAGTGTCCATTTCACCATCGGCTGCTGCATTTTCCGTCTCTGAAGCCTTGATGGTAATTGTTTTCTTACACTTGGGGCAAGGAAGTGTAGCGGTTTTTCCAACGGGTATCTTTTCATCAGGAATCTTGAACCTGCTCTGGCAATTTTCACAGATTATGTCCATAAGGCAGCATCTCCATTACACGTGTTTTTCATATCCTCTATCCATTTGCAAAGAGTCAATATCTGTGGTCGTTTCACCCCTGGCCGCCTTGACTGTATCAATTCCCCTGCCGGTGACACCCTTGCGCGACGCATACGCCAGGGCGTTTTCCTGGGTAATGAGCCCCTGTTCGTAAAGACTAACAAGAAAGTCATCGAAGGTCGTCATGCCAAAGGGTTTTCCTGCCTGCATGATTTCATAGAACGTTTTTCCTTCGGATTCGCCCTGCAAAATGGTATCTTTCACCCGCAAATTCGAACCCAGCACTTCGAATGCCGCCACCCTTCCCCCGCCAACCTTGGGAACCAGCCGCTGTGACACAATCCAACGCACCGTATCCGCAAGGCGTATACGGACCTGATTCTCTTCTTCGCTACTGAACATACCCAACAGACGGTTGATGGTTTGCCCGGCATCGACGGTGTGGAGCGTCGTCAACACCAAATGGCCTGTTTCAGCCGCACTGAGACCAATTTCCACGGTTTCACGATCCCGCATTTCACCCACCAGTATAACCTTGGGGGCCTGTCGCAAAGCAGCCCGCAGTCCGCTGGCAAAGGAGTCAAAATCGGATCCCAATTCGCGCTGGTTGAAGGTGGCTTTTTTATGTGGGTGCTGATATTCAATCGGGTCTTCGAGGGTGACGATGTGTACGGATTTTTGTTCATTGATGACCTCGAGAATCGCAGCCAAGGATGTCGATTTTCCAGAGCCGGTGGCGCCGGTGAAAAAGGCGATCCCGTTCAACTCATCGGCCACCTTGTAAAAAACTTCCGGAAGTCCCATTTCTTTGATGGTGGGAACCTTTGATTCCAATTGCCGCAATACCACCGAATAATTCCCCTGCTGTGAAAAGACATTGACCCTGAATCGCGCCTTTCCCGGCAGACTGTAAGACATATCACAAGAACCATGCGATATGAGGGCTTCGGTCAAACGACGGTCCCTGTTTACCAGATTCAAGGCCACCATTTCACTCTGAAAAGGTGTCAGTTCCTTGATGAGGGGGACCATGTCCACTGCAGCCAATTGGCCAGAGCTTTCGACCTGCAGGGGTTTTCCAACGGTTAGATTCAAATCCGACACACTGGTGTGAGAATCCAACATTCTGGTAAGAATATGATCGACTTCCTGTTTTCTCATTCGACTACCTCCAGGGCCTGTTTTATGCTTCGGTAAAATCCGCGGGTGGCTCTCTCAACAGTGGGCGAAACTTGGCCTTGTCGTTTGCCTTTTGATAGGCAGAATCTCCAGTGATCCATCCCTTGCTGTACAGATCCATAATGGCTTCATCGAGCAACTGCATGCCGTATTTTTTACCGGTTTGTATCATCGAATTGAGTTGATGCGTCTTGGATTCTCTAATTAAGTTTCGCACCGCCGGTGTGGCGATCAAGATTTCCAGGGCGGGGCATCGCCCTTTTTTGTCTGCGCGCTTGAAAAGAACCTGGGCAATAATAGCACGCACACCATCTGCCAGGGTCGAACGAATCTGGGCCTGCTCATTGGCAGGAAACACCTCGACAATTCGGTCGACCGTCTTGGCCGCGCTGGTGGTATGCAGGGTTCCAAAAACCAGGTGGCCGGTGGATGCCGCTTCGATGGCAAGTGAAATGGTTTCCAGATCACGCATTTCACCCACCAGAATGATATCCGGGTCCTCTCTAAGGGCGCCCCTAAGGGCTGCACTGAAAGACTTGGTGTGAATACCGACCTCCCGGTGGTTCACAAGACAGGACAGGCTGTTGTGAACAAATTCGATAGGGTCTTCTACGGTGATGATATGGTCATGCCGTGTCTTGTTCGCCTCATCGATAATGGCGGCCAGGGTGGTTGATTTTCCGCTCCCTGTTGGTCCGGTGATAACGACAAGACCTCTGGGGAGGCTTGAGAGCTTTTTGATGACCGGTGGCAGGCCCAGGTCTTCCGCCGTCATGATCGTGCTCGGAATTTCCCTAAAAACAGCCCCCACCCCATTTTTCTGCATAAAAAAATTGGAGCGGTAGCGTGCCAAGCCCGGGATTTCGTATCCGAAATCGACATCGCCCGTCTCTTCGAACACCTTGATCTTGTCCTCGGGTGTAATCTCATACAGCATCCCTCGAAGGTCGTCGTTGCTCAGCACTTTGTATTTGACTCTTTCGATATCGCCCCTGATTCTAAGGGCAGGCGGCTGACCCGCAACAAGATGAAGGTCCGAGGCCCCTTGCTCATGCATCAATTTGAAAAAAGCGTCAATCTTAGCCATGAATTTCTCCTCTTAATGGATTCTATCTATTTCAGATTCGCACACCCAGTTGACTGCCGTTTTCGGCCCTCTTGGGGAGAATTTCGCCGGGCAAGCATACCCCCGCGGCATGCGAAGCACTGCCGCACGGCAGAACCCACGGTGAATGCGCTCGCTGTTGCGGTTCAACCTGATGCTGATGCCTTTATGGGGTTTCGATCACAAAAATGGTTTACACCAGGGACATCGCTATTCTGCTCAGGCTGCTGACCAAGAACGTTCGAAGAAAAATCACACCCATAAAAACCAAAATCGGCGAAAAATCAATACCACCTATGTTAATGGGTATTCGTCTGCGAATTGGATAGAGGATCGGTTCAGTCGTATTATGAATAAAGCGTACAATGGGATTGAACGGGTCCGGGTTCACCCATGACAGCAACGCCCGGGCAATCACAATCCACATAAATGCAATAAGGACGATGTCAAGCACCTTGGCCACAGCCATCAAAAAATAGCCAATAATATACATATGTTAACACCGTCCTTCGATCTTGCTTTTGGGCCCTATCCATAAATCAAACCTGAAATTTTAAATGTCAAACCTAAGTACATAATGAACCAGAAGTCAAGAATTTTCATATACAACCATCGCTGCCAAACAAGGAAAATGGTGCCTAATCATTCCGCAGTTCCAGGCCCCTCAAGCATGCAGTGCAATCGGTCTGCGCCCGGAACCTACCGCTGGATAATCGACCATAAAAGTCTGCTAGGACAGCCTTTTTTCTTGATTATTGAAAACTTTGTCATTAGTGTATGGACCGTTTCGTTGAACCCGAATCGAAGACGCTCTTGGGCCGTTTTATTCGCAAAAAACCTGTCTGGATGCGTTGGGATTTGGCTACGGGACTCTACACCAATGCTTAAAGGAGAAATCACAATGCTTCATGGGAAAAAGATATGTTTTATCGGTACCGGAAACATGGGTGAAGCGCTGGTGAGCGGGTTGATATTAAATTCCACCAGGCCCGATGACATCATCTGTACCGATGTGCGCGAATCTACCTTGACGCACATCGCTGAAAAGTACCAGGTGCGCACCACCACGGACAACAAAGCTGCGATTCAATCCTCTGAGATCGTCATTTTCTCGGTCAAACCACAGATACTGGCCCTCGTTCTTAAAGAGACCGCCGAATACCTGGACATGAGCAAACTGATTATTTCCATAGCAGCCGGCGTGCCGCTCGTTGCCATTGAATCCTGTCTTAAGAAAGAGCTAAGGCTTATTCGGGTCATGCCGAATATTGCCGCATTTGTGAAAGAGAGTGCCACTGCCATCGCACCGGGCAGGAATGCCGGCAAAGAAGATATTGCCATGGCAAAAGCCATCTTCGATTCGGTCGGTAAATCTATTTTTATCGATGAAACAAATCTAATGGACGCCATCACCGGCTTGAGTGGCAGCGGACCCGCATACATTTTCCTGATTGTTGATGCCATGGCTGATGCCGGCGTCAAGATGGGGCTCTCCAGGCAGGATGCCCTGTTCCTTTCCATGCAGACCGTGCTGGGGTCTGCCAAGGTCCTGATCGAAACCAAGGAGCATCCCGGCCAGCTCAAAGACAGGGTCACGTCACCGGGCGGAACCGCTATTGCCGGGATTCACACCCTCGAAAAGGGCGGACTTCGAACAACATTGATCAATGCAGTGGAAGCGGCCACCAATCGATCCAAGGAACTCGGACAATTGATGATAAAACATTTCGCCGAAAATGGTGCCGACAGCTAACTCACAAGCCCGGATCCCTGACCCGCTCAAAACGTAGAGGGCTCAACTTTCGGGATTCAGCGAACGCGAATTGACTAATCGCCTGACGCTTTGCGAACTCGCCGCAAGGGCTCCTAACATCAGCTGAGATAAATCATGTTTTCTGAAACGGTTTCATATTCCGCCGCTTTGGTGGCCGGCTTGCTGTCCTTTTTTTCACCATGTGTCCTGCCGCTGATACCGGCTTACTTTACCTTTATTAGCGGAATGACCCTGGCGGAACTTACCGACGGTTATAATGCCGAGATCCGCAGGAAAGTTTTCTTCTCGACCATGGCTTTTATCTCAGGGTTCTCGGTAATTTTCATACTGCTGGGGGCTTCCGCCTCTTATCTTGGCGGGTTGACACACGATTACAGGGACATCATACGCGTTGTGGGCGGTGCCCTGATCGTCGTATTTGGAATACATTTGACGGGTCTGGTTCGAATCCCTTTGCTTGAATTTGAAAAAAAGTTTCATATTAAACAAAAACCATTCAATCTTTTGGGAACATTTTTGGTGGGCATGGCGTTCGGCGCCGGGTGGAGCCCCTGTACAGGACCACAATTGGGCTCCATTCTCGCTCTGGCCATGGGTAAGGGAACCGTCTGGCACGGCATCGGACTGTTAAGTGTCTACTCGGCAGGAATGGCCCTGCCCTTTGTGTTGATATCTATCTTTATCAATTATATGCTCGTATTTGTAAGGAAAGCCTCTCGTTTTATGCCGCTATTCAACAGGGTCGCCGGGACGGTGTTGATTCTGATCGGCTTGCTTCTCCTTGCAGACAAACTCTATCTACTAACCGGAGCTGGATAACCCATGATGAAAAATCGATTAACCGTTACCCTATGCATGGCAGCATTCCTACTGATATTGACGGTTGACTCACCTGCAGCTGCCGTCGACCAGATCAAGTGGCATGCCTACGAAGAGGGGATGACCCTCGGACTGTCGGAGAAAAAGAAGGTCTTGATCAATTTTTATGCAGACTGGTGCAGATTCTGTAAGACCATGGACCGGCAAACCTTTCAGGATCCCGGTATCATCTCTTATTTAGATTCGCACTTTATCGCCATTAAGGTCGACGTGGAGCGCGAAAAATCAGTTGCAGAAAAGTACAACATCAACCCTCTCCCGGACACCTGGTTTCTATCCGAAACAGGAGAGGTTATCGGGAACAGGCCGGGATATCTATCGGCAGGAGACATGATGCCGATTCTCCAGTTTATTGAGACGGAAAGTTTTTTAGAGATGAGTTACCGGCAGTTCAAAGAAAACCTGTAAACAGAGGTTCTTGATCCTCCGTACCGCGACACATCGTTTATGATCGCAGTAATATGGTTCTATCGAAAAGTGCCTCCCTGTCCCGGGAATCTGCGGAAAAGTCGAATCGATATGGAAAGGATGACATAAAGGCTCATGAGTAGCAAACTCAGCGGCACCCAAAGATGGGAATGGTAGGCCAAATTTTCCCGGGCTAGCCAGAAACCACAAGCACTGAACAGCAACACCATGACCATCAGAACAATGATCACGGCGCAGATCATCTCCGAATCATACCAGGGAGAAATGGTTTTTCTAAATAGTGGGTTTCGGTCAGATTTCATGATCTGAACCATACCATGGGGCTCGTCAAGATATCAAATAAAATCGTTTTTGGCCTTTATTCGACGTGACGGCATCGCTCCTGTGGCAAAAGGCCCACCCATTTCTTTGGGGGGCAAACAGCTTCCCGGCATGGCTGCCAAACCGGCTGCGGACAATGGATATTCGAAGCGGCCGCATCATTAGCCACAATGAAATACATCACAACATGTGGTAATATTTGTGTTGACAAGTATCAACATGTTGTTGTAGTAAGATTTTTATCCTTCTGTACCCAACACGATGGTACGTTGACTCCAAAAACCTTCAATTTACATGATGACGCATCCATAGCAGGACAAGACTGTGACGTTTTTCTGCTTTGGTTTTCAATGAAAACAGGAGAATTTTCGGCGATCTCCTTCAACAAAACGGGCGAGAGGTAAAATACGTGTTCGAGCAGATAAAGAAACGGGACGGCAGAATTCAGGATTTCGATTCAAAAAATATCACCGAAGCCATCGCCAAAGCGGGTAAAGCGACTGGAGAATTTTCAGTAAGAGAAGCCAAAAAAATGACACTTCGCGTCCTCACCCTCGCCCATGAACTCAGACTGAACGCCATGCCCGAAGTGGAAGAGATCCAGGACATCGTTGAGAGGGTTCTGCTCGATTCACCTTTCCACAAGACAGCCAAGGCCTATATCCTTTATCGGGAACAACACGCCCAGATCCGCAGAATTGCGACCGAGGCCAATGTCGACCTGGTCGAACACTATATTCAAAAACTGGACTGGAAAATAAAAGAGAACAGCAATATGTGCTATTCTCTGCAGGGACTCAACAACTATATCAGTTCGGACGTCACTTCGGAATATTGGCTCAACAGCATCTATCCACCGGAAATCAGGCGGGCACACAAAAGTGGTGACATGCACATTCACGACCTCAGCCTCCTTTCCGTCTACTGCGTGGGCTGGGACCTGAAGGATCTTCTGGTCATGGGTTTCAGGGGCGTCGAAGGCAAAGTTGAAAGTGCGCCACCCAAACATCTCAGATCGGCCCTGGGCCAAATCGTCAACTTTTTTTACACCTTGCAGGGAGAAGCCGCCGGCGCCCAAGCCTTATCGAATTTCGATACACTGCTGGCACCCTTCATCCGTTATGACCATCTCGATTACAAGGAGGTCAGACAGGCGCTTCAGGAGTTCGTTTTCAATATCAATATCCCCACACGGGTGGGGTTCCAAACGCCATTTACCAACATTACCATGGACCTCTATGTCCCCTCCATTCTCAAAGATCATCCGGTAATCGTGGGAGGTGAAGAAAAGGATATCACCTATGCGGACTTTCAAGCCGAGATGGACATCCTGAATATGGCTTTTGCAGAGGTCATGATGGATGGAGACGCCAAAGGACGGGTCTTTACCTTCCCCATACCGACCTATAACATTACCAAAGACTTTGACTGGGACAATCCCAATCTGGACATGGTATGGAAAATGACCGGTAAATACGGCATCCCTTATTTCTCTAATTTCGTCAATTCGGATATGTCGCCTGAAGATGCACGATCCATGTGCTGCCGGCTGCGCCTCGACAACCGCGAACTGTTAAAACGGGGCGGTGGTTTGTTCGGAGCCAATCCGCTGACCGGGTCCATCGGTGTTGTCACCATCAACCTGCCGAGGATCGGCGTCTCATCAGAGAATAAAGCCGAATTTTTCCAGACCGTTCGGGAAAAGGTTCTTCTCGCCATCGAGAGCCTGGCCATCAAACGAAAGGTTCTGGAACGCTTTACCGAAAAGAATCTCTATCCCTATTCCAAGTTTTACTTGAGGGACATCAAGAAAGGCTCCGGCCTCTATTGGAAGAATCACTTTTCGACCGTCGGTATCATCGGTATGAACGAAGCGTGTCTGAATTTTCTGGGAGAAGGTATCGCCAGCAGAGACGGCCACGCATTTGCCTTGGAAGTCATGGATTATATCCGTGATATCATTGCTGAAGTTCAAGAAGAAACCGGCGACATCTTCAACCTTGAAGCAACACCGGCAGAAGGAACTTCCTACAGGCTGGCCATGATGGACAAAAAGAATTTCCCGGGTATCATCTGTGCCAATGAGGCAGACTACCAGGCCGGTGCAGCACCCTATTACACCAATTCGACGCAATTGCCGGTGAATTATACGGACGATATCTTTGAAACCCTGCAACTTCAGGACAAACTACAGACAAAATACACCGGCGGAACCGTGCTGCATATTTATCTGGGAGAACAGGTCGACGATCCAGCGGTCACCAAACACCTGATCAGAAAGATTGCCAATAGATTTCACCTGCCCTACTTTACGCTCTCGCCCACGTTCAGCATCTGTCCTTCCCACGGATATCTGAAGGGCGAAAAGCCCATGTGCGACTGCTGCAACCAAGAAACTGAAATCTACTCGCGGGTGGTCGGGTATCTAAGGCCCATCAAGCAATGGAACCCCGGTAAGCAAGCCGAATTCAATCTGCGAAAAACTTACAAGGTGCTGGATCAGGTCAACCTTCCGGATACGGGAACAGAAACAACATCTTCGGATGAATCCCCCGACCCCGCCCCTTCTCTGGATGGCAGTGTAAGCCTGGAAAAAACACCCCAACAAATTGCGGCAACATAAGAGCACATAACGATTCTATCCTCCGGCGACACAGCATGATATTTGGCGGTCTTCAAAAACAATCCCTTATCGACTTTCCCGGTAAGATCAGCTGTGTCCTGTTTACAATCGGCTGCAACTTTACATGTCCCTACTGCCACAATCCTGACCTTGCCCGCGGACAAGTCAAACCGACCCAGACCTTAAAAGAAGAACGCATTTATAATTTTCTCGAAAACCGTAAAGACTTTCTGGATGGTGTCGTCATCTCGGGTGGAGAACCAACCCTTCACCCGGGTCTTTCAACACTGTGTCGCAATATCAAGCGCATGGGGTATCCCATCAAACTGGACACCAATGGAAGCCGACCTGAAATACTGACACAGCTCATCCACAATCGTTCTATCGATTACATCGCCATGGATATAAAAACAGACCCGTCGGCCTATCCCCGCGCAATTTTGCACAATGAGAATACGGAAAACATACTCGAGAGCATTGTTCTCATCATGGCTGCCGGCATTCCATACGAGTTTCGAACGACATGCCTCAAGCCCTTTGTAGACAGACCCGTTATCGAAAAGATTTCGCACACCATCCAGGGCGCTCGCTGTTACGCCCTGCAACGGTTCAAGAATGAAAACATATTGTCTCCTGAGTTTTTTCAAAATATGTCAACGCACTATTCACTCTCGGAACTTGAAGCGTTTCAGGCCATCGTGGCCCCCTGGGTGGTGGAATGCCTTATTCGTTAATAAAACACCTCTCCGCTATTAGGTTCCCCGGTATCCAAGCCAAGAGGCATTTATAAAGGAATGACTGTCTATTTGACGCGTCAAGTTTCACCCTTCGTGCTTTTGTTAAATTTCCGGGTTATGGTGGTTGCTCCCTGGAATAAACGCGATTCATAAATCATATGCGATTCAACATAATTCTTGACACATTGGATTTGTTTTCTCTATGTTAATCTGAGCTTGTCGCGCCTATTGCGAAAGGCTTACCAGGCGTTGCCTATTACCCCTGACCCAACCCAAATAATGGGATACAATAATTTCCGTTCTCGACAAAAGGAGGAGACGATATGACGACAGCATACGATGCAGCGTTCAAAAAATCCATTGAAGATCCAAACGGGTTCTGGGCCGAGGCAGCTGAAGACTGTCACTGGTACAAAAAATGGGACAAGGTTCTCGACGATACCAACAAACCGTTTTACCGCTGGTTTGTGGGGGGAGAAATCAATACCTGTTACAATGCTCTGGATCTTCACATTGAACAAGGCAGGGGCGACCAGTATGCCTTGATATACGACAGCCCTGTCACCAACACCGTTAAAAAATATACCTATAAAGAGCTCAGGGACGAAGTTGCCAAATTTGCCGGCGTTCTGGCAGGCCTGGATGTTCACAAAGGGGATCGGGTTCTGGTCTATATGCCCATGATCGCCGAAGCAGCTGTGGCCATGCTAGCCTGTGCACGTATCGGGGCTGTCCACTCGGTCGTATTTGGCGGGTTTGCAGCCAACGAACTGGCGACCCGCATCAATGATGCCAAACCAAAGGTCATCGTTTCAGCATCCTGCGGTATCGAAGTGGCCCGCATCATTCCCTATAAGCCGCTGTTGGATAAGGCCATCAATACGGCAAAGGCTGATTCCAAACCCAAAAATTGTGTCATTCTGCAACGCCCCATGGAGACCGCCAGCATGGTGGCAGGCAGAGATCTGGACTGGAAGGATGCCGTTGCAGGGTCGACACCCCACGACTGTGTTCCGGTGGCAGCGACAGACCCCCTTTACATCCTCTACACGTCGGGCACGACGGGCGAACCCAAAGGGGTTGTCCGAGACAATGGCGGCCATGTGGTTGCACTGAAGTGGAGCATGAAAAATATCTACAATATCGATGCCGGTGATGTCTATTGGGCGGCCTCCGATGTGGGATGGGTCGTTGGACACTCTTATATCATCTATGCCCCACTCTTTAAGGGATGCACCACGATTCTATTCGAAGGAAAACCGGTTGGCACACCGGACGCGGGCGCTTTCTGGCGTGTTATATCAGACCATAGCGTCAAAACCATGTTTACCGCACCCACAGCTTTCCGTGCCATCAAACGCGAAGACCCAACGGCCGAGCTCATGAAGAGGTATGATCTCTCAAATTTCAAAACCCTCTTCCTGGCTGGTGAGCGTCTGGATCCGGACACGCTACACTGGGCCGAAGCACACCTGGGGATTCCGGTCATCGATCACTGGTGGCAGACGGAAACCGGCTGGGCCATATGTGCCAATCCCATGGGTCTGCACCATTTTCCAGTCAAGGAAGGCTCCCCTACGAAACCGGTTCCAGGGTGGAATGTTAACGTTGTCAATGCCGAGAACCACCCGGTCAAACATGGAGAGATCGGCGCGCTGGTTGTCAAACTTCCCCTTCCTCCCGGCAGTCTGCCTACCCTCTGGAAAAAGGATGAGCGATATATCAGTTCTTATCTGGAAGAGTTTCCAGGCTACTACAAGACAGCCGATGCCGGTTTTATCGATAGCGATGGGTATGTCTTCGTTATGTCGCGAACCGACGATATCATCAATGTTGCCGGTCACCGTCTTTCAACAGGCGCCATGGAAGAGGTTCTGGCGGACCACCCGGATGTGGCAGAGTGCGCCGTACTCGGTGTAGCGGACGACCTCAAGGGGCAGGTTCCGGTGGGTTTTCTGGTTTTGAATGCGGGCGTTGAAAGAGACCACCAAGAAATCATCAAGGAAGTTGTCCAGTCGGTGAGAGATCGTATCGGTCCGGTGGCTTCCTTCAAGAAAGCCACGGTCGTAAAAAGGCTGCCTAAAACGCGGTCAGGCAAAATATTGCGCGGTACCATCCAGAAAATTGCCGACAACCGGGAATATAAGGTTCCTGCCACCATCGATGACCCGATGATTCTCGAAGAGATGGAAGATGCACTGGTCGGCATCGGTTATGCCAAGGCGCGGAAATAAAGAGCGTTGTTCAGAAGGGCCGGACTTTGGTTTGTTATTGGAAGGAACCATTACGACAACCCTTTTTGAACAAAGAACACAGCAGGTGGATGACAGCGTGCGAGGGTGGCGATAGGTTCGTTTTTAATTGTCCCACCTGCTATATCCGAAAAAGAAACGGCGCCGCACAAAAGTGCGGCGCCGTTTCTTTTTTAACCGATTGTATTTTTAACGATCCCGATGATCTTTTCAGGGTCGAAGGGCTTACTCACAAAAGCCACGGCGTTTTGAACGGCATGATCGCCATCGATCCCACTGATGACGATTACCGGTATATCTTTGAGCTCTTTTTCCTTGCGCAGTTTACGGTAAAACCTGGGGCCCCATTCACCCGGCATTTGAAGATCCAGCGTGATCAGGTCCGGTCTTTCTCTCCTCACCACCTCCAAACCTTCCATACTGCTGGATGCCGAACAGGTCTGATAGCCATTGTCGCTGAAAACGGCCTTGAGATATTTTACAATAATCGGGTCATCATCGATGATCAGTATTTTCTTTGCCATTGTGAGCCCCTCTTTTTACTCTTTATAACGTTAGACATTACCTCGGACCCTTTAATTTGATGTCCCCTTTACCCCTTCCGATGGCACTCCCCGCACATGATGGGGCCTTTCTTTTCAGTCAAGTGGCAGCCTTTGCAGTTCGTATGAAAGGCCTGCATCAGGGCCGGCTGCCCGTCAGACACGTCTACGCCATGGCACTCTGAGCACATCATGTCTTCAGAGGATTCGTCTTCGAGCTTGAGGCCATCTTCGTAAACATGATGGCACTCATTGCATGCATAGATTTCAGCTGCCTCGTTGTGCGCCTCATGATTGAAGACCGATACCACCCTTTGAGGATTGGGAAACGAGCTGTTGTCCACGTTTACCATATCTTCCTGGGAGTAGGCGGCCACAAGAAAAAACACTGTCAGCATTGGGACCGTCAGTAGACCAAGGCTACGTTTTTTCATCCTCTTTCTCCTCGTTCGTTCCGCCGATCTCAAGGTTATGCTCTTTGTTTTGATCATTCGAATTTGTGTCATTGGGTGTGGTTTCACATTTTGAAGTCAGGGCTTTTCTAGCGCCTCGTACAGTATATCACTGATAAATTTGATATCCAAACCGACCCCATAGTGATGAACGATATCGTCGAGTCCACTATGACAGTTGTGACAGGGAGTTATCAGGGTCTTGGCTCCCCTGGCCTTTGCGGCAAACAGCTGTTCCGCCTTGACTTTGTTCCCTTCAACACGGGTCATTTTATAGGGTGGTCCACAGTTAATTACACCGCCCCCGGCGGCGCAACAGTAATTGTGCTCCCGGTTGGGATACATTTCAACGAAGTCCTCACAAATGGCCCTGACCACATAGCGGGCCTTTTCGTGAAGCCCCCCGCCCCGCACCACATTACAGGGATCGTGCAGGGTGACAGGCTTATCATATTTTTTTACAATCTTGATCTTTTCTGATTTGAGCAGTTCATAATAAAATTCGATGGCATGCATGATGGGTATGGGAGGTTCTCGCCACCCAAGCCATCGGTTTCCCATATCATATACCGATCGAAAGGCATGTCCGCATTCACCCATGACGATCCGTTTCACCTTTAGCCGCGAGGCTGCCTCGTAATGGGTGCGCTTGATACGCCCCATAATTTCATTGTCGCCGGTAAACATGGCCATATCACTGTTATCCCACCCAATACCGGAGGGCATGGTCCAGTCAATTCCGGCCACCTCCATAATCACGGCAGCCTGGTATATCAGCTGGGCCTGAAATTTTGGTTCAGGCGCAATAACGGAATACATGGTGTCCGCACCCTCCTTGTCGAGGGGAATCCGCAGGCTGGGTATTTCAGCCCGGGCTTCCTCCTCCTGCCACTGAAGTGTATCAGGCCATTCATCCCCCTTGACCCACATCTGGTTCATGGTGACGGCATGGCTGTGAGCGGTGTCCTGGATATATAGGGGCGTAACGCCCAGTCGATGAATGATGCGCCTGACGACACTCATGATGTAGGCGATGTCGATGCCGAAAGGACAGTACATGGCACACCGCTTGCAGAGGTTGCATTCCGTGTGCGAGATAATAGCGGCCCTTTTGATGAATTCCGGTGTCACCTTTCCTTTTTTCCGGATCATTTCCCACAGGGTCTGTTTGACCTTTCCCACGGGAGAGAAACGCGGATCGTTGTCATGCGACAAATAGTAATGACAGGCCTCCGAGCACAACCCGCAGTGGATGCAGGTGTCAACGTAAGTTCTTAGCCGAGCCCCGGTCTCATTTTCAAGAACGCTCTTGATGACCGCTTCTATTTTAGCCTCCGTTAGACTGGATGCACCAATCTCGATGCCCTGGTCCAGTCCCTTGGATTCTTTTTTTGTAATCGGTTCAGCCATATTGGATGCCTCCGCGGAGCATTCTAATCGTAAGTGATATTACCAGTCTTTTGCATGTCTCACGGCCCCGAACTCCGACCCCATATACGCCCTTGTAAACGGAGAGAATAGCATGTGACTCAGTCGTGTAAATGGGATGGCAATCAGCATGATTTCTCCACACAGAATATGGAGGTTAAGGAACAGCGGGTAGTTGAACCACTGGTGATAGGCGATGTATCCGGTCGCAAACGGCGCTGCAACAATGAGCAGGATCACATAATCTGAGGCCGATGTGACATATTGAACCTCCGGTCGCGACATCCTTCTAATCAAGAAAAAGGCACAAGCCCCCAGGACCACCAGGGCCATCCCATCAGCAAGGCTGTCCGGAAGCGACCACCAGCTGATATGCCAGGCTTCTTCCCACAGAATGACATGCGCTAGCAGAAATAAAGGTGTCAGGAAAAGACAGAGATGAAAAGCGAAAGTCACGACGGTCAAGACCGGATGCTTTTTCGAGTTTGTCGTAGCAAAAGGAACGACCCAGTGCAGGATGGAGCGTAAGCTGTATTTCCAGCTCATATAGGAAAAAATAAAGGGTTCTTTTTTGTGCACAAGGACCAGCATCGCGACCAAGCGGTATAGGCTGCCAGCGATAAAAATGATGAACGTTGCCCAAGCCAATGGTCCGGTCAACAATCCATAAAATTCGTGCATGATCCCCCCTAACGAGTGAACTCGCCGACAGGTGCGACCCGCCGGTAATAGGTGTTGTCTTGGATGTATCTGAGCAGGATCTTATCACCCTCCGGGCTGAAAACCGGGCTCCAGGCTGCATCGACCATGTTGGGCCCCAGGTGATCATTCAACACAACGGCATATTTTCCGTTCTTTTCGATTTTTACGGCCACATGTTCCCCATTAGGGCTGAAAACCGGCCGCCATGCCATGTCAAAGGTGTTGGACCAGGGAATACCATCTGTAACCACATACCAATTCCGGCCCTCTTTGGCCAAGGCGCCCACCCGTTTACCATCCGGGCTGAATACAACATCGGTGACCATGTCTTTGAAACTTCGCTTCCATGGCAAGCCATCGATTGCGACGGTCCATCGGCCATATTTGGGTGCCACAATCGCCGCTATTCGGTTGCCATCAGGGCTGAACATCTGGTGCCATAATTGAACAAAGGGCCGGTCCCATACCGGTTCGCCATCCTGCGCCAGCATCCACTGACCTTCCAGCCGAACCGGAGCCACCACCTGATTCTTATTTGGATGGAAAACAGGCTCCCAAACACAGGCATAGGTGCGACCCCAGGTTTGGCCATCTACGGCAATCGTATAGTCATAGAGACTTTGCCTTACTTCCGCAGCCAGGTGCTGGCCGTCCGAACTGATGGCCAGGTTCCAAACATTGACAAATGTCGTATCCCAGGCTTTTCCCTGCAGCGCTGCAGTAAATGTTCCTTGCTTGAATTTGTGAATTTCACCCGAATCGGCATCCACAACCTGGACTGCTCCCGCCGTTTTGGTTCCACAGTCACTCAAGGCAAAATAGGTCATGTTGGCATAGGTCTCGTCCCAGGCGTTTCCGTTCAGTACCATGCAGTAGCGCATGTCCTGCTGGGCTGCCACTGCTAGGCTGCCACCGTGCCGGCTGTATAGGGGACTCCATACATATCCGAACCTGTTTTCCCAACAAACACCATCGATGGCAACGGTCCATTCGCCCTGCTCTGATACCAGTGCCGACAAACATCCATCTGCTAAAAACCTGAGATGCCATATCTTGTCAAAATTGGACTCCCAGGTATCTCCGTTCGCGCAGACACTGAAAGTTTCCTCACCGGTATTGACGATAGCAGCCACCTTTTCACCATCTGGGCTGACATACGGTTCTTCAACCCATCCAAAGCGGCCCTGCCAATCAGCCATGGGGATTTTTTTTTGGCCTGTCTCCCAGTCCCAATGCTTGCTGTCGATCATAAATCCCCCTTCTTGCCACCTAAACTGACGATCAGCAACGTTGAGAATCGCTCAATCTAGAGGTTGCATCACTCGATATACCGTCAGTCAATCTGTTTTCAGCTCTTTAGGTCCATACGCTATCAGTGCACTTCTTTAAAGTGGTTGTATTTCAGGGCGGGAAAACCTTGCATTGGCTATTGATCGCCCATCTGACAGAAATCCCTTTTGGCCAGAAGCAATAACTCAAATACAAGAGATGATATTTCATACTGAATATGTGTCAAAATAGCAAGTCTGAATAAAAACGTGCCGCGATAATGGCCGATGCGAATTTCGGCGTTACGCTTAAAGAACCCCTTGTCTAACACGGCGCACCATGCTATCAGAAGACAGTATTTCGGGAACCCCCCCGACAGCATTTTTAGGCGCTATTCTTTTTTTTCAAAAGGAGGGAAGGTCCATGCCAGATATCAGCAAGTATGTACCACTGCTTGTGGTGATTTGTGTCGGAATTGTCTTTCAGGTTCTGCTGATCCCGCTCGATTGTATTACCAAGCCCTATAAAGCAGCGCTAGGGTTTACCGAGGCTTATTTAAAAATGGATCCATCCATGGCGAACTATTTATGTGAAGAGAGTAGAACAGTCGATGATGTCGACACCGTGGCACAGTATATCTACGGCATGACACAGCAGGCCAAGAAGCGCGGATTTGATAAGCCCTACCTCAAGAGCAAGCTCTACAATGTCATGACGCACACCACGTATTCAGGCGATTCAGAAGCAACGGTTTCCATTTCAGCCAAAAAAAGAACCGCTATCAACCCGGTTTATGCATTGGTTACCAAGCTGTTTCACATAGGCGAAACCCGTCCATTCGACGAAACCTTGAACATCGTCAAGCAAGACGGCCGCTGGAAGGTCTGCGGTTCGCCCCTGTCCCTGCACCAGGATGTCTGATTTGAGATATGGAGACGATTTACACAAGGATTCAGGCTAGAGCCCGTCAGATTGTCTCCAGCTTTCCGATACCCGATTTTTATCAGCAAGAGGTCGGCGCCATCGACCTGTCTTCCAAGCTGATGAAAAAAAGCAAGCACATTGCCGATCTTAAGGCCATCGTCTCTGAACATCTCGAAGACGACTTCGGGCATGGTCTGCAGCATGCCGTAAAGGTCAGCCTGGAAGCCGGTTCTCTGGTTCTGATTGAGGCACGGCAGATGCCGCTTTCCCGTCAGGCCATCACCAGACGTGTTCTCCTGGCCCAGTGCGCAGGACTTCTTCACGATATCCGACGGAAAAAGAAAGATCATGCCATCAAAGGCGCAGAATTTACCGAAAAGCTTCTGCGCGATTTTCCCCTCTCATCCAAAGAGGTAACGAATATCTGCCGTGCCATACAGAATCATGAAGCCTTCAAAGATAAAATAAAGATTGAATCACCCGATGGAAAACTCATTTCGGACTGCCTTTACGATGCCGATAAGTTTCGATGGGGCCCGGACAATTTTACGGACACCCTCTGGGAGATGGTTTCTTTTCTGAATCCGCCGCTGAAAACATTTATCGCACACTACCCCAAAGGCATGCGAGGCCTCGAAAAAATCAAGCACACTTTTCGGTCCCAAGCAGGACAACGATACGGTCCGCAGTTCATCGATATCGGTCTCGGCATCGGTGAAGCACTGTATCGGGTGATACAGGAAGAATTTGTTCAATTCCAGGAGCGTTGAGCCAATAAGGGTATATACGTTCGAAAACACTACCAGCACAACGAACAAGCAGGAGGCATTCCATGGAACAACCGATTGAAATGTACTGGAAAATAAGACTAAACGACATCAAGGAACAGCTACAAGCCAATAACTTCGACGTTAGCATCGCCAGAAGCATATCCGATGCCAAGACCCTTGTCCTGGAAAAACTCATCCCGCAGCTGAAACCCAAAAGCATATCCTGGGGGGGGTCCATGACTTTTGTGGCCAGTGGTCTGTATCAAAGCCTCAAGGATGCCGATAACCTGGAGGTCGTGGACACCTTTGATAAATCCCTTTCAAAATCGGAATCGCTTAAACGGAGACGTTCGTCCCTGTTGGTGGATCTCTTTATTACCGGTACCAACGCCATTACCGAAGACGGTCAGCTGGTCAACCTCGACATGGTCGGTAACCGGGTCGGCGCCCTGACATTCGGACCAAAGAATGTCATCGTACTGGCGGGCCGCAATAAGATCGTCCCGGATATCGAGGACGCCATGGCACGCATCAAGGACCTCGCCGCACCCGCCAATGCCATGCGCCTGGACATGAAGACGCCCTGTACCAAAACAGCCTATTGTCACGAATGCAGCAGTCCGAATCGTATTTGCAACACATGGACCATCACGGAGAAAGCGTTCCCCAAGCACAGGGTCAAAATTGTACTGATCAATGAAGCTGTGGGGCTGTAGCCAAACCAGCGTTCGTGGGTAATAGCGCCCATTGGCTTTGTTGTGCAGATGGTATTGTCCATGGCTGCGGGGTATATCCGTTATGTCTTCCTTTCGTCATCAACCATTGCCTGTTTCAGCGACCCACTTACCCTTGAACCCCATCTTTCCCTCCCACCCTCTGCCCGCCAACCCTTTTCCTATTTGACACACCTAATGCATTTCACTATACTCTCCCAGAATTGTTAGATACCTGTTTGATGACTTGGTTTTTCAGCAATCCCTACACGATTTTATCAGCAAAGGAGGTTATTATGGCGGATAAACCCTGGCACGGAGAGAAATGGCCCCAAGGTGTACCTCGGGAAGTTACCGGGTACGACAAACCCCTGTATACCATTCTGGATGATTCGGCGAATGCGTATCCGAATAATGTATACACGATCTTTAACGATGCGACGCGGACCTATGCCCAGGTCAAAGATACCGCAGACCGGATCGCCAATTTCCTGGTAGCCAAGGGAATCAAAAAGGGAGACCGGGTTGCCATCTTTCTCCCCAATCTGCCCCACTATCCAGCCATATTTTTTGGTATTCTCAAAGCAGGTGCCGTGTGTGTAACCTGCAACCCGGTCTACACTGCCGGTGAATTGAATTACCAACTGGGCGATGCCGGCGCCAAGATGGTCTTCTGCATGGACCATCCCCTCTTTTACCCCACAACCGTCAAGGCGATCAAAGACACCGATGTGGAAAACGTGGTCGTCTGCAACGTCAAATCCTACCTGCCTTGGATCAAAGGCTTTCTGGGAGGTCTGTTGGGTAAAATTCCCAAAGCGGAAAGTTATCAGGACGGCCATCTCTTTTTTGACGATGTGGTGGCATCTGCCCAGCCAGCGCCGCCTGTCATGGATATCGACCCCATGAATGATCTTGCCTTGATCATTTATACCGGTGGTACCACCGGCCGCCCCAAAGGCGCCGCACTCACGCATGCCAATTTTTATCATAATGTCCTGGCCCTGGGAGAATGGGGCCGACTGCCGCACGAACCGAACGGTCCGCCGGAAAAACTCCGGCATGGCGGCTTTCACACCTATCTCGGTGTATTGCCGTGGTATCACAGCTTCGGTCTGACCGTCGCCATGCTTTCCGCCTGTGGCTCGGGCAGCAAGCTGATTTGCATCCCCGACCCCCGTGCCGGCGATCCTCCGTTTACTGAAGTCTTGAAGGCTGTTCAAAAGTACCGGCCTACGCTGATGCCGGCAGTCCCCACAATTTTTGTGGCCTTTACCAACCATGCCTTGCTGGACCAGTTCGACCTGACGTCGCTCATGGGTTGTTTTTCGGGCGGTGCGCCGCTTCCGCCCGAAGTCTGCAAACAATTCGAGGAAAAGACCGGTTCGATTATTTTCGAGGGCTACGGACTCAGTGAAACATCCCCTGTCGTGACGGCCAACCCCACCAACCAGAAAGACCGCAAGATCGGCTCCATCGGTTTCCCTGTGCCCAGCACCGACGTGAAAATCGTGGACCTCGACAGCGGCTTGAACGAATTGCCCCAGGGTCAAGATGGAGAGATTGCCATCCACGGCCCGCAGGTCATGCAGGGTTACTGGAATAAACCCGACGAAAACAAGGCGGTCTTCAGGGAAATCGATGGCAAGCGTTATTTTCTCACCGGCGACATCGGCCACATCGATGAGGACGGCTACATTCTAATCACGGACCGCAAAAAAGACTTGATCATCGTCGGGGGTTTCAATGTCTATCCAAGAGAGGTTGAAGACATTCTGTTTACCCATCCCAAGGTTGCCCTGGTTGCCGTTGTGGGTGTTCCGGATGCCAAGAGTGGTGAAATTGTCAAGGCCTATATTCAACTGAAACCGGGTGAAACCGCAACCGAAGAGGAGATCATGTCTTTTTGCAAGGAAAACATGGCCGGATACAAACGCCCACGTCTCATAGAGTTTCGAGAGGAGGTGCCTGTGTCGAATGTCGGCAAAGTGCTTCGACGGGTTCTGCGGGACGAGGAAATAGAGAAACACAAAAACCAATGAAACATAAACTCGACAAAGTCGGCAGGAATGACCCCTGCCCTTGTGGCAGCGGCTTGAAATACAAACGCTGCTGTATCGGCAGGGATCCTGCGGCACTGGAAAGCCTGGAACAGCGCTATAAAAGGAAATACCAGATCCATCTAAAAAAAGGGCCCGACATCGAGGGACTTCGCAAGGCCGGAAAACTGGTTATGGAAACGCTGGATCTGGCTGGATCCAGCGTTAAGCCTGGTTTGAAGACGGATGACATCAATACCCTCGTGCACGACTTCACCATCCAGAACCACGCCATACCGGCACCCCTCAATTACCGGGGATTTCCCAAGAGTGTCTGCGTCTCGGTCAACGATGTTATCTGCCACGGCATCCCGGGAAAGTACCGACTCAAGGACGGTGACATCGTCAACATCGATATCACCTCCATTCTGGACGGGTATTATGCCGATGCAAGCAAAACCTTTTTCGTGGGTTCTCCGAGTCCCAAAGCCAGAAAAATTGTCAAGGTAGCCAGGCAGAGCCTCAAAGAAGGGATGGCCGTGGTAAGACCTGGAAACACCGTCGGTGATATTGGTCATGCCATACAGCACTATGCCGAGAGCAAAGGCTGCTCTGTTGTGCGGGATTTTGTGGGTCACGGCATCGGCACGGACTTTCATGAACATCCGCAAATTCCTCATTTCGGGAAAAAAGGCGAGGGAATTGAACTGATACCGGGTATGGTGTTTACCATCGAGCCCATGATCAATCTGGGAGGTTTTTCCCTGCGCATTCTGAAAGACAGATGGACGGCCGTAACCAAGGACGGCTCCCTGTCCGCCCAGTTTGAACAGACGCTCCTGGTGACGGAAAATGGACTGGAGAGTCTGACCCCGTACGATCTGTAGCAATGAAACCCCTGGTCATTTCTCTGGTTTTGTTGTCCGCCGTGATGCATGCATTGCAGAACCCTGTTTTACATCGTCATCTTCATTGGCTGCTATTTCATCGCCATTGCAGGCGGATAGCCTATACGTCAACGCTAGGGCCCTGAATACAGGTGCCAATACCCCTGTCACCCCCTTACAGACTCGCCAGTTGTCTCCTTTTCGATCGTCGTCCCTTGTCTTTGTTCTTGACACGTCACTGGGATCCTAGTATCCTAATTTCGCTTTGCAATGTTACCGATTGTACCTATCGTCGTTGCCATAAGTATCTTATCGTCTTGGCCCTGATGTTCCTTACGAACGCTTATCTGCAAGTTCGAGCGGTTGTTTGACGTTATGTGCCGAAGCAGTTTCGAAACGTTATTTTGACGCTACAGATCCGGACCAAACCATGTCACCGATTATTACCCAAAACAGCTGGAGCCTGCGCAAGGAGATTTTCGATTATCTCAGCGGCCAGATAGAAAAAGGCGCCCTGATACCGGGTTCTCTCATCAACGTGCGCAAGTTGACCGAACAGCTGAATGTCAGCCGCACACCGTTGCGCGAGGCCCTTGCCCAGCTGGAGATCCAGGGTCTGGTGTCCATACTGCCCCAGCGTGGCGTCCGGATCAATGTTCTGATGTATGAAGACCTGCTGGACCTCTTTGAAATTATCGGGGCTCTCGAGTCCCAGGTAATTTTGACGGTTTTCCCTCAGATCACGCAGAACAAGATCAATCTGATGAAGCGCTACAACCGGGCCATGGAACAGGCCCTCAAACAAGGAAAAAACAGAACTTTTCATGAGACCAATATTCTCTTTCACAGGGTCTTTCTCGATCTGTCCGCCAACCGGGAACTGACCAACTATGTGAGCAGCCTGAAGCTGAGATTGTTCGGGTTTGCCCTCAAAAGTTACCGGGATCGGTTTAAAAGGGCGATTGTCGCAGAACATGCTGTACTTATCGACCTGCTGGGGCAAGACAACCCCATTGCCGCTGCCGACTATCTGAAAGACGTTCATTGGCAATTCAATTACCCTGATAATTTTATACGACCCGATGTGGTTGAAAACAACACAACTGCCAAGGTTTAAATTTAGAATCTGATGATATGAAAAAGCCCAACACTAAATCGAGATAAGGAGACAAACATGCGTAAGCAAAAAATGACCACCGAAGAAGCTTTTATTAAAGTGCTCCAGATGCATGGAATCGATAGCGCGTTTGGAATTATTGGTTCGGCGATGATGCCGGTTACCGACCTGTTCCCCAAGGCAGGTATCACTTTCTGGGATTGTGGGCATGAATTCAGCGCAGGCATGATGGCGGACGGATTCACCCGCGCCTGCGGCAGGATGAGTATGCTGGTTGGCCAGAATGGCCCCGGTATCGCAAATTTTGTCACACCGGTAAAAACGGCCTACTGGAACCACACGCCTCTCCTGCTGATCACCGCCCAGGCTGCAAACATGACCATGGGGCAAGGCGGTTTTCAGGAAGTCCCCCAGATGGCCATGTTTGAGGACATGGTTGCCTACCAGGAAGAAGTGCTTCATCCCTCCCGCGTGGCCGAGGTTCTCAACCGGGTCATCATGCGGGCTAAGCGCGCCTCTGCCCCGGCCCAGATCAATATCCCACGTGACTTCTGGACCCAGGTCATTGACATCGAACTGCCCCCCATTATTGACTTTGAGCGCCCGGCAGGGGGCAAGGACGCCGTCGCCCGCGCGGCCGAGCTTTTGTCCAAGGCCAAATTCCCCGTAATCCTGAACGGCGGCGGCGTTGTGATCGGTGGTGCCATCGAAGCCTCAAAGGAGCTGGCCGATCGCCTGGACGCCCCGGTCTGCTGCAACTATCAGCACAATGACGCTTTCCCCGGCAGCCACCCGCTGTTCTTGGGCCCCTTGGGTTACAATGGTTCAAAGGCCGGAATGAAGATAATATCCAGGGCTGACGTCGTACTGGCCCTGGGCAACCGCCTGAATCCCTTCTCGACACTGCCATGCTACGGTATTGATTACTGGCCAACCGATGCTGCGATCATTCAGGTCGACATCAATCCCGACCGTATCGGCCTCACCAAACCCATTTCTGTGGGAATTGTAGGGGATGCCGGGAAAGTGGCCCATTCCCTTCTGAAGCAACTGTTTTCCACAGCCGGTGATGTTGGTCGTGAGGATCGCAGGGCCGCCGTAAAAAAAGCCAAGGCAGACTGGGACCAGGAGTTGGGCACCATGGACCATGAAGAAGACGATCTCGGTACCACATGGAACGAACGCTGCCAAAAACGTGAACCGGATAAAATAACGGCCCGTATGGCCTGGCGCGCCATCAAGGCCGCCCTGCCCAAAGAAGCCATCATCTCTTCGGACATCGGGAACAACTGCGCCATTGGCAATGCCTATCCAGACTTCGAAGAAGGCCGCAAATACCTGGCCCCCGGTATGTTCGGATCCTGCGGCTATGGTTTCCCGGCCATCTTGGGCGCCAAAATCGCCAAGCCCGACGTGCCGGTGGTTGGTTTTGCCGGTGACGGGGCCTTTGGAATCTCCATGAACGAAATGACTGCCTGTGGGCGTGACGAATGGCCTGCCATTACCATGATCATTTTCCGCAACTACCAGTGGGGAGCCGAGAAACGAAACACCACCCTTTGGTACCACGATAATTTCGTTGGAACCGAATTGAATCCGAAAGTCTCCTACGCCGACATAGCCAAGGCATGCGGATTGGACGGTGTTCAGGCGACCACCATGGCGGATCTGACCGAAAAACTCAAGCGTGCCATCAAGGCCCAGATGCAAGAAGGTAAAACCACGTTCATCGAGGTGATGACCAACCAGGAACTGGGCGAACCGTTCCGTCGCGATGCCATGACAACACCCGTTCTCATTGCAGGGATTGACAAGGCTGACATGCGCACCCAAAAAGGTGCTTAAATAGATGATGGATATGACCCTGGAGGCGGCGGATGCCCACACAAAAAAAATATATTGTGCTGGTAATCAATTCGGGAAGTTCATCCGTAAAATTCACCCTCTACCAGATGCCCGAAGAAACCATTCTGGCATCTGGTGCTGTGGAGCGGATAGGTCTTGAATCCCCTGGATTGGAATTTCAGAACAACCGGGGCGATATCCATCGCCGACCGTCAAGCGCTGAGAATGTCCAGGAGGCGATTACAGAACTCATGGGTCTTTTGACCCATGCTGAACTCGGTGTCATCAAATCGAAACAGGTGGTTTCCGCCGTGGGCCACAGGGTGGTGCATGGGGGTGAATCCATCACGGCTCCGACCATCATCGATAATGCCGTCAAACAGATCATCACTGAAAGCAGTCGACTGGCCCCCCTCCACAACCCATCCAATCTGAAAGGTATTCAAGCCTGTGAGATACTGTTCCCTGGCATCCCCCATGTGGCGGTATTCGACACCGCCTTTCATGCCACCCTGCCCGAGCATGCCTATCTGTACGGCCTGCCCTATACCATGTACAAGGATCAAGGCATTCGACGGTATGGATTCCATGGCACGAGTCATCAGTTCGTCTCCAGGGAGGCCGCTGCCCGTCTGAATCGATCCCTTGCCGAACTCAAATTGATCACCTGTCATCTGGGAAACGGCAGCAGTGTCACGGCCGTAAAAAAAGGCCGGAGCATCGATACCAGTATGGGGTTTACGCCCCTGGAAGGCACTCTCATGGGTACCCGCTGCGGCAGCATCGACCCGGCCATTGTCGTCTATATGATGACACAGTTAAAGATGCAGCCCGACCAAATAGACCACTTGCTCAACAGACAAAGCGGTTTCTTGGGTTTAGCTGGTATCGACAGCAGCGACGTCAGGGATGTATTCTCTGCGATGCACAACGGCAACACCCATGCCGCTGCCGCAATTCAGCTGTACGTGTACCAGATCAGAAAATACATCGGGGCCTATCTGGCCGCCCTGAACGGTGCGGACGCGCTTGTCTTTACTGCAGGAATCGGCCAGAATTCACCGCAAATCCGTAACATGGTCTGCAACGGCGGTGATGGGTTAGGCAATCTCGGTATCGTCCTGGACCCCAAAAAAAATATGGCTGTGCCCCTGACCGCCCCTGAAATTCAATCTGATGACAGCCGGGTCAAAATCCTGGTGATCCCCACGAACGAGGCCCTTGAAATCGCCCGGCAAACATGTGTATTATTATACGGACCGATAAGCAATACGAAGGCATCTCGAAACGCCGAGGGATGATGCCAGCAAAACCGTGAAACTGTACAGGACCCTTAGGGGCTGCCATGAAACGACGTATTTTCAAACCCGAACACGAGATGTTCAGAAAATCATTTCGAGGCTATTTAAAGGACAACATCATCCCCCATTACGACACATGGGAAAACGCCAGCATCACCCCCAGGGACGTGTGGCTGGAAGCAGGCAAAAATGGGTGGTTGTGCCCATCGGCCGAAGAACGCTATGGTGGTCCGGGGGCTGACTTTCTGTATTCCCTCATCATCACCGAAGAAATATATTATCATGCCCTGAATGGCCTTTTCTGGTGGGTACACAGCGATATTTTTCTGCCTTACATTGAAAAGTTTGCCAATGAACGACTCAAGCAAAAATGGATACCCCGATGTATCAGCGGAGAGGCCATACTGGCCCTTGCCATGACAGAACCGGAAGTGGGTTCGGATATCGCCCGTTTGACGACATCGGCTCGTAGAGAGGGTGAAGATTACATCGTGAATGGAGCCAAAACCTTTATCAGCAACGGCCAGCTGGCTGATCTGTGTATCGTGGCCGTACGAACCGCCGATACCGATCGATCCCATGACGGCATCAGTCTGTTGCTGATTGAGACTGACAGAAAAGGCTTTCACAAAGGCACCAACCTGAAAAAAATCGGTCTGCATGCCCAGGATACGTCAGAATTGTTCTTTGATGACTGCCGGGTTCCGGTTGAAAACCTTCTGGGTGTAGAAGGACACGGTTTTAAATATCTGATGGAAAATCTGCAACAGGAACGACTCTTATTGGCCATCGGCGCATGCGCGGCGGCCAGGGGTGCTTTCGATATCACCTTGAAGTACGTAAAAATGCGCCGGGCCTTTGGACAGTCGATTGGTGCATTTCAGAATACCCGCTTTGCCATGGCTGAGATGGCCACCAAAATTCAACTGGCCCAATCCTTTCTGGATGATTTGATCCCCAGACACATGACCGGTGAAGAGATCGTCAGTGAAGTCAGCATGGCCAAGTACTGGATAACGGATCTGCAATTCGACGTCGCCCATCGTTGCCTGCAGTTTTTCGGCGGTTACGGGTACATGAAGGAATTTCCCATTTCACGACATTTTGTCGACGCCCGGGTCCAGAGCATTTACGGGGGCACCAACGAAATCATGAAAGAGCTCATTGCGCGCCGGATCGGTCTCTGAACTTTAAGCAGACACGGTGGAAATTGCCACATTCTTAATGCTCATATTGCCATGAATGCTTCAAAACCGAGTCTGGCCTTGACGCTTATTGAAACCCAAACCTGGATAGACAGGACAGCACCCTAAAGAATGACGACGATTGATGGCGCACAGGTGATATCACATAGGGTTTTGGATGATGCCTGACCTTTCAACCAAGGCCGTACATATTAATCAGGAGACAATTTATGAGTATGGAGATGTGGATAACCTATATTTTTGCTACAACGCTGATTTTGATAATACCGGGGCCGACAATAATTCTGGTTGTCAGTCAGGCAGTGACCCATGGACGAAAATCAGTCGTGCCACTCGCGGCAGGCGTCGTGTTTGGGGATTTTACAGCAATGACACTCTCCCTTTTGGGTCTTGGGGCAATCATGACCGCCTCTGCCGGTCTTTTCACGTTGTTCAAGTGGATGGGGGCGCTGTACCTGATGTTTCTAGGCATCAAGCTGTGGAAAGCAACTCCGAACAACAATTCTCTTCAACATGGCAAAGTAGATTTGTCACCTCGCTCACTGTTTAAAAGTTCTTTTATCGTAACAGCCCTCAACCCCAAAGGGATTGCCTTCTTTGTGGCATTTTTACCCCAATTCATTGCCCCCCAGGAACCCGTATTCAAGCAACTATTCCTGTTGGGAGGTACCTTCCTGTTTTTGGCCCTGGTCAATGCAACCTTGTACGCGTTATTTGCAAGCCAACTGAGAGAAGCGATAAAGCGGACACGTGTGCGCAAATGGTTCAATCGTTGCGGTGGTACGGCGTTGATTGGCGCCGGGATTATTACGGCCAGTATGCAACGATCGGCATAATTGCTGACCTTGTTTTGGGCTGTCGTTCCGAAAAAATAAGAATTTTCATGAATGGCGGACGTACGAAAGGTGCGGGCTAGCATTGAAAAAAACGCATGAACACATGAACGATCCTTAGACCTTAGGAAATTCAACCGCAGGCAATTCTCGTTGGGTTGCCAGGTCAAGTGAAAAATAGTCTCGTTTTGCAAACCCGAACTTTCTCGCCACAAAGGTGGCGGGGAACGATTCAACCAGTGTGTTGAACCTACGAACGTGACTGTTATACATATTTCTGGCTTTCTGGATATCTTCCTCGATCTCATCCAGACTGTTGTGCAATTCAATAAAATTAGCACTGGCCTTGAGATCGGGATAGGCCTCGGCCAGAGCCAACATTCCGCGAAGGGATTTAGATATCTGGCTTTCCTCTTGCGCTCGATTTGACATGCCGTCAGACACGGATAGTGGGTCTTTGAGGGTTAAAAATATGTTCGCTTCGTGTTCACTGTACCCTTTGACCGTGCGAATCAAATTGGGTATGAGATTGAATCGGCGCTTCAAGGCGACGTCGATACCGCTCCACGATTCCTCAATCCTGTTCTTGTATTTGATAAATCGATTATAGGTCCCGATAAACCAGGCAATACTTACTAAAAAAACAAAAATAACCAGCATGGTTATCGGTTCCATAAAGGCCTCTTTCTTTGCCAAATATCGTGTCGGAATCACCTTTACTGAAAATTTGCCTAGCCTGACCGTTTTCGGCAAACATGATCAGGGCAAGCTCGGCTACTTTGAAACAGGCTTTTTTACAATGCACCTTTAAGGAGGTTCATGGCAGTGTCGCCACCTGTTCCCTTGACATACTTGAGAATGATGGGTGTAAACTTCCCAACCATATCTCCGGACATCCCCAGTTGTTTGAATGGTCCAGCCAAAGCGGCCAGACCCTGTAGTTTGTCGGATCCGCCACCCATCATAGACGAGATATTTCCAAGCGAGCTTGAACTCTTGTCCATTTCCGGGGCCGCCGCCATCATTTGGTCAATACCCGGAACACTTTCGGCAACACTTGAAAAATCGTCAGCACCCAAGTTTTGTTTGGCCATCTGAAAAATTGATCCGGCGCCGCCTTGGGCCTGATCAGTGGAAACGCCCAGTTGGCTTGTCAAAAGACTCACCAACCCCATGTCGTCGGCATACACCGGTGTGTACATGACCCAGGAAAGTAAGAACATTATTAAATATATCTTGTAAAATGAATGTCTTCTCATCAACCGCTACCTCCTCGTCAGCTAAAGCTACACTATGTATAAACTGCCTTTCGTTATCGTTAAATCATAGTACATAAGCTTGTTTTGTCAACTAAAGCACATTTCGAAGACCTTGGCCGCAAGCCACAAGGAATGTTCTGCCGCGCGGCGGTTCTGGGTAGCGACTATTTGATTATCGGTTGAAGCCATGCCAGCGTTAGGACAAGGATTACGCATGCAAGCGCTGCGGCCTGCCATCGCCAGGCAAGTTGAATTCGAACCGACCCATAATAGAGAAACCCGATCAAAACGCCTGATAAGAAGCCGAACAGATGTGCCATGATGTCCGTGTGGCTGGAGGAACCCAGAAAAGCCAGGAGAGCCAGGCCGGAGCCTAAAGGCAGCAACGCCTGAAACCTCGTCCTTGGTGTCTTTATCTTTTTCAGAAACTGGTAGGAAGACAGAAGGCCCAGGGCGCCGAACACGGCTGTGGAGGCACCGATGGCGTTGTGTCCATATCCGTAAACATAGGCATTGATGAGATTCCCGGCAATGCCCGAAGCCAGGATCAGCAGCCACCCAAGACCCCATCCCGAGATGGAACATACGGCCGTGGCAAACAGCGCCATCCCGGCAATATTCCCGGCAAGATGCAGACTGTCTGCATGGAGGAGCAGGGCCGTTGCACTTCGATACCATTCGCCGTTGACGACATGGCGTGCGGAGGATCCATATAACCTATGAAACGTGCCTGCATCATTGCCCAGGAAAATGACGACATGCCACACGAACAAAACGGCCGCTCCCCATACACCTGACCACGTTTTTCGATAGCTTGCCAACGCTGCTTCTGGCGAGGGTTTGATCACCTGATTCTCGGCCAGATAGGTTTTCAACAGGCTCTCGGCCGCTGCCGACACATCATCCGCAACCCACAGGTCCCAACCTTTCCCCCCCTGTCGTATCTCATGTGCGATTGCCGAGGATAAAAGAACGAGACCGAATATATCTGCCTGTTCTTTGGTAAGACCTTCGAGAAGTATCTGCATGCCACACCCTTATCTGCACTTAAAATATCATGAAATACGCGTGTCGAGGCCGCGCCCGTTGTTCAGCCAACACGCTACCTCATGATTTGTGGCCACTTCGACGAGAGCTGGCCGCTCCACCCGGCAGCGCTCAAAGCAATACGGGCATCGCAGATGAAACAGGCACCCGGAAGGCGGGTCAACAGGACTGGGCACCTCTCCCTCCAGGGTAACAGGTGGCTGTTTTCTATGTGGATCCGGTATCGGGACCGCACAAACAAGCGCCGCTGTATAGGGGTGCAGCGGGTTGTAGCTGAACACCGTGGACGGTGCCATCTCAACGATGACACCCAGATACATGACCGCAATACGTTCACACATGTGATTGACGACACTCAAATCATGGGAAATGATCAGACTTGAAAAATCAAATGATGCCTGCAGATCTGCCAAAAGGTTCAATACCTGAGCCTGATTGGACATATCAAGGGCACTGACCGGTTCATCTGCGATAATCAGGCTTGGGTTGAGACAAAGGGCCCTGGCAATGCCGATGCGCTGCCTCTCGCCACCTGAGAAAGCGTGGGGATACTTGTCCAGGTCGGCTGCCTTCAGACCGACTTTTTCCAGCAGAGCCGCTGCCCTGCTGCGAACCAGCTTTCTGTCAACCTTCTGAAATGAACGCAGGGGTTCCGTGACAATCGAGGCCACCGTCATCCTTGGGTCCAAGCTGGCCTGGGGATCCTGAAATATCATCTGCACATCCCGGCGAAGCAATCGCATTTCTCTTCGATTCAGCCGGGTAATCTCCTGACCATTCAGCCGGATGCTCCCGGAGGAAGGGTCCAGAAGCCGGAGTATGATACGTCCCAGGGTGGTTTTACCACATCCGGATTCACCCACCAAACCGAAGCTTTCACCCTTGTGTATTTGGAAAGACACACCATCGACCGCTTTTATCCAGGACTTAGAGGTTGACCAGAGACCTCTCGTCAAAGGAAAGTATTTAACGATGTCCTGAAGGTCGAGTATGGGGTTTGTTGGGTTCATTGGGTTTGTTGGGTTGTTGGGTTTATTGAACCTCAGGATACGGCATACAGCCAGCATCTGGCCTGTTGACCCTGCTGAACCCGTAACAGGTCCGGGCGTTTTTTTCTGCATGGATCAAAGATTTCGGGACACCTGTCCGCAAACTTGCATCCGAATATGGGTTTGTCCAGAGAGGGCAACGAACCCCGTATCTCCTGCAAGCGTTTGGTTCCTTCGGTGGTCCTTCCCATCCGGGGTATGGACTTCAGCAAGCCCTTTGTATAAGGATGCGCGGGCCCGTCGAATATATCACCAACCGACCCCGTCTCGACCACCTGGCCGGCATACATGACAACCACCTGGTTGGCCGTTTGGGCCACAATGCCCAGGTCGTGCGTTATGAACAATACAGACATCTTGAGATCTGCCTTGAGATTCTCGATGAGGGCTGAGTATTTGTGCCTGAGTACTCACATCCAGTGCAGTGGTGGGCTCGTCTGCAATTAAAAGACCGGGACCGCAGATCATGGCCATGGCTATCATCACCCGCTGCCGCATCCCTCCGGATAGCTGATGGGGATATGCCTTCATCGGCTTTCGGGACATCGGTATTTTAACACGTTTCAGCCATGTTTCCGCCCCTGCATAGGCCTCGGTTTTTGACAGTCCCTGATGGACCATGAGGGGTTCGGCGATCTGTCTACCCACCGTAAGGATCGGATTGAGAGATGACATGGGTTCCTGAAAAACCATCGAGATCTCGTTACCCCGCAATCGACGCAATGCTTCCGAGCCGATGGTAAGAAGATTTTGCCCTCTGAACAGAACACGACCGGACTCAATGACACCCGTGGGCTTATCCACCAGGCCGAGAATACTCAAGGCCGTTACACTCTTGCCGCATCCGGATTCCCCTACGAGACCCAAAGTTTCCCCCTCATTCAAGGAAAAAGACACTCGGTCGACCGCTCTCCGCACACCTTGCGGCGTATGAAAGGCAACACACAAATCTAGAACTTCCAGAAGCGTTGAAGGCATGCCAATTACCTTTTAGCTGTAAGCGAAAAGCCATACGCCGTTAGCATCTTATAGCATATACGGATCCAGGTTGTCCCGTAAACCATCGCCTAACAGGTTGAAACCGAGTACGGTCCAGGCAATGGCAAGACCGGGAAATATGGACATCCAGGGTGAAATATCCATGAATGTCTGTGCTTCGTAGAGCATCCGGCCCCACGAGGCATGGGGTGGCTGAGTACCGAGTCCCAGATAGCTCAGACCGGCCTCGGCCAGAATGGCGACAGCGAATTGAATGCTTGCCTGGACAATCAGGGGGGACAACAAATTCGGCAGTACGTGCCGAAAGGTGATAGCCCACTCGCTGGCACCACTGGCGCGGGCCGCATCGATAAACTCCCGGCTCCATATGGTCAGGGCCACGGCCCTGGTAAGTCTGGCAAAAACAGGAATGTAAAAAATTCCTATGGCCACCATGACATTGCCGATAGATGGCTCCCAAATGGCGGAGATGAGTATGGCCGTCAGAATGGCTGGGAATCCGAAGAGCAGGTCTGAAAACCGCATAATGGACTCGTCCACCCATTTCCCGAAATAGGCCGCCGTCAAACCCAGAGCAACGCCTGCCAACATGCCGATTGCCACCGTTGCCAGACCCACGATAATCGAGTTGACGGCACCCACCATGACGCGTGACATGATATCCCGTCCGTATTGATCCGTACCCAGCAGGTGCGATATGGATGGCGACTCAAGACGGTGTCCAGGGTTCATTGTGTTGGCATCGTAAGGCGTCCAAACGAAACTGATCGCAGCGGTCAGAACAACCACGACCGTTAACACAAGTCCGCATCTGAGGTTTAAATTGGAGAAATACTGCTTCATCTTTCGAGTCTTATTCTGGGATCGATGACAGCGTATGCCAGATCCACGAGAAAGTGAACAATGACCACCGCCGCCGCCATAAACAGAACGATTTCCCGAACAACAGGCAAATCCCTTTGTCCGATGGCCTGAAACACCAGACGCCCAAGCCCGGGAAGATAAAAGACATTTTCAATGATGATGGCGCCGGCCAACAGTTGACCCATCTGAAGACCCAGAATGGTCAGTACGGGAATAAGGGCGTTTTTCAAGGCGTGCACATACAAAACGCTTCTTTCCCGAAGCCCCTTCGCTCGTGCCGTGCGAATATAATTCTCCTGCAGAACATCCAGAACCGATGAGCGCGTTACGCGGGTAAGAATGGCTGCACGAACAATCCCCAGGGCAAATGCCGGCAGAAGCAGGGACTTGAAAGACCCCCAGAAATGGGTCATCCATCCCGGGAACCCGCCCGCCGGAAACAACCCCAGCTTAACGGAAAATAAGAGTATCAATAAAATTCCCAACCAGAATTCAGGTACTGCCAGGCCCATCTGTGTAAAGCTCATCACCGAGATATCGCCGGTCCGATTTTGGTGACGCGCAGCAAATATTCCCAGGGGCAGGGAAATGCCAACGGCGATCATCATGGCCATACATGCCAGCGGCCCCGTGACGGCCAGACGGGAAACGATTAAATCGAAAACAGGCACGTCATAATGAATGGAGCGACTGCCGGTACCGGACAAGGTGCGGCCGACCCAGTCTCCATACTGAGCCCAGAAAGGTTGGTCGAGACCCAGTTCAGCTCTCAGGTTGGCCAGCGTTTCAGGTGTTGCATTGATCCCCAATATAATCTGAGCCGGGTCGCCGGGAAGGACAAACAGGACCGCAAAAACAGTCCATGAGACCAGGAACAAAAGAATACCAAGCGTGAAGATTTTTTTGATGAGATATTTAGACATATCGAATTGATGAAACTTAAAATTCGAAAACCGAAACAAATTCTAATATGGAGCATTCGTGTTTAGGTCATTGGAGATTGTTTAGGATTTGGAATTTCGTGCTTCCTATTTACTTTTTCAGCCACACCCGGGTACAATCCAGGGCCACGGTTGGATAGTTCTCCCACCAGTCCATGACATTGCGCTTCATGGTGGGCAAACCAGACACCGAAAACAAATAGCCGTTGACGGCATCCTCGGCGATAATTTCCTGACACCTGCCGAACCATTTGGCCTTCTCTGCTTCATCGGGTGCTTTAAGCGCCTTTGCATAAGCATCCCTGAACGCCTGGGAGTCGTACTGAAAGTAATAGTCCGGATTCGCATAGATGCCGATATCCCAGGCCTCGACATGGCCGATCATGGTCAGCTGAAATTCTTTTTTCTTGAAAATACGGTCAATCCACTGGCCCCATTCCACGATTTCGATCTTCAATCGTATGCCCACTTTACCGAGCATATCTGCGATGACCTCGCCCGCCCTTTTGGAGTAGCTATAGATAGCCGGCAGTTTGATGGTGGCATCAAAGCCATTCGGAAAACCTGCCGCAGTCAACAAGGCCCTGGCTTTTTCGGGGTCATAGGGAAATCTTTGCGTTAAATCGACATAGTAGGGCGTAGACGGGGACCAGTGTGAACCAATGGGCGTACCGTAACCGAACATCACCAGGTCCACAACCGTCTGCCGGTCTATGGCATAGGCCATGGCCTGCCGGACACGCACATCGTCAAAGGGTTTGGCCTTGTTGTTGGTGGACATGATGACTTCGCCGGTGGTCGATCCTGCAAAAACCTTGAACCGTGGATCCTTTGACAACGCGATCACCGATTCCGGTGCGCCGATGTAACCGATAACATCGATATCACCGGCCTTGAGGGCCGCTATCTGGGCGCTGGCATCACCGATAAACTTGAAGACCACCCTGTCTAGATAGGGGAGCTCCGGATCCCAGTAACCGTCAAAGCGCTGCATCTCCACGCGATCCCCGCGTACCCACGCCACGAATTCGAAAGGCCCGGTGCCGATGGGGTTGGACTTGGCTGCCTCGTAGCCCTTCATGGGAAGCATCACGGCATCTCCCTCGGCCATGTGGGCGATAAACAGGGCATCCACCTCATTGAGAACGATGCGCAGGGTATCGTCATCGATGACATCGATTTTCTGGATGCCTCTGAAATATTCCGGGTGCGGATTGACAGTTCCTTCACCCATGGCACGTTCAAGATTCCATTTGGCTACCTGGGCATCAAACTGTTCGCCATTGTGGAACCGCACATCTTTTCGAAGAATGAAATCATAGGTTTGACCATCCGGTGACACCGACCAGTCCATGGCCAGCCCCGGAACAAAACGACCCTTGCTGTCGACCTTGATAAGCCCCTCGAAGATATTGGCATACACCACCCTGTCGATGGCGGCAGCTGTGTTGGCTGTCGGGTCGAGTCCCGGCGGTTCTGCTGGTTGACAGACAATCAGGCTGCCTCCCTTTTGGGGACTCGACGCCGCGGCATGCAACACAGGAACAACGAAAGCCAGCAACAGAACAAGACATGTAATTTTCTTCATGGGGTCTCCTCATGGGATCTGGTGGTGATCAATCCACACCACGTCAGCATTCTTTTGACAATGACCGGTGGACTATAGGGTATTTTTCGATGATATTCAAGGAGATAAGTCTTAAGCTGTAAGCTTTAACTCAACTTTCTGGGTTCAATGAACGCGAAATGAATAATTCCCTGGCGCTCTTTCTATGGTGTAAACCGAAAGTTGAGCTGTAAGCCGTAAGCGCCCGCTTATCGCTTACAGCTTATGGCTTACAACTCTATCCGGCAGGTCCCTGAATGCCATAAAATCCCTGTAGGTTTCAGCACCAAGAATTCCATGCACGATGGCTCTCGACATGCATTGGGCGGCAGCATGCCCGATATCGCTCAGGGCCTGGGCATGATTCCCGGCCAAAACCCCCTGGACGTCCGGTAACGCTCTCTGGCCGGTTGCCATGCAGAAGATGGTATCTCCATCAAACATGGTGTGGGTCGGTCTTACGGCCCTTGCCAGACCATCATGCGCCATCTGTGCTATTTTCTTGGCCTGGACCTTGGTTATCGTTGCATCGGTTGCAACAACGCCTATAGTTGTGTTGGCAATCGGCGGCAGCGGCAGTTGTTGAGGCAGTCGGACGCTTCTTCTTCCCTGGTTCCCGAACTCGTGGTGCATCTCCAGATCTCGCTCCCATATCCTGCCCGTATCCGGGTTGACCACCGAGCCGAACGAATTGACGGCCGCAACAGCAGCAACGGTAATTCCCGATGACATCACAAGGCTTGCGGATCCCAAACCGCCCTTAATGGCGCCAGACACGGCTCCGGTAGCGGCACCCAGGCAGCCTTCCGCCAAAGGACCGGAATCAGCGGCCTCGCAGGCCCTGAAACCCCATTGCGCCTGAATCGGAGGAATAAAATCAACGCCGCGTCCTAGATCAAACAAGACGGCTGCGGGCACAATGGGTGCTACATGAGTCCCATCCATCGGAAATCCAAGATGTCTATCCGCCAGCCAGCGAACCACGCCGTCTGAAGCTGCCAGGCCATAGACAGACCCACCCGAAAGCACCACTGCCTGTACCCTCTCCACCAGGTTGATGGGGTCCAAAAGATCGGTTTCGCGGGTGCCGGGAGCAGCCCCGCGAACATCAACCCCGGCAACCGCCCCCTGCTTGCACAAAATAACCGTCACACCGCTGGCGGCCACTTTGTCGGTGTAATTTCCGGCCAATATTCCGTCCACGTCCGTAATCGAATTCTTCTCTCCTACAATCACCATGGTAGCGTCCTCGCATCTCTTTTCTATTGACAGCAACCACTCAATCACCTAATTTTTCCGATAAGCTAGGTTAAAATTGAATTTTTGGCGCGACCGTCTTCACCTGCCACCCATTCATATAAAAATCAAAAGGTCTCAAGGTGTTGCCATGAAAATAATCCAACGCCGTTATATCCTTTCATTTGCGGTTATGCTGGCCCTGCCGGCAATTTTGTCCGGCTGTGCCCACTACCAGGGCGACGGTTCCATGACGACCATTATCGCCACATCAGAGGCTTTCAATTCCTTTGACGGCGAATATGAAAACAGCGACTATTTCAAACATCACAAACCCGAATCTATCGCCGTCCTACCATTTTCTTCACTTGATGAAAAGCCCTTTACATTGAGCTCAGGGTTCGAACACCCGGAAAACATTGTCCGGCGGGGTCTATACAATCATATCAGCTCCCTGCCCTTCAAAGACATGGAAATATTTCAAACCGATACACGCCTCAAAAATGCCGGCCTCTTGAAAACGGAAATGATACGCCAACTGATAGAGACAAACCCCAAAAAGCTCAAGAGTATTCTTGGGGTCGATGCGGTCGTTACCGGAGATGTGACCCATTTTGATCGCATTTATGCTGGTGTTTATTCCCAGGTGGCGGTGGGCTGCGAAGTCACGATGTGGGATCTGAACAATGGCAAACTGCTGTGGCGTGCCAAGCATGTGAGTCGCGCCCACGCCGGGGGCATATCCCTTAATCCGCTTGGAATACTACTCTCCGCAGCTGCATCTGTCTGGAATATGCGCGATACGGAAATGTTGAGCCAAACCGACGAATTGTTTCGCGAGATCGTATCCACCATCGACATGCCCGCTACGGACCTCATATCACAGCAGGCGCCCCCCCGTATTGATCTCTTTTCGGCCGTGGGAACGGGCCAACCATTTACCGCTGGTAAAGAGGTAGTCTTCAGACTGGTGGGTGATCCTGACTGCAAGGCCTATGTTGATCTGGGTGATTTCAGGAGCGCCATCCCCCTCGGACCTGTCTCCCCGGCGAAAAAACAGATCATTTCCGAAGAGATCATGGCATCGATTCGCGATAGGTATCAGGCCTCGAAACAGGAGCTTACAGACGCCCTGGCAGCAGAACTCAAAAATGGACTGGCTTCCCGGGAAATTTATGAAGGCATCTACACGATATCCCCCGGCGAAGAACGATACGGATTGATATCCAAGGCTTATCTGGTCAACGCCATGGGTGACCAGGGACATCGGATCGATATGGTTCACACCATCGATATCGATGCCGACCCGCCTGATGCGCCCGCAGGGCTCTCATCCGAAGCCCTTAACCGTAAAATCAGACTTTCCTGGTCCCCCAACACTGAAAACGATCTAAAAGGATATCAGCTCTGGATGAGCCCATCACCCCTCAGTGGCTACCATCTCGTCAAGCTCAGTGAAACACCTGAGAGTCTTCTGGAAGATCTGCCAAATTTTGATCCCGTTTATCTCAAAATTAGAGCGCTAGACTGGGCCGACAACGCGAGCCCCTTCTCCCATCAGATATCATCCGTTCCCTTGCCGGAGCCCGGACTGTATGACCTTCCACAGCCAGACGCTTCGTTAGGCGGGGTCATTGACGGCAACGTACTGCTCGTGAGGCTAAAGAGTCCTTATAACATTACCGCAGACATCTATGTAAAACCTGGCGCAACCCTGTATGCGGAACCGGGTGTGGAAATTCGTTTTTCTCCCGACACCGCACTGGTCATTGCCGGTGGGAGCTTCGTCTCCTACGGGGAAAAAGCACGGCCGGTCAGACTGGTTCCGACTGTATTGAACGCACCGCCGGGGGCCTGGAAAGGACTGGTTCTGGATCGTGCGGCACGCGTCCGACTGAATCACGTAAGCATTTTGAATGCCACCACCGGCTTGACCGTCATTGACAGTGCACCGGAAATTATGGGTGCAACCATCAGCGGCTGCTCCCAGGCAGGTATCCATCTGAAATCGAAGGCCAGACCAAATATCACCTGTACGACCTTTGTATCGAATACCGGTCAAGGCGCCCTTGTCATCGAGGGAGAAGGTGTTTGGCCCCGGATCCGGCAGAATCTTTTCATCCATAACGAACCGTTCCACGTTCAGAGCTACGCACCCATGGCCATCGATTTAAGCGAAAATTACTGGGGAGACCCTTTTCCGGACCAGAATCGTTTTTTAGGGGATATTATCTGGGAACCGGCGCTCTCGGAACCGCCCACTTGCGGGTCAGAACAATGAAATAAGAGCGACAAGGTCGCGTTTCATTTATCGTGTAACGATGTTAGTTGGAGGTACAAATGATACACCTGAACAAACCCGCCGTGATGATACTCACAGTCATGTTGATCTTCCTTTTTCCCATTACCGGTCATGCAGCGTCTCCAACGAGGGAACAGATCACCGAATACGGGTTCATCGACTGGTTGAATCAGAAAGTGTATGCCACCGGCATCGGCATTGTGCCTCAGGATAAAGAGAACCCGACCCAGGCAAAAAGCCTGGCCTATCGCGCCGCGGTGGTGGTTGCCCAGAGAAATCTGCTGGAAGTGATAAAAGGTGTGCACATCGACTCGCAAACCGTTCTTGGAAAACGGGTTGTCACCAATGATATCATTATCTCCAAAATAGAAGGCATTGTTACGTTCAGCCAGATGGAAAGCTCCCGGGTGCTTGAAAACAACGCGGTAAGCGTAACCCTCAGCATGCCCCTGACCGGCAGAATGGGAGAAGTGCTCATCCACGCCATCGAAGGTACCGCCAAGACGCCTTCCACGGCATCACCATTCCAGGACCTGACAGAGCGCCTCTTTGGCTTGGAAAAAAGGGTGACAGCACTTGAAAACCAACTCTCGCGCCTGAATGACATTTCAGTGCAACAAAAATCGGTTATCCACCTCCTAACATATCTGGTGGATGCATGGCAGCAGGATACCGATATTAGGGCCGCTATGCGGCCGGTTGGATTTGCATCCGATGAAGAAACCGCTGCATTGCGACAACAGATAAATGAACAAGAAAGACAAATGGCCTCCATGGCCATCCATTTGAATGATTTGTCACGCCGTCTGGCAGACCTCGAAAATGACACGGCTGTCAAAAAGACAACGCCACAAGCTGAAACACGCACCAAAGCCCACCCCTATACCGGCCTCATCGTGGACGCCCGCGATATTGGTTTCAAGCCCTCTCTGCGACCCGAATTTTATCACCGGAACGAACTGATTTATCCGGGGAACTACCTGAACCTAGCGGATGCTGTTCGCAATGGTTACGTCCGCTATTTCAACAGCCGGGTTCAAGCACAGCAGAGCGAGCGCGCCGGCTCCCTTCCATATGCCACCAAGGCAACCGGAACCGCGGGCGGCGACCGGGGTCTGTCCATCGACGAAGAGACATCACTGATCCTGAAAGCGGTTCTTCAGGAGCCGGATAATTTCCTGTCTCGGTGCATGGTGGTGATTATCTTCTAAATGGAACCCCACGGACAAACCAGTAGTCTTCTACGAAGGCGGAAAAATACCACATATTGTATCATGTTGTGCTTGACACACTACATATCAGTCGCTATAGTCTTTTTTCTGATCTTTTTCAGTCCCAATAAGGCACCTTCAAGCATGCCAATATACCCTAAGGTTCCAACGAGGGTTTAATCCATAGCTACTATTTATAAGATGAACAAAATAAAGAAAGAGACGGAGGATGTTCATGGCTACAATGACGATCAAAAGACTTCACGAGCTTCTGGAAAACAATTCGGACAAAGATGTTCTGGCATGGGTCGGGGCCTGTCACGATTGCAAGACCGAAGCCCAGGTAACGGCAACACCCAAAAAAGATGGCATCCATATCGATGGGGGAAGCGTATACGAACCAGCCGCCGACAAATTCATGATCAAGTGTGACCACTGTTTTGAAAAGGATCCGGTTCTGAGAGATTATCAGGATTGTGAGGTCTACAGCAGGGTGGTAGGGTATCTGCGACCGGTTGCCCAATGGAACGATGCCAAGCAGGCAGAGTTCAAGGACAGAAAACTGTATGATCCGAGCATCTGCTGACCCAAAAAAATCGTGCGACGATTTTTTTTAAGATCATGATCCGCCAGCGACGCCGTCACTGGCGGATCACTCGTTTTCGCTGTCCGCTTGATTCACTTTTGGGGGTTTGCTCGCCACCTGGCAAGCATTGCGAGCTCATGTAGATATGCCCAGTTTCGGGAGGATGTAAACCTGAAGTAATATCCATATGCCTACAACGATAAACAGAATAATGGTCTCTTTCACGGGTCTCCTTTTCAAGTGCCGTCCAGCACACGATCGCTTGCAGAATAAAACACCGAACTTGCTTGAAACTATACCCCAAAACAGCGATTGTCAAGCTGATGGCCTCTATACCGGTTGTCATTGATAAAATCGCCGGCGTGTAACAGCAAACAAACGGTCGCCTGGTTGAAGCGAGTTAGCGATCGTTAGGAACACGTGGTCGCAAGTCCGAACGCTTGCTTGTCGTTATTTGCCGGAGCGGTTTCGGAACGTTGTTCTGACAACAACGATGACCCGACTATTTCATGACTTGACAAGGACAAGCAATTCCTTCAATTTTGACCCAATGAAACGAAAAAGAAAATACCTTCCGATACTTTTTGCCGCTTTTTTCGGTACATTATTTGTGTCTCTTCTCTTCAACCGTATGGGAATATTTGACCCGCTGCCGACCCGGTCGAAAATCGCTGACATATCGTCGTCCGAAACGATGACGGATCGGGACACCTGGATGAATATTTTTCAGGGCAAGAAAAAAATCGGCTTTTCCCATTCACGCTACGCTCGCCTGGACCAGGGATATCATTTCAATGAAACCCTGTTTATGAGAATCAACACCATGGGGATGATTCAGGATATCGGTCTCACTACCAGCGGTACCCTGCAGCAGGATTTTTCGTTGAAGTCCTTTGATTTTGAAATCGCTTCCGGGCGATTCAATTTTTCAGCAGCAGGTGACATCTCACACAAGATCCTCAATCTGGATACCCAAAGCAGCGGTGCAAAAAAGCGATACCAGTTGAACCTGACCGACGATATCTACTTCACCTCCGGCATCGTTCAAGCAGCCGTCGCCGGCAAATTGAAACCGGGCGACCAGCTGACATTGAAGGTCTTCGATCCCATTGCCATGGGCCAGGAATCGATTCTGCTGCAGGTCCTGGACGAAGAAGACATCACCATCATGGGTCAGCAAAAAAAAGCGACCAAAATCTCGTTGAAATTCAAAGGCGCCACCCAACTGGCGTGGATGGATGAAAACGGGGACCTATTGAGGGAAAAAGGCATGCTGGGAATCATCCTTGAGAAGACATCCCGTGAAGATGCCATGTACGGCCTCCCCATCCAGTCGAGCCAGGATCTCACAGAAGTTGCATCGATTCCGGTCAACGTCGATATCGACAACCCGGCCGGGTTGACGCAAATGCGATTCGAAATAACCGGTGCCGGTGATCTGGCAGAACAGCTTCACGGCGGCAGGCAAAGCTATCAAGCCCCGGTTCTCTCGATTCAAAAGGAATCCGTCGACGATCTCCTGCAAAAAGACCCATCCGAGGCTTCGATGCAGAACCTCAAAGCATTTTTAGCACCCAGCCCCTTTGTCCAATCGGACCACCCTGCCATTCAAAAGCTGACATCCGATCTGGTTGCCCATACGGACCCGCCCCTTGAAAAAGCGCGCAAACTGGTTGTCTGGATGCAGACACATATTCAGAAACGTCCGGTTATATCTCTCCCGGATGCCCTGTCAACCCTTGAAAACCGTGTCGGGGACTGTAATGAACATGCGGTGCTATTTGCAGCCCTGGCAAGGGCCGCCGGAATCCCCACCAAAATCGAGGCCGGGGTGGTCTTGCTGCGAAAACGTTTCTTTTATCATGCCTGGAACAGTGTGTATGTGGGCAGGTGGGTCACTGTCGATGCGCTTTTTGACCAGATACCGGCCGATGTCACCCACATTCGTCTCACCAGCGGCATGCAAAAGGACCAACTCGACATATTGGGCCTCATCGGACATCTGAAAATCCAGATCCTGAATGGAACCTAGTCAAATGATAGAACTTACACACCTCACCAAATGCTACGCCGATATCGTTGCCGTCAACGATCTGAACCTCCATGTCGCCCAAGGCGAAATTTTCGGGTTCATTGGACCAAACGGTGCCGGAAAAACAACGACCATAAAAATGATCGGGGGCATACTGGTGCCGACCGATGGCGAAATCCGTATTTGCAATATCTCCATGTCCGAAAACCCGGAAGCGGCAAAGCGTAAAATCGGATTTATTCCTGACCGGCCATACCTTTACGAGAAACTCACCGGGTTCGAATTTTTAAAATTCATCGCCGATCTTTACCAGATGGATAGCCGTCATTTCCAAAAAAAGGCCCATGAAAAACTGGAACTTTTTGCCCTCTCGGACTGGTCGCAAGAGCTCATCGAATCCTACTCCCACGGTATGAAACAACGCTTGATCATGGCCTCCGCTCTTCTGCACGAACCAGAGGTCATCATCGTCGATGAACCGATGGTCGGACTCGATCCCTTGGGGATCAAACTGGTCAAGGATCTTTTCAAACAGCTTTCCGAAAAGGGCACAACTGTATTTATCTCCACCCATACCCTCCAGGTAGCGGAGGACATGTGTCATCGTGTGGGCATTATTAACAAAGGCGCCATGATCGCCATCGGATCACCGCAAAAACTGAAGCAGGACCTTCAGGACGCCGATGCCGATCTCGAGCGCGTATTCTTGAAATTGACAAATCCGGGTCTTTAAAGACACTGTGCAATCATGAATGACATCCTCACCCTTGTTCGACCCAGAGCCCTGAGTTTCAAGAACGGCGCTTTGTTTCGCGGCAACAAACAGGGCGGTCTCCTGAAACTGTTGCTGCTGGGTGGCATCGGACTCGCTTTCTGGGGCGCTATCTTTGCAGTTTCGTTCCGGGTATTGCACTATTTCAAATCAGTTGAAGAACTGGGCAACCTCCTTGCGTTCAAACTGTTGTCCATGATTCTGATCACGCTCATGTCTCTGCTCATCTTCAGCAGCATTCTCACATCCCTGTCCAAACTTTTTTTGAGCAAAGATTTGAACCTGGTGCATGCCATGCCGGTTGCCACTTACCGTATCTTCCTGGCCAGATGGATAGAAAGTACACTGGACAGTTCTTGGATGGTCGTTATCTACCTGCTGCCGGTTTTTCTGGCCTATGGTATCGTATTCGACGCCGGTCTGTTTTATTACCTCACCGTAGGATCGGCGATTCTCTCGCTGGCCGTCATCGCCTCCTGTTTGAGTGCCATGATCGTGGTTTCCGCCGTGGTGTTGATACCGGCCAATCGTATTCGAAATGTCTTCGTCTTTCTGGGCCTGCTGCTCTTCATTATCCTTTTTATCGCTTTCCGTCTATTGAGACCCGAAAGACTGGTCAACCCGGAAGTTTTTTCAACGGCCCTCATGTACCTTTCAGCGCTTCGAACACCGAACCTGCCTTACCTTCCAAGCAGCTGGGCATTTGACAGTATCCAAGCCGCAATCAATGGATCCGTCTCTGAAACCCTCTTTCATATGGGTCTCTCGTGGTCTTGCGTCGGCACGTTGCTGTGCCTGATGATCATCTTGGCCGATCGGTTCTATCTAGCAGGGTTGTCAAAAGCCCAGACGTCACCGGCCAGACTATTGAAACAGAAGATATCAGGAGATAGACTCTTCTTCTTTCTGCCAACACCGCTGAAGGCGATCGTGATAAAGGAAATTAAATCGTTCTTTCGCGACCAGACCCAATGGTCCCAAATATTTCTCATCGGTGGTCTGGTGTTGATTTATATCTTCAATTTCAAGGCTCTGCCCCTTGATAAAGCCCCCATCAAAACCGTTTACCTGCAAAATTTGCTGTCTTTTCTAAATGTGGGTCTGGCGTCTTTCGTTCTGATCGCCGTTGCCGGGCGTTTTGTCTACCCGGCCATCAGTAACGAGAACGAAGCGTTCTGGATCGTCAAATCCTCACCCATCTCCCTGATGCGATTTTTATGGGTGAAATTCTTCATCTACCTGTGGCCACTCCTCATCCTAACGGAAATTCTTATCGTAGCCACCAATATCTTTTTAAATGTCACACCCTTTATGATGCTTTTATCCACTGTGACGATTTTTTGTCTGGTTCCCGGCGTGGTCGGCATCGGCATCGGTTTCGGGGCGGCTTATCCGAATTTCAAATCGGAAAATCCAGCTCAATCGGTGACAAGTTTTGGCGGGCTGCTTTTTATGATTTTGTGTGCTGCGTTTGTCGGCGGGATCGTCATGTTGGAAGCCGGGCCTGTCTATAACCTATTCATGGCGGGCTTTCATCAACGATCATTGTCCATACTGGAATGGGTATGGATTATCGGATCCTTTTCGCTATCCTTGATGATTTGTATGCTGGCGATCATCCTGCCCATGCGGTTCGGTGAGAGACGGCTAGCGGAACGCGTCATCTAACAAGAGACTTTGTGGTGCTACTTGATAATGAAGACCGAAACATCCCTGGCCGCGTTGAGAACCTTTTGCGAGGTGCTCCCAAAAAAGAAATCCCGTATCCCCGGCGTGCCCCCCCTGCCGATGACCACAACATCATATCCGTCTTGGGCCTCGCGAATGATATCCCTCGCGACCCCCTCTTTCAATGCTTCGTGTTTGATGCTGATGTTCGCTTCCTTGAAACCCTTGTTCATAAGCGTCTCTTTTGCCAGCTGTATGGCGGTTTCCACCAACTCCCGTTTCTTGTCTTCCATGGTGCAAAAGGCGCTCTGCTGGGTTTTAAAATAAGGGGTCAGTTCCGGGCTGTTCATTTTGCACATGGCGGCTGTATCCAAGGCAACGCTAAACAGGATGATACGCGTGTCCTTGGCAAATGTTTCAGAAACAGCGTCAATAGCCCGCTGGGAATTTTCCGAGTCGTCAAATGCAATCAAGATATTTTTGCTCATGCGGTGTCTCCTTTTCCGTGGCATTCTCCATCGATATCCTCAAATCGAATTTCACCTTACTGAAAAATGCCCCATGGATCAACTCTGTTTTTTATTTACGATTCATATTATTATTTGGATCATCTCCAAAAGAGTTGATCTAAATAAAGGATTCAAGGGGTCCAGGGGTCCAGGATTCGAGTGATATGCTTAAAAATTATAAAGAGTTAAACGTTTGGCAAAAATCGTATACACTTTGCTTGCATATCTATAAAGTAACGAAAGATTTTCCGAAAGATGAAATATACGGTTTAACCTCCCAAATAAGAAGATCTGCTGTTTTCATACCATCGAATATCGCCGAGGGATATGGAAGAAAAACGACCCTAGAGTATGATAGATTTCTCTATATTGCATATGGTTCAGTCTGTGAATTGGAAACCCAAATCATGATATCAGGTGACTTGGGTTATGTGGAAAAAGAGAGGCTTGATAAATTAAGAGGGGAGATTGGGGATGTCGAGAGAATGCTGAAAGCGTTGTTAAAATCTCTGGAAAGCAAACACTTGGATCCTTGAATCCTTGGATCCTGGAATCCTTTCTCCCAACTGATTGGGAGAAGAGCTTATTATTTTTGCTTTGCTTTTCAAAAACCCGTTATTGCATCTTGTCAGGAGATTCTTTTTCTGCTAGGTGTAACGTTCCTCGAGCCTGGTCGGCCGCCCCCCATTCGAAAGGAATTGATGTCATGGTCTCCGGTCAATATCCCCTACAACCTATCATCGCAGTCGGTGCCGTCGTGGTTCACAAAAACCGTATATTACTCATTCGTCGCGGAAAAGAACCTGCCAAGGGTGAGTGGGCCATACCCGGAGGACGTGTCGAATTAGGAGAATCCATGCATGAAGCAGTGGTCCGGGAAACGATGGAAGAAACCAGCGTACGCACCCGCCCAGGGGAATTGGTATATTTCTTTGAAACGATCCTGCCCGATCCGGACGGTCGAATTAGGTTTCACTACGCCATCTTCGATTATATGGCCAAATATCTGGCGGGTGAACCCATGCCCCGTGACGATGCCATGGATGCCAGGTGGGTATCAGCCAGCGACGCCGGCACATACGATCTGAACACCAGGACTCGGGATCTCCTGATTCGCATCCAATTTATTTCCTGAAAATATTCGTTTGACGCTTTTATGAAACGTAACGTTGTCGCTCTTCTATACCAGTGGGTCTGTCGAGGCTTTATGCAAACCTTTGATCCACAAGAAATTGGTGCAGATCGGGATATAAATCTCTCAGTTCAGGTCACACTGTCAGCTTCGATGCAATGGTTGCCACATGATGTCCCTGAAATCGGGCTGCTTCCAGCTCGTTATCACTTGGCATCCGCTCGCCAGATCCGCCGGCAATCGTCGAGGCGCCATAAGGAGATCCGCCGGTTATCTCGTCGATTCTCATCTGACCCTGAAATGCATACGGCAACCCCACCACCACCATACCATGATGCAGCAGGGTGACATGAAAGGTCAGGAGCGTCGATTCCTGACCACCATGCTGGGTCGCGGAACTTGTAAATACACTGCCAGCCTTGCCGACCAACGTCCCGTCAGCCCACAACTGCCCGGTGGCGTCTAGAAACTGACGCATCTGACCACACATATTGCCAAAGCGGGTCGGTGTACCAAAAATGACGGCATCCGCCGATGCCAATTCTTCCACCGTTGCCACCGGCACATGGGCCTGTGCTTTTTGGGCGTCCAGAGCACCCATTTTTTCAAGAACCGCCTGTGGGAGCGTTTCCGGTACACGCCGCAGAACCGCCTCTGCATTCTCAACCGAATTAACACCGTCTGCGACCGCCTCAGCCATTTGGCGGATATGCCCATATGTCGAATAATATAAAACGAGTACTTTCATTTTGTTGCCCTCCTCTTCACGGTTGGAAAATGCGTACGCATTTTCCGGAAAGTGTAAAATGATTATGAAACAAAACGTCTCCCAACGCTTAGGTTCAGAACCGCTTGTTTAGGACACGGTTTGTATACAATTAAAAACCGTGGGGAATAGATCCCGGCAGCCCGATTAAAACCTTTGACGGCGTTCACCCGCGCCTTGACGGGCGGAGTTTTGCGGCGTATTTTTTTGCTGTCTAAGTTTCCTGGCTCTGCTCCGATATCTGACCCTGACCCAGTTTTTTCAAAAGTGATCTAAGCTGACGGCATTCCGTTTCATTCAAGACCGAAAACACATGTTCAGAAATGGCCACATGTCTCGGAAATATTTCTCTGACGATACGTTCACCGGCCGGCGTCAGGTTGATTCGTGTTCGCCGTCTGTCTTGAGGATCTGTTTTACGATAGACGAGCTTTCGTTTTTCAAGGTTGTCTATGACCATGGTGATGTTGCCGCTGGATTTGAGTATTTTTTTTCCCAAGTCCTGTTGTGTCATTGCGCCGAGATGGAGCAAGGCTTCCAAAACGCCAAACTGACTTATGGTCAATTTCCATTCTGCCAGATGTTTGTGCATTTTCGCTGTCACACAGATGGCGGCACGCATCAACTTGACATACGCATCCAACGCTAGTTGTTGATCCGCTGTTGTAGGAATCGGATTTTTCAACAGACCTCTCACCCCCCGGACACTAGCATATTAGATACAAGCACACAAAATAACCCGCCAGCCTGAAAATAGAAACCAGTCCGGCAAGCGAACAACACACCTGTTTCTCATGAATTGTGTTTTATTTTAACATCGAATTATTTAACATTAAATTAATCAAGATTAAGTATTTGTCAAGCAGGTGCTATTTTTTTATTGCAAGTTTCCTGTTTCTGGTTATCATACATCATGGTTCGTTGATAACTATTCGGGCCTATCCGGTAAGGTCCAGACAAAACAGGTGAATTGGCGAGGGAGATAATGTCATGAAAGAATTCATCATTAAAATTGCGCAGGCGCTGGTCGACAAACCTGAGCTTGTATCGGTTGATGAAGTGCATGGCGAGCATACGACAGTGCTGAAACTGAGTGTGGACAAATCAGACCTGGGAAAGATCATCGGTAAAAAAGGCAATACCGCCCGGGCCATCCGGACACTTCTGAGCGCCGCATCCGGAAAAGCGCAAAGGCGCCATTTCCTTGAAATTGTCGAATAGTGAATCTCCACGCGCTTGTCCGCCCAACTGATGCTGAATTGAACCGCAACAGCGAGCGCATTCCCCGTAGCTTGCTGCGGGGTTAGCGAGCGAATCTAAATTAGACAGAATTCCTTACGGTCGAAGATTCCTCGTAGCTTGCTGCGAGGTTCTTCAAATTTTGCAGCAGGCTGCAGGGAATGCGCTCGCTATTGCGGTTCAAGATTGTGTAGGCTAAGTGGGTAAAAAAAATGACCCCCATATCGATGTACAGGGGTCATAGGAAAGGAGGATCTTGGGATGGAAGCGTTTATCGCTTTCCATAGACCCAATATACCACATTGTATCCTTTTGTCAACCCGTTATTTTTTCTGCATGATGTGCTTTTGTTTTAAAAAAATTCCTTAGTCGCCTTGGGCAAAGACACGTTTATGCACCTCGCCGCCGCTTGCCGAAACCATCTCAAATGAATTTCGCTCCAAAAGCGCCTTCTTCAGACCACACAACACTGGCCTCTCTGGTGTTGACCTGGTCGTCACATGATAAGGCAATACGTATTGCCGTTCCCTTCTTCAAGCAACCAGACGTCTTCGCAAGGATGCTCGCACCGTAATTACTCATATTTTCAATGGCGCCCGTATAGGTTTCTTCGCCCACATGAAAGGTCACATTTCTCTTACAAACCGTTCTGCTAGTAATATCTGTTATCGTCCATATCGCTCTCTTTCATATTTTGCATTGCAGGGTATTGATATCCGTTGTCAAAAGTAAGTTCCGAAAGAAAATCGCGCTTTAACACCCATAGGAACGTTATGCCGACAATCGCTACATACCAGACTAAATTTAGCATAATTTATAAGCTACATCGTGGTAACGATTTGTCAAGCTTCCTTGAAGCAATTCTATCTGATTTGGGTTTGATCGCCAATTCAGCAAGCCCCGAGGTTGGCGATTGCTGTTTCTTTTTTTTCCATAAGCCTATCTGGATCATCTCCAAAAGAGTTGATCCAAATTAAGGATTCAAGGATTCCAGGGGTCCAGGGTTCGAGTGAGATGACGTGAGGCCTCAGCTGAATGCTTAAGAATTATAAAGAGTTATTGGAAACGCAGACGATGATATCCGGTGATCTGGATTATATGAAGAAGGAAAAGCTTCAGGAATTAAGAGAGGAACTCGGTGATGTAGAGAGAATGCTAAAAGCGATGATCAAATCACTGGAAAACAAACACTTGAATCCTTGAATCCTGGACTCCTTGAACCCTTTCTCCCAAATAATTGGGAGAAGATCCGCCTATCTTATTGTTTGGTACGGGTGGTCTTTACGAACGCTTGGTCGCAAGTTCGAGGGCTTGGTTGACGTTATTTGCCGGAGCGGTTTGGAAGGCTTATTCTGACAACAACGAGCGCTTCAGGCGTCAGAAAATCCATAGCGTCCTGTAGAAATCCTTTGAAGAGAGATATCTTTTAGGCTATGATACGACCGTCATAAAGGTAAAACCCGTTGTAAACGTATTTTAACAAGCAACACGCGAAAGAAAGGAACAGCACATGCTTGATCTATCCACGGAATACTTGGGCCTGAAACTGCAAACACCCATTATTGCCGGCAGTTCGGGAATGACAAATTCTGTCGAAAACGTGAAAAAGATGGCCGAAAACGGCGCCGGGGCAGTGGTTTTGAAATCCATTTTCGAAGAGGAGGTCGCTTACGAGTATGCAGATTTTATGGCAGCGCAGCGCAAGTCCGGAAGCGATCCACAGTACTTCGATTATGATGGACGCAAAAATCCCATTGCTTATTACGACTACGTTATCCGCGAAGAGAACCTGAAAAAAAATATCACCCTCGTGGAGCAGAGCAAAAAAGCAGTCTCCATTCCGGTGATCGCCAGCATCAACTGTTTTCTGCAATCCATAGAATGGCTTTCCTATGCCAAAAACCTGGAAAGTGCCGGGGCCGATGCCCTGGAACTCAATATGTTCTTTCCGCCAACCGACTTCAAACGGGACGCCAAGGATACCGAAAAAATGTATTTTGATATTGTCGAGCAGATCACCGGGGCGGTATCCATCCCCATCGCCTTGAAGATCAGTTACTACTTCACCGACCTGGGCGCCATGATCCAGAGGCTATCGAACTCCGGTATCAAGGGTCTGGTGCTTTTTAATCGATTTTTCAGCCCCGATTTTGATATCGACACACTCGAGGTCAAGCCCTCGTTCGTGTTCAGCACACCGTCCGATTTGTCCATCTCGCTGCGCTGGATCGCCATCATGGCGGAAAAGGTGAATTGCGACCTGGCCGCCTCCACAGGTGTTCACGATGGCGACGCCGTCATCAAGCAGCTCCTGGCAGGCGCCGCCGCCGTCCAGGTGGCGTCCTCCCTTTACAGCGAGGGTATCGGTCATCTTCGGGAGATGCTGAAGCGGCTGGAAACATGGATGGAAAAGAAGCACTTTGACAGACTGTCCAGATTCAGGGGCAAAATGAGCCAGGATAAAAGCGCGGATCCGTCTATTTATGAGCGTGTCCAGTTTATGCGCTATTTCGGCGGTAAGAAGAATGCCCACCTAACATCCTAATGAAAAAACCAAAGGCCGTCATCGCGACGCCGTCGATTAGCGATTTTTATACGACCCCCCATCGGCTGTCGGCCCTGGGAGAAAAGATCGTTGAAAAGATATTGCAGCGCCGGGGATGGGACACCCGGCTGCTGCATTTCCCTAAAATGGGAAAACAAACCTTGCCCTTACCACCCGCCCTTTGCCACCTGAAGACACATATCATTGCGGGAGAATTCGGTCCCACTGCCTTCTTCTCCAGGTATCAGCGCTTCGGTCCCTCGCCTGAAGAGAGCGCTGGCATGATTCTGGCTGAAAACCCCGATGCTGTTTTCCTATCGTGTTTTGCCTTTGCCTATGCCGACGACACCCTGTCACTTGCCAGGCATCTCAAAAAACAGCACCCCTCCGTACCCGTTTATGCCGGGGGTGCCGGCGTCAGCGTACTCCCGGCCTATTTTCGATCACAAGAAAGTATTGATGCGGTGATTTCCGGAGAAGCGGAAGGGACCCTGACAGCCTTTCTCAGTGGAGGAATGGAAATGGAAACCACTTCCACCGCTCCCATTGGAAGCCGAGGCGTCATTGACGTTTCCATTGCGGTGGCCATGTCTTCCAAAAACGGACACTGGCTGACGACATCCCTCAGCAGGGGCTGTCCCCGAAAGTGTCGTTTTTGTGCCAACCACCTGACCCATGGCAGGACCTTTCGAACCGTTCCCATGGACGCGTTTTTATCGGCCGTTGACACCTTCCCCAAAGACATTCCCCTGCACATCAACTTCGAGGACGACAATCTTCTCATGGACAAGGACTATTTTTTTGCCATACTGAAAGCCGTCCGGAACCGATTCCCGCGGGTGACATTCAGCGCAGAAAACGGGATGGACTACCTCCTTCTGGATATCGACACGCTGGAGAGACTTATTGCCCTCGGTTTCAGGCAGTTCAACCTTTCCATGGCATCCCTGTCCGATTCTATTTTGGAGGCATCTGAGCGCCAGGGCGCCTCCGGACATCTTCAGAAGATCCTTAGCAACCTGAGTCGAAAAAACATCCCTTCCATCACCTATTTCATTTGCGGTCTGAAACAGGACAGCGTCGAATCCGTGCTTGGAAATCTACACTTTCTGTCCGGACAGCCCACGCTTATCGGTATTTCCATGTTTTACCCGGTGCCGGGTCTGCCCGAATTCAAGGACCCGCAACCCTTTTTCGATTCCGCTTCCCATCTCTGCACCGGCAGCGCGGCCTTTCCATGGTCAGGGTCTCTGACCACGGCCCAGATGATCACCGCATTCCGTATGGCCCGCTATATCAATTTCACAAAAAGGAAAACATATCAACCGCTGGAACGCCATCTGTTGACACGCATCCGCAAGGAGAGAAAACTCTATACCCTGCAGCGAATAGGCCGGCAAAAAAAGATGCTGCGTCCGCCGGGCCTGGATCGGGATATGGAAAAGGTGTTTTTTGGACAAACGTATTAAGTTTTAGGTTTTATGCAAGGCGCAAACGCTGGAAGGCCTGAAAGCCGCCGATGGCTTACCCTAAAAAGTATACCACCACCCGTGTAACGGGAGGCTTTCAATTTCTGCATAGCGGAAAATGATCAGGAGACGGCATGTCTTCGTAGGTTGACAGTATATTATCACAGATTTTCAGAGACCTCCTTCGCTGTTGATGTGTTGGGAGACTGTCGAAAAAGTTCTTTTTTAAAAATACCATCTTTGCTCACATCTGAAATTTGCATCAATTTGGCTTTTATTAGAAAATTATAGGGTTTTCTTTTTACCTGATATCGTCAGTTACTATTATACTTACACTATTCCATCTGCATTGCTCTAAACCGCGGCATAATTTGCTATTTTCTCTATATTAAGCACCATGCAGTAGAGCATCCACTGAATATTGACCTTAATTTTACTTAGGCATCCAATTTTTCTTCTTGGCATTTTTCCAATGTCGTTTGATTATGATAATTACTGTCAGCAGCTAATATCTTGTCCTCAAAAGAGTAATCATAGTTCTTATATTTTGCCATACGAACCTCACTTTTGGCGGGGCATCATCGAAGGACTTTCAATATAAGTACTAGCATAAAACTACTCTATGTCAATCTATTTATGCAAGATATATTGAAATATTTGGCGGGCTTAGTAGTTGGAACAATCAATAACTTTTTCGACAGTCTCTGGAGGTATATGTATTCAAAAAATCATTGTTATTGAGATGAAGTATTCTGGAACATCCTATTCATTTCTTCCATTGAAAGGACTGTCAATTTAGTCAACCATTGGAGGTACTGGATTGAGCCTTCAGTATCTTCTCGGAACGCATGTACACAATCTGCTATCAGGTATATGATGTAATCTCTGTTGTAGGCATCAACTACAGTCATCCTTACACATGCGTCACTCGCATAGCCTGCAATCACCAAACCTTCGATACCATCTTCAACGAGGATATCTTCCAGGTCAGTTTTGTAAAATCCACTGAACCTTGTTTTCACAACGACTCGCTCTCTATCAAAAGGTTTGACCGCCTCAAGAATTTCAGCATCCTCAGTTCCTTCAATGCACCATATTGTATCACTATGTTTATAGGGTGCTGGCCAATCAGATTTATCCTGATGATAGCTGGTGACGACATGGATAATCGATATCTTTGATGAGCGTGCTGCCGATAAGGCTGTTTGTATGTTCGGCAGTAGTTTCTCCTGAAATAGAATGGGATTTAGGTTTAGAAAGTACTTCTGCATGTCTATCAAGATAAGGGCTAACTTCATGATTGTGTGCCTACCTAATATTAAAGGTTGAAGTTTTTACTTTGCTTGATTTCTCTTGCCAATTCCACAGCCAAATCTTCAATAATTGTCAAATTTGATTTAGTATTATCTGCTTTGCTTTTCAACTCATCGTCAAGACCGCCCCATCCTGACCATTCATCTGTATGTATTAGATCAAGGATAAATCCAAAATAAATCGACTCAATATCCAGTTCTTTTGAAACTGAATAGAAAGTCCCAGTTTCAAGATTCACACATTCAGCGCCATTCTTTTTCCAATATTTCATTTTTTCTATTGACTCACGATATAGGGCATCTGTTGTCCAGACACACGATTTTTTTGAGCCGTGATTCTTACGTTTAAAGATTTCTTCTGTTAGGTCAAGCAACAATTTGGATGGTTCTACGGACAATTCATTTGAGTATTCTTTTGATGTTCCATCTGAAACGATGGCATTCTTAGATATCACAAAATCGTTTATTTGCAGTTTTCTGAAAAACTGCCGTACGCACCGATCCCGATTGCATACTTTAGACCCAAAACTTTGAGTTCTTCTAAGGCCATCGCAACCCAAGGACTCGAGAGAACGGGACCGATAAAGATTATTGGAATATCTTCATCTTTTGACAGATGAAAGAAACTTCAAATCGAGATTGATCTGATTTGATCTCAGGCTTAATTTCGCTTACGATCTTCCTCAATCGGAACACAAAGAACTGGTCGCTTTAAAAATCGAAGAACCCTTTCGGTGGTACTTCCAAAGAAAATCCTTTTCATGTCTCCAGCTGTTCCATGTGTTCCCATGATAATGATATCAACATCTTTCTCGACAGCTTTCCTATTAATCTCAAGAAAGGGTATTCCTTCGCAAATTTCCATCTCTGTTGGTTTGGTCGCCATCTCTTGCGCCTCAATGAATTGTTTTAGCCTTTCCTTGGCTTCGATAAACAATGTCTTTTTGATTTGAGATTCTGTACCAAGCTTGTTGGCTATGCAGGCTTCTATAAAATCCTGATCTATGACATGTAGGACAATTATTCGATCTGGTTTTCGACCCATTATGAGTGTTGAGTTTTTGAGAGCATTAGCCGAGCATGGAGAAAAATCAATCGCAACAAGAACCTTATATTCCATATGGTTTGTCGTTTCGTTACCTGTTCTTTTTGTTGTCATTTATGTCAACCTTTCTACCTCGCAATGATACGGAACCTATAGCTATTGAGGTGCCGATTTAAACTGAAACTTGATCTCTTCCATGACCTTTCCACTTTTATGCTTGATGTTGAGGGATGTAAAGGACGAAACAGATTATCCATACCTTTACATAGCACTTAGGGCACCCGGTGCTACCGGCCTTCGGCAGGATATGCCCTTTCTCGCAGAATGGGCACTTAATATGCTTCTGCTTGTCAGATGCTGTCATTGGATATATTATGGCCGATAGCTTGCATTCACTTTATTGATAAGTTTTAAAGCTGTATCTAAGGTTGTTAAATCTGTATCAATTTGGCCGGTATCACCGCTTACGTGCCCATGACCTACTATTTGGGCTTCACCTTCATGGGGTTTATCATCTACGACAAAGCTTCCTCGCCACACAACAGATGGTTGCCCTCGATACCAGCTATAATTGTGATGCGCATTTTCATCAAAACTCTTATTGACCTCAACATAGTAATTGTATCTTCCGCTTTTAAGATGCTCCTTTGGGCTCCAGTTCCAGACAAATTCACCAGCCTTAGGCGTAGCCGATGATACAGCATCAGGTAATGGTCTGTCCTTGGGCGGATAGAAGTTGCCGTTTCCATAATCAACACCCTGACTATGTGCCCAAACAGGCAACGTGCTTTGTCTGGAACCTCCCCATTTGTCATCCAATGAACCACCTCGATTCCCAAGTCCCTTTTGTCCGACTTTACGTGTAACATAGACTGTATCTATAAAAGCACCTTTCTCATCGGTTAGCCAGATGGCTATTTGGCATTTTTTTTCGGACAAAAGAAGTTTGAATGATAAAGTTTGATTTGTTGCCTTTTCTTCCGCAAAAACGGAGACAGATAGTAAGGTGAGAACGACAATAGCAACTAAAAACAATATCAAATATTTTTTCATTAGTCCTATCTCCTGTCTACGAATTACCTGCTTCAAATTTTTATTAGGATATTGCCAGTATCGGTTTTGAAGGCGATCTGGCAGAGTCTGTCTTCTGGTCCTGAGCCTGTGGTTTCTGCGTCTAAGTAAATGAACATTTACCATTCACCATCTTTATTGCGTATGTCACCCATCCACACGTCAAATAGTTCTTGGTACGTTTCCAACTCAGTTTCACGTTTGCACTTTGGACATACGACAATCTTCAGATCATCTTGTTCGTTGATATTTGCCTTGCCGCCACAGAAAAAGCATTTTATTGTATCATGCTCCATTAATCCTCTCCCTCAGTTTGCCACTGCATTTAAACGTAACAACACGTCTTGCAGGTAACATCTGATCATCGCCAGTAACAGGGTTCCTGCCTTTCCGTTCAGCTTTCTGTTTTACACATAGCTTACCGAACCCACTGATCAAGACATCATCACCCGATGCAAGCGTATCCTTGATGATATCGATGGTGCTTTCAACAATATCGGTGTTCTGCTTTTGTGTCAGGTCATTGTTGGATCGGACCTTTTCGATGAGGTCAGCTTTAGTGAGTGTCATGTGTTGCTCATGATAAATATTTAGGAAAATATTGAAAATATTTACAACAGTGTGACCAGATCTGTCAAACGCATGTGTTAATCTGCCTTCCAAAACATGATGAAACGGCGTTCTTATAAAAAAAGGAGGGCATCAAAATGCGAAAACATGAACTTTACACAGAATACCACGACCAATTTGAATATTTCGGGAACACTGAGATTGAACGGATTCGCAAACAGGGTGAAAAGACCATACGGCACGATTGGATAATTTTTGACTCCGTTGATGAGGCGATGGAATATTTCAATGATAGTTGCAGAGAGTTCGTGGGGTATTATGCTTAAGAGATGGTGCGGCAAAACATCCTGACATGGTGTTATCACAGCTTTTCAAACTCCTGTAACAGTTTGAATAAGTTGGAGTTATGCAAATTTATACACCTACAAGCGTTTGATTATAACGAGGAAATTCTGTATCAGAATCTCTCGCTCCGCAATTCCGATTTTATCTTTACCCTTGTCCAGGATGGCATCTATATGAAGACCCATTTGGTACATAAACCACTCTAAGCCAAATAGAATGACCAACATGATGATAAGTATTCCGAAGTATTTTCCCATTTTGCTTTCTCCCATTCACGTTTAAAGTAAATTGGCTTTTGTTCAACAAATAAATGAGAAAGGTTCAAAAAACAAAAACCTTTGGGCATAAATCCCCCAAAGGCTTGAATAAGTAGTTTCGGTAACCCGGCTGTCATAGCTTTTTCAGCGTTAGACCCGTGGCTTTGCGTCCCCGCCTTTCAACGGATGTGCCCTTTCGATCTATATGTTTCGTAAGATTATAGCAGAATACAATACTAATTGTCAATACAGACTATGATGTATGGAGACGATCTCAACTATCCGAAAACATATAAAATTGTCAGATACCATATGGTTATGACCACGGTATCACGGAAACCGTTATCATAGCAAGATTCCGTCTGTTGTGATTATTTTCGCACACCGGCAATATTTCAGGGGTCTGATAACCTTGTTTTTGTTGGAGGCATCAACGGTTTTGTAAAGCCTTTATTCTGATGATTTTTATGGACGATTGAAGAACCTCGCAGCAAGCTGCGAGGAATGTTCTGCCGTGCGGAAGTGCTTCGCATCGACCGTAAGGAATTCTGTCTAATTTTGATTCGCTCGCTAACCCCGCAGCAAGCTACGGGGAATGCGCTCGCTGTTGCGGTACAAAAGGCATTTTCCCTGTGATATATTTTTATTTTGATCGTTTGCTGATTAACTAATCAGTGATGTATATCTTTTCGTGATTTCTTTGTATTCTCTTTCCAGCTCCTTAATGACCTGAGGAGTAGCCTTATTATCCAATTCCATTTCGCTGATCATGGTCGAGCATTTGAGCTTGTAAGAGTCTATTTTCTCTTTCAGCTGGGCCCTTTTGGTGTCGTCCGCTGCTTCGTACTCATTAACAGCGTCACTGTAGCTCTTCAAGATGTTCGACATTGCCTGCTTCTCTTCCGAGCCTGCGCATCCGATGATAAATATCAGTCCAAGAACTACAGAGAGCAACATCACAAAATTCAGCGTTGATTTAAATTTTAACATTTTCAATCTCCTGTAAAATTAATAAAAATAGCCTCCCATGAATGATATTCAAAAAATGTCTATGAGTCAAACAATGAGGATCTAATATAACTATTACAAACTTCTATCGGAAAGGTCAAGGGATATATAAGCAAAATCGGGTTCGGTGGCGGTGAAGGCGGCAACAACGGGGAGGGCGTGCTGCACTACGTGCAACACATCAAGGGCAAGTATTGGTATCAACACCGGGTAGCCGGGGGCTGTTGCCAGCCCCAAGCCCCCTAAGAACTGTGCGTGATAGTTTCCCATCACACAGCTCAAGCCCTTCAAAAGCCAGCCTCGGCAGAGAGGCGACCCAGTGATCGGGAATACCAATCACCTTTGCGATACACACTGGCAGCCAAAACCCATTCGGGGAAGGGCGCATGGCTCACCGTTAAGTGGCCTCATTTGCTTTCCCTTCTAAAATCGGTTCTGTCAGCTTTCTCGCAACGAAGCACCCGATGGACGTCAGCCCCCTTGCGGGTCGGATAATATCGAGTCTAAGACCCTCAACCCGTATCCACCCCATTACTGGATGGCCTTCGCTTCTTCCATCATCTCTCCCCATACCTCCAACAGCATGCCTTACGGTTAGCCTGCCCAAAGGGCGAAGGCATGGGGTTACCACGTTCCACGTATCCGACAACAAATACCTTAGGTCCACTCTGTCTACCGGTGGGAATACTGCCCGCGTCGGACGTTCACAGATCCATCCGAAACACCCACCTACCTTTTGGTTCAAGCCTTACAGCTCCTTTGGCTTGTTCATCTTCACGGCAGTTACGAGTGTTCACTTGTGTTAACCGTAGTATCCTATCCTAACCCCTCACCCGGATGGAGCTTCCCGGAGCGTTTCCACCTCACGGCTTCCACACCATTCGCATAAGCGAACATCGGCGCATTGTCAGGAAGGCTTCATTCCCGTCAAGGATGCACCTTGAACGCATGCTTCCATAGGATTGCAGCGACGGGACGCTGGGTTCAGGCAAAGGCAAAATGCCTTCGCTGAACAGTCAAAATTCACGACTTCGTGTCGCAACTGTGATTAATGGAGAGCATCTTACTCCCCGACATTACAGGAAATATTGTCGATACCATCTGGTCATCCCCAAGATACCACGGAAAGACTTATGAATGCAAGATTTGGCCTGTTGCGATTATTTTCGCACACCGGTAATATTTCAGGGGCCTGATAACCTTGTTTTTGTTGGAGATGTCACCAGGTTCTAATGAGTATCTTTTTCTAACTTCATCATCTGAAATAGACTAAATAAATTTACCATCACGCAGCACCATGTGTACTTTGGTTAGGGCCTGGATATCTACCAAGGGGTTTCCATCCACAACAAGGACATCGGCCAATTTGCCTGCCTCAAGGGTTCCCAGTTCGCTCTCCATGTCGCATGAGCGGGCACCGTTTAGAGTCGCGGCGACAATAATTTGCGTGGGTGTCATGCCTGCTTCATGCATCCATCCGATTTCGTGGATTGGCATTCCCCGGTCGAAATCGACATTTGATGCTCCGGCATAGTCTGTGCCCAGTGCAACCTCACCTCCAGCTTCAACAAACAAAGCAAGGTTCTTTATCGCCCAGATCCCATAATTAGCAGCAGCGGAATAATTGCGGCTCACACCCTGCCACAACTCGATCGTGGGTATCCATCGTGTGCCAGTCTCGACCATACGTAATATAAGATCTTCGGAGAGCCCGTCGACAACCATATGGGCGATTTCGTCCACACCGGCGTCCAGAGCCCGGCCCAAATCATGCGCACTGGTTACGTGTGCTGTAACAGGTTTACCCCGCTTGTGGGCAGTTTCTACAAGAACTGTAGCCTCCTTCGGCGAGAGCAGTGGCCATCCAGACTGACCAAATGCATAACCCGAATCCATCGCCGTTTTTATTACGTCGGCACCATCGTCGATGAGCCTGTTTACAGCCTGCCGTGCTTCTTCGGGTGAAGTGACGGTGACTATGGGCCCACCCCAGTAAGCATTGGGATAGCCACCCTCCACGTTTACGAACGAGCCGACGGCGACCAGACGGGCGCATTTGGGAATGGCGCGTAATGCATTGCGGGTCTTGAACCGTTCGGCTGAATACGGCACAAAGGTACCCAGATCACGCACTGTCGTTACACCACCCTGAGCCCACGCCTTTAGCGGCACCTCGCCATAGGCAGCGTGAACATGGGCATTGATAAAGCCCGGTAGTATCGTTCTTCCCTGGACGTCGATAATATTCGCGTTGGAAGGTATCTCTATTTGTGTACGAGGACCAGCGGCTACAATACGCTCGTTCCTGATCACTACAGCTCCGTCCGTTATTGCATCAGCTCCAGTTCCATCGATTAGTAAGCCATTGACCAGCGATACTGTAGCATCAGCCCCTTGGGCCGAGTTATACCCAACCAACAGTCCGGCGGCTGTCGTGCTGGATAATTTGAGAAACTCGCGTCTGGATATACCTTTCGTACGGGTACTATTATTGGGGTTGCTTTCGATACCCATTGGTTGTTTTCCTCAATTGCAGATACATGGATCTCAACTGTCCGAAAACATATAAAATTGTGAGATGCCATATGGTCATCCCCACGGTACCACGTGAGACCCTACCAATGCAAGATTTGGCTTGTTGTGATTTTTTTCGCACACCGGTAATTTTTAGGGTGCCTGATATCTTTGTTTTCGTTGGAGACATCCCCATGTTTTCGATGTAGATTTGACCTGGGATACCGAAAAGTAATCGTAGGTTTTAACCACTACTCTTAAGATCACTACATCTTGGTGTGTTGGTGATACTTATGTTTGGTATGGTTGAATTTCAGACTGTTGCCTAAACTCATGAATAGGAAATTTATTGTTGAGATTGGCAATTTAGAAGAATACATACGCCATTGTTGATTTTTCGAGATCTTTAAAATCGAGCATTAATAGGCGTAATAAACGGTTTCACCGCAGGCTATGTTCTCTGAGACCCCATCTACACAATCAAGTGGTATTTCACCTGAGCCCTCTGAACAGTAGCCGGCGGGGTGTGTTCTGATTGCGGCCAAAACACACCATTTTCTCACAGTACCTGCCGATTATTTCGTTTGACAGTGCGCTTACAACCTCGGATACTGAGTTCATTCACAGGGGCGGACACATCTTGCGGCGTGAGCGAGTTCCACACACAATTAGCGATGAGGGATGATCTGCATGCTGAAAAGCAAGTTCTTTTCTCCGGGTCTGCCGCAGATCGAGAAATTGAAAAAAGCTTTAACCCTTCTCACCAAAAAGGATGACATCCAAGGAGATGGTGTCATCGATCAGGTGGATGCCAAGACGTGAGAAGAATCTCTCTGAACCATACTTGATATCCCACAGACTCCGATCGATATCAAAGTGGGCATTCATGACAGCCTGACCTTCTTTCTCATGCACAAATGCAGGGAAAGAGACCTTATTGGTTATGCCCTTGATGGTCAGATCAGCGGTCATGCGACAGTTCGGTCCGCTGATCAGTCCTAAAATCTCCTCAACACCGGTCACGTCAATCTGTGCGGTCGGATACTTTTCTACCGCAAAGAAATCATGGCTCTTCAGATGACCTTCGAGCATCGGCTTGTATTCGGGATCAAGATCGACGTTATTGATGGTGTCCATATCGATCACGACTGAGCCTTCTGTTGGAACACCGTCCTCGAATTTCAGATAGCCGGATTTTACCTTGATGTTACCGGTATGCTTGTTGCCGATATTCCTCCCGGTCCATTCGACACGACTGGTCTCAGGCGTGACCTTGTACTCTCCGACCATAGGTGTGAGTCCGTCGCTATATTCAAGCGGCAATCCTGCTTCTTTCCAGGCTTCCAGCCCACCATCGAGGATGTCTGCTTCATAGCCAGCTTGGGTGAGCAAGTATTGTGCTCTTTGAGCTTCTTCGGTCTTGTTGTTAAACCCGTAGACCACGAGTTTGTCATCAGGTGTGAAAGTCTCCTGGATCTTATCCATGAATGCGTTTTCATAGACACTGAAATTCTGGGCACCTTTGATATGTTCAAGTGCATATGAACTGTCAGAAAGAATGTCTATTATAGTTACACCGGTTGGTATTTCTTTTGGTTTCATGATGCCCACCTCTATATATGCAGAAAATATTATGTAATATTAGATGGAAAATTTTCCATTTATTAATTCCATGTTAAAAAAAGGAAACCGTCTATCCTGAGCGTCTAAATTTGAAATTCCTTACCATTATCCCTGTACGATCTTAACTTTAGATACACGGAGACGGCCTCAACATACCGAAAATATAGCAAAATGCCAGATAACATTTGGGTATGCCCACGGTACCACAGGAGCCCCTATCAATGCAAGAAATGGGCGGTGGTTAGAATAATCGCACACCGGTACTTTTTTAAGTACCTGATAACCTTGTTTTTATTGGAGCTATCTGGTTTCATATCGTCGCCAAAAACTGGCGGGCTAATGTAGCGTTTGAATTCACGGTTTTTATCAATTCGCAGCGGAGGGCAATCCAGTTCGGTGACTAGTTAGGCGCAGGGTTTTGAAATGTGTTGATGAGTGATAAGCCATCCACCCTCTCGATTTTCAAAACAAAATGTAGCTCTAACCCAGTCTTCAAATATCTTTCCGTCAGGAAGGCTATTCCTTTTTATAGCTGTCTTCCGCGTCTTGCTTAACCTCAACCATTATCACATGGGTTTCTGTTTGGCCGGTGTTCTCTCCAACGTGTGTTTGTGCATCCGAATAGAGTATATCGCCCGCTTTAAACTCGCGCATAATTACTTTACCGCCAGGCAATGTTATCGTGCGTTTAAACGCACTGACCGCATACAGAACAAAGGCAGGGTGCTGGTGCTGGCGGGTCTTTTCGCCTGGCCTGTCGCTATACTCAAGAACTCGGACTAGATCGTTTTCAAGGATAACTTTATATTTGTCACCATCCGTTTTAATGGGGTCTTGAGCATGGGCCGTTGCCGAGAGCAAGACAATGGTCAATACAACTATCGTGCGTATCATGGAGGCGCCTCCTTTTAGTATAAGGGCCAATGCAGTTATCCTTCAAGGTTAAGATTGAATATTTCTGCATATATTAAGTGAAAACCGAGATTTGAAGAAACCAAATAACGATCTGTAGCCGTTAGTTGATATCTATTGTGGAAACCAAAATAAAGGCTACAATGTGTTATGTCAGATATTCGGTATGATCTATGATTTGTCAAGGAGTGGAAGAGAAAAATGCGTATATTATTCTTTATTTGAACCGCAAGGCGAGCGCATTCCCCGTGGGTTCTGCCGTTCGGCAGTGCTTCGCATCCCGCGGGGTTAGCGAGCGAATCTAAATTAATGGCGATGAGTTGGAGGTCCCTGGATTCGGTTTGTCGTTTGGTTTCTCGGTCAGGTTTATTTTCTCAGCGTGCCTTTAATGCGATGTAAAAAGAATCATCTGCCGTCATTTCAGAATACCTTTCCATTCCTACTATTTCATACCCGGTCCCTTCTTCCATGCTTTGGCCCAGACTTTACCATCCTGAACTTCGTGAAATATGATTGCTGTCGTCATTGTGGATTCCTTCCATTTTCTGATGGTGGTAGGTTTTAAAAGCAGGTGCGTTGCGACACCTATCGCACTTTTCTATGAATGTTTGATCCGAGCAATAAGAATCCGCAAACGATATCCTTGCTCGCAACTGGGCCACGCAACCCTATTAATTCGGTCCAGTCATATTTTTTCATAAAAGTCGTTCCGAAATCATCTGCTGTGTATGTTTGTCCCCAATGGAGATACTTAGCACTCGCTTTTAGGATCTTTACAACTTCTTCAGCGTTATCATTTTCATGATCATCAATCTTCGGTAAATAAGACAGAACAGGGAGCAGATGCCGGGAGACCGTTCGATTTTTAAATGGTTTGGAAGGCCAATTTGCAAGGAAGGGATAGAGACAGCTATCATTGATATTTTTTAAATAATCGAAAATTATATTTACAAGCTCTATCGCCGAGGTTCCAGACAATTTATTTCTCTCTAGAAACGGAAGATGGTCAATTTCTATTAATCGCTAAATTTGACAGCAAACTCTTATAAAAGAAAGAACGAGGTTTCAAGTAAATGGAGAGCATATTAGATTCTGACATTACGAGAAACATTTCCGGTATCATCTGGTTATGACCAAGGTATCACGGGAAGGTTCCCCAATGCAAGATTTGGCCTGTTGTGATTATTTTCGCACACCCGTAATATTAAGGGTGCCTGATATCCTTGTTTTTGTTGGAGACATCCACGGTTCAAGAGGTATTATTTTCGAGCGACATCCATGATATATTACATGTTCAAGCAGTCCGCTCAGATGATGATATCACAAGGTTGCATTTTAGCGATCCAAAGCCAGTTATCCGTTAAACCTTTTAAAAGAGGCACCCCATCATGTTGTGGTTCTACGATCATCTCAGATCTGGATTGTGGAAGAGATTATAACATAAAACCTTTTGTTGTTGGTTTTGTCAGTTAGCAGGCTGTAAAAATGAAGCCTCAACTATTCCAGGTTGGAATTATTCTCTCCAAAGCGGTTGTCTGATAGAATTCAGGAAAAAATGATAGAATAAAGGAGTCTTCAAAATGGGATTGTTTGCATTGAGGTTAATATTTTTCGGATTATGTTATAAACAGGTTTTTACCGGATAGATATTTAGGCTCTTTTACACAGTCTTTTGTTTGGAGAGTCTCCGGCGATGATGTAATCACCACGTCTTTACCGAAACTAAATTTTATAGGTTGCTCCTGGAAGTCAAAACAGTTCTATTTTCTACCATCCAACGAAAAAGGCCAAGATACTGAAAATATTCTGGCCTAATTCAATCGTCACAGCTAAAGAGGACTAATGGTCGTATTCTGCATTAGCAGTGATATCACTATACAGCTTTCATAATATAAAAAGAATATCCGTAATGTTTCTCATGCTCTTCAAAGAGTTTCATTTCTTCTTCTGTTTCCTTAATGACAGATTGCATAATACTGTCTTCTGAGTGCTTGAAAGAGTTCATATTTTCTCTAAGTGGTCCATAGTAATTATCCCACCAAGCCTTTGATGGCAAACGATGAATTCCTAAAATCTCAAAACCTGATGAATTTGCATGATTTGAGTTTTCTGATTCAGTGCCGATGGCAGGGTAGGCATTTTGCCAATAAACTTTAACAGATTCCGGCACTTCACTTGTGAAATAGCTCATTTCCGAAATGACAGCAATTCCATTAGCGGCCATCAATGGTCTCCAAGCTTTCAATGCACCTTCAAATGTCAAGTTATAAGCGGCTCCCTCGGACCAAAGCAGATCAATGGTTTCTGGTTTCCAATCAAGACTCTCCATGTCGCATTCGATCGTTTCTACTAAATGTTCAAGTCCTCGCTGTTTTGCTCGATTTATCAGCTCATCAAGAAATTCTCGCGAGATAGTCTACTGCCCGAACCTTTGATTTAAATTTATCCGCCAGAAATAGTGTCGCTGCACCAGCACCGCAACCGATATCTGCAATACGTGGATTTGGTGGCAGCTCTGGAATTTGTGAAATGATATAGTCCGAATAATCTGTATCGCCCGGGCCTTGTCTCTCAAGACCTCGATGTAATTCAATAAGCGCTCTAATATATTTTTCTTGTTCTTCCATGAAATTCCTTGGCATAAGATCGTTCATTTTTCGTTAGCTTAATAGTTAGCTCTTCACAGGAAGCACGTGGATTGCCTTAATCACCAGTTCAATATCATCTTCCGGCTTAATTTGGAGGTCCTCGACGGATTCCGTGGTGAGTACTGAAGACATTTCATGCGGAATAGTTACGTCGAATTTTACCAGAGACATTACATCGCCCTTTTTGACACTTTTCACTTTTGCTTGAATTCGATTGCGTGCACCGTATTTCATTTATTTGCCTCCTTGAGAAATTTAAATTTGTCACAGGTTAATTACCTCATCAGCCAGTTGCATGGCCGTGACGATGTCCAACATGTTGGTGGTTTCACCAACCTGTTTTTTCCCCAGTATATCAAAGTGGTCTAAACATGTTCCGCAGACAAGAATTTTGAGGCCCTCGGATTCATAGGCCTTCAAGTCCTCGAGCACTTCCGAGCCCTCGATGGTGAGTTTAACGCCGTTGTTTACAAATACCAACCGCCACAGCTCGTCACCCATTTCTTTTAGAGTGCGCAAGAAATTGGCCATCAGTTTCAGGCCCAGCGTGTCGTCACCAAAACCAAGTCGGTCTGAGGCGCACATGACCATGATCTTTTTGGCATCGCCGTGAGTCTCCGTTGCAGGATGTGGCTGCGCAGAAGACATCGAATCACAATTTCCGATGACGACGTAGTCCGAGTCGACTTGTTCCAGGACTGTCTGAAAACCCTGGGATTCCAGGAATCGCTGGACATTCTGCTGAGAAGCTGCGTTGTCGACGACCACCCTCACACCATTCGGACTTTCTTCCTGCAAGGCGGCCTTGGTTTGAAGTACGGGTACCGGGCATGCCAGGCCTCGCGCATCAATTTCTTTCATATCAATACCTCCTGGTTGGACTTGTTAACTGCCTATAACTTGCTTGAGATCAGACAACCAAAATTTTTTCTTCCTGGCCGGCAACGACATCCCCAATTCGAGCCGCATCTGCGATGCCGCCTTTTTTCAAGGCTGAGACCAGGTCAATGCAATGAACCCCGCCGACGCTGATCAGCAGCCCACCGGATGTCTGGGGATCGAACAGGAGGTCCTGCAGGGTGCGCGGGACTGTCTCGGCAAAGGTGATCATCTGTTCACGAAAATCCCTGTTTTTATATGCGCCGGCCGGGATGAGCCCCATGGCGGCAAAATCCTCGGCTTCAGGGATGACCGGCACCTGACCGGAAAAAATCCTTACGCTGCAACCCGAACCGTTCACCATTTCCGCAAGGTGGCCCAAAAGCCCGAAGCCGGTCACATCGGTGCAGGCGCTGATATTAAAATCCGCCATAATCCGTGCGGCATCTCGGTTGAGTGCAGCCATCAAGCGGGTCACTTTTTCTGATAACTGCTCGGAAACCATATCAGCCTTGATCGCGGTGTTGACAATGCCGGTGCCGAGCGGTTTGGTCAGGACCAGGCGGTCTCCCGGCCTCAGATTCTTCTTGGCCAGCACCCGCTCCGGGTGAATGACGCCGGTCACGGACAGTCCGTATTTGATTTCCTTGTCCTCGATGCTGTGCCCGCCGATAAGAACTACGTCGGCCTCTTTGAGCTTGTCGACACCTCCCTGGATAATTTGCCGCAGGATGCTCAAATCCATTGTCTTGGCCGGGAATGCGACCAGGTTCATGGCGGTTTTTGGCGTTCCGCCCATGGCGTAAACATCGCTTAGGGCGTTGGCGGCGGCGATCTGCCCGAACCAGTAGGGATCATCCACAATCGGTGTGAAAAAATCCACCGTCTGAATCAGCGCCAGGTCATCCGAAATTCGATACACACCGGCGTCGTCGGCCCGGTCCAGACCGATGATGACATTTTCGTCGGAGGGAAACTCCATGCCGCACAGTGCCTTGTCCAGGTCCCCTGGAGACAGTTTGGAGGCTCAGCCGGAGCCGGTTACGGTTTCGGTCAGCCGGATTT
>CAVOZW010000018.1:0-148055 GCA_963701385.1 uncultured delta proteobacterium
AGATATCAGGCACCTTAAAAATTACCGATGTGTGAAAATAATCGCAGTTTGAAGGGTGGTTCCGAGTAACGGAATCCACCCTTTTTCCCTTTTAGCTGTAGATGGTTTCAATCCATTTAAGCGCCTCTGTATCGCTGATTCTGCCCAAATATATCTGAGTGGTCGACAGGTTTGAATGCCGGAGAATGATCTTGCTCACAATTTCAAGCGGCACTCCTGAACGGGAAGCAAATGTTGCAGCATGGCGGCGCAGATCATGAGGTCTCAGATGGATGCCAACCAACTTACCAGCTTTTGCCACAATCGAACGGGCAGCCTCATAACAAATCGGAAATATCCTTTCCTGTAATCCGATTTTTTGAGTTTCGACATATTCCCTGAGGCGATCAGCCACCTTTTGGGGTACAAATATCATTTCACACTCACGACCGCTTTTCGGTTCCCTTAACAATATTTTCCTTTCAGAAATGTCATTGGGTACAATTTTCAACACTTCACCTATTCGCATGGCGCCACGAGCCATGAGTTCGAGCATCAAACGGTTCCTGGGATGAACTGTCCGAAAAATAATCTCGTCCATGGTTTCTTTTTCAAGTATATCAAATTGGGCTTTTATCTTGGGCCGGAACAGTTTCCGCAACATGGGTGCGTCGCATGGATTGGTAAAATCAGGGTCGAGGTTATTTTTGGAAAAATTGAGAAATGCCAACAGGCTTGTGAATCGACCCCGTTTTGTTTGAGGTTTGCGTCCTTCGGTGAGTTGGTTCATAAAATCGAGAATGTTATCAACGGACAGATCGTCAAGTTCATAATCACCGAATTGGCTACGGAACCTATCAAGGACGAAAGAGTGGGCTCTAACCGTATTTTTTTTTGGAATGGATTCGGTGATAATCAAGCCAGATTTTTCCCGCTTTTGATACTTTCATGACATACCTCCTTTGGCTAAAATGTTTGACAATGGCCCAATGCCAAGGCTATTCTATGATATCCAAAGCGTATCGGCAATAATTTCGTTAAGTTTGATAACTGGACTTGTCTCCATTTATCTGTATCCGGTATCGGTAGGAGAAAAATGGAAAAAAATAGTTCTGAAAACGCAGACGGACAGCAAGCAACCGGTAAGGCCATCCATTCCTTTATGGACATGGTGGCGTGGGAAGCCGAACAATATGCCGCAGACCACACCTCACCCTTGTCTCCGCTTCTTGAAGAGATTGAGAACTACACTCTCAACAAAACCGAGTCTCCCAACTGGCTTACCGGCCGGATTGAAGGACGTTTTCTGCAGTTAATTATCGTTCTATCGGGATTCAGGAATGTGATCGATATCGGCACATTCACCGGTTACTCGGCCCTGGCTATGGCCGAATCAATTCCGCCAGACGGCAAGGTGCTGACAATCGAACATGATTCTGCCAATGCCGACATCGCTCAAGGCTTTTTTGACAGGAGTCCGCAGGGCCACAAGATCAATCTGCAGCGGGGAGAAGCCATTGATATTCTAAAATCCCTGCCGTCCGAAGCAACCGATCTTGTCTTCATTGATGCTGATAAAACCAGCTACCTGGCTTACTATCACGAATCAATGAGGATTCTGCGGAAAGGCGGCCTCATTGTTGTTGACAATGCCCTGTGGTACGGCCGGATCTTTGAGCCCAAAGATGAGTCCAGTAAAGCCATAGCCCTCTTTAACGAAGAGGTAAACGCTGACAACAGGGTGGAGAAACTCTTCCTCACCCTCTGTGACGGTATCTACCTGATCAGAAAAAAAACAATCTGATATAATTCAAGCAAGAAACATGCTACGGTCAAGCCGTAGATGTTTAAACGTTATCAAGATACCTCCTACAAAACGGTTCATCAGCGGCCTGAAATTTTACCGGTGTGCGAAAATAATCGCAACAGGCAGAATCTTGCATTGATAGGGTCTCCCGTGGTACCGTGGGGATGATCAGATGGTATCGGCAAAATTCCCTTTAATATCGGGGAGTAAGATGCTCTCCATGTATCGGTAGCATTAAGTCACCAATATATTGACTTGTTCGGCAAAATCATTTATGGATGAAATATTGCACTCAATCCACATCTGATCTGTATAAGATTCTTACCCTGGTTCATGTGCTGAACTGATTGTTGCCCTGTCCTAACCTTGTTTACAATATTCTATTCCCATTATATTTATACTATTCTGAAAGGAGGCATATCTATGAAATCAAACAATGATGTTTATAGACAATTACAGAGGCATCTTGACAGTATGCCGATCCCTTATCCTGAATCAGAATCAGGTTATGACATAAAGTTACTACAACATTTATTTACACATGAAGAAGCCAAAATTGCTTTAGAGTTAAGTGCCTTGCCTGAACCAATCAATAGAATACACAAAAGACTAATAGGTACAGGCATCTCAATAAATGAATTAGAGAATACCTTGGACAGAATGGTTGAAAAGGGGTCGATCCTTGGTGGTAAAATCTTTGAAAGTAAAGGAAAAGGAAAATTATATAGCAAAGCTCCTTTAGCTATTGGCATGTATGAATTACAAGCAGGAAGGCTTACAAAAGAGCTTGAGAGTGACTTTCAAGGTTATCTACACGAAACCTTTTACAAAGCCGCTCATAGCAAAAAAACGTCTCAAATACGTACTATTCCAATCAGTAAGGGCATAAACACAGATAGATATGTTGACTCTTACGACAATGTCAGAAATATTGTTACAAAAACTGAAAAGCCCATTGCAGTTATAAAATGTGTATGTAGAGAAGGGAAAGATTTACTTGATGAACCCTGTAAGAACTCAGATATTAGAGAAACATGTCTAATATTTGAAGATATTGCAAGTGGGGCAATTGATTCAGGAGGTGCAAGAGAAATAACTAAAGAGGAAACATTATCAATTCTTGATAAAGCTGAAGATGCGGGTTTTGTTTTACAACCTGAAAATACTCAAAAGCCTAATTTCATTTGCTGTTGTTGTGGTGATTGCTGTAACGTATTGACAACAGTTAAAAAGTTCCCAAGACCTGTTGAATATTACCATTCAAATTATTTCTCAAAGGTGGATTCTGAAAAATGTGATCTGTGTTGGGATTGTATTGAAAAATGCCCAATGGATGCTCTTGAGATGAAAGATGATAGGCCATCGGTAAATTTGGATCGTTGTATTGGCTGTGGGGTATGTGTCTCTACATGTAAGAGTGGGGCTTATGAATTGAAAGCCAAAGACACAAAACATGTGCCCCCAAAAGATTCAGAAGCAATGTACAAAAAAATCCTTGTAGAAAGAATTGGTATTGGGGGGATGATAAAAACATTGCCAAAAATGATATTGCATCAAAAGATATAAATGTCGATGGTTATAAATTACTTTAGCACTGCAATTAAAAAATAAGAGCAGGGTCAGAAATGGCCCTGTTTTCTCATTGCCTAAATCAACGATGCCTCCAACATAGTTGTTATTATCAGCCCCTCATATTTATTGTGATATACGATTTTCAACAGATTTTGGCTAAATCGATAAAATTGTTGATCCAAAATAAATTTCAAAATAAAATATCTACAATGTAGTCCAGACGCTGATCCACCTTTGCTAATTTGAGAAAATAAAATTATATAAATCAGGGGAGATTAGAAATGGATAATACAACAAAAATGCTATTATTAATTGTTCTATATGTTCCTGTAATATTTCTTGGAGGAATCGTTGCTCATAGAAAAGGTGATTTTTTCTCCAGAGGTGCAGCAATTTGTGTAATTACTTGGGTCTTTGGATTGTCTTTCATGATTAAAGCTCCAAATAGCAAAGCACGGGCGGGTGATAAAGAAGATCTGTTTAGTTGGCACAGTCATGGTGCGAACGGTGGTATTTTTTTTCTTGTATGTATAGTTTTGTTTTTATTATATCAAATATTTTAAGGTGTTATGAGTTGAATTAATTCTTGTCGTAAGTTTTTGATTCGGTGGTTTGCACAGGTCGTAACCAATACTACTAGCCGAGGCTATTTGCATTTTTAATACCTTTACGAGATTTCATATACCAACAAGAACAAGGATATCAACCCTCTGAAATATTACCGGTGTGCGATTATTATCACCACCGACCATTTCCTGCATTGATAGGAACTCCCGTGGTACGCTAGGCAGGACCAGATGGTATCGGTAATTATTTGGTTGAGTTTGATAACTGGACATCTCTCCATTTACCATTATTCACGATTTTTCTTTTCTAACATTTGCCATCAATTTGAAGATTGATAAAATTTGACTTTTTTTTAATTCTAATTAAGGATTCTATTAAGACGTCTATTTTACATGCCCATCTGGAATCAAGCGAGATGCTTATTATTATCAATATTAGGCAAATAGAGGGAGAAAATGCTTGTTTCGATTCAAATTGAACCGCTAACCGGCATGGCTATCGCCACTTGCTCAGGAATTTTTCGGAAAAGTGACGCTCAAGAAGGCGCAACAAAGCTTTGGAAAACAGAGGGTTGGTCTGGTAGGTTGGCAATCTGGGATTTACGAGAAGCTCAGTTTGATATGTCCTCCTCGGATCCATCGGATATCGCCCAATTCATTTTAGCCCACCAGCCCTCACCACCGCCTTTAAAAGTAGCTTTCGTCACCAAGCGTGACTTCGATTTTGGCATGGCTCGGATGTTCGATGCCTATTGCGAGGATCCACATACCAAATTTCAGGTTTTTCGTGATTATGATGAGGCCGTCTGTTGGGCAAAATCGCTCGAACCAGATGTCGCCTAATTTGCCAATACAAAGATGCCGGAAAGTATTGTGGTTTTTATGAAGGCTTTTTATGGATTGCTTCCAGAACACTTAGTTCAACATTACGAATACCGATACCTCCTACTCATCAGCTGCGCAGGGAGCCTTAAAAACACTGTGACACCATAAAGTCAGATGAATGTTCTGACTCGATTTTCAATTGTGTCAATTCAAGTCTAAGTCAGGACATATCATGATATGCATATCTTGGAGCTTGTAGGTTTTGAGTGGAATTTGGATCCACAATTATGGCGAGATCCCCTTTCCAAAATAATAAGGAACCGTTTGAAATAAATCGAGAGGGGGGTAACAGTCTCGCTTAATGAGCACGTTTCAAAATATTTACCTTTCACCATCCTTGTTACGTATGTCACCCAGCCACTGGTCAAAAATATCTTGGTATTCATCTAACTCGGTTTCACGTTTACACTTTGGGCAGACTACAATTTTCTGACCGCCTTGCGTCTTGATCTTTGCAATTCTGCCACAGAAGATGCAGATGAAATTTTCACGTTCCATTGATCCGATCCCGAAGTTTACCGCTGCATTTAAATGTCACTACCTTCCTTGCTGGCAGCATCAGATCTTCACTAGTCGCAGGGTTCCTGCCTTTGCGTTCAGCTTTCAGCTTTACACAGAGTTTGCCGAAACCACTGATCAGGACATCTTCACCAGTGGCAAGGGTGTCTTTCATGGTGTGGATAATAGTCTCTACAATGTCAGTGCTCTGCTTTTTTGTGAATCCGCTTTCGGATGATACTGAATCAATGAGATCAGATTTCGTTAGTGCCATGTTTGCTCCTGTTTAGAGGCAGTGGCAAATTAAGAAAAGGCAGCCATAACAGCTGCCCAATCAGGAGGAGTTCAAAAGATGAGAGGCGGCTACCTTTTGAACATGTTTCTTGAGACACTAAAAAGACCGATAACGCCAGTTGCCAAAAGGATCATTACGGTTGGTTCAGTAACTTGAGCGAAATTATCAATAACGTCAGTTCCGGCAACTATTCCATAGGTGATTTCATCAAAACCTGCATTAATGATTCCTGAGCCAGATGTGCTTCCAAATAATACTAAGAAAAAACTAAAACATATTAATAAATATTTTATCATACCAAATCCTTTTTACGATAGTTGCGCGTTGAGTTGTTCATGTTCATGTTTTATCGATGCAAAATTCATGCAAGAAATCGTCTTTATTATAATATCTAATATTTATGGATAGTTATCCATATATTAAATCAAACAAATAATATAAACTATGAATTGAAAACCAGATTCCTAAATGCTGGTATGTAAAACAGGTAATACACCCCCTGCGATTCCGGTCTCTTAGGCGGATATCTTTCGCCGATATAAAACCGTTGCCTGATTTTATTAAAGTGAGCGGCCCCTACATGTATCCAGACGTGGATGAAGGCATAAGGGCAGTTGCGATATACAAATACGACAAATCAAAGACTGGTGAGGCGGCGCAGGTGATCGCGAACAGCTTCATGATTTATCACGGCATTCCGGAGTTTCGATACTCTTTGAAACTTGCATCGGGGGCAGCCGCCACAATGAAAATGATGGGGTTAGAATGAGAATCTAATGCAGGGTCAGAAACAAGCGTTGAGTTAGGGTGTTGAAAAACATATAGTTTGTTTATATAATCCCTCAGTCTCGAACGAGATTGGGGGATTCTGTTTTGGAAAAGATATCTTATCGACAAAATAAACTAAGAGTGCCGGTCGCTGCAGGTGACAGTCAGGTTAATTTTTGCAAAAATCCTGCCTGCCCCAACTATGGCGTTTCTGCCAGCACCAAAAAACAATCTCGTGGCCCTGGGGCAAAGTTAAGAGACCGAGATAACTACAAAGTTCAGGCAAGCGGTACCCAGTGGCCTTTTTTAAAATGCCTTCAGTGTAATGAACACCCGCCCACCAAGAGCAACCATGCAATACAAGAAGAACTCCTGAGATTATCTGATTATTTAAACCCGAGGAAAGAACCATCTTGTCCGGGACCTTCATGTAGCAACCATTCAAAGAGTATTCATTTAGGCAAATCAATGTTCTAACAAGGAGAATAAGAATGAAATCCTGGACAATAGCGTTAATCTTAATTGTGGCGCAGTCAGTATCTGCAGGGACTTTAAATGAAATAGCAGATACAAGATCGTTATCAGATAAAATAATGCAACATTTTCTAAAAGCAGAATTTGTTGAAGGTCTGGATATAGCAAAAGGGCATTGGCCATTACCGCCAGTTGAAATTGATGGCCTTGCCAATCAAATCAATACGCAATGGAGTATTGTTCAACAAAGATTTGGCAAGCCAACGGGAGAGGAGTTTATCAAAGAAGAAAGGATCGGTAAATCATTTGTACGGTTTTTTTATCTGCATAAATTTGAAAATCATGCAATTTATTGGGAGTTTACATACTATAAACCCAATAAAGAATGGAAAATAAACGGCATTACTTTCAAAGACGATCTCGATTTTTTGTTTGTCCTGGAGGAGTGAATCTCCACGCGCTTACGCAGGTGGCATCTTCACAACCGTAACATGCAGGGCATATTACAGAACGCCGCCCTAATCGGCTTTAGAGCGACATGGGGATTACCCATTTCGCAAATTCTGTTACATGTGCCTAAAAGTTATTGAATGTGTCACAACTACCCATATCACCGCTTGCCAAGCCAATTTTAAACCATCTCACACGTTGTGCGGAACTACCGTGTGTAAATGAGTCAGGGCTTACATATCCTTGGGACTGTTTTTGTAAAGTGTCATCGCCAATGGCGCTAGGCAGCGGTTAGACCCTCTTCTACATCACCGGCTTCGAGCAGATCTCTGGTATTTTTCGCATGATGGGCCCACACGCCTGCAAGGCAGTCTGCCTGTAGTTCCTGACGAACGGAGAGCATGTTGCCATCCGTATTGCTTAGTTTCTTTTGGGCTGCGTGCACTTTACTGGATGTACCCAAAAGGTTCTGGATGTGGTGACCAACTTCGTGGGCAATGACATAGGCCTGGGCAAAGTCACCCGGTGCTTTAAAGCGATTTTTCAACTGGTCAAAAAATCCCAGGTCTATGTATACTTGTTGATCGCCAGGACAATAAAAGGGTCCCACGGCTGATTGTGCCATTCCGCAGGCGGAATTAACTGAGCCCCGAAAGAGCACAAGGTTTGGCTCCTGATAGGTTCTTCCCATTTGTCGAAACAAGGTGGTCCAGGTTTCTTCGGTATCGGCCAATACAACCGAGACGAACGCCACCAGTTCTTTCTCTTCTGAAGTTTCCCGAAGTGGTTCTGTGGACATCTGTGTTGAAGTGCCTTCTTGAAAGCCAAGCCCGCCCAACATATTGCCAAGGTTTCCGGAAAACAAACCATAAGCACCCACACATACCAGCAGTATTACCGTACCTTTGACGCCCAGAAATTTAAATGCCAAAGGAAGCAGACGCATCACGCCACTCCCACTACTCATTCTGCCGGGTCCGGATATACGCATACCGCGTCGATCTTCCACATGGGTACTTTTACGTTTATCACGCCAACGCATAACTATTCTCCCGATGGGTTCAATCTGAACTGAGCGATTTGTAGAACAATCAATTCGGCTACCGACACATATATCGTGTTCTTGATAAAAATGCAAAGCGGTTAAACAGATCCTTTCATCTAAAAATTGACACCCGAAACACTTTGTAATACGCTTGCATCTATGGGCATGCTTGAAATCGAAGTTAAATTTTTTTTAAAGGATATCGAAACCGTACGCCAGCAACTCATGCAATCGGGTGCCGAGTCTCATGGCCGGATTTTTGAAAACAATATCTGTCTCGACAACGCGGACAAAAATCTTTTATCAAGCGATTCACTTCTAAGGCTTAGACATGACGTCAAAACAACACTGACCTATAAGACCCAACCTGAAATTGAAGATCCCGAATTCAAGGTACTCAAAGAGATGGAAGTGGAAGTCAGCGACTTTGAAATGATGTTAAACATCTTGGGCAACCTCGGTTTTCACCGCACACAGGTCTATGAAAAATATCGCGAGACATTTTCGGTAGGCAATGCAACATGCTGTCTCGATTGTATGCCTTTCGGCGATTTCCTCGAAATCGAAGGCAGCAAGGATGACATTCGCCGCCTTGCGCAGCAGATCGGGATGCAATGGAACAGACGGATCCTTGACAATTACCGTTCTATTTTCGATAGTATCAAGCAGGGGCTGCAGCTCTCCTTTTCCGACATCACATTCGATAATTTCAGCACAGTAACCTTTGATATCGAAACCTTTTTGCCGCTTTTTGAGGCAGGCACCGAATAATAATTAGACCCGGCATTAATCTGTGCAATCAAGGAAACACAGTCCTCAATGAAAGAGATCCTCATACTTGGAGACGTTCACGCCAATTTTCCGGCATTGAAAACCATCGGCGATTACCTTCAGATGGACCGATTCGACTGGATAATCAACACCGGCGATCTCACCGTCTACAGCACGTTTCCCAACGAAACGATTCAGTGGTTTAGGGATCTTGAAAACAAAACGATCTGCATATTGGGCAATACCGATAAGCGAATTTTAAGAATCCTGAAAGGGAAGAAACTAAAAAGACCTAAAATAAAAGAGAAACGAGTGATGTATTTCTGGACCTGTGAAACTTTGTTCACTGAAAACATTGCCTACTTAAAATCTTTACCTAAAAAGAATGAATTTACCATCGAGGGGATTCGCATCGGTGTGTTCCACGGAAGCTTCGACAACCCAAACAGGGAGCTGTATCCCTCCACGCCTGATAACCGGTTCGTCGATATGGCGAAAAATGCCCCTTTCCGGGCCCATATCATGGGACATTCACATGTTCCTTTTCACAAAGTCATCGCTGATGTACATTTCATAAACCCAGGCAGTGTGGGGCGAATGTTCGATGGGGATCCCCGAACCTCCTTTGCGATTCTCAAGGTGAGTTCGGGTAATCTTGCCGTTGAACATTTCCGAATACCTTATCCCGTGAAAGATGTGGTCAAGGGGTTGAAAAAAAACAAACTTCCTGGTATCTATGGCAAGATGTTCCTATCCGGAAAAAAGCTAAACTAGTGTCCGTCTAGAAATAGGACTTTTCGTGTTTTGCCAAGGCGGAAGGTAGATTTAACCCGCTGAAATAGTGTGCTATTTTGAGACACTAAATCATGCCTTCCAACACCGGCAGGGCGCGAAAGGACCATATGTGGATGGGTACCAAACTCGCTATCTGGATCTACTGTGTCTGTTATTGCGCCAGTTTAAATAGTACGCCGTTCGATTATCTTGACACTGCGAATGCAATAGAATGACCCATCTTAATGAATCGATCGATCACGGGAAGAAAATGAAGGTACGATGATGCTTCGTTTTCTGTAACCAATTAACACTATTTTTCATCTGCGACCTCCAGCATATCGGGTGGGCCAAGAAAGGCACCTGGAAGGGACCTCACTCAAATAGTGGGCGCTGATGAAATACGATTGCCTAACGAAAAGGAGATGAAAGTATGGGGAAACATAAATTACAAAAAGAGAAATCCAAAGAAGTGAACAAGAAAAAGACAAAACCGAAGAGACCGATAAAGAACAATGTCATAGAACTAGAAAATGCGTCTAAAAAGGAGGCTAAGAAAAAAGATAAAAAATTGAAAGGAAAACTGTCTGAGCACACCGCTTTCAAAAATAAAGACAAAAAGAAAAAGAAGAAACGAAAGGCCGTTTGGATAAAAGAATTTACATTATATTACGAGCAGGAACTCCACAAACTTCAAATCGAACTATTAAAAATGCAGCGCCAGGTACGGAGCAAAGGTTTGCGTTTGCTGATGCTTTTTGAGGGACGCGACGCGGCTGGTAAGGGCGGCACGATAAAGAGAATTACGGAGCATTTGAATCCTCGTGGGACACGCGTCGTGGCACTGCTCACCCCCAGCAATACAGAAAAGACCCAATGGTATTTCCAGAGATATATGCAACATCTCCCTTCGGCCGGTGAGGTTGTACTCTTCGATCGCAGCTGGTACAACCGGGCCATGGTGGAACCAGTTATGGATTTCTGCACGGATGAACAAAATAAACGCTTTTTAAAAGATGTACCTATGTTGGAAGAGATGTTGGTCAAGGATGGCATTAAACTATTTAAATTCTTTTTTTCGGTTTCAAAGGATGAACAACTGCGTCGATTCGATGCCAGGGAGACGGACCCTCTCAAGCAATACAAAATTTCACCAGTCGATAAAATGGCTCAGGAGATGTGGGATAATTATACCGTCAGAAAGTTCCAGATGTTGAATGAAACCAACAGGACCCTCGCGCCCTGGACGATCATTCGTTCCGACAATAAAAAATTAGCCCGCTTGAACTGTATCAAACATATGCTGTCAGAAATCGATTATAAAGACAAATGTCCAGCTGAAGACCTACTGACAGACCCGGACGTACTCATTTCAGGTATCGATGAAATAAGGTACATGGAAGACAACCTGTTGACGCAAATGGAACTGCCTGGGTAATCGGTGCTGAACGTTTTGGTTGATATATGTGCAATCTCACAACCGAACAACGAAGGAGGAGAAGATGCCTGTGCATGTGATCATTAAACGAAAATTAATTATTGGCAAACCAAAACAGGTTTTCCCGCTTTTATCAGAATTGCGTTCACAAGCCCTGCAGCAGACGGGTTACATCGACAGTATGACCTTGAAAAACATTGACAATCCAGAAGAACACATGATCATCAGTACCTGGGAAACAGTTGAGGACTGGAATGCCTGGTACCGAAGCAAGGAACGCAGAGATCTTCAAGGCCGGGTGGATTCTCTGATTGGAGAAAGAACGCTTTACTCAGTCTATGAAGATGTAGCGCACTAGTGTGCAAGGCTATCCATCTTCAAGGCTGGATTGCCTTGATCAGCTTTTTCATTCCATAATTACTGAAAATATAACCTGAGCCTGTGTCGATAGCATCGTTACGGCTTCAGACCGTAAATGCGTATCGCTCTTTAATGGCCGATATTTATTTTTTGCCTTTTTTCTTGGTTTTGGCTGTCTTCTTTTTCTTGCTCTTGGCTTTTTTTTGCTCTTTTTTCTTTTTTAACTCTTTTTTCTTTTTCAGCTCTTTCTTCTTTTTAAGCTCTTTCTTCTTTTTCTTCTCTTTTTCCTTCTTCGCCTTCTTCTTCTCTTTTGCTTTCTTTTTCTCTTTTTCTTTTTTCTTCTTTTCTTAGCTTCTTTTTTCTTCTTCTTTTCTTTTTCTTTCTTCTTTTTTTCTTTCGCTTTATCTGTCTAGCTTTTTCTTTTCCTTTTCTTTTTTCTTTTCGATCTCTGTCTTTTTGACAATTGGCTTTTTGACCGGCGGCTTTTTGACAACTGGTTTCTTGGCGCCAATCGCGGGTTCTTTTGCCTTGCTGCCACCAGCCGATTCTTTCACAACTTCTTCCAATTTCTTTTTTTCAATTACCATTGTTCTCTCCTTTCGTTATGCGTGTTTCTTGGGGTATTCAAAATATTTCAGCTGCCCTGTTTTTTTCTTAATCTCAGACCAGGAATTGATGCTCAATGCCAAGCAGCATATACCGCAGGTGGGTATGTTACTGATCGGAAAATTGCCTAAGCTGTTGGCTAAACCCGTTATGGTCGGGTTGTGACCGATTAACATGACCGTCTGCAAATTATCATCCAGTTCCCTAATAAAATGCAATAAGTCCGTTTCATTTGATTCGTAGACCGTTGCAAGGTATTGGATGCTTTCAAGCGGATAGTTGATTTCAAAGGCCAATGTTCTCGCGGTCATTGCCGCCCGCGAAGCCGGGCTTGTGATCATGAGGTCTGCAGAAAAACGCAACCGGCGAATCACCTGCCCCATCAAGGCGGCATTTTTCCGACCACGCTTATTCAATGGTCTTTCAAAATCATCCAATGCAGGATATTTCCAACTCGATTTGGCATGCCTTACCAGGCAGATTTCTTTCATGCGTTCCCTCAACTTCCCTAAGGTTGTGACAGATGTCCTTTTTGGATCGAGTTTTGCAATCATCTATTGCAATGAAACAGGTTTATGCAGCCACTTTTTCTTATCTGCTACACGACCGCACTTTTTGCAAACGTATTGAGGTGAGCTGACGATCTCTTTGAACACCTTAAAATTATCGCTTATGGTTTCTTCTTTCCATTTACAGAGTCGTTTTTCTTTCTTTGCCATGTGGCCTCCTCAATTGCTTACAATGATTGGTTCAAAAGTTTGTCTGTATTTGTTGCCATAGCCGTTGATATGCTTTGGCGGCTGCTGATCTTGGAGAAAAGACCCCTACGGGTTCCCTGAAAACGCCCATTTTTTCGATCATCGACAGATATGGAATCTCGCTCTTTATAACACCACTGAATTTTCTTGATATGGTTGCCATCAGTTCTTGATGCATTTTCTTTCGTCGATCCACCATCGAAAAAAAAATAAATATCTTGCTCGATTCGATGTTCTTTTTTTTGCAGAAAGCCAATAACTGGAGATAGGTTCGCACCGAGAGTGTTGTCGGTATCAAAGGGACGATGGTCAAATTGGACGTGTTGAGGACATTTTCAGCCAGTACGCTGATGCTTGCCGGGCAGTCCAGAATGATCACATCGTATTCATCCTTAAATGGTTTTAGGATTCTATTGAGACGATTCTTGGCGCTCTTTAATTGGCTAAATGCAATATCCAGTCGGCGGTGAGAAAAATCCGCCGGCAGCAGATCAAGGTTTTCATAATCGGTCCCCTTGATACTTTTATACGTTTTTTTTCCGCCTTTAAGAAATCCCTTTGACACCAGATTTGAACTTCGGTTTGACCCTGAAGTAAAAAGTGGCGGAACTTTGAGGATCTAAATCACAGATGAGCGTTTTAGCGCCTGACCTGGCCGACAAATAAGATAAATTTACAGCCGCCGCAGTTTTCCCGACCCCACCTTTATTACTATATATTGCTATCGTTTTCATGGAAAACTTTCATTGATTACGGTACAAAGAGTTCTCTGAATAATCTCTGATTTTTTGATGAAGTAAAACGAGTGAAGGTGTCTGTAAATGATGCCTTTACCGACAGCCGTTCGGTCTCCAATTTACCGATCAGACTACCCATGGCTACAAGTGTTTTCTTTGACTGAAAAAGATTCGCGGGCATATCCTTGGTTACTTCTAAAAGGTAACGCATCTGGATACCGAGATCGTTATAATTGCCGAGCATGTCCTGAACTTTTTTCAGCTGTTCAACCAAGGTGTTGATTTTCTTCGAAGGATATAGGTTGTCAAAAAACTGAATTAAATAGCGCAGCTTTTTACATTGAATTCGGAGCCTATGAAGCGCTTCATCATCGCTGTTCTCAAGAATCCGTTGGCCTGCTTTTACAACATCTCTATACTGCTGATAGATTTGTTTGCTAGCCAATCCAAACACGGGAATCTTTGCATTGGGTCCCAATGCAATGTCATGCAGCGGTTCATTGAGAAACGTTTCCCAATTTTGTATTATGCTTACATATTTCTTAGAATGCAAGCTTCGGACGACCTTTTGAAAAGACACGGATCTTTGTTTACCTAAATAATCAAACAGGGGGTCAATGTCATCACGGAGAACTGCGGGCAACATCGATTTGTATTTAGGCTTGTTGAGCAAATAAACATCCAGATCGCGCAAATCGTTGGATAGTTTACCCACAAAAGCAAAGTCTTTCTTAAAACGGCTAATTATTTTCGCTGAAAAAATATTTTTTTCCCAAACCAGGGCCGCTCGTGTTCTTCGAATGGCCACTCTGAAATCGTGAAGTATTTCTGTATCGATATCATGTTCAATCTGAACTTCATTGATCTTCATAACCTTCAACAGAAATTTCAAAATGGTTATGGTGGCCTCATCGGCAGGCATGTCAGGGGTGAGTTGAAAACATAATTTTGACGTATAGCCACCCGGATCCAGACCTGCCCAGCGCATGGCATGGAAGAAAATATCTTCGTCTTCGCTCGATGTTAGTTCTAAGTCCTCAAGTTGGTTTTTGATTTTTTTTAAATACCTTGGGTATCCTCTGACAGGTTTTAACCACAGCTGCTTGCCAATGGTCTGGGGATTTTTTCTGCTGCGTGTTCGAATCGATTCAAAAATCACATGCGCCACTGTTTTTTCATTTTGGTTTAATATGTGATATGGTGTTGTGCGAGAGAATAAATCCACTCGTTTTAACAACCTTCTCATTTTTATCACTGGTTTTAGATACCGTTTAAGATCACCTTTCGGAAACTCCCATATAAAGCATGGTACCGATTTGGCAGGCATGCTGTGGATTGTTTTTTCGCCGCCCAGTTCGCTCAAAAACAATCGATTCTGAAATGCAAACAGGACGAGTGATTTGTCAAAGAGGCGCCAGTCAAATGTATCGTAGTAGGTGAGTTGTCCGATAATGGATTTTTCTTTTTTTATTGGGTTCTGGGTTGCCAACAGATCCGTTATTTGGCTTTCAATTTTCTCACTAGAAAGATTGAATTTAATCGTATTTTTCATCATCACGATCGTTTCGCCTTACAATTGTTCGGCCCAGAACGTTAAGTTGGCTTGGATTGCATGCCGATGAGGTCGATCAGGGTTTCCTGGGCAGGTCTTGGTTTTTGTCCCTTTTTGGGCCGCCGGCGCTTATAGCTACCGTCGGGAAGCATATCCCAGGCAGAGTGGTTGTCATTCTGATAAATCTTGAGCGTTTTCTCCAACGTTTTCTTGATCCTGTTGTCGCTGACGGGCATGACGGACTCCATGCGGCGATCAAGGTTTCGTTGCATCCAATCTGCCGAGCCGATAAAATATTCTGGATCGCCGGCATTATCAAAGCAATATATTCTGCTGTGCTCCAAAAACCGCCCCAGTGTACAGACGACCTGAATATTCTCGGACAGTCCGGGAACACCAGCTCGCAGACAGCACAACCCCCTGATGTTCAAACGTATCGGAACACCTGCCTGACCGGCACGATAGAGTTCCTGGATGATTCGGGCATCCTGAAGCTGATTCATCTTCACGATGATGCCGCATGAAAGGCCCTTTTGTTTGTTTTCGACCTCACGTCGAATTAGAGCGGTTATTTTATCTCGAAGATTGTGGGGTGCAACCAGCAACTTATTATAATGCAGCGGGTGATTGGCACTTGTCAACTCGTTGAACAGCGCGGCGACATCGGCACCAAGTTCCGGATCACAACTCAAAATTCCGAGATCTTCATAGATTCGTGCCGTGCCTGTGTGATAATTCCCCGTTCCAACATGGACGTAACGTCGAATGCCCTTCTCTTCCTCCCGGACGACAAGCGCCAATTTCACGTGTGTCTTCAAGCGTTCCACACCATAAGCCACATGCACACCTGCTTGCTCCAAATATTGCCCCCACTCTATGTTGGGCGCCTCATCGAACCGGGCCGTGATCTCTACCAGTACGGCAACTTGCTTGTTTTTCAGCGTCGCCATTTGAAGTGCCTGAATAATAGGCGAATCACTGCTGGTTCTGTAGATGGTGAGCTTGATGGCCAGCACCTTTGGATCCACCGCTGCACACTGGAGAAAGTTGAGTACGGACGTATCAAAACTGTGGTAGGGGTGGTGGAGCAGAATATCTGCTCTGCGGATTTCGGCAAACATCTGATCCGGGTCGCTGACATTGATTCCTGAAAGACGGGGATGTGTCACAGGGGCGTGCGGCCGATCACACAGATCCGGATAGTTCTTCATGGGAAATGACATCAAGTCCGCCAGAGCCAGAAGTCCTTTAACACTTTCGACATCGTCTTTATCGGCTTCGAGTTGTTCGGCTAACCAGTTCCGTAAGTCTTTTGGCATGTCGGCGCTTACCTCCAGCCGTACCACACCGGCAAATTTGCGTGCCTTTAATTCGTTGGTCACCATGCTGATAAAATACCCGGGGGGAGTATTTACATCGAGTTGGCCAAGATTGGCTTGTTCCCAGGGGTCATCTTTGGCTACGCGTGCAACACGGAAAAAATAGCAGGCGATGTTAACTGCCTTTGGAAAGAGCTGTTGCAGGTTGGCTGCGATCACCTGTTCCAGCGGAACAAATCCACCCTTACCGGATAATGGGACCCAGCGGGGACGATTGGCCGGAACTTTGATTCGCACGAAACGATTACGCTTTTTGCTTTTTTCTGTGATCTTGACGGCCAGGTTCAAACCTAAATTACTAATAAACGGAAACGGGTGGGAGACATCCACGGCCAAGGGCGTTAGAATCGGCTGCACCGATTCTTGAAAATAGGCCAGCATTTCCTTGCATTGTTTTTTATTCAATGTTTTGTAGTCAAAAATAGGAATACCGGCCTCTGCCATCGCAGGCCTAAGTTTTTTTTCAACCAGCTTGGATACCAGCACTGCCTGAGCCTTTAATTCCGTTCGGCAAGCCTTCAGCTGTTCTTCAGGGGTGAGGCCATCTCGTGATGGTTTTACTTTGCTTTTTTGGATTTTCCTTTTTAGTCCGCCCATACGCTTCATCGCGAACTCATCGTATAACATGCCCATGATGCCCGCAAATTTCAAGCGTTCGAGCAAAGGCAACTCTGGGTCTTTTGCCATTGCAAGCACCCTGCGTGCAAAACCAAGCCAACTCAATTCCCGGTTGATATAGGCTTCCGGGGAATCGATCTCTATCGTTTTGGATGCTTTGTTGGAAGATTTCATTTGTTAAATTGATTATAATCCTGTTTGTCTAAAAAAATGGGTTCAGATCTGCGCCCCCGGTTCATAACATGATACCATGCACCCGGATACGCTATTCTAAGTGGACGTGACATTGTTGTTCTGTATCATTGCATGGAACAAAGGTCAAATGTAGACCACTTACGACGACGGATCCACGTGGACGATGGCCCGGCCAACATCATCGATGTCGTTCACCAGGCACATTTCCACGGCTTTGGCGATGCGGTGTCCTTCTTGGACCGTCAGCCGTGCGTCGACGACGATATGAATTTCAATCTGGTGCAGACCGCCGGAAGTCCGAACCCTGAGGTCGTGAACTTCCATCACCCCTCCCGTGCTCAGGGCACAGTCTCGAATGTTGGTCATGGTCTCTGGGTTCGGGGCGGTATCGCTTAACTCCCGGAAGGTGTTACCCATGATGTCCAGACCGACCTTGAGGATGAAGAAAGAGACCAGCAAGGCAGCATAGGCATCGAATATGTGCCAGGAAGGCTTGATCTGGGCCAACGTTACCCCTATCAAGACGGCCACCGAGGAAAGGGCATCTGAGCGATGATGCCAGGCGTTGGCCACAACGAGTTGGCTCTTCATGCGACGCCCTGTCAGCACGGTGTATTGATATAGCACTTCCTTGAATATGATAGAGATTCCCGCCCCGATAATGGCCAACCAATTGGGCTGGGATGCATGTTGCCAATAGATATCTTTGGCGGCCTGAAAGCCCAGATATAAGGCTGTGGCAACAAGCGACAGCCCCACGATAGCCGTGAACAAGGTTTCGATACGGCCGTGACCGAATGGGTGTCTTTCATCAGGAGGCCGCCGGCCGCGCCAGATTCCGATCAGTACCACCACATCGGTGAAGAGATCGGAAATCGAGTGCACGGCGTCGGCAATCAAAGCGTTGCTTTTCCCGTAAATGCCGGCCAGCAGCTTGAACCCTATCAAAGCAAGGTTAACCAATGCCCCGATCAGTGTGACATTCCGTCCGGCTTTATCTGATGATGATATACTGTTTTCCATGCTTGATAGCTATCATAGCTACTGAAATTTTACACCCAAAAATATGATGGCTGGTTTATCGGCCACCGTCTATCGATCTTGAAGCGCTCAGTCGTTTGTGCTAATGAAGGCGCATGTCGGAATTCGATTTTTTATTAAACATTACCCTTTTCCAGAAAAGCATGACGGCCCAGAAAGAGGTCATCCATCTTTTCTGGAGAAAGGCGCAACCCCTTTTGGAAGGTTCTGGCATCCATCTGAAGCCGCTCCCAACATCATGGACATCCTTGCGGCATAACTACTTTTCCGTTCTTTTCATCGCCATTTTCTTTGTCCTTGAAATTCCCCTCCAGCGTCTGATGCTCTTCTCCGGCCTGAACCACTGCCTCAGGTCGTGGGTGACTGCCTGTGACAATCTGCTGGATAATGAACTCAAGGAAATCATCGTTACCGATTTGCCCGAAAATGCCCATACGTTCAAATCGGTCCACACACTGCTCCTGACGGACCGAATCTTTTTTTCGTTCCTGCTGGAAGCCGTCGAAGCGGGAACAATCTCCCGTGATGAAATGGTGCGCCTTTTGAATATCTCCCTGACAGCCATCTCGGCCAGTGGGCGCGAGGAAGCGGAAGAAGAAGGCGGTGTCGAAGACGCCCCGTCGCCGGAGCATATACTACATCGCGTGCACGTCGCCAAAACCGGTCAGCTATTTGCCTCTCCCTTATCAGCACCCCTGGCACTGGGCGATATCGATCTGAAAAATCCAACGGTATCGCAGATGAAAGAGGGTTTGCTTGCCTTTGGTCTGGGCTGTCAGATTCTGGACGACATCAGTGATCTTGGTACGGATCTGCATGATCGGAAATACAACTACCTGGCATCCCTGATACAGCATGGCAGCGTGAAGCATGAAAAAGAGCTGCTGGTCACATTTCGATCCGGCACTCCCGGAAAGGACAGCCGGCAACTGACCGGACTTTATCAGCAATTTCCCGAAGCCTCTCAAAAAGCATTCACAGAAGCAACCAGGCAATTACGTAGAGCCCTGACACTGTTGTCCGAGGCCGGTCTTCCCCTATCACCCCTGAACAGGGAGATGTTTATTAAAATTCTTGTAAAGCTATTCCACCATCCCAACCGATTGCTGAACCTGAGGGACCGCTAATGGTCTGGCGGTCCATTAAAATATGGGTTTTCATGGCCTTTCGCTTCACTCTGCGTCATAAAAGAAAGACCATCTCCACGGCTAGTTTTATCATTCTGGGAACGGCCGTGCTGGTCTTTCTACACGGATTGACGGTCGGTATCAACGACACCATGGTTATCAACAGCACCCGCCTGCACTACGGCGATGCCTTTGTTGCGTTTCCCGCTGCCTATGACCAGCCTGAAACATATGCAAAAAATATAGCCCATGAGCCACATGTGCAGGAGGTTCTCTTTCGGTACCAGTTCTCATCGCTGGTCTCCAGCGGGATCTATCAGACGCCCGTTGTTTTTTACGCGGTTCATCCAGAAGCTGAATCATCGGCAACCGCCATCGCCAAAAAGATCCTTCACGGCACCTACCCAACAGCACAAGAGCGAGGACTCCTCCTGGGAATTAAAACAGCCCAATACCTTCAGGTAAATGTGGGGGACAGCCTTTCCATCCAGGAAGGCTCGGGCGTCTTGCTGGGGAAGTTCAGGGTCAGCGGTATCTACCAAACCGAGATTCCGCATTTCGACAACACCATCGGTTATATGCCCATTCAAGCACTGGATACCGCCATTCAAAAAAAAAACAGGGCTGAACTGGCCGTTTTTATCGATCGCGCAGAAAATCTTGACCAAACAATTCAACGGATATCCCGGATACTCCCGGATGACATCAACATACAGAGCTGGAAGGCCTTGATGCCCGACCTGCTTCAGTTGATCGAAATGAATGAAATTGCCATGCAGATCATCATGCTCTTCGTATTCGTTCTGGTGGGGTTCGGCATCAGCAATAGTTTCGTCTTGACGATCGTGGAGCGTTTCAGGGAATTCGGCATCCTGAAGGCCATGGGGGTGACCCCCAAAGAGCTGATCGGTCTCATTTTTCTTGAAAGCTTCATGGTCTGTTTTGCAGCGACCCTTATGGGGCTGGGGCTCGGCTGGCTGACCACCCAGGTATTTGCGGTAATAGGCATCGACTTCAGTGGCCTGACATCTCACAATCGCTATTTTCTTGTCAGCGGGCTGGTGCGACCGAGAACAACCATGGCAAGTCTCTACTGGCCCGGCCTTTTGTCCATGATCGTGTCGGTCATCTCATCCTATTTACCCACCCGCATCGCGGCACAAAAAGCCGCCAGTGAAACGCTCAGGTATACCTAATGGAAACCGACAACATCACACTCAAGGACGTGACAAAAATATTTACCATCGGCCAAACACAGGTGACCGCCATCTCAAGCGTGTCCATATCGATTCCCCGGGGATCTTTCCGGGTCATCGCCGGCACCTCGGGGTCTGGTAAAACAACCCTGCTGAACCTCATTGGCGGCCTGGAACGCCCCACCTCCGGCAACATTTTCATGGGGCAACAGGATCTGACAGAAATGAACGAGCAGGCGCTGGCCATTTTCCGGCGGCATCAGGTGGGCTTTATTTTCCAGGGAAACAACCTTATTTCCACATTAACCGCCTTTGAAAATATTGAAATTCCCCTCATACTGACCCAGGCTCAAGACCGCAAAACCAAGGTAGAAGCTATTTTAAGAGACGTGGGGCTTCTGCATAAACAGGGGATGTTCCCCCACACGCTTTCGGTTGGCGAACAGCAGCGTATCGCCATTGCCCGTGCGGTGGTTCACGAACCCGAAATCATCCTGGCAGATGAACCCACGGCTAATATCGATTCCAAGGCCGGGGAAGATATTTTCTTGCTCCTGCAAACCTTGAATCAAAAATTGAAACGGACCATTCTTTTCTCGACCCATGATCCGAAAATCATCGGAAAAAATGAAAAGGTTATCTGGCTGAAGGATGGACGGTTAGAGCGTTTGTCATAATAACGTTCCGATAGCGGCAGGTTTTTGAGTCTGCAAGGGATTATAAATGACATCTAATATGGCATAAGCGCTTAGCAGCTCTCCGGAACCCCAGCATTCGAGCATTCCAGCAATTTTTGCCAAACCATCGCTTGACAAAATGCATATTTTACCGTTTGTTGGCGCTGAACGAATGGGTATGTCTATAACGATCACCTGCTCAGACTGTCACAGACAACGAGGGATTGACTTGTTTCGACAGTACCATGAAAAATTTTCAGTTGGCACCTGGGACACAACACGATGAGCCATCAATAATATAATAAACGCCCGTAAGGATTCAACATGACCGTTAGAAAAAGACTTTGCTCGATCTGCCTGGTGACCCTCTTATTTTTTCCGGCCGCGGCCACAGCCGACTGGCATATCCAGATATTTACCGGCTCTTCTTACAGCTTCCCGTCTGCACTGAAAATCGAGCAGGATGACGAGAAAGATATCGATATCACGGCCGAATACGAAACCCGTGCCTGGGCGACGCAGGCTCCCTATTACGCACTGCGAATCGGAAAATGGATTGATGACCATGCCTGGGAGTTTGAATCCCTGCATCAAAAACTATATCTTAGCAACAAACCGGACGAGGTCCAGAAATTTTCCATTTCCCACGGCTACAACATCAACATGCTCAACTACGCGCTCTCAAAATATGGTTTTATCTATCGCATGGGGGGCGGATTCGTGATGACACATCCAGAGACCATGGTCCGGGGAAAACGATTGGAAGATGACGGGGGTCTGAACGGTTTTTACATCAGTGGCGCCGGCGGTCAGCTTGCCATCGAAAAACGGTATGCCATCACGGAAAAGCTCTCGTTTTCCCTGGAACTGAAAATGACGGCCGCCTACGCGGAAGTACCCATCGCAGACGGGACCGCCAGCGTGCCCAACTATGCCGTCCACGGTCTCTTCGGTATCGGCTATGATTTCTGGCCCTAAAATCGTTGTCGGATGGCAGTTATAATTCTTCGAGCAGCCTCTCGTGAATGTTGTCGAACCCGCCGTTTGACATCACCAGGATGACATCACCTGACCTGGCCTCTTCAACCAGAAAATCAACAATCCCTTGCGTATTTTCGAAGTAGACCGCATTCAAACCCCGCTTGTTGAGATCCGCCACGAGCCGTTCCGATGAAAAGCGTTCGTGAGAAGGAATTTTTTCCAACAATGCGGGTTTGCGGATACAAATTAGATCTGCGCCGTCAAAGGCTTCCGTATAAACGTTTTGAAAAATATTGCGCATGCTGGTATTGGTACGCGGTTCGAACACAGCCAGTAGACGACTGTCACCGTAGTACCCTTTAATGGCCTGAATGGTTTTTTTGACGGCCGTGGGGTGGTGGGCAAAATCGTCAATGACGACGATCCCATTTTTGGTCCCCCGGACCTCCTGGCGCCGCTTCACGCCCTTGAAGCTTTTGAGGGCTTCTCGAATGGCCTGCTTGGGTATGTTGAGCCGATCTGCCACGGCAATAGCAGCCAGGGTATTGAACAGGTTGTGGTCACCCGGCATGGGTGTATGAAAGCGCCCATAAAAATCGTGCGAGCGCGTAACATCGAAAATCGTCCAGGGCGGGGCGATCCGAACGGGTTTGATAGCCCATTCGCCCCCTTCGCTTCCGTAGCGCTGAAGGTTGCAGGGCACCGCCCGGATCACCTCGTCCACATGGCTATCGTTCTGAAAGGCAATCAGGGTCGCATCGTTTCGCAGACCGGAAACAAAGGTCGAAAACGCTTTCTTGATATGATCCAGATCCCTGAAAATATCGGCATGATCGAACTCCACGCTGGTGAGAACCGCGATGCTAGGATCATAGTGCATGAACTTGGGTCCTTTGTCAAAATAGGCCGTGTCGTACTCATCCCCTTCTACCACCAGGTATTCGCCGTCACCCAAAAAATAGTTGCTGTTAAAATTTGCCAGGATACCGCCGATAACAAAAGAGACCCCCATACCAGCCGCGTGAAGCAGCCAGGCGATCAGGGAAGACGTGGTTGTTTTGCCATGGGTTCCGGTAACGAGGATGGTCTGTTTCCCTTTTCCTGCAAAGGCGTTGACGGCCTGGGGCATGGAACAAAAGGGGAGCTTCCTGCGGCACATCTCCAACACCTCTGGATTGTCCTTTGATACCGCGTTTCCCACCACCACCAGATCAGGCCCATAAACGAGGTTTTGGGGTTGGAACCCTTGTGACAGGGAAATCCCCTTTTCCTTGAGAAAGGTGCTCATGGGCGGGTAGACATGTTGATCCGAGCCGGTCACCGCATAGCCCAAATCTTTGAGCATACAGGCCAGCGCCCCCATACCCGTGCCGCAGACCGCAATCAGGTGAATGCGCTGGACGTGTTCGGGAATTTTATTTTTATCCAAGTCCATGATTTAACTCCTCAAAATAGCACGCTATTACTCCGAGCTAAATCTGTCATCCGTTTTGATCTCACGCAAAAATCTTCATTTGTGGACGGACACTAGTTAATAATTCATTTCGCGTTCGCTGAATCCCGAAAGTTGAACCGCAACAGCGAGCGCATTCCCCGTAGCTTGCTGCGGGGTTAGCGAGCGAATCTAAATTAGACAGAATTCCTTACGGTCGAAGATTCCTCGTAGCTTGCTGCGAGGTTCTTCAATTAATACCCATCCACAAATGGTCTTTTTCCGCGATATCGGCGTTGGAAGTCAAGATCAAAAAAGGCTCAGTTTAGGGGCGGACAGCCCGAACCGCTCCACACGCCCTTACATCCTGGGAGATCTTCTTGAACAGCGTTTCTTGCTTGGCCGATACGGTATTGACGAGGTATGAATACCCCTTGGCAAATATCTCCGATGTCCAGTACCAATCGGCGCCGCTATTGGGGAAATAGGGCTTGTTTTTATATATGCCTGCCAGTTCCGCGGAGGTAGGCAGTCGCCAATCATCGTGCCCGTCGTTTCGTAATTCCTTGACATAGCGCGTCGCTGTTCGGTGGTCTACACAGACACCGAGCTCGCGCTGGGAATCGAGAAGGCTCCAGGTAAGCCCGGTCTTTTTATCGATCACCGAGCTCTCACCGGTGGGAACAAACCGCCCCTGGGTGGCAGCCATTGCGGCAACGGCGTTCTGTTTTTCACCCTCGATCCGGGCCCTTTCCGCCTGTCGTTTTACCAGGGCGGCATATTGTCTTTCGGCCTCTTTTTTGGCCTTCTCTTCTTCATTCAGACTCTTGATGGACTGTTCGCGTTCGGTCGAACGGTCGGCAGCCTCTTTTTCCAAGGAATCCAGGATCTGTCTGGCTTCCGTCAAATAGCGGCTCGTGTTGTTCTGGGAAATATATTTTTCAACGCTGTCGATTTTTTCCTGCAGGCTCAGACCCTCACGCTGCAGGCTTTTCTTGAGCGATGACCATTGGCGCCCCGCTGCGGCATCTAAATCCATCCGTTGGATCTCTTTTTGGATTGCTTCGTTGTCGGGAGCGTCGGGATAGGTTGTCATGTAGGCCGCGTACAAGCGTCTGGCCGTATCGTCATCCACCCCTGCAACCTGGGTCTGTAAATCAAGATAGTCCTTTTGCATCTTCATACGGTTTCGAATGGTGTGTATCTCGCCCATATCCAGATAGGCTGAAAAAGCGGCCAGGTAGTCGTCACATATCGCCAGACACTGGTCCCACGTGGCCGCTCGTTCACATTCCGTGATCTCTCTTTTGAAGTTTATATAGGATTCACCCAGTGTCTCCGAAAACATTTGGTTTACGGATTCACGATACTTGCCCTGGGGATAAAGAGACAGGTAGTTTGTATATGAACCAATCTTCTGGGCAAAGTCTCTTTCCCCCAGATTCTTTAAGTTGCTGAAAACAATATCTTCCGATAAACCCGATATCTCAGAAACAGCGCCTTGAATATCCTCCGCATGCTGCGAATTGGGATACCTTTCCAGAAACCGGGCATAGAGTGCCTTGGCGTTTTTTTCGAAGTCCGCGTCGATCGGCAATTTGTTGACCGCATCGATGGTCTCTTGATAATTGGCCGCCTCGTTCCTTTGCCAGATTTCCTGAAGTTTCATCTCGGCACGAGCGGTGTCCTCCCCAGGCTCATGCGTATTGATAAAATCCATCAGTAACCTTTCCTGAGCATCGGCATCTTTAAGCTGCCCAACCTTTGTCATGAGTTTCTGGTATTCGTTGGCAACGGAACCACCCATCATGGCCTGGTAAATAAAAAACCCGCCCACACACAAAACTAGAACAGCCAGGCCGGCTAGCATGGGTAACTTTTTTTTAGGCTTTAAAACAATCTTGGATTTTGCCACCTTTTGACGTTTCACAGTCCTGGACTCATCCTTCTGAACCAGGGTCGCGTCGATGGCGGCATCTTCTTGGTCGGTTTTTCCCGGCGGCTTAGGAGGTGTTTTCTTCTCAATCTCTTGGGGCGTTATTTCTATGGACGCCTCAGCAAGGGTGGCTTCCTTCCAATCCGGTCTTTTCGGTCTTGCGGTTTTTGCGGTTTTTCCTTTTGGCTTGTTTTCTCAACGCTTTTTTTGGGTGGTGCATCTTTTTCAAATTCCCGCTGGTCCTTCTGGCTCAGGCTGTCCATGAGCAGGTGCATCAGGGGCAATTTGATTTCATTTTGGGTCCGGCCGACTGCCTTGAGAATTTCGATAGCTGGATTGTCCCAGCTCAGGATGTCATATGCCGCATCCTTGTGTTTCAGTTCACCGGTTTCTGCATCGATGAGAGTACCGTCCAGAAGATGCAGCATGCCGGTGTTTCCCTCGGAACGGATCCGCAACGAACACGTAGAACCGTCCATCTCCGACATCTGTAAAAACGACGGCAGACTGATTCCCTGCACCTGACCGGCCAGACCACCTTCCAGCTTTTCGGATACAGACTGGGTGATGGTTTGGGTTACCAGCTTTTCCAGTTTTTCATAATCGTCATCCGGCATGACAGGGTTGTACAAACCCAGGTGCACGGTGATGACATTGACTTTTCGCTGCCATGGAAAAAGCGCGCCATATATCTCCCCTTGGCTGATTTTTTTAAGGAACAGGGTCTGGTCCTCTTTGACGCCGCCCAAATAGTTGATGGTCAGGTTATCGGTCAGGTCACTTGAAAGAGGCTCACCTGCCCGCTTGCGGGGTTCACCGAAAAACACGCTAAGGGCGGCTTCAAGGGCCGCCATCTCTTTTCCTTTGGAAATGGCATGGTAAAGGCTTACACCATCCTCGGACACCCGGCGATCCATTTCCGGCAGTTGGTCAACCGTATTGACGAGCGTCAGGAAACCGGTCAATTGGTCCAGGTTTTCCTTGAGGGCTTCGAGTTCCGAGCCGCCGCTGCCCAGTATGTCCAGTAGGGTGTCCTTGTCCATTGTCAGCTGTAAGCGATCAGTTGTAAGCTGTAAGCTGCTTAAGGCTTACGGCTTTTGGCTCATGGCTTTCCTTTACGCTAAAGTTGAAAACACCTTTTCAGCAGCTTCGATGGTCTTTTCGATATGCGCTTTCTCATGGGCTGCCGATACAAACATGGATTCGAATTGCGATGGGGCAAGGTATATCCCCTGCTCACGCATTCCGGTGTAATAAGCGGAAAACATTTCCAGGTTGGATGTTTTGGCATCCTCTATGTTTTGAACAGGCCGGCGGGTAAAAAACATGCCCAGAATAGAAGCGACCCTGTCTACCTGGGCGGGAACGTGGGTCTTTTGGATTGCGGCACGCAACCCCTGTTCGAGTGTTTCAGCCCGTTGGTCCAGGAATTCATAGAATCCCGGTTGTTTTAATTCGTTCAACACGGCGATGCCTGCCGACATGGCCAGTGGGTTCCCGGACAGGGTTCCCGCCTGATAGATCGGCCCCTCCGGAGCGATTCTGGACATGATCGCTCGGCTGCCGCCGTATGCGCCTACGGGCATGCCCCCGCCGATGATCTTTCCCAGTGTCGTGATGTCCGGCATGATGTTGTACAACTCCTGGGCGCCGCCATATGCCACACGAAAACCGGTAATGACTTCGTCGAAAATAAGAATACTGCCCGCCTCATGGGTCACTTCGCGCAAGGTCTCCAGGAAGCCTTGTACGGGCGGTACCAGGCCCATGTTGCCCGCCACGGGCTCGACAATCACACAGGCTACATGGGCCCCCTTTTCCTTCATGACACGGCTGATCTGGGAAATGTCGTTGTATGGAAGAGACAGGGTTTTCTCCGCAAAGCACTCCGGTACGCCCGGACTTCCGGGTATGCCCAGGGTCGCCACGCCCGAGCCCGCTTCCACCAGCAGGGTGTCGGCATGACCGTGATAACAGCCGTCGAACTTGATAATCAGATCTCGTCCGGTGACCCCTCTTGCCAGACGGATGGCGCTCATGGTGGCCTCGGTACCGGAATTGACAAATCGCACCATCTCCACGGACGGTACGGCGGCCACCACCATCTCCGCCAGTTCGATTTCAAGGTCCGTGGGAGCACCAAAACTGGTCCCGCGCTTCATGGCCAGCGTAATGGCGTTGAGTACCGAAGGGTGCCGGTGCCCCAGAATCATAGGACCCCAGGATCCCACATAATCGATATAGCTGTTTCCGTCCACGTCATAAATCATGCATCCGTCCGCACCGTCGATAAACAGAGGCTCGCAGCCCACCGATTTGCAGGCACGCACCGGGCTGTTCACCCCCCCGGGAATGACTTCGACGGCGTGCTCGAACAAAGATCGTGATTTCTGATAATTCATAGAAGTACGTCCTTTTTTTAAATTCGTTTCACGAATGGATAAAACATGACCAGGCGTTCGTCAGGAACACCCGTGCCAGGCATTTAAAACAGTGTAACATACTTATTTATCAGAGACATTAGATCAGGTCAAGCATCCTGATTTCACTCAAAGATCCGAAATCGTATTTTCTATATTTTTTGTGCCCAATCGCAAAAAAATCATGCCACAACAAATAGGTTGAAATGTCATGAAGATCCTTATTAAATGAGGGCATGAAATTGAATCATGATCTGAAAAAGCAGGCCAAGTTTCTCACCTACATACTCGGAATCCGGCCGGATGAATTCGGCCTGGTGCCGGACAAGGAAGGCTACGTCAAAATCAAGGATCTCATCAAGGCCGTAAACGAAGAAGACGGGTGGCGGTCTTTCCGTCAGGCAACCATCAACGAGATGGTGGTGTCCCTGCCGGACCCGCCTCTTGACATCAACGACAAACGCATCCGCGCCCGGGAAAGGCAACAGCTCCCCAAGCGCGTGTCACCGGAAATTCTACCTAAGCTGCTCTATACCTGTGTGCGGCCCAAAGCCCTTGCGGTGATTCTGGACAAGGGCATCCTTCCCATGGGCCGCCGGCACGTGATCCTGTCTGCTGACAAAGACATGGCCGAACGGATCGGGAAACGGATAGACAGGTCCCCGGCGCTGTTGACCGTCAACGTCGACATCGCCGTTCGAATGGGAACCCTCATTCTCCAGGCCGGTAAAACCCTTTTCTTGGCCCGAAGCATTGCCGTGGGATGCTTCACGAGCCCGCCCCTGCCCAAGGAGTCGAGAGTGGTAAAGCCCAAGGCACCTGTCAAAATCAAAGAACGCGACAAATTCCCCGGCAGTTTCTTCCCGGACCTGACGGAGCCGGTGGAAACCGTGGAACCCAAGAAACTGACCCGCAAGCAGCGCCGGGAAAAGGACATCGAGTGGAAGAAGTCGCGCAAGCAAACGCGGAGGCGGTGAAAGCTTTTCAATTATTTTCAGGAAGGATACAAAATCACCCTTTGATATTCCCGGCATCAAAACGAAAGCCACCACCAAAGATATTTTGACAGCAGTCAGGGAATCCAGGGAAAGGAAATCACAATCGCGGCGAAGCCCTGTACAAAAAGAAATTTGAGCATCAAATTTCTTTTCTAAATTTTCCTTTTGACAACCCGATTCCTGATTGATATGTGCTCTTTGTTCGGCAATTATCTTTTTGGGTGCCGTGATCTTTCAGATTTTCGGAAAAGCGATATCGTCGCGTTTGATGAAATCGCACAGGGAGTTCATTGGGCCGTTAGCTCAACCAGGCAGAGCACCTGACTCTTAATCAGTAGGTTGAAGGTTCGATTCCTTCACGGCCCACCAATAAATTTTTGTGCTAAAAATTTATATGTCGTGGCGTTGCCACTCTAAAAAGCCCGCTCTGAAAAGAGCGGGCTTTTTTAATTCCTCGATTTCTCAAGCCTTCAGACAATAGCGAATATTTTAGGCATGAAATATTTAAACTGGTTCATTGGCTGAAAAGTTGTAGCCAATAATTTATTTTAGCTTGACAACCGTGACGATAGCCCCATATATATAACGTTTCGGTTCCCCCTGGAATCGACCCAGCCGTGGTTGTCAAGCTACGGCTTACATAATCCTTGCTCCGGCGTGTCTCTCTCGGGATGCGCGATACCAAGTTCGGTCGGGGCTTGACACCTAATTTTTCACGAATCAGATTTCATGCGAAAGTTAGGTAACATCCACAAGGAGGCACCATGAGACGGTACGAACAGATCGTTATCCTCGATTCTGACCTGACAGAAGACGAGCGCTCACCTGTATTTGACAGACTCAAAGAACTCATCCCTCAGTACAAAGGTTTTCTGATCGGCATCGACGAATGGGGTCAGAAAAAGCTGGCCTACGACATCAGGAAAAAACCGCGCGGGTATTATTCGCAGGTCAATTTCTGTGGCTTTGGTGACCTGGTGGCTGAGATGGAACGTTTTTTCCGCATCGACGACCGAATACTAAAGTACATGACAGTTCTGCTGGATAAAGAGGCTGACGTGGAAGCCATCAAGGCTGAAATGGCTGAAAAAGAAGCCCAAAAAGCCGAGGCTGTTGCCAAGGCAGCGGAAGAAGAAGCCGCCAGGCAGGCCGCGGAAAAAGCGGCCGCCGCGGCGAAGACCGAAGATGCGCCGCAAGCGGAAGAGCCCGTGGCCGAAAAAGCCCCATCGGTCGAAGCGGCAGTGGAAGAAACCACTGCGGCAGCCCCTGAGGCAGAAGCGGCAACGCCAGAAGCCCTCAAGGCAGCACCGGAACCTGAAAAAGACCCGGCCCCTGAACAAGAAACCGCTCAAGCAGCAGAAACCCCAAAGGAGTAGATAAATGGCAGCCTATCATAGACAGACGCGGAACGGTGGTAATGTAAAGAAAAAAAGACGCGTTTTCCATCGCAGAAAAGTGTGTCGTTTCTGTGCCGACAGCAAGATCGAGATCGACTACAAGGATCAGAGGCTGTTAAAATATTTTATTACCGAACGGGGCAAAATAATTCCCAGAAGAATTTCCGGAACCTGCTCCAAGCATCAGCGTGTGCTGACCCATGCCATCAAGCGGGCCAGGACCATAGCGTTGTTGCCGTATGTCGGCACACTAGACCTCTAGACCCGAACTGAGCGTATCAGATTGCAAGAACATGGAATTTAATTTGTTTTCCAAGGGAATACCCAGAGATGTATTGACCGGAGTGGTGATAACAATGGCCATCATCACCGTATCCGTATACATGCCGATCATCGGTTTTTTCTGTTCCCTGCTTCTCCCGCTCCCGGTTTTATTTTATCGCTCCAAACTGGGCCGCAAGACCGGCCTCATCGTGCCGGGGGCTGCCATGACGATACTGGTGGTTTTGACGGGCGGACTATCCATCGATGTGGTGTTTTTTCTGGAAATGCTCTGCCTCGGCTTTTTGCTGAGTGAGCTTTTTGAAATGAATCTTTCGGTTGAAAAAACCGTTCTGTACGCATGCGGGGGGGTTTTGCTGACCGGTGTCGTCGGGCTCGTGTTATACAGCAATATTTCGGCCACCGGTATATACAGTCTTGTTTCGGCCTATATTGCCCAGAACCTTGAAATGACGGTGGCGCTCTACCGTAGCATGGGGGCGTCGGAAGAGTTTATCAACAAGTTTTCGAACTCACTGGGCCAGATACAATATGGTCTGATTCGCATCATCCCGGCCATGGTGACGGCCTCGTTTTTAATGGTGACATGGTCCAACCTGCTTATGGCCAGGCCGCTACTGAAGCGCTGGGGACTGTTTTATCCATCCTTTGGTGTGCTGAACCTATGGAAAGCCCCTGATTACCTTGTGTGGGTGTTGATCGGGTGCGGCGGGTTTCTCTTGTTGCCGGGCAGCACACTCAAGATCATCGGCTTGAACGGCCTGCTGATACTGCTGATGGTTTATTTTTTTCAAGGCATTGCCATCGTATCTTTTTTCTTTGAAAAAAAACGGTTTCCCAGGATGCTGAGGATCTTTTTATACAGCCTTATTGCCATTCAGCAAATAATTTTACTGGTTGTCATCGGCCTGGGGCTGTTCGATATGTGGCTCAATTTCCGAAAAATAAAATCGCAGTAGCGATTTTTTATTCGTTTGTTTCCGGCCGCCCGATAAAAGGGATACTCAAGCCAAGGCCTGGAACAATCAAACATAAAAAAGAAAATTGAGAATAGATTTTCTTTTTTTGGAGGTTAACATGAAGCTGATATTAAAAGAAACCATCGACTCCCTGGGCATTATCGGAAGTGAAGTTAACGTAGCCAAGGGATTTGCGCGCAACTACCTGCTGCCACAACAAAAAGCAGTTCTGGCCACGCCCCAGAACCGGCGCATGATGGAGCAGCAAAAAAACCATGTCGATCTGCAGATCGCCAAGGAAAAACAACTCGCAGAGGAAATGGCCGCCAGTCTCGAAGGTGTGTCGTGTAAAATTGCCGCCAAGGTGAGCGAGGAGGACCGTCTTTATGGCTCTATTACGGTGCGAGACGTCATCAAGGCCCTTGCAGTCGAAGGTATTACGGTTGAAAAGCGGATGGTTCTCCTGAGCGAGCCCATCAAAACCATTGGAACACACAAGATTCCCATTCGGGTGTATAAAGAAGTGGAGCCCGAAATTACACTGGAAGTGGTGCCCGAATAGATATTTCAGGACGGGCCTGAAATATCTATTTTAAAGTGCCTCCGTCGCCATTTTGAGCTTATCGCTGATTGCGTTTTGCCTTCTTGATTTCACCTGAACAGGTGTGCTAACCTTCAGCCGACTCAAGATCCTTTTGAACGACCCTATGAACAAGAACCCATCCCACACCATTCCGCCCCAGAATCTGGAGGCAGAAGAGTCCCTTCTCAGTGCCGTGATGCTGGACAACAGCACCCTGTATGACATCCTTGAAACGCTGATCCCGGAAGATTTCTATCGCTCGGCCCATCAGAAGATTTTTTCGGGGATCATCGGCCTATTTCAAAAAAATGAGCCGATCGATCTGGTGACCCTTACCAACATTCTCAAAGAGAAGGGAGATCTCGAAGCCATCGGTGGTGCCACCTATCTGGCAAAACTGGTTGACACGGCGCCCCTGGCCGTTAATGCCCAGCACTATGCTAAAATCATTCACAACAAGTCCTCGCTCAGACAGCTGATCCACAAGGCCAACACCATCACCAAGCGCTGTTACGAAGATCGTGGCGATGTGGAAGACGTGATCGATTTTGCCGAAAAAGCTGTTTTCGAAATATCCGGTAACGAAAGCCGACAGTCTTTCTACTCCCTGTCGTCCCTGGTCCAGAAAAATATCGATGCCCTCGAGGAGCGGCAAGGCAACAAGTCTCTCATTACCGGTGTACCCACCGGATACAGCCGTCTCGACAACCTCACATCGGGCCTCCAGAATTCAGACCTCATTATCCTGGCTGGCCGGCCCAGCATGGGAAAAACCGCCCTGGCCCTCAACATAGCCAGGAATGTCGCCGTGGACGCAAACATACCGGTGGCGGTATTCTCTATTGAAATGTCACGAGAACAGCTCTCCATGCGTCTGCTTTGTGCAGAGGCAAGAATCGATTCATCCCGCCTGCGCAGCGGATTCTTCAGCCGGGAGGATTGGGTCAACCTGACCAGCGCAGCCGAAGTTCTTTCCGAGGCCCCCATTTTCATTGATGATTCGCCCGACATCTCTGCCATGGGCATACGCGCCAAAGCCCGACGGCTCAAGATGGACAAGAACATCGGCCTCATCATCATCGACTACCTGCAGCTCATGCGGTCGAGTGCATCGTCCGAAAGAAGAGACCTTGAAATATCGGAAATGTCAAGAAGTCTAAAGGCGCTTGCCAAGGAGCTGAGTCTCCCGGTCATGGCGCTGTCCCAACTAAACCGGAAACTCGAGGAACGCCAGGACAAGCGACCACAGTTGTCAGACCTCAGGGAGTCCGGAGCCCTTGAACAGGATGCCGACGTGGTGGCGTTCATCTACCGGGACGAGGTCTACAACCGGGATGAAAACAACCCCAGCAAAGGGACAGCAGAATTATTACTTAAAAAACAGCGCAACGGTCCCACGGGTGAGATCAAGCTGGCATTTTTGAAAACGTATACGCGCTTTGAAAACCTGGCTGAAGATAAATACATCAAGCCATAATCCCTTCGTTTCCAATAAACCCGATAAAAACCCGATCGCATGGCTATGAATAAGTTATTTGGAAACATCAAGGGACTCAAGGCCAGTCAGCTCCGTAAGATAGACAATCTCTACCGGAGAAAAACCCCGCCGGAATTCATCGTCACGCCCGAACTCGCCCGGGACGTCAGTCGTCTGTCCTTTGACATCAAGCGGCAGATCGGACTGCTAATCGATCGCAAGGGCAGGATTCCCTATGTGATTGTGGGAAATCATCACGAAATCGTGATCCCCGACACACCGGAATACCGATCGGCACCCGGCCGTCTGAGGGGCATCCGTTGCGTTCACACCCATCTCGACAACGAACCATTGGCCACCGATGATCTGACAGATCTTGCCTTGCTGAGGCTGGATCTCATGGCAGTCATACAGGTAGGCGCGGACAGCCTTCCCATAGAGGTCCTCATGAGCCACATTCTGCCTCAACGTACCGGCCAACCGACCTCGAATCCCGTATCCTTAGCACCTGGAAGAACCGATATCGGCTGTGTGGAAATGATTCAGTCCATCGAGGAAGAGCTTTCGCGTAACAGCTCCTTGCACGTGGCAGGCACGAATAAAGAGCGGGCCCTTCTCATCAGCGTCTCCACCGCGTCCAACCAGGATGCCGCTGATTCGCTCGACGAACTGTCAGAACTGGTGTCCTCTAGCGGCATCCAAACTGTTGGCAGTGTTTTGCAGCATCGTCGGAAGATAGACAGCCGATTTTTAATAGGATCGGGAAAACTCAAAAGCATCGTCATTACAGCGCTTCAAAAAGGCGCGACCGTGCTTGTTTTCGACCAGGAGCTCAATCCTTCTCAAATCCGTTCCATCACCGACCAGATTGACCTCAAAGTCATCGATCGAACCCAGTTGATCCTCGACATCTTTGCCCAGAGGGCCCAGACCCGGGAGGGGAAGCTACAGGTGGAACTGGCCCAACTCAAATACCTGCTGCCAAGGCTCATCACAAAAAATACAGCCATGTCACGCTTGACCGGTGGTATTGGCGGAAGGGGGCCCGGCGAGACCAAGCTGGAAATTAACCGCAGACGCATACGGGATAAAATCGTCCAACTGGAGAATGCGCTGCTGAAAGTCAGAAAGCAGCGTCAACAGCAAAAGGCCAGACGCACCAAGAAAGCCCTGCCGGTGATTTCCATTATCGGCTATACCAATGCCGGGAAATCAACCCTTCTCAACACCCTCACACACAGTCACGTCCTGGCGGAGAAACGACTTTTTGCCACCCTGGATCCTTCCAGCCGGCGTCTCAGGTTCCCACGCGACACCGAGGTTATTATTACCGATACGGTGGGTTTCATAAAAAATCTGCCCGAAGACCTCATGGTCGCATTCAGGGCCACGCTGGAAGAACTCGAGAGTGCCGACATCCTGCTGCATATAATCGACACAAGTAACCCGCGACACCCGGAGCAGATTGAATCCGTGGAGCATCTCCTGTCCGATTTGGCCTTGCAACACATCCCCCTGGTTCGAGTGCTGAACAAGCAGGACCTGGTGCCCCCCCATGAATGGGGTCGACTGCAACAGATATATAAAGGCTTCAGCATATGTGCACAAGACGCTTCGACCCTGAGAGAACTGATTGGCAAGCTCGAGGAAATGATAGGGATCGCGGAATAATAGTGCTTGACACCAGCCTCATATCACCTATAACGGACTCACCTAATGAATAAGGACCTGATAAAAAGGATTGGCATCAAGGCTGCCTTTGAAAGCGGCAAGGTCTTGAAATCTTATTTCGGCAATATTTCCGATGTCCGGAAAAAAGGCCCCGTAGATCTTGTCACTGAAGCCGATACGGCCTCCGAAGAGATCATTATCGGAATCATACGTGAAACGTTTCCAGAACATTCGATTCTGGCTGAGGAGAGCGGTCTGGGTCAAGGAGATGCGGATCACCAGTGGATCATCGACCCCCTGGACGGAACGGTCAATTTTGCACACCAGCTACCGGTTTTTTCGATTTCAATCGCCTTTGCTTTCAGGAAAACCCTGGTCATGGGGATTGTCTTCAACCCGGTCACAGGAGAATTGTTCACGGCTGTTGCCGGTGAGGGCGCCTTCCTGAATGACCGCCCCATTCAGGTTTCCGACACCCGGGTCATGCAAGAAAGCTTGCTTGCCACGGGTTTCCCTTATGACCTGACGTCTATCTTCGACACCGTCACGGGCCGGATGCTCAATTGTTTGAGAGCTTCTCAGGGCCTTCGTCGAATGGGATCGGCTGCCATCGACATATGCGCGTTGGCATGTGGTCGTTTCGATGGCTTCTGGGAGCAGAATCTACACCCCTGGGACACGGCTGCCGCCACGCTGATCGTTAGGGAAGCGGGTGGGGTTGTGACTGATTTTGCCAACAAATCATTTAGCATCGATAAAAAGGAAATCCTGGCGACCAACGGACATATCCATATGGAAATGCTGTCATTGCTCAACCTAGATTAAAACGTTTCACGAGCTTACCAAACGCGACCATGTCGCCAACAAAGGCAATGGGTTAAAATGGAAAAAACAATCACGGAAGTTGAGCTCCTGCAAGACCAGGTGGGATGTGTCGGCGATTATGACGCGACCGATGAGGTTTGCTCCCAATGTGCCCTGAAGCTGCGCTGCATCATCGAATATCACCAGAATGTGCGCATGGAATTCATCGAGGACATCGTGGCATCCAACAGCACGTTCATCAAGATACAATAAAATCGCAAAGCGATTTTATTGTTGGCGGCGGTGCCGCATGTAACAACCGATATAAATAAAACCCCCGGCTGATCCAGTCGGGGGTTGCTTTTTTATTCCATTCTGTCGCAACGCGATTTATCTTATCTTGAGGATAAATCGCGCGACCAGTGCAAATGACGTCTGTTAAAAGTCGCCGGATTCCAGCTTATTGCTGAGATACTTCACATGCTGTTTGAGGGGGGCGTTATGCTTTAACTCGCGCTCAACACATCCGATGGCATGCAGCGCAGTTGCATGATAGCGATTGAAACTCTTTCCGATGGCCTGTAAAGGCTGATCCGTGTATCTTCTGGCAAGGTAGATGGCCACTTGTCTCGGCTTTAGAACACGCTGTTTTCGTGACCGGGATACCAGTTCATTCTGGTTCAATTTATATTGTTCGCAAACAAGCTTTTTAATAACCGCAACGGTAATGGTTTTGCGCTGTCGAACAATATCCTTGACAACACTCTCCGCCAGGTTCAAATCGATATCCATGCCCAGCAAGGAGGATTTTGCCACCACACCGATGAGGCCGCTTTCCAGCTGCCGAACGTTCTCGGCAAGCGCATCAGCCAGATAGTGCATCACGTCCCGGGGTAATTTACACCCGTTTGCAGCCGACTTTTTCTGAAGGATCTTTACCCGTGTCTTATATTCCGGGGTTTCGATAGTAGAAATGAGTCCGAAGCCAAGCCGAGAGCGCAACTTTTCGTCAATCTTGGGTATATCACCGGGCAGGTAGCAACTCGAAAAAATAATTTTTTTATCCGCTTCAAACAGTGTGTCCAGAACCAGTGCAAGCTCCTGCTGCGTTCGGCCTTTGCCACTCAGGTAATGTACATCCTCCATGAGTAGAACATCACATTGATTCTGGTATTTTTCTTTGAATTTTCCGATGCTGTTGTTTTGGAACGAGTAGGTCATCTCATTGGTAAAATCCTCGGCCGTAATGTAAAACACCCGCTCCGCGGGGAAGGCCGACAGGATATGATGCCCCACGGCCTGGGAAAGATGGCTCTTTCCGTTACCTGTCTTGGAGAGAAGGAACACGGAACTTTGTTGGCTCGATTTCTTGGATGCCAGGGAGAGCGCTGCCGAATAGGCCAAACCATTATTCTTTCCGACGACGAACTGGTCAAAGGTAAAGTTTCGTCTCAGCATTCGGCCGCTATACGTCTTGGAATGGATACTGGGAAGCAGCATCTGGTGTCGTACCGGTGATGCCCCGGCCAAAGACCTCTTTGTCTGCTTACGCACATCAATAAACAGCTTGCACGACCGCCCCAGCAGCCGGATCATTTCAGTTTCCATTAAATCGGCATAGTTGGTGAGAAGCCTATTTCTGTAAAATTGATTGGGGCAGGACAGGAACACACCGTCTTCGGTCGTTTTGTCGAATTCGATGGGTTCGATCCACATTTTGAAACAATGACCAGGAATTTTTTCCTTGATGGCAGATTTTATCTCGTCCCAGACAGCTTCCATAAGTACCAGTTTTCTCGTAAATCCAAATCGATAAAATGTTGCGTTGTTGAGGATAGTAAATAAAAGGTAAAACTACGAAATTTATCGTTTTTTTGAAATTATAGCGAATAAGATCGATATCTTCAATCGTTGAGTGATGTTTAAGGTGCCTTGCACAGATTGTCAAACCGAATGAAGGCGAATCGCAAAACAGCTGTACCAGAACGATTAACTACATTTTATCTAACTGATTATACAGCATATCTTTGTATAGATCCTGTCAATTGCCTGAATCACAGCGCTTTGTATTAGCAATAATTCTTTAAGTATTTTAGGCATATCCGGAGTTATGAACAATTTTTCAACAATTCTGATTACTCCTATTTTCACTCAATACCTTCAGTTTCCTCTTATTTTTAAATTAATTTCAGCCAAATTTATGCACCGCAAAAACGGACCGAACCCAAGCTTACAAAAGCTTAATCATTTCATACTCCTAGCCAGATAAATTCGTTTTTCGAATTTATCTGGCGCGACTTCATCGCTCTGGCAAGCATTCTTTTTTCTCTTTTAATGGCCATGCATTCGGGTAATTCGTTTGTTCGGGTCTATGATTTTGTCCGTGAATCTAGTATAGATACCTTCGTTGTACGGATTTATTTGACGCATCGCAGTCGTTTTTTTACCCGAGGTCAATGGGTGATCCCTGTGCCATCGGCGGCCGATGGCATTATGGGTTTTTTCTTAATTGAGAGGATGGCCTCATTTTATTCCGATCACCTCATCGGAAAACACGACATGGTAACCGTTTATGGATATTATCATTCAGGGGGCAAGACAGCACAATCTTAAAAACATCGACCTCGTGCTGCCGGGGAACAAGCTCATCGTCATCACCGGTCTTTCGGGTTCCGGGAAATCCAGCCTGGCTTTTGACACACTCTATGCGGAAGGCCAGCGGCGATATGTGGAATCCCTTTCCACGTATGCCCGGCAGTTCCTCGAGAGAATGGAAAAACCAGCCATCGATTCCATCGAAGGGCTGTCACCCGCCATTGCCATCGAACAGAAGATCGGGAGTCACAACCCTAGGTCAACCGTGGGTACCATCACCGAAATTTATGACTATTTCCGGTTGCTGTTCGCCCGTGTTGGAACACCCCATTGTCATCAGTGCGGCCAACCGATCTCATCCCAGACCCTCGATCAGATCGTTGACAAGGTCATGGCACTGCCGGACAATTCCCGGACCTTGATTCTCTCGCCGGTGGTGGTCAACCAGCCTGGAACCCATGAGAAATTGATGAAACAGCTGCGAAAAGAAGGTTTCGCCCGTATCCGGGTGGATGGCGATATCCTGGGTATCGAACAGGTCGGAAAGTTAGAACCGACACAACGACACACGCTAGACGTGGTTGTTGATCGCCTGGTGGTCAAGAAAAACATTCGAAACCGCCTGGCAGATTCTTTGGAGCTTGCCGCTTCCCTTTCCGGCGGTCGCGTCACCATCGATGTTATCGAAGGTCTGCCGATTCTTTACAGGGAAACGCCTGGCTGTCTGAAGTGCGGCATCCAATACCCTGATTTTACCCCCGCCAGTTTTTCCTTTAATTCACCCCAAGGCGCTTGTCAAAAATGTGATGGCCTCGGTGTAACAAGTGAATTTGATCCTGATCTGATTGTTCCGGATCCGTCCCTTTCGCTGCGCCAAGGGGCTGTTGCGCCATGGGCCAATCGGAGCTCGGTCCATTTCGCCGAATTTCTGGATGCCCTGACCACACACTACCGGACCGATATCTACACCCCCTTTGCCGATCTTCCCGACCATTTTAAGCACATACTGTTATACGGTTCCGAAGACGAGCAAATCCCCTTCTATTTTGAGAGAAACAACCGCAGATTTACACATCACAAGACTTACGAAGGAATCATACCGAATCTCGAACGGCGTTATAAGGAGACCGACTCCAGCTGGTCACGAGAAGACATCAAACTATATATGAACTTTCGCCCATGCTCCGAATGCAAGGGCGCTAAATTGAACACCGCCAGCCGCTCCGTGAAAATCAACGACAAAACGATTTTCGACCTCGCTTCTCTTTCGGTGAAAAAGGCCTTGGATTTTTTTCAGACCCTGACACTCAGCGGGAAAAAGGCCATCATCGCGGATCGTATTCTCAAAGAAATCACGCAAAGGCTCGGGTTTCTCGTCAAGGTGGGACTACCCTATCTAACACTTGACAGGGCTGCCAACACCCTTTCAGGTGGTGAAAGCCAACGGATTCGACTCGCCACGCAGATTGGCTCGAAACTGACCGGGGTTTTGTATGTGCTGGACGAACCCAGTATCGGCCTCCATCAAAGAGATAATCAGCAGCTGCTATCCGCCTTGTCAAGAATGCGCGATCTGGGCAACACGGTTGTTGTCGTGGAACATGACGAGGAAACCATACGCCGGGCCGATCACGTGGTAGACATGGGACCCGGTGCGGGCGTCGAGGGTGGACACGTCGTATTTTCCGGGACACCAGAAGCGCTCATGCTGTCAGAAGCCTCCTTGACCGGTCGTTATCTTTCCGGCAAAGAAACCATTGAGATACCCATGCGCAGGCGTGCAGGTCATGGGACCTTTCTTGGCATTGAGGGCGCCACCCAGAACAATCTCAAGAATATCGATGTGAGGTTCCCTCTTGGAAAATTGATCTGCGTTACCGGTGTCTCCGGGTCCGGAAAGTCCTCACTAGTTCTGGAAACACTTTTCCGAGCGCTCTCCCAAAAGCTATACCATAAAAAAATCAAGTCCGGCAGATACAGCCAGCTCACCGGCCTGGAGCATATCGACAAAGTGATCCATATCGATCAGTCGGCCATCGGCAGGACGCCACGGTCGAACCCGGCAACCTATACGGGTTTGTTTACCTTCATTCGGGAACTTTTTTCCAAAACACCGGAATCCCGAATGAGAGGTTACAAAGCAGGGCGGTTCAGCTTCAATGTCAAAGGAGGAAGGTGTGAAGCCTGCAGCGGGGACGGTATCATCAAGATTGAAATGCACTTCCTGCCGGACCTGCATGTAATGTGCGATGCCTGCCAGGGAAAGCGCTATAACCGTGAAACCCTCCAGGTTCGGTACAGGGGGCAGAACATTGTCGATGTCCTCAATATGACGGTTACCCAGTCCCTGGGTTTTTTTAAAAAAATCGGCAATATTCGCACAAAGCTTCAAACTCTTGCTGATGTTGGCCTTGGCTACATCCGGCTTGGTCAGCCCGCCACAACCCTGTCCGGAGGAGAAGCACAACGGGTAAAGTTGGCCAAGGAACTGAGCAAAAAAGAGACCGGGCGAACCCTGTATATACTAGATGAACCCACCACCGGTCTGCATAGCGAAGATATTCGCAATCTGTTGAACGTGCTGAACCGGTTTGTGGATACCGGGAACACGGTTGTGGTGATCGAGCACAACCTGGACGTCATCAAAACGGCAGACACCATCATCGATCTTGGACCGGAAGGCGGAGAGGACGGAGGCGAGATATTGGGATGTGGAACCCCCGAAGAACTGACAATGATCGATGGCTCCTATACCGGACAATATCTCAGAGGGAAGTTGAGACGATAAGCTGTAGACTATCAGACTGTTAGCAGCCTACAGTCTAATAGCCTACAGCCAAAAAAAAGGCCGCGCTAAAAAGCGCGGCCTTTTTTTTGGTGATGATTAGTGACCCAGCAGACCTGCGATGGCACCCGCCTGGGGATGCGCGTAAATAAGGATCAAAGCAACGACCAGCGCGTAAATACAGAGCGATTCGATCATGGCCAGACCGATCAGCAGGGTAACCGTAACCTTTCCTGAAGATTCGGGATTTCGGGCAATACCTTCCACGGCGGATTTCAATCCGATACCCTGGCCGATACCACAACCAAAAGCTGCAATGGCGATCCCGAATCCGGCTGCCGTTACACAGGCGATAAAAAAACTTAATGCAGTTGCTTCCATACTTGCTCTTCCTCCTTGTTAATGATTATTGATTCGCTTCTTCCTTTATCCAAATAAACTCGCTTGGTGATTTTATTGTTCAATCAGGTTAATGGGCGTGCTCCATGGCAGAGGTAAAATACATCACCGAAAGCAGGAAAAACACGAACGCCTGCACCAGCGCCACGAAGATGCCGAGGGCCATGATGGGCAGGGGCGCAAAGAAGGCTCCGGCAAGAAAAAAGAGAATGCCCAGCACCAGTTCATGTCCCATCATGTTGCCGAAGAGCCGGAATGACAGGGACAGCACCCTGGCCAAATGACCGATGAGCTCAATCGGTAAAATAATCGGAATCATCCACCAGACAGGTCCTAGAAAATGCTTGATGTAACTGGCCCCATGATACTTGATGCCGATGACATGAGTAAAAACCACCACCGTCAATGCACACGAAAGGGTCGTGTTCAAACTGGCTGTGGGTGGAAAAAATCCGGGTACCAGTCCAATCAGGTTGCAAGTGGCAATGTAGATGAAGATTGTCGCTATTATAGGTAGAAGCCAGCGCCCCTCTTCTCCTGTGATACCAACGGCAAACTCCTCGAGGCCTGAAATGAGGATTTCAAAAAAGTTTTGCCCCTTGGCTGGTATCAAGGTCACCACCTTTGCGGCAACAAACCCAAAACCGATCAGTATGGCCATGACGACCCAGCTATAAATGACATGTGGATAGGCATGTGCAAAGTGACCCAAACCGATGAGTTCAAAGAACTTGACGAAAAAAAGATAGGGATGCTCCATCCTTAGACTGCCTCCTTTATAAAAAGTTTGCTTACCTCAAGAATCGTAGCCATAAAAATGCTTGCGACCACGACGGAAAGTCCGACAAAAAGACCCAACGGAGCAACATGGTGCCCTTGGATGAGAAACAACAAAATCATTGCACTCACAAAAAACCGAAAATAATATTTCGCCAGAACGACGTTGTGGGATGAGAGATGCGGCGGCGTCAAGGCCTTTTTCAGCGTGCGGTACAACAGGTGAAAATTGATCGTCACAATCAGACCGCCGTAAAGAATGCCCTTGGCAAAATCAATGGGCAGAAATGCCAGGCCAAGTGCGCTAGCCACCACCAGCAGCACCCAGTTCGTTCGCGTCACAAATTTGAGTATTCTTTCCTGAATTTTCACAATAAAAAATAGCAAACCGACTATAAGTTACGACTCTTCTTTATGGCAAGACCGATATTTCGATACCCCGCAGCAATACCCAATCCCAGAAAAACGAGCGTCAGCCAAGGCGATGTATCAAACTTTCCATCCAGCCAGACACCGATGGCAAGGCCAATGAAAATGGAGAGCGCCACAGAGAACCCCAGGCTGCTGTAATAAGCCAGCTCCCTTATCGACCGGTACGTCTCCTTTTTCATGAGAAAGAACGCTTCCTTGGTGAACCGCCCCATGCTTGCGCCAGGGCAACCTCATCGGTGGGTATTATAGCCAAACGTCCTGTCTGCTCGTACAATTTGGACTTAAACGACCTAACATAGGCACCGGGGCAAGTCAAACCAAAAATAAATTCGAAGCACGAATTTATGGGGTGCCGCTGCGCGGCACTGCCGGTCTCGTTTCCAATGCCAGGAACTGCATTGTTCGGGCACTTTTCCTTCGAAATTCAAATCCTTATCCTCCCCGCATCGAAAACCGGTCCGTCTATACAGGCATGCAGGTATTTTTCCTTGGAATCGCGGTTCTCCACGGCGCACCCCAAGCACGCACCCATACCGCAGGCCATCATGGTTTCGATGGAAATCTGGCATGGGATACCTTCTTTTCTGGATATGGCGATCACCTCCCGCAACATGGGAATGGGACCGCAGGCAAACAATATTTCCGGCTTCTCCTGCCTCAGGGCTTCTTCCAGCGGCTGCGTAACCACACATTGACTGCCGGCACTGCCGTCATCGGTGGTCACCGTCAACGGGATACCCAGGCGTTCGAATATATCAAGGCATAACAGATCTTCGCAGGACCTGCCACCCATGAAAAGGGTGAGCTGCGAACGGGTGAGCCCCTGCCGCATCAAGTGCTTGATCAAAAAAACAAACGGAGCAACACCGATACCACCGGCCACCATGTGAACACGCCTAAAATTCCCCCTGGTGGAAAATCCGCGCCCAAGTGGCCCGAGAACGTCCGCCCTATCACCGCTGTGGCTCATGGAAAGCACCTCGGTTCCTGATCCAATACGTTTATACAGGATGTCGAAACCGATGACACGCTTTCCCTCCATGATCAGATCATGAATCGAAAACGGTCTTCGAAGCAGGGGCGACACCTGCTTGGCCAGACGGACCATGACAAACTGCCCGGGTAGGGCATCCTGATAGGCTTGGCCACAGGCGATGCGCATCCGATAGTATCCCGGACAGATTTCCTGGTTCGATAAAATCTGCGACAACGACAAGCGTGTTTCCGTGCGGGGCATCATCAAAATCCTCCTGTTTGTATCTTGCGCCGGTGCATGGTTGCTTTCGGCGAGGGTATGAACAATTACCTGGCCACCATTTCTGTCATGCCTTTAGCAGTGTCCTGTTGGCGATGATGCGCTTGAATTTTTTGGATCGCTTTATTAAATATAGTCTAAATATATCCAAGGGTGTGGGTTGAATTTTTACACCGGGTCGACACAATTTCAATCGTCTGTCATCCCGAAGATATTTCTGGAAATCCTTTTCCTGACTGTGTTTGAAGCGACCGGTTTCCTTGTAGATGCGTGATCGAAGCGCCAGCCGCTGTTTCATCTGGGGAAGGGACCGATACTGGTAATGCCGGTTGACAAGCTTTTTGGGCGACCGTTGCCCCAGACCCGCTGGGTAGGAAATCTGGGTGGGGTTGCCCTGCTCGTCCATATCGCTCCACGTCAATAAAGAGGAATATTTGAAAAGCCTCGGTTCACTCCAGTTAATCTGGAAGTGGGCCGGGAGAACCTCGAAACTGTCAATGGCATCGTGGCCGTTTTGGCACCACTGCTTGTCAACATCTCGTGGGGTAATATAAAACTGGGCCTGGAGTGTAAATATCAGTTCAAAAGCGTGTCGTTCACAAAAATCGATGTCCGGTTTGGGGTCGTTCTCTAAAAATTCATCGCTGTCGAGAATCAGCAGCCAGTCATCGGGTTTGAATTGGCGACAGACGCGGTTATAGACGTATCCTCGCAACCCCACACCGTAACGGCATATTTTTTTCCCAAATGGAATTATTTTTTGATTATGATTGCCTAAGGTTATGATGCGTTCCCATGTGCCATCGGTGATGCCGTTGTCGAGGACAAAAATGGCTTTGCAGAACCTGGATGCGTGGGTCAGGGTAAATGTGACAATGTCAGCCTCATTTTTTACAATGCAAATAGCATACAGGTTGCCAGCCATATCATTACGCTTTCCTGGACCGATGGTCTAACCCGAACATGAAACTTGACAAAAAGTTGAAGAACCTTACAGCAAACTGTGAAGCACTACCGCACGGCAGACCCCACGGGCTATGCGCTCGCTGTTGCGGTTCAGGCATTGCCCCAATGTGCCACCAAATCGTCTTGTGGGGCGGTTCAAAGCTTACGCCGCAGGGCAATGGCGGAGGCAAACCGACCGGTGACGCGTTGGGCACGGTATGAAAAAAAACGATCGCTATGGCATTTCGTGCACACCCTGCTGACAAAAATATTCTCTCTCATCACTCCCGATGCCGCAAGCTGATGAGCGCTGACAGCCCAAAGATCGAATCTGTTTCTATCGTCCTTGAATCGCCAGAATGCCGGGGGAATTTCTTCTTTGAAGTTGACAAATTCTGCACAACAGGGACCGAGTGACGGACCGACGGCGGCCCTCAAATCTGAAGGGTCGCTGCCGAACCGGTTCTTCATTTCGCAAATCGTGAGCCCGATAATGTTGTGGGTGTTTCCCCGCCATCCCACATGCGCATTGGCGACAACTTTTTTTTGGGGGTCGACCATCATGACGGATTGGCAGTCCGCCGTCTGAATGACAAGGAAAACGTCAGGAACATCCGTGATCAAGGCATCTCCGGTGCCGGCAGTATAAAATGGTGGATCCCGGCCCGCCAAGGGCTCATCTTCAATGGTCAGGATATCTGTGCCATGAACCTGGTTGGCAAAGGCCAACACGCCGGTCTTTAAACAGCTGGAAACAAGCTTACGGTTTTCCAATACCGCAACGTGATCGTCTCCAACACCGAAACTCGTGTTCAAACCCTGAAAGGGGCCCTGAGAACAGCCGCCATGCCGGGTAAAAACAGCGTGCTGGACACCTGGAATTTTCAAAAGATTTGGGTATTGGATTGTCTTCATTTTTTTCCGAACCATAAACAAAAGCAAGGATTGTTATCCGGTCGAGCATGAACATCTATGACCAGCGCGATAATCCCTGTCTCTATCATAGAATCCGCCGTCTTTCCAGCCTCACATGGCCCGGGCCAGCGTCAGAACATCCACCGTCGCAGCCCCTTCCTTTAACAAAATTTTTGCGCATTCATTGACCGTGGCACCCGTGGTATACACATCATCCACGAGCAGAATCCTTTTTTCTTGAATGTTTTTAGCCACGCCGATTTCGAATGCGCCTTTTATGTTTCGCATACGGTCTCCGCGTCCCAGACCTGTCTGGGGCGCTGTGGCCCGCCTTCGACGCAGCGCACCCCTTTCGACCATGAGAGCTGTTGGCAGGGCAGCTTGCCATTCGCGCCTCTCCCAGTGCTTGACCGCCAGATAAACCTGATTGAATCCCCTTTTTCGAAACCGTCGCTTATATAGCGGCACCGGGACAACCACCTCCATGGGTCCGTCATGCCAAAAGTAATGATAAGCACTCAACAGCAAGATGGACAGGGGCATGGCCAGACCCACTTTTTCACCATACTTGAAGCCGTGGATGACCGCCATCAAGGCCTGGTTGTAAACACCCACGGCTCTTGCCATACCAAAGTAGCGTTTTGAACTGAGACACTCCCCACAGACATGGTCCGGCCCTTCCCGGCTTTTGAACATAACGCCGCAACAGGTGCAGCAAGGTGATTCGATTGGGGTAAACAATCGCGAACAGACGGGGCAGACATAGTGTGCCATCAGTTCCCCGAAGCGTTCGGCCGACGGTGGCGCCTGGATCGTATGGTTAAAGGAGACGCGGTTGTTAAAGGAATCGCTCCCGGTGGATCGTCCTGGAAAAAAGTCTCCGCACATTAGACAGGTCAGGGGGAACAGGGCTTCCTTGAAAGCATTCCATATATGCGCGAGGGCCCTGCGAGATGTGTCGGCAAGATCCAGGTTCATAAGATCGATCCGGCTTCTCTCTGTCGATAGGTCTCATACATCACCACGCCGCCGGCAACCGAAGCGTTCAGCGAATCGACGTCACCGACCTGGGGGATGGCGATCATCAGGTCACAGTGTTTTTTTACCAGCGGACGGACCCCCTTTTCTTCACTCCCGATGACCAAGGCCATGGGTCCGGTCAGATCGCTGGTATAGATGTTTTGGCCGCAGTACTTGTCCAGCCCGGCCACCCATAGTCCGGATTTTTTGAGGGTCTTTATGGTTGATACCATATTCGTAACCCGGGTCAAGGGAATATGCTCCATGGCACCGGCCGATGCCTTGGACACAGCGGGGGTGGGCTGCACAGAGCGGTCCTTGGTGATGACCACGCCGTCCAGCCCCGCACAAAATGCCGTTCGGAGCAACGCGCCCAGGTTGTGGGGGTCGACGATATGGTCCAGCAGCAGAACAAAGGGCTTGCGGTCTTTGGCCGTCTTGAGAAGCCGGGACAAGTCGCTCCAGACATACGGGCCGACCGATGCACAGATACCCTGGTGTGCGTCCGTGGCGGCCATGGATTCGATTTTTCCCAGGGAAACCCGGTTGACGGAAACACCTGCGGCTGCCGCCAGAGAGACCACTTCCTCAACCCTGGGGGATGATTTGCCCTTTGCCAGGTGTATGGCCAGCAGATTACGTTTCCCTGCGCGAAGCGCTTCTCTCACTGGATGATATCCGTAAAGTAGTTCGACCATCATAAATTCCGTGCGGGCTCAGGTGTCAAGCCTTTTTCCTGAGCACAATTTATCAGATGACCTGATATGATATTCTCCAACAATCCGGATGAATTCGGCGATAGCTGTCGGGAGATCGTCGTTGACGATCACATGGCGGTAAATCGATTTTTTGGCAATCTCTGCTTCGGCATTTCTGAGGCGTTTTTCAATGCTCTGTGAATCCTCGGTGCCCCGTTTTGACAGTCGTTGTTTCAATATGTCCAGCGAGGGTGTCATGATGAAGATAGTGACGGCGTCGGGATATCGTTTCAGGATCTGCAGGGCGCCTTGAACATCGATGTCGAGCAGAATATCGTGACCGTCTGAAAGTGCTTGTTCCAGATTCCTCGCCAAGGTGCCATAGTAATGACCGTGAACGTCTGCCCATTCCGCCCAGCATCCCCTGTCGCGCATGTCGACAAAATTTTTCGTGTCCGTGAAATGATAGTCGACCCCGTCTTTTTCGCCCTGGCGCGGTTTTCGTGTGGTGTGGGATACGGAGTATCGAATATCCGGGTAGACGTTCCGCAAAGCCCTGCCCAGCGTGGTTTTTCCGGCCCCCGACGGGGCGGAAACTACAAAAAGATGCCCCTGGCCGGGCCCTGGCGCGGTTGTTTCTGGTACGATTTTTTCCATCTGATACCCGCCCCCCATTTCAGAATGGATGATTAGGGAATTCTGTCTAATTTATTTTCGCTCTGCGACTTTATTCTTCTTTGAGCATGGCATAGCGCTGGGAAATGGTTTCCGCCTGTATGGCGGAAAGGACAATGTGATTGCTGTCCATGATAATGATCGCACGGGTCTTGCGGCCGTGAGTGGCATCAATCAGCCGGCGATCTTTCTTGGCTTCATCCTTTAGCCGCTTCATGGGAGCCGAATTGGGCGCCACGATACTCACAACCCTGTCCGCCACCACCGTGTTGCCGAAACCGATGCTCAATAACGCTTTTTCCATACCCAGCTCCCCTCCCGTCTACACCGCAATAGATCTATTATCACGAAATCACGAAAGACACCTTATCAAAATTGTCAATCCCGAATGCTGAAAAAATGGCGGCAAAGCCGCCTTCCATAAATTTGCGAAGCAAATTTATTCGACATTCTGAACCTGTTCGCGTATTTTTTCCAGCTCTGATTTCACATCAACCACAATATGAGAAATGTCCGTGTTCCCTGATTTGGATCCGATGGTATTGAATTCGCGGTTGATTTCCTGCATTAAAAAATTGAGTTTATGACCCGATGGTGTTTCTGATGTCATAATGGCTTCAAATTGCGCCAAGTGACTGCGAACCCTGACTATCTCTTCGGAAATGTCGCTTTTGTCCGTCAGAATCGCAGCCTCCTGCTCGATACGTCCGTCATCCAGGGAAACCCGTTGATCGGTTAGAATCGAAATCCGTTCCATCAAGCGCTGCTTGTACTGCTCCAGGAGTCCGGAACTATCGCTTTCAATCTGATCGATGCTCTCTTCAAGGAACTGCAGTCGTCCCCTAAAATCGTTGGCGATGAATTCGCCTTCCTTTTGACGCATGGCATCCACAGCCGCCAATGCCTCCTGCAGGCACCCTGCCAGGCCCGCCTCCCAGATCTTGTCGACGTCCGATTCAACCTCCTTGGGCTTGATCAGGTCATTTCTGGCCACGATCCACTCCAGGGGCACGGGCCCTTCTATATCCAGAAGGTTTTTCAGGGTATTGAGGGCCTGATGATAGGCGCTGGCCTTGGCCTCATCGACTTCGAATGCCGCCGCGGCCTCGGACATGTCGCTAATTTGAACCTTCACGTCGATCCGACCCCTTGACAGACAAGCGCTGATCAGGCTTTTCAGCCTTTCCTCGAGACCCTGGTACCCGGGTGTCATGCGCAACTGGATATCGAGATGCCTGCTGTTGTAGGTCCGGACTTCAACCTTTATGGCAATATCGTCGATGGTTCGTTCGTTATTGGCAAATGCCGTCATGCTTTTGATCATGTAACGTTTGTTCCTTTATGAGATGGATGGCAATCCTATTATTCGACTGTTCCCATCATGGTTGGTATTAAGCAAAAAGTGAAACACAAACTTTAGGCTATTGGGCTGTAGGCTGTTAGGCTATAGGCCGTCGACTGCCTAAAAGTCCAAAAGGTTAGCGTCTATGGGTTCCTATCGTTTCAAATCCACCCCATATTTGTCCCGGGCGCGCATCAAAAATGCCTGAACCCGATCGCCGGCATAGTCAGGAAAACTCCAGGGAAGCGATTCAAACCGGCCCTTGCGAAAGACAAGGGTCAGGTCTGCATAAATCTCTTGGCCAATATAGATGCGATGGGCAAAATTTTTCCCGGTGGCCAGAACGAAGCGCTCCAGGAGCAGATAGCCCGGGTCGATGTTGACAAGTCGTTTACCGTTGTCTGTATATTGTTTTTCGATTTTGTTGGTGAAAAGCTTGACGCGTGCCAGGGCGCTTTGATGGATGAGCGTTTCAAAACCCAGCATTCGTCGGTAAAGAGGCGCCCCCATTTCCGGCTCATAATAGGCTGTCTGGTCAAAGGGCATCCAGTCGCTTACGATGTCCACATCACCAAATCGTTGCACAAGATTTTCGACGATAGGTGTGCAGAGGGCTTTTTCCTTTAAAAAAAAACCGATAACGAGCTTGGCCGGTTTGGGAGGGTTTGGCTGGCTCATGGGTCACATGTCAATCCTTGGACCGCTATGAACGATTTCAGACGACTAGGTTTGGCCTCATCGATTAGCATGATGGGAATATCATCCCGGATTTCATACAGCAGGCGGCAGTGATCGCAGATGAGCCCGTCACCTGTTTTGTTGAGATAAATATCGCCCTTGCACTTGGGGCAGGCCAGAATATCCAGAAGTTCCTGCTTGATCGCCATCGTCCCTCCTCCATAAAACCAATTAACGGATTTATACATCGCGAAATTGAAAAAACCGTGACGTCTGGTTCTTCAGACATCACGGTTTTATTAGCAGAATAACAGAGTGCTTGCAAAAACAATTGTTGGCCGAAGATTTTTTTGCTGGTGAAGATTATCTGACAATCGATACCGAAACAGTGAGCGCATTCCCCGCAGGTTCTGCCGTGCGGCAGAAGATTCCTCGCAGGATGCTGCGAGATTCTTCATTTTTTCGGGTTAGGACCGAAACGCTCAGGTGGGCAGGCTCACGGTGAATGTGCTACCTCTGTCGGGAGTGCTCGATACCTCGACAGAGCCTTTCAGCGCTTTTGAAAAAGCTTTGACCATGCTGAGGCCCAGACCGATACCTGCCTGGCTACGACTTTTGTCGCCGCTAAAAAAGCGATCGAATATGTAGGGCAGCTCCTTTTCGGGAATGCCGATACCCGTATCTTCAAAGACGATATTTACCTTGTCATTCCGTGACGTTGACGGAAATGGTGATGATACCGTCCGGCGGTGTGTACTTTATGGCATTTTCGAGCATGTTCGTGACCATGCGCTGCAGTTTGTTTTTGTCGGCATCGATGGCGATGATGTCCGGTAGATGGGTCCGTATCGAGATATTTTTTTCATCGGCCATGGGTCGAAAGAATTCGCAGGCCTCCAGAATCAGCTTGTTCAGATTGACCTTTTCAATGCTGAGCTCCCCTAAACCGGCCTCGGCTTCGGATATGTCCAGCATGGTGTTGATGATGTCGATCAGGTTGTCGCACTCCTCGACGGTGCTGGCGGCCATCTCTTCATAATCCTGGGACGTTTTCGCACCGATCAACGTCATTTCGGCCATGCCGCGGATTCGGGTCAACGGGCTTCTGAGATCGTGGGCGATGTTGTCGGTCATTTCCCGCATGACATTGATCAGCTCCTGAAGCGATCCAGCATACCATTGAAAACACGGGCGAGTTTGTCGATTTCCGCAGATCTTTTTTTAACATCCACCCGCCTGTCAAGGGCGCCATTGGCGATGTCGCTGGCTGTCTGAGTGACTTCCGTCACTCCCATCAGGGCCTTGCGTGCCAAAAACCAGCCGACCGCCGTGGCTAAAAGAAAGAATGGAATCGTCAACCACAGGATCAGGTTTCGAAAAACACGCAGATATTCCTGGTTGTCTTCAAGGGAAAACCCAACCTGCAGGACGGTTCCAGGACCAATGAATCCATATACGGTTCTGAACTTGTAGGTGCGATCAGGGCTTGAACGTGTTTCCAGAAGGGGGTTTTATCCGCAGTTTTTCGGATAGTGAAGCCGATCCGGCTTAGGCGGTCACGCTTGGTGTGGCGTATGATATATTCTGATTTTCCTGTTTCTGGCAAGCCTTCCCTCGAAATCGAGATCGGTTTGTTCATCCGTCTGCTCTCGGGCGCTCATCACCGTAGGCATTTTAAGCAGGAGGGGAACATTGTTTTTGGCCGATTATCAGACTTGACTTTACAAAGGATATCAAATAATTGATTCCCTATAATGTTAAGGGGAATCGAGCTTGTGGCGGCAATTCGAGCGGCAGCATAGATGTTATCCATGGCGTGCCCTCACACAAGCAAACCAACTTTGGTGGTCCTGCTTGATCCACCTGACAATCGAATTTTGTTTTTAAAAACGAGAATGGAATCAATTGAACCCAAGCACGACGTCATCAGAGGATGCATGCTTATAGCTGCCATTGCTGCAGCGCTCCTGCTGTTCAGCTGGGTCGTCATCCACTGGGACCTGGATCGATCCATCTCGCGGCGCTTCTATACTGCCGCGGAAGGATGGTATTTGGGAAAAAAACAACCCTGGATCAGTTTATACCGCTTCGGAGAGATCCCGGGATTTATTCTGGCGTTTATTGGCCTTGCCGGATGGCTTTTCTGCAAGGTCAAGAAGCATTACCATCATTTGAACCGCTATTTTCTTGTTATCGTTCTGACAGCTGTCATTGGACCGGGGCTTTTGGTCAACGGGATACTGAAACCAACTTGGGGCAGACCGCGGCCCAGGCAAGTCCAGGAATTCGGAGGGTTGCAGGCGTACCGCCACATGTATCAACCCAACATTTTTGGAAATGGAAAATCGTTTACCTGCGGTCACTGCGCCATGGGGTTTCTGTTCTTGTCCCTTATGGTTTTCCACCGAAAAAAAGCTTGGCTGGCCTACGCGGGCGGCGTAACCGGATTCTTTCTGGGCGGTTTTCTCGGGGCAACACGGATCGTGCAGGGCGGCCATTTCCTATCAGACGTTATCTGGTCTTCGGGTGTTGTTTCAATGGTCTTCATCGCACTTTATTACATCCTAATAAAAATACCGCTCCACGAACAGTAACCGTCCGAACGGAGACCTACATGTACATTATTACAGGCGGCGCCGGCTTTATCGGCAGTGCCATCACGTGGCGGCTGAATGAAAACGGTATCGATGATATTCTGATAGTTGACAACCTGGGCACATCCGACAAGTGGAAAAACCTGGTCAACCGCACCTATTCCGACTACATCCACAAATCGGATTTTCTGGATGCGCTGCTGAAAAACCGCTTTGGGCACATCGATGCCATCATTCACATGGGCGCCTGCTCTTCCACGACGGAGACGGATGCCGACTACCTGATGGAAAACAATTTCCATTACTCCGTGACCCTGGCAACCCACGCCCTGGCAAAGGGCATCCGTTTTATCAATGCCTCCAGCGCTGCCACCTACGGGAATGGCGCCCAGGGGTTTTCAGACGCCCTCAACGGACTGGTCCGCCTCCAGCCACTCAACATGTACGGATACACCAAGCATCTCTTCGACCGTTGGGCAGTGCGAACCGGCGCCATCGATCACCTGGCGAGTCTGAAGTTTTTCAATGTCTTCGGCCCCAACGAATATCACAAGGGAGACATGAGCAGCCTGGTCTACAAAGGTTTTTTCCAGATCCGTGAAAAAGGAGCGCTGCGGCTTTTCAAATCGGATCACCCGGACTACGGGGACGGCGGCCAGCGACGCGACTTCGTCTATGTAAAAAACTGCGCCGACATCGTGCACTGGCTGGTGGAAAACCCATCGGTCACCGGGCTCTTCAACGTGGGGTCCGGAAAAGACCGTTCCTGGAACGATATGGCACATGCGCTTTTTCACGCCATGAACCTGCCCGTAAACATTGATTACATCGACATGCCGGACCCCATCCGGGGAAAATACCAGAATTTTACCAGGGCCGAGATGAAAAACCTGAGGCGTGCGGGATGCCCGGTTGCGTTCACAGAGCTCGAAGACGCCGTCGGTGATTACATCGCCAATTATCTGCAAAATGATGATCCATACCTCTAAAACGCATATCCCTTTTAAAACTTTGTCATTTCAGAGTTGGAGCTCCAATCCCGATGGACATCCTGCTTAACGAGCGTGTGTTTTTTTTGTTTCCTTTGGGTTGCTTATCATCTACAGTTTAGGGTAAGTTCGGAAAAAAACACGATGCGGCGCCGACACCTGAAAAAAATGCGGAACATCTACATGCTGAAAAAAGACCTAAAAGAACACCTCGATTGTTTTCGTGATCTAGCGGAATTCGCCGACCTCATTGAACATGCGGCGGCCCTTCTAACGACATGCATCCAGCAGGGGGGCAAAATCCTGATTTGCGGCAATGGCGGCTCCGCCGCTGACTCCCAGCATTTTGCCGCAGAGATTGTCGGCCGTTTCCGTCAAGAAAGAGTCGCCATGCCCGCCATCGCATTGACCACGGACACATCGATCCTGACGGCCATCGGGAACGATTATGACTTCTCCACTATTTTTTCCAGGCAGATCCAGGCGCTTGGACGGCCAGACGACATGCTCATCGCCCTCTCAACATCGGGGTCCTCCAGCAATGTTGTCAATGCAGTTGCCGCCGCTCACAATCTGGGGATAGCCTCCATTGTTTTGACCGGCGGGGACGGCGGCAAGCTGGTATCCATGGCGGAGGTCAGCATCGTCGTTCCCTCTCGAAACACCCCTAGAATCCAGGAGGCCCACATCTTCATTCTCCATTTCTGGGCGCAACAACTCGAACTGGCTACCATAAAAGGGACAACGTGATATCATACCCGGATTTTCAAGACTGCACCGTCATCGTCGTGGGTGACATCATTTTGGATCGCTACATCCGTGGTGACGTGGATCGGATATCACCGGAAGCGCCGGTGCCGGTCATCAGGGTAATGGAAAAAAGCATTCATCTCGGTGGGGCCGGAAATGTGGCGCTGAATCTAAAAGGATTAGGCTGCCAGCCGATTCTCATCGGTGTCAGGGGTGAAGATGACAGCGGCAGGGCGCTGGTGGAAATCCTTTCTGACGAAAACATCCCCAACCACATCGTGAACGTAAAAAATCACCCAACGACAACCAAAACGCGCATAATCGGGCAGCGGCAACAGGTGGCCAGACTTGATGAAGAAATGCGGCTCTCCATCTCCGAATCCATGGCAGAAGAGTTGGCCGGCACCCTGGAAAATGTTCTCCCCAAAGCCCGGGCTTTGGTGATATCGGACTATGGAAAAGGCTTGGTCTCTCCATTGTTTGCCGCCCGGGTCATCAAACTATCACGGAAACGCAATATCCCGGTTTTTGTCGATCCCAAAGGAACAGACTGGGGACACTACCGGAGCGCAACCTGCATTACGCCCAATTTGGCGGAGTTGCGGGCAGCCTCCCGGCCGACTGTCGAAAATGATGCGGCCGCTTGTCTTCAGATGATCCAGTGTCTCGATCTTGAATACCTTCTGGTGACGCGTGGTGCCGGGGGGATGTCCTTGTATCAAAAAGAATCGAACCCAATTCACATCAATGCCCGAGCAAGGGAGGTGTTCGATGTCTCAGGGGCCGGCGACACAGTCATTGCATCCCTGTCCGCAGCGGTTGCCTCAGGGATGAACCTGAGACAAGCGCTTGAATTTTCCAACACCGCTGCCGGCATTGTGGTGGGAAAGATGGGCACACAACCCATCACCGCCAGGGAATTGAAGCAATCTATTTGGGACAACACCCTCGAAAACACCCCTAAAATCGTCGGAAAAAAAGAAGCCCGGGAAAAAATCGCCAGGTGGCGGAAGGACGGCGACCAGATCGTCTTCACCAACGGTTGTTTCGATATTCTGCACATCGGTCACATTAAACTGCTGCACGAAGCCTCAAAACATGGTGACAGGCTCATTGTCGGTCTCAATTCAGACGCTTCCGTCCGAAATTTAAAGGGGCCCAAAAGACCCGTCGTTTCGGAGACTGAAAGAGCCGCCCTGTTATCGAATATCAGAGGCGTCGATCTGGTTGTCATTTTTGATGAAAAAACACCTCTGGACCTTATCCAATTGTTTGAGCCAGATGTGCTTGTCAAAGGTGGCGACTACACGCCGGAGACCGTGGTGGGTCATGACGTCGTGGTAAACAATGGCGGCCGGGTGATCATTGTTCCCCTTGTGGATGGTGTCAGCACATCAAACTTCATTCAGTCGTTGACAAACGACGTACTGTAAATTTCATGACAGATCCAACCAAATTATTCTATACCTACAGCCAGATTTATCAACTTTCCTATGCCTTGCCCATATATCGTGCGGCCGGAGGCACATTTTTAGTAAAAAACCTGCGCAAATGGATTCAATTCAAGAAGTATATGCGGGGTCTCGGCCGAACGGTGGATCCCCTAAACCTGCTGAGGACGCCGCCCGTAAAGCTGATGGCTTCATGGGAGAAGGGTATTCTGTCAGGTGTTCATATTACCCCTTCTGTAGAAAAGTTTTATCCTGCCAAGCCTCAGATCGTCAATATCTTTACCGGGCACGGAAGCGGAGACAAGCCTTATCTGGGAGAGCGCATATACGAAAAAATGGCCACTTTTGATTTCCACTTCCTGGCAGGCCCCAAGAGTCTCAAAAAGCTTCACGATAAAAATGTCAACATCGATCCGGACAAGCTGATAAAAATCGGCAATATGCGCTTTGACGACTATGTCAACAATCAAATAGACCGTGACCGCGAACTTGACCGGCTTGGCATAAAAAATCGTGACTTGAAAAACATTCTCTATGCCCCGACATGGCAATGGGGCCAAGGTTCTCTGTTGCGGCACGCATACCGTTTCTGCGAGGAAATCGGTGCTCAATATAATTTAATTATCCGTCCCCATGGGCATGACCGCATGAAAATATCGAAGCTGCAGCAGTATGTAAAAAAGAAACGGCTTGACAACATATACTTTTCCAACCCATCCAACCTCGCCCAACATGACACCATGAACGACTTTCGTGTTTCGGATCTGTTGATCAGTGACAGGACATCATCCATTGTTTATGAATACCTGATCACAAGCAAGCCGGTGATCGTTATCAACAATGATTTCAACGAAACCCATGAGATGCCAGCTGAAATGTTGATCGATGACATCGCCGAGCACTGGGATGAAAAAAGTCATATTTTGAAAATGATCAACCACAGCTTTTCCAATCATGCCGCCCGGCTGAAAGATTACAAGTCGCTGTTGAACACCTGTTTCTACTACAATGACGGCAAGTGCACCCAACGCGCCGTCGAATTCATCCGGAATGTCACCAAGAGGCTGGGATGAGACATCTCGACAAACGCCAATTTAAGCTGCTTCAGGATATTGCCTCTTTATTCGAGGCGAATGACATTGTCTATTGGATTGAATCCGGAACCCTGCTCGGCATTGTCAGGGATGGCACCTTCTTACCGGCTCATCCCGATATCGATATCGCCATACACGCGACCTCACAGGAACAGCTTTTGTCCTTGTCAAGAAAGCTGTGGTTCAGATACCGAATAAAGCCCATGGGAAATCTATCCGGACGATCCTGGGTGGAAGGTCCCTACACCCGGTTTATTCTGTTGAGAGCATGGGAGCACTCGGTCAAAGCGGCCGTTCGGGTCATAATAACCGTAAAATACAAGCATGAAAACCAGTACCGGTGGATTGATTACCGCAGCTGTAAACATGTCGATGCTTCTTATTATGACAAACTCGACCGGATCACTTTCAGGGGCAATGAATATCCCATCCCCCGGGATATAAAAACCTACCTGTGCCATCGATATGGAGAGTGGAAAACAGTGAATGCTCTATATCAAAGTCGCATCGACGATCGCTCCATAGCGGACACCCGTATTATCCGTACCGTTCCCGGTTCGTCATTTCAAAAAAGCCGGAGCAAAAGAAAACCCAAGAAGATTCAACTGACCGGCAAATACCTCGTCCGGATGAAAAAAATGCTGTTTGAAACACTCGATATTTTTGACACCAATGGCATTTCCTACTGGTTGGATGATGGTTCACTGCTGGGCATTATACGCGATGGAACCCTCATTCCCTGGGACCACGACGTGGACATCGGCATACCAGGTGAATCGGTCAAACACATACTCGATTTGAAATATGATTTTCTGCCCAAGTATCTACTGAGAAAAAAAACGATCAACAGCACCTGGTTGCCTGGTCAGGTTCGCTCCATAAAAATTAAAACAACCTGGGAAAAGATGATGCACGTCAATTTTCACGTCGACTTGTTTGCAAAGTATAAAGTCGGCAACCGGTATCACTGGATAGACAGCAATGCATTAAAATCCATAGACGCTAAATATTACGACCAGCTGGATGAAATAGAATGGGAAGGCAGAAGAATATCGATACCTTCCAGCATAGAAGACTATTTGACCATCCGCTACAATGACTGGCGGACGCCCAGCAGGAACTTCAGTCCCAGCCGTGACGACGGTGCGGTTGCCGAAAAAGGGTTTTAAAATAAATTCGCTTCGGCGAATTTATGGGGCGACCATGTCGCCCGGGAACGTGAGAACAAGGTGTATTCGTAAACCATGAAAGAAGACAAAGGAAGATGGTAAAAACGGCGGTCATTCTAGCGGCGGGAATCAATGCGAGACTGAACGGCAATATCGCCGGCATGCCCAAAGGATTCATCGAAATAGACCATCGGTCTCTGATCGAGAGGTCCATTGCAACCCTTTTGGCCAACCGTATTGAAAAGATCATCATCGGGACCGGTTACCTTTTCGAGCATTACAAGCGCCTGGCGTCGAACTACAACTGCATCGTTACGCACAACAACGATCACTACAGGACATCCGGCAGTTTTTTTACGCTCTACAACCTGAAAGATGTCATCCATGAAGATTTTATTCTGCTTGAATCCGACCTGATATATGAGAACCTTGCCATTGCCCATCTCCAGCGAAGAGATGCGAAGGATGTCATCCTGGCCAGCGGCAGAACCTATTCCGGAGACGAGGTGTACATAGAAACCGATGCGAACGAAAAGCTCATAAGGATGTCCAAAAACGAGAACGATCTGGCATCTGTTTTCGGCGAACTGGTGGGTATTTCCAGGTTTTCGATTCAGACCTATCGACATGTCTGCGCCCTCCTCGAGGAAAAACCCGACATCCTGCGAACGATAGAGTATGAGCACGCCTTTTCGATGTTGTCGCAGACCCGTCCCATAAAAGTGGATAAAATAGAGAACCTGGTCTGGGCGGAGATCGACACCCCACAGCATTTAAATCGCGTGAAAGAGCTCGTCTACCCGAAAATGAAACATCTTGAAGCTGCCACGCCACACGATGGCGCATCACAAGAGCATCTCAAAAGGGGTTGAAATGAGACATCCAACGGTCATCATACTTTCGGCGGGAGTGGGAAGCCGGCTGGGCAGCCCTTATCCCAAGGGGCTGACCCCTTTGGGCAACGGCGAAACGATCTTTTCGAGACAACTGAGGATGTTCCGGGAATTCGGCTTGACCATCGTGGTCGTCGTGGGGTTTAAGAAGGATTTGATCATGGAGGCCGACCCCCATGTGCTGTATGCCTACAACACCCATTTCGACATCACCAACACCTCCAAGAGCCTGCTCTGCGGCATAAACCATGTTCACCACGAAGATGTGCTGTGGATCAACGGTGATGTGGTGTTCGACATCGAGGTGATTCGACAACTGCTCGAGAAGAAGGGCTCGTGGGTGGTGGTGAACAATGCGCAGGTGGGTGAAGAGGAAGTAAAATATACGACCGACCCCGGGGGCTATGTCAATGCCATATCCAAACAGGTGGAGAAGCCTCTCGGGGAAGCCGTCGGCATCAACCTGATAGAGGCCGCCCACCTGGCAGCGTTCAAGGAGAAACTCAAGGCCGTCGGCGACCAGGACTATTTCGAGCGCGGCATGGAACTGCTGATCCGGGAAAAGGCGCATCTCTTTCGCCCGCTCAATGTCGACGCCGGTGCCTGTGTGGAGGTGGACTTCAAGGAAGATCTCAAACGGGCACGCATGATCGTGAAAGTCCGGCGCACCTAGCCCGCCTGTTTCATGAAATGTTCGGGCTAACGCCAGCGATAATAATGCAGGCGGCGGCGAATTTTCAGCTTCCGGAAAAGGTTGAGCGGCTTGGGCTTCAGTTTTCCCTGGTACCGATCGATAAACGCATCCGTGGCCGCCAAGACCCGTTCACTGGACCGCCCATCCACATAGGGGTGCATCCGGCCGATAAATTCTCTGGCTGCGGACATGACGGCCCGGGGATGTTCGAGGGCCTGCGTCAACCGGGATTCGAGCTGGTCCGCTTTTTTGAAATCGATGACATGCGGGGCCGGTGACCGGGTGTTATAGGTGACGACGGGTTTGTTCAGCAAAAGAAACTCCGAGACCACCGAAGACGTGTCCGTAAGCATCACGTCCGCCGCATGCAGGCTGGGAACGATGTCCGGGTCGTCGACGATGTCGACATTCCCGCCCGCCATTCCCCTGTATTTTCGAACGACACTTTCTTCCATGAGGGGATGGAATTTTATCAGCCAATGGAAATCACCTTTCAGGGCAAGCCGTCGAATCGGCTCGAAAAGCGATGGTGCGGAGCACAGCGAGGTGCTGAAGGTGGGCGCATACAGTACCACCGGTTTGGGGGAAGGCTTCTTTTCCCGTGGTTCCTTTCCCGGCGCGAACCGGAACAGGTGATCCACTTTCGGCCAACCGGTTTCCGCAACATGAAAAAAGCCGTGTTTTTCAGCCAGCGCCTGAAAAGGCCGTGTTGTCAGGGGCCCGTGGGTACAGTAGAGATCGAACAATCCCCTGATATCGAAATGCCCCTTCTTTTCGATCCCGAATCCGTGAAAGACCTGCACCTTCACCCCCGGAAAAAAATCGGGAACCCAGTTTCCCGGAACGAACACCGCCCTGGGGTTGAACGTTTTGACTTCGGCGACGGAATGTAATAAACGTTCGTCAGGCCGCAGGTGCGAGGGATCCAGGTCCTGGACAAACCAGGCAACGTTTGCGCCCCGGCGTCGGATAGCCGACTGGAGCGGTCTCAAAATTGAAAACGAATAAGCCACATTGAGAAACAAAAGATAATTTTCGGGCATGGATTCTACCTAGAGCAGCGGTTGACACCAGCAGTTTTTTTCATGCGGTCGAATATGTCAGAGTATGCAAAATGTGTCAAGATTCAGTCAATTGGAATCTAAATCGTCATGATTGAAACAACCTACAGAGGGTGGCGTATCCTGTTTTTCGGTGAGCAATTACCCCATGCACTCGTGGACAGCATCATCGATAAAAAGATACAGGGCTACGTGATAAAAGAGTTGAAGAACAACTCCCGCAGCCACGTCTTTCTGATTGATTTTGAAGGGGAAAAAGCGATCCTGAAATCGCCGCGTGAGAAGAATACCAGAAAGTGGATCCGGTTTACGACCCTCTATCGTCGGGGCGAAGCCTTCAGAACCATCCAGAACCTGGAAAAGTTGACGGCGCTGGGCTTGGAGACCAACACCCCCTTGATGGCCATGGAAAAACGATGCCTGGGCATGGTGGTGGATTCCTGGTTGTTATACAAATTCACAACTGGAAAAACGTGTGATGAATCCCACTACCAGTCTATTGTAAAAACCTTGAAAGCGTTCCATGACAAAAACCTGCTGCACGGTGATGCGCATGTGAACAATTTTTTGACAACCGATCATGGCATCATTACCCTCGATGCAAATCCAATAAAACCTCTTTTTGGAAACATATCTAAATATTACGAATATTTATATTTAAAGAAAAGCGCTCCGGGCATTGAAAAGCACTTCAATCTTCCGCTAAACACCCTCGCGTATCGAATCGCCGACGCCTACAGCAGTATCTACTGGTCATGGCGAAAATCGAAAAAGACCCGGCTTCAAAAACAAAGAAAAAATCTGCATATCCTGGTTGTCCGCTTCAGTTCCATCGGTGATATCATCCTGACCACGCCGGTTCTCAGGGGCCTGAGGGAAAAATACCCGGATGCGGTCATTCATTTTTTAACCATGGACCGGTTTAAAGAAGCCATCAGCGGCAACCCTGACATGAACAAGCTCATCCTGTTTGACAAAAAAAAATACCGGGGAATTTTTGGCATAAGCCAATTTTCCCAGACCCTGAAGGGCACACGTTATGACCTGATTATCGATCTTCACGCCAAAATTCGCTCCAGACTGATCTCACTTTTTATCGGCGGCCGGGTGTTGCGATACAAAAAGCGCTCTCTGTGGAAGTCGATACTGGTGCCACTTCGCATGGTGCGCTATCATGTGGACGACACGATTGTTCGTAACTATTTTAAACCCTTAAATAAAATTTTTGTGTATTATTCCGGGGAAAACCTGACCTTTCATTTCGGCCCGCAGGATCTGGAAAACATCCGACCCCATCAGAATGCCGTGGTACTGGCGCCGGGAGCGGCTAACCCTACCAAGCAATGGCCTGCAGCCAGTTTTTCACGGCTCGGCAACATGTTGACCGAGCCCGTCATTCTCATCGGCGGGAATAACGATTATGAAACATGTGAAGAAATCCGCAAGGTCATTGGCAGCCGTTGCACAAATCTGGCCGGCAAACTGAGCCTGAAAGAAAGCGGGGCCCTTATTTCCGTTTCAAAATACCTTGTTTCCAACGATTCTGGACCGTTCCACATGGCCAGAGCACTCTCCAAGAAAGCCTTTGTGATATTCGGCCCCACCGACCCCAATATGTTCACCTATGATGAAAATGCGGTCCTTATCCATGCCGGAGCACCCTGTTCCCCGTGTTCCCTTCACGGAGACAAGGTTTGTCCCAAAGGTCATTTTGACTGTATGAAGGTGTTGACACCGGAAGTCGTTTACCAGAAGATCCAGAAAAATTTAAACGAGCCTAATAGCACTGATTGTTCCATATATATACTTTAATGCGTAAGATGGGTTTTTATCTATGTTTATAAAATACCGAAAATTAGACTGTAATCAACTAAATAAAATCAGAAAAATACTTATTATCCAGCAAAAACCGTTTGGGGACATTTTGTTAAACACGGGATATCTTCCAGATCTTCGAAATCAATTTCCAAATGCAGAAATTGATTATTTAATTCAACGGCCCTACATCACGGTCTTGGAAGACAATCCCAACCTAGATAATTTAATTATAATGGAAAAGCCTAAAGGTTGGGGAATTGGTTATATTTGTCCTCAACTTAAAGCCGCAGCAAGTGTGAGGAAAAGGAAATATGATTTGATTATTGATCAAATCAGAGGGACTAGCTCTGCCCGAATTATCATGTTTAGTGGTGCAAAATACAGATTGGGGTGGATAAAAAAGCGATGGAATTTTTTATACAATGTTCAAATACCTCCCACAGAAAAACAATATAAATCAATATATAAATATAGCTTGTTGGCTCCATTGGGCATAGATGTAAAGGATCACAATTTAGAATACAAAATTAGACGAGAATCTTTTGTAACTATAAGAAACTGGATTCGAACTACTGGACTGGAACAGGATCAGTTGATCGTATTTTCTCCTGGTACACCTGTTAAACGGAAACAATGGGATCTAGATAGATATGCTGAACTTGGAGATAAAATCCAGCATAATACTGAGTTCAAGGTAGTATTGTTATGGGGGCCAAAAGAAAGAAGCGATTCAGAATATATCCGGATGAGAATGAATACGCATGCAACCATGGCACCGCCAACTACATTTAACGAGGCTGGCGCCCTATTGAATTTTACCAAAATTCTAATAACCAATGATAGTGGAATCAATCATTTGGCAGTCTCCCAAAACACTCCGGCCATATCCATTTTTGGACCGACATCCAGTCCTCTCAAATGGTGTGCCTGGCACAGGAAAGAGTATCTTTTTCTTAAAGATTGGAATTTTAAAAACCGTGATGACAATTCCTTCAATATTTCATCTGATCAGGTTTTCGAGAAATTTCAGGATCTGTTAAAAATTATAAGTGATGGCAATTCTGACAGTATGGACAAAACCTTCTGAAACGCCTCTTCCGGTGTAATGCCGAAATGGTTATCAGAACCCTTTCTCCAGTCTGAATTAAACAAATGGTAATGGTATGGGTAAAAACCATCTGGCGACCATTTTGCAGGATGGGTACTCCCAAAAATGACAAGGGAAGGCACACCAAGGGCAACAGACAAATGGTTGATTCCCCCATCATTGCAGATAACCAATCGGCATTGTTTTAAAAATGCCGATGCCTGATTTAAATCGGTAGGTGGTGCCAAATGACATGTTTGATGGGACCGCTCCAATACTGCACATGCATCAGCGTACTCCTTTGGTCCCCATAATATGACCACCTGCATGTCTGTATTCAGCAATATTTTATCAGCCAGCCTCGAAAAATTATCGATTCGCCATTTTTTTCTCTGCCTGGGACTGCCGGGTGAAATGACAATGATTTTATCCGGAATTAATTCATGGCTGTCAACCCATTCTTTTGCATACACCATGGATTCTGGTTTGATATAGTAGAAGAGTCGATGAGCTCTTTCATCGATACCGAGTGGCTGGAGCATATCGAAGTTTTGCGAGGATCGATATCTCACAGATCCTTTTTTGGCTTTCAAATTGTAGCACCATCGCCACTTGCTGTTGGACCAACCGAGCTTGTATTTGGCTTTGCTGAATAAAACCACTTGTCCAGAACCAGTACCGCTTTGCTGGTCGATAACAAGATCATAGTTCCCATGTCGGATTTCGCGAAACAATCTGAGCCTGTCAGCTATGTAACGAAGACCTGAATGTTGCTCAAAGGAAATAATCTGAGATATCCAGGGGTTTCTGTACAGGATGTCTTGAAAAGGTTTTTTTACCAGGAAATCAATGGAGGCATTGGGATATCTCTCGCTCAAGGCTTCCAAATAGGACGTGGCAAGTAAAACATCACCAAAAGGTCTGAATTGAATGACCAGAATTCTCTTTATTGTTCTAGGATCGATTTTATATTCAGTACCGGACATATTCTTTCTCTTCAATAACTCGCGAACCAGTACGAATATTGATCTCCCGCTTAACATGAGATCGCTTGTCATTCTCGAAGTAGACCCGGCGGGCAAGTTGAACAAACGCATCGTCAAATTCCTGTCTCGATTCCTTGGCCCGTATCCGATCCTCAATATCCCATAGCTTTGTATTTATTTCCAAAAGATGCTGGTACTCACGAGATTCTTCTGTGATACCAATTGCCAGCATATTTTCATGCAGAAGATCCATTTCCTTCTTGATATTGATGCGCTTTTTCGGAGACAATATCCGCTGCAACTTGATTGCAAGAATGCTTACTTTATCCACAAGTTCACCGTTTGAGACTTCGATTTCCATATTGTTACCTCGTTTTAATATCTTGGCGCCTCTTCTACGCTATATAATCATTGAAAAATCTGTGATACGGATCGCAAAAAATATCATTATATTTTCAGATTTCATACATACTTTTCTGGGGGAATAAACCTGAAAGATACCTCCTTATGATTTGGCGATCATGTTCTGATGAGGCTTCTCCATCATTGATACAAAACGTCAGTGGCTTTTGTTTCTTTATTTGCATTAATCTCTTGCTGAAATCCTTGGAACCGGCGGTGGCGGTAACATGATGCACCCGCCCTATTAGAAAATCCAGCAATATTCTGATTCCATTTATTTTTCGCGGATAAGCTTTATTGGTAGCAATCATGTAGTATGAAAAAAATGTAGAAATATTAAGATCATCAGCCTCCCTGAAATGGCCCGACAGTGTCTTTTCGACTTCTTCTGGAAATTCATTCCATATTTCATTCATGACTGTTCGCATCATTGGTTTAGGATAGTGTCTCACCCTGTACGGCAAATATTTATTATACTTTTTGAGGATAAGACGTCTTGCAAATATGTCCGCACCACGATGAGCTGTCATCTGCATGTATTGATCTGATAAAAGCTTTTCTTTATACTTTCTCCTTTTTTTTACAACCCAATGGATAGGTCTCCCATTTTGCGAAAAGACATCTTTGGAAAAAATCTTGCTACCAACGAAAAAATCGTCATTAAAAAGAAGATAATGCTCTGATAAATCCTTAATTCGATGAACACACAACTCAATAGCACGGGTACTAAAACAGGGGCGCGCTGCAAAGCTGGGGAAAATTTCTTTATGATCGATAATCTTTATTTTATCCCTATTGATCCACTTGGGACATTGGTTGTCGGTCACAAGATAGACCTTGCGAATCCATGGCGCATATAACGCTATGGATCTTAATGAATACCTGAGTTCACCGTTATCGATAAATCGTCCTTTTGAAATCACATCTTCCCGTAATCGAATATTCTTTTTATCATAGGAATTACTGACTATCTCATTTTTTCTCGCTAACCATTGTGGGTCATTCCCATCGACCCACAGGTAAACTGCATCGACTGGAAACGGGACATTCGTTTTGAGGTTTGACACTTTGTTTAATCCGCTAGTTTGTTTTTCTCATATTTTGATGCGTGTGGATATAAATTTTTCAGGAATTCATTGACCGCTTTATAATGATTTTCCCTTGCACCATCACCATCATTTAAACAAATGGTCAATGGTTTTAAACTCTTGATTAATTTTAGTTTTTTTTCAAAATTATTTGCCCCAATTGTAGCACCCATATGTCTAAGTCTACCAAGTAGCGCATCTATTATCTGTCGACCGCCATTGATAACCCGCAATTTACCTTTGCCAGTTGCAATAGAGAAATATGAGAAAAGGGCATGAATCGACACATCATTGATGCTTCTAAATTGTGCAGAGAGTGTTGAATATACTTCATCGGGGAATCGATCCCATATTTCGTTCATAATCGATCGCTTCATTCCTCTTGGATAGTGCCTGACACGGAATGGCATATATAGTCCATATGTCTTTAGAATCATTTGGCGCGCACGTGTGTCTCCTGCTAAATGCGGTGTCATTTGACTGTAGTTTTCAGACAACAATCTTGCTTTGTGCTTTTTTCTGAACGTTACTGCCCAAACTATAGGCTCGCCGCGCTTGGTAAAGAAATCATGTTTCCCCACATATTTTCCCATAATAAAATCGTCATTGAAGCTAAGGAAACATTCAGACAGGCTATTTATTCTATGTTGGCAAAGTTCAATGGTGTGTGAGTTGAACGTTGGGAGAAGATCATCTTTGGGAAAAATATCCTTATGGTCAATTATAATAACATTTTTTTTACTAATCCATTCAGGACATTGGTCATCGGTAATAACGTAAACATTACGGATCCAGGGTAAACATTTTTCGAGCGAACGTAGAGAGTATTTGAGTTCATCGTTATCTTGAAATCTATCCTTCGAAATCGAACTCATTTGAATTCGTGAACCAGTAGTTTCTTCAATCCTATGTAATGCAAGGTTTTTTTTTTCTTCCAGTTTGAGTCGTTGCCATCTACCCATGTATATACAGCATCTACTGGGAAATCTATCGGACTCAGCATGCGGCTCTCCTTTTCATAACGATATGAATTTTATCATATGAGTATTGCAGAAACAAAATAGTGTGTCAATAATCAAGCGCGCACACTCAGGTAGTCAGTATACATTATTTGCTTCCTTGCTTCGTTTTTCGCTGGGCTAATAACCGCGTTCTGGAATTAGACATATATTCCAATGAAAAATATAGGCCAATAATAAAAAATGCCAAATCAGTTCTCGCAGCAGAATGCACAAAATTCCCGAATTGCATAGTAATATAAATAAATACGATTACGACACCTAAAATAAAAACAGCTCGATCAGAATGCCTATACTTGTAAAAGCTCCAACAGTTAAAAAACACCAAATTAATCGCGATACATCCTAAAATACCAACCTCTGCCAAAGCATTTAAACTTAAATTGTGGGCCATTTTATAATTTAAAAATGCTTTAAATCTTAGTTTGTCATTATATTTATTGTTATATTCAGCACAAGCGTTTCGGAAAGACGGATATCCATGCCCGAGTAATGGTTTTTCCTTAAACAGCCCGATGGCGGACTCCCATGCATTGAATCGCCCCTGCATGCCTTCGTTAAGAGCCATTTCCCTGGGATGGTATCTGATTGGTATTTCCACCACCGCCAGAACAAGACCAATGGCGATACCGCCCACCAAAACCACCTTGTACTGCTTATACACCAGCAACAGTACCCCAACGATCATTAAGACCATTAGAATTGTTTTTCTCTCCTTTATAAGGAATAAAGCCGAAAAAACCGTCAACCAGCAAAACATGGGAACCAGATACCTGATCTCGAATGAAACGCCCTGTCGGATGAAAAAATACATACCCAGAACCAGGGTTATCCCAAGGTAAAATCCAGCCCGGTTGGTTCCACTGATGGTAAATGCATAGCGACCGCCTTGAAAGAGCCTTCTTCCGAAGAGTGTTTCCAGCCCCAGCAGGTGTCCCAGAATGCCGATCAGGGAAAAGACGGTTGCACAGATCAGGAGATACAGCAGAATATGGTCCAGTTTTATTTCCGGACATTTCATAGACGACGTATTTTCCAAGGTAAAAAGGGAACAGCCAGTTGAGGAGTTTGACGATCTCGTCTTGAGGAACGCCGTTGATGACATTGCTGACGGCGGCGGTCACAATAAAGGAAAAGATGCAGATGGATACCGGGTCGATGAGGAATTTGGGCGAGAGTCTTTTTTTCAGCATCTGCCAGATGATAAAAAGAAAAAAGGGGACTCGGATGGTATCGATGTTTTTGTGTCTGAAAAAGAGGATAAAAAAGAACATGAAAAAGTAGGCATGAATACCGATCGTCCGCAGCCTGTCCAGCAATTTCATTCAAGTCTCCCTTTTTGGGTTACCCGTTGCGCCAATGTCCCGCTTATCGCCTATAATTGAAGAACCTCCCAGCAAGCTACGGGCGCTGCGCTCGCTGTTTCGGTTCAGCCAACGCGAAATGAATAATCCAGTAGCGCTTTGCGAACTCGCCGCAAGGACTCCTAAGATCAGCGTCGGCCATATAATTAAGGACATTGCCGTAATTATACCGAAGCAATCGGTTCGATCCCGATTTCGATAGCGATTTCGAACCCGATGAAAACAAACACTTGGATCCTGGAACCCTTTCTCCCATTAATTGGGAGAAGAACCTGACTTATAAGGATCCGGAACGCCGTCCGGTTGCACCCGCCAGCGTCGATGGATCCAGAACCACAATTCGGGTTTCGACAGGATGATCTCCTGAACGGCATCCGACTGTCGCTGGGTGTTGATCATAACTTCTTTTTCAGAGTTGCCCGGAACCAGCTGCCAGGTGACTTCCTTGGTGAAGACCAGTTCGAAACGGTCGGCACTTTTTTGAACCATGTATCCGGCCACCACCGGTGCGCCCGTTTTCTTGACGACAAAGGCGGCTGAACGCACCGAGCAGGCTTGACGCCCCAGGAAGTTGACGAAAACGCCGCGATCGATCTTCATGTTCTGATCCAGGGCCATGGCCACCGCTTCGCCTCTTTTTATTCCATCGAGAATTCGTTTCATGGAATCCCGGTGGGCGATGGTGCCCAGGTTCATGGCATTGCGTGTTTCGATGACAAAGTGATTGATAGCCGGGTTCTTGATCCGTTTGCCCACCACCGCCACCGGATATCCGCTCATGCCGATTTTGCCCCCTGGAAGGTCCATCATGCCGAAATGCCCTGCAATGAGCACGGCGCCCTTTTTGCGATTCATGACCTCCCGAAGGATGTGCGCATTCTTCCATTCCACATGATTCCGCCAGAACGACTCCCCCATGAAAGGGATACGCAGGTAGTTGATGATCACACGTCCTAAATTGATCAGCGATGTCTTGTAAATCTGTCTCTTTTCCTGGCGGGATTTGCTTTCCCCGAAGACGATGTCCAGATTGGTCATGGCGATTCTGCGGCGAAGTCTGAGATAGTATAACAACAGTCCGATGCCCTTGCCCAGGCGGTAGGCAGCCTTCCAGGAAAGGGCCCGGGCAAAGGCTAACAGCAGCTTGAGAAAAATCCGCAGGGCATAGTGCCCCGTCACATCCACCCGAATGGAGTACTCCCGGGTGTAGGCCGTCACCACGTCCAGGGGTGCCGGGATAGGTGTCGAAACAGAATCTGTTTTCTTGCTTATCTTTTTGAACCATTATGGGAACATCCTTTTGGGTCATTGTTTCTGATTGGCGGAAAGCCACGCGCTCAGCGATGAACCCGTCGAAGCCGCTGTCTTCGAATACAAGATCGACACCCAGGACCACCAGGTCGAAGGGCCAGTTCTCGGCATTCGACATGCGATAAAAATCTTTTTCAGTTGTCACCAGGCAGTCCACCTGCCCGTCCGCAGCCGCCTGTCGAATGCGCTCGAGGTCTTGCCGGTTGTAGCGGTGATGATCTGAAAAAGACACCACGTCCGAAAGATGGCAGCCAAAACGTGGAATCGATTCGAAAAAATCCTCGTTTCTGGCGATTCCGGCAAAAGCCAGGACCTGTTTACCTTTCAGAAAATCCAGCCCCTTGTCCAAGGGGATATCGTTGTTGCTTCTGCGGGCCGGGACTTACCGCTAATGATCTTTACAAGCTTCGGTCGGTGTTGCGAATAAAACACCGGCTTCGATTCTAAATAGGGCTGCAGCCTTTCTTCAGGCAGATACCCCGCCCTTCCCGCTCGTGTAAATATTACGGCATGGCCCGCTCGAGAGCAGCTGCGGGTTCTCTCAACATACCCCTGGGAAAAAGATACCCATTGCCCAATGGATTTTCAACATCCAGAAGCACCAGGTCCAGGTCCCGGGCCAGGCGGCGGTGCTGAAAACCATCGTCCAGAAGAATGACATCCGGTCGGAAATTCTTGATGGCCGTCAGACCCGACCGAACTCTATTTTTCCCGACCAGAATCGGCACGCTGGAGAGTCGCCGGGCCATCATATACGGTTCGTCGCCGCTCTCATCGGCACGCATAAGCATGCGACGGCCATCGCTGACAACGCCGCCGGCCCTTTCGGCGCTGCCGCCATAGCCCCGGCTGATAATGACGACTCGATGACCCCAGACGCCGAATTGTTTCGGCCAGATAGATGGTCAGGGGTGTCTTGCCGGTGCCCCCCAGGGTGATGTTACCGATGGATATGACCATACAGGGTAAGCGATGCTGTTTGATCCAGCCTGCATCGTAAGCCAGCCGCCACAATCTGACACCACTGCCATATATGAGAGATATGACGGTCAAGACCCATTTGAGCCATTTAGGGGCCTGTGACCCTTGACCCGTCATAACTGCTTCGATTCGACGTCTCAGCTCCATCTATTCCACATTCATGAAAATAAAAAAACTCAAGCAAGCAAATACGATATTGGCAGCCCACGCAGCCATAACCGGCGGCAGCATTTCACCATATCCCAGGGATAGGCTGAAACTGTAAAATATCCAGAAAAGAAAGGCGCCCAGCATCCCATAGGCGATGCCGATAAATATGCCCTGGTTGTGGCGTTGCCTCAGCGCAATCCCAGCTCCAAGGACACCCATGAGCAGACAAACAAAGGCATAGGCAGGTTTGGCAAACAAATCCACCCACTGGGCGGTTGCGTCATAGCCTTCTTTTTCCACCTTGCGGATGTAGGCGAGCAAGTCTCGAAAACCCATTTCAGATGGTTTTTTGACAACTTGTTTGAGATCTTGCGGTACAAATTCGAGCGTCACCGCCTGCTCAGCGTGAAACAGGATATCGTAGGTGTCTGTTGTTGCGTTATACACCTGTTCGACCGTTTCAAAACAATGCCAGGCCTGATCCGTGAAAACCGCCTTTTCAGCGTCAAGCTTCCTTATCAGCTTGAAATCATTGTCAAAAAAATTAATTGCGATCCCATGTGCCGTTTGCCTGGCGGGGTCATAGTAACTGAAATGGGTTATTTTGCGGTGACCCTTGATCCAGATATTCCGTTCTCTTGCCCGGATCAAGGATCTTCCCTTTATTTCCTCCATCCAGATCTGATTGGCCCTTAAACTGGTTATGGGGACAATGATGTCCGTGAAAAAGAAAAGCCCCAGGCTGGCAAGGGCCCCCAGTACGAGCACGGGGCGCAACAGGTTGGCATAACTGACACCGCTGGTTCGCAAGGCCATTATTTCGTTATTTTTGGTCATGATGCTGAAGACGATCACGACGGCCAGAAGCATGCCGATGGGCAATAACTGGGATATGATGAAGGGAATATTGAGCAGAAAATAGGTAAGGGTCGTCAAAGGAGAAAGATCTGATTTTATGAAGTTGTCCGCTTTTTCAAAAAAATCAACCACCACATAGATAAAGACAACCGCAATCAGTATGAGCGATAATTGTTTGACGATCTCTTTGATGATATATCTATGAAGAATGGTCATAATAACAGTCACTGCCTGCCAAGTACCCTTAAAAACCAGTCAAGCGCCCTGAACCAGTAATTGATGATACTGGGATGCTCTTCGCCTGTTTGAAAAAGGAAAAACACAGCGATGGCAAAGAAAATGATATTTGGCATCCACATTCCCAAAACGGGTGGATATTTTCCAAGCTCACCATATCCCCAGCCGGCAGTCAGGATTATATAGTAAAAAACAAAAAAGACCAGCCCCAATATGACACCGTGAGAACGCTTGGCGACAGTGGACTGGAATCCCAGCGGCAGTGCCAGCAGCCCAAGGGCGACACATGCGACGGGAATTGAAAATTTTTTGTAATAGTCCATAAGGGTCCGATAGTATATCAGATCCTTGCTAGTATTTTCCCTCAGGTATTGCCGCATCTCTGCCAGACTCATTTCCAGACGATGTTTGGGGCCTTCGTCGATGCCTCGCAGCGCCCGGGCAACGTCCAGACTGACGTCATAGGTGTCGAACCGGACCGTGTTGACGGTCTTTTCCTTGATATTGACCTGATAGATGGTACCGTTCATGAGTCTGAGCTTGAACAAAAGGCGCTCCGGTTCACTGAGAAGCTGTCCTTCCGGGGCCACGACCGTGCTGACCAGATTGGGGTTCCGTTTGTCTTCGATAAAAACATCCACGAGTTTGGATCCGTTGATATCGATCTGGTTCACATAGAGCATCACATCCTTGAAACTGTCGTTGAATGTCCGTTCTTTGAGTCCGATTTCAAAACTGGATGCAGCCACCTTCTCCTTGAGGCTTCGCATGGACGACCACCCCCAGGGCACTCCGTAAATGGCCAACCAAGCCGGTGAGAAGGCATCCGGTCAGGCAAAACAGCAGCACAGGAGGAACCATCATGTATATACTGACACCACTGGCCTTGAAGGCGATCACCTCATTGTCGCTCGACATCCGCAGAAACGTGAGCAGGATGCTTATCATGACGGACATGGGAATGATAAACTGCAGCGAAAAGGGCATGGAATAGAGCAGAAAGAGCAGAAACGCCACCAGGCTCAGATGGTAATTGACAATGTAGTTGGTGATCTCGAGAATGCTCGTCATCAGGAATATAAACATGAAAAAGAAAATATTGAGGATAAATGGCGGTGTCATTTCCCTGAGGACATAGCGGTTGATGGTGGAATTGATCTTCATGGTTTTCCTCGTTAAGCCTTGAGCGGCAGGCGAGAGGCTCTAAGCAGCTCAAACAGCGCAAATCGCCATTGGATCACCCAATTCGCGCCAGCTCGGGTGAAACCCGCAAGTTGCGTTACAGCTTGCAACTTATTGCTAAAGGCGATGCCCATTCTATTGACCTTTAGGACTGAAGTCAATAGCACGGCCATTTCAAATATCATATTGTTTTACCTTGACATTCACTCGACCCGGCATTAATTGAAACCCATGATTTGCGGACAGGACAACCGGTATCTCAGAACAGGCTGGCTGATCATCCTCGTGGCGACAGGCCTTAGGTTGTTATATGCCGGTGCTTTTTCCATCGTGCCCGATGAAGCCTACTACTGGCAATGGAGCCGCTATCTCTCCATGGGGTATCACGATCACCCCCCCATGATCGCCTGGATCATACGTCTATCCACGTCCCTGTTCGGACATCGTGAACTTGCCGTTCGACTTCCGTCGGTCCTGTGTCTCACCATCGCCTCTGCTTATGTGTTTCTATTTGCCCAACGATGGTTCAGCGCCAGGGCCGCCATGCTGTCGGCCATTTTGTCGCAATCTATCCTGGCCTTCAATGCAGGAAGCATCATTGCAACGCCTGACAGCCCTCTCATAGCGGCCTGGGCAGGTGCCGCTTACCATATCGCCCGTGCCTATGATGACGGGGAAAGACATCAGTGGCTCCTGGGGGGTGTTTGGTTCGGGGTGGGCATGCTCAGTAAATACACCATGGGCATTTTCGCGCCGCTGGTTTTTCTTTTCGGATTGCTGCATGCAGGCCCGCGTCGGCAGCTTGGCCGGGTCTGGCCCTATGCGGGTCTCCTGGTGGGCTGGGTCATGTTCCTGCCGGTCATTGTCTGGAATATGGAAAACGGTTTGAGCACGTTCCGTCACGCGGCTCATCAAAGCGGTGCCGACCAGGCTGCCGGGCTGCATCTGATGTATCTTATGGAGTATATCGGGTCTCAGGCAGGACTGCTCTCACCGGTCGTCTTTGTGCTCCTTCTCACAACATGGTTTCGACCCCTCACAAGGTCATACCGGGAGGGACCATGGATCTGGCGTTATCTCTTTATGACATCCTTCCCGGTGGTGGCTTTTTTCGCGCTCCTGAGCACACACACGCGGGTGGAGGCCAACTGGCCAGGGCCCGCTTATCTGACAGCCGTTGTTTTGATGTGCGCTTTCGTCGACCAAGCCTTCGCCCCCCAAAAGAACGGCATGGGTCATCCTTTTATAAAAAAACTGTGGCCCTGGGCCGTTGGAACGTCCTACCTTCTCAGCGGGATCATCCTCTTGCATGTCTTGTGGCCCGTCCTTCCGGTACCCGTTCATATCGATCGTATCGCAAAGGAAACCCTTGGATGGGAAGCCCTGGCGCAGAAAGCAGCCAACATTCAACAATCCCTGCCCAACCCTGAAAACACATTCCTTTTCAGTCAGAGCTACCAGACCGCCAGTGAGCTCGCCTTTTATGCCCCTGGAAACCCCCGAACGGTCTGTATCAACCGTTGGCGACGGCCCAATGCCTATGAATACTGGTGGAAGGATACCGATCTTCTGGGGAAAGACGCGGTTGGCGTCTGCAGTGCGCGACCGCGCAACACCGATCGACTGAAAGAGATTTTCGAATTCGTGGCCCCCCCGGAACGATTCGAGGTTTACCGAGGCAGTGCCCCCGGCATGGACAGGTCCGGCGAAGCGCCGGTATCCAGCTTCTATATCTACCGCGCCTACGGATTCAAGGGCGGTATCGAATGGATAGCACCCGATCCCGCGGATATCCGGGCGAATAGAGAGGGGGCCCTGACAACCCCGGCCGCAAGCAAACTCAAAAAAAGAGCCTTCAATGACTGAATCCGCCATCCGGACAACTACAGGAAAGATGCCGCATGAAAACACTCATCATCATTCCCACCTATAACGAGTCCCAAAACATCGCCAAGATAGTTCAGGCAATATTCAGTATACGGGACTGGCATGACGACCTGCATGTTCTGGTGGTCGATGACAATTCACCGGATGGAACAGCCGACATCGTAAACACTCTCATGGCACAGTCCTACCCCGGGGTTTTGTTCCTTCTCTCCCGGGACACCAAACAGGGACTGGGAACGGCATACATCGAAGGCTTCCAGTGGGGCCTGGCTAAGGATTATGGGCTTTTCGTGGAAATGGATGCCGACCTCTCCCACAACCCCAAATACTTGCCTTCCATGATCGAAAAATCGGTACAGTACGATTTCATCGTCGGATCGCGTTATGTCCCTGGCGGTGGTGTGAGGGGCTGGGGACCCTGGCGAAAATCTTTATCCATGGCCGGCTCCCTGTATGCGCGAGTGATTCTCGGTCTTCCGATCCATGATCTCACCGGTGGCTTTAACCTCTGGAAACGATCCGTCCTGGATCACCTTGGTTTGAACGGCATCCGGTCAGAAGGCTATGCCTTTCAGATCGAATTGAAGCACAAAGCCTGTTCAGAAGGCTTTTCTTGGCTTGAATACCCTATCATTTTTGAAGATCGGCAGGCGGGAAAATCCAAGATGTCAAAACGCATCATCGTCGAGGCTGTCTTACGGGTGCTGCAGATGAAAATAAAATCGTAAATACGATTTTATTATACGCGACGGTGTCGCTTCTTCTGTCAAATATGAAGAACCTCGCAGCCCCGAAACTGCCAGGATCTGCGTCAAGCTGTGGGAAATCCCCGATCATTGAATACCGTTTGCGCCGAACTGCATCTGATAGAGCTTGTAGAACTCCCCTTTGAGGGACAAGAGCGTTGCCTGGTCGCCTTCTTCGACGATACGACCGTTTACGATGACGACAATCCGGTGGGCATAGCTGATGGTGGAAAGCCGGTGGGCAATCACAAAGGTGGTTCGACCCTGCATCAGGTTTTCGAGCGCTTTCTGAACCGTGCTTTCGGCTTCGGAATCCAGGGAGGAGGTGGCTTCGTCCAGAATCAGGATGGGTGCGTTTTTCAACAAAGCACGGGCAATGCAAAGGCGCTGTTTTTCGCCGCCGGAAAGCCTGCCCCCCAACTCGCCGATGTCGGTTTCATAGCCCTTCGGAAAACCTTGAATAAAATCATAGGCATATGCGGCCTTTGCAGCGCTCTCGATGCGTTCGACAGGGGTCTCCGGGCATCCGTAGGCGATGTTGTTGCGTATGGTGTCATTGAAAAGAATCGGCTCCTGGGTTACGATGGCGATCTGCCTGCGAAGGGAGGCAATGGATGCATCCCGGATGTCGGTGTCGTCCACCAATACCGCACCCCTTGCCACATCGTAAAACCGGGGAATTAAATTGACCAGGGTCGTCTTGCCGCCTCCGGACATGCCCACCAAAGCAACGATTTCGCCTTCCCGGGCTTCCAGGTTGATATTCTTGAGCACCAGCTGGTCCTGGTATTTAAAGGAGACATCTTTAAAGGTCACCCGGTGGTTACCGTCCGGGATTATGACGGGGTGCGTCTTCTCCTTGATATCGCTCTCCATTTCCAGAATATTGAATACACGGTCCGACGCGGCAAGACCCCGCTGGACCTGGGTATTGATTTTGGCTAATTTTTTGACGGGGCCGTAAAGCAAGATAACCGCCGCCAGAAAGGAGAAAAAGGTTCCCGGTGTGGATGAGCCCACGATGACCTTATAACCGCCATACCAGATCACCAGGGCGGCGCCGATGCCGCCCAGGCTCTCCATGATCGGTGAGGTCAGAGCCCGGTACTTGATGGTCTTCATCTCCAGTTTGAACAGACGCCGGGTCTTCTTGAAGAAACGATCCTTCTCAAAGGCCTCCGCTCCAAAAGCCTTGACGATCTTGTTGCCGGCAAAGGTCTCGTGCAGAAAACTGGTCATCTCGGCCATGGCTTCCTGGTAGCCCTTGCTGACCTTGCGGGTGCGACGCCCGAGTTCCACGATGGGAAAATAGGCAAAGGGCAGAACAACCATTGCGATGAGGGCCAGTTTCCAGTCCCGGTAGAAGATGACAAAGGTCAGACCCACGATGGTAAAGCTATCCTTCAGGGAGCTGGTCACGGCAGTGGATACCATGGTCTTGATAATATGAACATCATTGGTGATGCGCGACATGAGTGTGCCGGTCTTTTCTTCCTGAAAAAATGCCAGGGAGAGCTCCTGAATACGTTCATAGAGTTTGTCACGCAACTCCCGGATGATGCTCTCACCCACGTGGTTCATCAGGTATTCTTCACCGTAGCGGCTCAATCCGTTCACGAAATAGACGACGATGACGGCCAGGGGTAGGAGCTTCAGCATGACCATGTCTTTCCTGAGAAAAATGCCATCGATAACCGGCTTGACCAGGAAAGCCGTGGCCGATGTCGCTCCGGCCATGATGAGCATGCATCCCATGGAAAATGCCAAACGGACCCAGTTGGCCTTTACCATGACAATCAGGCGTCGGTGGCGCTCTTTTAGAATAAATCCGTGCATTTTGGCGGATACCCTGCCCTCTTTGTCACGCATGTCCATGCTCCAACAGTTCATATGCCAGTGCTGCCGCCCGACTGGATGCACCGGGACTCCCCAGGCGTTTCCGTGCATCAAGAAGTTCGGCACGCATGTTTTCCAGCTTCTCGGGTTCATCGAGCAGCGCCATGACGCAGCCGGCAATCTGTTCAGGTGCAGCCTGCTTCTGAATAAGCTCCGGCACAATCTCTTTGCCGGCAATCAGGTTGATCAGACCGATGTGTTCGACCTTGATCATAGCGCGACCGATCCAGTAGCTTAAAGGCGACACGCTGTAGATGATCACGGTGGGGGTCCCTGAGATGGCCGCTTCCAGTGTCACGGTTCCTGAAACAGCGACCACCAGAAGGCTACGCTCAAAAATGGACCGAACATGTTCTGTAGAGACATGGATTTCATCGCCGAATCTGTATTCTTCCAGAATTCCGTCCAGCAAACTTTTTTCCACCGTGGGTGCACGGGATACACAAAAGCGTATATCCGGAAACCGCTCACGGATACGCGTCGCGGCTCTAAGCATGGTGGGGAGATTCCGAATGACCTCTTTATCACGGGACCCGGGCAGCAGACCGATAAGGGAGTTAGCCTGCCGATCCAGCCCTGTCTCGTCCCCCTGGCCGTAAAAGGTTTCGTCCAGCAGGGGGTGCCCCACAAATGTCACCGGAACATCATGTTCCTTGTAAAAAGCTTCTTCAAAAGGCAGAATCACCCCCACGTGATCCACGAGCCGTTTGATTTTCTTCACCCGCCCCTTTCTCCATGCCCATACCTGGGGGCTGATATAGTAAAAAACCGGAATGCCCTGGCGCTTTGCCAGGGCGGCGGCGTGGAGATTGAAATCAGGGAAATCGATGATGATCAGCAGGTCTGGTTTTAGACTCTTGAGCAGTTTTTTAACCTTGGAGGCGCCCTTTAAAAGAGAACCCATTTTTGAGAACACTTCGGTGATGCCCACCACCGAAAGCGATGATGCCTGCACCAGAATCCGGACACCGGCGGCTTCAAGTGCCTGTCCCCCCACACCGCAAAAAAACAGAGAGGGGTCCTGTGCCAGCATGGCCTCCACCAGCTTGGCGCCATGTAGATCCCCCGAAGCCTCACCGGCAATGATCATGATACATTTTCGGGCTGTTATCGGTTTCACCGGTTCACCCATTGGCCTGCCGGTTGCTTGTTTTCTGGATTTGGTTCATGACATCTAGAGCTGTTTTCAGGGCATCGCGTCCCATGCGACCCGTTACCAGGGGAGGTTCACGAGTTTTGGCTGAATGGACAAAGGCCCGCAGCTCATCATCCAGGGCATCTCCCTTGCTGAAAACCCGTTTCTCAATGCCGAGCCCTGGAATAAGTCCATCATCTGCCTGGGGGTCTTTACGCACAATTGTTGCCTCATGGTTGGCAAAATCGATGGCAATATAGGCGTCTCTCTGAAAAAGTCTGGTTTTGCGTTCATTTTTCATCGAGATCCGGCTGGCGGTCACGTTCGCGACACAACCACTCTTGAATTCAAGACGTGCATTGGCGATGTCGACATGCTCCGACACCACCGGGATACCGGCCGCATGAATATGTGTCACCTCGGACCCCACCATGTTCAAGATGATATCGATATCATGGATCATCAAGTCCAAAACCACGCTCACATCCGTCGCTCTGGTCTTGTAGGTGCTGAGCCGGTGCGATTCAATAAACATGGGTTCGTGGACGATGTCCTTGAGTGATACAACCGCCGAATTGAACCTTTCCAGATGCCCCACCTGGATCAGTCTCTCCCGGGATTCAGCAAGATGGATAAGCGCATCGGCTTCGGTCAAGGATGTGGTGATGGGCTTCTCGATCATCAGATCGATGTCATGGGTCAGCAGCTCTTTGCTTATGGAAAAATGAGAAGGTGTGGGCACCACCACACTGGCAGCGTCGATCTTTCCCAATAGATCCCGGTAATCAGAAAAGGCCCGGCAGCCTATATCCTTGGCAATCTGTTCAGCCAGCACACGGTCGGTATCGACAACACCCACGAGTGTCACGTCTGTCATAGCGGCATATTTCTGGGCGTGAAACTTCCCCAGATAACCGACACCCACCACACCCACACGAAGCTTTTCCATCAAACTATTCCCCATGCCAGAATGGGTTTCTGACCGGCGCCTCACATGCTAAATGACGTCCAATTCTTCCAGCGCCAGGATGCATATCCCTGCCTCATCGGCCGCCGAAATCATGGCCTCCTTATCGAAGACCACGGCCTTACCGGCTTCCACCGCCAGCAGTCTGGTATTGGATTCACGCATGCTTTGGATGGTCTGGACACCCACAGCCGGGACATCGAATCGTTCATCCTGTATGGGTTTGCAGACCTTGACCACCACCGCCTTGCCCTGGCCGAGCTCACCACCGCGCCGAATGGTGGCATCGGTCCCGTCGACGGCCTCCACGGCAAGGATGGAACCACCCCCTACCACCACACACTGTCCGATATCCAGACGACCGATCTCCTTGGCCAATGTCCACCCCAGCCGGATGTCCGCTTTTTCGGAACGCGAGGGTTTGCGTTTGGTCCAGCATCCGGGTTGAGCCAGAAGGTCCGGCAGCAAAAAGGTGGATGGCTTTACCTGAATTCCGTTTTTTTCCAAACAGTCCGCAAATGCTCTCAGAATGCCGTCATCATGGGTATGCCGCATTCCGGCAATCATGGAAAGGGCTTTCATGTCCGGCTTCAGATCCTTAAACAGGCTGGTTTTGCGGATAGCACCCATCATCACGACCGCATCGATCTGGTGCTTTTTAAAAAACTGAATCAGCCGATTCACCTTGCCCAGGTGAAGCCACACGATCGCTTCGACGTACGCCGCCAGACGTGGATCCGCTTCATTCAGATAGGCAACCGCATAGACCCCAAAACCATGTTCCCTGGCTCTTTGACAAAATATTATGGGGAACTGACCGCTCCCCGCAATGAGTCCTATGCGCATAATGACCTGATCTGCATTTCATTAAAAGAGAGGGATGTTGTATCCATGCCGCCCGACCAGCGATGAACCACAGACTTTGTTCATTTTGGCTCTGCATACCATCCGCTAGCGCGTAATCCCCCGTTCCGAGGATTTGATGAATTCGATCAAATGAACGACCTCGGGAACCTGTTCCACTTCTGCCTGTACGCGTTCGATGGCCTCGTTCAGGGTTAGACCGATTCGAAAAATGAGTCGATATGCCTTTTTCAATTTACTCAGGGTATGGTTTGAAAGACCTTGCCGTTTGAGTCCCACGGTGTTGAGGCCATGCAGTCTTGCCCGGTCGCCGGAGGCAATCATATAGGGCGGAATGTCCTTGACCACGGCCGCCTTCCCACCCACAAACGCAAACTCACCGATCCGTACAAATTGATGAACCGCCACCAGTCCTCCCACGGTGGCATGATCGCCGATGGTGATATGTCCCCCGAGGGTGGTATTGTTGGAAAGGACCACCTTGTTTCCGACCCGGCAATCATGGGCAATGTGTGAATAGGCCATGATGAAATTATTCTCTCCCAGCTCCGTCACCCCGCCGCCGAAAGCCGTCCCCCGGTGAATGGTGACAAACTCGCGGATGATGTTATTGGCGCCGATCTTCACGAATGTTTTCTCACCCTGAAACTTGAGCGACTGAGGAATCGCACCGATGGCCGCATATTGAAATATCTGGCAACCCGGGCCGATGGAAACATAGGGTTCGATGACCGCGTGGGATCCGATGGTGGTTCCGGAACCGATCTGTACATCTTCCTTGACGATCGTAAAGGGCCCGATGGAAACATCCGTATCGAGTTCGGCTCTCGGATCGATGATGGCGGTTTCATGTATCATATTTTTCTCCAATCACGGCCATGAGTTCTGCCTCGGCAACCTTTTTCCCATCCACTGTTGCGATGCCGGTCATTCGAACCGCCTTTGAGCGGATGTTGACGAGTCTTGATTCTAAAACCAGCTGGTCCCCCGGCACAACCGGTTTTCTGAAGCGGGCCTTGTCAATGCTGGTAAAATAAACGAGGCGGCCTTTCAAGGTTTCCTGCAAGGAGACATATGCCAGCACACCCCCGGCTTGTCCCATGGCCTCCAGGATCAAAACCCCCGGCATCACCGGTATTCCGGGGAAATGTCCTTGGAAATGCGGTTCATTCATCGTTACATTTTTCAATGCCACCACACGTTTCCCCGGCTCGAGAGTGAGAATCCTGTCGATCAGCAAAAACGGATACCGGTGCGGTAGGTGCGTCATGATTTCCCTGATGTCATACGATTGCATGGCTGATCCTCCGGCCTCATTTTGTCTCAATTGAAGACCCCTCTCAACAAGCCACGGGAAATGCGCTCGCTGCCGCGGTTCAGGATTTATCTCGTTTTTTCTCCAGATGCAAAACCCGCTTTCTCAGATCCGGCAGGTTCTGGATGATGCCCTGTACCTTCAGAAACTGTTTGTGCGGCATTCCCGGAGACCCCGTGAACACTTGATTGTCCGGAATCGATTTGGCAATGCCCGACTGCGGTCCCACCATGACATGATCGCCGATGGTGACATGTGGCACCACCCCCACCTGCCCGGCCAAAATGGTATGTTTTCCAATGCGGACACTCCCGGCAATTCCGACCTGTGCGATCAAGAGCGTGTGGTCCCCCACCGTCACATTGTGGGCCACATGAACCAGGTTATCCGTCTTGACCCCATTGCCGATGCGGGTGCTGCCGAAGGTTGCCCGGTCAATGGTGTTGTTGGCACCGATTTCCACATCGTCACCGATGACCACATTACCGGTTTGCGGGATTTTGACATGCCGTTCGTCTTCCTGGGCAAATCCGAATCCGTCGGTACCGATGACCGTTCCCGCGTGGATCAAGACGCGGTTGCCGATGCAGCAGCGCTCCGTAACGACCACGTTGGGTTCGATAACCACGTCGTTTCCCACGCGCACACCGTCCCCCAGGACAACGCCCGGGTGTATCAACACACGATGGCCGATGACGACATGGTTGCCGATGGATACAAATGGACCGACCTGCACATCCTTGCCCATGGAAACGTGTTCCCCGATATCGGCCTTGTCGCTGACGACAGCCCTTGGTTTGGCCGGCGGATAAAAAAATGCCATGATCCTTGCAAAAGCCGCTCTGGGATTTTCCACCCGAACCAAGTTTCCAAGGGCTGCCTCGCATGCCATGGGGACCAGGAGGGCACCGGCCTTGCTTTCGCCAATTCGATTCAGGAATCCGGCCTCGGAAGCCAGGCTGATCTCCTTTTCGGTAGCTACCTCAAAAGGTGCCACACCGCTGATCTCGACCTGAGCGTCGCCCCTGATGTTGCCATGTACCAACTCGGCAAGTTGGGCGAGGGTTATTTTTTTGGGGGCTGTCGACATTCTCTACATCACCTGCTATTCAAACGTCTCTATATTGAAGTCACCGCCCTTGGCAGCCAGGTTATTGTTGTAGGCCTGAATCAGCTGATCCGTAATGTCGATGGATGACGGAGAGTAAAGAACAACGGGGTTGGAAATGATCAGCAGGTAACCCTCTTTTTTGCCCATCTCCTGTACGATGATATCCACATCCTGTTGAATCCGTTTGACCACCCTGCCCTCAATCTTCTTGAGATCACTTTCGTATTTATTTTTCAACGACTTGATATCGTTAATTTTAATACGGATTTCACGCTCGCGTTCATCCCGGGTCTCCTTGTTCATCACCAAGGCTTCACGCTCGAGGTTCTCCTTCAGTTTTTCGATTTCTTCTTTCTTTTCAGTCAGGCTGCTTTCCATTTCACGCGCTTTTTTGTTGATCTGCGCTTTGGCCATTTTGCCTGCAGATGATGTCAGCAATACTTTTTGAATATCGACCACACCGATTTTGGCGACGTCTGCCCCCAGACAGGGCGCAGCCATCCACAAAACAGTCACAAAAAGTGCGATCATCGTTGATTTGTATTTAATCATATTCCACCTCGCGTTCCCTAAAATAATGTGCCGATAGAAAATTCCCATCGTCCTTGGGTGTCTTCTTCTTCTCTAGGATCCAGTATCCACCCATACTCCAAGCGTATGGGACCCAGCGGTGAATACCATCGAATACCAGCCCCGCCACCCTCACGCGTGTCCGTAATATCAAATGCTTCATCATTTCCAAACACGTTGCCCGCGTCAATAAAGAAAACACCCATCAAACCCGCATCTTTTACCAGGGGAACAATCCACTCAATGTTGAACTGGATAAATCGATCGCCCCCGATTTCATCCCCATTTTCGTCTAGCGCATAAATATCCCGCCAGTCAAACCCACGCACCGAATTCATACCCCCCAGATAAAACCGTTCGTAATCGGGCAAGAAACCGACGGCGTTTTCATGCACGTAGCCTGCTTTGCCATGCAGCATGCCGACCGTGCCGAGAAACAAAGGGTAGTACCACCCTGAGCTGCCAATATATTTGGTAAAACCGACATCGCCTCCCAACCCGGCATATTCAACCGAAATGCTGTCATATGTCCCTTCGGTGGGGTTAAACACCCGGTCCCTTGAATCATATTTCAAGGTCACCATGGTGGAACTGGTGATATTAACGCCCTCATTGTCCTTGATCAGGTCGGAGGCATTTTCCTGGACATTTGAAACGTCACTGATGTCATAGGTATAGGACCAGTAAAGTTTCGTATAATCAATCAATGCGTATCCAAACCGAATACGGCCGCCTTTGCTTGACTTGTCATAATCGTCAAAATCTCTGTCCTGGTTATAAATATCGAACCCTGCGGATATGGACGTGTCAAACAGATACGGCTCCGTAAAACTGAGTGTATAGGTGGTCGCTTTTTCGCTGAGGGTCGATTTGAGCTGCAGGGTTTGACCCCGCCCGAACAGGTTGTTCTGACTGACCGCTGCCGTCAGGTACCCATAGTCTATACTGCTATACCCGCCACCGAACATAAAGTTGCCGGTCGGTTTTTCAATGACATCGATTTTCAAGAGAATCTGATCATCGGTGCTCCCCTCGACGGTATCGACCCGCACATCTTCAAAAAAATCCAGTCTATACAGGTTTCGAATGCCTCTTTTAAGTCCTTTGCCGCTGAAGAGCTCCTGCTCGTAGACCCTGAGCTCCCGCCGGATAACCTTGTCCCGGGTCTTGTTGTTGCCGGTGATGATGATGGATTCAAAATAAACTTTTTTGCCCTTCTTGATCACATAGTCGATATCGACCTTCAGGGTCTCGAAATTCCTGTTTACACGAGGATAGATATCCGCATACGCATACCCTTCATCTGAATAGAGATCTGTGATCGTCAGGACATCGTTTCTGACCACTTCACGGCTGTAAAACTCCTTGGTGGTAATTTTCAACTTTTCCATCAGTTCGAATTCGGTGTAAATCAGGTCCCCTGTAACGCCCACCTTGCCGACTTTGAACTTTGGACCTTCATCTATTTTAAATTTGATATATATCATATCATCTTGATATTCAACTATGGGTTCCGCAACCTTTGCTTCGATAAAACCGCTATTGTGATAAAAATTACGGAGTTTGGCGGTATCCTGGTTCAATTCTTCCTTGTCCAGTTCACCCGAGGACGTTATCCAGGTCCAAAAGCCTCTTTCGTTGGTTTTGATCTTTTTCTTGAGTTCTTTTGCCGTATAAACGTCATTTCCTTCAAAGCTAATTTTCTTAATTTTGACTTTTTTACCTTCGGTCACCAAAAATAGCAGATCCCCCTGATTGTTTTCCAGTTCCTTGACTTCATAATCCACGACAACATTATGATAATTCTTTTCCTTGTAGAGATCCACGATGCGAATGATGTTATTCTGAATGGCAAAAATATTGAGGATGGAACCCGATTTGATGTTCAGGGCTTTCATTATTTCCTCATTATCATAAACGCGATTACCCTTGAATTCAATCCGTCGAATGGTCGGTTTTTCCTGAACATGAAACGTAATGGCCTTACCAGCGGGCGTGTCTTTGGATTCAATGCGGATGTCTTCGAAGTAGCCCATGGAATAAATGGACTTCAAATCACTCGAAAGTTGGCTGGGAACATAGGCATCACCCGGCTTTGTCTTGATGTAACGCTCGATAGCATCTACTTCGATGCGTTTATTGCCGGCAACGGCAATCTCGACGATTTTAGCGCGCTCAAATAGCTTGAAGCCAATGTCCCGGGAAACCTTCTGCACGCTCACAAGCAGATTTTCGATCCCCTCGACAGCCAGAAAGAAGGTACTCGTTTCTTTGACCGTTAAGGGTTCGATGACTTTAACGTCCAGGCTGATTTTCTGTCCGATACGGGTCAGGCTGCCCCAGACAACGAAATCGAGCCCCTGTTTCAGACCGATCCGCCGCGCATCCAGTTCTTCCGAAAGCGTGTTCGTCCAGGCCAGAATATCCACCTGATCGGGTTCAACGATCGTCGCCCCCTCGCGTTTCAGATCATCTTTGATCAGTTTGGGAATTTCGGTTGAGAGGTAGGATAGGTCCTCCTGGGCATTGATTCGAAACGGCAGGACAGCCGCCTTTTTGGTACTCTGTGAATATACACAGGGAGGAAACAGGCAAATGAGTGCCACACAAACCAGCCAGCCTCGTTTTATCATAAAAGAAACCTCAGTTTTTTTCCACAAATTGACCGTCGGCAATCGTCATACAGCGAGACATGAATGCGGCCAGCTGCATGTTGTGTGTCACTACAACCATTGTCATTGAAAATTCCTGGTTTAACTCTAAAAGCAGCTCGTGAACTTGATCGCTGTTTCGGGTGTCGAGGTTCCCGGTCGGCTCATCTGCCAACAGAATCTGAGGTCTCATGACCAGCGCCCGTGCCAGCGCAACCCGCTGTTGTTCCCCACCGGAAAGCTTTCCGACCCGATGATCCAGCCTGTTTTGGAGCCCCACACGTACCAGGATGGCCTCGGCAGCCGCCATGGCCTTCTCCCTGGGATATCCATGGATCAAAGCCGGCATCGAAGCATTCTCCAAGGCACTGAATTCCGGTAGAAGATGGTGGAACTGAAACATGAATCCAATCGATTTGTTTCGGAATCGCGCCAGCCTGTTGTTGTCGAACAGAAGGACGTCTTCTCCCTGGAAGTATAGATATCCGGTGTCGGGACGATCCAGGGTTCCGAGAATATGCAGAAATGTGGATTTCCCGATCCCGGAGGCTCCGACAATGGCCAGCGTGTCACCTTTGCCTAGTGATAAATTGACGTCCCTCAGGATCTCAATGGGTGCGCCGGTATCCTGGAAACGCTTGCAAAGATTTTTGACCTCTACGTAACATTTCTCGGAAAGAACAGGTGTATCCGTGTTTGCAAGCGTCTTTTTCAAGTTTTGCCGCCCATCATCAACCATAACGAATTGCCTCGACAGGATCGAGTTTGGATGCCTGGCTGGCCGGATAAAGGGTGGCCAGAAAACAGATCACCAGTGCAGACGATGCAATGATGACAACGTCCACGATATCGAGCTTAACCGGCAGGGTTGTCAGATAATAGACATCCCCTGGAAGCTCGATAAATTTGTATTTTTCCAAAAGCCCGCAAAGGACAAACCCGATAACAGTTCCTAAAAAGGTACCGATGGCCCCGATAATCATGCCGTTGAAAACAAATATTTTTCGAATGGATTTGTTCGTGGCTCCCATTGCTTTCAAGATAGCGATATCCTTGGTTTTTTCCATAACCATCATGATCAGTGTGCTGGCAATATTAAAAGCCGCCACCATGATTATGAGGGCCAGAATGATAAACATGACTGTTTTTTCCAGCTTCAGCGCCGAAAACAGATTGTGGTTCATCTGCATCCAGTCCCGAGCCCAGAAAGGATATCCAATTTTTTCGATAATCTGTTTTGAAATTTCCCTGGCCTCGTAGATATTGAAAACGCGCGCCTCGATGCCACTTACAGTATCCCCCATTCGGAGCATCTTTTGAGCTTCTTCGATGTGAACATAAGCCATGGAACCATCGTATTCATACATGCCTGTTTCAAAATAGCCCAGGACCTTGAAGCGACGCATGGACGGAACATGCCCAATGGGAGAAAGCATGCCCTGGGGTGTGATGACATAAACACTGTCGCCCTTTAGAACGTGCAGGCTTCTGGCCAATTCCCTGCCAAGGATAATTCCCGGACCGGGGGCATTGCCGTCGGTCGATGTCGTGGGTTCCGATGTCGTCTTCAAGGCATCAGGGTTGATCCCCTTGATGACCGATCCCGCCGTTTGCGGATCGATTCCTCTGAGGACAGCCCCGGACACAGCATGGGCCGATCGCAACATCACCTGTGAATAGATAAAGGGTGTCAGCGCTTCAATGCCGTCCATCTTTTGAACCGTATCCAGAACCTTGCGGTAATTGTCAAAGGATCCGGTCTGATTCATCAGCACGATATGAGATTCGACACCCAGAATCCGTGATTTTAAATCATCTTCAAACCCCGACATCACCGCAATCACGACAATCAGTGCCATGACGCCGACCGTGACCCCCGCTACGGATAGAATGGTAATCATCGATATAAAGGACTGTTTTTGTTTGGCCTTTAAATATCGACGGCCTATAAAATACTCAAAAGACATGGGTCTTTTTTCCGCCCTCGTTCAATTCGTTGCATGATTTTTTTCAATTAGTAACACGTGTCGACGAGTACCCCATCCGAAAAATATCGGCAAGCGCATTCGAGTCGCTAGCAAGACTGCCAGTTCAAACGGGATTTGGTAACGCATTTCATATGCGGTGTCAAGCCCTATGCCCGATCTCATGCTTGTTCTGGCCGGCACCCAAGACGTTTTCCCTATCAACGCCCGAGCAAACAATGCCCTTGGACAGGCTGTGCGAATATTCGGACTATCAAACGGCAAGCATTTTCAGACTGAAGTGAACCGATGTTCCCTGACCCTCTGTGCTCTCGACATCCAGTCGACTACCATAGTACTCCAGTATTCGGTAGACGATGGACAGTCCCAGGCCCGTACCACTGTGCTTGGTAGTAAAAAAAGGATCGAAGATGGCATCCACTTTCTCCGGCGCAATTCCCTCACCATTGTCCGTGAGAACGATTTGCACCTGCCTGTTTTTTTGAACGACCATATCGACGGTGATCTGCCCTTCGCCGTCGATGGCTTCGGCGGCGTTCAGGAGCAGGTTCCAAAAGATCTGACGCAGATGAATCGGGTCCATCTCCACAAATATGTCAGGAATCAGGCTGCGTTGGATGGAAAGGTTTTCCTGGATGGCGCTGTTCTTCTGGAACAGCGCCAGGATCTCGTCGATGGCCTCATCCAGCAGGATACGATCCCGCTTGCCCGCCGGTGGTTTGGCAAACAGAAGAAAGTCGCTCACGAGTGAGGTCAAACGATCGGTTTCCCGCAAGACGATGCGCATGAGGTTGTCGTGTTCCGAATCGTAGCGATTCTCTTCCCGCAACACCTGGATGGACCCGGATAGAGAGGCCAGGGGGTTTTTGATTTCATGCGCCAGGCCCGCAGCCATTTCACCCAAAGAGGCCATTTTTTCCATCCGCTTTACGTGCTCCGACATGCGTTGAAGCTCGTTCCTGGACCGCCGGGTCTGTTCCGAAAGAAAACCGCTCAAAAACGCCACGGCGTAGCAGGCCACCGCCGTTATCATTACCTTGTAGAGAACCCGAAGCCATCCGTATTCGAAGACCAGAGGGCTGATATCCATGCCGTAAGGTTGAATGAAACCGTAATATTCGAGACTGATCAGGATGGCGTACTGCAGGCTGCACAATCCGGCCACGACCATACTTCCCTTGAGAAAGAGCAGGACACTCGAATAGATGATGACCAATAGATAGAGGAAAGAAAAAAAACTGAGGAAGCATCCGGTGACGAGAACAATCAAGGTCACCACGAGGGTGTCGATACCGATCTGAATATACGTGAAGACCACTTTATGGCGAATTCTGGATAACGTTACCGAGTAAACGAAGGAGAGGATAAAAATGGAGGCGATCAGCCCGTAAAGAAATAGGAGCGGGGCCGCCAAGGGAGAAACGTTCTCATTGAGCTGGAGCGCAATGGTCGATCCCAGTAAAATCGACGTGAAAATAAGCCGAAAGAACATCAACAACTTGAGTTTTTGTTCCAGGTCTCTTTCGGTTGACACGGAGATGTTATTCATGAAAATTGAACCGCAATAGCGAGCGCATTCCCTGAGGGTTGTTCGAGAGAAGCAAAAATCCCAGTTTGTCGGGGCCGCGGGGTTAGTGAGTAAATCAAAAAGATAGAATTCCTTACGGTCGCTGCCAAGCACTACCGCTTGGCAGGCCATTCCTCGCAGCAACGCGACTGAGTCTGTCGAAGTCTTGTCGCGCGGTTCTTCAATGTCACTCTGATCGTTGAAAGTGCTGGTCTATCGAGGTCGAAAATCCGCATTCATCGGGGCAGCGCAAGATGATTTCAAATTTCGGTGCTATCCTGAAATGGCTCCGGCCATTTTAAATACCGGGAGATACATCGACACCACCAGGCCTCCGATTACCGTCCCCAGAAACACCATCATAAAAGGTTCGATCATGGCGGTCAAGTTCTCTACGGCCTGATCAACCTCGTCATCGTAAAAGTCCGCGATCTTGACCAGCATGGCATCCAGGGCACCCGTGGACTCTCCCACCGCAATCATCGAACAGACCATGGCGGGGAAAACACCACTATCGGACAGCGGGTCCGCCATGGTACGACCCTCAGCAATCCCTGATCGAACATTGTAGATCGCCCTCTCAATAATCTTATTGCCTGCTGTCTTGGCAACGATATCCAGGGCTTCTAAAATGGCAACACCGCTGGAGAGCATGGTGCCCATGGTGCGGGTGAATTTTGCCACGGCAACCTTTCGCAACAGCGTACCGATAACGGGCAGTTTTAACGAAAGTGCATCAACCGTCAATCTCCCCTTGGCCGTTTTTTTATAACGGCTAAAGGCATAAAAAAAGATCACCAGTCCAATGATAATATAAAGAATTTTATCCTTTGCGAAATCACTCATGGCGACAACGATCTTGGTGGGTACCGGGAGATCACCCCCCAAGCCTTCGAACATTTCCTGAAAAACCGGGATCACGAAAACAAGAATAACGCCGACAACCAGGACCGCGACGATGATTGTAATAATGGGATACGTCATGGCGCCCTTGACCTGGGCCTTCAACTTGGCCGTCTTTTCCATATAAGCTGAAAGCCGTCGCAGAATGGTGTCCAGAATACCGCCCGCCTCACCCGCAGCCACCATGTTGACGAAGAGGTCATCGAACTGCTTGGGATACTTGCGCAACGCTTCGGCGAGTGTTTGACCACCCTCCACCGACTCCTTGATATCCTTGAGCATGTTTTTAAACGTCTTGTTTTCCTGTTGGGAATAGAGGATGTCGAGGCACTGAATGATGGGCAGGCCGGCATCGATCATGGTGGAAAACTGCCGACTGAAGATGATGATATCCTGTTCCTTTATCGGTGGTTGAAGAAAGGCTACATTCTCGAAAAGGTCCTTTGGTTTTTTCTTTATTTTTGTGGGTGTTATGCGGATTTTTGCCAGATGATTTCTGACGGCATCTTCGCTGGCAAGATCGATTTCTCCTTTTTGCACATCATTGTTTCTATTTTTACCTACCCACAGATAAACAGGCATAATCCATCCCCCTTGTCAGGAATCCGCTGGTGAAGACGCAGCAAAGAATTTAGGCCGATGAAAACGATCATAACATCCCGTTTGTACCGTTTATTAAGCACTAATTACTATCACACTATGATTGAAACAACAATAGTTTTCGGAATTTATACCGCTTGTCAAAAGCGTGTTGCGTTTGCCTTTGATAAAAGCGCCGGCGGCTGACGGCAAACATACGGTCACCTGTTTGAAGCGAGTTAGTGCCCCGAATCTGAACTCAGGGTCGAAGACGGTCGCGTCACCTTGGTGGGTTAGCCCTGTTGCGGTTCAAAAAGGCTGCCAACGATCTTTCGCTTGATTATCACAGATGATTGTGTGTATGGTAAAAGGCTGCTTTTTCTGCAGGTATGCGCGCATATTTACAGTTATTCAGAAGTGTTATAACGAGACTTTCGGCATGATGAACCCCAAAAAAACAACGGTTATCACCTCCCACATCAATGCTGATTTCGATGCCCTTGCATCCATGCTCGCCGCCCAGAAACTCTACCCGAACTCCCTGGTTGTCTTTCCAGGCTCCCAGGAAAAAAACCTGAGAAACTTCTTCATCCAGTCGATGGTCTATCTTTTAAATATCGCCAATGTCAAGGAGATCGATCTTTCCAAAATCGAGCGACTCGTTCTTGTTGACACCAAGCAACCCCATCGAATTGGAAAATTTGAATCGATTTTGGATAAACCCGATCTGGAGATTCACGTTTACGATCACCACCCGCCTATGGAAAACGACATAGAGGGTCAGGTCGTGGTCCAGGAAGCGGTGGGTGCCACCGTAACGCTGCTGGCAGAAATACTGGACAAAAAGAATATCGACATTACCCCCGACGAAGCCACGATCATGTGTCTCGGCATCTATGAAGACACGGGCTCCTTCACGTTTCCATCCACCACTGAAAAAGACTTCAGGGCCGCTGCTTTTCTCTTGTCCAAGGGTGCCAACCTCAACATGATCTCCAACCTCATAGCACGAGAAATCAGCCCCGAACAGGTGAGCATCCTGAACGATATGATCCAGGCCTCCAGTACTTATCATGTCAATGGTATCGATATCGTGTTTACCAACGTAACAACCGATCGCTATGTACCCGACTTCGCTTTTCTGGTTCATAAAATGGTCAAAATGGAGGATATCGACGCCATTTTTGCCATCGCACAAATGGAAAACAAGGTCTACATCGTGGCCCGCAGTAGAATAAAGGAGGTGGACGTGGGGGATATCGTCACCAGCCTTGGCGGGGGGGGACACACATACGCTGCGGCGGCATCCATCAAAGGCAAGACCATCACTCAGGTCGAACAGGCGCTTCTGGAATTGCTGTATGACAAGATCGAATCCAAGCGTCTGGCCAAGCATCTCATGTCTTCGCCACCCATCATGATCGATGAAGACATCTCCTGCCGGGAAGCCGCTGAACTGCTGACCCGTTACAATATCAATGCCTTGCTCGTCACCCAAAAGGAAACCCGCGCCTTATCAGGCATCATATCGCGCCAGATCATCGAAAAAGCGCTTTATCATAAGCTGCACGACGTACCGGTGCGCGAATACATGACCACGGAGATGCTGTCTGTACCACCGACAGCGGATATTATCGAAATTCAGGAAAATATTATCGAGAGTAAACAGCGCATCCTGCCGGTCATCGATCAGGGAATCGTCGTCGGTGTTGTCACCCGAACCGACCTCCTCAACGTCCTGGTCAGTCAGCAGAAAGTGGATGACCGTTCCGTCATGCGTGAAAGTCAGAAGCAGACTCGCGCCAGGACACGGCATATTCTTAACTTTATGAAAGAACGCCTCTCCCCAAGGCTAGTGAATATTTTAAGGGACATCGGCCGGGTCGCGGATGACATCGATTGTTCCGCATACGTTGTCGGCGGGTTTGTCCGTGACCTCTTCCTGTACCGCCCCAATGAGGATATCGATATCGTTATCGAAGGCGACGGCATCGCGTTCGCAAAAAAATTTGCAGCCGGAGTAGGCGCACGAATCCATTCCTATGCAAAATTCGGTACCGCCGTGATCATCTTTCCGAACGGATATAAAATTGATGTCGCCTCTGCAAGGCTTGAATACTACAAGTTTCCAGCGGCACTTCCCATCGTGGAAATGAGTTCCATTCGACTGGATCTGTTCCGCAGAGATTTTACCATGAATACACTGGCGATCCAGCTGAACGCCGATAAATTCAGTACGTTGATCGATTTTTTCTCTGCCCAAAGAGATATCAAGGAAAAGGTTATCCGTGTCCTGCACAATCTCAGCTTTGTCGAAGACCCCACGCGGGTGTTCCGTGCCCTCAGGTTTGAACAGCGTTTTGGCTTTAGCATCGGAAAACTCACGGCCGGATTGATCGAGAATGCCGTTAAAATGAACTTTTTCAGACGCCTCAGCGGCCGGCGAGTCTTCGCGGAAATACGCCTGATCCTCGAAGAAGAAAACCCGACCCCTGCCATAATCCGGCTTCACGATTACCAACTCCTGAAGGTAATCCACGCTTCCATATCAATTGACAACGAATTGATTTCATTGCTCAATTCAACAAGAGAAGTCCTGGCGTGGCATGATTTGCTTTTTCTGGAGGAATCCTATATAAAGTGGGCCATTTATTTTATGGTACTCATCAAGGATTGCGATCGGAAAACGACCCGGGAAATTTGCGATGGATTGGAGTTGGCGCCTCGTTACCGAAAAATGATGCTCAAAGACCGTTTTTCAGCCGAAGTCATACTCAACCGGCTGGAAAGAAATCTGCCCAAAAACGATAGTTCGCTGCACAAGCAATTGGCCGGCCTGAGCATTGAAATGATTCTCTATATGATGGTACGTGCCCGCAGCCGTCAGGCAAAACGGGTCATTTCGCATTATGTGACAAAATTGAGACATGTCGCTATTTTGGTGACCGGAAAAGATCTCATGGAGCGAGGTCTAAAGCCGGGTCCCGCGTATCGTGATGTCATGCAGGCAGTCTTGGACGCAAAGCTAAATGGGTTGCTCCAGACACGCAAGGATGAACTGGCTTTTGCAGATAAGTATCTAGCGAAATAAAATCGGGCTGAATTTTAGCAAACGCGACGTTGTCGCTCTGAAGGGTAATGCATCAAACGTCCATAGAGGTTAGGAGAACCGTTCTATTATGACCGACAAGAAAAAACGTGTTTTAAGTGGCATGCGCCCAACGGGCCCGCTGCATCTGGGAAACCTGCATGGTGCACTATTGAACTGGGTTGAAATGCAGGAAACATACGACTGCTTTTTCTTTATTGCCGACTGGCATGCGCTGACAAGTGACTACGAGGACCCCAGCCTGATTTCCGGCTATACCTTAGAAATTATCAAAGATTTCATTAGTGTCGGACTGTCGCAGGAAAAAAGCACCCTTTTCGTTCAATCGGATATCAAGGAGCATGCCGAGCTATTCCTGATGTTGAGCATGATTACACCCGTACCATGGCTGGAACGAAATCCGACATACAAGGATCAGATGATTCAGTTGAACAACAAGGATCTGTCCACCTTCGGGTTTTTAGGATATCCCGTGCTTCAGGCAGCCGACATCATCATGTACAAAGCCAATGCCGTTCCTGTGGGTGTGGATCAGGTGCCGCATGTGGAAATCACACGCGAGATTGCCCGCCGGTTTAACTATTATTACGGCAACGTATTCCCTGAGCCCGACGCCATCTTGACGCAAACACCGAAAATTCTCGGCCTGGATCGACGCAAAATGAGCAAAAGCTACAACAATGCCATCTATCTCTCGGATAGCCCCAAGCAGGTGACAGCCAAGGTGTCACAGATGATAACAGATCCGCAGCGGGCCAGAAAATCAGATCCAGGAAACCCGGACGTGTGCAATGTGTATGAATTTCATAAATTGTATACAGACCCAGAAACCATTGCCACCATCAACAAGGAATGCCGCAACGCCGCGATCGGATGCGTGGACTGCAAGAAAATCATGGCTCGAAATTTACTGGCCGCCCTGGCACCGGTTCACGAAAAAAGGGATTTTTACAATAACCACCCGGAGCTGGTCAAAGAGATTATCGAAGAGGGCCGCAACAAGGCCAGCAAGGTGGCCCGTCAGACCATGGCCGAGGTCCGAAATGCTATCGGGATGTAAGATCTCTCATTGAGAGATAACTGATAGCCGTTAGCATGTAGCCATTAGCAGCTTATCGCTTTTAGCTTGAACCGAAACAGCGAGTGCATTCCCCGCTGCTTGCGGCGGGGAGCTTCAATATTCGATCAAACAACAGGTTTTTTCAACCCAATGGCACACGCAGAAACCCCATACGAGATAAAGCTCGATCAAGTTTTTGAAGGGCCCATGGCGCTTCTGGTTCATTTGATCAAAAAGAATGAAGTGGATATCTATGACATTCCCATTGCCATGATTACCCAGCAGTATCTCGAATATCTCGAATGGATCAAGCTCATGAATATCGACTTTGCCGGGGATTTTCTGGTGATGGCATCCACCCTGACACAGATCAAGTCCAGGATGCTGCTGCCGACCCACGGCATTGAAGACGAGGATGACCCACGCCTGGAGCTGGCCAAACCGCTCAGGGAATATCTTGAAATGCAGTCCATCGCGGAGCAGTTGGCGAATCGAAATCTCCTGGGAGAGCAAACCTTTGTCAGACCTTTTGCAGAAGAAAAATTTGAGGGCAATCAGGATGAAGAGCCCTACATTCAAGTGGGTCTTTTCGAACTCATCGATGCGTTTCAAAAAATCCTGGCCAACATTCCGGAAGAACACCGGCTCGACCTATCCACTGACCGGATTTCGGTCAAAGAAAGGATTTCAGAAATTGTCGACATCCTCGAAAAAAAGGATTCCTTGACATTTTACGAGCTGTTTTCTAAAGACGCGGACAAGGGTGAAATTATCGTGACCTTTCTGGCCCTGCTGGAAATGGTCAAACTAAATTTGGTCCAGATTGTACAGCACGTCGAATCCGGCATTATCAGAATATTTTACGTATAATGGATGATCTAAAAAATATTATCGAAAGCCTTCTGTTTGTGGCTGAGGAACCCCTGGGCATCGAGCAGATAAAGCAAGTCCTTTCACTGCCCGATACAAAAATGATCCGGGAAGCCCTCAATGAACTGATAGAGGATCACGAAACGCGCCGGGGTGCCTTTACCCTGCATGAAGTTGCAGGGGGCTATCAGTTTCGATCCAGACCCAATTATGTCCCCTGGATCAAGCGCCTTCTTCAGCCAAAACCTTCTCGGCTCAGCAAGGCCGCCCTGGAGACGCTGGCCATCATCGCCTACAAACAACCCATGATTCGCAGCGACATCGAACATTTAAGGGGTGTCGATTGCGGCGGGGTTCTCAGGATGCTCCTTGAGCGCAAACTGATTCGTGTGCTGGGGCGCAAGGAGATCCCCGGCCGGCCATTGATATATGCCACCACCAAACAGTTTCTTCAAGTATTTGATCTGAAAAACCTGAAAGATCTGCCCTCTCCCAAAGAGATCGAAGCTCTGGGAATAGAGGTCATGGATGCCGATGTATCGGAAGAGGACAGCATGGATGCGCTCGAGTCGGAAGAGGAAACCGAAGAGGCAAGCGCTTTGAAAGAGGATACCATGGATGCGGCCGAGCCGGAAGAGGAAGGACCGGATAGCCCCCCGGAAACGGAAAATGCGCCCACGCAAAAAGGGCTTGACGAAGAACCCCTCGACTCATTATAGTTGCAGTAAATTTAGGGCGGTTAACTCAGCGGGAGAGTGCTACCTTCACACGGTAGAAGTCACTGGTTCAAATCCAGTACCGCCTACCAATTTATAAATATAAAAACAGGGAGTTATGAGAAATCATGGCTCCCTGTTTTTATATATAATTATACATAACTTACTGTCCCCAGACCTATAACAATAAATCCTGCCGAAGTAACCGCTTTCTATAAAGAGAGTATTCTCTTATCACGAATTTTATTGAACTGGTGATCCACAATAAATATCACATCCGAAGAGGTGAAAAATTTAGGCAAATTCCTAAATTGGGCTACCCCAATATATTGTGGTGTCCAGTTGGGCATAAAATGGATCAAAAAGAAAAGATGGCGTTACAAAGTATAAACTTGAAGGGTTTTCTCGTATTTAGATGAAATCGTGACGCCAGGAACATTTGGAGATTGATTAAATTTTGATATGTGAATGGGGTCAGATCTTGATTTGTGAATAAATACGATTAAACCTTTCTTTTAGATTGTGCTCTTTCACCACATCCACAAATGCCTGGGGTTTCAAATTGACACCCAAATCGATGACCTTGAACCCGGAACCCTGCATCATCATAGCCACCAGGTTTTTACCAATGTCATGCAGATCACCTTCCACCGTACCAATGACAGCTTTTCCTGCTCCTTTTGAACCGCATACCGACAACGTCCATCCCGGCCAGGAGGCCGTTGTCCAAAATGTCTTTGGCATCCCCACCCTTGTCCAGGGCGTCCTGGGTCAGCTTTTTCACGTCGGCCTCTTTGCCGGCTATCAGCGCTTTGGCCATGTCTTCGTAGATGCTTTCCATTTACGTCACCTCCCTTTCTGCGCTTTAGTTGCGTATTCGAACTTGTTCTCAGGTTACACCTCCTCCTCATCGTCGTTGTATACGCCAAGCTCTTTCTCCGCCTCCACGACAATGGATCTAACCTGCTGCAGAATTTCATCCGACAGCTTGGGGGGTTCATAGGTTTCCAGGATGTCAATCATCTTGCTATGGGCCCGTTGGTAGGCATCCGTGCTGCCGGCCGCTTCCCAGTCTTCCCGCATCCGCCGGTCGATCAACCGAGCAGGAGACTGCGACCGCATATACGCATGGGTGGTCGGATGAGACAGGTAATCCTTGCCGATGCCCATCTCCTTGATGACATCGACGGCAAGGGTTGCATCGTTCACCGGAACACCCTTCAGGGAATACAGAATCATCTCGGCAATCTCATGGTCCCACACCAGCTGCGCCAGGTCGAAAGTGATCCCCATTTCCAGCATCCCCAATCCGTAGATAACATTGGCGCCTGCCAATGCGGGAAGTATGCCGGTCATGGTTTTTTCGAAACCCGCCTGGGCATCGGTTACTTTGCTGTCGCCCTATCCACCGGCAACGAAGCAGGGCAGACTGTAGTAACGTGCCAGTCGCGCCACCGCCGCGCTGATCATACCGGTTTCGGGTGATCCGACGCTGGCCGTAGCCATGCGTAGGTCCAAGGGGCAGGTGGAACTGCCGTATATGAACTGGGACCCCTTGCGGGTCAACTGCTGGAGAATCAGACTTGAAAGGACTTCGCAATTCTGAATAATGAGCGTACCGGCCAGATGCACCGGACCGGAACCCGCCGACATGGCCATGCCGACCACGTTCAGCCCCATATGGCTCTCTGCCGCTTCCATGACGATTTCGCAGTGGTGTGACGGGAGTTTCAGCGGGCTGATGGGGCAGGTGGTAAATGCCAGCAGCGGCCGCTTTTTGAGAATCTCTTTGCCCCCGACGATGGCGGCGCACATGTCAATAATTTTTTTGGCCTGGAAGCGGTCCACCGGGCACAACCAGTGGTGCTTGGTGGTGTTGGTCAGCGATGCTTCGGCATTGTGGAGGGCCTGGGATTCGGGTGGTTTGTCGTGCGAGCACATGGCCCGTTCATAGGTTTCGATATTCTCCAGACTGTCGATGATCCGGGCCGCCTTCACAATATCCGCCTTGGTTGTTTCCCGGTGTTCGCCGTTATAAGGGTCCACGAACATAATGCCTTCACCGAAGTTGGTGAAGGTTACCCGGTTGTCTTCCAGCAGTACGTCGTCCTCGGGTCTTCGTCCACAAGCATAATAGGTACCGGGAGCGGAGTTGATGGCATCCTCGACCACCCAGTGGGGAAACTTGACAACTTTGTTTTTCATGTCCACGTCGCACCCGGCATCACCGAATCGCTCCAAGGCTTCCTCGCTCTCCACGAAGATCCCCACATCTCTGAGGATTTCCAGGGTTCCCAGATGGATTTCATGAACTTCGTCATCGGTCATGACGTTCAGACTGAAGCCTGAATTGCGAATTTTTCCAGCTTTTAATCTTCTTTTCATAAAGCCATAATCTCCTTTCTACATGAATGGGGTCAGATCTTGAATTGTGAATAAATACGATTAAACCTTTCTTTTAGATTGTGATCCTCCTTCATTCGTATCCTTATCGTCTTTACAATATGGCTGACCGAGGAGTACGTCATGCCGAATATACTCCCAATTTCATCATTGGTCATCATTCCGGTCTTCCAGACAGACAACAGCAATATATCACGATTATCTTTATCTGCCTTCGATATCCTTGGCATCTGTTTGAGCTGATCCAGGTCACAATCAAGCAATCTTGCAGATTTCTTTAATTGTGCTATCGGATTGGTGCTTTTTGACATATCGCGTTGCTGCGGCATCTCTTTTTGTATGTTTTCAGGCAGGTATGCGCTGCGGATCTTGTCGACGAATTTCTTAGAACCTATGATCATTCCATGTCGTAAATCCTCCCACAGTTTCTTCTCCTCTTTGGCATATTCCTGCATTTTTTCTCGATAGGCTTTGCATTTATCCGCACCTTTGAACCTGGAAAATATTATCCCGGTATTAAGCCATTCAGGAGATTTGCGGCCGTAGCCGTAAGATCGATAGCTGCTCCAACGATAATCCGCCAAACGTTTTACGATACCAGCTCTAAGTGGATTGCGATGGATGTAGCAGGAAAGGCGCATCAGATAAGCATCGTTTTGAACAATAATGCTCTTGAACCGGCCTTGAAACAAATGTCCGGCCCGGGAATGCTTCAAGTTGAATCTTCGTGTATAGGTTAAACCCAACCATTGCATGCTTTTGGAGAGGTTGGCCCGGTTGGTTTTTAGCAGGAGATGATAATGATTGCCCATCAATGCATAGCCATATACATCGATTTCATATCGTTCTGACATCTCGCCAACTGTCTTTAAAAACAGATGGCGATCCTGGTCATCATAACAAATGTCTTCGCGTCCGTTGCCTCGCGACAATACGTGGTACAATGCACCTTCAAACTCTATCCTCCATGGTCTGGCCATGATTTATTTATACAGCATCATGCTCTGCTGTCAATTTTTTCATTCACTATTCAAGGTCTGACCCCATTCACACGGGTGGACCTGGATCGAGTGGTTGGATGATGATGGGGGGTCGCCTGGCATGCGTTTCGTGTCACGGCCCCTATGGACAGGGTGGTAAACACAGCATGGGTATGATGCAGGTGATGGATTCCAAGGATATTCGATGGTCATCCCTGCAAAAGGAATTTGATGCCGATAAATTTCGGCTGGCCGTTGTGAAAGGCCAAGATCCAGATGGCACACAGTTAAAACCGGACATGCCGCGTTGGAATATCAGTAACGATGATCTGGCCGACTTGATTGCTTTTCTCAAAACACTGAATTCATAAAACACGCCGGAGAAAAAAGGGGGTTCTATGTCATCCTTATATCCAGGTTGCTGCCGTTTATTTCTTTTGATATTATCAGCTACATGGCAGGATTGAGCGGCATCCGCCTCTGGGCTTTTATCTCTGGTACGGCATTGGGTATGCTTCCCGCAACGCTTATCTACACGTATATCGGTTATGAAATTCCTGCCATGGAGAAAAACTTTCCAATTCTTTTAACGTATACAACTGTTTTTATCTTTATTCTGGTAGTGTTTTCCCTTGTTCAGGGCGGCCGAAAGAAAAATTAATTTTAGGGAGGTTTAAAAATGATTAATTACGGATTTACAAAAGAAATTGATGCTTCATTTGAAGAAACATTGGAAAAAGCTACAAACGAACTGCAAAAGGAAGGTTTCGGTATTCTATCACAAATTGACGTGGCAAATAAATTCAAAGAAAAACTCGGGATCGACTTTAAGAAATACACAATATTGGGTGCATGTAACCCACCAAGTGCCCACAAGGCTATTCTTGTGGAGGAAGATATCGGGTTGATGCTTCCCTGCAATGTTATAATCTACGAAAGGCAGGATAGAACCGTCGTTTCAATTATCAAACCGACCGTGGCAATGAAAATGATCGGCAACGCTGAATTAGAGCAAATTGCTTCTACAATCGAAAAGAAGTTAAAGAAAGTTTTTGATTCAATAAGTTAAGGAGGTAGAGGAAATGGCGCTAAAAAGAATATTCTCTAAATTGATCATTCTGCCACTACTAACAATTATTGCCTGTGGGCAAGGCCCATACAATCGTCCTATGGGCAACTGGGGCCATATGATGGGATACGGCTATGGAGGGGGATTTATGTGGTTAATCGTTTTGGTTTTGGTCGGTGTTGTTATTTATTTTCTGCTTCAGGCTTCAAAATCAAAAGGTTCCACTGTCTCGACCACGGAAACACCTTTAGATATCCTGAAGAAGCGTTATGCAAAAGGTGAAATCGACAAAGAAGAATTTGACCGGAAGAAAGAGGACTTGGCGTCATAAAAAGCTATTGTAACTCTTGCCACCCGCAGTCGCAAGTGCGCCCGCTATTGCGGTTCAAGAATCCGAACCTGGAGTGTTTGAAACGTTCATTGGTTTAAAAATTCCCGGATAGCCTGATCTCTGGCGTCATGGGGTTGAAATAAAATTCCGTAGTGATTCATGCCCTTGACGTCAAACCTCTGAGCCTGGGGGATATCCCGCATCATACCGTCAATGACATCTTCGGGCAGAAGGATATCATCCTGGCTCAGCAAACCTTCAGTTGCGCGCAAGATAAGAACCTTACATTTTATCTTGGGATAAAAGGGCGCGCAATCAAGCTTTCTGACGTTTTCGGCTTCCTCCATGATATGTGCCGGAGCGATATTGGTTTGCACCCCACCTTCAACCGTCTCGATTTCGTGACGATAGTACCTTACGATCATCTCAGACCAAGGCTGGATATAAGCTGCGGCACTCATTTTTTCCAAGTAGGCTTCGGCTGAAGGATAGATCTGCCCTAACCGGTCAAGGGCCGGCTTTATGCCCACAAACACTTTTGCCATTTGTTCAGTGGACAGGTCCCCACCCCCATCCACCAAGATCAGCCGTTCAACACGCTGGGGGTATTCGGCTGCCAAGGCCAACCCAATGAAGGCGCCCAATGAATGTCCCATGATAACAACTCGATCAAGACCCAGATCATCTAAAAGGAAATTTATATCTCGCATGTGGTGCTCAAGAGAATAGCCTGTGTCAGGTTTATCCGACCGTCCCCTACCCCGCAAATCCATGGCCATAGGGTTATATGTAGGTGCCAAAGTTTCAGCCAACATATCCCAACATCGGCAATTGGCGGTAATGCCATGGATACACAGAATGGGCTTGCCAATACCTTCCCAGCTGGCCAGATTTATTTTTATCCCGTCGCCATTGACCTGTTTCATGATCGGTTTCGTCATGAATTCTCTCCTTAACCCATCTTAAAATTATCTACATGTTCCTGGCAGGGTTAGCCGTTATCCGTTTATGCTTGAGTGGTCTGTTTTTTCTGCAAAAAATAATCCTGGACAGACCCGATGACGCCCTTGGGGAAAAAAATAACCACCAGTATAAAGAGGACGCCAAATAAAAGCAGCCATCGCTCTAGAATTTTATGCAGTAGGGTTGCCTGAGGCAAAAGTTTCTGGGCTAAATTTTGAAAGTCTGGTAAAAAGGTTTGCGTAATGAGCAAGAAAGAGGCACCCACAATACCTCCGTACAGCGTGCCCATGCCTCCGATAATGACCATGAGAAGCACATTGAGCATAATGGCCATCACCTCAAGGCTAGACTCTGGATTCACATAACCAACCCACATGGCATATAACCCGCCAATAAGCGTCGCCAGCAGACACCCGAAGGTAATGGATATGGTTTGGAAAATGAACGTTTTATAGCCCAAGGCAACTGCGCGTTGTTCGTTATCACGAATTGCCTGCAGCACGCGACCCAGCGGAGATTTGGTAAATCGTAGCATTATCAGAAATAGGCTCAGACAGAAAAACAGGATAAAGTAGTAGGTGATGAGTCTGCCCGTAATCTCAATACCTAAAATTTCTAGATTATAGGCCACTGAAAAAATGCCGGGCATCATGATACTGATGCCGTCCTCTCCACCGGAAAAATGACTCAGCTTGTTGGCCAGAACGATGGCAAGTTCTGCCAAGGCCAAGGTAACCATGGCAAAGAAAATCGCCTTGACACGTAGCGAGATAAAACTGATCAGCAACGCCAGGACAATGGCGACCACCGCCGCCAATAGTAAACCGAAAAACAGATTGAGATAGGTCGGGCTGCCGTATTTCTCCAGCAGAAACGCTACACAATAGGCACCGAGGCCAAAAAACATACCGTGCCCAAAGGAAAGGATACCGGTATAGCCCAGCATAATATCGAAACTAGCCACCAGGGAGGCAAAAATCACGATCTTTATAGCTAGATCGACGGTTTTATAAGAGGGCAATAAAAAAGGAACCAGTATGAAAAGGATAAAAACTCCAAGCTTCAGAAATGAACTTCCGCTTGTGAATTGTTGCCGTCTCTCCTGATTGCGTACCTTCTGGACCGGTGTTAGTGCTGTCACACGCCATTCCTTTTTTGTACTCACTTTCCGGCTGTAAATAGTCCTGTCGGCCGAATAAGCAGAATAATGATCATAATTAAAATGTTTACCCCGGCAGCAGCCCATGGAACCAGGTAAGCCACGTAATTGTAAGACAACCCCACAATGAGAGCACCTACCAATGAACCCGTCACACTGCCCAAACCACCAATTATGACAACAATAAATGCAAACAGCAGATAGGTCGACCCCATGTCAGGGTAGACCTGCAGGCTGAAGATACTCATCGATAGCCCCCCCAGGGCAGCCAAGGCGCTGCCAACGGCAAACACACCCGTAAAGAGGAGAAAAATATTATAGCCCATGGCCTGAACCATTTCGCGGTTTTCCACTCCAGCCCGTACGATGGTACCGATTTTGGTTTTCTTGAGTATTAGTTGAATGGTGGCATAAACGATAAGTCCCATAAAGATACAGATGATTCTGTAGCGTGAAATGATGACATCAAAGACGTCCCAGGTGCCCCGAAATGTCAGTGGTACTGTCATGACTTCATCATTCGGGCCCCAGACCACCCGGATCAACTCCACCAGGACGATGGTGGTCCCGAAAGTGATTAGAATCTGAAACAGGTGGTTGCCGTATACCCTTCGAATGATGACTTTTTCCAGGATAACCCCCAGCGCGGCCACTGTTAACATGGCAACAATGATAGCGAAAAAAAATACGCCGAAGTTTTGAACGACCGAATCAGCTTCGACGCCCTTACGCAGCCACCCGAAAACAGAAAAGCCGACATAGGCCCCCCAGGCAAACAGCGCCCCATGGGCAAAGTTTAACACATCCATTAATCCAAAAATAATACTTACACCGGAGGCAATCAAAAAAAGGAGCATTCCCATGGCAAGACCGGCAATGGTGAGGGTGAGATAGGTTGTAAGCGGCATGCCCAACAGTGGCAACATCAATAGCACGACGGCAACAGCCATAATGGTCTGCTCTGCACGCCAATATTTGGTAATGGTTTCCAACATCAAGTGTGCTCCTTATTAGATGCCGAGGTACCTGCTTTTTAGTTCGTCATCATCAACGAGCGCATGCATGTGCCCATGGTGTACGGCTACCCCGTCATCCAGTATATAAAAGTAATCGCCGACAGAACTAGCCATGTAAAAATTTTGTTCCACCAGGACAACGACACTATGCTTCTTAATTTGGTTGAACGCTTCAATTAGAGCGTCTACAATAATAGGCGCCAAACCCTTGGAAGGTTCATCGATGAGCAGCAGCGACGTCTCGTTGACAATGGCCCGGGCGATCGCCAGCATCTGTTTTTGACCACCACTCAGAATCCCGGCCTGGGATTTCCAAAAATTTTTGAGATCCTTGAACATCTCCAGCGTGCGTTCCAGTCTTTCGCCCGTTGCCTCGTCATCACGCAACATGGCTACGCGCATATTTTCCTCCACGGTCAGGCTGGCAAAGATACCCATATCTTCAGGGATAAACCCGAGACCCAGACGTGCAATTTCATAGGGCTTTTTATTCTGAATCTCTTGGCCTTGGAATAAAACCCTACCCTGGGCAGCGGGAAGAAGACCCATTACGGTCCGCAGGGTCGTGCTCTTGCCGGCACCGTTGCGGCCTATCAATACCGTAACCGCATCGGCCCTGGCCTCAAAGGACAGCCCTTGGAGGATATGGTGGTGACCGATATAGCTATGGGCATCTTCGACTTTTAAGATGGCGTCATTCAAGTTTGGCTCCGCCTCCAAGATAGGCCTCCTGAACTTCCTTACTGTGATGAATGCTCTCCGGATCACCATCGGCAATCAGCCGTCCGTCCTGAAGTACGGCAATCGTGTCCGAAAGCGACATGATCATGTCCATTTTATGCTCCACAAGCAGAATCGTCCGGTCTCTGGCTTCTTTGATTTTCCCCAGAACATCTAAAATCGCTGGGACTTCTTCCAGGGACATACCGGCCGTTGGCTCATCCAGAAAAAGAACCCTGGGTTGCAAGGCTATCAGGATGGCCAACTCCAGTTTGCGTTGCTCCCCGTGTGTCAGGGAGCTGGCTGGATCTGCCCACTTGTTTTCCAAAAGCATTTCTTGCAGGATGGCATAGGCTTCATCCTCGGTTTCTGAAAAATGCAGATAATTGCGCCAGAAGTTGAGACCAAACCCCTCCCGGGCTTGGATCGCAACCCTGACGTTTTCCAGTACGCTCAAGAGCGGGAAAATATTGGTCAATTGAAAAGACCGCCCCATACCCAGACGGGTTCGCATGGCCGGTCCCATGGCGGTGATATCTTGCCCTTTGAACAAGATTTGACCTTCGGTGGCTTTATACTGACCAGTAAGCAGATTGAATAACGTCGTTTTACCGGCACCGTTGGGGCCAATTATTGACTTTAGAGTAAAGGGTTCCACCGCTAAATTGACATGATCAACGGCCACATGCCCGCCAAAGCGGATGGTCAGGTCCCTGGTTTCGATAATGGGCTCTGAATGATTGCCGTTCATCATTTATTCATTATCGGCGGTGCCGTCTCGTCCATTGAAAGTTCGCGGGTTAACTGTGGGATGGCCCATTCGACATCTGGTTTGACATCGAGCTTAAACGCAAACATTGACTGCAGTGCCTGATGGTCCTCTTTACGAAATTTCATCGTCCCCTTGGGTGTCATGAATTCCATCCCCTCCATGGTGGCGATGAGTTTTTCGGTATCTGTTCCGCCTGCCTGGGTGATGGCCTTCACCACGGCGCTGGCCGCTGCAAAACCCCCACAGGTAAAAAAGTCCGGCGGTTCATTGAAACGTTTATAGTGTTCTGACACCAGCCAGTCGTTCACCGCGTTTTTGGGATTTTCGTAATAATAGTAAATGGCGCCCTGCATGCCTTTTAAGGGTTTCATCATCTTGAGGGCTGCCAGAACATTACCACCACTGGCGATCTGGATGCCGTATTTATCCAGCCCGGTTTCGATCAACTGCGGTATGGGCCCGCCCTTGCCGGCCCAGATGACCCAGACATATTTGGGCGTTGGCTTGTCTTTGAGGGCTTCGATAATTCTCTGTATGGGGGCCGTGAAATCCGTGCCCTTGGGATCGGAGTATTCCTCATGCACAACCTTGGCCCCCAGTTTTTCGGCAGCTTTTTTGTAGGCTGCGATGCCATCACGGCCAAAAGCGTAATCCTGGCCGATACAAGCAATACTCACACCCGGTTTGGAAATCGCCACCGCATTGGAGATGGCATCCTGACTGGAGTTGCGACCCGTGCGAAAAATGTAGCGGTTCCAGTTTTTACCTGTAATGGAATCTGCCACCGCCGGTTCGACGATAAGAATTTTTTTGAACTGCTGTGCGACAGGCAGTATCGCCAAGGCGACCCCACTGCTGGTGGGCCCGATAGCTAGATCCACTTTGTCATCGCTGTAGAGTTTGGTCAGCAACATTTTGGCCCGGGCCGCCTTGAGCTGAGAATCCTCGACAACAAGTTCCACCTGTTTACCATCAATCGCATTGGATCCTTTGGTGAAGTACTCAAGCCCCATTTTAAAACCGGTAACCTCCGCTTTGCCATAAATTTCATATGGGCCGCTTAATCCCTGGATGATACCTATCTTAATCGGATCTGCAGCCATAGACGGAGAAGCCATGGAACCCAGAATAAACATCACCATAATAATGCCACTCAACACGCGTATGCCTTTCATAAGCCTACCTCCTTTGGGGTTGGTATTTAACGCATTGATAATATAGGGCTTTTCTGAATCAGGTGTTATCCCTTGTTATTCAGCCTGTGTGTGGAATTTTTTAAAGGATCAAATTAGTTTTTGAGTTATTTTAAGTTGATTTTCTATTTTCTGATTTGGTGGGGCGTATATATTGATATTCAAATTAGCATACAAAAGTCAAGGGTGGTCCTGACTTCTTAATAAAGTTTGCACTATATTTAGCTTTGTCAGCATTATTTAGACCATCAACTCCTATGGATCTTAATATTCTATGGGAAAATATAGTATGTTCTTCTTATAAAGTGATATCTGCTCTGACGTGAATCACAAAACTATATTTGACCTGGACGCATCCTATGAAATAATGTATGATCTTTATGATACGCTTAAATCATCTCTGATTTGATTCTTTTTCTCACAAGTCAACCTTGTCCTGTCCTATTTCTCGATCTGAAAGCTAGTATCAAAACAGTATCATCTTTTGGAAAAGATTTATTTCGTTGAAGATTCTAAACTGTCCTTAGAGAAAATATTTGAAAGGGGGGGAAGATGAAAATATCCAATAAGATATGGATGTTGGCCCTGTGTTTTTTTGCAATGACCATGGTTGGATGTTCAGATTCAGACGGCGGCAGCAGCGAGGACTCAAACCTGGTTCGTGTGAGTGGATTCGTGTTCGACACCAATAATGATCCAATCGAAGGCGCTCAGGTAACGATCTCGAGCGATCCGGTTACCGCGACTACTGACATCCAGGGTTATTTTTTTGCAATGGTTGTGCCGGGCAGCCACACGATTACCATTACCAAATCACATTTAGACATTTATGTTGCCGTCTTTACTTGCAGTGAAGGCACCCCCATGGAACTTGGAAATATCGAGACCATGTATGATGCAACAACTGCGGCGACAGATGACGATGGCGACGGTTATAGTGAAAATCAAAACGATTGTGACGATACCGATCCGGGTGTTCATCCTGATGCTATCGAAGACTGCGGCGACGGTATTGACAACGACTGTGATCAGAATACGGATTGTCAAGACAGCGATTGTGACTCTGACCCGGTTTGTGACGAAATCGAACCTGGGGATATCACACTGAAATGGTTGCTCCGTACAGGACCCGTAACTCGTTTTGAGTATTCCGGCGGGATTGTCGTTAAGATGATATTTTATAAAAATATCCTTGTTACTGGAGGATCGGGAATGGTTCAGCTGACAGCATCCATGAAAGAATACGAAGATACAGCCCCATTGGATCAACAGACGGAAGTTTTCGATGTGCAAGTCAATCAAGCCTATGAAGTTATGATTGAAGTAGATGTAAGCAGTTGGGGCTCCTGCAATCCCGGTTTTACGCATTCGATGATTTTCAGCTCTCCAGCAGCCCCGGAAACCAGTCAAATTGATCTTTATGCCTTTATTGATACAGATACGAACTTTTTTGAATGTGCAGGCAATTATGCCATCCGGGATATGAGCATCCAACCTTACGGGGACTCAAGCGACGGGCCCATTGTCGGCCCTTGGGCCGGGATCTCCGGTTTCGGAAATATCGAGTATCAGGTGTCTTACGATGGGACCACCATCGAAGAGGTAAAGCTTATTTTTGTGGATTTTAGCTGTGGCAATATTGTTTCAACTTCCGGATCAATCACGTTCTCTAACAACCCTGGTTGGCCCATTACCGAAGGTGAATTTTTCATCCAGTTAATACTATCCCAAACGTTGGACCAGGAAATGCAGATACAGGGCGTTTTTTCCAATATCGGTACGGCAGCAACAGGAACCTATGCAGCCGACTTTAATGACACTGAATGTCTGGGTAATTGGGACGCCAAGCCAGCAACCGAGTAATCTGCAGTTGAATATCACCTAATAAATAATACGTCCGCAGGGGCATGTTCACATGAAAGATTGGTGCAATTGCAACACACTTTTACGGTGCATATTACCAATCATGTTCTTTTCCCTCATGGTAGTGCCTTCTCATGCAGATATTCCGACCAGTGGCGACTGGATTGTGACTGGTCTTGAAACCATAGATCATCAAATCATCACGCTTAATGGAAACTTGATTGTTCAAAATGGAGGGAGCCTTACACTCAGCAGCGTGACGCTTACAATGAACAACAGCTACAATGGAGAATATGGTATTCTCATAAAATCAGGAGGTGCCCTAACCATAGAAAAAGGGACTATCAACACTGCAACCCCCGATTCTGCTCGCTTCAGCTTTGCAGTTGAATCTGGGAGTCAATTCCTGATGAAAGATAGCGAGGTCCATGGATGCGGGTGGGGTCCGGACAGTGAAGACCTTTGGGATAAAGTGCCGATTTTGGGTGGGATGAGGGGTCTGGTTATCGACACCAGTGATGCTGTCATTGAAAACACGACGTTGTCCGGAAACCACATAGGTATAATCTTGACGGGGACAGGTATTACCCTTGATAACAATCATATCCACTCAAACAACGTACATGGCATATACATACGTGGAGGTTCAAGGTGTCAGATTACCAATAACGCAATTCAGCATTCATCAATCAGCAGTCCTTTCAGGATGGTGGAAGGGGAAGATAATACCATCAAAGGCAATATCATTACCCTTTCCACAATACATAGAGGTGTCATCGAAACGATGTTTTCACACGGAAACGTGATCGAGGAAAATGATCTCTCAGGTCTGGGTGTAGCTGTTGCTTTGATGTTCGTATCAAACAACAACACAGTCAGAGGCAACACCATCGCGATGGATGAGACCGGAATCATGGTGTGGGGTTGGAACAACAAGATCGAAGGCAATGTTATTTCAGATCCTTCAGATCGCACGGCTAACGGCATCTACATGGTTTATGCCTATAACAGCGTCGTGACCGAGAATACCATATCGAATGTAAAAATGGAGGGTATTTGGTTAAGACGCTCCTCAAACAACACAATCCTTAACAACCAGATTTCCGCTTCATCCACATACGATACGGCCTGGTCAAGTGGTTTTCTGCTCATGAGTTCGAGCAAGCGTAATGTCATATACGGAAATACTACTTCAGGTTTCCTCCGGGGTGTTTCGGTATTATTTTCCAGCGATGACAATATGATAGCAAACAATGGTATCGCTTCTACCAAGTACCAAGCTATTGTCATCGATGATTGTACAGACAACATCGTATATGGCAACGACTTCGGGAATTATGGGCGATTGCCTTACGACAACAACGAAAACCTCTGGGAACAAGATGGGATGGGAAATCACTGGCGTGACTATGTTGGAACAGACACCAACGGGGATGGTGTAGGTGATGAACCTTTTGTGGTCGGCCCTGAAGGAGCTGACAATTTTCCACTCATGAGTCCTATTGCTGTTGGCTCTCTGCCGGTTCCTGAAGTAAAGACTGCCTCCCCTCCCGAGTACGATACACTGTTTGGAAGGACAGTCACTGGCGCGGAAATCATCGAGAATCAAACGATTGTGTTGCATAGCATTAATGTTGAGAGCGGTGGAAGCCTGACCTTGAGAAATGTAGACCTGGTTACCGGCGCTTCGAAATGGTGCTCGGACTTGAGTGTGGCATCCGGTGGTTCACTTTCTATTTACAACTGTAAAATATCGCATCTGGATAATGGCTATGGATTTCAAATGCAGCCGTCCAAAGGCTCAAATTTTGTTATGAAAGATAGCGAAATCGTCGGCTGTGGCCATGAGATGTGGTATGGTGGCATTCAAATTTACGCCGATCACGCAGTTCTTGAAAACAATTTGATCACAGATAGCATGATAAGTTTCTTTAATACCTCTGGCGGGCAAGTGACCGGAAACACTATATCGGGGAGCTATTGGGCGGTCAATATAGAAGGCTCAAGCGATATCACCGTCTCTAACAACACCCTCTATAATTGTATCGAACGTGCTGTGGGGGCGTATGACTCGAACAACATCATCCTAACGAACAACACCATCTCCGGCATCTGGGGAAACGGTATTGGAACATGGCTGAGCTTAAATAGCCAAATTAAGGGCAATAGCATTTCGGATATGAACGAAGTTTGTCGTGAAGCAATCGGTGTTTACGGAACAAATGGGGTAGCGAATGAAAACAATGTATCAGGTTGTTCCTTTGGTCTTATTTTGGGCCAAGGAAATACAGCAATAAATAACAGCGTATCAAATTGCTCAACAGGGATCCAGATGAATCGGGAAAGCGATGTCGAGGGCAACCTGATTGTAAACTGCGAAACTGGAATAGATCTGAATGGAGAAACTAACCAGATAATAGGCAATACTTTGTGGCGGTGTCACTCTGGTATCCAGGGCAGTTTTTGCAGGAACAACCTTATCTATCATAATAATCTCATAGAGAATGTTATTCAAGCATCTGCTGAGAATAGTGACAATCAGTGGGATAACAATGGTGAGGGAAACTATTGGAGCGATTACACCGGCGTGGATACCGATGATGATGGCATAGGGGACATTCCATATCACATTGAATTGGACAGGACAGACAATTACCCATTGGCTTTGCCTAAGGGGTTTGCGATCGATTCAATTAATCCAAAACGTAATGCTGAAGATATGCCGGTAGATACCCAGATTGTCATTACATTTGCAAAAGCTATGAATGTCTCAACTATTTCCTCCAACACTTTTACAATAAGTGATGGTTCAAACAATATCGTCGGTAACATATCTTATTATGAAACCACGGCGATGTTTTCACCAGATAATGATTTTGATTACGGCAAAATATATACCGTGACGCTGACGAATGGTATTGAGGATTTGGCGGGAAATCCTCTTTTGACTGATTTCGTATGGTCATTTACGACTCAATCTGGAGACGTTAATGGATCTAATGGGGACGGTGGCGACAGTAGCGGGAATAGCGGGAATAGCGGGAGCAGCGGGAGTGGTTGCTTTATTGATATATTGGACATTAAAGGACATTCGTGAAGAACTTGCATTATTAAAGCAAGTTTTGCACAAATGTCCCTTAATTTACAGGACAAAACTTGTAAAATTAGAGACTCGGGTAGTGCCTTGGGGATGACCAAAGCACATCGGCAAAATTCGATAAGATTTCAGTTACAAAGATTATCTCCATCTCTCAGCAATAACCTGCAGTGAAATCGATTAAACTTAATAAGGATAAAAAAAGCATGGGATTGAGTGCAAAGCAGCAAAAACAAATCGATGACATTCTCCATTCAAACGATTATACCGATTATAATTGGATTGACCCCCAGAAGATTATCGTAGCCCAATGGGTCCGAATGAAATGCATGTTCGGCTGTGGGGAGTATGGCCATGGTGGCACTTGTCCTCCCAATACCCCGTCAGTTTCTGAATGTAAGTTCTTTTTCAAAGAATATACAAATGCTATTCTTATGCACTTTGAAGGCAAAATGAAAAAGCCCGAGGATCGCCATTCCTGGTCAGCCCGCATCAATGCAAGATTGGTCAAGCTGGAACGCGCTGTTTTCCTGGCCGGTTTCGAACGTGCTTTTGTACTCTTTATGGACTCGTGCAGTTTCTGCAAAGAGTGCACTGGCAGTCGAGAAACTTGCGACAAGCCGCGTATGGCCCGTCCCGCTCCGGAGGCAATGGCTGTAGATGTCTATTCAACCGTTCGTCAATTTGGGTATGAGATCAGCGTCCGAACCGACTATGATCAGAAAATGGACCGCTATGCTTTTTTAATGGTATATTAGAAGTAGCTCTTCACACCCTAAATTAAAAAATTACATCACCACCGCGAGTGAAATGAAATTGTGGAACAGGTCTTTTACCAGGAATAATTTTTCTTGAGCGCCACAATTTTTTATTAAGATCTTTAATAGCATATCGGCAATAGGCGCCAACTGGGAATAGTCTCCATCTATTAGTAATCGATACCTATCTGAAAATTAGACTTTATATAGTGATGAATGTGGAGGAAACAATGAAGATAGTAAAAAGTAAGCAAGTGGAAAAAGAGCAATTTATCACGCCACTTTTCACAGGAACAGATGTAATGAAGCAGGTGCTTTTACCAGAAAGCGAGGAATATGAAATGAGTATTGTAAGCTTTGGGAAGGGAGTCCGAAACAAATTCCATGCTCATGATGCTGAACAGGTACTTATCGTTACAAAAGGCAGGGGAATTGTTGCAACAGAAGATAAAGAGACAGTTATTTCGTTAGGTGATGTTGTCTTAATTCCAACTGGTGAAAAGCATTGGCATGGCGCCACTGAAGACTCTGAATTTTCACATATTTATTTTTTTAAAAAAGGATGCAAATTAACGCAACTTGAAGAATAGCTTTCGATGAAAAAAATGTATGTGCTAAAAAAATATCTGAACTTTGGTCCAACCGTGAATATTCTCCATATATCTTAGTTTTGAAAACCGGTTGAATATATATCCGCTACACTTCCTATACATTTTTCATAGGAGACTGGCATGAAATTGAAATGGTTTTCAGTCCTATTTGCGATACTCTTAATTTTGTCAATTGGAATATATTATATGCTTGACCCTGAAGCCAATGAGTTGGATGAACCTGAACGAGCACGATTGGGAGGTACATATTTAAAACTTTCTGGAGGCACTACACATTATAAATTAGAGGGTCCGGTTGATGGTAAGGTTGTAGTTCTTGTTCATGGTGGAACTGTTCCAATGTGGACTTGGGACAAACAGGTTCTGTCACTTAGAAAATTAGGTTACAGAGTTCTGAGTTACGACATGTATGGAAGAGGATATTCTGATCGGCCCGAAATTACCTATGATCAGGACACCTATCAAAAGCAGTTATTGGAACTTGTCGATAAGCTTGGTTTAACCAAACAGTTTGACTTGATCGGATATTCTCTTGGTGGAGGCACAGTGGTTAAATTCACTGCTCACAATCCGCAAAGGGTCCGAAAGCTGGTATTGATTTCACCATTGATAAATAACTTTAAAGTCCCATCTATTTTTCGAATACCTATATTGGGAGAATTTATGTCTCGTTTAATAGGTATCAAGATAATAACAAAACGTTTTATGTCCTTGGTTGAAAATAATCCAGACGCTGAAAAATATACAACGCTTTTTAAAGACCAAACCACCTATAAAGGATTCCAACAATCAATCTTATCAATGCTAAGAAATAATGCAGTTGGGGATTACAGTAAATCTTATCAGATGGTTGGCAAGCAGAATCGTGAGATATTACTTATTTGGGGAACTGAAGATACTGAAATTTCAAAGCAAATGATAAGCAATATTCAGTCTTTCATTTCTAACCTGACTTTTAAGCCTGTTGAAAGCGTTGGTCATGGAATCGTGTTCCAAAAGCCTGATACTGTAAATAGCTTAATAAATAGTTTTCTGTGATTTTCTTGTTGGTGGGCTTATTCGCTTTGCACAACAGGTTATTACCATAGATACCATGCTTTTTCTTGTTTTAGAATCTGGTGACATCTCAAACGATGTTGCAGTTTTCAATATCCTAAATTCTTACCGGTGTGCGATTATTAGCACCACCGACCATATCTTGCATTCATAGGCCCCTCCGTGGTACGCTGGGTATAACCAGATGGTATCTGACAAATTGCCGGATAGTTGGACTTGTCTCAATCTATCACCTGTTCAGTGATATTTGGTTTTCTGATCAGATAAATAAAAGGCGTTTAACATATCTGGAGGTGGGCTATGAAGAAAAATGTAGGATCAGCAGATAGAGCCATAAGAATTGTAGCCGGTTTGATTATTATTGGTATTTATTTCAAAAGTTGGATATTCTCCATAAATCTGCACCTATCGTCCATCAGTAAACAGTATAGGGGATTTTGGTCATGTTAAAACAATATTTGATCTTAGCTCTTACAATTCCTTTCATTTTATCAAATTTTGCTCGCGCAGATCAGCTCGCACCAGTTGTTAGTGATGTGCAGGTGAAATATGTTGCAGATACAGTCGCCATGATTACTTGGACAACTGATGAGCAGAGCAATAGTATCATTCGATATGATCTAATTGACAATATCTGGGAAACCTATACGTTCTCAAAAAATGTTGCAGAACCTGTGAAAGACCACACAATTATAGTTACCAACCTTCAGCCTATGACTGAATATTTTTTTAGAGTAGGCAGCGAGGATCCAGAAGGAAACGGCCCATTATTAAATCCAAACGCGACAAATCCATCTAATGAGATGACTTTCACAACAGCTGTTGGACCAGATGTTACTGCGCCACAAATAGTTGGTGACGTAATTTTAACAGAAATAACAGACACAACTGTGGTTATCGAATGGACAACTGACGAACCTGGTGACAGCGAAGTTCAATATGACACTATGAGTGCTTCATGGGCGTCCTATGCGTTTAGTGAAAATGATTCAAAAATGGACACCGATCATGAAAACACAATAACAGGGTTAGCTCCAAATACCCTATACTTTTTCAGGGTAAGTTCCACAGACCTATTTGGGAATAATCATGCAACAAGCCTTGTTGATAAAAATCCTTCTATTGAATATAATTTTATTACAGAAGATGATAACGGTGGTGGCGGCGGTGCTCCCTTTTGCTTTGTTGGTTCAATTAGATGATGTCTTCACTTTTGCTATAGCGGTGATTATCTCCATAAATCACTACATTGGTCATGGTAAATATCTTGCATGCTTTGACAGATTATGTATAGTCTAACTCAAGATTTCCAACCTTGTACCTACTGTATTGTCTCGTCTGCCATTTCCAAGTTGGCGGAACCAATCTTAACCTGAGAGCTCTAATATATTACTAAATGTTCCTATTGAACCGAAAAGGAGGTCGCTATGGCTGAAGTCCATGAAAAACTTCGAGAACGACTCGATATGTTTCCACAGGGATTTCCAAAAACCAAAAGTGGTGTTGAATTAGAAATATTGGAAAAGCTATTTACAGCTGAAGAAGCTAAGATTGCCATGTCTTTAATGCCATATCCTGAGCCAGTCGCCGCCATTGCAGAGAGGACCAATCAAGATGGCCAAGAATTGGGGCAAACCCTATATGATATGTCCAAAAGAGGGTTGATTCTTCGTTTTAAAGAATCTGAGGAAGTAATTTATTATTTCTTGGCACCTTGGGTAGTTGGGATATGGGAATTTCAAGTGAATCGTTTGAACAAAGAAAACATTCCGATGTACGAAAAATTCTATCAGGAAGGCATAGTGGTTTCTGCCAAAGGTAAAAGTGTTGGGGGGTTTCGGGTAATTCCAGTTGAACAGGAAATAAAGGACGACAAAGAAATCCAGCCATATGAACAAGTTTCAGAAATCATAGAAGCAAATTCAAAATTCGCTGTTGCAGACTGTATTTGCCGTAAAGAATCTGAAATAATGGGAGATAAATGTGATAAATTATTAGAAGCTTGTATGACATTTGGTTTTGCCGCTGACTATTACATCGAAAATGGAATGGCACGGGAAATTTCAAAAGAGGAAGCTAAGCAGATCCTTCTCAAAGCAGAGGAAGACGGGTTGGTCCATTGCTCATCAAATCACAAGGGCGAGAAGATATTCATCTGCAACTGTTGTGGGTGTCATTGCAAGGCATTGGCTTATATAACGAAACACGATATGCCTGGCCTGATTGCTCAGTCGGATTATTATGCATCGGTAGATGCTGACACTTGTGAAGGTTGCGAATCCTGCACTGATCGCTGTCAGGTTGATGCAATAGAAATGATAGACGAAATTGCAGTTGTAACAGTTGAAAGTTGCATTGGATGTGGTTTATGTGTGTCAACCTGCCCAACAGGATCTATGTCCATGGTTCATAAACAACACGATGCCTTGTCTCATATTTTTGCTGACGATAACGATCTTATGCAGGCAAGAGCAAAAGATACGGGCAAGACTTTTCCTTTCGAATAATTCTTATGTTTGTACCGGGGGGTCATAACCGGCCTCCGGTCCTTTTTCCATTTAATTTGTGGGTATATTCTACCGAACAAGGCAATTAAGTCTTGCCTGTTCACGCTCATACCTTGGTACGTATAGTTCCAACTTATTCATTTTCGTGATGTTTACAGGTTTTTTAGAATATCACCACCATAGCCATTTTTAGGCGACCTGCATTATTATATTATCAAGGGGAGAATCGTTTCAGCCGATTTTCCCTTTTTTGCATTTTTGTAAGAAAAATGATATCTGTAGCGGTGATCATGGCAATTTTCAGAGTGGAATTTAGTGTTATCAAAGGTTTTTCCGGGTCTGTTAAACCTGCACTTGTCTCCATGTATCAACGGTGAGGGAATGGCAAGACACCTGAAAAATGCACCTTCCAAAACGTTTAAAACACCCATTTCTTGACCCATCCCACCAAATCATGTATGTACCTAATATTGCATTTAAATTACAGCTGATCTGATACTGATTTCCAAATTTAAGCCTGAGTTGGTCTGAATCTCGACCTGTTCTTACCTTTTCAAGGAGTACCATCTTCTTAATCCGCAATCGGATGAAACAAGGGTGATCCATGCCACTGAAGATAAAGTTACAAGAAAACTTTAAGCAATCATTTCTTCGAATATTGATGATATCTTTAGTTTTTTTTTCAGCCTGCTCTACCGAAAAAGGGGATTCGTTAACCAAAATAAGAAAAAATGGACAAATCAGTTTTGCGATGGAAGGGACCTATCCACCATTTAGTTTCTTTACAGATAAAAACGAATTGGTGGGCTTTGATGTGGATGTAGCCCGTGAAGTAGGCAAGCGACTTGGAGTTAAAGTGAAAATTGTTACAACAGAGTGGCGTAAAATTATTCCGGGACTACATTCAAGGGCTTATGACGGCATCTTGGCAAGCATGGCTGTGACCGAAGAACGCCTGAAACTTGTCGCCTTTTCAGTGCCTTACTACTACTCCGGGGCACAGCTTATGGTTCGATCAGATGCCTTATTTAAAAGCCCTACAGATCTTAAAGAAAGGACTATCGGCGTGGTTGTTGGAACAACCTACGAAAACGACGCTAAATTGTTGGGAGCGAGTCGTATTCGATTGTATAAGGATGATAACCAAACCATGCATGATCTTCACGAGGGAGTTTTAGATGGGGTCATTACCGACAAAGTTGTAGGTTTTTACCTCACGAACAGCGGGCAGTTCGACATTAAGCGCTTAGGTACAGTTCTACGAAGTGAGAAAATCGCAGTGGCCTTTCACAAGGAAGACGGTGCTCTTCTTAAAAAAGTGAACGAAGTTTTGGAAGCCATGCATAACGACGGAACCTTGGACGATCTTATAAAAAAGGTGGCCCTGGGTGAATATAATTTTTCCAAATGAACTTTTCCAAGAGCAATAGTGTAAATTAATTAAAGTGATGATATCTGCATCAAGGACTAACTGACCATATTCTCCATGTATCGGTACTGCGATAATATTTGGTTATTTGACACCATGATTAAGATATGTTAAACGTTTCCGAATTATAGTAATCATATAGTATTTTCAGATACTTTTAACAGATCGCAAAAATAAGTGGGCGATGATAAACAGGAAAGATGTTTCGATGCCTTCAGATACGTCAAATAGAAGATATGAACTTGACTGGCTTCGCGTACTGGCGATTTTGCTTGTTTTTCTATATCACAGTAGCCGTTTTTTCAATCTGGGTGACTGGCATGTTAAGAATGAAGACACTTATGTATGGGTAGAGATATGGAACATCTATGTCACCCGCTGGATGATGCCTATATTTTTTATAATATCCGGTGCCAGCCTGTTTTATGCATTGGGTAAGACAGGAGGCTGGAAGCGGTTTTATACGGATAAATTTTTGAGATTATTTATACCGGTTCTGGTTGCATCGGTTACCCATGGCGCCCTACAAGTATATCTGGAAAGAGTATCCCACGGTCGGTTTTTAGGATCTTTCTTTGCCTATTTACCTACTTATTTTACCGGTGTTTATACGGGGATTGGCTTAGCCGGATCGGGCAATTTTGCCAATGTGGGAATGCATCTCTGGTATCTGCTGTTTCTATTTGTGTACAGCTTAATCTGTTATCGATTGTTTGTCTGGTTCAAAGCAGGTGGACAAAAAATATTGGAAAGAATTACAAGTTTTTTAGCATTGCCTGGAATAATTTTGGTTGGGTTTACATTACCCTTGGTGCTCATGAAAGCGCTTATTCCTTCTGCTGTTTTGGAAGTTGGTAATGGTGGTTGGGGATTCATATATTACTTATGGTTCCTGATAGCCGGATTTATCATCGTATCAAACGATCGACTGCTACAAAGTATTAATAATCAACGCTGGGTTTCTTTATTGCTGGGCTTAGTGCTGTCGGTCGGTCAGCTGTATCTACTGTTCGGAGTCTCTAACCCGGCTCTCCAGGGAAAAGGCGGGGACTGGATTGCTTCGTTGTTTTCTTATTTTAATGCCTGGTGCTGGGTATTTGCCATTCTTGGTTTTGCCATAAAACACCTGTCATTTGATCGCCCATTTCTGCGACTTACCAATGAGGGTGTATTGCCTTTTTTCATAATGCACCAAACCATTCTGTTGGTTTTTGGTTATTTTATAATGGCTTGGGATATTCATAATTTTTTAAAATGGCTGCTTGTTTTTACTGTTTCATTCGTTGTAATTGTAGCAATTTATTTGGTTTTGATTCGAAAGTTTGACTTACTTCGATTTTTATTCGGAATGAAAACGTCTCATAATTCCTACCAAATTTTTCAAAAGAAGATTGCCTTGATTCTGCTACCGTTAATCTGGTTAGGATTGTCTACCTATGCAGGCTTTAATCAAAAGACGGTTTTGGGTCAAGAACAGTTTCCGATGTCTTTGGAATATGACCAAAGACAGGATGTCCTGTTAAATGCAGATTTGATAACGGATCAGTCAACAACAGGTGTTCAGGTGATTGATGATGAACAGGCTTCCATTGGTCGAGCTGTCGAACTAACTTCAGGTGGGAATCAGAGCATTGAACCCAAACCGAATGTATATTTTGATATTCAATTCTCCGCGCCGGCAGGTAGATATTTTGCCTGGATCAGAGGAAAGAGTGATGCCGACAGCGAGCTGACGGATTCGATTTGGTTGCAAGTAGATAATCAAATTGGAACCCGAAAAGGGAGTGTTCATTTGGGGAACTGGAATACCTTTCATCCGGTAGGTGTTTATGCTTGGGGAAGTGATGTCCATATTCCCTATATCGTCTTGCTGAAATATACTGGTAACCATACGATTCGCATCCAACCTCGTCAAATACCCCACCGGATTGATCAGATCTGGTTGAGTCGGCTTCAACATCGAATCCCTAATACCCTTGAGCCAATAAGATAAGGATCATCTCCAAAAGAGTTGATCCAAATTAAGGATTCAAGGATTCCAGGGGTCCAGGGTTCGAGTGAGATGAAGTGAGGCATCAGCTGAATGCTTAAGAATTATAAAGAGTTAAAAGTCTGGGAAAAAGCGTATTAACTTTGTTTGGATATATATACAATAACGAAGCGTTTTCCAAAAGAAGAAATATACGGTTTGACCTCACAAATCAGAAGATCCGCTGTTTCCATACCATCCAATATCGCCGAGGGGTATGGGAGAAAAACAACCTCAGAGTATGTGAGGTTTCTTTTTATTGCTTATGGATCAGTCTGTGAATTGGAAACGCAGACGATGATATCCGGTGATCTGGATTATATGAAGAAGGAAAAGCTTCAGGAATTAAGAGATGAACTCGGTGATGTAGAGAGAATGCTAAAAGCGATGATCAAATCACTGGAAAACAAACACTTGAATCCTTGAATCCTGGACTCCTTGAACCCTTTCTCCCAACTAACCCCCATGCCCCGGCAGGGGCACAACGAAGGACGAAAATATTGAAATAGATGAACGGATCACGGTATTCTCCTGAAGGCTAAATATAAACATATCAAAAATCAGGAGGAATACCATGACCCGAACAGATGATAGCAAAATTATTGAGATTGTACACCCGATTTGTTGTGGATTGGATATTCATAAGAAAAAAATATCGGCCTGTATCATTTCTCCACAAAAAAGCAAACCAGACCACTGCGAGGTCAAGGAGTTTGGGACATTTACTGATGAATTGCAGCGATTGCGATCATGGTTACTTGAGAATGAATGTCCCGTTGTGTCTATGGAGAGCACAGGCATCTATTGGCGCCCTGTCCACAATGTATTAGAGGGAGCTGTTCAAGTGATTTTGGTGAATGCACGGGACATCAAGAATGTTCCTGGTCGTAAAACTGATATTGGCGACAGCAAGTGGCTTGCCGGGTTGCTGCAACATGGTCTTTTGCGAGGCAGCTTTATACCCCCCAAAGCTGTGAGACAATGGCGAGATTTGACCAGGTTGCGCAGGAAGTATGTTCAAACATTGGCTGATTATAAAAAGCGGACCCAGAAGCTTTTTGAGTCCTCCAACATTAAGATTGATTCAGTGGTCTCGGATCTTTTTGGTGTTACCGGGCGCAACCTGATGAATTTGCTATTATCTGATGCACAACAATTGAGCCTATCAGATATTGAGGGTTGTGTTCGGGGAAAGCTTAAAGGCAAAGAACACGAGTTATGCCGGTCCATACAAGGTTTTTTTACTGATCATCATCGGTTTATTTTGAAGCGACTTTTGAAGATGGTTAGCATGCTTGAAAATGAAATCGCGGGATTCGATCAGCAAATCCAACTCCTGATGGCAGATCAAAAAGAACTGCTTGGACGGATGAAAAAAGCCGCCGGCATTTCTGATGTTTCGGCTCGTGATATTTTGGCTGAGATTGGTCCTGACATGAGCAGCTTTCCGACAGACACATCCATTGTATCCTGGAGTGGATTATGCCCCGGCAACAATGAGAGTGCAGGAAAGCGCAAAAGTGGCCGAAGTCCTGTGAGGAAGCACTATTTGAAAACCATAATGGTCGAGGTGGCATGGGCTGCGATAAAGAAAAAAGACTCATACTTCAAAGATAAGTATTACCGCCTCAAGACGCGTCGGGGTGCTAAACGAGCGATTGTAGCAGTTGCTCACCGGATACTTCTTGGGATTTATCATGTCATAAAGGATGGCGTTGAGTTTCGTGACCTTGGAGCGGATTATTTGACTGAACGGAATAAAACGCAAAAGATTTCATACTTACGAAAGCAAGCTCAATTAATGGGGTACAAATTGATTGAACAAACAACATAAAAGTATTTTACAAAAAAAAGACGGATGTTGCTATTCATTATGGAGGTCGATTCACAACTGAAGCCACGAGCGCGTCAACTAACATGACCGATCAGCTGGGCACAACGAATTGTTGGCTCCTCAAAAGAGACCACGTATATAAAAATTACATTCCAAGCTGATTACAGATAATGAATAGAATATGCTAAAAATCAGAGATCTCCCAATAGCTATTTTCATATAAATTGGGAGAAGATCCTAAGATAATAACAATCAGGCATTTGCATTTCTATTATAACCCGAACTGGAGACTACGACCATTACGAACATTATTATTGAAGAACCTCGCAGCAAGCTACGAGGAATCTTCGACCGTAAGGAATTCTGTCTAATTTTGATTCGCTCGCTAACCCCGCAGCAAGCTACGGGGAATGCGCTCGCTTTTGCGGTTCAGACTTTTCTATGGATTAAAAACCGAGGACTGAAGGCAGAAGTCAACATTTCACCTGTCAGTCATCTACACAAGATATTGTGTTAGCGCTATAAGAGGAAAAGTTTGAGACTGGCATAAGTCTTGACCTTGGCGGGCGGTGACTACTCCAACGGTTCTGCAGATATCAAGGTCCTGAAAAACTAACGATGTTAGATTTTATTCCTAATTGGTCAAAGATTGACGCCCCGATGGTTTTCCGGACAAAAAGGCTCTCGATAATTATTGGTCTTGGAATTTCGGAAAGATAGAATAACATCGACTTGAAGGGTGTGAGCATGTGTGATCTCCTTTTTTTTGTGGTGAAAACTAGGATAACACATGTCCCCCCTTTTTATTCCCCCCAAAGGGGGATAGGATATAAAAGCATAGGCGGTTCCTGCTGTCTGGTTCTCAGACACCTTTACCTTAAAAATCTTATTTTATTCTACCTGGGTTTTGTCAAATCGATAGGCTAACGCGAGAATTTTGGCTGGCTTTCTGGGGGTGAAGAGTAAGACCTCATTAAGAATGGTTTGAAAAAACTACCATATTGTGCCAGATATATGTGCAATATGGATTGTTAAGGGTGGGATAAAAAAGATCGAATAGCATAACCCATAGCGAGAATTATCGAAGCGAATTGCAATGAAGGGGTAGAGATAAATTGAAAAAGAGAATTATTGTATTTCTGCTTACCATTGTTTTGGCATCATGGCTCCTTATTTCAGTGGTCATTGGCGGTTATTCCCGATTGAAAATCAAAAAAATCCTTAATCAGAATAAAGAAGACATATTTCAACAGATTGAAACGAGCCTTCAAGAATATGATACACTCTTATTTTCCATTGAAAAACAAATGGAAAAAGGTGGGGAAAAAGCTATTTCCGCCATCATCAATGATCTTGATATTCAATCGAAAGAAGATCATTTCTCTTCCATACAACTGAAAAATATAGCAACGCGATACGGAGCCAGCGAAATATATCTGATCAACAAAGAAGGTTATATTTACAATACTTCTTTTGAACCTGATATGCAGCTAAACCTATTTATCTTGGGGCATGATTTTAAAAACTATCTGAAATCTATGTTTGGAACCGGAGTATTCCATCACCAGCGAATTACTATTTCAGCAAAAACAGGAGCGGTTAATAAATATATCTATTTCAGTCCCAAGTCTGCCGATTATATTTTAGAAATTTCCATATCTCTTGATGATTATATTGATACGAACTATGTCCCGGAATTCCGCAACCTGCTGCTGTCCAACTCATATAAGAAAATAATTAAAAATAACCTTTATTTAAATGAGTTAGATATTTATGCAGTTACAAACATTTCGGCCTGGTCTTTCATAACAAGTAAGGTTCCTCAGGAAGATAAAAATTTCATAGATCGCGTATTTAGCGAAAATGAAATTCAGATTCGAAAAGGGGCCACAATTACGATCTATAAAAATTTGGAAATGCAAAAATTATTACCTGATAAAAAACATTTCTTCAAAAATTTTAAGCAAATTGCAAAAGTGGAATACGATTTCAGTATATTTCACAAATATACAAACACCTTGATTATGTTTTCAACAGTATCGACCTTATTCATCATCATCATCATATTCCTTGTTTCCTCAAAATTTCTTAACACCTATTTAATTGAACGGATCATCAGGATCAATAAAGGATTGTCCATTATTCGAGAGGGTAATTACAACGTTGATATTCAAGTCTTGGGAAACGACGAAATTTCGACCATCGCTGAAAATATCAATAAAATGGCAGGTGGTCTTAAAGAAAGGGAAAGGTTTCAAAAATCAATTTCGATTGCCAAGGAAGTGCAGCAACTTTTACTACCCAAACAAAATCCTGAAATATCTGGATTAGATATTGCGGGGCAAAGTATCTATTGTGAGGAAACTGGTGGGGATTATTATGATTTCCTGGATATCGGCCTTCAAAATTCGAAAAGAATAGGCATCGTGGTTGGTGATGTTTCAGGTCATGGGATTGGTTCGGCTTTGTTTATGGCAATGGCTCGGTCACTTTTGCATTTGAGATCTACTCAACCAGGTACTTTATCTGAAATAATAAATGATGTTAATCATCAACTGGCAATTGATCTGGAAGACTCTGGGCAATTTATGACTTTATTTTACCTGATTGTTGATCAGCAAGCTCAAAGTATAAAATGGGTTAGAGCCGGGCATGAACCTGGGATAGTATATGACAGAAGCGATGATTCTTTCAATGAACTTCGAGGGACCGGAATCCCACTTGGTGTAGACGCCGACTTTAAATACGCTGAGGAAAAAACAAGAATAAAGAAAAACCAAGTTGTCATAATCGGAACCGATGGAATTTGGGAAGCAACAGATGCAAATGGAAAAATGTTTGGCAAGGAGCCAATTTATAGAATAATCAAAGCGAATGCCACCAATGAATCACGTGAGATATTAAAGGCAATCATGGAGGAGCTTAAGCATTTTCACAAAGATACAAATTTAGCAGACGATATCACCTTGGTTGTCATCAAAACATAATAATGTGATCTTTTATGCACATAGCTCCAACGAAAATAAGGTTATCAGGCACCCGATAAATTGCCGGTGTGCGAAAATAATCACAGCGGTCTTTTCTTACATTTGTAGGCTCCTCCAAGGTACCGTGGGCATAACCAGATGGTATCGGAAAAAAATTCGCTAAACTTGATAACTGGATCTTTCTCCATATACCCCAATTGCTCACATATTCGTTAGATAAATATTATCTGTGTTTTTCACTATAGATTATATTTTAAACTTCTGGATGGCTATGCCAGGAAATGTCATAACGCAAGCGCCTGACGATTCCGTCTGTTCTTAGCTTCGGAATTGCTGACTCAGGGATTATGTCTTAAAAAATTTCAAAATAATTTTGTCATGCAGAAGGATTTGTTACAGCCGTCGAATCTTGACGAGCATCGATCCAGCGAATTCTTTTGCATCATCCAGTTCAGCAGCATCAGGATGACCTGTCGCACTTTGGGCCTCAATGGCCCACCAGCGATGCTCCGGGTTCTGGATGAGGGAATCAATGATCTGGGGATCCACCGCGCCCCGGCACCCAAATGTGCCGACCACCTTTAGCTTCAGTGCGATGGAAATGGCATAGTGAAATGCAGTAATTGCCAATGGTCCACCGCGAAGTGAACCATGCGTTGCAAAGAAGGCTATCTTTTTACTTTCAGGTATATTCTTAATAAACTTTTCCACAAGTACGGGGATGCTGCTGGAATGGACCGGAAAACCGCAGAAAATTAGATCGTATCCATCAACATTCTGGACCTCCTTCAGAGGAAGAATGTCTTTTGGCACTTGCCGTTCCACACCATCATAGATTGCCTTAGCGAGCTTTTCCGTGTTTCCACTTTTAGTAAAGTAAGTCACAAGAACCTTCATTATCCCCCCTTTCGTTGCTGGAAATATTTTTAAGAATATCCTTACAATCTTTTCCCTCCCAACTCAATGCTTTTTGGAATAGCACATCAGCAGGCTCTGAGTTGAATAGCATAGATTCGATCAATCGAGATCTGAAATAAGAGAATCAACTTCTGGGTCTTGAGATTTTTTTGATACTTGGTCAATTTAGATGTAAAAAATCAGGTTGTAGGATCTGCAGATACCTCCAACAAAAACAAGGTTATCTCCAACTCATCAACAGCGAAAGAGGTCCCTAAAAATCTGTGATACCATCCTGTCAAGCGATGTCCTGACCAAAATGTCAGTCTTGTCAATTCAATTATAGATCAGGATAGATAATTCCGACACACACTTTGATCTGACAACCTGTCATAATCTTTGATCAATTGATATTTCTGCGATCCTGCCAGTTGAACCAGCATGATAGAAAAAACGCCATAAGACCGAGAACTACAACTGCCGCATCAACCCAAAAAGGATTCCACGAAAGGCCAGTCAGTTTGTCCATGTAATACTTGACATATGAATACGGCAGGTCAGTTTCTCCAAGTCTATATTTGATCTGCCAATGCCACTCCGTGCAAGGACAGTAGCCCCATCCATAGAATATTCCTAATCCAAACCAAGACAGGATTGTCAAGCTAATGGCGATTAAGTGAATACGCTTTGTCTTTTTCCAAACCCAGCCTGTCAGATTGAATAGGATTAGGATGCCATGGAACACAACAAAGAAATAATCGAGAATCGTGTATAGCTGTTGCATGCCCTTTATCAGTTATCAGTATTGAAGAACCTCGCAGCAAGCTGCGAGGCATGTTCTGCCGTGCGGCAGTGCTTCGCATCGACCGTAAGGAATTCTGTCTACTTTTGATTCGCTCGCTAACCCCGCGGCAAGCCACGGGGAATGCCCTCGCTGTTGCGGTTCAACGGTCGTAGATATCCCACCACTAAACTCAAACTTTATCTTTGACTGCTTCTGACTTCTCCATTCCCACGGTGGCTCCGGATTAGGTTCTGCCCATAGCCCTACCTTCTTGGCCCTTGCCTCAAACTCCAGTTTAGCTAACTCAGGATCACGTGAATACTTTTTGAAGTGCCACGCCAGACCTGCCTTCAGGAGTTCCTTGTTCAGGTCAGTGGATCCAACGAACACAAAAGCAACATCATGCCATACCTGTCTGTATCCGTAGGCCAGACCTTAACAACCTTGCCGGCAACCAGATTAGCTGTGAACTTCTTTGCTGCCAGTCCATAGGGTTGGCCTTTCTCCGGGCAATCAATAGATGCAAGCCTTATAATTACCTGTGTGCCGTTCTGTAAGACCTTGATAGTGTCACCATCGGTGACACCGACCACCTTGCCATCCCATGCAAAGATTAGGGTTGGGAATAGCACGAATATGATAAACAGAAAGGTAGCTTTATTCTTCAATTTCTTGAACTTCCTCTATGGGTTCACTTTGAGTTTCTTGTACTTGAAACCATTCGATTAGTTCCATGCCTGAATTTATCACTGTCCCCCCAAGAGCCATTACTGCATCTCTTAAACCCTTCAAGACCTGACGGGTTACAGAGTCGTCACAGCGACCTTGCTCTTCAATCCAGTGGATTGTGTTACCTGCTACAACAATTGATCCCGAGATAACAAATGAACCTGCTGTGATTGCAATGATGGGTGCGAATAGAAGCAGGCATTCTGGCTCATGACAATCTGAGGTGAGCGCATTTAACATTTCATCCACTGCTTCATCTATCATATCAGGAGATGTGTAATAGTCTATAGTCAGGCTCTTGGTTAACAATAGACATTCTTGGTCTTCTTTAGGAACTGTCTTGGGTAGTGCTATGCAGCCCTGAATCAGGAATGCAATAAGAAAGCAGGTCAGACATCGCCATGAAGTCAGCCTCCATTTCATTCCACGATCCTCAGTTTATGCGTATCTTTCAGCTTCTTCCAAGTCTTCACAATAATCGCCATCGCAGGATTAGATTCATCAAGACCTTCTTCTTCACAAAACTGCAAACACGATTCCTTGAGGGCCTCATTCACCGACCAGACCTCCAATTGCTGTTTGATATACCTGCCGAGAGTTAGATGAAATGGAACAAGATCCTCTTTTGATAGATTTCCCAGAATCGAACGATCCCTGAGATCCATTTCGTTAATGATATCTACAGCTGCCTCATCAACCGTTTTTGGCATATCTGATGGATGTTCAACATCGTTCCATTTTCTGGCTTTATGAATAAAGTTATTTTCAGAAAGACATACGAATAATACAGATTCGATAATATCCAGTGTCGATTGATAGATTTTGGAGTCCTTGCTTGCCCTCGGACCAGCTACATTTAAAGTCTTTATGTCGTAATCCACGATCCAGTTGTTGATCTGGACAGCAGCATCAAATGGTGTGACATTGGAGAGATCAATATGGACCATTGGCTTACCATACTTCAAGGCCATTTTTTGTGTGTATTCTGATCCACCAGTAATCATCCCATGTGACAGAATAAGCGTACCATCCGATTCCCTGATGTTCTTCTTGGTTCTTTCAGGATAGGAGTCAGTGGGCATTTCGATGAGGTTGTATTTATCTGATAGTGGGCCATCCTCAGTTAGACGACCCTTGGGTATCCAACCACCATGAGGTATGCCCAGCTTGATAGCGGCATCCAGTGCTGCTTGGTCAGCACCTGTTTGTCCACCTGATATTATTTTTTCGATCATGGCTTCATGTCCACTCTAATATTATTCATCCAAAGAACATTCTGTATTTCCCACACGACCGCATTTCTTGCATTCAAAATAGAACAGTTTCTCCTTTGACCTTTTCAAGTATGCCTTGCCACCACACTCAGGACATTGGGCTGGTATTAATTTCATAATAACAAACAGCGTCACTACCGTTAATGGTATGGGAATCAGCACAGCAAACTGAAACTGTCCAGTCAGCATGAAAAACGAAGACCCTCCAATAAGAATGCAGGTCGGGATTAGTGTTGCAATCAATATGTGTAGCCAAGTCGGCATGATTTGATCCTACAAGCTCATGAATCGGTATTAGTTCTGGGTGTCCATTTTGTTGCGCCATAGTATCTTTTATATTTCCTATACTCATCCATGTCTAACCCCCAGGCATGCGTTGCATATCCCCTTCAGTTTCTTCAAAGTCCGATCATTCAGTATACACATTCTAAATAAAACTCCTTGCACCCATCACAATGTTTATTCAATTGCTCCACAGTCTGCTCACTCAAGAGCCAGTGCTTTGGTGAATTGATGATGGATAGTTGCATATTAGGGTCTTTCAAATGTGGGCAATTCTCCGTGTTCCAGCAGGCACATCTGGTGAAGGTCAGTGTCTCTGTGAACGCTTGGTTGGGCATGGTGCAATCTCCTCACGGGGGTTAGGTGCTGTTTGATAGTGCCAGAAGGTGGGGCGTATATCAAGACTGAAAAAGTTGAGATTTAACACAGATGGGTATTAGTTGGTTCTGGAATTTGAAGGACAGATATGCTATATTCATCGACGATGATATCTGCATCGGGAATGACGGTGGCAAATCCGTTGATTATCTCCTTCAATCACAAGCATGGCTACCTCCAAAAAGAAAATGGCTCAATAAGGGAAAATTCGTAAAAAGCAAATGCAAAAATAGTCCCGTTTTGGCGGAGAAAAGCAATTCTGGCCGGAGGTATCGCTTTAGGTGTTGTGATCATTGTTGCGGGTATCTGGAGTTTCTATTTTCGACCTCCTCCAATGGAGACGTTTTCCCCTTGTTCGATCAAAAGACTTGCGTAGGTATGTCTTAAGTCGTGAAAACGAATCTTGGGTATAGTAGAAAACGGGTTGGGGGTATGTCGCATGGGTGGGGGTACCTTTGGTATCAGGAAAACACACTCCGATTTTTCTGGTAAAATAGACCAAGTTTTATGATAGCAGAAAACAGATATTTTTAAACACAAACTAAGCGTGCAATTCACAAAAAAATAAAAAAGGTTGTTGCTTCATGTTTGATGTTATAATAAGCTCCATATTTAGCTGATACTGAAATTCAATCTAATTCTTCATTCCTGTATTATTTCAATTTCCTACACCTGTTATTTCTCCTCAATTTTACAGTATCATTATTCAAATGAATGTTCTGTCCCATCAATTGTTATGGGAGTTTATTATGAAACCCAACCGCTTTTTTGCCTTACCTTTAACGTTTCTTTTATTGATTCTCCTTTCTGGTTGTCCACCAGAGGGTGGAGGGGGGGGAATAGCTGCCCAGATAACGTTGCAGGCACATACACCTTCATCACCGATGATATTAAGATGACTTGTTCGAATGGAACCAAATATACATTTCCACCCTCTTCATTCAGAGTGAAAGTAACTCAAAATGATAATTGGTTAACGCTTGATAACCTTAGCGACCCTCCAGCAAATATTACAATTATAGATTCATCAAACATGGAAGGCGCCTTTGAATCAGATTGTGACTTTATAACCACCTCCGATGCATTAGCTACTGCTGAAGGCATACCCGGAAATTTATCACTTCATTGGACTATACAAGGAACGTTTACTAAAAACGGGTGGTGTGGTGAATATGACTATTCATTATTTTTTTATCATAATTCGCTGTTATGTAAATATCCGACAACTTTTCATGGAGACAGAAGTAGTAGTAGCAACCTTTACTATGAGCAGAATTCAGGTGAATTTAATTTAGATGCTTTTGATAGTAATGAAGAAATTTCATTTGAAAGGGGGATTCTATGAAACAAATTTATTGCCTTGGCACCATTTTGATTTTCGTTTTTGCTTTTACCTTAGGTATTAATACAGTTGCTGCAAAAACTCTATATGACGATTTTTCAAGCACTTATTTAGATTCAAGCAAATGGAATCAAGGGGAGTTTGTGAGGGAGGTGTCCCAGGGAAAACTCGTTATGATACTTCATAACAGCCCTACTGAAGAATATATTCGTAAAAGGGCTCCTTTTGTGGATCCATCATCAATTAATACCATTGAATGTGATATCATGCTGAGTGCGACAATGCTTGATTCTGGAGACAATTCTGAATCATTTGTCTGGGTAGATGGCCGTTTTTACAACGCACAAAATTCTGGAACGGAAAAAGGTGATATCTGGGCCGGTCTCTATATTGGGGATAGAGGTAACGGTCTTGAGGCATGGTGGGTAGTAAATGAAGCGACGGATGATGATGGAAATAATTGGGATGATAAGGGCAGTGGTTCTCTGAACATCCCCGGGCTATCCTACAATCAATCCTACACAGTTAAAATCGATTATGATGGTGCCAACGAGTTTACGTTTACGGTTGCGGGCGAGAGTAACTCTTTCACCGGCCCCGATAGACAGGGAGTGGAGTATACCAAATACAAGGCATTAGAGACCATCGTGTATACTGAAGGAGGCGCTGGTGACGGGTATGTCTCCGCCTCATTTGATAATGTTCTAACCAACGGAACTGCTTATGATGATTTTTCGACCTCGCCGCTGGATCAGACAAAGTGGGAAAGACAGGAGTCCGCGCGGGTAATAGAGAATGGTAAGGTTCGGCTTGTTTCGCACAGTACTGGAGATAGGGATACCACAAACTTAAATTTTTCTGAAATCTGGCCATATACTGAAGCAACAGTTACAATCAAAAGTGGAAGCCGGTTAGAACCTGGAGATAGAGGCATTGCCAGAATGGACGGCTATTTTTACAATGATACATATGGACCAGGAATAGTTATAACGGATACGAAGGAAATGTTTGGGTTGGAATTTTATATTGAATTATAATAGCGACGGCACGTTAAAGGCTAAATGCTCTGGCGACAGAACCTTGGATGCCGGTGATACACAATGGGAAGATTTATTCTATAAAGAATTTCATGTACCAATTATTTTCGACCGGGCTTACAGGCTTTCTATTCATTTCGACGGCAGCGAATTACGTTTTTCTTGTCAGGACACTGTGACAGGAAGAGAAGACATTTTTAGGTATGAGATTACCACAGCTGTTTATGAACCTTATGAAGAATACATGACCCTGCTTTCCAGGGTTTATGGAAATGCTGCAGGCGGATATATGGCGGTTGAATTTGACGATGTTTATGTTGATATTGCTGAACCGCCCGCTACTTACGATGCAAGCGACGAGTGGGAGCTTACAGGTTCTAATCCTTGGTCTGATTCCGAATGTGATCTCCCTGATGTTGGTGATTCAATAGATTTAACAATAACCCAGGATGGCAATGATTTTACCATGGTTGTGCATAGTGATGAGGAAGAAACTTACGTTCGATGGCATGCCGTGTATGGCGAAACATATCGGTTTGTGAGTGAAGTAGGAAAATGAGGGTGATAGGGTAGTAATATACGGCACTTTCCATCTTTCTCAAGCCACATCAGGTACCGGTAGCATTACAGGGCATTATTGGGCCGACGGCATCTATTCGTGCAGTAACGGATTCAATATTGCGCTTACCAAACATGCCGATACGGATGGCGACGGTACGCCGGACATTTCAGACACCGATGACGACAATGACGGTGTTCTGGATGTAGATGATGACTTCCCGCTTGATGATTCAGAAACTACGGATACCGATGACGATGGGACAGGCGACAATACGGATACCGATGACGATGCTGATGGTATTAGTGATGTAACTGAAACAGCAGGGCCCAATTCCGGTGATGCTAATAATGACGGCACATTAGATAGCCTCCAGAATAATGTAGCTTCTGTAGAAGACTATAATGCACAGGGGTATGTTGTTCTGGAAACGCCAACTGGAACTATATTGAGCAGTTGCCAAACCGCCGGCAATCCTTCTCCTGGCGACGCACCTGCTGACGTGAAATTTGATTATGGTTTCTTTGGCTTTACCATCAGCGGGATTGCGGCTGGTGGCAGCACTACCCTGACCATGACTCTACCAGACGGGATTACAGTAGACACATATTACAGGTATGGCAAGACACCAGGCAATCAAGTCGACCACTGGTATGAGTTCCTATACGATGGTGAAACCGGTGTCGAGATTAATGGCAATGTCATTACCTTTCATTTTGTGGACGCCTTAAGGGGTGACGATGTATTAATCCAAGACAGTATGGTCATCGACATAGGTGGGCCTGGATTTACCGACATTGTGGATGACAATGGTGGCGGCAGTAGCAGTAGCTGTTTTATTTTAACTGCAACCCAATAAACGAATATTGAAATAAATCAAGAGCGAGGCAGGGCGATATTAGCCCTGCCTTTCAAATTTGCAGATCTCTCCTACAAAACGGTAGATATCCGGTGCCCCAAAAAGTAACGATGTGCGATTATAATCACCACCGACCAAATCTTGCGTTAATAGGGATCTCCGTGGTACGCTGGGCATGACCAAATGGTATCGGTAATAATTTGGTTGAGTTTGATAACTGGACATCTCCATCTATCAAAGCTACTGGTTTGAATGGCTATAAAGTAGGAGGATTCATGTCAGCAATCAAAATTCGTCAAGCCCAAAAGGAAGATGCGGCTTTTCTTGCATGGCTAATTCTTACAGCTGGAAGGGCCCATGTTAAACAGGGCATATGGGAAGTGATCCTCGGTTCATCAGAAAAGGATTGCCTAGCCTTTTTAGAAATGGTCGCTACCACACAAACACCTCATTTGTTTCAATACACCTGCTATTTGGTGGCAGAGTTAGATGGCGAACCTGTTGCCGGTTTAGGAGGCTATGATCCCAACAGACTTGGCTATCCGGCCCTCCAAAAGGCTCTATCTGAGGTTTTTGTAAAAATTGGATTAAATCCAGATGAGATGAACAGCAAACAACCCCATAGGATTTTGGACTGTATTCCAGATGCCATCGAAGGAGCATGGATTATCGATAGCGTAGCGACGCGACCCGAGCATCGCCGAAAAGGGATTGCCGATTGCTTGCTTGAAACAATAATTGAGAAAGGAAGGCGGCAAGGCTTTCAGCGAACACAGATCAACATTTATATTGGCAATGTCACTGCCCAGAGAGCTTACGAAAAACATGGGTTTAAAATTATCGATGAAAAACACGACCCTTACTTTGAGAAACAAATTGGCTCTCCAGGCATGGCACGCCTTCTGCTTGACAGCTGATATTGGAATCGCTGGGTTATTTTTAAAGGAATTGACACATACAGTGTCGTCCTGTTAGACAGATACGTTTTTTGACAAATAGCAAGTTGAAAAGGCAACTCAAATCCGAATGTCAAACAGTCTCACAGTATCCCCATCTTTAAATAGTCCACTATATGGTATCGGTTTAATGATTATCATGACCGCTTGTTTCTCTTTATTGGATGCATCAGCAAAATATGTCACGAATGATCTTCCATTGTGGATGGTACTGTGGGGGCGCTATGTCTTTCATTTTCTATTTATTATGGTATTCTTTTTGCGGGGGGCACCACGTGATATTATTTTTACCAAGAACCTGAAATTGCAAATCTTTCGTTCAGTTCTAATTTTTTGCGCGGGTGTGACGTTTTGGGCAGGGTTGATGTATCTGCCACTTGCTGATTGCACGGTTATCACATTTATTGCGCCCTTATTGGTTACAATACTCTCAGTGTTTCTATTAGGTGAAAAGTTCGGTTTTCATCGTTGGGGAAGTGTAATCATTGGGCTTCTCGGTGTAACATTCGTCATACGGCCTGGAATGGGGATTGCTCATTGGGCGGTGATATTGCCATTATTCTCGGCTCTTTTTTACGCTACCATTTTGATAACAACTCGTGTTCTCGGGCAAAGAGAAAATGTTTTAACGACACTATTTTATACAAGCGTAGGCGGTCTGATCCTTTCGAGCGTTATGGTTCTATTCTTCTGGAAAACTCCTTCGCCTATGCAATGGTTGCTTCTCATGTGGCTTGGGTTACTCGGAGCGGTAGGCCACTTTTTCATGATTAAGGCATTTGAAATAGCGCCGGCATCTTTGTTAGCACCTTTCAATTATGCGTCACTTATCTGGGCGACGCTTCTTGGCTTTTTCCTGTTTGGAGATCTACCGGATGCCTGGACCATCTTTGGGGCAGCCATAATAATTTCAAGCTGTCTTTATCTTGTTAGGCGTGAATCCGGTGCTGCTGTCGCTTAACCAATCACCTGCGAACTCATCATTAGGTATTATAGGGGCAAGGGAATCTTACACGAAACCGGTGACATCCAACAAAAACAAGGTTATCAGACCCCTAAATATTACCGGTGTGCGATTATTATCACAACAGGCCAAATCTTGCATAGGTAGGGTCTCCCGTGGTACCGTGGGGATGACCATATGGCATCTCACAATTTTATATGTTTTCGGACAGTTGAGATCGTCTCCATGTATCAACAACCGGCTGATTGTTGTTTTTTCGATAGGATATCCCAATGCAACAACCTTGAAACATCTAATCTCTTGACCGGACTGATCCAATCCAGTATATGTTTATAATACACACTTAAACCACACCTGATTCTGACGTGTCTCTGATCTCTATCATCCAACTCTAACTCAAGCTGACCTCACTTTCTTAACTTCACCACATAGAAGCAATTTTCAAATAGTTCCGTCACCTCAAGTTCTAATACGCGTGTTCAAAACAATTGGATGAACATGAGACTATTCATAATGACATGTAGTTTGAAACTGCCGATGTAATGCCTCCAGAGGGTATTTCTGTATACTTTTTGGGGGCAGCTGGAGCATGTGGTTGTGTTTCTCTCCTAAGGATATGCAATAATATCTGGTGATGTTAATTGGAGCATTAAAAGGGATGATTTCTTTTTGGCAGCCATAGGACAATAGCTAACAAGGATTAGTAGGTGCTAATAAAAAAAGGAGAAACAAAATGGAACAAGCATTACCCGCGGAGGAAATGGCAAATCAAAGATTAAATGTATTGATTTATTCATACAGCTTATTGGTTAAGAATCTTATGGAAGAAGGTGTAGACCTTGAAAAGGTCAAAAAGGCCAGTGATAAAACATGGGCTATATTAGGGCAACAAGCAGCTGAGCAGATGAAACCGCTGTTCGGCGAAACCGTGAACATTGAAGCCATTCAGCAGTCGGGAGCAATGGCAGCAGGTGTCCACGGAATTGAATTTAGTGAGAAGGTAACGGAAAATATGATTCAATCAGAGTATACTAAATGTCCATGGCAGGAGGCTTATATAGCTCTGGACATGCCAAATGATTGGAGATTATGCCCAAGCGGTCATTCAGCATTTACAGAAAGCATGTATAAGGGATTAAGCCCGAATGCCAGGTACAAAATGACGAAAAATATGCCATCTGGAGATCAGGTCTGTGAGGGTACAACCGAATTTTGAATGCCATATTCTTAAAAAGGAGGTAGACTTATGTCGACTCTGTTTGCTGTGTATAAATTGATAGATAAAAATAAAGATGGTGAATACGATCAATACCTCACAAAGACTAAACTCCCCGGAGTAAGAGGTGCTCCTTGGTGCACCGAGTTCAATACATGGAAAATAGATAAAGTTCTTGCTCCTGCAGTTTCTGAACCAGAGGGAGAATTGCCCTCAGAACCTCCATATATGTATGTTGCCAAGATTGAAGTATCTGATTTAGATGCCATGGTAGGTTTTCTTGGTACAGATGCGGGCAAAGAATTTGTTCAATCTTGGAGCGTATATGTTGATCCAACAGCTATCTTCACTATGGGAAATGAAGTTTAATTATCCTTCCTACCATAAAATGGTAGGGTAGATAAAGAAGGAGGTATAACGAGATGATACTAATGGGGACCTATACGATGCCAAACGACAAGACAGAAGAATGGAAGAAATGCATTTTAGATTTAGCTGCGAATCCACCTACGGTAGGTATAAAGAAATGGCGGACTTTTTCGTGTTCTGATGAGTTTGGATATAAAGGGTACAATCTCATATATACGGAGAAGGGAAAAGGGGATGAGGCGCTCATAGAGATAGCTAAGACGATGTTTCCTTTCACTCAGATAGAAGGGACTTCATGGAAACTTGAACCTTTGATGAGTGTGACAAATTCCTTAAAAATAATGGAGGGAAAGTAAATAAGTTCCAACCAACCCAAACAGAATATTTGATTCGAGCACCAGTTTCACATGAACAGGCTGGAGGTCTTCAATGACCTCCGGTCACTTTCCTTTCCAAGGCAATTTCCTTTTATCCAACTTCAATCGATAGATATGTACTGTTTTGAATAGCAATATCGAGAAAATTTTGTCCATTTCTTAGTTGTTTAAACCTGGCATACCTCCCCAACTTTTCAACGGAACGGGGAATATCTAAAAAGCTGATACCATATATAGTGGGTCTCACGATCAAGATAAATTGGAGATTGCTGGCATATCTGACAATAATTGCATTTCATTATTACATTGAAGTCTGCTGTCTGCGGTTCATCATTTAGGCAAGATAATATTGACAAAATTCGATAATATGTTTTAGTTTGGCATATTAAGCATATGCTCATATATATTTCAAACTAACAGAAAATGAAAGGTGTTAAAATGGGTTCAAAGACAAAAATTGGAATCGTTATCTGTGATCGCTACCGCCGCTGTGCCGGTGGGAAGTGTTTCCGAGCGATGAGGAACAAGGAAGGGGCTTTCAGCATATACACAGACACCGAGATTGAGTTAGCGGGTTTTACAACGTGCGATGGTTGTCCTGGTGGTAACATAGAATATGCGGGAGAAGAGATGGTGAAGAATGGGGCAGAAGTAATTCATTTAGCTACTGGCCTGGTGGTTGGTTATCCCCCCTGTCCTTATATTGATACATTCAAAGCATTTCTTGAAAAACGCTATGGAGTTAAGGTCATTGTAGGTACGCACCCAATTCCTAAAAAGTACCTTGATATGCATACTCATCTTGGGACATGGAAAGACCCTGCCTGGAAGCCCCTCGTCGAACCAACCATGAGCGATGAAGTGACTCGTGCAAGTTACGATTAAGCATAGTTACTAAAGGCCCTTTTGAGCGTCTTGATGAATTACCATGACTCCGAATTTATATCTTGCTGGCTGGCTAACCATGCTCTTGCAACCGACAGCTATCCACAACGGCTGAAGAGCGTCGTTCGATGTCAATCAAACAGAAAGGTCATTGAAAATGAATACGGAAGAACTCATAAAGAAATCGAGATTGGGAGATGTGCTGTCCAAAAAAGAACTTGTTTATCTGCTTAGCTTGGCCCCAGACTCTGTTGAAGCATACATGGTCATGGCTGAAGCAATTGAATTCACGGCTTCCTTCAATCCCTCCTACAGCGGCGCAGCCAGACGTATCCCCATACCTGGAACTGCGATAGCTAAACGCGGTGTAATCAGCGAATTGCGTATGGCTCAGATCGTGGCCGCTACCCGGTTGGGAATGCCGCGATCTGTGATGGGTAACTGTACGCATGAGCCTTGTGCTCTGGGTGCTATTGCCGGAGCAAAACCTTTTCTGGGCTGAAGTCGGCGCAAATCCAAGAGATATTGAGGATAAGACAGAAGATGGCAGAGGTGAAACCGTTAGTAGTTGCCACTCTATTTTCTATGAAAGTAATTGGGGCCTCTGGAACGGTCCATCACGATACTACGATGGCACCGGATAGAAAAAACATCGAACATGTGTATCGGTGGTACCCCAAGAAAACCGTACAGCGGAAGATGTGATGGATGATATGCACCACCTACACTCGGTGCTGACATTAAACAAGGGATCCAGAAAACCGATTCGGCGATTAGAAACCCCCACGAAGACCCAATCCGAAGTCCTATCAGCGCTTGGACACCGAATTGACGACGGTGGGGTCTTACACTCAACTGCCGTCTGAACCCACGCCGGATAAGGGCTCGTGGCTAATTGCGGCATTTATCTCTGAAACTTCAGTTCATCAATAACCTTCCTTGTGTCCGTGTAGTATCCTTTCTCTTTTCGTCAAAATATTTCAACGCGTTTAAGACCCGGTTTGACACCTGGATTTCATCGAATACCACCAGGTCAGCACCCGGTTTGATCTCAACATCATAATAGATGGAATATCAGGCTGTTTATGTGAAAGTAATCACATAATAGGGATGTATAAAGTGAATATTTGCACATAATGGGTCCAATGGTGTCTTAACCCGAAACTTTTTTAATACAGATGGCGTTGGCCGGTGCCGTGTCGTGTTGCGTGGTGTGTGTGCCGAACGAAAAGTTAAACGGCAGGTCTGCCACGAAGGGGTCCATTATTGGAGGGGGCGGTTCATTAGCACCGCAACCGCTACCGTCACATCCAATTAGAAGAAAGCCGAATAATAGATTTGCATGTCTGGCACATCGGTTCGAACGAGATAGCGTGTATTGTGTCCATAGTTACGGGTCAAAATCTGACAGCTGCTGATTATAAAACACAAATAAATGGAAATCTTAATTTCCATCACATAAGTGTGGAAGTAAATTTTTCCAAAATTGAAAGCTTATATATCTCTTACGTCCTCTAATTTTTCTGAATCAAATCGCGAAAATACCGAATGGCTTCAGAGCTGCCCCAGTCCCTTGGGCCTATGATTTTTTCAACAATAATTCCTTCCTTATCGATGATAATACTCTCAGGAACTCCGGAGAGGCTTATGAATGCAAGATTTGGTCTGTTGTGATTATTTTCGCACACCGGAAAAATTTCTGGGGTCTGATATCTACCGTTTTGTTGGAGGTATCGGCAAAGCAGAAATAAAAAGCAGGGCCACGATGGACCCTGCTTTACATTGATATTTAATCCATATGAACAAATCTATTTGTTCATTGCTGAAATGAAGCAACCGCCACCGCCACCACCGCCACCACCGTTCCCAGCGTCACCGCCGATACTGGCAGTAAAAGTACCGCTGTCATCAGTTACGGAATACCACCAGCCTGACATGTTCTCACCATTTATTTTACCCCAAAATCCAAATTCCTCATCATTTGGACCATCGCCATCCCCTAGAAAATACCCGTCAGGGTGCAACCAAATATTCTTAAACGCATAATCAGCACCATCAATTGTCACAGAGCCTGTAAAATCGACCATGAATATTTCTCCATTTGATTTGATTGTGATGACTAAACCACCAGAGTTATCTCCAATAAAGGTGCCCTTATAGGTTCCTACATATTGATCAACGTAGTCACTTGAAGTGATTTCAATGGCGATTAAAGTGCCTGAATCATCGGAGTCTGTATCGGACCATGTTCCCGTAACCGAACCATCAGAAGAATCGATTTCAATGGTTATTTGGTAGGCATTAAAATAGGTGGAAGGTTGAGTATATGTTCCAATCGTGCCAACTTCACCTACATAGTTAAAGGACGAACCTCCATCACCTTGGTTTCGATCAGTTGAATAACTAAAAAACTTAATGCCTCTATCTATGTCAATCGCGATCAACCAAGCACCATTGTCATCACCTGAATATGTGCCTGCATAAAAGCCGTTGTAATCTTCTTGGGCGCACCACGAATTTGAAACCATAACGAAAAAGATGAGGAATATGTATAGGATGCTTTGAACAATTCTGCTTCTACTTTTGATCAACATCAGCAATTCTCCTTTCAATTTGGGATTTACTTTTTATAGCGTGGGGGGAAAGATAAAAAGGTGAAAAGTGGTTAACATATTTGGAGATTGAATGCAATTGTGATTAATGGAGAATAATACCGCTTTGGCATTAGTGCAGATATCATCATTATGATGAAGTACGATTCTATAAGTAAAAAACAATATATAAGTTATAGAAATATATAATATTTTTTTCGCTTTGGTTTATTTCAGAAGCTTTGGCAACTCAATAAGGTTTCTGATTTCAAAGTCTGGTTTCCCAGGAAGCCGTTCTGGGCTCTGGCCAAATCGATTCACCCATGCCACCTTAAATCCAAAAGCAGATGCACCTGAGGCATCCCACGCGTTGGACGACTGGAATACGATTTTTTCGGACCTGATTTTCATGCCGTCAACGGCAATTTGGTACACACGAGGATTAGGCTTGAATATGCCTACCGCTTCAACGGAGAAGTTATTTTCGATCAATTCTTCGATTCCTGAGTTTTTCACAGCGGCCTCAAGCATCGTTGGTGTTCCGTTTGACAGGATGGCAAGTTTGAAACCAAGGTTTTTGAGAATCGAAAGCGCCTCGGGCACTTCTGGATAGCAATCCAATTTCAGGTACGCATCCATGAGGTCCTTTCGTAGATCAGGATTGTTCATGCCATACATATCAAAGGCAAAATCCAATGCATCCTGTGTGACTTGCCAGAAATCCGCATGAAGCCCCATTAGGCTGCGAAGCCAGGTGTATTCCAACTGCTTAGTACGCCACAGATTAGAAACTTGATCAGCAATATCTCCCAGTCGATGTCGATGCTTTCCAACTGCTGAATGGACATCAAAGAGCGTCCCGTAGGCATCAAACACACAAGCCTTTATTCCCTCGATCGTGTTATTTTCAGGCATAAGACTCTCCTTTGGTTATGGCACATTTGTTCCTTCTATACATTCTGAACATTATCGAAAAAGGGTAACGTTCAAAAGTTATGGCACGCGGAGCTTTCAGCAAAAAGGATACGAATGCTGAAATGACCTTCGATGCCTAATTTTTGTTTCCAGAATTTTTCCCATTTCTCTTTAGAGTATTTTTTCAAGATGATCATTTGCGATAATTTCGATACGGTCGCATCAGACCAACCCCAGGCGATACGTTTAATGCGGCGGCCGATTTCTCGAAAGATCCGTTCTAATGAATTACATGGGTTTTCTTTTTCATATACGTTGGAGATAACGCACTATTTTACGGTCTACAAAAGTCCGCGATACATGCCATGTCTGCAACCTGTCGCCTGTAGATGATGTGGGGGCATTTGAAAATTTGTCTATTTTTCTCACATCATCATTATTGAAGATAAATTTCAAATTCTTTATTAGGGAACAGATCATTTAAGGCAAAATGGTATATTATCATATTATTATCTTTATCACTTTCTGTATTTACTAATGCCTCTTCAAATGTAAAGTGGGGTGATAGAATTGATAATGGAAGACTTACCTTAAATGTTGCTTGAGAAACTGGTCTTTTCCATTTTTGAATAGTGGTTAGAATGTACGTTGCCTTATTTTGTAATTTTTCAATATATTTTACTTCGAGAATTACTTTCTCGAAAGGTAATATATTGTAGTTAAAAAGAATCCTCTTATAATCTATTTCATAATCAAGATCTATTTTTTTTTGGTTTATGCGTTCTGGGCACAGCAATGCTATTGAAACATCACTAATCGTGGCATCACTCAAATTTGGAAAAGGAAAGTATAGGTCCATATTCAATTCCCTATCGGTTGTATTAGTGTATTCAAAGGTTGCTTGTACAGTCATCTTATTTCTATTAATTGACATATTAACATGTTCCTTTTCGAAATAAATTGAAGTGACCGCTTCTTTTTCCTTCTTTTTAAATAGGTTATGAATGAGGTAATAACCACCCAAACATGCTGCACCAACGATTGCGGCATCAACAACATACCAGTACTCATTTTTAGGCCCCGCATCAGCGTAAGTATTTGGGGCAAGTACTACAAAAATGAAAATAGCCAAAAATATTATGACAACATATTTTTTCATAACTACTCCTTTTTATGTGTTAAATCTAAAAGGAAAATTGCGAAATCATGGACAAGTTATCTCCTAAATTTAATTCTGATATAGTTTGGCGATCTGAGACCATCCAAGGGAACTGCAATTTTTATGAGGTTTGGCGCATTGTGTTTTAAATCGAATAACCGAAAAATTTAGGGAATGATATTTACCGAATCGTAGGAGGTATCCAATTTTAATAGCCATTTTCAATGTAGATATAGTGTAGACGATTATTAATACGTCAGGGTGTCAATGATGCATCCTACGCTACCACCTCCTCCGTTATCATCCGATTCACAGCAAACACTGTGATAGCCGTCGCAGTCACGGTCCACATTGTCACTACAACGCTCTACGGCTCCGGGATATATTTCTGGGTTGTTATCGTCGCAATCGCCCTGTTTATCAGTTATGCCATCAAGATCATGATCTTCGCCCACATCCTCAGCACTGCCAAAGAAATGAAATGTCGAATACAGCCCCCCAATATTTGAGCCTGTGAATGATATTTCATATTCATGCATGGGAATACTTTCTTTTAAGGTTATCGCCAATATACATTTCAATTGCACACAACCCTCACTATTTCCTTCACCTTCTGATGCACAATTCAGATCGGATGATGTCTCCACCTCACTGCCGGTTGTTAAATCGATTACTTTAAGATTTTCAGTGTCCCCATAACTTAGAGAATAGCCATAAAAATGAATGGTATCTCCCAACAAAATGTCCCCATTTTCCGGTATGCTGCTATTAATATGTGGTGGCATTAGAGCAAATAGGTTTTGAGAAGAAAAAATCAGTATAAAAAGCATCATAGCGGCATAGGAACCAGCCAATGATTTGTCCATTGATGTCACCACCTTCTTCGAACGAGTTATTAGAAGTTTGCTCGATAGGAATTAATAATGGCTATCTGAAAAAATTTGGCTCTCAATAAACATATAATGCTGATGATATCATAACAATTTTATCAGTACAAAAAAGCATATAAGTTGGAGATATGTCTGATTTTGAGTAATCTAATATTGATATACATAAATCTGAAAACTATTCTTGAGCTGTTAGGGCTGCTATACCGTAATCCCTGATATATAAATATTGCTTCCCTGAATCAGGCAATGAATCTGGATTACGATATATTTCACCGCAGTCATTTAAGCCTTTTACTGTTCCGCTTTCCATTTGATAGCAGAGCATGTCATCCTCAATCCACCATTTTCCCTCTCTCACTCTCGATATATCCTTTGCCCTACCTTTTTTGCTGTGATCAATCCAATATATTCTATCAAACTCATGTATGGTTATCTCCTGACCTATAACTAAGTTCCGGATCTCTTCACCAGTAATTCTATTTTCTTCATAAATTTTGTAATATTCGGATGGTTTACCCAACCACCCAGCTTTAAGAAGCCCATCAGCGTAGCGATCAACAACTTGTCGGTCTTTAACCAGGAAAGAACTCATAATAGTAGTCAAATCTGCTGGAAACAATCCGAAGTTCCATGCTTTCAGACTTTTAGCGTGTGCAGCTTGAGCATCTTGGCTTCGGCCGAGGAGTGCGTAGATTGCAGAAAGACTCTCATAGCGACCAGCGATTGTCGGATTATGAGCAATCGCTCTTTCCGTCATCGTTGCGGCCTTTTTCAGGTCTCCCATGATAAAATACGCCATTCCTGCCGCAGAAAAAGGAGCAGCCATGTTACGAGGGTCGAGTTGTATTGTTTTGTTTACAAATTCAAGACCTTCCTCGGGCTTTCCAGTGGCCATTAAAACCCAGGCCATGTTTAAATTAGTGTCGGGGTCGTTGGCATCAAAAGCAAGCGCAAGCTGAGCATGGGTGACTGAATCTCCGTATCGACGCCGAAACATGGCCATTTTGCTTGCCACCAGGTGAGCAGTGGAAGTCGGGTTGCGCATTGCTAATTCTAAATGTTTGCGTGCCATGAGCCTGAGTAGATTATGCTGATAAAAATTATCTTGCCATTTGAAGCGAAGTGAACTACTAAGATACGCCCATGCTAAAGCAGCGTGCGCCCGGCTGTACATAGGGTCTATCTCGATGGCCTCCTGAAAAAAAGAGATCGCTTGGACTAAATCATCAGGGGTCTCTCTATGCAAAAGCTCCCACCCTTTCACAAAGGCATCGTAGGCTTGAATGTTTGTTGTTTCTTTATTGGCTAAACGATTTTGCTCATTAACAGTTAATTTTACCGCCAGGACCGCAGCAATTTTCTTTGTGATTTCATCCTGCAGATCAAAAATATTTTCCATGACAGCATCGTAGCTTTCAGCCCAAAGATGGTGATCGGTAGCTCCATCAATTAGCTGAGCCCTAATTCGCACACGGTCACCAGCCCGTTGAATGCTGCCTTCGAGCACATATTTTACCTTAAGCTCATTTGCGACTTGCTGCACATTTACCGTTTTTCCTTTATAAGCAAATGAAGAATTACGGGAGATGACCAGAAGACCCGATATTTTAGAAAGATCAGTTATTAACTCGTCGGTCATGCCGTCAGCAAAAAAATCCTGCTCTGGATCATTACTCAGGTTGTCAAACGGAAGAATGGCGATGGAAGGTTTGTCAGGCAATGGAATTGATGGTTTTTCAGGTAAAGGGTGAGCTTTATTTTCGATAGATGCAGGTTCAAATTCAGGTGTGATTGTTTTTTGGTAGAACTGCCAAGTAACTATACCCAAAAGAACCAAAACAGCTGCTGTTAATGGCCATACCCACCTTTTAGTCGACGGCTTTGTTTTTACCCCAATAGGCTTCCCTGCATCGAGCGGCGCCATCAGAACTTTGTAAATCCTTACCGGCTCATCTATGTTTTTAACCAGCTGCTCTCCAAGATACGCATATTCAAAGCCTAACTTCTTCTTTATCTGATCATATGCACTGCGAGAGACACAAACACCACCAGGATCAGCCAATCCTTCGATCCGTGCAGCGATATTCACCCCATCACCATAGATCCGATCTCCGTCGTGCACCACATCACCGATGTTGATACCGATACGGAACTCCAATCTCTTGTCCTCAACAAGACGGTCATTCTCTTTCTTTAATTGTTTCTGTATCTCCACGGCACACTGCACTGCGTCAACCGCACTGGCAAATTCAGCCAGAATATTATCACCGGGGCTGTCCACCACACGACCGGCATGTTGCTCGACGCAGCTGGATATGATGTTTCGATATTCTTTGATAGTATGGATCGTAAAGGCTTCATCGTCTGCCATTAGAAGGGAATAACCTTTAACATCAGCGCTAAGGATTGCTCTGAGTTTGCGAATGGCTTTATCTTGGTCTGTGGGCATTAGATCACCTTCTGGTTGAGGTTTGAAGAAGATGATACGTCTTGGAAATGTACGGACAGGTCGAGAACGAGGCCAGCTCAAGTGTGTTTTATGGCGCTCAGTATCAGATCAGGTGTGATTCAAGTGTGTTATAAGATCAATACATGACTTGCTAGGATGGGTCAAGAGATTAACTTTCTTCAAGGTTGTTGCATGGGGATATCATGACAGAAAACCAAATATCACCCAGGTAA
>CAVOZW010000019.1:0-12582 GCA_963701385.1 uncultured delta proteobacterium
ACATGACCTGTGGGGATTGGTCAAGAAATGAGTTTTTTGGACGTTTAAAATGGCCAATATATTCAGAAAACCCAAAGGAGCTGCGATACCGATACATGGAGACAAGTACAAGTTTACACGGATTACAGATATCATCAATAGTACGGCTCAAGACCGTTGATTTATGCCAGAAATCTTCAGTTTGTCTTGGTCATAAAGCCATCTATATATAGTATTCATAGAAACAAATTAGTTCGACTCATCGACTCGATTATTTAGCCAGCGAGTAGGTTTCCTTACCATAGACATACCACACAAAATTGCTTATACCTATAACGTCACCTTTTTCATCAAAGCCGATCTTACCTATCACAGTGTCAAAAGTATTTAATTTCAGTGTGTTAATGACAGCATCAGGTTTAAAGGAACCAGCTTGTTTAACTGCCTGCGCCCAAGCCTGCACAGCGGCGTAGCTAAACAAAGTATAACCTTCTGGTTCGTAGTCATACTCTTCGCGAATGGAGGCTGCGATATCTTCGGCCTCAGGTTTTAAGCGCATATCTGGGCTAAAGGTAAAATAGGTTCCTTCACCTGCTTCACCCGCGTACCTCAGGAAATCGGGACTTACCAATCCGTCGGCAGAAACCAAACTAAGATGGGGCAGTGCCTTTCTGGCCTGACGTAACATAATTCCAATATCAGCTTCCATGCCGGCGGTATAGAAAACATCTATTTTATTTTTGAAGAGTTTATCTACGATCGGATGGTAGTCTTTTTGATTCAGTTTGTAACTATCAAACATAACCTCGGAAACACCGCGATTGTTCAGTTGGTGTCTTGTCAATTCAGCCAAACCCTTGGAGTAGACTGTGCTATCGTGCAAGATTGCAATGTTTTTTTTACTGTGATTATCAGCCAGGTAATCGCCGGCTATCCTACCTTGCTGGTCGTCGCGGCCTATCACCCGAAACACATTATCGCCTCCTTCATCAGTGACCTTGGGATTGGTCGAACCCGGTGAGATCATAATAATCCCAGCCTTTTCATAGATCTTGCTGACGGCAAGGGATGCGCCGGAACAAATATGACCAACAACAAAAACTACGCCCTCAATCATCATTTGCCGTGCTACTGCCTTGGCTTGTTGTCGCTCGCATGCGTCGTCCACTGAAATGGCTACTATTTGCTCGCCAAGTAGACCACCTTTGATATTTAGATGTTTGATCGCCATTAAAGCACCGATTTCCTGCTGTTCGCCAGCAGTGAGTGCGCTACCAGACAAATCCCCGGCGATACCCACCTTAATCACGGCTTGAGCTGACTCTATGATGCAAATTGTGGATAAAAATATCCCTATTAAACTTACATATAGCATAGTTTTCATAGCTAACTCCTGATTTTCATTCTTTGAATCACCGAACTGTGCCTAATTTCTATAATATTGGCTAATAGTGTTGTTTTCATATAGGAACTCAGTATTCCGGTGGAGGTCCAGATAGGATGATTATAAATCAGTTCAGGTTTTTTTGGAAACTCTGGCTCAGATCAGATGTGATTTAGATGCAGTATAAGGTACATACATAATTTATCGGGATGGGTCAAGAAACGGACGTTTTTTCAGTACATATTAATTGAGATAACCACCATTACCTAAAATTGCCGATACAATATTTTGGGATCGATGAAAATATTGGATAATTGAAACCTACGCTAATAAATCTTGATTTTAGCCACCACCTGGCGGACATCGCTTAAACATCATTTTCCTTTCGGATTTTTAGTAGAACACTGACAATTTCCAAACCTTTTCTCCATAGGTAGTAAAGATACCATTTTTCTTTCAAATTTGCAAAAAAAGGGAAACCCGTCGAAACGATTCTCCCTCGTGATAACATAAAAATGCAAGTCGCTTAAAAACGGCTATGGGTGTGGTATACAATCGTTATCACGTATTTAAGCTCCAAATTAACGACCACAATATCTTGACGCCCAACTGATATTTCTTTGGTTTGATTACAGCGCCTGGATTCACGATTTCGACCTGCGGTGTTAGGTACCCAACCTTTCATGTTTTTCCAGTTCATCAGCAACCGCTTTAAGACCCATAGATTCCAGGGATAGCCGGGTGGGCCATCCTGTGCCCGAATCCCATCCATGGAATCGGTAAAACCGAGTTTTAAAGTCTTCAAATTTGTTCTTGTCGAAATGGCGGCCGCTGGTTACCACATAATCCCATTTCCCATCACGGATGCCCGGCATATATTGCGGCCATCCGTCCCATCCGTCCTGCGTATAAAGATAATCGGCAAACGTTACCATGTCCCTGTGGCGGCCTTGATGGGTCCATAGCGCCTGGTCCAGATTCCAGATTCGCTTCCCCAAAAGGATACCGTCCAGATATGAAAGGTTTTTACCTGTCACATTATTGAAAAATCTTGGTTCGGCCAGGCCGGTGGCCCCAGACCCATCTGGGCTGTATAAATTGAGGAAATCCGGCCATTTGAAATCGCAAAGCAGGGCCGACTGTTTCCAGAAACGGGTATAATACCGATGCCAGGTTACCAGCTTAATAATGTGGTCCGAGTACATATTTTCGGTGGAGAAATCGAGCATCTTTAGATCCCCTTGGTAAGGGGCCATCTTGTCTGTGATGATCTTGACGACGTCCCGAGCCGGCGGCAGCGGGATATTTCTGCGTTTGAAGTCGGTGGGAAATGCCCGAAGAAGGTCAAAGCAGTGCTCATTGATATCGCGGTCCCCAAGGATCGTGCCATAGGCCCAGTCCAGTTGTGACCGTTCCAGTTTGTGTCGAGGCAAGCCCCAGCTCGGAAAAGGCAACCTGCCGGTTTTCAGATCCGATTTTTCACCGGAAAGCCGACCCCAGGCCTTGGCCGCCCGAACAAACCCTTCGGCCAAAACGTTCCCAAAAGCGTGGGGATTACCATTTCCGTCGTTGCGATAAGATATGGCCTTTATCAATTGCTCAGCATAGGCCAGATCCCCGTAGCGGTCAAAATCCAGAGGGCAGTCAATAGCCCTGCCGGGCCCCAGTACCCCTTCCGTATGCAGGGATTTCAAGTACATCTCACCGAAAAACATTTCTGCGGCATTCAGGCCGTATTGGTTGATGAGATCGGCAGCTTTTCGCTGTGTATACAAGTCCTTGCCATACATGTAAAACAAGGAGTTAAAGCAGATCGCCTCGTTGCCAACACCGTCGCTGTACCGGCCTCTGCAACCTGCGGTGCAACCCACGCAAGCCTGTGGCCGCTGGGCTCCTTTTGGTCGCCCCCCGCTGTACAGGGTCATGGGAGAAGGTGGGCTTTGGAATCCAAAGGTAAAATGTCTGAACTTCAGGTTCGTCAGGTCGAAACTGTAGTACTTTTTAAGCCAGATACGGGATGCCAATAATGCCTTTGGGTCATGCACCCGGATGCTCCCCGTACCCAGGACGCTCACGGCCTTAAGCCCTTTTGCGCCGAACACAGCGCCAAACCCTCCCTGCCCGGCTGCATTTCCGGCATCGTGCAGGAGACAGGCCATGCGCCCCAGATTCTCTCCAGCCGGCCCCACAGCCAGCACCGCCGGCCGCTGGGTGGTAGCATACTCGTCTGACATGTCTGTCTTTTTATTAATGCGGTACCAGTCTTTGTAAGCTCCTTTGCCGGCCACCACGTCCCATATGATTTGCTGGCATTCCCAGGTTGTTGTTCCCCAGAGTTTGAGAGGTTCGCATTCCTGGATTTTCACAACTTGATCCCGGATGTCGATCCAGACCTGGCTGTCGGCTTTTCCCTGAATCACGATTCCGTCCCACCCGGCATATCTGAGCATGGCTGCGAATCGACCTCCGAAATTGCTCCTGGTAAACCAGCCGATGGGCCATGACTGGACACCGATACCCTGGACCTCAGTACGCGCGGCCCCGGACGGGACCAGGGTACCGCTCAGGGGAGAGGCCATGAGAGTAATCAAATTTTCCTGGTGAAAACCGTCAATGGTTTTGTCTTTCACCCGATCAAAAAACAGGGCCGATCCCATCCCATGGCCCCCCACCCAGCCTTCGTATTTACACGTGGGGATTGCAGTGATGCTACGACCGCTTAAATCAATGCTTAAAATTTTTCCTGCATACCCGTCCATTCTCATTCTCCTGTATTGATGTCCCCATATCCCAGGCTGAGCCAGGCATCGCCCCGCAGGTTTACCTGGTATCCAGCATCATCTGTTTGCACGGGGACATCCCGGGTAAATAAAATGGCACTCACCGGGCAGACTTCAACACAGGCCTGCTTACCCTCCGGACCACCTCCGGATTCATCCCAGTGGAAAGGAGCCTGGGCGCAGAGATCGCACTTGCGGCTTACTGCCCCATAAACGGATGCTGCATCAGGCTGGACCATCAACCGTTTGGGATGATAAGGACAGGATTCTACACATGCACCGCAGCCCGTGCATTTATCCATGTCTACCCGGCGCACCCCTCCCTTACCGGCATCGGCCTTCAGGGCACCCTCGGGACATGCCTCTACGCACGCAGGGTCCGTGCATTGCCGGCATTGAAAAATGCCAAGGTCATGTGGGAACTTTGCGAAGGGGTTCTGGCACACCTGAATCCGGGACAGGGACAGATTCTCCCGACCTTCATGGACAAGGGAGCAGGCCAGCATACAGCTTAGACATCCCTGGCACTTTTGCGCATCCACAATTAGGTAGCCCTGGGAAGGTGGAATTTTTGTCTCTCCAATGGTACTGGCCATAACATAATAACCGGGTCCCAGTGAAAAGATCACCAGCCCAGAGCATTTAAGGAATCTTCTCCGGGTAAGATCAGAAGCCATTTTCATCTCCATTCAATGGACTTTGGTTTACACCAATTTTGATATACCGGCCCAGCACTTTCAGTTTAAATAAATATCACATTTATAGATGCCTCAAGTTCCTTTTTGCCCAAAATGAGTTATTCTTGCATTATTAATTTTCGTTGAACTCAACAATAGTGAAGCTTTGTAAACTGGAAAACTGAAATAGAAGCTGACGTAATGGAATAGTAGAGTGGCGGTTTGGTTCAGATTTAGCCCGCATCATATGAATCTGCACATTATCAAAAAAGTATTAAAACCACAAGATGTTGATATGTATAGTGGTTTGGATAGGTTGTGCTATGCTCAAATCGGTTGCCAGAAAACCAAATATCAGGCCGGTGTTGATGAATGGAGAATATGCCCAGTTAGGCTGACATGCAGATATCTATTTAGCGTTTTATCCATAGTCCCGGCGCAAACGTATAACCAAGTTAAGACCATTATTAGCATCTTATTTAGTGAAGAGTTGATTTCTATGTGTGTCCCCATTATTCCACGTAGCCGCTACCAATTGCGGAAAAGGGGAGATCCAGGTCCAGTTCCGGTACCTGCTTGGCGATCCAGGCGGTAAAGGTATTGCTGTTGGGCCCTGGAAAGGCTTTGTAAGTTGTTTTCCATGGGTAAGCATAGGCCGCCTTTTCTATTGCTGCAATCAGTTCGTCGACCCCCTTTCCTCTATGCTCTTTTAGGACCCGGGGCTTCTCGCCGTACCAGTAGCGGTCGGGTACGTCCTGGGTAATCCTAAGAACCGGCTGGCCGCGATTGCCACGCCAACCAACCACATCGTACACAGTATAAGAGATTTCTCCCGTACGCTTGGCGGCGATCCAGGTATGAATTGCAAACCAGCCGCGCCAACCCCAAGCATCGGCACCATAGACATAAAGGATTGCTTCATTTGTGATGGAAGGGTCAGGTGCAATCCCGGCAGATTCTCGACTGGCGGTACGCCAGTCTTTATCAGCACAACCATTCGACAAAATCAACACAATCAGGGCAAATGCTGATATTAGTTTTGCGTTTTTCACAATTTGATACTTCACGACATAACCGCACAAATTAAAAGGACATTTCAGAAGGCAATATATTTGGAACCATCAATACCACAACTTATTCGTCCAAACAATTTTACAGACATGATGTCCATATGCCCGGTATAGCCTAACTTGAGGTATATGGAGACAAGTGCAACTATCCGATATTCCCTAAAAATATCAGATACCATCTGGTTATTTCCACGGTATCACGGAAGGGCCTATGAATACAAGATTCGGTGGGTTGTGATTATTTTCGCACACCGGCTAAATTTTAGGGGTCTGATAACCTTGTTTTTGTTCGAGATATCGCATGGATCAGAAACCGTGAAAGATGTTTGATATATTAGGTAGATTCCAATAAATTATCGCAGATAACTTCATGAACCAAAAGACTCTCGTCAAAGCCTTTAGGGGTAAATTCATCACTGCGTAAAAAAGAAAATTTGCTGCCAGCAACCAATTGCTTGGTTAAATCTGAAACTAATATTTGATTGCCTTGACACTTATCTACAATTCGAGACGCAATTACAACGGCTTGCCCAAAAGGATGTTTCTTTTCCCTTATTACAACTTCACCAGTATTGATACCTATCTTGATATCAATCATTGGTAAGCTTTTGGCTATTTCATTTCTAATCGCACAAGAGCATTTGATACATGAAGATGCTGATTTAAAGGCGAGCATAAATCCATCTCCAAGATTCTGGAGTTCACGACCTCCGTATTTGGCGATCTGTTGTCTTATAATTTTATCGTGATTTATAAAAATATCTCTGGACTTAGCATCACCATATTGGGTAATCAGACTTGTTGATGATACAATATCTGTGAAAGCAATAGTAAGTTGCTCAGCATCTTCTTGTTGACCTTCTTTATACTTATTTGCAGCTTTAGTATCCTCTTCAACTCCTAAAAAGCTCAGAATTTCTTCAACTATCACCTCGGGTTCTTCGTAATATGGAAAATGAATTTTTCCACCTAATATTTTCAGTCTTGCGTTAGGAATGTTACGGGCCAGCTCTTTTCCATGAGCAATATTTATTGCGAGATCTTCGTTTCGATGCAAAACAAGTGTGGGAATCCGAATCAACTCTAAAAGCTTCGTTACATCAATTTGATAATTTAGCTCAATTAGACCTGCCGCTACCTCTGGACTTGCCGATTCTCGTTGATATTTGGAGAATTGATTTGCGATTTCAGTGGATGCTTTTGGAATAAATAGGTCAGCAAGAGCCTTAGAACCCATCCCCCATGATGCTTTTACAAGAGAAATTATGGCGTTTTGTACATCCTTTCTTGCCAGCTTTGTACCATCTGCATATGCACCATATAATATTAGATGGCTTATTTTTTCTTGATTGGATGCGGCATAACTAATTGAAATACTACCTGCCATTGAATTTCCGAATAAAACCATTTTTCTGAGTTGAAGATGCTCAATAACAGTTTTCAGATCAAGTAATTCAGAATCAGCATTAAATATTTTTCGATCCCGATCGGATTGACCACAACCATGTTTATCATAAAGAATAATCGTACATGACTTTGATATTTCATTCCAAAAATTCATGAAAAAAGGGTCCTCAAATGATAAGGCTAAATTTGAGACCCAAGGGGAGGTTACTACGAATGGAGGCCCGTCTCCAAATACCGAATAAGCTAAGCGTACACCATCGTCTCTTTTAAGAAACTGTATGTTTGGTGTCATGATTAACCTTCTTGTTTAGATGTTAACGGAAGATTATATGTCTTGAAAAAGCGATATCAGATCAAGTACATTTTTGGAAATCAGCAACAGAACAATTGTGATTTAAGTGACTATGAAATTAGTACCTGATTTGGGAAAAGGGATCAAGAGATTAGCATCCTCCACTACCAATGCATAGGGATATCTTAACAGAAAACCAATGATTAGCCGATTCCATATAGATGAAGATAAGACCCACCTTACCCAAAATACAGATACCATAAAATTCTGAACCATCCAACATTTACATTTTTACCACGACAAAAAAATAATACAAATTTCTCTGATGGTATAGGATACAACCCGAAATCGACTTCCCCCCTGCCGGTCCCGAGTTTTGGAGATCTTGCGTTAAGATCGGCTTGTGATCCTTCTCATGCCAGACAGACCGCCCTCCCTTGATACAACACTTTGAGGAGTTGGAACTGGAGCCAGAACGTGTGGTTGGCAAATTAATATTCTTTGACAAACGATTAAACACAAAATAAAGGTATTTTTTTATTCCCACTTAATTTAAGGAGCAGTATTTCATGACCAAGAAACACAACATCCTCAAGACAGCAACCCATCTATTTGCAACTCAGGGCTTTGACGGTACTACCACACTGCAAATCTCAAAAGATTCTGGCGTAACAGAACCATTGATCTATTATCATTTCACCGGGAAGGACGAAATATATACATCGATACTGGCATCGATCTTTGAAGACTATTTTTACCGGCTGAAAACATTACAGGGGAAGACAGATACCCAGTTTGAAAAGATCGAGAATCTCTTCAAGATGCACTTTCTGCTGATCTCTAAAATGCCGGATGAAATGGCACTGGTCGTATCCAACAAACCTGCAAAACTGAATGACCACGAAAACGTGTACACCAAGAACACCCAAAACCAAAAAAAGCAACTGAATCATTATCTTTCCAATTGCGTCAAAAAAGGGATTGGGACTGGTGAGTTTAAAAAAGTGCCGGTCAAAGAGATTACCAGTATCTTGATGATGATGATCGATGGGGTCATGCGACAAAGTGTAAGTTCAGGAAAAAAACTGATGGATGCTATAGTGGCGTTTCTTCATGGGAGTCTGGTCGCTAAATGACAAAAAAATAGGGCTGCGACAAGAACAACCCCTGGGTAAAGTATCCCTACAACTAAAACAGGATGTTCGTTCTTCTGCACTTTATACACCACACCGATAATCTTTGAAAGATGGCTATATTTTCTCTGCTTCTCCGATAAGTTTGTCAAACTGCTCCACGTCCACTACCGGTGATGTAGTAAAGTGAATTCCTGTCTGTTTGTACAAAGCGACCGAGGTCGCCACGGCTTTGTTTGCATCAGGGAAATCGATCGTAAAAACAAGATCATGTTCACCCATGACGGCATACATGGATATAATCTTTCCACCGTTTTTCCGGATCACTTCACGAGCTTTTTCTGTTCTATCTGAACTGATGTTTTTTACCGACTCAGATGAATATTTACCGAACATTAAAAAGATAGACATTTGAGATCCCCTCCCTTCAACGAAACGCTGTTTGGACAGATGTCAAATCTTAGTCCTTATCCCTCCTGTCTTTGTCACTTCTCCGATATCTTGTGCCTCTTTTCTCTGGGCCACGGTATGATGATGCGCCACCTTTTCTTCCATCTTTATTGACTCTGCGGTCTTTACCGCTTCGTTTGTCTGCCATTTTACGCCTCCACCTGCCTGTCTATATCTTTTGCTCTTTTAGCTCAATCATATCAAGTCTAACATCAATTGGGCAAGTTGCTGATATCTAAAAACATAACTTCACTGGTCACAGATGGGGTAACGATATGTTGGATATACGTAACAAAAGCTGATTTCTCGATTTATATTGGTAGGTTATAGCCAGTTTAACAGATCGTTTTTATCAGCACTGTCAAACCTTTTTTTCAGACCATGCCTCAGCACCGCCTTGTTAATGGCCTTGTGGTAGTCCTGGTGAAAAGTGATCGTATACTAAATCTTGTGGTGTGACCTATTTAGCTGATCGGGTGAATTCGTGTTCTAATCCACATGCAGATATAGAATTTCGCACAAGTTATTACGCTGGTAGCTATAAATTGCTATCTGGCTTGCATTACTTATTGATCATTATTATTAATTGCAAATTGCATCGTCCTGTGTCAACGGCTCTGAAAGGAATCCACCACGGCGTTGAAATCACCCAGACTGTTCAGAAAATCTTCTTCACGTGTTACCAAGATCAACGTGGCCGAATATATCTTTCCATAGTGGCTTTCAAACATGATGTTGTGTCCTGTTGCTTTTAAGTACTGAAAATGGAAATCGACTTTTGATATTACACACACGCTATCACAATTTTCTATTTTATCTTTATAAATTTCATAGCGGTAGTCATGCCAGCCGGATTTGCTGAGAAATCTTTTTTTATCTTTGGCAAAGATATTTTCGAGAGAAGTAATTAATTTATCGGAAAACAGTTTTAAACTCAACATATCCGCTTTCGTTTTTTCAGCTGCCACCAGGATGAAACGCTTGGTATCTAGTTCATAGAAGACCGCCTTGAATAGTTCTCTGGACATAATAGACATCCCCTCACTAAGAAACGCGGGAATTTCTTCAGAAAATTTCCATCCGGCCGGTACATTAATAGAAAATTGATACTCCGGATTGATATAGATACCATTTTCAATCCTTGCCGGTTCAATGTGGGCGCAACTGATGTATTGTAGCAATACACCGATTATAATAATACATTTGTATTTCATCAAAGATCTCCTTCATAGATACTAATAAAGGAACCAGATATGTAGATTATGCCAAGCTATACAAAGGTGATGGGGAGCAGGATCTATCTATGAAAATGCAAAACAACTTCAAATCATTTGGAGTAGGAAATCAGAAATAGGATTTTTGGATTCATGATCACATCTTTGATTTTAAGTCAACCATGAAAATATTATTGGTAGTGATCTATTGGGAATATTATTGTTTAACAAATCCACAGATATCAAACTGACCTGCGCATATCAATGCAAGAAAAAGCACCGAATATAGAAATTTATACCTAAAAGCATGCAGTAGAGTCGAGGACGGGCGCGGTGGCTTTAGGTTTCCGGTGGCCTCTGGCTTCTCTTTCGAGTCACCGCCTCAGTCCGGCTTACTGGGGAGACACCCTGTTAAGGCAGGTAGGCTTTTAATATTTTTTCCCTGACAGAAAAAATATCACAACTCATGGATTGGTAAAATATTTGGCGATAAGGTTAGGGTATCACAATGTAGTGATAAACTTGGCGTGCTCATGGTATTTCATTATCTCCAATCTCGTATTGCTTGTAGTAATGGCCGGATCAGAATGTATTAAGGATTACCCGAATAAAGCCAATCCATAATTTCACCCTTTTTAAAGACAACTCTTCCCTCATCCGGCACGCAAACCCCTTTTCTTGGGAGTGGGCCTTTAGGGACTCCAAATTGCTATATCATTGGCAACAACACCATGGATGATCTGATTTACTGGAGTAACACCAGTTACTTTGCCATTGACAACAGTCAGGTCATAAACAATCCACATGTCGTTAACCTCCCTCCCTTCCAAGGGTGGCGTGAAGGTATAAATCCCCAATCCATCTATAATCAGGTTTACAATGGCTTCGGATGATGTAAGCGTATTGGTCCCGTCATAATGGTGTACCCCGTAACGATATGTTCCATCGTTTAAAAGATATGAAGTAATTATTTCTGGACCAAAACTGTCAGTATCATCGGTATCCAAACGCGAATTTTCAATTTTTTATCCACCACGCTAACCAAATATGTTCATATGTGCCATCTGACGTCGGAATCAGAAGATGTGCGTCAAGGTCGTAGGGTTGGACTTTCCATGTAAGTATCGCTTTGACTGCTGGGATTCCGTCCAGCATCACTTCACCAACTTCCAGTGTGCCTTCTACTTGTTCAGTACTGATAGTTATTCCAGGTGAAGTTATACCGTTTTTTGAAGCATAAAGAGTTCCCTCGCTTTCTGCCTGAGCCGTAAACCGAAATTGGGCGTTTTCTGGTATCGATGTCTCCCCCGCCAGCCAAGCCCCGTTTCGGCTCGTACCCAAACTCTTGCACCTCTGACTAAATTTCCGAATTGATCCTCAACGGTGCCTTGTACCCAAGAAAGACCCCACATTGGATCATCACAATTAAATGGTGAAAAATGGGCCACAGTTCCTCAATATGTTGCCGACTTTCAGCATTTGTCCCTCTTCTTTCCACATACCGTCATGTTGGTCAAAATACCATAACGGAATGGTATCCGGGGCTGATGCCAGCAGAGTTGGAGCAATCGGGATATCAATTTGAGCTTCTTGGCCGCTCGCCAACTGCAGTTTCTCACCGGTTGTAGAAGTAACTTCGATGTCAACAAAACCGTATGATGTGAATTGAACGGTGGATCCATCCTGACGAAGCCCCTCAAAGTCTCCTGGAAACGCATTCAATCCTTCATCGGTGGTGGGATCGAAAGTAGCAATCGAAACATTCGCCTGCCCATTGTACGGATCTCCCATGTTATCCACCAAAGAACCGCCCAGTATTTCCACTGAACAGTTATCCGCTGTTGTAACGATCTCTCCGACTGTGCTGTCAATTGTGGTTTCTTCCTCATAACGGCTCATGGTTGGCTCTAAATAGCTACTTAGACCTTCCTGCATTTCTATAATTCGCGATGTCATGCAATAATCTTCTTTTTCGAAAACTACAACAAGCCTTTCAGTGGGTTGAATTTCATCCATGCTGAAGTAGCCTTGGTCGTTTGTTTGAACAGTGATGCTGCCTACTGTAACGTCAACTTGTGGAATGGGAGTGCCGCTCATGTCTTTCACTACTCCCATTACTATGCCAAAATCAGAGGTTGTGATTGGAGGTGGGGTATTGTCACCATCGCTATCACCGCCTCCATCAGCAATACGTTC
>CAVOZW010000020.1:0-10730 GCA_963701385.1 uncultured delta proteobacterium
AGAACAAATCCGGCTTGACATACCACAATATAGTACTAACTCTTTGACCAAGAAAAAATCCTGTCAAGGAGGACAATACAATGCGAATACAAAAAAATGATGTTCCAATAAAAATAAATGTTCCTGGCGCTTTGGCACGCCAAAAGACCGATTTCGGAGATGAACAGACTACGGAACAATGGGTGCAGAATACTTTACGCTGGATGAGGGGACGGATATTGCTCCCTTGCTTCAAGGACTTGAAGATGACCTTTGCCACGCACCCCATTGGGGATATCTCATAAAGGGGAAAAAGCTAACGGTCACTTACAAGGACAAAGGAACGGAGGATGTCAATTCCGGAGACCTTTTTTATTGGCCGCCTGGTCACACAGTTAAAGTTGGCAAGGATGCTGAACTTGTATTATTCAGTCCACAACAGGAGCACACATCTGTGATGGATCATATGAACAAGAAACTTGGTGCATAAGAACCTACAGATGGTGCAAGGTCGCTGATGGATCGGATGAATTAAACTTTGAGAATGGCAGGACCGTTTGAAGATCCTGCCATTTTTTAGGTTTATGTGCCGCGCTCCAATATGAAGCGCATCCAATGGATTCGCATGATGAAGCCACCTTTGACCCCCTTTGAGCATCGCTGATCGTCTACCCTGCAACCACCCTCTTTACCAACCAATAAACAGCGTACCCGACGCCTAAACCCAACGGCAGCATAATTCATGGACGGCACAGAGGTGTTTCTCTGAACTTCCAGGCAAAAATCCCCACAGCCAAGAGCCCAAATACAATTCCTACGATCTTTGGCACAAGCATTTAACTGCCCTCTTTCTGAAGAATAACTTTCTTAAAATAAAATGGATTCAATGATCTGATCCACGGTAATGTTGAGTTTGGCAGCCTCATTCAGATAATATGCACGTTGATCATCATCGAACACCTCAGGGGGGAAAAGTCCCTTTTGATGGATCATGCCGTTCACGAACATCTTCGTAAACAAGGCACCACACTGGCCGGTCAGATAGGTTTCTGCCGTTAGGCCTGCTTTTTCGAAGGCCTCGGCAACCCCCGGTGCATTGACATAGTTGTCGATGCGGATAGGTTTGCCATCCTTTTGGCCGTCCACTCGGATCAGAAAGGCACCTTCTTCGGCCTCCAAACCTTCTGCCAGGATCGCTTTTATCTCATGCGGGTATTTTGGTGCAGGGGGGGTTAGCTTGAGGGCCAGATCCATGGGAGCGATCGTTGTCCCTTTTACATCAACCGGTTCGCTGGAAAGGAGCCCCATGCGGTACAATGGCTCGGCGAATTCGACACCATATCCACCATATTTAAAGGTGATGTTTTGGGCTCCTTTGAGATGCTTTTGGGCCAATAGACCCATGGTGACCGGTTCGTCGTGGGCATGTTCAACCATCCGGATCGTTCTATCAATTCCCCTGAATTTCATCCACATGACACCGCTGAACGGTTCGGTTTCTTTGATTTTGCCGTTTTCGAAACAGTAGGCCGGGCAGCTCATGTCGCCGTAGGCAACTTCCGGAGACGACGAGAAAGGCAGATCTCGTTTGGCCCAAACACCCTCGTAAATATGAATCTGAATGGTTTCACAGGTGTCCATTTTTTCGACGCTTTCGCGGGTGATGATATTGGCCAGGCCCGGGGCCGATCCCGTACGATCAGGGCCGACAAACCGGCGGTCTCGAATTTTTGGCTCTACGGTGTGAGCAGTAATTCGATGCCTTTGTCAAATCCAGGTTTTCGAATTCCGCAGCGGCAAAGTCTTGGTAGACACCTTGGCTTCGAGCGCGGCCGTCAGGGCATTGGGCGCCAGTACGATGGGCAGGGCATTGACTATCAGATCAACCCCCTGGGCGGCTGGACAATGTTTTCCACCCGGGTTGCATCGAGTTTGAGCGCCGTGGCTTTTTCCAGGATGCGCTCCATTTCTTTAACTGCGGCCTCGTCATAGTCCCCGCAAACGATCTCGGACACCTTGGGTTCTTCGTTCATCCTTTTGGCGACTGTGCTGCCCTGGGCTCCCGCCCCGAGCAGAAGTATCTTTTTCATCTTGTTTCCCTTTCCTGAGTAAAAACGATCCAAAAACCGATCCCAACGTTGCATTGGCACTAAAACCAGGTGCTTGCGGTGTTACCAGGGTATCGTTGGTAATTACGCCCTGACGGGCGGCGTCTTGCTGCTTGCCGGTGCCTTATCCACCGCCAAGAGGCATAGGAGTTCGGCTGCGATGGTAGCGGCCGCCAGGGCCGTAATTTCGCCGACATCGTAGGCCGGGCAGACCTCCACCACATCCATCCCGATGTATCGGATCCCGGTCATGAGACGCAGAATTTCAAGCGCTCTCAGCGATGTCAGCCCGCCGGGCACCGGCGTGCCGGTACCCGGTGCATAGGCCGGATCCAGGCAGTCGATATCAAAGGTGAGGTAAACGGCGTTGTCGTCCACAATCGCTTTTATTCTGCGAACGGTTTCTTCCGCGCTGGTATTCATGACCTGCGGGGCATGAAGGATGTTGAAACCGTGGGTACTTTCGTTGGTTGTCCGTATACCGATCTGAACGGATCTTGCAGGGACAATCAGCTCCTCTTTCATGGCATGATAAAACATGGAGCCATGGTCAACCCGCTTTTCGGCCTCTTCCCATGTGTCGGAATGGGCGTCGAAATGAATCAGGGATAAAGGCCCGAATTTTTCCGCATGCGCCTTGAGCAAGGGATAGGTGATATAGTGGTCTCCCCCCAGCGTCAGCATGACAACATCATTGTTAATGATGTGACGGGCATGGTCGGCAATGGCATCCGTTATGGTATCCGGTTTGCCTGGATCGAAGGCACAGTCGCCATAGTCGATAACGGCCAGTCGCTCGAAGGGGTCGAAAGGCCAGGGCCAGGGCGGTGCCCAAGCCAGGTAGGCAGAGGCCTTACGAATGGCGCCCGGGCCAAATCTAGCCCCTGACCTGTTGGTTACCATCAAGTCAAGGGGGACACCACTGACCGCCACGTCCACGCCCTTTAAGGCCTTGGTGTACTTTCGCCGCATAAAGCTGAGGACTCCGGAATACATGGGTTCTTCGCTGAGGCCGTAAAGACTCCCAGGTGTAATGGCGTTGTCAATGGTATTGAGTGGCATTGCGTCTCTCCTTCATTTTTGTGAGACATGTGGGCTGGGTTGCTGTTGGGTAATGCAGTGCACATTGCCGCCCCCAAACCAGATCACGTTTGACGGAACTTGAAGCACCTCACGCTTGGGGTATTCTTTTTTGAACAAATTCAACGCTTGCGTGTCATCTTCTGCAAATCCGGACATAGGTAGAATTACCGCGCCATTGACAATATAATGATTTAAATAGAGACCGGTATACAACATGCCTTCCTCGGTAAATTGGCTGGGGTTGTGAACCTCGACGACTTTCAGTGGGCGGTCTTTGGCATCGGTGCTGCTTTTTAATCGTTCCAGATTCTCCTGAAGCACATCGTAATCGGGATGATGCTTATTGGGTGTGGTCGAGGCCATAACGGTTCCGGGACGAATAAAACAAGCCAGTCCATCCACATGTCCATCGGTTTCATCTCCGGTCACATTGCCATTCAACCAAATGATTTTTTTGAGATTCAGGTAGTCAACCAGGTAGGTTTCGATTTCCGTCTTGGTTAAATCGGGATTTCTGTTTTTATTGATGATGCTATTTTCTGTCACCAGCAGCGTTCCTTCACCATCCACGTGGATGGCGCCGCCTTCCGTAACCAGGGGGCAATCAAAGCATTGAATGCCTTCTCTATTTAAGATCGTTTTGGCAATTTGGGCATCTTTTGCGTGCGGGTATTTGTTGCCCCAGCCGTTAAACACCCAGTTGACGCCTGCGATATCGCCTTTGGTGTTCATCAGAAAACTCGGGCCGGAATCACGGAACCACCCATCGTCTATCTCTGTTTCAATGACGTTGATGCCGGCTCCACAGCGGTTCTTTATCTCCTGGATCTCCGCTTTGTTGGCGATCATGTTCACCGGTTCGAAACGAGCGATGGCCTTGGCCACCGTTGTATAGGCTTTTTTAGCCCTTTCAAAGGCGATTTGTGACCCCTGGGGTGCATCAAGGTAAGCTTCCTGTAAGCCCGCCCATGCCATCCAGGTGGCTGCATGGGGGTGCCACTCAGCGGGCATGTAAAAGCCTTGTTCCCGGGGTGAAGGCATCGGTCTTTCCTCTTGCGCTTAAGATAAAAGTTGACTGCTACTAGTATTGAAGAAAATCAACCGCGTTGGATCGACCCTCTAAATTTGCACCATCAAAACAGGAACCCCGCAGTCCCGAAAGGCAACGCCGCTTCCCTCTGACAGGCTGCGGGGTCTCATGACCGTTTGAATGAAAGATATTACTCGTCCCAGGTTTCCTTGGTATATCCCAGTTTCTCGGCTGCCATACGCTCTTTGTCGGACAACTGAATCCAATACAAATCCTCCGAGGGCGGCTGCTTGGCTTCGCCTTCCCAACTGTCTTCATCCCAACCCAGCACCATCCACAGTGCCTGTTCCGCTGGTGTCAGATCTGCCCAGCCAGCGTCATCCCACAAACTGAGATCGTCGCTACGCACCATGTTGGGATCCATTTTTCCCGATGTAGCGCAGCCGAACAGCAATGCGACGCTCATCAAGGCAATCATCAACACAACGATTCTTGAGTTCATTTTTATGCCCTCCTTTGACTTGGTTAATTGAATCTTATCAACTAACGATTAAATAAATGCGACTAGGTCGCCCCTCTAGTGACGCTACCATCCGGGTCTGTTAGGAAGCAGGAAACAAAGTGGCCCTCTCCCATGGGCATCATTTCCGGTTCATCGACCTGGCATCTGCTTTTTCGTTCGGGACAGCGCGGTGCAAAACGGCAGCATCCAATGGTGTCATCCGGCGTGGTGGGTACATAACCCCTGATGGGTAGCTCGTGTATTTCAGCCGTGGGATCAGGGACAGGGACGGCTGAAATCAAGGCCTGGGTATAGGGATGGCACGGACGATTGATAATTGTTTCCGTGGGTCCGATTTCCAGTATCTTGCCCAGGTACATGATAGCGATTCGATCACAAATATAGCGGGCCGTAATCAGATCATGGGTGATATAAATAAAAGAAATCCCATATTTTTCCCGCATTTTCAACAACAAATCCAGAATACCGATCCTTACGGACACGTCCAGCATGGATACAGACTCGTCAGCAATCACCAGTTTGGGCTGGAGCACCAGGACCCTCCCGATACTCACTCGCTGCAGCTGACCGCCGCTCAGCAGGGCTGGGTATTTATCCCAGTACTCATCCACGGGCATCAATCCCACTTCTGCAAGGGTCTGCTTGATGAGGGCGTCCTCTTCGATCTTGTCTTCAGCCAGTTTGTGAATTCTAATCGTCTGGCGCAAAGTTTCCGACACCGTTCTTCTAGGATTCAGCGATCCGAAAGGATCCTGGAATATCATCTGCATTTTTCGTCGAAATGGTTTAAAGGCCGCTTTTCCCATGAAATCCACACGGGTATCCTCGAAATACACGTGGCCGGCGGTCGGTTGCACAAGTTTTAGAATAGCACGGCTCATGGTGGATTTGCCGCAACCGCTCTCACCCACAAAACCAAGAATCTCGCCCTGATCAAGATCAAAACTGATATCGTCTACGGCTCTGAAAAAAGACCCTTCTTTCCCGGCAAGTCTGGAAATCAATCCCCCTCTCAATGGAAAGTACTTTTTCAGATTCTTGATTTTGAGTATGTTGTTCTGTTCCATGATAGGCTTCATTTGTTGCTGCGAACTAAATCCGGCCCCCAATAAAAAATTTGCACATCCTTTTGGGCTATTAGACTGTCAGGCTGTCGGCTGATAGCGGCGAATAGCCTACAGCCTAATCACCTAACATACTACTATTTAATCAAATGACACGCCACCCGATGCCCTTCGCTCTCGCTTGCTTGGGGTTCTTCTTGGGCACATACCGCCATGGCGTGCTCACATCGTGGCTCGAAGCGACAACCATTCGGGGGACCGATCAAACGGGGCGGTGCACCAGGAATGCTGCGTAGCTGTCTTTTTTCTCCTTTTAGACTTGGGAAGGCGCCGATCAAGGCCTGGCTGTAGGGATGCATGGGTCGCTGGTACAGCGCCACAGTATCCGTCTCCTCCATCAATTTTCCCGCATACATGACGGCCACACGATCACACGTTTCCGCAACGACTGAAAGGTCGTGCGAGATAAAGACAGCTGTTAGACTCAGTTCTTTTTTCAGGTTCTTGACCATGCTTAAAATTTGTCGTTGCACAATGACATCCAGACCGGTCGTGGGTTCGTCCAGAATCAACAATTGCGGATTGCAGGCCGTGGCAATGGCCACCATGGCACGCTGTTTCATTCCGCCGCTGAATTCGTGCGGATAGCTGTTGATCCTTTTATCGCTGATGCCCACCAGGTTGAGCTGGTTCCGGGCCCTGGCAAGCGCCGCTTTCTTGGTTACCGTTTCATGTTCCAGAATCATTTCTGTGATCTGCCGGCCGATGGTCATGACCGGATTCAAGGCATTTTGCGCTTCCTGTCGCACAATGGCGATCTCTTTGCCCCGTAGCCGGCGGATCTGCTCGTCATTCATTGAAACGATGTCTGAGCCCTTGAAAAGGATTTTTCCCCCGACAACACGCCCGGGTGGTTTGACAAATTTCATGATGGCCATGGCCATGGTGGTTTTGCCGCACCCGGACTCCCCGATCAGACCCAGGGTTTGGTTTTTCGCGATCTGGAAGCTGACGCCGTCGACAGCCCGGGCCGCACCCCGAAAGGTGAAAAATTGAATTTTTAGATCTTGAACGTCTAATAGAGCCATAATTTATCGTTATTAATAGCCTTTTTTCTCCTTATACCCCGGCTCCAGCACATCGCTGACCGCCGTCCCCAGCAGACTGAAACTCACAATCAGAGCCACAATGCTTACGATCGGCGGCCCCACCCACCACATGGTTCGGGCGATCACGCCGGATTCAAAGGCAAAGTGCAGCATCATGCCCCAACTGATGCTGGTGGGATCGCCCAGCCCCAGAAAGCTCAATACGGCTTCGGCATATATGGCCTCGGTGATCATGATCACGGCCTGGGCAAACATGAGCGGTACCACGTTGGGCAGAATCTCGCCGAACATCAGTCGCAGGCTGCCGGCACCGATGCAGCGTGAGGCTTCAACAAAAGGTCGCTCTTTCAATGAAAGTACCTGGGAACGAACCACACGCGCCGTTGTCGGCCAGCTCACCAGGCTCACCACCAGAATGATATTCCACATGCTGGGGCCGAGCACCGCCGCCAGAACGATCATGAGGGGCAACTCCGGCAGCATCATAAAAAAATCGACAATGCGCATGAGCGCTTCCTCGAGAAGTTTACCGTAGAACCCGGCGATCAAACCCACCAGGGTTCCGGACACGACCGTGATCAAGGCTGCCACGAGCCCCACTGTCAAGGAAACCCTTGATCCATATATGGTCTGGCTCCAGATGTCTCTGGCCAGATCGTCTGTCCCAAGCCAGAATTGCGAGGAGGGTGATTTAAGGATGTTTTCAACGGCACCGGTTCGGTCTGGATCGATCGTCCCTAAAAACGAAGCAAAAAATGCCATGAGAATAAACAGGCAGATCACGCTGAAGCCTGCCAGACCCATTCGATGGCTGAAAAGGAGCTTAATAAATATGTTCAGCCTTTCGATCTTGTTGGTCATCCAAGACATGCTTACATTTCCCCTTCCACCTTGATACGGGGATCGATATAGCCGTAAATCAGATCGATCGCCAGATTGGCCAACACCACGGAAAAGGCAAACAAAAGAAACACGCCCTGTAATAGCGGGTAATCGCGGTTTGACACAGCGTCATACACCAGCCGGCCCACACCCGGCCAGGAAAACACCGTTTCGGCCTCGATCACACCGGCCACGGCAAAGCCCAGGTTGACACCCGTAATGGTAACAACCGGCAGAAGGGCATTGCGCAGGGCATGATTTTTCAGGATCTTGAATTTTCTGATACCTTTGGCATAGGCCGTGGTGATATACTCCTGGCCCATGACATCGATCATGGAACTGCGGGTCAACAGCACGTATTCACCCACATACCAGATCACGATGGAAAGGGCCGGCAAAAACATGTGCCACAGAACATCCCCCACCAGTTCTGGACCTTCGAACAGCGAGGCGGGTGTGACCATGCCGCCCAAGGGGAATAGGGCGATGTGATAGGCAAACACCAGCAATAAGATGATTCCCAGGGCAAAGGTGGGGATCGAATACATGGTCAATGATGCCGTAAGAATAAAAGTGTCCAGCCTCGTGCCGCTTTTCCAACCCGCCAACGCCCCCAGGGCCACACCCAGACATATGGCAATCATCAGGGCCGTTACCACCAGCAAGAGGGTCGGTGGAATCTTGGCAGCGAGCACTTCCAACACTGGCCGTCTGTGTGAGAAGGACAATCCCAGATCCCCGTGTGCCAAGCCCTTGACATAGGCCACGAACTGGCCGCTCAATGGTCTGTCCAGGCCGAACTTTTTCTTCATCAAGGCCAGGTCCTCGGCACTGGCCCGGGGATCATTGAACATCATGCGTATGGGATCACCCGGGGTCATTCTGAAAATGACGAAGTTGACACACACGATGGCGACAATTGTCAGACAGGCGGCCACCATTTTTCGTAAAATGAATCCTTTTAAGCCCAAACTAGATGACTCCCCCAAATTGGAAAACGCCAATGCACCAAATTTCAAGCACCCAACAACAAATAGATTTCAATTTCCGGTGTTGCGATCGGCATTTTACGAATCTTCTCCGTGGTAAAAACCGCTTTATTTTTTAGGCCGTATCTTAAAATACGTCCAGGCATTGATCCAGTTCGAAAAGCCGCCCATGGTCAACACATGTCCTTCAAATTTATCGGTTCTATAAGGGTTGATATGGTCATACCTTAGCAGCAGCCCATACGGCAGGTCCTCGGCAATAATCTCCTGGAGCTTGAAGAGGAGTGTCTTGCGTTTTGTCGGCTCGGTTTCCACAAGCATGGCGTCCAATGTTTGATCGAACGCCGGGTTGTCATAATAGGCCTGGTTCCAACCTGACCCGCCATGGTGGAAACCCCTGGCGAACTCCCAGATCCAGGATCCGTTGGGGCCCGGTTCCTCCGATGATATTGAGATGTCGAACTTATCCTCCGTGGGCGTGTAGATGAATTCATAGTAGGTATCCAGATCGACCACCTTCATGTTGATCTGCATACCGATATCTTTTAGCTGCTCCTTGATCAACTTGGCCAGCTTGACTTCGTCCGACCAGGCCGAAGGCACCATGAATTCAAAGACCATGTTCTGACCCGTTTTGGGATTGTTTCTGATGCCGTCACCGTCATTGTCCACGTATCCGGCATCCGAAAGCATCGTTTTGGACAGGTCGGGATCATACCCAAGACGGGGTAAATTGGGATTATAACCGGGGAGTTCCGGATAGATAAAGCTGTCAGTTGGCTGAGCATACCCCAAATAGATCATTTGAATCAGGCGATCTCGGTCGATCCCGTGCATGATGGCCTGCCGGACCACCTTGTCCTGGATGGCATTCTCCTTGTGGAGGTTAAAGGAAATCCAGATAAAAGCAATGCCGGGTGCCACCGCGACATCTATATTTTCCGTTTTCTTAAAATCCTCCACGGTTAGGGGTGAGGCGCCGTTATAGCCGATGAATTCGATATCACCCTTTTTCAGGGCCATGTACATGGCATCGTCGCTGCCGTAACCTTTGAAAACGACTTCGTCCACGCCGGCCACTTCCCCCCAATAATCCTTATTCTTGACCAGCCAGATATACTCGCCGCCCTTGATTTTTTTTAGTTTGAACGGTCCTGAACCGATGCACTGTTTATTTTCGAAATTGCCCAGCCTCCTTTTGTGGGGCATCCAGATGTGTTCCGGCAGAACGGGCATCCAAGAAGCCGGTGGATACTTGCCGGGCCATTTGGCGACCAGCTTGAATTCTACCGTATAGTCGTCGATGATCTTGATGGAGCGCTTTTCTTCGATGTCATTGTCCGGAAATGCCCAGGCTGGATTGGATTTCGGCAGATACCACAAGGTAAACGCCACGTCTTTTGCGGTCAGTGGTTTACCATCATGGAACTTCGCAGTTTTGATTAGGTAAAAACGCCAGGTCTGGAAATCATCGGTTTCCCAGCGCTCGACGATCCGAGGCAACGGATCATAATCCGGCGCCGGTCCCAAGACCCAGAACTGATCGTAAACCAGCGGCCAGAAAACAGAGCCCATTTCCGAATTTTGCCATGTTTCGTTAAGTCTCGTATTATCAAGCGCCTCTTCGGAAGTAAAACCGACACTGAGACGGTTCTTTTTGGCAAATGTGTTTGAAGAAAAGGCAAGCAACATTATGCACACACAGATCAGACATATAGCCACCCGTGACGACATATTTCTTTTTTCCATCATTTCCGACCTCCTTGGTCTAGCTAGTTTGTGAATCCGGTATTGATGTCGCGTTTGTAAAAAGATGATGTATCGTCGTAATTTTCGAACAACGCCGCGTAAGAAGGTATGTAGGCATGGACGATGAATTTATGCTCCACCGTCATGTCATCGCGTTTCAGAATGTCTGAATGGGTTATTTTAGCAGTTTGCCCCGCTAAAGGGAATTCCTTTT
>CAVOZW010000021.1:0-67404 GCA_963701385.1 uncultured delta proteobacterium
TCTATAAATCCATCCCGACTGATACTAATTTTTTCGAGATCGAGCTGAATTACGTATAGATGCCAGGCATGTACAATCTCAGAATTGACAACGGCCGGTGTTTTCATGGGTAGACAGGCAAATGCCTGATCATATCGGTCTGCAATTACTTGACGGCGTTTTTGAAATTGGTAGACCTTTTTCAATTGATGAATACCAATCGCGGCCATTAGATCGGGCATGTTGTATTTAAACCCCGGCGCAACAACCTCATAATACCAGTTGGGCTTTTTGGCAGTATATCGATCCCAGACGTCGCGATTAATTCCATGAAGCCGCATGACCTTAATTCGGTTTGCCAACTCATCGGAGTCGGTGGTTATCATGCCGCCTTCACCGGTCGTCAACGTTTTGGTTACATAGAAGCTGAACACAGTCGCATTTCCAATTGTACCCACCATCTTTCCATTACAGGTACAAGGAAGAGCATGGGCAGCATCCTGATTACTATCTAACTCCATAAAATTCTGCAATTTCCTGAATAGGCTCCATGTCGCGAGCCGCCTGCAAAATGAACCGGAAGGATAGCTTTAAGGCGCTTCCGTTCGTCAGGTCGAAGGGAAAGGATTTTGGATCTTAATTTCGATGGATTTAAATTAAAAGTTTGGGGGTCTATGTCTATAAAAATCGGATCTGCACCTAGATATCGAACAACTTCAGCACTGGCTGTAAATGTATACGGTGTGGTAATCACCAAGTCACCCTGTCCGACGCCTACAGCCTCCAATGCAAGATGGAGACCGGCTGTTGCCGAGTTTACCGCTATAGCGAAACGACTTCCGATATGCTCTGAAAAGTTTTTCTCAAATCGGCCAACCCTTGGACCCGTCGTCAACCAGCCGGATTTCAGGCCGTCGACCAGCTTCAGCAATCTCATCGCCAGTAATCTCAGGCTGCGGAAAGGGGCTGAAGATTTATGCTTTGTTTTTATTCAATTTCATTTTTCCGTCCCAATCAGCCCAATGCTTCTCATCATAATAACTTTTTGAAAAGTCATAATCTGAAAAAACTTTCTGTCTAAATCGAAAGTGCTACCTTCCAATTTTCCCAGGACTGCCGACCACGATTGAATAGTCTGGTATATTTTACCAAGCGACCCCGCTCCGCGCCCTATAATATACTCCTTTGCCATGTTGACTCCCGGTAAAACAATGAATCCCAGCGCCGATGAAGGTGTATGCGCCAATCCTCACCCTGCCACGGGTATAACCTTTTCTTTCGGTATTATGAATATGAACAAATCGTCGCCCAGCAGTCGATCGATGACTCGCTTCCATCGGTTGATGATCCAACCCATGCCCCAACTTGGCATCCGTTTTCAATGGTTAAACCTTCAGTGGCATCAAGAATTGTGTAATGCCAGACCCATACATTATCCCCAACGCTCAGGCCTTTCTTATTCAAAATCGTCACAGTACTGCTCATCCTGGTAAATTTTTGAAACATCCGGCTGTTGTGGTCGTAATAGCCGTATACCATAAAAGGTTTTTGAAATTTTGCCAAACCACGTGCGATTATTGACATGAGTCGGCCAAATGGAGATCTATAGAGACGCTCTGCAACAGACACTTCGGTTTCCTCCACCATGTAATATTTTTGGGTCTTCCGGTTGAAGCCTATGTTTGGTAAACAATAATTTTGTGATTTTATCTCCCCATTTGATCAAAGATCAATTCTTGATGCTTTTAGAATAGTTCGTATGCGCGGCAGACAAACATTGGAGGAAAAATGGTTAATTGCAAAGGTCTTTCCAGATTGCCCCATGCAATTTCGTATGTCTCGGGGCAGTGCCACTCAACTTGACAAGGGCATTAGCCAGCTGCTTGGGGGCTGCAGGGGGCAGCACCAGCCCGCAGCCGGCTTTCTTAATTATTTGGGCAGTCTCGGAATGATAAAGGCTCAGCGCGACAATTGGTTTCGCTGCAAACAAATACGAAATCATTTTGGAGGGAACTGATGCCAAGGATTGCTGCCCCTGGGTCGGTAACAAAAGACAATCAGCAGCACTCAAAACTGCAGACGTTTCGTCCGCCGGCCAAGGCGAATAAAATTTTATTCGATTTATGCCCTTTAGAATGACCATTTTTTTGCAGGCGTTCAGTTGGCTCCCCTCGCCTGCTATCAATAAGTACATATCCCCATGTCGCTTCAGAAAATGAAAAGCCTCTATACAGGTCCCGACTCCAGATGCTCGGCCGACATTACCTGCGTAAAGACATAAAAATGCCCGTTCAGGGATATTTAACTTCGCTCGTATAGTTCCGCCCGCGATTTCATCCGTTATAATCTTTCCCGGTTTGCTCCAGTTCGGTACTACATGAATTCGGTCCGTTTGTACTCCATGTTCACTGTATGTCGCTGCAAATCTTACGCAAATAACAATAACAGCTCGGCACCGCCTGGCGATGCCACGATCGATGACGCACGCAGCAAGCGAACGATGCGAGATTTAGGAAAAAGTCTATTTTGCACAACCCGGGACTCGGGATACATATCCTGGACGCTAATCACTAAAGGAATTTTTCGCAAACGTGCCACGAAATAAATTAGCCCGGTTGCAAATATCGGCCAGGTGTTTGAAATATAACATCAGGCCTCCGGGTAAATAGAGCAGCAAGCCCGCTGGTCGCCCCGAATGATATGTTTTCGATGAAACGCCCAATCAAATTGGATTTCCCGGATAATGCACCATCGCGGCGGATAAGCGTATATCCCTTTGAGCTGTTTTCCTTAAGCCAAAATCGACGTTTGAAGCCGGCATAAAGTTTGCCGCCGGGTCGGTTTGGAAAAGAGGAAAAAACAGTTATGTCGTCTCTTTTCCATACCAAAAATTCCGCAATCTCCGCACTTGTTCTGGCAGAGACAAGAGGTTCGGGAGGAACACAGCTTACGATAAGAATTCTCATTTATCAAACTTGTTTAGTTAAAAACAATTGATTGCCTGAAATTATAATCCCTAAATATCAGTCTGTCATGTATACCGTGGTGGGAAACAATACTTTCGTAATCAGGATTCCAGTCCGGCTACCTGGCGTTCCCAATTGTATTTATTTGCAAAGGCATTTAAGCCGTTTTTACCCAATGCTTTGGCAAGTTGTCGATGATTGATAAGTTTTTCTATACTGTGAACAAAGCTTTCCGGATTTCCTGGATCCGCCAGAATGCCGGAGTTTGCCGCTGTGATAATCCGTTTTTGTGCACCGAAATTACTAGCCACAACCGGTAAACCCACGGCCATATATTCGAATATTTTTGTGGGAATGGCAATAAGCTGTTTCATAACTTTCAAATTCGGGCACAAACCAATAGTAGCCTTATTCAATAACTCCATAATCTCGTCAGACTTAACCTGAGGTATTATACGGATTACACCATCTAAATATCTGGATTTAATTTCTATTTCGACAAATTTTCTGAATCCAGTAGAAAAACGATCCGTCATTAAAAACTTCAAGCGAGGATATTTTTCTTTCATTCTTTCTGCAATGTCCAGAATCAGCATCGTGCCATTGCTTATGTAGTGAGCACCTGTGAAGATAATGATATCTTCGCGTTCCAGATAATCGTCTTTCCTTTTTTTAATCAGATCTAGTCTTGCATAATTATATATACTAAGACTTTATTAAATTTTTTGTGATTAAAATCCTTGTGCTGCGTCGGAGCAACGAGAACGAGGTTTTTTATGAAACGCGACAAAAAAAATTGTGTGTGACGAACGAGGTGATATAATATTCGGCGCATTGGATTGGGAATCCGAAGAGCGATCCATCATTTCATCGGGATAGTTTTCATGAACGTCATAAACAACCGGTTTAAAGAAAGAAACTGCCGCCATCCAAGGGAGGATATCGATATCATGAAAATGAATTATATCCACGTTAGATATCAAGGGTATCAATTCTCGAAACATTAAAAATGGTATTTTCCAAGGGCGCTGCCAGCGGCTTGTGGCCCGCTTGAAACAATGCAGCTTGACACCCAGATTCATATCTGTGCTGCATATTTTCCATGGACTAATCAAATGAACCACATGGCCTTTTTGGGATAAACTTATCACATATTTCCAAATTCTGTGATCGTAGTCATTATGAATGGAAGTGATGATGGCAATGCGAATTGGTTTTCTGACCATTTTAGACCTGTTTGAGAATAGTTGAACCTTTCATATTACAAAGGTATGTATCTTCAAAAAATGAATTCAGATGTGATCTCATCACTCCAATTCTTTTATAGTTTGTGTTCAAGTTTCCAATTGGTAATGGCTTTGAAAAAATCGAAACTTGTTTTTTTCCGGACTTCAACATGGCATGTCCTTCCAAGCGGCAAGCCCATGATAAAAAGAGAGCCAATATAAGACCATGCGTCAGCAAGCTTGTAGGCAGGTCGGATGATACAAAAACGGTAATAAAAGGTATAAACAGCAAGGCTACTGACATAAAAGGGTCCCGCCTTGTTGCAATGGTGTCGACCAAACTTAATAGCAGGCCAAGTATTACGGCATAAATAAGCATTCCGGCTAGACCCATTTGCATGTATCCTGAACCCAGCCAGCCTGTATTCGCTGCAACAATCTCATTTTTATAAAGATAATGTTGGCCGATCAGATCGGTGGCATCCAGAGGGTATCGATACGGAATCATATCGAAAGTGAACTTGTTTTCGGCAAAAAAGGTGTGCGGGGGAATGGGTACTAAAAAAATCATAGTAATAAAATTTAGTTTGTGCGGGAATAAAAATATGTCCGGATAATGTGAGAGCAGCTACGATTTTTCCTGCTCCGCTCAAAAAAAATGCAGCTATCGATGCCAGAATAAATAAGCAATTCCCGGCAAGGTCACAATAAATCGGTTGACGGGAACGCAGAATGAATCGATGCCAGCACTATGAATGGATAAAATATCGGTGCCTTGTGATTTGTCAGAGCAAACATCATCACGCTGCCGGATAGCGACAAGCCGGCAATGATCCATTTGCGGCGGTAAATCGACGACGAACGGCACAATTGGTAGTAACACCTTGGTGACCCATGGTGAAAAGTACCCGGTATATTATTGAGGCAAATTTTGTGCGGCCAGGCTTCGAAATTCATACACTTTTAGAAAGTTGAAATTTAGATATGTTAGCCCGCCTCTCACTATGATGCTCAGGATGTAGATTCCAGCCAGGATCAGCAAACTCCACATCATCAAACGAGTGGGAATTCGTGCCAGCCTGATTCTCTGAATTTTGATTTTACGCATGTGGCACATAATGGCGAATGATAAAAGCACAAAACACATATATGCCTTTGGGAGATATGACGAGCCATAAATTGCCAGCATGGGAATGATCGGAAAAAGAAACTGAACATGAACGAAGAAATCCGAAGGGCGGGTTAATTTTGAAGGCAGGTACCACGAAAATAGACATATAACGAATAGGGTTTCAAATATTTTTAGGATATTCGGTGCCCATTCAACCCCCAACGAACTATAGGTAGGAACGATGTAAAATGCAAATCCAAGCCACAACAGCGAGTTGGTTAGCAAATATAAAAAGAGAATGTATACTTTGGTGATGGTTATACCGGAACGCATAAATTTCTATTAGTATCCTTCTGTCGAATATGATCGTACGTCAGTACCGGCTTTTTTCGATGATGCTTTGAACTTCACCCATTGTTAGCACGGTTATTTCCGGGTCTTTTGATAGAAGTCCAGGATACTTCGATACACTTTTCCCGCACCCGGAGCTGCCTTTTCCTGGAAATGTTCCTGGTGAAAATTGATAACTAAACAGCCTTTAGCAGTCTTTACTGAGTTAAGATATTGTTCTAAATTTATTCATGTAGTTTTTTGGTTCAGTCAATGGGATTCGTATCCATTAATTGAAAGGGGATTTCCAATAAAGAATATTCTTTAAGCGGATAATATGGGAGACAAGTTCCAGCTCTAAAGCCTTGACATCCTGATCCCCATCCCATGTTAGACGAATACTTAAATCCAGTTTGAGCATAAAGTTTCCAGGATTCAGGAAATCTAACCCTCAGATAATGGTGACGACATCCTAACATCTCTTTTTTAATAACATCTTCCAATCGTTGTTTTTGTTCTTTTAACCGAAGATAGAGATAAATGATTATGATAAGCTGCATGAAGCCCGATTTCCCAGCCACCTTCCAATAATTTATCTGATAGCCTTAGCAACCTTGGGATTATGAATGCTGTATCTTCGCCCTTCTCTGCTCAACCCATAACGCAGGCTCATAAAAAAGAATGTAGAGCGAAATCCATAACTATCTTCCAACTCCCGAATTTCAGATCAAATGAATCCATGGGATCAAAATTGATATTCGCTTGTATCGCTTCCATATTTTTGAGAGTTGAAAGCCACTTGTCAGCTTCTTGTCGGTTTGCCTCGAATTCTTGCCTTTATCCAACGGCCATACCAGTTAATCTTCCTTAGCCAAAAATATGAAAAACCGTCTATTGAATCAACATCATGGGTCAAACATACTGCAGCTTTTTTGCCTTCCGGCCAGACATTTCTCTGCTTTTAGATTTAATTGTTCAATAACATCTAAAATAATTCGTCAATAACTGGCGACTCATCTAATTCATTTTGGACTAAAAAACTTTTATCGTGATCAAAACGGCCCCATTTATCAAGATTTGTATCTCCATATTCCTCTTCTCGAGATAAAATCTTATGGACCAATCGTGCAACTTCGTTTAAACTTTTGTTTTGATCTCCCTGTTGTATTTCCGAACAACGGGCCATAGCGTGATGGAACATTGACAGTTCTGCCGGTCAGCTTCCCGATTTAATTTTTTCCCAGTAAGAAGATAAATTCTTTGATAAAATAGATTATTTCAACTATATGACATTATATCTCATCGATAGCAAAAAAACGAAGACCAATATAACGGGCAAATTCTAAGCCATTCGACTGCAGCTTCAGGCATTATATCAACGCTGCTGGACAAATGATTATTTGTCGAAAAACAAGGGATATCGTTCCATCATTTCTCTTGAGACATTATCGAAAAAAATATTTAAGGCCGTCGAGGATAATTCCGACGTATCGTTTTGACGTTTTTATAAAGTATTATAAATGGCTCTTTATCAAGCTAAACTCAATTTTTTTATCGGTTTCCTTTTTATCAACTTTTTTATTCTTCCTGTCAGCAAAATCTTTAATCGATTCTGAAATAATTTTGGATTTTTCTGCCAAACCAACCTCCCGATATGATTTTTCCCTGATTACCTTTGCGGGGCTTCCAGCAACCAAAGCATTTTCTGGTACGTCTTTGTTTATAAGGGAGCGAGCACCAATGACTACATTTTTTCCTATCTTGACACCTGGCATTATAAAACAGTCCCATGGAATCCAAACATTGTCTTCGATTAAAACCGGTCCATGACTCACAGGAAAGCCATCTAGCTTGCTTAACCAGTAACCATGGGTAAACAAGTAGGTACCTCCCCCTACGCCAACATTTCTTCCCAAGGTCACTTGTCTTGCAACATTTATGTAACAATGCTGAAATATCCAACAGTGCATTCCAAGTTTAATCACACTTCTTTTATCACTACTATCACCCTCAATATGTACAGCAGAACTTACAATTACGCGACTATCCATTCTGATTTTATGAACACTAATTTTTACAAAATTTCCAATTGAAACATACTTTCCAAATGACAAAGCGTTGACCTTAATTCGACAAAAATATCCGATAACCGAATTGTCTCCTATTTCAATTTTATTCGACAGAATAACGGTGCCAAAACCGATTTTAACGCGTTTTCCAATTTTTGACCCATTCAACTTATAAATTGCAATTCGGATTGGACTCGGGAGAAAAGCCACAAACATTGCAATATATAATGAACTCATAATTTATCCTTTGAGCTTATTGAGTCTGTTTGATTCCGCTGATTCCCCTATACGACGCTCCATTATCAATAATGTTTTGGGATTAATGACCGGGCAAATGTTCATGAATGTATCCTTGTATTGTACACCAGTATGTTTTTAAACGCACGTCTTCAGTGACTTCATTATATTTACGAAATCCAACCCAGAAAATGACGGCAGCACTTATATATGCCAACGAATTTCCTAAAGCAGCACCATTAACGCCAAATCTTGGGATCAGTATCATATCTAGATAATAACAAGAAAAGTAAGCGGAACAGTACATCCTACCGGATGATACCAGGGGTACCCCTTGCCTGCCAAATTCGCAGCCAAGAATCCCGACTCCACTTTGCATGATGACTCGGGGCAGCAACAACAACATACAGGTTTCAACACCGGCAAAGTCTTTCCCTGCCAGATCTGAAATGAAACCGGGGAAAATGATAATTCCCATTATAAAAAGTGATCCCAGGAATAAAGCTATAATCATTGCTGAATAAAAAAGAAAAACCGTCCTCCTCACATGGCCTCCTTCATTGCTTGCAACCATCGGTGAGATGATAGCAGCAGACCACCCAGGTATTCTTGTAACCATCTCGGATCCAAATAATGCGATAGAATAGATACCAACCTCTTTAAACGACAAATAATACTCAACCAGAAATAAATCTAATCGAAAAAGCAGTAGTGCTGCTATGCCCGAAATAAAGCCCCTCAATCCGACCTTAATCTGACCCGAAAAAGATTGTTTTGCCTCTTTGTTTCTTATCTTTCTCGTTTGATTAAAAATAAGTATGGCCCCATAAATAAATAAAATTCCATAAGTAACGATATATGCCGTGATAGCAAAATTTAACTTACTGTTAACCTCAGGAGAGACCCAGATTAATATGGAAAAAACAAAAATAATCAATCCCGCTCCAAAAGCAAATAGGTTGTAATACAAATATTTTTTTAAGCTAAGAATTGATAATTGAAAAATATTAGACAAAGACAGAAAAAACACAAATGCTAATAAATATGGGATATACTTATCAGTTGAGAATACTTTGGGTAATTTCTCTATTGGCAAAATAAATAAAAATAAAACCAAAAGAGAAAAAACAATCAAAAATAATTTCACACAATTTGTAAGAACAGGTATAAATAATTCTCTATGCTTTCCAACAAAATATACTATACCTGCTGGCAGACCAAACATTAATAATGAAGCAATTATCTGGCCCGAAGCTCTAAATATGGTCAAAATTCCTTGTTTCTCTGCACCGAGTATTTTTGCGAATAAAAATAATGCTCCAAACTGCAGAAGATAACCAAGTGCTTGAAAAAAGACGGTTAGTCGGATTAATTTAAACATTGAGACCTTTGCACAACTCTTAAAAAAACGATCTTTCGTATAATTTCCTCGAAATTGCGCTATTTCTCTTCGATATTATTTCTGGAAAAAATGTTTTAAAAATAGATACCCCCGGGCATGCCCGTGGCACAAACCAAAAAAAAGATTTGCGGAGTTGTGACGACGATTGGCTTTTTAGTTCAGATTTGAGCCCCCTACCTCTGGTGGAGGGCTTAAATCTGAACTAATGGGAGAACAGCTATTTGCCTTGATTTGAAGTTTATTACTTTTCCAAAAATTCCGGAAAAATGATGCCAGGACAGCTAAGATAAATCCGATCACGAACGATAACATCAGGATATTTAATTTTTTGTGGCTTCACTGGCGTTAGCGAGCTGATGGGTGGGTTAATTATTTCGACAATAGAAAGACTGTCCTGTTTTGATTTCAGCGTTTCAATTATTCCTTCTGCACGTTCGATATCAAGTATCAATTCCTTCTCGCGCAAGGCAAGCGATTTATCTCTATCAAGCCTGAGATCAGTAATCTGAGTTGCAAGGTTTTCGACTTCTTCAGTGCGCTCAACTTCCTCATCTATCGAAATATTCACCTCTTTGTTTAAATTAAGAATTTGGTTCTGAAGGTTGTTTACGTAGCTGATATTCTGTTGAATAATATTGGAATACATTAACAACACGATCTTATCAGATCCATCTGCGATCATTTGCTCCCTGAGCGCCATGATTTCTTCGGTGTTTTTATTCACAATATCGATTTTTTTTCTCGTGCTTTCTACTGCATTTTGATTATCGGTTCTATTTTTTCGGATGGTAGCTATATTTTTATTCAGACGTACTAATTTAGAATTTATCTCATTAATTTTATTGTTTATTTTTATTCTTTCGACACTTTTTAACCGATCCTGCTCAATAAGGAGTCGGTTAATTGATTGCTTTGCCTCATCGATCTCATGTTCCAAACTATCTTTGCCTACATTCAATTCTCGCTTAAAAGATTGAGCACCATCGTTTGTTAAGATGTTCAGTATGTAATTTAGATCATTTTTTGTCTGGATTGGATCTTTGCCGTAATAACTGACGGTTACGCTATCTGTTTTCGAAATAGTTTTAGCGACGATCTCCGGACATTTATTTGCTTTTTCAGTAATCAAAGGACAATACATTTCTTCGGAAAACCAGGCCACAATATCGTCGGATGATAATTTTCGAATGGCATCACCGTTTTTGTCGTAATTTGTAATTCCCGGTGAAATTTGAGTTTTGATTTCATACAAAGGTGTCTTTAAAAAAATATATATAACAGCCAGTGCGACGAAAAACAGTGTGATGATAGCGATGAACCAGCGCTGTTTCCATAATACACTGAAAATATCGACGAGGTTGATTTCATCGTCATAGTGGTCGTGCATCGGTTCATGCCTGGCTGGTGATTTTTTTACTGCATTTTCAATCATCGTTTAATCCTTTGTTCCATGTTCATAAGTTTCGATCTATGAATTCTCATGCTTTTGAAGATTATTTTTCATACTGAGGTGATTTGAAGTTACTGCACTAATACTGAAATTGGTTGGTGGACGCTATGCTTTTGATTCGACTTTCAAAGATTCTTCGCTTTCTATCTGTAAACGTTCTGCTTCGGCTTTGTCCGGCACCGGGAAATTGTTTTGCCATTTTAGTTTATGCGGATAGAGCAGATGTTTGTCCACCATTGGTTGGGTGCCGTCAAACACGGCCATCTTTTTATCCCCTACAACGACAAGAACCAGCGGCTTCTCTATGTAAACATGTTTCCCAAGTGACACACAGCGACCAATGTAATTGCGCATAATTCATCTAAAACAAGCTGTTTTGTAATACTCTGCCAAATTTTATGCGCATATATTTATGACGCTGTGTATAAAAGTACTTCACGAGCCAGACGATAGTGAGTTTCGGCCGAGGTAGATATAACCACGCTTACAGTTCTGTTCTGGAAAGAACCTCATTGAAGGCAATATATGTTTCAACGTCAGGGTATTGTTTTTGAAACGTCTAAGTATCTTCAGTTAATGTTGGGGACGGTGCTCTTTAGCAGTGGCAGCTTTCGGTCCTTTTCAGAAACCAGCGGATCTTTAATCGACCAAGCGATATCCAAATCCGGATCACACCAGAGGATGCCCTTTTCATCTCCGGGAGAATAGAATGTGCTGCATTTGTAAGACACCCGGGCGGTGTTGCTCAGCACGCAATACCCGTGTGCAAAGCCGGTCGGGATATAAGAGCTGTTTTTTGTTCGCATCCGACAATATTTCACCCGTCCACCTGCCGAACGTGGGCGAATCTTTCCGTATATCGACGGCCACGTCAAAAATCTCTCCTTGGACGACTTGCACCAGTTTGGCCTGGGCATTGGGCTGCTGGTAGTGCAGGCCGCGGAGCGTTCCCTTGACGGAACGTGCAAAATTGTCCTGCACAAAGACGGTATCGATGCCCATCTCCCGGTAGCGCTTCTCATGATATGTTTCCATGAAGAAACCACGCTCGTCGGTGAAGACATCGGGCTCGATGATCAGAACGTCGGGGATGGCGGTGGGGGTAACCCTCAATGCGTTTTCTCCAAAAAAATAAAAGTCACCTGTTTCATGGGTGGTCGTTACACTTTCGATAGCTCCGCCTGGTGAGTTACATGGGAAAATAAAATTTAGATGTCGCTGACATATTGTCTGCTTGGAAATGGTGCAGCAACGGGGTCTTCAACTTTTGCAAATGCGTTCAGGATATGAACATCTTTGGTTGGAATTGTCAATCCAAAAATAAAATCGGATAGTTAAACTATCCGATTTTATTGTACGCGACGGCGTCGCTATTTTTTATCTGTGGATAACCCAGACGAACTCAATCCAACACCTTCCGGATCAACGAGGCTTTCTTTTTTCCAATACCATCCACCGTTGACAGGTCCTTTTCATTCGCATTCATCACCTTTCGAACGGATGAAAAATGATATAGCAGCTTCTTGGAAAGGACAGGACCTACGCTGGGAAGTCCCTGCAAGATATAAAGTTGTTTTGACAATCGGCTTTTGGGTCGATAGCCGGACCTCGGAAGTATCCCGTCAGAGAGATTCGCATGTTGTTGACCCATCCATATAATTGACTGACAGGTATCAACCAGGGACCTGGAATGTATTATGGGGATATGCCAAATAACCTGGATGGAAATCATCGCACCCTGAATGGCAGCGCCATTCATATTCATGGAGGTTTCGAAAGGGTTGCCTTCGAGAATAAAAATCGGCCGCACTAGTTTCCTTTTCATGAGCGCTGCCTGTGAAAACAATCGACCATCCACTATCGAGACAACAAAGTCTTTTGCCGTCTTTCTTTCAATGCCGATTTCATTGTTGATGATGTAATCACAGAAAGGCAATTTTTTGACTCGAACGGTAAATCCGCGGCCATTGAACAGCGATACGATCCCCGATATTTTTTCCCTGTAATCGACGGAAATGTTCAGCGCCTTCACAAAGGTCTTTGAGTTATGAGGCCTTTGGGTCATTGTCATTCTTGGGCCTGTAAATCGATTTGATGAGAGACGTCAGCATGGCGGTGATCTGGTTGCCCCTGTTATCGAAATCCGTGAACTTGTCATCAGCGAGAAGGCGTTTGCGTTTCAGCAGTTCCAGCAGGGTCATGGTCTTGTACAAGGCGCCTCGCGATCGATACAGATGCCTGGCAAAGTCGTGTTTTGAACTGTAGGATTTCCCCATGGCAATGGCGCCAGCGATGTCGGCTGCACTCCCTTCTGTTTCCTGTAAAACCACTTGATGGTGGTCTTTTCCGTTTATCATCGACATGGACTCGATGACATCTCCGGCAAACTGCATGGCTTTTTGCCAGACGTCCAGATTTTCGTAGATATAACTCATCTCTTACCTCCTTCAATTTAATGAAATTATTATTGGCTTTCCGCTTAGGTCTTGTAAGCGGTTTGATAATTTTCTGCTTGATAGGGGCTGCCGGTTTCTTTGATGGATCGGATAAAGTCGATCAGCATGGTCGTGATGTTCTTGCCTTTTGTTTCAATTTCCGTGTAGCAGTCATCGGTAATAAGCTGTTTGGCTTTGAGAATTTCCAACAGGGTCATGGTTTCATAAAGCGATCTTTTTGATAAAAATAGATAATAGATAAAATCCTCTTCCGACAAACAGGCTTTCCCCTTGGCGATGTTGGTGGCGATGTTGACGGCACTCATTTCGATTTCTTCTGTGAGGCGTTGATTTTCCACTTCATCGGCAACTTCCGCAATGCACTGAATGACCTTGATGGAAAGATCGACAGCCTTCTTCCACACATCCAGTCGTTTGTAGGCGCAGTCCATAGACGCTCTCCTTTTTTAGGTGTTGACCCCCTGCCCTTTTTCTATCGAGATCCCAATCACCGGAACCCTAAAGATTCACATAATTGTCTGCATCACCGGCACGGGTGACAGAACGGTCTTTAAGTGTCATACTGTAGCGTTCGATAAAAAATGTTCCTTCAATTTTTTTACCTGACCCCGCGGGATGGAATAGCGGGAAAGGCAATCGCATGGCCTTCGTCGAATGAATCGACTCCTTTGAGATGATAGGACGGGGACCCGCGGGGTCAAGAACCATTGCTATTTCACGACAATCCGGTCTTTATTGGCTTCGAATGTTTTCTGGCCGATGCCGGCTACCAACATGATGTCTTCTGGCGTCTTAAAAAGACCGTTCTCCTGACGAAAGGCAACTATTTTTTCTGCATAGCGTGGACCGACACGCTCCAGCTGCACCAGCTCCTCCACCGTGGCCGTGTTGATGTTGATTTGCCCTGGTTCCTCGGCAAAGACTGAACCGCTTATCAACAGGATCAGGGCAATGGCCGTAACAAGTGATGTCCATTTCTGTGTTCTCATCATGGCGTTTTCCTCCTTGTAAAAAGTTGAATTGATACCTGACATGCGATGGCGATGTTAGGTGCACCTGTTCTGCCGGCAGTCGTGGTATGGGCAGTTTCCCATAATCAAATCAAAAATCAATCCTGCAAAAATTCGTAGATAGTACGTATTCAAAACCAGTATTATAAATTCGTGAAGCGAATTTATTCGCGGTTGAAATAAGGACATGACTCAGGTATCTAGGCCCCATCATGCGATCCGACATGGGCAAGGGGAAATGGTGAGCAAAAAAATCAAAAAGACAGGTATGCGCAAGTCCTACGATATCGCCATTGTCAGCATGGCCGGACTCTTGCCGGGTGCGGACACTCTGGACGCTTTTTGGGACAATTTGGTTCATAAAAGAGATGCCTGTCAGGTGGTTGCAAAGGATCGCTGGCGCATCGATCCGGGCGAGATGACCACGCAACGATTGCGGCCTGACAAGGCGGTATCCAGGGTGGCCTGCCTTCTGAATAAGGACATCGACTATTGCTTTGATGACCTCGATCTTGACCAAGACCTGGTTCATATGCTCGACCCCCTTCACCGCATTGTACTGCATGCCGGGAGAGAAGCGTTTTATGCTGCTCGGCATGAAACCATCAACAGACAACGAACCGGTGTGATTCTGGCCGCCATTGCCCTTCCCACGGACGCTTGCTCCTCGATCGCTGAGAAAATTCTGGGATCATATCTTGAAAAACGCTTGTTCGGTTCCATGGCTGTGGATGTGCCGCCGGTCTTGACCGCAAGCCAATGTCTGGCCGGCAGAATGACCGGCTTTCCGGCAGCCCTGCTGGCAAAAGGACTTGGTCTTGGAAACGGTACCCATACCCTGGATGCGGCCTGCGCCTCTTCGTTGGTGGCCTTCAAGCTGGCTTGTAACGACTTGTCGCAGCACAGGGCCGATGCCATGTTGGTGGGCGGTGTTTCACGGCCGGACTGTCTCTACACCCAAGTTGGGTTTTCCCAGCTTCGGGCGCTGTCGCCGTCGGGTCGGTGTGCGCCTTTTGACAAAGGTGCCGACGGCCTAGTGGTAGGGGAAGGTGTCGGCATGTTCGTTTTGAAACGGCTGGACGACGCTGTGAGCCAAGGTGACAACATCCTGGCGGTCATCAAAGGTATCGGACTTGCCAACGACATAGGAGGCGGACTCCTGGCGCCAAAGAGTGAAGGCCAGGTGCGGGCCATGCGAATGGCCTATGATTGCATTGGGTGGTCACCGGATCAGGTTGATTTAATTGAATGTCACGGGGCGGGTACACCCCTTGGGGACCAAACGGAACTGAGCAGCCTCACAAGTCTGTGGCAGGGTATTGAATCCGATGCCGGTGTCTGCCCCATCGGCTCGGTCAAATCAAACATCGGACATCTTTTGACAGCTGCCGGAGCGGCAGGAACACTTAAAGTTTTACTTTCGTTAAAGAATAATAACCTACCGCCATCTATCAATTTTACGGAACCAAAAGAAAAAAGTCCATTGCTAGACAGCCCCTTCCGGGTTCAGATGGAAGCGGCCGACTGGCGCCCACGAGATGCCCGAACCCCCCGGCGAGCCGCCATCAGCGCCTTCGGATTCGGCGGTATCAATGCCCACATGCTTCTGGAAGAATGGTGGCATCAACAGACGCCCCATACAGCTGAGAGCGTTCCGCCGATTTATTCCGACGGCAAGGGCGCTGACAATGATAACCATTCTGGCATATCGATGATTGAAAAAACCCCGATGGCCATTGTCGGGATGAGTGCTGCCATGGGAAAGTTGTCGACCCTGAGGGCTTTCCAGGAGGCTGTCTTCAACGGGCAGTCCATTATTGAACGATATTCCCATCTTCGCGGCGCACCCATCGGAAGGGCTAGTTATTTCCGGCAACGGGTTCCGGATCATGGCGCATTCATGGAAAATATCTTTTTGGATATGGATGCGTTTCACATTCCCCCCAATGAAATACCGGATATCCTTCCGCAGCATCTTCTCATGCTGAAGCTGTGCAGAAACGCCCTCTTGGATGCAGGTGTTAGCCTGCGAGAGAAACGGCCGCGAATGGGCGTGATGGTGGGCGCGGATTTTGACTATGAGGCCACCAATTTTCATTTGAGATGGATCGTAAACCAAAGCATTCGCCGATGGGAAAAAAAATATCGTTTGAACGTCAACGATACCCAAGCGGCCGAATGGATACGCTCCCTGAAAGACCTTTATCAGCCGGCCTCTGACGTCCAACCGGACCCTGGGCGCCTTGCCCAGCGTCATTGCGAGTCGCATCGCCAAGGAATTTCTATTGGGTGGACCCAGTTTCGTTGTCTCGTGCGAAGAGGCTTCCGGAATCAAAGCCCTCGAAATAGGCGTCAGGTCGCTGCAGGACAATGACACAGACATGATGCTGGTGGGTGCGGTGGATTTTACCGGGGATCTTCGATATCTGGTGACGCGTCATCAGACCAGGCCCCATAACGATACAGGGTGCATATTGCCCTTTGATTCGTCCGCTCAGGGGACGCTGCCCGGGGAGGGCGGCGCAGCCCTGGTAATCAGACGCCTGGAAGACGCCATTTCAGCAAAGGATCGTATTTATGCGATCATCAACGGCTTTGGCGCCGCCAGCGGGAGTCTTACGAAAATTGGAACCGTATCACAGCAAGCGTACCAGATATCCCTCGAACGTGCACTTCAGGAGGCTGATGCTGACTTGAAGGAAATAAGTCTCTTTGAAGCGCACGGAAGTGGTCTGCATGACGAAGACGCCATCGAGTCAAACGCATTAAATGCGATCTCAGCCGGCAAGGGAGTGCATTGCGCCGTCTGCAGCACCAAACCCGTTGTCGGACATATGGGCGCGGCAGCAGGTCTGCTGTCCCTGATAAAAACAACTTTGTGCATCCACCATACCCTGATACCGCCCATGCCGGATTATCGATCACCTAATGATATGGCGTGGGATGAGCGTTTTCACATTCCCATAAAACCCCAGTACTGGTTTCGGGATCGTCAAGACAGTCCCCGCCGTGCGTGTGTGGGCGCCATGACGTCCGATGGGAACTGCGCGCATGTCCTGCTGGAGGGAAATGAGGCCCAAGTCGAGGCACGACCGGCTGGCTAGAGTGTCTCTGGACAGGTGTCGGCCCCTGGGATATCAATCCAGCGGTCTTTTTGTCATCGAAGGAGACAACGACAAGGAGATCCTAGAAGGACTGGAATCGCTTTGGGATCAGATCCAGACAGGAAGCTCTATAGGGTTGCCCATGGAGGGGATCGCAAGCGCCTGGTATGGAAAGAAGGGTTGTCGAGGTATAAAGAAAAAAGCGCTCAGCCTGGTGGTCAAAGACATCCACGAAGCCGAGCGTGATATACACAAGGCCAAACGGCTGGTCGCTTCGGGAGAGAAAATTTCCGCTCCGGGGCAAGCAAATATTTTCTTTGCGCCGGAACCCTTGGGGGCATCGGCAGGCAAGGCTTTTGTTTTTCCTGGCTCAGGAAACCACTATATCGGTATGGGACGGGACATGGGAATCCAATGGCCGTCGATTTTACGCCAAATGGATGCCGAAACCCGGCAATTGAAAAGGCAAATGATTCCCGAGCGCTTTATTCCCTATCGCATGTCCTGGGAAAAGCAATGGGAAGTGCAGGCCTTGCGTCAGATTCACGCCGATGCACTGTTTGCGATTTTCGGGCAGGTCATGCACGGATGTGTCACGGCCAGGTTGACGCAACAGTTCATGGCCCAGCCTGAGGCGGTCATCGGATACAGCCTTGGCGAAACCGCAGGATTGATTGCCATGGGTGCCTGGAAAGGGCAAGACCACCTGTTGAATCGAATGCTGGCCTCACCCTTGTTCAAGACCGAATTGACCGGCCCGTGCCGTTCCATCAGACGCGCATGGGATATCGACCCTGAAAAACCATTTGAGTGGCAGGTGGTGGCAGTGGATCGAGCGGCAGACGAGGTCATGAATGTGATTCAACGATACCCCATGACCCGCTTGCTGATTGTCAATTCGCCCGGGGAATCCGTGATCGGTGGCGAAAAAGCATCCATCGACACGGTTGTCAGGACCTTGAACAGCCATGCCGTTGCCCTGGACGGTGTGGTGACGGTTCACTGCGATGCCGTGAATCCGGTCAAGCAAGATTACCGGCAACTTCACCTGCACCCCGTAGAATCGCCCGGGAATATCGATTTCTACAGTTGTGCATGGGGGCAGGTGTATGATCTGACGCGTGAAAACGCTGCCGCTTCCATTCTGGACCAGGCCATCAAGGGATTTGATTTCACGCGAACCATTCGCCAAGCCTACGAAGACGGTATCCGTGTTTTTATTGAAATGGGACCCCGGGCATCGTGCACGCGAATGATCCAGCAGACCCTCGCGGGCAGTCCTCACCTTGCCGTAGCTGTCAGCCGAGGCGATGACAACGAATACCTGTCCCTACTGCGTATGTTAGGGGCGTTGAGCGCCGAAAGGGTTCGCGTCGATCTGGATAAATTATACGGAAACACAGCTTATCCACACGAAATAAAAAGCCTATATGATGCGCCGTCGACAAAACCGACCGTCATGGCAAAAACCGAGACCCGCAATCAAATTCGTATACCTGTCGGCAATCAAGCCCCCTTCCCTGCGGCGCCGCCCTCAAGGCCGGACCATACGGTTGTCGATTCAGACCCCGAGTCACTTTCTAAAGACGTTCTCAACCAGATGGCACGCGAAATCATCCAATCGGTTCAGGACAATGCTCAGGCAAGCGCCGACGCTCATACGCGGTTTCTGGAAATTTCCACCCAGATGACCAGGGGCTACGAGGAGGCCATGGCCTTGCAAGCCCGACTCCTTGCACCTCAAATGGCGCCAAACGACGATAGGGGCGCTAAAGCGACAGGCATCGTAAAACACCCGATTGCCACGGTTACCCCGCTTTATTCCAGAAGAGACTGCCTGGCGTTTGCCACAGGATCCGTGGCCAGTGTATTCGGCCCTGAATTTGCCGTGGTCGACACCTATAAAGCCCGGGTTCGATTGCCGGATGAGCCGCTGATGCTTGTGGACCGGGTTGTTTCCCTGGTGGGTGAGAAATTGTCTCTGGGCAGTGGTCGGATCGTTACCGAGCATGATGTGCTTCCCGGGGCCTGGTATCTGGATGGCAACCGCGCACCGGCCTGCATATCGGTGGAGGCTGGCCAGGCGGATCTGTTTCTAAGCTCCTACCTGGGGATTGATCATGTGGTCAAGGGCCAGAGAACCTATCGATTGCTGGATGCCTGCGTCACGTTTTTCAGGGGGCTGCCCCATCCGGGAGAGACGATTCGATACGAAATCGAGATCGAAAGGTTTGTACGTCAGGGCGAAACGCACCTTTTTTTCTTTAAATTCAAAGGATATATTGAAGACAAACTGCTCATCCAGATGAAAGACGGCTGCGCGGGTTTTTTTACCGAGGCGGAGGTGCGAAATTCCGGAGGCATTGTCAAGAGAAAGGCAATCCGACAGCGAGAAAAAGATGGCGACACACCCGTATGGCGGCACCCTGCCCCGGTAAGCATCGAAGCGTTCAACGCCAATGCATTGGACGCTCTGAGATCCGGACGCTTAGGTGACGCCTTTGGTCCGGCGTTTCAGGGCAAAATCCTGTCCCCTTCTTTGTGGCTGCCGCATGGGCGCATGCATCTCATCGACCGTGTTCTTGATTTCGACCCTTATGGGGGAGCCTTTGGCAAGGGAATGATACGTGCCGAAGCAGATGTTCATGCCGACGATTGGTATCTGACCTGTCATTTCGTTGATGACATGGTCATGCCGGGAACACTCATGTACGAATGCTGCGCCCATGCCCTGCGTATCTTTCTGCAACGCATCGGATGGATCAGTGAAAAAAAAGATGCATGTTATGAACCGGTTGTGGGGGTCGAGAGTGTGCTAAAATGCCGGGGGCCTGTGACACCCGAAACCCGGCATGTGGTGTATGAAATCGAAATCAAGACAATGGGATATGGGCCCGAGCCATACGCCATTGCCGATGCCCACATGTTTGCCGATGGTGCTTACATTGTTTCTTTTGACAGTATCTCCTTGAAAATGACCCATGGCACCCAGGAAGAAATCGAACATATTTGGGCCGCCGTCGAGGCTCAGGCCACGCCAGAAAAAGATCCCCGAGCCAATAAAAGAAAACCACCAAGGGCTCAAAATGACAGCCAAGACATATTCGATCGGAACCGGCTAGAAGAATTCGCTTTTGGCAAGCCTTCGCGGGCCTTTGGAGACCCCTATCGGGAATTTGACAGCCAGCGGTTTATTGCCAGGTTGCCCAGACCGCCCTATCTGTTCATGGACCGGGTGGTTGCGGTCGAGCCTGAACCCTGGGTATTGAAACCCGATGGCTGGATCGAATCCGAGTTGGATATGGATGCGGGTGACTGGTTTTTCCGGGCCAACCGTACACCAAGACTGCCATTGTGTGCGCTGAATGAAATTGCGCTGCAACCCTGCGGCTGGCTGGCGGCGTACATGGGGTCTGCATTGCGAAGTAAAAAAGATCTCAGGTTCCGAAACCTGGGCGGTACGGCTGAACTCAGCCGGGACGTGTCTGCAAAAAAAGGGACCCTGACCACGCGTGCGCGAATGACCCAAGTGTCTGAAGCCGGTGACATGATCATCGAACACTTTGATTTCCAGGTGCTGCAATCAGGCAAGATGATCTATCAGGGAGGCACCCATTTCGGTTTTTTCACCCCCAAGGCTTTGGCGGACCAGGTGGGGTTGCAGCAGATCGATATGTCGCGATATGCCATACCCGCGGATTCGGCCACCGGCAAAAGGATCGCGATGCCGAATCATGAACCTGCGACGCCGGACGACATTTCCGGTCATATCCATGAAAATGCGGTGCTGCCGGGACGGGCCATACGCATGATCGATTCTATCGATGCCTATTTCCCGAAAGGGGGCCCCCATGGCTGCGGTATCGTCAAAGCCTCCAAGAAAGTTTTACCCGAGGAATGGTTTTTCAAGGCCCATTTTATGGGTGACCCGGTCTGCCCCGGCTCTCTTGGTCTTGAATCTCTGATTCAGGTGTTGAAGGTGATGGCCCTGGATCGTTGGCCGCATCTGGCAGCCGATCACTGTTTTAGCCTGGCATCGGACAGCCATCATCGTTGGACCTATCGTGGACAAATAACCCCTGATAACAGGCGGATCGAGCTTCTGGCCGTGGTGACGAAGGTCCTGGAAAAGCCATTTCCCACGCTGACCGCCGACAGCCTGTTAACCGTGGACGGATTGCCTATTTATCATATGGAAAACTTTACAATAAGGCTGGAACCGGTCGCTCATAGGTGATAGGTCAATGAACAAATGAAATACTCGCACGTCAACATAGCCTCTTTTGGATATGAACTGCCACCCAATGTGGTAACATCGGCGGATCTGGAAAAGCGCCTGGCGCCGCTTTACGAGACCCTTCACTTTCAGAAGGGACAGTTGGAAGCCCTCACGGGTATTCGCGAAAGAAGGTTCTGGGACCCCGGATTCCGGATGGCCCAGGGAGCTATTCTGGCGGGAGAAAAGGCCATTGCAGCAGCCGGCATCGATCCCCAATCGATCCAGATGCTGGTGTACGGCGGGGTATGCCGCGACAACCTGGAACCGGCCACCGCCTGTGCCGTATCCAACGACCTGGGGCTGGGACCGGACACGCTGATTTACGATGTATCCAATGCATGTCTCGGCATTTTGAACGGCATGGTTCAGGTGGCAAATGCCATCGAACTCGGTCAGATATCAGCCGGACTGGTGGTATCCTGTGAATCGGCTCGTGAGATCGTCGACAGCACCATCGAGAGAATGTTGACATCCGGCAACATGGATGTATTCAAGCAGACAGTTGCAACGCTTACTGGTGGTTCGGGCGCGGTTGCTGTGCTGCTGACCGATGCGTCCCTGTCGGATCAAAACCACCGACTTCTGGGAGGTGTCTATCGGAGCGCCAGCGAATATCATCACCTTTGCACCTGGGGGCCTGACAGTGGTATATCCGCTGTGGGAACCCAGGTCATGAACACGGATTCCGTAAGGGTATTGAAACACGGCGTGGCGCTGGGCATAGAGACATACCGGGCATTCCGCCAGACTCTCGAGCTTCGCGACGATCAACCAGACAAGACCGTCTGCCACCAGGTCGGATCGACCCATCAGGATACGATCTTGAAGTCCATCGGTATTCCCAGACAGCGAGATTTTGCAACATACCCCTATCTGGGCAATATCGGAACCGTATCCCTGCCCATCACAGCTGCCATCGCTGCCGAGCGCGATTTTTTCAAAGCCAATGACCTGGTGGGGATGCTGGGCATCGGCAGCGGATTGAACTGCTTGATGCTGGGGATTGCTTGGTAGAAAATAGATAGCAGGAGACAGGAGACAGAATACAGAAGGCTGTTAGGCTATAGACTATTAGACTATTAGCAGCCTAACAGCCTAACAGCCTAACAGCCTAACAGCCTAACAGCCTAACAGCCTAATAGTCTAACAGCCTAACTAAGCCTAATTAATCATTATGTCACGCAAACCCATCGATATATCTCCCTTTCGACATTTGTACCCTTTTGATTCCCATTTCCTGGACATCAACGGGTTCAAGTATCACTATGTGGACGAAGGCGCCGGTTCACCCGTCATCATGGTTCACGGAAATCCGACCTGGTCATTTTACTATCGGCAGCTCGTTCAGGCACTTTCCCCACAATTCCGGGCCATCGCTTTGGATCATATCGGTTGCGGCTTGTCCGACAAACCCCCTGCAGATACATACGATTACACCCTTGACCGCCGGATCAGCGATCTGGAGCAATTCATCCGTCATTTGGCGTTAAAGGACAAATTGACGCTGGTGCTTCACGATTGGGGCGGCATGATCGGCATGGCTTTTGCCCTCAGGCACTTGGACAGGCTAGATAAGATAATCCTGTTCAACAGCGCAGCTTTTTTCCCACCCCGGGGCCGTTCCCTGCCCTTGAGGTTGAAGCTGCTTCGACATGTCAAACCCTTTGCAAGGGTGGCGGTTCTGGGATGCAACGCTTTTGTCCGCAGTGCCCTGTTCATGGCAACGGCCAAAAGATTGTCACGGGACGTGCGATCCGGGTTATTGGCGCCTTATAATTGCTGGCAGAATCGAATTGCAACCCTCAAGTTCGTGGAAGACATCCCTCTCACACCGGATGATCCAAGTTTTGAGACGGTGAAAAGGGTACAGAGCGAATTGCATCTGCTCAGAAAAATACCCATGCTTATCTGTTGGGGTATGAAAGACTTTGTCTTTACCAAGGAGTATCTCGTTGAATGGCGTCATCGTTTTCCAGACGCCCGAGTGCATACCTTCGAGGATGCCGGTCATTATGTTCTGGAGGATGCCGCAGAGACGGTCATTGACCACATCCGTCAATTCATGCTAAAAGACAGCGTAGAAAAATGAGTGATAACTTAAAATCTGACACCTTGGTTTATTATCTATGCCCGATGCATTTTCAGACGATAAAACGGTAAACGTGGCTTCCCTGCTTCGAGAAATGGCGCTCAGGCAGCCCTACACGCGGGCGGTGGTTTGCCCGCTGCGACAGAACCGGGACAAAAGAATCGCCTACACGCACCTCACCTTCAGACAGCTGGACAGGGAGTCGGATTGCTTGGCGCGCGGCCTCCTTCGCCATGGTATCAAGCGCGGAACCCGGACCATTCTGATGGTAAAGCCAAGCCTCGAATTTTTTGCCCTGATCTTTGCCCTTTTCAAAGCCGGCGCGGTGCCCGTGGTGGTGGATCCGGGTATGGGAATCAAGCGAATGCTCAACTGTCTGTCAGAGAGCAAGGCCACCGCTTTTATCGGCATACCCCTGGCCCAGGCATTGCGTGTGTTCGCCCCGCGCTATTTCCAAACAATAAATGTATCCATAACGGTCGGCAAGCGATGGTTTTGGGGCGGTCTCAGGTTCGAGGATCTTCGTCGAACACCCTGGAAACCGCTTCCCATGGCAAATACCCAGCAGGACGAAACAGCAGCGATTCTCTTTACCACCGGCAGCACCGGCCCGGCCAAGGGCGTTGTCTATACCCACGGCATCTTCGATGCCCAGGTTCGACATATCAAAGCCAGATTTGACATTGCTCCCGGGGAAATCGATTTGCCGACATTCCCCTTGTTTGCACTGTTCGATCCAGCCCTGGGAATGACCGCCGTGATCCCCGACATGGACCCCACCAAACCGGCGCAGGTGAACCCTGAGCGCATCATCGAGCTGATTCTGAACCATGGTGTAACCAATATGTTTGCATCGCCGGCACTGCTCAATCGAGTCGGGCGCTACGGCCGAAGGCACAACATCAAGCTGCCCTCATTGAAACGCGTCATTTCGGCCGGTGCACCGGCATTGCCCGAAAATCTCGAGCGTTTCAGTCATATGCTGGAACCGGAAACCGAAATATTTCCAGGGTATGGAGCCACCGAAGCCATGCCTGTGTCTGTCATGGGAAGTCATGAAATATTACAAAAGACGCGCCAGTTGAGTGAACAGGGATATGGGATATGTGTCGGTCGGGTCTTGCCGGGTCTGAAAGTACGCATCATCCGCATCAGTGACGATGCAATCCCGCAGTGGTCCGATGATCTGGTGCTTCCGGACGGTGAAATCGGTGAGATCACGGTCAAAGGTGATCTGGTAACCCATCGCTATTTTGAAAGGAAACGGGATGACTTATTTTCCAAGATACAAGATAGCACCCGTATGTGGCACCGCATGGGAGATCTTGGCTGGATCGATACGGAAAAACGACTCTGGTTTTGCGGAAGGAAAAGCCACCGCATCATAACACCGACCCAGACATTGTTTACCATTCCTTGCGAGGCGATTTTTAATCGCCATGCGCACGTTTTCAGAAGTGCCTTGGTGGGGGTAAGACCACGGCCCAAGCAAAAACCGGTTATATGCATTGAACTGGAAAAGACCGGCCAGAAGAAAAACAAACGCAAGATTACCGAAGAACTGCTGGAACTCGCCAAAACGTCCGTCCTCACCCAGGATATCGATACCATTCTATATCACAAGGCATTTCCAGTGGACATACGGCACAATTCAAAAATATTCCGTGAGAAGCTGGCGATCTGGGCCGCAGCCAGGGTGCGGTGAATGGCGCCGAAGGTTTTTTTAGGGGTGCAGGGGGCTTGCCCCCGCGGTTGTTCTTTCGATATATTTTGATGGGGATTAACCATAAATGATGTCGACAATGGCGGTCAATATTTCTTCTCTGAAAAACGCACGGGTTCTGGTGACGGGCGGCGGTGGGTTTTTGGGCCAAGCGATTATCAGGCGCCTGTTGGCTTACACGCCAACAATCCGCTCCTTGAGCCGCAACCGCTATCCGGAACTCGATGCGCTCGGCGTCACGCAGGTACAAGGGGATATCAGTGATCCGCTTGCAGTGAAACAGGCCTGTCAGGACCGGGATATCGTCTTTCATGTGGCGGCAAAAACCGGTGGCATGTGGGGTCCCTATCGAGGATTTTATGAGACCAATGTTGTCGGTACCCGTCACATGCTAGAAACGTGTCAACAGCAAGGCCTTCGCTATTTGGTTTTTACCAGTTCGCCCAGTGTGGTCTATGACGGGGATGCCGATGTGATGGGTGTGGACGAGTCCGCCCCCTACCCCGAGCGCTATCAAACCTATTATCAGGAAACCAAAGCCATTGCAGAGCGCCTGGTCGTTCAGGCTTCGGCACCCCCCTCTCTCAACACCATCGTGCTGAGACCCCACCTGATCTGGGGACCGGGCGACACACATTTTGTGCCTAGAATTATCAAACAGGCCAAATCACTCAGACGGGTCGGTGACGGGAAAAATCGCATCGATACCACCTACATCGAGAATGCCGCCCAGGCGCATATCCTTGCGGCTGAAAGATTACTCGAAAACAGTCGCCTTTCTGGCAACATCTATTTTATCAGCCAGGGAGAGCCCGTTTATTTGTGGGACATGGTCAATCATATTCTGGCAGCTGCCGGGAAAAAACCGGTCACCAAGACGATACCCCGGCGTCTGGCCTATGCCATCGGCTGGCTTATGGAAGGACTTTACAAGGGCTTAAACATTCGATCCGAGCCCCGAATGACACGTTTTCTTGCCAACGAACTGGCACGGCATCACTGGTTCGACATCAGCGCCGCCAGAAAAGATCTGGGTTATGTGCCGGAGGTGTCCATGGTTGACGGATTGAAGCAACTCAAAACATGGATGGAAACATGCAATTGACAGACCTGCTGCCGGTAGACGAATGGATGAAGCTGGAGAAAGAGATCCATGCACGATATGGGTTGGACACCAATGTGTTCAACACGGACGGTATCCGGATTACACCTTATAAATCATGGGTGAACCGGATATGCCCCGCGATCAAGGCCACCGATAAGGGGCAAAGCTTTATTTGCGCAGTGGCGCACATGAACCTGGCTGTCATGGCCCGCAACAGCGGGCAGACGGTTGTCGAGGAGTGCGATGCCGGTATCGTCAAGATTGTGGTCCCGATATTTGTTGGCGATACGTTTGTCGGCGCTGTGGGAGCGTGTGGGAAATGCCTGGACGAAGGTGAGGTTGACGCATTTCTGATCAACAAGGTTACCGGGATCGCTGAAGAAAAAGTGGAAAGCCTGTCACAGAACATCGAGCGAATATCCGCTGAAACCATCACCACATTTACCGCAGACGTGGAAGCGAAAATTCAGCAGATCGTTCAAGCATTTGAGGCGGATGATACACCCGGGCTAACAGGATAACAGGGTTTCGTCTTTGAGCGTCGAACCGAATCGCTTGACGGCCTCTTCCACCGTAAAGGATTCTTTTTCTGTGCCACGGATGTCCAGTTGCACTTTGCCGCCATGCAACATGATCAGACGATTTCCATATTTGATGGCCTGTTCCATGTTGTGGGTCACCATGATGGCAGTGAGCTGATGCAGGTCGATGATTTCTGCCGTCAGGGTCATTACCCGAACGGCGGTCTTGGGATCGAGCGCAGCGGTGTGTTCGTCCAACAGCAGCAGTTTGGGGAGCGACAGGGTTGCCATCAGGAGCGTCAAGGACTGGCGTTGACCACCGGAAAGAAGGTTCACTGTCTGCTTCAAACGGTCCTCCAGACCCAATTTCATCTGTTTCAACAATCGAACGTAGTGCTCACGGCGGCTGCGCGTAACGCCCCACCGCAAGGTTCTCGCTTTTCCGCGCAGATCGGCCATCCCGAGATTTTCCTCGATACTCATCGAGGCAGCCGTTCCCATGAGCGGATCCTGAAAAATACGACCTAGATAGATTGCGCGTTTATATTCCGGAAGACGGGTAACATTCAGTCCATCGATGAAAATATCGCCTTGATCCGGCAGGCAGGTTCCGGAGATCAGATTCAACAGGGTGGTCTTTCCCGCACCATTGCTGCCGATAACGGTGACAAAATCGCCTTTGCCCAGGGAGATATCGATATCGTCAATGGCGGCTTTTTCATCCGGAGTCCCGGCATTGAATACTTTCCTGACACCTTTCAATTCCAGCATTATATGCCTCTCAGGTGCAACTTGCTCTCCTTTTCTTTCTTCAGGGCAGGAATCCCCAGAGCCAGAATGACCATGATACCGGTGGCCATCTTTAAATCAGTGGGAGCAAGTCCCAACCGCAGGCCCATTGAAATGATCAGTTTGTAGATGATGGATCCGACGACGGCCGCAAGGGTCATACGCTGGACAGTTCGTGTTTTAACGAGGGTTTCCCCGATAATGATCGCTGCAAGTGCGGATACGATCATACCGATACCCATACCGACATCTGCAAAACCCTGATCCTGCGAGACCAGGGCGCCGGACAAAGCGACGAAGGCGTTGGAAATGCCCAACCCCAGGACGGTCATGCGGTCCGTGTCCACCCCTAGTGTGCGAATCATCTGTTCGTTGTCACCAGTGGCCCGCATGGCGAATCCAAGCTGGGTGTGCAGAAAGAGATCCAGGAGTATCTTCATCACAATGGTCACGATGAGAAAAAAGAGGATAATGGGGATAAAGCGGTTGATATCCAGATTTTCCAGGGGTGTCAGGATCGTGTCGACGGTCAATAACTGAATATTGGAGCGCCCCATGATGCGCAGATTGATGGAATACAGCATGGTCATCATCAAAATGCCGGCCAGCAGGCTGTTTATTTTCAGACGGGTATTGAGAATACCCGTACAACAGCCTGCCACAAATCCGCTCACAACAGCAATGAGAATGCTGAGAAATGGTGAAACACCTTCTACGATCAAGCGAGCGGCTACGGCTCCTCCCAGGGCAAAGCTCCCGTCCACCGTCAAGTCCGGAAATGCCAGAATTCGAAAGCTGATAACGATGCCCAATGCTACCAGCGCATAGGCCAGGCCCAATTCCAGGGATACCGGTACAATTCTCAAAAAACCATCGAAAAACATCCTGTCACCAAGTAGATAACCGGGGCCAAAGGACCCAGCACTGATTTATAGTGATTGTCATAATAACGTTCCGACTATGGTTTAATAACCTGCCCCTGCTCGTCCCAAAGTTTATCGGATGCTTTTTCGATAAGCGTCAGCGGGAGTTTGAGACCCTGTTGTTTGGCATGTTTCAGACTGACCCAGAGTGTGTAGCCTGAGGCAAGACCCGCAGGAACCTGACCGGGATCTTGACCTTTGAGTATCTGGGCGGCTTTCTTCCCGGCGGTATACCCGATCTTGAAGTAATCGAGCCCATAAGCGGCAACGGCGCCTCTGGCCGTGCTGTCACGATCACCGGCAAAAAGAGGAATACTGTTTTCATTGCATACCTTGGTAATGGACTCGAAGGCCGAAACCGCTGTATTGTCCGAAGTGATGTGGATGGCATCAACACGTCCTACCAGGCTCTGGGCTGCCTGCAACACCTCTGAGCTGTTGGATATATGGGCCTCCACCAGAGTGCCACCCATTTTTTCGACCGCGGATTTCATTTCCTGAATATGAAATGTCACGTTGACATCGCCGGGGTTGTAAATGGTTCCCCACCGTTTGGCATAGGGCACCAGATCCTGGTACATTCTGCACTGCAGCTCGATAGGCCATCGGTCACTGACGCCCGTCACATGGGTACCGGTGGGGCCGAGCTTTGGCACGATACCGGTGGCGACAGGATCGGTCACGGATGAAAACACAATCGGGATGGTTTTTGATATTTTTACCGAAGCCTGGGCATTGGGTGTGCTGATGGCGTGAATCAGATTGACCTTGTCATCTTCGAATTTCCTAGCGATGATGGCACAATTCGGTTGTTCGCCCTGAGCGTTCTGTCGATCAATGGTGATGTTCTGTCCCTCGATGAATCCTTCCTCTTCCAGGGCGGCTTTGAAACCCTTGGAATCGTTGTCCAGGGCCGGATGCGAAACAATCTGTGCTTCCCCGATGCGAATCATCTCGGCCGACAGCGGCCAGTGGCAGTACCAGACTGATGATTGCAAAAATACACCACAAACAAGTTATTCTTTTCATCTGTTCATCTCCCTCTTTTTTGGGTTCAAAGTATTTACTGATTGTAAAATACTAATAAAGCCGTTAATATCTAGACACGATCAGTTGTAAACATTTAAGATTCTTCTCTCAATTAGGAGAAAGGGTTCAGGGAGTCCAGGATTCAGTGATTTGATCATCGCTTTTAGCATTCTCTCGACATCCCCGATCTTTTCTCTTAATTCTTGAAGTCCTTACATATATCCAAAACAAAGTTTATACGCTTTTTCCCAGACTTTTAACTCTTTATAATTCTTAAGCATTCAGCTGATGCCTCACTTCATCTCACTCGAACCCTGGACCCCTGGAATCCTTAAAACAATCAGAACGTAATTATGAGAATCACTATAACCGCAACAAAAAGATAACTGCATCTTTTAAAGCGGCAGCGCCGCGTTTCATGACATCGCGTTGCGATGTCATTTGCCGATGCTTGTGACAATTTCTTTGACGAACGCAGCGTTGGTTCCACAGCAACCTCCCACCATGTCAGCCCCAGCATCGATGATGCGCTTGATATCGGCCGCAAACTGCGCTGGCGTCTGTTCGTAAATGATGACGTCATCTTTTTGAACCGGGTTGCCGGCGTTGGGTTGAATCAAAATAGGTTTGCTTGTGGCCTTGCGCAGTTCACGCGTGAGTTCGATGATATCGCTGCTGCCGAGGGTGCAATTAGAGGCCACGACATCCGCGCCATTTTCTGCCAAGGTTGCCGCACATTGTTCAATGGTTTCACCCATCATGGTGAAGAAACCATTGGGTGTTTTGTTGAAAGTAATGCCGGCAATGACAGGGATATCGCCGGCGCGTTTGGCGCCCTTTAGCGCTGCCGTTGCTTCATCGAGCGAAAACATGGTTTCGATGCTGATGATGTCGGCACCACCTTTGATGAGTGCCGAGGCCTGGAAAAAGAAAGCTTCTTCCAACAGTTCAACCGTGGCCTCACCCATGGGCTTGAGCATCTCTCCGGTTGGCCCGATGTCGCCGGCCACAAATGCGTTCTTCGGACACACGCGCTTGGCCAGCTTGACTGCCGCCAGGTTGATCGCTTCCATTTGATCGGCGTGTCCCTTTGTGCCGAGCTTGAGTGCCGTACCGCCAAAGGTGTTGGTGTGGACGACGTCGGCGCCGGCATCAAAATATTGCTGGTAAATACCCATGACAACATTCGGTCGTTCAAGATTCCACATCTCTGGAACACCACCGGGGGGAAGGCCGGCTTCCAGCAGCATGGTACCCATGGCGCCGTCAAAGAAAACGATCCTGTCGCTCACCAGCCGCATAAATAAATTTTCAATCATTCGTGAACTCCTGATAACATCGTGTAACAATTTTATTGCTACCTGGGTTGAGCGATTGTCGAAATTCTTAAAAGAGGAGTTAAATCATGGCGCCCAACACCGGCAGGGCGTGAAAAGACCATGCATGTATGTATCGATGGACATTATTTAACCGTGACAACCGGGCAGAGCGCCTTTAAAATGATATATTGAGCTGTCGAACCAAATACAATTTTTTCCACCTTGGACCGGCGTTTGATTCCGATGATGATCTCATCAATCTTCTGCTCTTCAGCGAAGTGAAGCAGATCTTCTCCAGCGGATAGACCCCTGATCAGCAGGTGGGATTCACATGGAACACCTTCACCGGTCACAATGTTTTTTTCATATTCAAGATCCAGTTCTGCCTTTTGGATATCCTTTCGATCCGATTCTGTGCCCTTTACCATCGATGTGACAATGGCGACGGATGCGCCAAAGGCCTGAGCATGCTCAGTGGCCAGTCGAACTGCCTCTTTGGATGAATTAGAACCATCAAAGCAAACCATAATTTTCATTTTTTTCTCCTTGGACAGTGTTTGCATTCTTTTCTACATGTATTGAGGAACCCTTTGCCATTGGCACGCCAGGGTCGCGGTGTAACCTGCATGTACCGATGGGTTATGAGGGTGTTCTGCTCCTCCATTACCACAGATTTGTCAACTTTGCCATAACTTGTACATATCTTATTGAAACATGATGCGGTGCAATATACATTTGGACATGTTACAATATATGGACATTACTCGCTAACCCCGGGCATGCGAAGCACTGCCGAACGGCAGAACCTACGGGGAATGCGCTCGCTGTTGCGGTTCATACAATAAGGAGGTGTAAGCGTGATCCACAGATACGTATTTCCCCTATCCATCGGTTTCATACTACTTTGTACGGGATGTTTTGTTTTTGGCACCAACAAAGATTATCACCCCTTCGATCCTGCCGCCCTTGAATCGATTCAACCGGGAATAACGACGACTACCGATATCACTGGATTGTTCGGTGCTCCCACGAAAACGGTTGAATTGTCGAATGGAAATGCCTATATCTATCATCGATCGGTTGCCAAGGCGACCTTGGTTTGGCTGGTGTTGATCAGCTTCGCAAACTACGACACCCAGGTCGATCAGATTGTTTTTTTCTTCGACATGAACGACCTTTTAACGCACTATGGTGCGAGTTTAAATGCAGACAAGGCTGAATATGGGTTGCCATTTTAATCATCGTTTTGCAATGCTTGCTTGGGCCGCTGCGATCCTAATGGGTCTTTCAGGGTGTCTTTCCTATCAGTATGAACGCAGGGTGGATGGCATCGAGATTAAAGATCCAGGCGATGCCTACCCCTTGGGCCAAACAACCATCGGCGATGTTTTGGCGGGTCTGGGCGCACCCAATGAGGTTCACTCCCTCGACAACACGGATGTGTTGGTCTACCAACGCTCTCTTTCTCAGGAGAGTGGCCTTTCTTTAGGGATTCCGATTCTCGAGGTGAGCGCAGGAGGAAGTATCGATATTTCCGCAACAGGCGGGTTGAAACGCTTCGACACCCTGATTTTTTGGTTCGACTCCCAGGGCATGCTGGAAGACATTGTTTTTGAAGAAGCGTCCAGCAGGCCTTATCTCAAGACGCTTTTCTCCAAGTAAAAACCACTGAAACAAAGCTGTGCTGCCGTATTACTTGCTCCATGAAAAGAGAGCAGCACCCATCAATAAAAAAACAACCGTCATTACGCTAAGAAACGATATTTCAGGTATTATCGTCAGCATGTCTGCACCGTCGTTCATAACCTGACGGGCCGCCGACAGCATGTGCGTCAAGGGAAAGGCTTTGGCAAGCATCTTCAGCCAGTCCGGTGCGCCCTCAAGTGAGAACCACACCTCGGACAGGAACATCATGGGCCAGGTAATGAAATTCAATATGCCGCTGGTGAACTCTTCACTGGTTCCACGTGCGGCAACAAGCAGTCCAAGGGCCGTGACACTGAGGCTTCCGAGGAAGAAGACAAAAAAGAGCGTTGCATAGGACCCCTCAACGACAAATGAAAATACAAGGTCGCACCCGATCCAAACCACGACAAGGGTAAACATGAGCAAAAAAATTCTGGATAGCGTCTGCGCACAGAGATACTCAAAAGGCGTCAGCGGGGTGGCCTTCAGACGCTTCAAAACGCCGTTTTTCCTGTAGCGCACCACGATGTATCCAACGCCCCACAGGGCACTGAACATCATGTTCATGGCCAGTATCCCTGGAAAAAACCAATCGATATACCGAATTTCACGACCATGGATCTCCTGTTTGAGGGTTCCAGGTTGGCCCAGGTGTGAAAGGAGACTGGCAGTGAAGACCTTTTCAATGATATAGCCCTTGGGAGACGAATCGCTGATCCAGTAACGATTCGGCGACGTTCCGGTTTCAGATCAGAAAATCGATTTTATGATGTTTCAGCTTCGCGATTCCCTCCTCGAGGTCTTTAAACGGGATGAATTCAATGTATTTAACGCTTTTAAACGCTTCCGGTAAGGAGGTGTTGCTCAGTGAAAAAGTCGTTTTCGAAACCGGGAACAGGCCGACTTTGTATTCATTTTTTCCTTCTCCGCCAAAAATAATCGAAAAGCCAGCCACGAGCAGAAATGGAAAAATGAAATTCCATCCGAACGCGGAGCGGTCTCTGAAAAATTCGTAATTCCTGGCTTTGAAAATTGCCCAAAGTCGTTTGATATCCATTCTTTATATTCTCAATTCACGCCCGGTTAAGCGCAGAAAAACATCTTCCAGATTCGGGGACCGGACCGCCATGTTATGCAGATTCACATCTGCTTCCAGGAGGGTTTTCAGGCAGGCATCGATATCTCTGGTCTCTATCTCGAAGCGGTCCCGGGTTTCAATAAAGGGCCAGGGGGTGTTTTCGGCGGGAAATGAGCCTGGGGTTTGGGCAGGACAACGGTGACACCCTCACAGTGTTTTGCAATCAGCTTCTGGGGCGTATCCTGAGCAATGATTTTTCCGTGATCCATAATCGCCACCACATCACAAAGCAACTGGGCCTCTTCCATGTAATGGGTGGTCAATATGATGGTTTTTCCGCTTGATTTAATGTTTTCAATTAAATTCCAGAGATTTCTGCGCGCCTGGGGATCGAGACCCGTTGAAGGTTCGTCAAGAAAAAGCAAGTTAGGGTCGTTGATCAGTGCCAAGGCCAGCAGCAGACGTTGGCGTTGACCTCCGGACAGTTTGTCGGTGTCCTGATCGGCAATTTCTTTCAGGTTGCAGTCGCTGATGACGGTATCTATATCCGAGCTTCTTTTGATACAGGGATTGAAAGGTTTTCAAGGTTTCGCGAACGGATAAAAAGGACAGGAGTGCCGTTTGTTGAAACTGGATGCCGATATCTTCTTTGAAATGCTGCATCTCTTGTTTTACCATTATACAGGATCTCACCTGAATCTGCGTTGCGGATTCCTTCGATCACCTCGATGGTGGTGGTCTTGCCGGCACCGTTTGGCCCTAAGAGGCCAAAGCAGATCCCCTTCTCAATGGCGAAGCTGACACCGTCCACTGCCGCCATACCGGCGTATTGTTTGACAAGATTTGTTACCTCAAGAATCATGGAAGATACGCTATGTTGCTCGCCTGCCTCAACCCGCCATTTGGCAATAAAACGATGGCGCGTTGACTTGCTGGGGAGACGCAATTTTATCGGGTTGAAAAATGCAAGCATTCATGGGATGATTTATGCCTGTATTTTCGATGCGATTGGAATAAATTGAATAAAGGCATGCTGTCAAGATGAAATATCTCAGAAAACTTATGGCGCGTGCAAAAAAACGGGATAACCCAACCACCATCCAAGAACCATTCATCACCCTGATGCAGGTGGCCAAAGAATCGCCGGATATACGAAATACCCTCCGGTCGATTTTACAGAAAGATGAATTCCACCGATCTTCCATGATCAACACGCTCGTCGAAGAAATGCGCTTAAAGGGCGCACCGGATGCACTCATCACGGCCATTGCCTGTCTGTTGGATTCTCACATCGCCCAAAAAGCCTATGAACTTCTAAAAAATGACTGAATATGAACCTGCCTACCTTCGAAGTTTCCGTTCGGGGCTGCTCGAAAAACGCGTAGCGGCGGCCAAGCGGCTCTTGCGTTCCTGCTGCCTGTGTCCTCGACGCTGCCAGGTAGACCGGACAGACCACCAAAAACCGGGTGTTTGCAAAACACTTGAAAAGGCCTGGGTTTCAAGTTTTCACCCTCATTTTGGAGAAGAAGCACCGCTTGTTGGGACAAACGGTTCCGGTACCATCTTCTTCACGCACTGCAATCTGCTGTGCAATTTCTGTCAGAATTACGACATCAGCCACCAGGGCTTCGGCCAGGAAGTAAGCGATGCTCAACTGGCGGCCATGATGCTTTCCTTGCAGAATGAGGGTTGCCACAACATCAACTTTGTAACGCCGTCCCATGTCGTACCGCAGATATTGTCCGCGCTGGCGATGGCATGCGCACGCGGACTTGCCATACCGCTGGTTTTTAATTCCGGGGCTTACGATCGGGTGGAGACGCTGCAGTTGTTGGACGGTGTCGTTGATATTTACATGCCGGATTTCAAGTTCTGGGATTCGGATCTTGCGGCAAAGACATGTAAGGCACCGGATTATCCGGAAGTCGCCAGGAGAGCCATTCGGGAAATGTACCGCCAGGTCGGGGACCTGGTTCTCGATGAAAAGGGTATCGCCCAAAGGGGTTTGCTGGTCCGTCACCTGGTACTGCCGAATGATCAGGCCGGTACACGCGAAATCATGCAATTTATCTCTCGGGACATATCCACCAACACCTATGTCAACATTATGTCACAGTACCGGCCCTGCGGGAACCTCGCAGGCACTGAATCACTTCAGAGATCCGTTACCAGGAGCGAGTTTTTGGCTGCCCTTTGCGTTGCAAAAGCCGCGGGTATTTCCCGACTCGACTGACCCCTTGTATGCTGGGAAAGCTGGGATCTGCTGTCCGCTCATAGCCGTCAGCTACCCTCGGATCCTTTGTATCACCCTCGGACCCTTGAAGCCTTATTTGTCAACTCACATAGCTTGCGTAGACGTTCTGGCGATGTTTTGCGGCCGACTGCAGCACACCGACTTTGACGTCAACATAGTCGTAGACCCTGGCGCTTTTTTTGTCGGTCGCGGGTCTGAGAACCCTGCCAAGATATTGGAGAACCCGTCCACTGAAGCGGATGGGTGTTGCCAGGAAAAGGGTCGTCAGATCCGGACAATCAAACCCTTCCCCCACCAACTGCCCGGTGGCAATGACAACTTGAACGGCGCCCGTTTTGACACGCTGGAGAACCTTTTTCCTTTGTTCGTTGGTTAAATCGCCGGTCAAGAGTTCTGCATCGACACGATACTTATATCGCAGCAGAGAATACAGGGTTTCGCAATGCCTCTTTCTGTCTGAAAGTATCAGGCAGATGCCCTCACCCTTTTGAATTTCCTTGGCCACGTCCGATGAAATAAGATGGTTGCGCGCATCGTTCATGGTTAACTCCAGCAACATCTTGCTGTAACTGTTTACAGGATCATGGTACGGTTCGAAATCTGTTTCCCGAAGGATGATTTCGGCTTCGAGGATGTGCCCTTCCTCGACAAGCTGTGATTTGTTCACCGAATGGTGAACATCGCCCAGATGCCAGAAGATCAGGTTTGATAGGTTATCCCTGCGAAAAGGGGTGGCCGACAGGCCGAGCATGAACCTTGCATCAAATTCGGTCACGGCATCCGTGAAGGTTCGACTCGGCGTTCGATGACACTCATCAACGATGATATGCCCTATGCGCTTTGATACAACGTCTGCACAACGGTAAAGCGATTGAACCAGTGCAACGGTAATCGCATCTCCAAGCTGATTCTTGCCGGATCCGATCAACCCGATTTGCGATTCCGGAATGCCCAAAAAACGTTCAATTTGCTCAATCCACTGGTAGGCCAGGTCCTTCGTGTGGACGACCACCAATGCCGGTTGTTGTCTTTTGGCGATCATAAAGAGACCCATGACGGTTTTCCCGCTGCCTGTAGGCGAATTCAGGGTCCCAAAATCCCTGGTGAGCATTTTCTCAACAGCCACTTTCTGAAAAGGTTTCAAGTCACCCCGGAATGAAAAGTTTACCCCCGGCAAAGTTCTTCTGAAATCGATCGATGCGGTATGAAATGTTGTGATAGCGGCACAAGATGATTAGCTGCCGCAGGTATCCCCTGGGGATCCACAAGGTATCTTTGTAACGCTGGAAAAAGCGGAGCAGTTTGGGAACGTTTCGGTTCCATCTTCCCATTCTGGCGTTTTCGAGCCATTTGGGATTGGGAATGGTCAATTTGTCGATGAGGTCCGTTTTGAGCTTTTCAGGTATATCGGAAAGCTTCAAGTCTCTGGACAGCTCGATTTTCAATGTGACACCAACCACAGCACGGTTGGCACGACGAGGATGATCAGCAGTATCAACAGACCCGGTATGGAAAGGTAGACGGTATACCAGGGCTTGCCGTTTCTATTGGCGCGTTTCAGCTCCGCCAGAAACCAGTTGCCGAGCAGGATGGCGGCTAAAAGGATGGGGATTAATTTGAGAAAAAAAACAATGTTTTGCATGAAAGATCAGAGATGGATATTGCAAAAAAACGACTATTTGCACTTGATGCTGCCGTTTTCAGGCTCTGCCGATGGTATTATTTTTGATTAAATGCTTGAGTTGGGCTTTCTGGACGTTTGTCAAGCCTTTGAATTTTACAGTTTGGCGCTTTATTCTACGATAGGGATACAACACTTCGCCCACCGCAAAATCAGAAACCTTCTTAAAGGGAATGCGATCGAGGGTTAGGTTTTTGTCGGCCAGAACTTTTAGTTCGTAAGACCTATTCCTGAGGAGATAACCGCTATCCTCATAATCGAAAGCCAGCCCCCCCATACTGATATTCTGGACCTGGTTCTTGCGGGCTGAGTTTTCCATGATGACATAAACGCCGTCCCGTGCATGAAAGCGCGGACGCTTACGGAATCTAAACATGAGAAGTCTTTTTAAAAAACGAAGCGTCATATCGTCACCGGTCTGTCCGGCATCTTCTTCGCGTTGCTCGAAACTGGAAGCATTGCATCGTTCAAAGGGGTTTTTACCGCCATTGCCTAAGACCACGGGCTTGGCCGTGGGTTCAAATTTGGAAAATCTATGATAATACGAAATAAAGCCCTTGTCAAGTCACCCCATCCCCCGATGATAAAGCGGCCAAAGGCCGCCTAACATCAGCGCAACACTGTTTAACTAGAAATCAGATGATCGCGATAACAAATCAGCATCGATCAAAGTCGGTACTGATCCAAAGATCCAGGTCTTTGGTGTAGCGAGGCTCTGCATACTGGATCAATGCATAACCGCCAATCACCAGATATTGAAGAACCTCGCAGCAAGCTACGAGGAATCTTCGACCGTAAGGAATTCTGTCTAATTACGATTCGCTCGCTAACCCCGCAGCAAGCTACGGGGAATGCGCTCGCTTTTGCGGTTCAACGCTGTTGGCGTTGAAAAGTCTCAACAGATCGCTGAAGTCGGAGTTGACAAACATCACGGCCTTTCGCTCGCCAGGCATGAACGATCAATTCCCAAGCAGCGGTAAATCGAGCTTTGGAATCCTGTTTCTGCCAGAATTGCAAATCAAAGGACCGATCAAGGTCCTGGATTCGCCCTCTGCGCATCATTGTGAATGATTTCATCGTTGCTTATATGCTTTTCCATGGTCGATCTCCTTTCATAACTTTTGCAGCACTTCGTGACTGCGTTAATGAAATAGTTGGGAGTGATTATATCACAGCCCGTAGGAGATCGACCTTCTCATCTTATCTGGAATCCTTAATTTGGATCGACTCTTTGGGAGATGATCCGTGATCCGAATTTATATCATAAAGACGAATACCAGGCAATATGAATAACGATAGAAGGAAAGAAGATGTGCTTGGAAGCTGGGAGGCCAGGATGCTGCCCGTCACCAATAGCTGAGTGCCCAACCAATCAAACCAATGGAACCAATCAAACGGTCTAATCGATCTCAATTTATCCCGTGAAATTCATGCAATGACAGCGTAGCGTATATCACCATTATGCCCCTAATTGCACCAATCCCGGGATCAGATTAAAATGTTTATCGTTTGAAAAAATTTTATATCCAAACTGAAATGCAACAGCTGCAATCCAAATATCATTTGTAGGAATGGGTGTGCCCGCAGCCTTCAGGGTAGTCAATATTGAAGCATAAAAATCAGCTGTCCCTTCATCAATGGAATGAACAACAACTCTTGGAGAATCCAGAAAAATATTGAGCTCTTCCCTGTTCTTGGTTTCACGGCTGCCGGCTTTAAATCCTGATAAAAGCTCACCAATACTAATGGCTGAAAAACCAAGCTGATCAATTTTTCTCAACAAATTGACAACATTGGCTTCACCCTTCATGGCCAATGAATATATATTGGTGTCGATCAATACTTTTTTCATTTCCAGAGCTCCTGATCAATTTGTCGCTCCTTGGATATTTTGGCATGAATTTCTTTGAATTCATCTTCGCTCCACCTGCCAAACAAGTCATCCAGGTCATCATATTCGCGTGAATATTTCTTTTCTTTTTTGAGGCCAAGGCTCTCTTTGATGATTTCAATGGTTAGCTGATTAATACTTTTGCCTTGTTTTGCCGCTGTTGATTTGAGTTTCTCAGAAACTTCAGGTTCAATGCCTCTAATTGTGACAGCCTTCATACCGCCCCCTATAAACGATGTCATAAATTGAATTCAAATTGATACCATTATATGACATCATTGGAATTCTGTCAAACGGATTTTTTTCAGTTGGTTTGGAAGCAACTACCTGATTCAAATATTTGATTTTATGACGACATAAAGAAATAGAAGGAAAGAAGATAAGCTGGAAAGCTGGGATGTTGCCCGTCACCAATAGCTGAGTGCCCAACCAATCAAGCGAAGTCGAACCAATCAAAACGATCTCAATGAATCAAACGAATCAACCAGTCTAATCGATCCGAACGTTCCCAACAAAACTGCACAGTGAAAGAGTGGCAATTAACAGGCATTAATCGGCATATCAATATACCAAGGAATGTCCCGGAGTCCGGAGTCTTCCGATGAGTACCAAGCCGTTTATGTCACCATCGATGGAAGTTGCAGGTGCATCGTGGAGATGTGGATGGAGACGGCAACTGGACCACCGTGGCAACTCCTGAAAAAACATACAATCTCTTGAAACTCAGTGATGTAGCGCAGAGCTTCAGCTCTGCTCGTAGACCTTTTTTGCAGGTCCAAAGACCCGCGCTACATTACATGGAACTGGGTATCACCTTAAGTTAATGACATTGTCTTGAAACTTGTGAATGGCGTGATGGGACAAATCGGTGTGGCTGACCTCGAAACGGGAACATATACGCAAATGAGGCTTTATTTAGGACCCGATCCTGATAATGATTTAAACCTTCTCGGTACCCTCCCCTGCTTGCTTCAAATATTTTGGAGACCCTGTTTCTCACGGGAACCGGCGTCTACGGGGGCGTGATTTACAGATTATCAGTATCACACTCTTGGCGCGTGAAGTGTAATTGGAATATGCTTTTTATAATGATTGAAATCATTATCGTTTGAAAATATGGGCATATTGTTTCTTGTTGAAACAGCGCAAATCAAAAAATCTGTATTTGAACCTTGAATGCCTTTGCTACGAAGGGTATTAAAATACTCTGCCGCCAATTCAAAATCTTCTGAGGTAAGCGGTAAATCAGGAAAAGTAGACAATATGTTTTTAAGCTTTGAAAATTGTTGCTTTCTTTTTACTCCTGAAAGTATTTCTTGTCGAATTGGACCAATCAGCTGCACTCTCACTTCTTCGATTAGCTCTTGAAACTCAATAACCTCAATATTCGAGTCTGGCTGTTTATTTCTACGAAGGGCCAAAGACCAAATACTGGTGTCTACTAAAACCTTCATTTAACCTTCCGCTGTTCTTTATAATTATAATCGGACTCATATTCTATCGTGCCAAACAGGTTAATAATATTAACCTGTTTGCGCCTTTGGATATACTCAATGAGTGCTTCAGTAACAACTGCTTTTTTGGTACGATGTAGACCAATTAAACGGGCTTCTTCGATTAATTTATCGTCGATTGCTAAATTGGTGGGCATATTTATCCTCCTTATTCCTTTCACACACTATAATATAGTTTATCATGTGTAATGATGAAAGGCAACCAGATTTTTTTGACAATTAGGGAACGTTGATGCAGAACATAATTTCTTGGGGACAGTCCACAGATTTACAGTATAGCTTGGGTAGCGCATCAAGATAAGTTGAGTCTTTGGTCTGACGCTTTTTTTCTGATTATCTGATTCTTCAAATTGATGTTTTGCCGACATAAAGAAATAGAAGGAATCGAACCAATCAAACAAATCATAAATTGTTAAAAATAAGGCTATATTATAAGTTGACTTTATAAATATCCATGTTATTTTAAAACCATGTTTGAACGTTGGCTCGATATACCGCAAAATAAAAGCTGTTTGGTCTTAGGGCCACGGCGGTGCGGCAAAACCACGCTGCTGCGTCACCGGTATCCGGATTTAAAGTATGTAACCCTGGATGACCTTGACTTGCTGGATTGGGCTAGACGCGATCCCAAAGGCTTTGTAACCAGGTTGGAAGGATCGGCCATCATCGATGAAATTCAGCGTCTGCCCCTGTTGACCGTTGCGGTAAAGTATGCCGTGGACAATGAAAATGCCCGTTTTTTAATGACCGGTTCCAGCAACCTTGGTCTGCTTGATGCCGTTGCGGACACACTGGCTGGAAGAATTGACATTCTGGCGTTGCCCACGCTGTGCTGGGGTGAATCTCATGGCCAACCCACCCATTCAATTTTTGAGAAGGATGCAGGTTTCTCGGAAATTAAGACAGCCCAACGGTCACTTTATGCGGCCCACTTCTATGGTCTTTTTCCCGAGATCGTAAAGCAGGAAAAGGATAGTGACCGGAAAGACCTGCTTCAAAACTACAAGAACACCTATTTCACACGGGATTTGATGCAGTTGTCAAATATCGAAAACCTCGATGGCTTGTTAGGGATTTTCCATAATATTGCCAGATCCATCGGCTCGCATCTGGAAATCTCAAATTTTGCCCGTGAATCGGGCCTCAGTCATCAGACCACCAGAAAATATCTCAATGCTTTGACCCAGGCTCAGTTAACCTTCAAATTGCACGGCTTTCAATACGGTCCTGCAAAACGCTATCTCAAGGCCTCGAAAACCTACTTCGCTGACAACAGCATTCTCAGCAGTCTGAATGTGGATGTCGCTCTGGGGCAGCGCATGGAAAACTTTGTAATTTCAGAGCTTGAGAAACGGCGCAAGCTCGGCTTTCTGCCGGTGGATAATTTTTATTTCTACAAAAGCGCCGCCGGGCACGAAATTGACCTGATATTCGAAATGGACGGCTGCCTGCATGTCTGCGAGATCAAAGCAACAGAAAGGCCCGGCCCTAAGGCTTTTCGCAATTTAAGAAATTTTACGGATCAGTTGAAGAGACCCCTCAAACGATTTCTATTCTATCTGGGAGATGAATACCAGAACAAGAACGATATCACTCTGATCCCCATTGCAGCGCTCTTCCGAGGACGATAGCAGCCGATTCCAACGCTACGAACATAAGATAAAGCTTCAGGAATTAAGAGAGGAACTCGGTGATGAAGAGAGAATGCTAAAAGCGATGATCAAATCACTGGAAAACAAACACTTCAATCCTTGAATCCTGGACTCCTTGAACCCTTTCTCCCAAATTGGGAGAAGATCCTATCTTTATAATATTTATCTTGATATTATACCCGAAAGGTATTAAATTCTTCTTCAAATGCAAATATTATACCCTTTAGGGTATTCTTTATTGTAAAAAACGAATTTTTTGTCCCTAAGGGGTATAAAATACCAAGGAAACCAAATCAATCATCCCTAATGGGTATAGAAAGATGAAGTTACAGACCTTTATAAAAGGGCAGCGCAAGCTTCATGGCTTGAACCAATCCGAACTGGCCCGAAGAGCTGGGGTGGGACTCAGGTTCATCAGGGAGTTGGAGCAGGGTAAGCCGACTTTGAGAATGGACAAGGTGAACCAGGTTCTTCGGTTGTTTGGAAAAACTCTCGGCCCGGTAGATTGGCGACCGAAAATAGAAGAGGCTGGGCTACATGAAGAACAAAGTGAATAAGGGCGTGGTTTATCTCGGGGACAAAAAAGCCGGCCTTATAGAAAGGACGGATAGCGGTTATCGCTTCACATATTATCAGGAATACTTGTCCGCAATGAAGGCTCAACCTGTAAGCCTAACTTTACCCTTGAGAGAAGAACCTTACGAAAGCGAGGCTCTCTTTCCATTTTTCCTCGGTCTCATTCCTGAGGGTTGGCTCCTTGATATTATGACCCGTACTTTAAAAATAGATCCGGGGAATTCATTTGAAATTCTCCTGTCAACCGGGGGTGACTGTATTGGAGCAGTTACCGTGATCCCTGAAAGTGATGGAGACCTTTCGTGAAGACCAAGTGTCTGTCTTGTCATGTTTTGGAAGCCGAATCGAAACTATCCGACGGATACCATCCCAGATGTGCGAGGCAGCTTTTTGGAACGACGCGCCTCCCCGAAGTGCCGTTCAGGGCAACTGATGTGACCAGAGAAGCTCAAAAAATGGTTGGAAGGATGTCTATTTCGGGTGTCCAACCAAAACTTTCGGTGATACATGACACTAAAAAACACCAGGTATTCGTGGCTGAAAGAGGAGGGCTCTACATCCTTAAACCTCAGACCGAACGGTTTGAGTCAATACCGGAAAACGAGAACCTATGCATGAACATTGCCTCAACTTTTGGGATTGAGGTTCCACCACATGGCCTTCTCCCGCTATTGGACGGCAGCCTCGTGTATCTTGTCAAGCGTTTTGACCGATTGGAAGACGGCTCAAAGCTTCAGCAGGAGGATTTTCAGCAGCTTCTTCAAATAGATGACAAGTATGATGGATCCTATGAGAAAATTGCGAACTATATCAAAGAACATTCTTCCGTTCCGGTTCTTGATCTCATAAGGCTTTTTGAAAGAGCGCTTTTATTTTATATATTGGGTAATGGGGATGCACATCTTAAGAATTTTTCTCTTCTCCGTAGTGAAGAGATAGGTTATCAGCTCTCACCAGCCTATGACATTGTCAACTCCAGGCTGGTGTTGCCTGAAGAGCAAGAAGAGGTGTGCCTTAGCTTGCAAGGCAAAACGAATCACCTTTCCGAGAGAGACTTTTTCAGGCTTGCAGAGCATTTTGGGCTTACGATAAAACAGGCCGATAATTCTTTGGATCATTTGCATGATCTCAGATCGACGATTGAGGCAATGATCCGGGGGAGCCTACTGAGATCAGATCTTAAGGAAGGTTTCCTTGGAATCTTCCGTGATAGAATGACCAGGCTATTTCCATGATATTCCTAATCAAACCAATACAACCAATTTAACAAATCAAACCAATTGAATCGCAACAGCGAGCGCATTCCCCGTAGATTACTGCGAGGTTCTTCAATACTATTTCTCAAAGAAAGAAGGGGTTAACCAGCATGTTGGCTAACCCCTTGATATCATGGTGCCCGGGACGAGAATTGAACTCGTACAGCCACTAAGGGCCGAGGGATTTTAAGTCCCTTGCGTCTACCTATTCCGCCACCCAGGCAGGGTTTGATGGCTTGAGATGTATCGATTAACGAAACCATTGTCAAGCCAAGATGTTGGGGTCCAACGGGTGCAGTGCAACCAAGCCATTACTGGATTCCGGCTCGCGTTCCACTTTGCTACACTTGGGCGGGATGACGAATTAATAATAACGGATCATCTCCAAAAGAGTTGATCCAAAGTAAGGATTCCAGGATTCCAGGGGTCCAGGGTTCGAGTGAGATGAAGTGAGGCATCAGCTGAATGCTTAAGAATTATAAAGAGTTAAAAGTCTGGGAAAAAGCGTATAAACTTTGTTTGGATATATATAAGCGATGATCAAATCACTGGAAAACAAACACTTGACTCTTGGAATCCTGGACTCCTCGAACCCTTTCTCCCAATTGGGAGAAGATCCTAAAAAACAGCCTCCAGCGTGGGAATGACAACCGTGGGGTGTTCAGCTATGAGGGCAATAAACATATCAGCATGGTCGGCCTGAACAGTGGATCCATGCTTGCTATGCGAATATACATCTGCTAATAAATTTGTTTTACAAATTTATCTGACGCGACGTTGTCGCCAATAAAAGCTAAAGCTTAAGCTGGCTTTCTTTTACCCATATGAAAAAAAAATCGAAATCCCCTCCTTTGATTCTGGCATCCAAATCTCCCCGGCGAAGAGAACTTCTGGAGCAGGCGGGTCTCACTTTTGCCGTCGTTCCAAGTTCTGTGGATGAGAACGGCGTCAACATTTCGGAACCTGAAAAACTGGTTAGAACCTTGGCAGAGTCCAAGGCCAGGGACGTTGCCGCTGTTTACCCTGGCAGCTGGGTCATCGGTGCCGACACCATCGTTCTCATCCATGGCAAGATTTTAGGCAAGCCGGACTCGATGGAAACAGCCCGGAAAATGATTCAGCAGTTGAATGGACAGGTACACGACGTTCTTACCGGCTATGCCATATTTTGTGAAGCCGCTAACATCTGTATCTCCGGCGTTGAAAAAACAAAGGTTCATTTCAGGCATCTTAGTCAACAGGAAATCGAATGGTACATTCAGACCGACGAACCCTATGACAAAGCCGGCGGATATGCCATTCAAGGGCTGGGATCGTTTCTGGTCAAACGGATTTGCGGGTCGTACACCAACGTGGTTGGGCTGCCGGTCTGTGAGGTGCTTGAGCGTCTTTATAAAAAAGGCGTTATAGAGGCGGCGAATGATAACCATTGGCGGATTAGACCCAATATTTTGTAGACTTGACAAACAGGGTTTTATTTTGTGTGAAATGTTCGGGTAAACCGATAGAAAAGGAGATTTATTGAAAGACCGACTATCACTGATACGGAGCAGAATTGAGAAGGCGGCTCTTGGTTCGGGGCGACGGCCGGAAGATGTCCAGCTGGTTGCCGTGAGTAAAACCGTGCCCAGTGAAAGACTGCTGACAGCCATCGGCCTGGGGGTGAGGGTGTTGGGTGAAAGTTATGTGCAAGAAGCCCGGGAAAAATTCAATGACCTCTATGCCCATCCTCTCTCCTGGCATTTTATCGGCCATCTTCAATCAAACAAAACCAAATATGTGGTGAAAATTTTTGATTTGATCCATTCTGTCGATTCCCTGAAACTATCCAGAGAAATAGACAAACAGGCCGCAAAAATCGGCAAAGTTCAAAGCGTGTTGGTGCAGGTCAACATCGCAGAAGAAAGCAGCAAATCGGGTGTTCTTTTAGAAGACACAGCCCAGCTCGTCACCGAAATGAGTCAATTGACCCATCTTGAGGTCAAGGGTCTCATGACCATGCCGCCCTATTTTAACGCCCCGGAAAAAGCGCGTCCCTATTTCAAGGCCTTGAGACAGCTGCGGGATCAACTTCGGGCCATGGAGATACCCGGTGTTGTCATGGATGAGCTTTCCATGGGAATGACCGGTGATTTTGAGGTGGCTATTCAGGAAGGTGCCACCCTGGTTCGCATCGGGACGGCCATTTTTGGAGAACGCACATGAAAATATTACTGCACACCTGTTGCGCACCCTGTGCCATTGTCCCCATCACTTTCTTGCAAGAGGCAAAATTTGAAGTGATGGGGTATTTTTACAGCCACAATATCCATCCCTATACGGAATGCATGCAGCGCCGAGAGACCCTTGAAACATACGCGGATTCCATCGGACTGCGCGTCATTTATTCGCAAGGATATGACATGGAAAACTTTCTTCGAAATGTTGCCTTCCGGGAGAAAGACCGCTGCACTTACTGCTACCACGACCGACTAAGATCCACAGCCCTCATGGCCAAACACGGCAAATTCGATTATTTTTCCAGCAGCCTGTTGTACAGTAAGTTCCAGAAACATGAGCAGATCAGGTCCATCGGTGATTCCGTGGGTAAAGCCGTCGGTATTCCATTTTTCTATCAAGACTTTCGGACCGGCTGGAAAGAAGGTATTGAAACCTCAAAACAACTCAAGATGTATCGTCAGTCGTACTGCGGGTGTATTTACAGTGAGAAGGAGCGCTATTACAAATAGAAGCCTTTTCAAAACTGTCTTTTGGCCCAATCTCTGCGTTGAGATTCAAAATACCAAAACAGGGCATATCATGGTCAAGCGCATAGGTTTGAGTCATTTGAGCATTTGATATTTGGATTTGTTTTGACATTCGATATTCGTATTTAGAATTTATCTACCCGGAAATTTCACGAACCTGATTCGGGTCTTGCACGAGGCATTTCATCGTCAAGTTTCAGGAAAGATTCGGTTACCGCCATGTTTGCTAATTTTATCTATTTCATCATCGCCCTGTTAATATATTCTACCTATCAGCCATCCGATACGACTACCTTCACCTTATTTCAGAGCTTTTTTTTATGGTTGCTGTTAACGAGTGCTTACACGGCTTACACATGGCGTCAATTCCAAGCCTTGAATCGAAAGATGGCAAGCCAGGGGCACGCTGAAAATGATTCTCGATTCACATCGCTGCTCACGCGGCAGTCCATTGTCGCGATATTTATCTTTGCGGCGAATATTTACGGACTTAACCTGTCATCATTCGTGTCGAGCTTTGGTCTATTTATTCTTTTTCCGACGTTGCAGGCTGTCCTGTTCATTGGTCTTTTTATTGGCTATCTGTCCATTCTCTGGGCATATGCGCATCGCTCCTATCAACGATTGTACCATACCACCATGGGCCGGCGTGCCTATGTGGGATCGAATATTTCTTTTTCCATGCCGGTGCTGCTCCCCTGGCTTGCTATTTCAGGGTTTTCCGACATCGTCCATATTCTGCCCCTTGAAACGCCGAAACGCTTTCTCTCTACCCCCGAGGGCGAAGTTGTCTATTTTATGATCTTCCTGGTCATGGTCGCCATTATCGGCCCCCTGCTGATCCAGAAATTTTGGGGTTGCCAACCCCTTGAACAGGGTTTGCAGCGCACCCGTATCGAAGGCCTCTGCCGGTCCGTCAATTTGGGATACCGGAATATTCTGAACTGGCCTATTTTTGAAGGCAGGATCATTACAGCCGGCGTCATGGGACTGGTGAAGCGGTTCCGCTATATTCTGGTAACGCGCGCCTTGCTGAACCTTCTGGCCCCGCAAGAGGTTGACGCCGTCATTGCCCATGAAATCGGACATGTCAAAAAGCGCCATCTACTATTTTATCTCATGTTTTTCGTGGGCTACATGATTATTTCATTTTCGTTCCTGGATCTGATTATTTACGCCATGATTTACATTGATCCACTTGTCAAGGCCTTCAACCAGGTGGGCTTCAACCCAATTACGGTCACATCCATCATCTTCAGTCTGGTTATCATTACGACTTTTTTAATTTACTTTCGCTTTATTTTCGGTTTTTTCATGCGCAATTTTGAACGCCAAGCAGATGCGTATGTTTTCACGATATTCGACACGGCTGAGTCCCTCATCAGCACCCTGGAAAAAATATCCATAACCGGCAGGCAATCCCCTGACAAACCCAACTGGCATCATTTCAGCATTACGGAACGGATCGATTTCTTAAAAAAATGTGAGAAAGATCGCGCCCATATTCACAAGCATAACAGCAAAATACAAAAGAGCATCGTGATATATCTGGCCGGGCTCATACTGATAGGGGGTATTGGGTACCAGCTCAATTACGGTCAAGCCGGCACGGTGCTAAATACCCATTTCTATGAAAAGGTGATTCAAAAGGAACTGGAAAAAACACCTCAAAATGCTGACCTGCATACCTTGTTGGGAGATCTTTATTTCAGCAGGAACGACTGCAGCAGCGCGTCATTCCATTATGAAAGGGCCATTGAATTGGCGCCGGGTCATGTGAGAGCGCTCAACAATCAGGCCTGGCTTTACGCGACATGCGAAGAGACATCCTATCGTGATGGTAGAAGAGCGCTAGTGCTGGCAAAAAGAGCTGCCGCCCTGGCAAGAGAAGCGTTTATTCTGGACACACTCGCGGAAAGTTATTTCGTCAATGGTGATATTGCGGCTGCACTGGCGACCGAGATGGAAGCCCTGGCGCTGGCAAAAAAGAATAAGACCTATTATCAACAGCAGATAACGAGATTTGAATTAGCGTTGAAAAATGGGGTTGGCCAGCAATAATTTCTCCGCGGCCGGAATCAGACCGGGAAAGAACTCAAAACCGTCTGATGTAATTTCTTAAAAATGAACGTCCAACATCGAACCTACAAAAATATTGCGTCGGTTTAGTGTTGCTTAAGGTTCGGTATAGAGCTTTCAGCACGTTCCCGTTTCATCAACCCAATCAACACAATGAACCCAACAAACCCAATGAACACTATTTCCCTCGAACCCTGTCTTAATTGATACAAACCTTCCTTACCTGCATCAGGTCGACATTTCCACCAAACACCTTTTCAACCCCATCCTGTTTCAATGTGGTCATGCCATCAAATAGGGCTTGCTTGCGGATATCTTCCATTTTTGCTTTCATCTGAATTAATTTTTTCATATCGTCTGTACCCATGAGCAGTTCATGGATGGCCATCCGACCGCGATAACCGGTGCTGTGGCATGAATCGCATCCTTCCGGCTTGTACAGGGTAAGATCGTCTGAGAAGGGAATATTGACATTTTTCTGAAACTCTTCTTCACCGTATTCCCGAACCAGCTCGTCATATTCATCTTTGGAAGGTTTGTAGGCCTTTTTACAGTCTTTGCAGAGGGTTCGGACCAGACGCTGGGCCATGATGCCGAGAATGGCATCGGCGAAATTGAAGGGGTCCATACCCATATCCAGCAAGCGGGTTATACTCTCTGGCGCGCTGTTGGTATGCAGGGTTGAAAAAACGAGATGGCCTGTCAGAGAGGCTTCGATACCGATAGATGTGGTTTCCTTGTCTCGCATCTCGCCCACCATGATGACATCGGGGTCGGCGCGCAGAAAAGCGCGCATGGCAGCGGCAAAATCGAAACCGATCTTGGGTTTGACTTGCACCTGCCTCAGGCCTCGCTGGGTGATTTCTACGGGGTCTTCAGCTGTCCATATCTTGGTTTCGGTTTTGTTGATATAACCAAGCGCGGAATGAAGTGTGGTGGTCTTTCCGGAGCCGGTGGGTCCGCAAACGAAGATAATGCCGTAGGGTTGTGTCACGATACTGATAAAATTCTCGTAGTTGCGTTCTGAAAACCCCATTTTGTTCAACGCAAGCGGTTCCCCCGCTGCGAGAATACGCATGACAATATCTTCGAGACCACCCTGGGTGGGAACGGTTGCCACCCGAAGTTCGATATCCTTGCCGCCATATTTCTTGAATTTTATCTTACCGTCCTGTGGTTTTCTTCGTTCAGCAATATCGAGATCAGACATGATCTTGATACGCGAAACCACAGCAGCCTTGTAACTGAATGGAATCGTCTGATAAAGCGTGCAGGCACCATCGATTCGAATCCGAACTTCCGTATTCTGTTTGCCTGGATACGGTTCAATGTGAATATCAGAAGCCCCGCGCTTGTAGGCATCCAGAATGATCTTATTGACAACCTGAACCACGGCGCTGTCTTCTTCCCCCATGGCGGATTCCGCTTCTTCGATTTCCTCGGCTTCATTCTGCAATTGGCTGAGAATATCGTCAATTTCCGCCATCTGTTTTTCATCCTGCGTGAAAAGTTTGATAAAACTGAGGATATCTTCCTCGAGGCAAACGCAGAATTTGACTGATTTGCCTGGGAAAAGAACCTTAATTTGATCGATTTTCTGGAGATCATTGGGATTGTCGACGGCTATCAGTATATGGCCTTCTTCCATTCGAATGGGAACAAAATGATTGTTTCTCATGAAAGGAACTTTGAGCCCGGAAAGAAGTTCACCCGGGATAGGAATTCTGGCGTTGTACTCGATGAACGATGTCTTGTAATACCGACTCAGCGATTTACCGACCTCTCCTTTTTTGATCTTGAGGTCTTTCATCAAAACATCCGGAACCGTTCGTTTCCCTTTGCGGGCATCGGCGATGGCCTTGTTGAGTTCCTTTTGGGTGATAAGATGATTTTCCAGGAGATAGTCAAACTTTGTGTTTTTGCCTTTAGCGATACGCTTCTGATTGTACAGGGCGATGCCAAATACCTTGGCCAATTCATCGAGATATTTTTCATCGACGGCTGTAAACGGTCGGTCTTTTTGATGGTTTACAAGCTGAAGTGCCCCCAGGAGGTATTTTTGAAAAATAATCGGGTGGGCGATGACCTGTTTGGTGGTAAAACCGGTTTTTTGATCCCAGCTGCTGTCGAAGTGTAGATCAGGATCAACGGATGTGACCTCATCACTGTCGTAAACGTTTGCAATATTGATGGCTTTCTGTTTAAACGCGGCGTAGCCGGCGATACTGCTTTTCGAAACGGGGAGACGTATTTCTGAAATCTCATCACCGGATTTGAAACGCGATACAAGCTCTCTCTTTACGCCATCGACGACATACACCGTCATTCGTTTTGCCTCAAAGAGGGATGTCACATCATCCTGGAGATCGATGAAAATTTCATCCAGGTTTGTGGCCGAGTTCAACTTATTGCCGATTTCCTGAAGTTTGGTGCGATATTCAACTTCGGTCTTGAGATTTTGGACATCTTGCGTTGATTCATCTAAGCTGTTTGCCATGAGATTACCCGCTACCCTATTGGTTTATAAAACCGTACTCCGGTCTTATTTGTGATTATCGGCTTCATTTGATTTTTCAGCGTTTCGATAGTGATGATAAATCTTTTTGACCCCGCCGCCAATCAGCAGAACACTCATAAAGTAAAAGCAGAACCAGATAAAAGGCATATATGAAGAAAAATGCTCTATTTTTTCAATCTCTCGCATTTTCTGGGGTGTCATAAAAAAGACCCCCAGACCTGCAACAAGCAGCAGTATTCCCCATCGAATCTGCAGTGGCGAGTTTTTTTTTGACATATACAATAGACAGGTCGTAATGTTAACGAATTCGGCTTTAAATGCCTCATGGCATCTGCGAGACATTTTCGTGGGACATTATAGCGCAATATTACGTGTTGTGTCAAATAATTATCGGGTCAAGGAGCCCTTGAAAACCGCTTTGCGCTTCTCGAGAAACGCACGAGTTCCCTCTTTTGCGTCTGCGCTTGCCATGCACAAGGAGAAGGCATCGATTTCAAGCTCACAGCCCGTTTGAAGATCGACATCCATGCCTTTGTTGATGGCTTCCTTTGCTGCACGAAGCGATGCCCTCCCTTTTGCCGCCATCAATTTGGCCGTGGCCTGAACGGCGTCCATCAGCGATTCCGGTTCGTGGACCTGGTTAACGATTCCCATCTGCATGGCATCTTGAGCACTGATCATCTTGCCGGTGAATATCATCTCTTTGGCCAGGTTTTTACCGATCAACCTCGGCAATCGCTGCGTCCCACCAAAACCGGGTACAATACCGAGCGTAATTTCAGGCAGACCGAATTTGGCATTTTTCGAGGCATAGATAAAGTCGCAAGCCAGCGCGATTTCACTGCCGCCGCCCAGAGCAAAACCGTTAACTGCCGCCATAACCGGAATTGACAACATTTGGAGTTTTTGAATGACCCGGTGCCCCAGCTTACTGAACAATTTTGCTTCAAGTGGATTAAATGTGGCCAGTTCATTGATGTCAGCACCTGCCACAAAGGCTTTGTCACCTGCTCCCGTGAGAATCAAGACCCGGACATCCGCGTTCTCAGCGATATGGTCGAGCGCCATGGAGAGTTCTTTGATAAGGGCACCGTTCAAGGCATTCATTGCCTTGGGTCTGTTGAATGTTAGGGTGGCCAAACCCGAATCGATGGCTAAAATAATGTGTTCATATGGCATGGTTGTTTCCTCCGTACGTGCGTGTTTGTTTGTCAAGCCAGTGTGTAAGTATGGACCAACCCGAGTATTTAGCCCCTGATTGGGTTAAACTAAACGTACCCATCCTGTTTTGTCAATTTCTATTCTCCGGGACGCCTTCGCTTCTGACTGCCATAAAAATGGCACACATTATCATGAGCCCGCCGATGGCTTTGGTTGGGGTCAACGCCTCATGGAACAATAAATAAGCCAGGATTGTGGCACCGACGGGTTCGCCTAAGAAACTCAAGGCAACCAAAGTGGTGCTGCAATAGCGTAACGCCCAATTATAACTGCTGTGTCCAATGATTTGTGAAATCAGGGCCATGGCCCATAGGGCCCAAAGGGTTTGGTTGCTGAAGCCCGAAACCTGAAGGCCCATTCCGAGAACGAGGATCCAGAGAATCAAGGCGGCGCTGCCATAACAGAGTGAAATATAAACCAGGAGAGAAAGCTTTTGACGTAGTGTTTTACCCAGAATGAGATATCCGGCAGCGCAGAAGCCTCCCACCAAGGCCAACAGGTCACCCCAGAGGGCTGTGCCGCCACTGGCAAAATCCCCGGAAACAATGATGATACAACCGATAATGCAAAAAAGAATGTTGAATAGGATTATGGGTTTGATTTTTTCGTTAACGAACAATGGTGCAAAAATCCCGACCCACAGAGGGCTTGTGTTGACTAGAACGACGCTGTTCGAGATGGCGGTAAATTTGAGAGACGTAATCCAGGCAGCAAAATGCATGGCCAGAAAAACACCTGCCAGAAAGGCAATTCCAAGATCCCGTGCAGAAAGGACACGCAACTCGGCGCGCGAATGCCAACACATTATTGGTACAAGTATCAGGGCTGCAAGACCAACACGATAGGCGGCAATTACCAAAGAAGGCGCATCGGCCATGCGCACAAAGACGGCCCCCGTGGAAATAGCCAGTATGCCGACGACCAATATGACAGATGGATGCGTCCTGGCACCCTTTTGAATGAAGAAACCCATCTTAACCCGACGACCCGCTGGCCTTTGTTTTGGGGGCATTTCTCAGTAATGCGGTCGGGTTGGTTTCTTTGATATACTCACGGATGCCTCTGACGATGCCTTCGCAGAGTCGGTCCTGGTAGTGGCTATCCGTCAAGCGTTTACACTCGCGTGGATTGCTGATGAAAGACGTCTCAATTAAAATGGCCGGCATTTGAGCTCCCAGCAATACGTAAAATGGCGCCTGCTTGACGCCTTTGCTTTTTATCTTGCTATATGAATTTTTCATGTGCTGAAACAATTCGCTCTGCACATGAGCGGCAAGACGGCTCGATTCGTTAATCTTCGCATTCTGCATGAGGTCCGTCAGAATGGTCTGCAGGTCACTGATATTTTTTTCCGAAGTCGCATTCTCAAAGGCAGCCACACGAATAGCCTCGTCGTCCGTGGCCAAATTCAGGAAAAAAGTTTCGAGGCCAAACGCTCTTCGATCTTTAGCTGAATTCGTGTGAATTGAAATAAAAAGGTCTGCATTCTCCGTATTGGCAATAGCGGTTCTTTCCTCCAGCGTCAGGTATTTATCCGTTTCTCTTGTCAAGACGACGTCACAGGAAAGCTCTGAACGGATTTTACTGGCCAGTTTTTTGGCCAGTGCGAGAGACACCTTTTTTTCATGGACGCCCTTATAATAGCCAGGAGCCCCATAGTCCCGTCCGCCATGTCCGGGATCGATGACAATTCGGCTGACACCGAGGGCGAGTTGTTTGGCAAGTGCACCCGGCGATATTTTGGGCGAGTCCTGCTGGGCTTCCCCGGTCGTTGCCGGCGGGCCGGCAGCGGTAGCGATTCCCCAAACGTCGATAACGATTCTAAAGGGGTTGCGTAATGAAAATATTTTATACGTCTTGAATGACTTTATGTCGACAACAACCCGCACTGATTCACTGGTGTACTGACCGGCTCGTACATTGCTGAGCAGGTTGTCGTTGATCGGTACGACCTTTTCGAAGTCCTCACCGAGACGGCTGTGGTCGAGGTCCACATAAAGACGTTTGGGTTTGTTGATGGACGGGTCCTGGTTCAAGAGTCGATGCTGGTAGGAGGTTTCCCTGTTGGCATCGATGACGATTCGGGTGTAGCTCGGATTCGACCAATGACGCAGTCCTTGAATCAGGGTATGAGACCCCGTGTATTGCGTGTCGTCCTGATCGTCAGCCCTTACGGATGTCTCTGCTTCAGTGATGACCTGCTGGATGGCATCGGCGGTGTCGGTTGGCATTGGCTGCCCTGTAATGGCGGCCACTTTTTTTTCGGCCTCATGGGCAAGTGGGCTGCCAGGATATGCGTCAGCGGTCTGTCTCAACAGCGCCAAGGAATTCGTCTTGTCGGAAGGCTTGAAGGATCGTTTGAAAAGTTCATAGGTTACGACAGCGGAGCGATAGATGGCTTCTGCCGCCAGGGGTCCCTCGGGGTCGGCAGCATGGGCTGCTTTGTACTTTCGCACGCACGAGAGCCATTGATCGCGATATTTTTGTTTTCGAGTGCTGTTGAGAAGTCTCTGGTAGCTTTTATCGGCTTCTGCCAGCAATTGAGCCTGGGTGTGGCTTTTTTTTGGAAGGGGCGGCTTGACGCTTCCATTGATGGCGGCGATGAAGGCTTTGGCCTTTGGGTTGTAACGGCTACTCGGATATCGTTTAATGACGCGTTGAAATGTGTCGAGAGCCTCTGCTTTGTCGGACGCCTTGTATGAGTGCTTGTAGAGTTCGTAATAGAGCTCGCCGCTTTTATACATACCAGCAGCTGCCCAGGGACCATCCGGGTCTTTTCGGTAGACGTCTTTAAAGAGGTCGATGCATGCAAACCATTTGTCGCGGTACTTCTGGAGTCTCGGGTTCTTTTTCAGGTTGGCGTATTTTTTATCTGCCTCAAAGTAGGTACTTTTGGCTGTTTTGGCCACGGCAATATCAGATACACAGAATCCGACGGCCATGCTGATCAGCAAAAGGGCAATGACTCGCTGCAGGCGGTTCGTTCCCGATATCAGGTGGTTGTTTAAGAAACGTTGCAAGCTTTAACTCCTCTTGGTTGGCACACTTGGGTCAGGCATAAAGGGCCTTGGCTTTATTTTATCCTGTAACGAATGGAGAAAATTGAGTGCATCCAACGGTGTCATTCTAGCAGTATCAAGATCCTGAATTGCCTGGATGACGACAGTGTCATAACCTTGAAAAAGTTCCAGCTGAACCTGCGACGGCTGACCGCCGCCTGTCAGTCGGCGCTGGTTTTGAAAGCTGGGAAGCGTAGGGCTTTTGTTTTCAATGTCGGCAAGTATTCGAGTTGCGCGCTGAATCACTGTTTCGGGTATTCCGGCCAGCCTTGCGACTTGAATACCATAACTCCGGTTTGTTCCACCTGCCACCAGCTTGCGCAGGAAAATGATCTCATCATTCCACTCTTTCACGGTAATATTGAAATTTTTTACGCGCTCCTTTTGCTTGGACAGCTCTGTCAGCTCGTGGTAGTGAGTGGCGAAAAGCGTTTTAACCCCGGTCCCATTGAGGTCGTGTAAAAACTCGGCCACCGCCCAGGCGATGCTCAAGCCATCGAAGGTGCTCGTGCCGCGCCCAATTTCATCCATGATCACCAGGCTTTCACTGGACGCATTGTTGAGAATGTTGGCCGTTTCCTGCATTTCAACCAAAAAGGTGCTCTGGCCTTGTGAAAGATTGTCCAGTGCACCCACCCGTGTAAAAATACGATCCGTCATACTGATGGAAGCGTTTTTTGCCGGAACAAAAGATCCCATCTGCGCCATCAGGACCGTCAAAGCCACTTGACGGAGAACCGTGGATTTTCCCGCCATATTGGGTCCCGTGATAATGAGAACCTGGTTGTGTTGATTATCCATAGACACGCTATTGGGAACGAACCGTTCACCGGCGATCATTTTCTCTACGACGGGATGCCTGCCATCCTCGATATACAAGAGACCTTCGGCATTAATATCGGGTCTTGTGTAGTTGTTTTGCAGAGCAATTATGGCCAGTGCAAGCAGGCAGTCCAGACGCGCGATGAATTCTCCCGCCGCCTGCAAGGCATCATTTTTTTCCATGACCTGCGCTTTGATGGTGTTGAATATTTCAAATTCCAATTCAGCACGTTTGTCTTCGGCACCGATGACCTTTTCTTCAAACGTCTTCAACTCTTCAGTGATGAAACGCTCGGCATTCACAAGGGTTTGTTTTCGAATGTAGTGGGCTGGAACGCTTTCCAGGCGCGTCTTTGGAATTTCCAAATAATAACCAAAAACCTTGTTGTAACGCACCTTCAATGCGTTGATGCCGGTGCGCTCCTTTTCCTGTTTCTCCAGGTTTACCAGCCAGTTTTTGCCATCACGGGTTATCTGAATGAGCTCATCCAGCTCCGCATCAAAACCTTCACGAATTATACCGCCATCATGGAGTGTGGGCGGTGCATCTTCCCGAATGGCCTGCTCGACACGCCAGGCAATCGAATTCAAAGACGGCAGATCGAAAGAGCGCTCAAATAGCGGTGACTGGAAATTTGCGAGCAGGCGGTCGATCTCCGGCAGCGTCCCTAGGGATTGTTTCAAAGAAACCAGGTCCCGGGCATTGGCGTGACCCATGGAGATTTTACTCCTCAGACGTTCGATATCGTAAACCCGGTTCAGGTGATCGCGTATCTCACATGTGGATTGATATTGATTCCTGGACTCGTCGAGCGCGTCATAGCGGGATATAATTTGGGTTGCATCTTTTAGGGGATAGCGCATCCACTGTTTCAACATACGACTTCCCATAGCGGTCATGGTCATGTCCACGGTGTTGAGCAAGGTGCCCTTTCGGGTCCCGGAATGCAGATTTTTCTCAACTTCAAGGTTTTGGTAGGATTGGTCATCGATGAACAGGTAGCTGTCAAGACGGTAAGCGTCGATACGGTGTATGTGTTCCAGTTCCTGTTTCTGGGTTTCCTGTACATAATATACCAGTGCGCCGGCGGCACGAACACCCTGCCGCATCTCTTCGCAACCGAAGCCTTTTAGAGAAACCGTTCCGAAAGATTTGAGCAGACGGTTCCTGGCCGGTGTATATTCAAAGGCTTTTGCTTCAAGACTCGTGGGATGTAAATCTTTTACGGCTTCCATGTAGCGGGCAAAGGTCGGATCATCATCTTCGGATTGCGGAAGAATGATTTCACTCGGAGAAATTCGAAAGGTCTCTTCGAGGACGGTCCCCATGTCGCCGGCTTCCGTCATGCGAAAAGCACCCGTGGAAATATCGAGATAGGAGAGACCAAAGCGACCGTTTTCAGATATCGCGGAGAGAACATAATTGTTTGATTTTTCGTCTAACAATTCATTTTCAAGGATCATTCCCGGTGTGACGACGCGCACGACTTCCCGCTTCACGAGACCTTTTGCGGGAGCTAGGATCCTCGACTTGATCGCATATGGCGACTTTGTACCCTTTCTCAATTAAGCGTGCGATGTAGCCTTGGACCGCGCGGTGTGGTACGCCGCACATGGGGATAGGGCTGTCTGCTTTTTTATTTCGCGATGTCAACGTGATTTCCAGAAGTCTGGATGCTTTTTCGGCATCCTCAAAGAACATCTCGAAAAAATCTCCCATTCGATAAAAAAGGATCGCATCCGGATATTCTTCTTTGACCGCCAAATACTGTTGTATCATCGGGGTGGCGCTAGAAGGGGTCATGAAACATCAGAATCCTTGGCTTTATCTTGGTTTGCGGTGTCTTCGGGGTTGGCGGTGGGGGGTGGTTCACCCTTAAGGAGATGGATTTCTACTTTCAGCGCATCCATCTGTTTTTGGTTTGTTTCCAAGGCGGCCGTTAGTTTTTTTATGATTCTTTTCGATTTAAGGCGCTCAAACAGGGTGATGAAATAGGAAATAATTAGACCTGCAACGAAAAAGATTAGAAAAAGAATGGCGTTTTGAAGTTCTGGGGTTTGGTATTGGACCAGCAGCAGATTTATCCGGAGACCGTTGGGTTTCATGAAAAAATCCCAGTTTTGATAGCCCAGCAAAGCCAGGAAACAAATAAGAATCAACCAGAAAGCAATCTTCGCTTTTTTCATTTCCGTTCTCCCTGTTTGTGTAAGACCGACGTGTTTATGTTACTGCGCCATGGCTTGCCTGAATGTCAGCCGTGTGGCAACAGGCTGCAGTGCAATGATCTTTTTGCTTGGGCCCTTGTCTGCTTTATGCGCACAACTTACGCGCCCTGGCCAATATTTTCTGGAAGCCGGTCAAAGAGCGGCTTCAAATTTTCAAAGGTGGCCTGTATATGTTCCGGTATCACGCGAACATCCGCAAAAACAGTCAGGGCGTTTACATCACCGAACCACCTCGGTACGATATGAAAATGAAGATGTTCCTCCACGCCGGCACCTGCCACCCGGCCGAGGTTCAGGCCCACATTGAAACCATCCGGCACCATCTGCTGCTTGAGATTATCGATGGCACGCTCGACTGTAAGCAGCAGGTCTCGCATTTCCATAGGGCTTAACAGATCCAGAGATGCGATGTGTCTCACCGGTGCAACCAGAAGATGACCGTTGATATAAGGATATTTGTTCATGACAACCAGCGTCGTCGATCCTTTGTAGAGCGTTAAACCCTCTTTTTGAACCAGGGCATCGCAGAAGATACATGATTCCGATTTGTTACCAAGGATGTATTCCATGCGCCAAGGTGCCCACATCGTCTTCATTTATTGTCCCACAGCCCCCTATGTGTATTTCATTCAGCCTGTTTATTACCTTTTTAACGCTCAAAACTCAACCATTATTTTGTTTAAGCTGCACAACATTGAGATCGCCCCACAGACCTGCCTTGTCATTTTTTATGATGACGAGTCCTTTTACTCCTTTGATATTCTTGCCAAAATTTATTGCTGTTTGCACATCCGATTCTTGTTTCACGCGGTTTGCGATGGACGTTGCGGCTGCGTCGGCAACAGAGCATGATCGTGAAACCACGCTGACGGCATCGGCGCTGCCAAAACTGAGGGAATGCCCAACGGTACCTGAAGATGTACAGACGGCTATGGGGCGATCACAACTGTCTATTGTAAGACCGATGCGCATATTCAATGGTGAGCGAGCGGCAAAGATAGCGATGGTCACCGGCTGATGGGTTCGAATGAAGATATCGCCGCCATTTTCAATGATGATTTCCGGTGAATGCTTCAGCAAATCATGGCCGACATGTTCTGCAATAGCACCGGCGACAGCGGCCATAGGGCCGACGCCGGATCGGGCAGCGGCGTCCAGCATGTCGGCGATGATATCAGGAACCGGTGCCGGAATTTTTAGCGGCACCAGGGACGCTGCAAATTCAGGGTGCTGCTGGATGAAAGACTCGATGACTCCCCTGTAGAGCAGAACGGATTCCTTGGCCGCGAGGGCTAGATTTTCTGTTGCCTGAATGAGCAAGTCGGTCTCTTTCACGATGGTTCGGAAAGAAATGAATCGCTCATGACACAGCTGGTTGCGATAGGTGCGTTCCTGGTGCATGGATTGAAAAGAGAATCCTTTCAAATGGTTTTATTTGCTTTCTCTGTTTGATTCCAAGATGTCTGTCTGCATGAGGGGCCGCATCTCTTCGGGGCAGATTCGTAGGAAAAAGCGATCCGTCATGCCGGCAATAAAATCCCTGACAATCTCTTCGGGTTTGTGGGAAGCCCGATAGACATTCGACTTGTTTTCGAGGAATGCTGAATAAATGATGGAAGCCCTGTTGTCTTGCTTCACGTCATCTAAGAATCGCTCAAACAAAAGGTAAAACAACGATTTGATATCTGCGTGATATTTTTTGGTCAAGGGGTTGAGGTAAATTCTTTCGAGATTGAATCGTTTGAGTGCTTTCAAGGCATGCGAAATCGGCTCGCTGAAGGCAATATGCAGGTGTTCGAAACTGTTTTCAATGACATCGGTCACGAGACTGTAAACGATCGTTCCATTGGTGTCTCCCAAGCGCTGGACACAATCAGGCGGCAGGTCGGTCCTGCGGATAATCCCCAGGCGGATGGCGTCTTCTATATCCCGGCCGATATAGCTGATGGTGTCGGCCATCCTGACAACACAACCTTCCAGGGTCATGGGGGTCAGCGGATATACGGGTGATATCTTTTTATTTTCGATTTCTTTATCTAATGAATTGAATGTCTTAATAATTGAAGGTTCAAGTAAACGATTATGTATTTCACCATCATGGCAAAGGATTCCGTCCAGGGTTTGCAGGCACAGATTCCAACCTTTCCCGGAGCGTTCAACCCGGTCGAGAAACTGGACGCTTTGAATGTTGTGCAGAAAATGACCGATGCCATTGGCATGACAGATATCCGATAGAAAACGTTCACCAGCATGTCCGAACGGTGTATGACCAATATCGTGACCCAGGGAGATGGCTTCGATAAGATCTTCGTTTAATTTTAAAAAACGGCCAATCGTACGCGCTATTTTCGATACCAGCTGCACGTGCAGCACCCGATGGGTAATGTGGTCATTCTGGATCAGGTAGAAAACCTGCGTTTTGTCAATATAGCGGGCATAGGCACGCGAATGGAGTATCCTGTCCACGTCCAAGGAAAAGGATTGTCGATAGTCAGAATCAAGCGGCTCCTCCTGTTGGCGCCTGATCCCCTGCCCGCTTCTCGTTGCCTTGGACGAGAAACGTTGGGATTCAGAATCATTCAGGGCGCGCATGATATTCCTGATTTTCATATGGCTCCTGTTTCGATCTTATGTGCCATCATATTTGGGTAATCGATGCCTGCTGTCCGAAACCCTTCCTTACCATATTTCATGTTGGCTTCCAGGACAAAAAATTTCCCATCGTGCGAGCAGATATCGATACCCACATCGTTCCAGTGACATGCTGCCGCAGTATGGCGTGCCAAGGCAAGCGCTTCTTCGGGGACCGGTTCGAGACTGATGCGGGCGCCTGCGGCCACATTGCTTCTAAATTCTCCCATGGCTGAGATCCGCCAGTAGGCGTGGGCAATTTCCTTGCCGATGACCACCACCCGCATATCCCGGTCCAGTGGCAGATATTCCTGTATATAGGCCGGGGTTTCAAGGGAGAGGTAACGATGTAAATCGGTTTGATTTTGTATCAGGAACACCCCCCTTCCCATGGCAGAGCCCCGGGGTATTTTTGCAATGAAAGGAAATTGAAACCGCTGAACGATCGATGTCTTTTGACGTTTTCCATAATAGACCCTGGTACGGGGATGGGGGATGCCCAGGAGTTTGAATAGGGCCGTTTGTTTGATTTTATCCTGTGCAAACTGGTAGTTATGGAGGCTGGGAAATGTGTCCTTGCCCATGGCGCTAAAGAGTTCAACATGAAAGGATGAAGGATAGTAGATTTTCTTTGATTTTCGAATGAGTGTTATTGCCTGGTTTGAATAATCCTCCAGGTTGGGCTTCACGCCGAGGGTGATTACGTTTTCACAGTGAGTGAGACGGGATTCTAAGGCTATGGGCCGCTTTCCATTCATCGATCATCCTGGCGCTTTGAGAACAAAGACAGAGGCTGGCAATGTTGCATCCGGCCATATATTGTCTACGTCGATCTGAATTCTCGTCTGCAGGTCGTTCGAAAAAAGCAGGGCATCGGGGAGATGATAGTTCCCGAAACGACCGCGACTTAAAAATTCAACCCGATAGAGAAGCGTATCCTTTCCCTGAAACAATTCGTATTTCCAGACCGTTTTCATATCTTCGCGAAGATAGATTTTTGCTGTTCGTTTTCTAAACCATCCCTTTTTCAAAAGGAGAACCGTTTGCTTACCGGAAGGGGTTTTTGCATAGGCCAGGGTGGCGTTTTTCAATAAGGGCACGCGGCCCGCCAGTATGCAAAGCAGATCATGGACAGTTATCGGCATTGACATGAGACGGCTGAGATCGGCCTGACGGGTCTGTTTTTGATAGAAACGGCCTTCTGAATGCAGAGACAGGTAAAGCCGCGTGCCGTCGTAAACAACACTCGAAAAAGGCCTTCCGCCAATGCCCAGTATTTCCAATCGCAGTTTTTCCGTTTGATATCCGGCCCATACAACCCGCGTGCTTTGCAAGTGCATCCGATTTCCAGATTTTGATCTTGCCAATGCCTTTAAAAGATGTCAACCCGGCGTTGGTCTGCTGGAGCGTCGCTATCACGGTATGCGGATCAATTTCCACGGCCGAATCAGGTGCCCATGGTTTGGGTTTTATTCGACCGGGTTCTTGGATGCCGGCACATCCGAAACCAAGGAAAACAACGACACAACATATGGTCAGCAACTGTTTCATCATGCTTTGAGTATTTAACCTAAGCATATGCGGGATATGGCACTGGTCACGGCTCCAGGAGATCGTTGATCTTATTTTGAAGCGTTTGGGTGTCCTCGGTTTTTTTTTGCAAAGATTCTTGATAGTATTTTAAAGCGGCTTTTTTGTCATTGACTTTTAAGTAGGCGTCACCGAGGTGCTCCAATATAATGGGGTCATCCGAGGTCAGTTTCACGGCTTTCTCCAGATATATCAAAGCTTCTTGAAAAAGACCTTTTTTGAAAAGAACCCAACCCAGGCTGTCCGTAATGTATCCGTCATCGGGTTTATGCTTTAGTGCTTCCCGGATCATGGTTTCTGCTTCATCCAGATTGATACCCATATCGGCATACGTGTAACCCAGATAATTCAAGGCATTGGCGTTTTCGGGTTCCAGAGTGATTACCTTCTGCATCGCGGCGATGGAATCCGATTTTTTGCCCCACTTGTCGTATACGACACCCAGTCGGAATTGAATCCGAATGTGCTCAGGGTCGATGTCCAGGCCTTTTTTTAGCGTGCTTTCTGCATCCGCGTAAGCTTCGATCTCTTCATAAAACGATCCTAAATACAGCATGAATTCAGGGTTGTCGGGGAGATTCTGGATAGCTTCCTTGATGATGGCGATAGCTTCTGGAATCTTTTTTTGCTCCTGATAAAGTAAGGCGCTTTGAACGACAGCGTTTTCATAGAACCGGTTGTCGGGGGCCACCATTTTAAAATGTTCTAAGGCACTGTCGTCATTCCCTGTCCCGTCATAGGAAATCCCTGTCAGATATAGTAAATCCGAACTGTCTGGCAAGCCCTTCAACATGCCTTCGAGAACGACGATGGCATCGTCGTATTGTTTGGGATCGATGTAGAGCTGAATGACCTTGCGGATAATTTCTGGGTCCTGCTCACTTCTTTGACCGAGATCTTGCAAAAGACGTTGGCCCTCTTTTTCGTCACCGTTTTTCTGATAAAAAAGACCCAATTCCATGGCAGCCCGCACATTGTTCGGGTTTTTATCCAGAAGTTCCAGATAAAGGGAGCGTACTTTTGCATTTTCTCCAGCGGCGCTGTAGATTTTCAGCAGTTCGAATCGGCCTTCTTCAAGTTCCGGTTCCAAGGCCAGCGCTTTGACGAATTCGGCCTCCGCCTGATCGGGTCGATCCTTTTCAGCATGGATTTTGCCTAGAAAAAAATGACCGGCAAACGACGCTGGAAAGATATCCACCAGATGTTGGTAGGTATCGAAGGCGCTGTCAAGGTCTCCCTCTTCCATCTGGATACTTCCCAGAAGTAAATATACGCGCTCTTCTTTGTCCGGAGCGATGTCGATGGCTTTTGCATAGGCCTGTTTTGCTTTATCGCTCTGCTTGAGGGTCTGGTTGATATTGCCATAAAATACGAGGGCTTCTACATGATTCGGGTCGAAAGCAAGTCCTTTTTCAAGGGTGCGCAAGGCTTCCGATGTTTTGTTTTGACTCATGTAGAGAGAAGCGAGCTCCATACCAAGAAAGACAGACGTCGGATCGATATCCGATGCTTTCCTAAGGAACCGAATGGCGCGATCCTTCTGGCCTTTTTTAATGGCAAGTTGTGCTTCCGTGTAATAATAGTAGCTGTTATCCAAGCGTTCATAACCGACATTGGGCTCAGGTTTTTCTATGGGTGCGATGGAAGTAGCCGGCACGCAGGCAAAAATAGGAACCGCCAATATCATGGCGATCAAATGGCGGGTAACAAATGGATTCATCATGGTATATTCAAAGCATAATACAAAATGGCTTATGCCACGGCCTTTCTCGTATGGGTTGTTGCTTGTTTATCCGCCTTAGCAGAAGACCACAGGCTTGCCCGTGAGGGTCCAGCTAAAAATGGTAGCGGCTAAGTTTCGGGACTGTTGGTATATGCGTACACGTCGAAATCGGGTATTTCTTTTTTGAAAAACTCGCGCATTTTTTTGATGACACTTTTTTCGACCTGCCGAACCCTCTCTCTGGAGATACCGTATCGATCCCCTATCTCCTGGAGTGTTACCGGGCTATCTGAAAAAATGCGCTGATCGAATATTTCGAGTTCGCGTTTGGTCATTTTTTTTCTAAATTCTGCGATTTTGGCATGCAACAAAAATTCCATTTCCTTTTTAGCGACATTGTCTTCGATGGAGGCGGTCTCTGTAGTCAGGAATTCAATTCGTTCGGTATCGGAATCTTCTTTCAGGGGAGCGTCTAACGATACGTCCCAACCGTTCAGTCGCTGATCCATGTCGACGATCTCACGTTCAGACACACCTAATTTTTCTGAAAGCAGTTTTGGTTTGGGATCGAAACCTTCATCGATCAAGCGCTGTTTCTCCTTTTTCAGCTTGAAAAAAAGTTTACGCTGACCCTGGGTGGTACCAATTTTGACAAGTCGCCAATTGTCCATGATGAACTTTAAGATATAGGCCTTGATCCAGAACGATGCATAATAGGAAAATTTTACATTTTTATAGGGATCGAATTTTTTTACCGCCTGCATGAGTCCGATGTTGCCCTCCTGAATCAGGTCCAGGAGGTTCTGCATCCATACCCTTTGGAATTCCAAAGCAATTTTGACCACCAGACGGAGATTCGACGTCACCAGTCGGTAGGCAGCTTCGGAGTCACCCTGCTCCTGAACGCGGGCGCCGAGTTCCCTTTCTTCATCCCGGGTCAATAGACGATATTGACTGATTTCATTCAGATAGCGCTGAAGCGGATCATATTTGACAAGCGATTTTTCAGCGGATAAATCCTTTTTAGGCTTTGGATCCACTTTTGGTTTTGCGTCCTGGGCAGTCTTTTTTTTTGGTTTAGGCTGCTTTCGGGGTTTTTTCGTAGATGTTTTTTTCTTTGTCACGTCAGCAATCACCTTTGTATGCGTGTAGCACCGACCCAGGCCTTTTTGGCGTGGATTTGTATGGACATGAATTCCAACATATGGTATGCAGCGGTCGAGTTTTTTTTACCATCCTTCGTGCGCCTGTAGCTCAGTTGGATAGAGCAACGGACTTCTAATCCGTAGGTCGCAGGTTCGAATCCTGCCAGGCGTACCATCGTCAGCGTGTCGCAATTGATTCGCTCTAATCGTGCCCACCCCAGCGTGAAATGTCTCGAATACTACGTTTGACACCTTGGTTTGTGGCCCGCATTGCATATCGATTCTCATTGAATCAATTATTGTATCACAATATGGCACATATTATCAATACCGAGCTTCATTTTTAAAGATAGCGACCTGATGAAAAAACATCGGTCTCTGACGAACCACCGCGACGAGTGGCAGTTGTTCGAAGTCCAGCAGGTTTTTGTGCGCCGATGTCCGTCGCTGAAGCAGTCCACATTTCTCCAGAATATTCAAAAGCCAATCCCAATCAGGATGGGGAGATGACAACATGATCAGCCCTCCTGGTCTACAGATCTGAGTTAGGGCAACCAGGCAGTCGACATGTTCGATGACTTCCAGTGCGACGACGGCATCGAATGAAGGGCTGCGATACCGAGTGTCGCGCCAATGTTTGATATCACCGACGATATCAGCCGGCGCTTTCAGATCCAGCGTTGTAACCTGAAAGGACTGCCTGTTCAACCGATTGGCAAACTCACCCGAACCGGATCCGACTTCAAGAATCGATATGCCGGCAGGAAAGTGTTTCAATGCCAGGTTAAATTTATGGTTTGCGCTGAGCCGGCTTATGAGGGGTTGTTTTTGTATCATAGGGTTTGCAGTCAGCATTCCTTTTCAACGTTCAAACCATGATAAACCGATATACTATCATTTTTTTGATCAAAGACAATGCACTTTTTTCTATTGACAAA
>CAVOZW010000022.1:0-11517 GCA_963701385.1 uncultured delta proteobacterium
TGCCTAATGTCAACATCTCCCTTTGCCTTGATAGAATTCAAACTTGAAGATTGATCCAATTAGATATAAGGTATTTAAACTTCTACCCAGGTTCCCATAAACCGCCCCAACGCATAAACAAGACTCACTGAGGTATTTCTATGTTTCGATGCAGATCTGGTTTATCCGCTCTTTTGACGATTTTCTCCCTCCTGATTGTGGTCGCTCAGCCGGTTTCAGCTGCCGATGTGAGCGGTGTGATCGACACGGACACCACCTGGACGGTTTCTGAAAGCCCCTATCGCGTCCTGGGCAACATTCAGGTGTCCGAAGACGCCACCCTGACCATCGAACCGGGTGTGCGGGTGACTTTTCAGCCCAGCGTGAACGACGGGGAAGGGTTTTACATCCTGGTGAGGGGCACCCTCGACGCCCAGGGGGCAGTGGGCAATCCCATTTTCTTTACCGCCGAGGACCGTTTGTCCCCCTGGGGCGGCATCGTCTTTCTCGACCAGAGCCGGGACTGGGACGCAGACGACGCATCCGGCTGCATCCTGGAACACTGCGTGATCGAGTTTGCCGGCAACAGCACCCCCTATGGCACGGCCTGCATCTTCACTTTTTCGGCCCAGCCCATGATCCGCAGCAACACCATCCGCTACGGGAGCGGCATCGCCATTGCCGCCACCGACATTCTGGCGGCCCAGAGCCTGAGCGGTCGTCTGCAGATCCTGTCCAACCGCATTCACGGCCATGGTCTGGGCATCCGCCTGAACCTCGAGGGCGCGACGGTCCAGAACAACTACCTCATCGACAACACCCAGGCGCTGGACGTCCGCACCAATTCCAGCGACCTCCTGATTCGAGACAACACCCTGATCAGTGACGCGGCCCGGCTGACCGGCGCCGGCATGAACCTGACCCTGGACCTGGACGATGCCGACAACGGCATTGCCGCCTATCGCTGGGAGCAGACGGCCGGACCGGCTGTGGAACTGACAAACCCCAACTCGCCCCTGGCCTCGTTCACGGCGCCGCTGGTGGGGGCTGTCACCGCCACCCTGGTGTTCGACCTGACCGTCAGTGACGACGACGGGTTGAGCCACACGGAATCCCTGGAGATCCTCGTGATCGGCACCAACATACCGCCGGTGGCCCGGTGCCGGGGTCGACCAGACCGTGGAGATAGGCGCAGAGGTGCAGCTCAGCGCCGTGGGATCGTACGACCCGGACAAGGGCATCGACGGCTACGTGTGGACCCAGATTGCCGGCACGGACGTGGTGCTGAGTGACGTTCTGGCCAGCCGCCCCACCTTCACGGCACCGCCTGCCGTGGCGCCGGAAGGGGAGATCCTCACCTTTCAGGTGACGGTCACGGACACCGAAGGCCTGGAGGCCACGGACACGGTGGACATCCTGGTGTTCGACGCCAATATCCGACCCACGGCCGATGCCGGTGAAGACCTGCTGGTGTGGCAGGAGACCTTCGTGGAACTGGACGGGTCGGGTTCTTCTGACCCGGACGGCAGTATCGCCACCTACTCATGGATCCAAACCGGCGGAAACAGCGTGTCGCTGACCGATGCCGACACCGTGAATCCCCGGTTTGACATCCCCGTCATCGGTGAGACACCGGAAACCTTCACCTTTGAACTGAACGTGGTCGACGATCTGGGGCTGCAGGCCCAAGACAGTGTCAGCATCACCATCTTTGGCGAGCTCATCCGGCCCTTTGCCGTCCCGGGCATCGACCGTGCCGTCCTGGAAGAGAGCGTGGTGCCAGTTGTCGGCCTACAGCTCGGTGGACCTGGACCGCAAGGCCGTGGTGCGGGTGCAAAACAACTTGATGCGCTGCACGGATGCAAATTCCGGCGTGGTGGCCGTGAACAACCCCGACGCGAACGCGCGCTTTGACGTGCAGTTCAGCGACAATTATATCCAGGCGTCGTCGGGCGGCGGTTTGGCCGTCTATCTTTACGACTGGCCGGTTCTGTCGGACGAGCCCAAGATCGATTTGACGGGCAACTGGTGGGGTACCGCGGACGCAGAGACCATCGCCGGCCTGGTTTACGACGGGGGCGAGGATTTCAACCTGCCGACAATCCAGACAGCGCCTGCCGCCAGCGTGCCCGACCCGGTGGGTTCGACCCTGAGCTACCCGGCCATGGCCGACGCCGGACCGGACATCAGCGCTTCGGCCGACCTGGACGTGACCCTGGACGGCTCCGGCACCTACGATCCGGACGACCTGGCCGTGTACGCCTGGACGCAGACGGGCGGGACACCGGTGGCCTTGAAGGATGCCGACAGTGCCGTGGCCGTCTTTGTGACGCCCCTGGGAGGGGAGGCAGGCGAGAACACTGACGTTTCGGCTGACGGTCACGGTGGACGACGCCGTCGAAGACACGGACGAGGCGGTGGTGACGGTTGCGGCGGACGGGGACTTGCCCACGGTGGAACTGGATGACTGGCCGACGTGCTTTGTTCAGCTGATAGGTCATAGCTGATAGGGGATAGCTCAGGTCATAGCTCATAGGGGATAGCTGATAGGAGATAGGGGATAGGCGGCAGGAGGCTTGGCGGCTATGACGCGGGGGATGCTGGCGTCAGCTGAAAGCTAGAGAAAGCTCTTTATTCACCACAGAGACACTGAGAACACAGAGGGGTTTTCGATCATCGCCGATCGGGAGACCCGTCTTCGCTGAAGCTACGCCGGGGCAGGTACCGATCGGCGATAAGCGCGCCATCCTGCGGATGATATTATTTGGTGATATCCATAGCGTTACTGAGATATAGAATATTGAAGAAGGTTACAATTTTTCATAATTCATTAAGGCCCGCAGTAATGCATTATTGCCGGCAGGTCTGACGAGGCCTTGGCGAGGCAGGATCTCCCGATCGAATAAAAAAGGTCTTCTCAGTGTTCTCTGTGTCTCTGTGGTGAGAAAATAATCCTTTCACAATCAGCACCTGGTTCGATCGAATGAAGGTATAAAAAAATTGAGGCGGATATGAGATTTGAAAACTGTGGCGTTACTGGCCGGGTTCATGTGGATGATGTGGTCTGCTCAACCGTGGCTCAGGCCGGATATTTGGCGGCCGGGGGCGGGTATGGCGGGGAAGGGGAGCAGGAAAGCATCTCCTTTGAAACCGGCGAGTTCGGCATCGAGCTGGGGGACATGGAGCTGCTTCTGGCTGTGGGATTCCCCATCATCCCCTACGGTGACAAGAACCTGCCCGACGACACCATCGAATCGGAATGCCCCAACGACAACTGCGTGGACGACGGCACCGAGTTCAAGGGCACCGAGGTGGGGGGCTACGTCAAGATCGGCACCCGGCTTTTCGTGGACAGCCTCTACCTGAACGTCATCGGCGGGGCCACCGTGGTCACGGAGAGTGACCTGGTCTATTCGCCTGCCACGGGCCGGACCTACGAGGCGTCTTCGGACACCGTCACCAACGCCCTGTACGGCGTCGGTCTGGGCTTCTTTCCGGAAGTGTTCGACTGGCAGCTGGTTTTTATGGTCGATTACGACAACCGGCGGGGTGTGACCGGGCTGGTGGGGTTTTACTGGTAATAAAATCGCCGGGGCGATTTTATTGATGGCGACGTTGTCGCGCGATGGATCCCGGCTCGCGTTACGCTTCGCTACACTATTCACTTATCAATGCGTTCTCAATCTGCCAGCGTCAAACACACGAGCGTATCAAATGATCGCCTTCATTGAAAAACGACGACGTCATCGATTGTGGGTATGGCTGCTCACGGCCATTCTGCTGGGGATGCTTTACGTTGGCCTGAGACCCAAGGCGTATGATTTTATCAATCATGTGGCGTGGATAGAAGGTAAAACGGGTATTTATTTCAGCCGTTACGGGCTGGTTTACACGCAACTTTCCGGGCGGGAGGAGCGGCGAGCCGGATGCGAAAGGGGTTCAGCGCTTTTCCCTGGAGGTGGCGTTCAGGGCGGATGAAGATCAGAAAGAGGGCTTTCGTTTTCTGCTGTCCCTGCACAGCGGCAGCGATGACAGGACCAGGTGCTGTGGGACAGTGGGGCCCTCGATTATCGTGATGAAGGGGGATGATTACGATTACACACGACGCGAACCCCGCATTTCCGTCAAACTCGACCCGCACAAGGACACACCCACCCTCCTGGCCCTTGCGGCGGGCCCCAAGGGGACCAGCCTCTATGTTGACGGTCGTCGGGTCAAATCGAATCCCCGCCTGAAGCTTCAAATTCCCCCGGGACCGCAGGGCGTGGTTGACCCTGGGAAACTCGGTCTACGGCAAGCATTCCTGGTCCGGTCAGACTGCTGGGGCTGGCCGTTTACGACAAAACCCTTTCCCGTGAACAGGCTGGCTATGCATTTTCAGGCCTGGCAAGCGAACGGCAGCCTGGCCACGCCAGGAATCGACGATCCCCTGCACCTGTACCTGTTCGACGAAGGCGGGGGAGATCGTTCGCGACCAGGGCCGGGAAATCGAGGCCCTTTTGCATTCCCGCCAACGCATGCCGGTCTTGAAAAAACAGGTCCTGGGTCTGCCGTGGATACGCTTTAAACCGGACAAGGGGTTTTTCAGTGACTTCTTCATCATACCTGTTCGGCTTTGTGCCCCTGGGAGTGGCACTGATGCTTGTGCTAGGGCGAAGGGGCAGGTTGACCGACGGGCGGGCCCTGTTGGCCACCGTGGCGCTGTGCTTTGTCTTCAGCCTGGCGATCGAAGTGGCCCAGGCGTGGGTGCCTTCACGGAGCAGCAATCTGCTCGACCTGGTGTTGAACACCGTGGGGGGCGGGGGTGCATTTGTGATGGGGCGAATGAGAATTTTTTATTTTTACCATAATCCGTGGCACAAATAGTGCTTATAGTTATTATATAATATTGATATAATTATATATATATGCTATCAAGGTCGCAGAAACATTCACTTAGGAGGTGAGTTTATGCGACCTGTCGTACGAATCAAACACACCATGGATAGGTTAACCAGTCATGGCGGCCTACTCCTCATTGGGGCACTGCTTAACTCTATGCAACTTAAAAATCGGCTTGACAATATCAAAAACGTTCACTGCGTACAATCGCACTCTCTGATGAGACGCTTCCATTCATGATTCGGGCTCATCAGTATCGCAAAGCCGGATTACGATGCCATCGAAATATTCCGAGAAAACAGGACTTTTTCTACCAAGGCTTTAGGGATATCCGGTCGCCTCTTCAGCCCCACCATCCGGCAACGCATTGATCGATTGGTCGTGCCGCCCATGATATCCTCAAAAAGAAGCCATTAATTTGATTAGAGACACCGTAGCCATATCAACGATTGAAACGAGTGTGCGGGACCTTTTGTGCCCCTTGATATCGATGTTCAGCCCTTTTGATAATTCAAAAACCAAAAAGGAAGGTGTTGCCAGGACTATATAAAGGTTACGATGGCTATGCCCTGACTTTTTCATATTTAGGCACCGAAGGTTATTCGATTAACGATTAACTGAGACAAGGAAGCCAGCATTGCCAGAAAAATACACCTCAATACATCGATAAGACATTGACTTATGCTCGTCAGTTGACCGACTTGCCTTTACTCATGCGCCTTGACTCTGGAAATGACAGCCAAGAAAACTTCCCGGATGAGAAATGGGAAAACGTTCATTTCATCATCAAACGCAACCTACGCAGGGAATCTCCTCTACATTGGGCACAATTGGCCAAGGAAAAGGAGTGGTCCGTATAAGTCGAAAGGACATAACCGTATGGACCGGTAAAACAAACGTCGGGCTTCAAGGAAAAGAATTCCTTTTCCTTATCTTCTTCGAGGTGACAGAGCATCATATGAAAAAGGGTCAGCAACTGATATTTCCTGAAATTGAAGTTGATACCTACTGGTGCAGTTTAGATCAGTTAGAAGCAAAGAGGTTATCGCGCTTTACCATGATCATGGAACCAGCGAACAGTATCATTCAGAGATCAAAGTCTGACATGGGACTGTACTTACTGCCCAGTTGTCACTTTGCCAGCAACGCTTTAGTGTTACAGGTTAGGATGCTAAAATCTACAATCTTTTACGGGTCATTCCGTAAACCAGTTTTAAGAACTGAATAACAATCGACTGCCGGGCTCTCGGAATAAGAAGGTGAGCCGTAGGCGAATTCGCACTGTAATCCAGGATCTGATGTAGATGGCCGGTCGTCTAATCCATACAGGCAGAAGATGGTATGTGTCCTTTGGCTGTCTCAATCCTTTTGCAATCCTGTTTGAGCGAGTTTTATAATCGAATCCGGGGTTGGCCGTCGCCTGGACAGGAACTTGGTTTTCAAAGAACTGTACGCTAAACAAAAGATAAGCTGAAGCGCGTCCTTATTTACTACAAAAGGTGAAAGGTCCTTTAAATTGGGCGCTGAAAGTTCCAAGCCGCCAATTATGGCTTAAAGCGGCTCAATAGAATATTTTTTTCATAATTTTGGCATTAAGCAATATTAATGCCACTGATTCAGGTTTTAATTATTAATTTTGGATCATCTCCAAAAGAGTTGATCTAAATAAAGGATTCGAGGGGTCCAGGGGTCAAGGATTCGAATCATACGCTTAAGCCATCTAGATCGCCGAGGGATAAACGTATGAAGATGAACTAATTGTACAAATACAAGGAGATAAATGAATACAGTTAATTCAAAATTAACATTCAAAATTCAAAATTAGAGCGTCGCATCAGCGACGCGACCATCGCTGTGATCGGCCTGGGCTATGTGGGCTTACCCCTGGCCGTGACCTTTGGCAAAACCATCAAAACCATCGGATTTGATCTGAACCAGAAGAAAGTTGCTCGGTTGCGCAAACAGATCGACGTTACCGGTGAAGTGACTGCCGCTGAATTCTCGGCTGCCCAGCATCTGACAGTGACAACGGATCCGGCAACCATCACGGATGCGGATTTCATTATCGTGGCCGTACCCACACCCATCGACGCCGCTCGCCAGCCAGACCTGAGCCCCCTGATGTCGGCCTCACGGATTGTGGGTAAGCACATGAAACAGGGTGCGGTGGTTATTTTCGAATCCACTGTTTACCCAGGAGCCACCGAAGAAGTTTGCGTCCCCATCCTCGAAGCGGCATCGGGTTTTGCCTGGAAAAAGGATTTTCATGTGGGATATTCGCCGGAGCGGATCAATCCGGGCGACAAGGAGCACACCCTGACCAAGATTAAAAAGGTGGTGTCCGGGGACGATCCCGAGACCCTGGATGCCGTGGCGACGCTATACGAATCCATTGTCAGTGCCGGTGTTCATCGTACGGGCAGCATCAAAGAAGCCGAGGCTGCCAAGGTGATCGAAAACATCCAGCGCGATATCAACATCGCCTTGATAAACGAACTGGCCATTATTTTCGATAAGCTGAAGATCGACACGGTCAATGTGCTGGCGGCGGCCGGTTCCAAGTGGAATTTTCTGCGCTTCAGCCCGGGTCTGGTGGGTGGCCACTGCATCGGTGTGGATCCGTACTATCTGACGCACAAGGCCGAGTTGGTGGGGTATCACCCGGAGATCATCCTGGCCGGTCGCCGCATCAACGACAACATGGGCAAATTCATCGCCGAAAAAACCGTCAAGATGATGATCGCGGCCGGTTCTCACATCAAGGAAAGTCGGGTCGGGGTTCTGGGACTGACCTTCAAGGAGAATTGCCCGGATTTGAGAAATTCCCGAGTACCGGACATCGTTGCGGAACTAACTTCTTATGGCATCGAGGTGCTGGTGCATGACCCCACGGCGGATCCGGACGAGGCCAGGGCATTTTACGGTGTTGCACTGGCATCGTTCGAGGAATTAAAAGATCTGGATGCCCTGGTGGTGGCGGTGGCGCATTCGTTTTACCAGCAGCAGTCCTTGGAAAATATTGTGAAAAAATTGATTCCCGGGGGCTGTTTGATCGATGTGAAGGCCGTGTTCGATCCGGTAGCGGTCGCGAAGATGGATGTGAATTTTTGGAGACTTTAAGCCTGGGGCAATTATGAATTTTTAATTTTTAATTATATAGCAGCTGATAGGTCATAGGTCATAGGTCGTAGCTGATAGGTATGAGAGGAAAATATTTGACAGGATTTACAGGATTGACAGGATTTTTTTTGTGATTTCCAGAAGAAATCACAAAATTTCCATCGCCTTCGGCGAAAAACTATTTGCATGCTTTGAAAATAATATTGGGTAAATAGGGCTTGGCAGATAATCTCTGATCATGAGGTGTTTTCCGCGAAGCGGATTTGGTTTTATCACTTTCATCTGGAAAGTGATAAAGAATAATAATATCCTGTAAAATCCTGCCTGCCCGGTAGGTTCGGAGAATCGGACCGGGTTAATCCTGTCTAATAAATAAACATAAAGTAATGAATTAATAAAAAGATAGAACACTATGAATTTTAAAAGATATATTAGGACAGAAACAAAATACTAAATCCGTGGCAGTTGTGGGGATTCCTTATGACGACAACTCGTGTTGAAGGGGCGGCCAAGGCGCCGGTCAAGATCCGGGAGGCTTACAATTCCGATGCCACCAACACGTGCACGGAGAGCGGGAGGGATCTGGCCCAGGAAAGTAACTTTTACGACGTGGGCGACCTGGAAACTCAAGAAAGGCATGAATGTGTCGGGATACATCGAGCACATTTATCAGGAACTGCTTGACAAGCAGGTCAGGATCCTGTCTCTGGGGGGCGATCATGCGGTGACACTGCCGATCATACAAGCCTACGAAAAACATTTTTCGGGTCTGAGTATTCTGCACTTCGATGCCCACCCGGATCTGTACGACGAATTCGACGGGAACCGGTATTCGCATGCCTGCCCGTTTGCCCGGATCATGGAGGAGGGGCTCATCAAACAATTGGTGCAGGTGGGTATTCGGACCATGACACCTCACCAGCAGGAGCAAGCCGATCGGTTCAAGGTCAAGGTTATCGATATGAAATCATGGCCAAAAGGCTTGTCCACACTCCGGTTTAGCGGCCCGGTGTATATATCGATCGACTTAGATGTTTTGGACCCGGCGTACGCCCCGGGGGCAGCTCATTTAGGACCGGGCGGGTTGAGGACACGGGATATCATTATGGTGATACAGAAGCTCAAGGCGCCCATCGTGGGTGCGGACATCGTGGAGTATAACCCCGTGCGGGATATCAACGGCATGACAGCCATGGTGGCAGCGAAGCTGTTGAAGGAGCTTGCGGATAAGATGCTATAGGCGCAATGTTTAATTTTTAATTTTGAGTTTTGAATTTGTTAGCTCATAGCTCATAGCTGATAGGTGATAGGGTATAGCGGTTTACGGTTTTCCGCTTAATATTAGACAGGATTAGACAGGATTGACAGGATTGACATGATTTTTTGCGATTTCCAGATGAAATCGCAAAATTTCCATCGCCTGCGGCGAAATACAACATTCATCTAATTTCTAAGACAAAGAGAAAATTTTGATAACTATCAATGAGATCGGTGGTTAAAGAAAGAAGTGACATCGTGAGATAAAATAGATTCATAAAACAAATCACCTATGAGCTCTATAATTCAAAATTTAAAATTTAAAATTCAAAATTATTGCTTCACAGCCTCACAGCCTCCCAGCCTCCCAGCCTCCCAGCATTCTGTTGCTAAAACTTATCCAATATACGTTTATCTTTTTTCAGACGTTCCTGAATGCCTTTACCGATTTCATAGGTTTGATCGAAATCAGACCAGAAGCCTTGTCGGTATTCTTCCAGTCGGCACCGAAACGTTCATTAAAATAGGCCCCCAGCTTTATTGAACAAGCAGCTTCCATGGCGGTTCACCTCTTTCGTATGCACCCAGAAGCTCGTTCAGCAGCACATCCAAATCCGCCAGGGATTCCTTGGGGAGGTAAGAAATGGCCCCCTTGCGAATGGATGCCATCAGGGCTTCCGGATTGACTGCATGGGCTGTCAGCATGACCGTCGGGAACCCCTTGGCAACCGATTCTTCCAGGAGCTGCAGACCGTTGACCCCCATGATGTCCAGAATCACCAGGTCATAGGTGCGTTTCCTGATTTTTTCGGAAGCGCTTTCATAATCCTGCGCCGTCTCCACTTTCGATCCATCCAGAATGTCTTCGATAGTTTCCAGGATATCCACTTCATCATCTACCGCCAGAATTGATTTTCCCGCCAGAAATGTAAGTCCAGCCATATGTTACCCCCCTATAAATAATAATAATAATTTCAACAGACGTATTTCGTCGCTATTTTTTTAAGCACCAGCTTTGATGAATCCGTATAAACAGTATTATAAATTCACGCGTTGATCAATTTGAAAATACATGAATGTTGTGTTTCGCCGCAGGCGATGGCAATTTGTCGGTTTCTTCAGGAAACTGAAAAAATCCTGTCAATCCCGTTAATCCTGTCGGATAATTGACTATGGGCTTGCATCCGGACAATTCAAAACTAATAATTTAACAATCAAAATTAATCAGTTGTCAGCTCCATCGGCAGCGTCAATTAAATTTTGTGCCCTCGGTCTTGCTGCACGTCAGCTCGATGTCGCCCCCGAGACAGCGCGCCATGATGCGGGCGCCGGCCAGTCCCAGGCCGTGTCCCTTGACGCGGAGCTGATCGCACACTCATTTGATTGGGAGTACCGTTCAAATATGGATTCGCAATGCTCGGGCTCGACGCCGGGGCCATCGTCTATCACTGCTATCACCAGGAAGTCGTTGTCGTTTGTCCATCGTGATGTCGATCCGTTTGCGGCGGAAATGCAGGGCATTTTTTATTAGGTTCCCGAGAATTTGACGGTACTTGACCTGGTCTTGATGTATGACCATCTGAAGGGTCCGGTGCAAAGGACAAAGAAATGCCGGATGAATGAAGATGCGCCAAGTGCTTGGACCATGTCCTGCTGTGGGTGCATTTTCTCGCCAATCAACGGATCTTGCATTTCCAGACAATTTGCCAGCACATCGAAAGTCGTTTCGACGGGGTTGAAGGAATTGCAGGCAAAACTGCCTGCTTCGGAGCGCCCCACCTCCAACAGGCTGTAAAGCATTTCGCGTGCCTTGCGGGCATTCCGAATGATCCGATTCATGGTCTTTTCCTGCCGGGGTGACAGTGATCCGAATGTAGCCTGTTTTTCGATAAGGGTGCGCGCACCGGTTTCGATCACCGCAATGGGGTCCTTGAGCTCGTGAACGAGAAACTCAACGTTGAGTTTTTGGAAAAAAATTTCCGGATTTGAATCTGTATTTTTCATGTGCATCAATTTCTCGATAAACTGTTATTTATGCAACTGGTATATTTTTTTGCCGCAGATTCACCCGGTGAAATCCTCTCAAAGAGAGGTCTGCTTCGCAGAATTTCACTGGGCAGGCTCGCAGACACTCGCAGACTTTTCGTCTGGCCGACATGGCCAAACAAATCCATCAAATTTTCTTAGGCCGATAGCCGCCTAAGAAAAATAATATCTCCGTTGTTCATCCAGCATGGCCTTTAAATACCCAATATTATATTGTGAGCACATATTGAAAAT
>CAVOZW010000023.1:0-12704 GCA_963701385.1 uncultured delta proteobacterium
TCAAAACGATCACCCAACGATACGCTATATATTGAGACGCAAAAGTGCCTAATGTCAACATCTCCCTTTGCCTTGATAGAATTCAAAAACTTTGATAATAATTGTTCAAATTAAATATAAGATATGCAAACTTCAGCCAAGGTTCTAACAAACCTCCCAAACGCTTAATCAAGACGAACTGAGGTATTTCTATGTTTCGATGCAGATTCGGTTTGTGCCTTCTTTTGACGATTTTTTACATTCTTTTGTTTGTCTCCCGTCCGGCTTCAGCCGCCGATGTGAGCGGTATCATCGACACAGACACCACCTGGACGGTTTCCGAGAGCCCCTATCGGGTTGTCGGCAATGTCCGGGTGTCCGAAGAGGCCACGCTGACCATCGATCCGGGGGTAACCGTGACTCTTCAAGCGCAGTGTGAATGCTGCCGAAGGCTCCTTCCTTTTGGTAGAGGGCACCCTAAATGCACAGGGCACCGTGGATGACCCCATTATTTTTACTGCAGTAGACCGACTTTCCCCTTGGGGGGGCCTTCTCTTTATGGATCGAGTAAGGATTGGGACGACAGTACATCATCCGGCTGCATTCTGGATAACTGCGTTATTGAATACGCTGGCAACACCACGCCCTACGGTGCTGCCTGTATCCAGACTTTTTCGGCTCAACCCATGATCCGTAATAACACGATTCGTTACGGCAGCGAGCGTCGGCATTTCAGCCACCGATATCCTTCTGGCCCAGACCCTGAGTGGACGTTTGCAGATTTTGTCCAACCGGATCCACAACCACGCCGTTGGCATCCGTCTAAACCTCGAAGGCGCACTCATTCAAAACAACTTCCTCATCGACAATGCCCAGGGTATGGATATTCGCACCAGTTCAAACGACATCGTGGTGCAAAGCAACACCATAATCAATGATGCCCCGCAACTGATCGGCGCCGCGATGAACCTTCGCATGGATCTGGTAGACACAGACAACGGTATCGCTGCCTACACATGGACGCAAACGGCAGGACCTGTCGTGGACCTGGAAGACCCCCATTCACCTTTTGGTACCTTTACCGCACCCATCGTGGGCGCTGCTACAGAAACCATCGTTTTTGATCTAAGCGTAACAGACGACGACGGTTTGACCGATACGCGAATCGGTGGAAATCCTCGTGATCGGTACCAATATACCGCCAGTGGCCAGGGCCGGGGCCGACCAGGCTGTAGAGATCGGCACGGAGGTGCAGCTCAGCGCCGTGGGATCCTTTGACCCGGACAAGGGTATTGCTGCTTATCAGTGGACGCAGACCGCCGGCAGCGATGTTACGCTGAGCGATGACCAGGCAATCGACCCCACTTTTTTGGCACCCACTGTTGCGCCTGAAGGAGAGGTTTTTACCTTTCGAGGTATTGGTTACGGACACGGAGGGGCTGGAGGCCACCGATAGCGTGGATATTTTGGTTTTTGACACCAACATTCCACCCACGGCCGATGCGGGTGTGGATCTTTTTGTTTTCCAGGAGGCGTCCGTGGAACTCGACGGGTCTCTGTCGGTCGACCCGGACGGCAGCATCGCAACATACAGCTGGATACAAACAGAAGGCTCCAGCGTCAACTTGGAAGACGCTGAAACGGTGCGCCCTTTCTTTTCCGTACCCACAATAGGAGCAGATCCGGAAGCATTCACGTTTGCGTTGACGGTGGTGGACAACCAGGGGCTTGAGGCACAGGACACTGTCACAATCACCATTTTTGGTGAGCTTATCCGGCCCTTTTCAGATCCTGGATCCGATCAGATTGTATCAGAGGACAGCACCGTGCTTCTATGGGCCTTCAACTCCTTTGACCTGGACCGCAAGGCCTTGGTCAGTGTGCAAAGCAATCTGATGCGCTGTAGGGAGGATACTGCCGGCATCATAGCCATAAATCTCGCCGACGCCAGTGCCGGTTACGATCTCAACGTCAACGCCAACCAATTTGATGTGTCGACAAACGGTGGACTGGCCGTCTACCTATACGGGTGGCCACCCGGTATCACCGACCCGGAGTTCACTCTGTCTGACAACTGGTGGGGTACCACGGATACCGAGACCATTGCCGATCTTATTTACGACAAAGGAGAGGATTTTAATCTTCCGGTCATCGAAGCCACCCCAGCGGCCACGCCACCCGTTGCGGTGGGGTCGACCCTGACATACCCTTCCATGGCCAATGCGGGCCCGGACATCGAGGCTTCGGCCGATTTGGCGGTAACCCTGGACGGGTCCGGCACCTACGATCCAGACGGTATCGCCGTGTACACATGGACGCAAGTGGATGGACCGGCAGTCGTTTTAAAGGATGCCGACAGCGCCACGGCCAGTTTTGTGACACCTCTGGGAGGGGACGAGGGTGAATCTCTGACATTTCAATTGAAGGTCAGGGTGGGGGATGCCGTTGAAGACACGGATGACGCCGTGGTGACGGTTTCGGCGGACGAAGACCTGCCGACGGTGGACCTGGATGATTGGCCGACATGCTTTATTCAGCTCATAGCTGATAGGGGATAGCGGTTTAGGGTTTTCCGCTCAATATCAGACAGGATTAACAGGATTGACAGGATTTATTTATGATTTCCAGACGAAATCGTAAATTATCCATCGCCTTCGGCGAAAAAACTATTTACATGCTTTGAAAATAATATTGGGTTAATAGGATGCTTGGCAGATAATCTCTGATCATGAAGTGTTTTCCGCGAAGCGGATTTGGTTTTATTACTTTCATCTGGAAAGTGATAAAGAATAATAAAATCCTGCTTGCCCGGTAGGTTCGGAAAATCGGACCGGGTTAATCCTGTCTGAAAAAAATCATATAAATTGAATCCATTCAAATAGAAGGATAAAGCATGGATCCAATGAATGCATATAAAAATTGAGGCAGATATGAGTTTAAAAATTGTAGCGATATTGGGCGTATTTTGTATTGATAGTTAATCTAGCTCCGGTTGCACAGGCCGGATACCTGGCGGCGGGGGGTGGGTACGGTGGGGAAGGGGAGCAGGAGAACGTCTCCTTTGAAACCGGCGAGTTCGGCATCGAGCTGGGGGACCTGGAGCTGCTGCTGGCGGTGGGGTTCCCGATCATTCCTTACGGCGACAAGAAACTGCCAAACAACACCATCGAATCGGAATGCCCCAACGACGACTGCGTGGACGACGGCACCGAGTACAAAGGAACCGAGGTGGGGGGCTATGTCAAGATCGGTACCCGGATGTTTGTGGACAATCTCTACCTGAACCTCATCGGCGGGGCCACGGTGGTCACGGAGAGCGACATCGTTCAATCGCCTGCAACGGACCGGTATTACGAAGCGTCCTCGGACACCGTCTCCAACGCCCTGTACGGTGTCGGTCTGGGATTCTTTCCGGAGGTCTTAGACTGGCAGCTGGTTTTTATGGTCGATTACGACAATCGGCGGGGGGTGACCGGTCTGGTGGGTTTTTACTGGTAAATAAAATCGTCGGGCGATTTTATTTATGGGCGGCTGCGCCGCAGCGAACGCATTCCCCAAAGCTGGCTGCGAGGTTCTTAAATAATTCATAATTAATAACTCTACAAAGCTCCAGTGAGAAGAATTCCGAAATTGGGTCGATATCCCACTTGATCTGATTGCATTTTATTTTAGTCGATTTTACAACCTGTTGCACGATGCGCATGAATTTTTTACCGACGTATTTTGATTTTCGACGATTGAACCGGAAGACATATTCATCCAAATAATTTTGCAGGTATTTCGGTTCGAAGCGCCCTTGAAAGGTTCCCCGAATGAGCCGTTTGACAAGGGAGGCAACCAGGTGAACACCATATAAGTTGTCGTATCCCTTATCGGTTTTTGATAGGTTGGTTTGCACATGGCATTGTTCTTTGACAATGGATGAGTAACTGGGCCACGAGTCGGTAGCGATCATACTGCCCGGTTGGATATTTTCATTAATGAACGTTTCTAATGAAAAAGCAGAATAGTCCAGTATGACCTGGAGGCGAATGCGACCGATTTGTTTTTTCTCGTTACATCGTTCGACAGCCACGGCCACAATTGTTTTACCTTCTGACCCTCGGCCGCGCTTTCCGGGTTTTTTGCCGCCAATTACAAATTCATCCACTTCAACACGGCCGGATAATTTTTCTCGATCCAGGCGTATGGTGCATCGCCTTAACTTTTGCAACCAGTTCCAAGCCGTGTTGTAGCAACCAAAGCCTAAAAGCTCTTTAAGATTTACGGCATTAACACCCGACCTTCTGGTCGTAAACCACCACATGGCTTTAAACCAATAGGTAATCGGCTTTTTAGAACTGTCCATAATCGTACCGGCCGTTAGCGAGTGCTGATGCTCACACTGAGTACAGATATAGAGTCGTTTCTTGCTAATCCAGCATGTCTTGTTTCCACATTTCTTGCAGGCAAAGCCATCAGGCCATTTTAAAGAAAACAAATAATCGTAACAGGCAGTTGGATCTAAAAAACGCATATCAAACTCGATTTCGGATTTGGGGAAATCTTCGGTAATAGTAAATTCTTTCATATCGGCCTCCTTATGTATGTTGTTTTGAGGCCAGAATAACATCACCGTGTGACAGATCCGGTCACACTCCAAATATTTTTTTATTAACTGGAGCTTTGAAAATTAAAAATTAAAAATTCTCAATTCCTTTCCCATCTTCCCAGCACCCGCACATACGAGTTTAACACATGATCTCTAGCATTGAAAAACGGCGACGTCATCGATTGTGGGGCTGGCTGCTGCTCGTTATTCTGCTGGGCATGGTTTACTTTGGATTGAGACCCCAGGCGTATGATTTTATGAATCATGTGGGGTGGATAGAAGGCAAGACCGGTATTCATTTCAGCCAGTATGGACTGGCATACACCCAACTCCCCGGCCAAGAGAGCCGACCGGAGGCAAGGGTGGATCAGCGCTTTTCACTGGAAGTGGCCTTCACGGCAGATGAACATCAGAAAGAGGGCTTTCGTTTTTTGTTGTCCCTGCACAGTGGCAGCGATCAGGACCAGGTGCTGGTGGGACAGTGGGGCCCCTACATTATTGTGATGAAGGGGGATGATTTCGAACACACACGGCGGGATCCCCGAATTTCGGTCAAACTCGGATCTCAAATGGATGCACCAACCCTTCTGGCCATTACAACGGATGCCAACGGCACCAGCATCTATGTCGACGGTCGTCGCGTCGAGAGGAACCCCAAACTGAAGCTCTACATTCCCCCGGGGCCCGCAGCATGGTTGACCTTGGGAAACTCGGTCTACGGAGAGCATTCCTGGTCCGGTCAACTGCTGGGGCTGGCTATTTACGACAAAACCCTTTCCCCAGAACAGGCTGGCATGCATTATCAGGACTGGAAAGCGAACGGCAGTCTGGCCAGCGCCAAAATCGACGATCCCCTGCACCTGTATCTGTTTGATGAGGGGCAGGGGGAAATGATTCAAGACCATGGCAGGGGGCGGCAGGCACTGCATGTCCCGTCACGAATGCCGATTTTGAAAAAACAGATTTTGGGTCTGTCATGGACGCGGTTGAGGCCGGACAAAAACGTTGTCAGCGACTTTTTGATCAACCTGTTGGGCTTTGTTCCTTTGGGAGCTGTTTTGATGGTTGTGCTTGGGCGAAGGGGCAGATTTTCCGACCAGCATGCCACGATCGCCGCAGTGGTGCTGTGCTTTCTTTTCAGTCTAGCGATCGAGGTCTCCCAGGCGTGGATGCCTTCACGGAGCAGCAATTTACACGATCTGGTACTGAATACCTTGGGGGGAGGCGGGGGCGCATTCGCCTCACTGCGAATGCGAATTTTTAATTTTTAATTTTGAGTTATTAATTTGGATTCGTCTTGAACTTGCATCAAAATCTTTTTTTTTATATGGTTTCTAACACAGAAAAATTCGCTGCGTGGTTTCCGGATAATGTGCAGGCACATTCCGACCGTGAAGAGACAACGTGCCATAACGTGTGAAGATTAACTAATTGAACAAATACAAGGAGATAAATGAATACAGTTAATTCAAAATTAAACATTCAAAATTCAAAATTAGAGCGTCGCATCAGCGACGCGACCGTCGCTGTGATCGGCCTGGGCTATGTGGGCTTGCCCCTGGCCGTGACCTTTGGCAAAACCATCCAGACCATCGGATTTGATCTGAACCAGAAGAAAGTCGCCCGGTTGCGCAAACAGATGGACGTCACCGGTGAAGTGATCGCCGGCTGAATTCTCGGCGCGCGGCATCTGACAGTGACAACGGACCCGGCAGCCATTCAAGGATGCGGACTTCATTGTCGTGGCCGTGCCCACACCCATCGATGCCGCCCGCCAGCCAGACCTGCAACCCTTGATGTCTGCATCCCGGATTGTGGGCAAACACATGAAAAAGGGTGCGGTGGTGATTTTCGAATCCACTGTCTACCCTGGGGCCACCGAAGAAGTTTGCGTCCCCATCCTCGAAGCGGAATCGGGTCTTTGCCTGGAAAAAGGATTTTCATGTGGGATATTCGCCGGAGCGGATCAATCCGGGCGACAAGGAGCACACCCTGACCAAGATCAAAAAGGTGGTGTCCGGGGACGATCCTGAGACCCTGGATGCCGTGGCGACACTCTACGAATCCATTGTCAGTGCCGGGGTTCATCGTACGGGCAGCATCAAGGAAGCCGAGGCTGCCAAGGTGATCGAAAATATCCAGCGCGATATCAACATCGCCCTGATCAACGAACTGGCCATTATTTTCGACAAGCTGAAGATCGACACGGTCAATGTGCTGGCGGCGGCCGGTTCCAAGTGGAATTTTCTGCGTTTCAGCCCGGGTCTGGTGGGTGGCCACTGCATCGGTGTGGATCCGTACTATCTGACGCACAAGGCCGAGCTGGTGGGGTATCACCCGGAGATCATCCTGGCGGGTCGCCGCATCAACGACAACATGGGCAAGTTCATCGCCGAAAAAACCGTCAAGATGATGATCGCGGCCGGTTCTCACATCAAGGAAAGCCGGGTCGGGGTTCTGGGACTGACCTTCAAGGAGAATTGCCCGGATTTGAGAAATTCCCGGGTGCCGGACATCGTTGCGGAACTAACTTCTTACGGCATCGAGGTGCTGGTGCATGACCCCACGGCCGATCCGGACGAGGCCAGGGCATTTTACGGGGTCGAACTGGTATCGTTCGAGGAACTGAAAGATCTGGATGCCCTGGTGGTGGCGGTGGCGCATTCGTTTTACCAGCAGCAGTCCTTGGAAAAGATTGTGAAAAAGTTGATTCCCGGGGGGTGTTTGATCGATGTGAAGGCCATGTTCGATCCGGATGCAGTCGAGAAGATGGATGTGAATTTTTGGAGACTGTGATTATAGGGCAATTATGAGGTTTTAGCTGATAGTTTTGAATTATATACAGCTGGGATGCTGGGGAGCTATGATGCTGGGAGGCTGGATATCAGATTATGGTTGAGGGTAGGATATCAATGCTTTTTGACAGGATTTATAGGTACCCAATTTTTGAGAAGAACCAGGATCCAAGAGTTCAAGGATTCCAGGTTTCGAGTGAAAATGCCTCAAATTATTCAGAATTAGTGTCCAGTCCAGATTGATTTTATTGTCAAGGGTATTGAAAATCAGCCATACAATGCTACATCATGATTCGCCGAATTGAAGATTATAGCTAAGTCTTCAATCGGTGTCTGCACGTATTGAAGATAAGAAAAATAACTCTCTGTGATCTAACTGAGGTGACTGAACAAATATAAAAGGAGGTAACATGAACGTTTTGGCGCTCAATTCGAGTCCGCGGGGCGGGGGGCAGAGCAAGACGGAATGGATGTTGGACCATCTGGTGGCGGGCATGCAGTCCGCCGGGGCACAGGTGGAAAAGATCGATCTGCGCAAAAAGAAGATCAACTACTGCATCGGCTGCTTTACGTGCTGGACCAAGACACCGGGCCAATGCGTTCACAAGGATGACATGAGCGCAGAACTGTTTGCGAAGTTTATCGCGGCGGACCTGGTGGTCTATGCGACGCCCCTGTACCACTTTACCCTCAACGCCCAGATGAAAACGTTCATCGAGCGAACCCTGCCGATACTGGAACCGTTTTTAATCAAAAAAGAAGACGGCAAGACCAGCCATCCGCTTCGCCACCCGCTCCCGGAGGCGGTCTGGCTGTCCGTGGCCGGGTTCCCGGAGCTGTCGGTGTTCGACGAGCTGTCCCATTACGTCAGTTTTATATTTACAGAAAAGACTCCTGGCGGAGATATATCGACCCGCCGCCGAAATCATGATGGGAATGGCAGAGAAAAGTGGTGCGGGAGGACATCGCCAAGGGTGTTCAACAGGCCGGCAAGGAGCTGGTGGAAACACGAACCGTTTCGCCGGACTACCATGGAAACCATCCAGCAGCCCATTGTCACATCCAAAGAAGGCGGCTTTCACGGACTGGGGAACCTTTTCTGGAAGACCTGCATCGCCGAAGGCGTGACCCCCAAGGAGTTCGAGCAAAAAGGGCATGATTCCGCGACCCGATTCCCTGGAGAGCTTCATGGCCATTTTCAAGATGGGGTTCAATCCCGAGGGCGCGGCGGATGTCCAGGCCGTCATGCAGTTTCTGCTTCAGCGGACCTGTGGAAGGGAATTGCTATTTTAGCATCGAAAACGGGTCGATAGAGGCAGACGAAGGCAGGCATGCAAAGCCCACCGTCACGATTCAAACCGACTTTGACCTGTGGATGGACATCCTGACCGGCAAGGCCGATGGCCAGGCGATGTTTTTTCAGGAGAAATACACGGTGGAGGGGGATTTGGAACTGATGCTGAAGATGGAGGAGATGTTTGGGAGGGAAAATAGACGGTTTCGTAAAAAGTCCAACTTCGGCGTTGTGCTGCATTCCACAATCATTCAACGTACAATAAGTACGCCTCATGATTATAAAATTTGCACGCCTTGAATTTGAACATTTTACAAAACCGTCTAATGTTGACTTTTTACGCATCCATCAATTTTGAATTGAATTTGCTCATAGCTGAAAGGGGATAGGATCGCTGGGATGTGAGGAGGCTATGATGCTGGGAAGCTAGGTCGTTGGGATCTGGTGTCCGCTCAAGGTTGATGGTCGGAGCATTATTTTCTGACCGGATTTACAGGATTGACAAGATTTTTATTTGCGATTTCCAGACGAAATCGCAAATTATCCATCGCCGAGGCTCATATAATAAAGTCATGAAATTAATTTATCATTGCAGATGGATTTGCCACGACGAAGCCTTGGTTAAGGCGGATTGTGTTTTCTCAAATTCATCCGGAATTTGAGAAAGGAAATAATATCCTGTAAAATCCTGTCAATCCTGTCTAAAAATAAACCAACACATTAATAATAAACATATAACAATATGAATATAAAACATATAATTGACAGATAAAGTATTGAATAAATCCGTGGCTGTCGTGGGGGTGCCCTATGACGACAACTCCAGTTTTCTGAAGGGGGCGGCCAAGGCACCGGCCAGGATCCGGGAGGCGTACCACTCCGAGTCCACCAACACAATGCACGGAGAGCGGACGGGATTTGAGCCGGCAGGCCAACTTCTTTGACGTGGGTGACCTGGAACTGAAGAAAGGTGTAAACGTCCCTGGATACCATCGCGCACATTTATCAGGAACTGCTCGACAACCAGGTCAGGGTCCTGTCCCTGGGGGGCGACCATGCGGTGACCCTGCCCATCATACAGGCCTATCAAAAGCATTACAGCGATCTCAGCATCCTGCAGTTCGATGCGCATCCGGATCTGTATGATACCTTCGACGGCAACCGCTATTCGCATGCCTGTCCCTTTGCCCGGATCATGGAACAAGGGCTGGTCAAAAAACTGGTGCAGGTGGGCATCCGAACCATGACGCCGCATCTTCAGGAGCAGGCCGATCGCTTCCATGTCAAGGTCATCGACATGAAAACATGGCCAAAAGGTCTTTCCACGCTTCGATTCAGCGGCCCGGTCTACATCTCCATCGATCTGGACGTTCTGGATCCTGCGTATGCCCCCGGTGTTTCCCATCTCGAACCCGGTGGGTTACGTACGCGGGATCTCATCACGGTGATTCAGAAGATTAAGGCAACTATTGTGGGGGCGGACATCGTGGAGTACAACCCCGGTCGGGACATCAACGGCATGACAGCCATGGTGGCGGCCAAGGTGATGAAGGAGCTGGCGGACAAAATGTTATAGGAGCAATTTTTAATTTTTAATTTTGAGTTTTGAATTAATTCAGCTCATAGCTCATAGCTGATAGGGAATAGGACTGCTGGGATGCCAGGAGGCTATGAGGCTTGGATGCTAGGATGCTGGGAAGCTGTTGTCAGCTCGAGGCAGATGGTAAGGACCATTTCCGACAGGATTAACCCCAGTACGACATAAATGCCTACGGGGCAGGCAGGATTTTACAGGATTTTTTCACCACAGAGACACAGAGGACACTGAGAAGACCTTTTTTATTCGATCGGGAGGTACCGATCGAATAAAACCAATCAGCCCTGCGGGCACTTTATGCAATATAGATGTGATTTATAACCCGAAGGGATTGAGTGGTTATCACCGATCGGTACATGCCCCGGCGTAGCTTCAGCGAAGACGGGCCTCCCGATTGGTGATGAAAAAGATTCTCTGTGCTCACTGTGCTCTCTGTGTCTCTGCGGTGAATTTAATACAGTAGATCCTGTAATTCTGGCTGATAGACATAGACTAAGTAAAGCCGTTCGCTATGGCCTGCTATCCGCATCCCAGCCTCCCAGCATCCTGGCATTCTAGCATCCCAGCATTCTTCTGCTAAAACTTGTCAGCGATGCGGGCGTCTTTCTTGATGCGTTCCTGGAGGCCTTTGCCGATTTGATAGGTGCGGTCGAATTCGGACCAGAAATCCTTGTCGTTTTTCTTCCAGTCTTCGCCGAAGCGTTCATCAAAATAGGCGCCCAGTTTTTTAAACAGCAGCTTCCACGGCGCCTCGCCTCTTTCGTAGGCACCCAGTATCTCGTTCAAGAGGTCATCCAGGTCGGTCAGGGACTCTTTGGGAAGGTAGGATATGGCGCCCTTACGGATGGAAGCCATCAACGAATCCGGGCTGATGGCGTGGGCCGTCAGCATGACCGTCGGGAAACCCCTGGCCACGGATTCTTCCAGAAGCTGCAGACCATTGACGCCCATGATATCGAGAATGACCAGATCGTAGGTGTTTTTGCGGATTTTTTTGGACGCGCTTTCATATGTCCCTGCCGTATCCAATTTGGCTTCTTCCAGAATATCCTCGATGGTTTCCAAAATGTCCACTTCATCATCCACCGCCAAGATCGATTTGCCCGCCAGAAAAGTGTGTCCAGCCATTATTCCCTCCATGATGCGATTGGTAACTGGGTTTTGTAAAACTATACGCATTACTTATTATGTGACGGTTTCGTAAAAAATCCAACTTCGGGTTGTGCTGCATTTCCAATCATTCAACGTCAATTAAGTACGCCTCATGATTATAAAATTTGCACGCCTTGAATTTGAGTATTTTACAAAACCGTCTATGCTGACTTATTACGAGTTCATCATTATATCAGTAGCTATATTATAGCAAGAGCCCATCCATTAATGCAACCAGGCCTCCAGCAATCCTCTCGCTATAAACTGAAGCAATTCAAAATTCAAATTTTTCTATCCGTTATCCGCAATCCATCGGCAGCGACAGGCTAAAGTTCGTGCCTTCTGTTTTGCTGCAGGTCAATTGGATGTCTCCACCCAGACAACGCGCCATGATACGGGCGCCCGCCAGACCCAGACCGTGTCCCTGGCGCGTGGTTACGCTACATTCATTGACTTGGGAATAGCGTTCAAATACGGACTCACAGTGTTCGGGCGCAACGCCTGGACCGTCGTCGATCACTGCTACCCGGATGAAATCGTTGTGTATATCCATCGTGATGTCGATACGCTCACGCCGGAAATGCAGTGCGTTCTTGACCAAATTTCCCAAAATCTGGCGATACTTGACCTGATCCTGATGCATGGTCGTGTGACGCAGGTCCGAGGCGGCAGACAGGGAGATGCCATGGGACTTGAGATGTGCCAGATCCCGGTCCAGGTCTTCGAGGGAATGCAGGGTCTCGGAAATGGACGGGTTCTGCACCTCCAGGCAATTCAGCAGCACCTCGAGGGTCGTTTCCAGGGGATTGAACGCGTTGCAGGAAAACCGGCCTTCTTCGGAGCGACCCACCTCCAGCAGGCTGTAGAGCATTTCACGTGCCTTGCGGGCGTTGCGTATGATCCGGTTCATGGTCTTCTCCTGCCGGGATGACAGGGACCCGAAGGTTTCCTGTTTTTCCAGAAGGGTACGTGCGCCTGTTTCGATCACCGCAATGGGGTCCTTGAGCTCGTGAACGAGAAACTCAACGTCGAGATTTTGAAAAAAATCTTTTGAATCTGTATTTTTCATGTGCATCAATTTCTCGTTAAACAGTTATTTATGCAACTGGTACCTTTTTTTGCCGCAGATTCACCCGGTGAAATCCTCTCAAAGAGAGGTCTGCTTCGCAGAATTTCACTGGGCAGGCTCGCAGACAATCACAGACTTTTGTCTGGCCGACATGGCCAAACAAATCCATCACTTTTTCTTAGGCATAGAGCCGCCTAAGAAAAATAATACTTCCGTTGTTCATCCAG
>CAVOZW010000024.1:0-15568 GCA_963701385.1 uncultured delta proteobacterium
GCGCAAAAGCGCCCAATACAGCGCTCGCGAAGCATCCCGTTCAAGAATCTAAAAACAGTGGCTGCTTTAATGCAACCACTATTCTTAAAATAAATTCACTATATTAGTTCTTGCTTGTTCCCGGTCTACTAGCTGTCGCGCAGGTTTTTTCCCTTGAATGGTTTGCCAAAAAGCGGGGCAAAAACACAGACATCAAATATCCCTGCCAGTAAAGGTACGAAGCCAACAATTATCAGAATAATGCCTGCCAAAGAGCTCATGCTGCCGAAAAAGCCCCAGGCGATCAGGGCCGCTCCAACCACGATGCGGACAATTCGACCAGTGCTGTACCTGTCGGTGGACCCTGCTCCGGAGTGTGACTGTTCCTCCGGTCTCGATGACGCCATGACCTTCACATTACAGACAGGCAGTTTGATAGGGGTGCCAATTTTTCTTCATTACTACATCCTTAACACAAGAAGTCCCACCTTTCGGTGGCTTGAAAAGATGCCGTGTCATCTACACATCTACAGTTCTACACTTGAATAGAAGGACACGGTTGCCATCTGGACGATGACCAGGTGTATACCCCCGGTATAGCGATCCAGACCAGCTATTCGATTGTTTGACCCCCCGTGCGTCTCCGCTGGGATCTACATCCCTAATATTAGGCTTCGTCGCATTCGCAGGGAATTTGTTGGTTATTGTATTTACACCGGGTTTCTACTATACTATTTTGAGTATTGCTCAACGAAATGAACATTGGTTGCATGAAATTTGCAATATTTTCGGAGGCTAGCACACAATAAGAGAAGGAAGTAATGATGAGTTTTCTTGATAAGGTCTTGAAGATAAAGAACCACACCAACTGGCAGCCTGATTTTCAACGTTTTATCAGAGCCATAACCAGCACTGAGCCGGGTCCTGTACCATTTGGGGATATCTTTGCCGACCATGAAACAGTTGGAAAACACCTGGGCGAGAGGGTCTTTGACTATTCACGTATGGCTGCTGACCCCGATCACCGCATCACTGCCAGGGATTTTCTAGACGGCCTTAAGTATATCGACCAGACCATCCACTTCTGCCTGGATATGGGCTGGGACTACGCCTACAGTTTCAGCAACATTCAATTCAAAAATTTCACCTACCGGTTGGCAGATGACACATCGAATGAAAACCCGAAGGAACGAAAGCGTTATTGGGTCGCCGACAACACCGGTCCCATCCGCAATTGGGATGATTTCAATGCCTACCCGTGGCAGCAGGATGCCCAAAAATATAAACATGTCCTCCCGCTTCATGGCTAAACGTGTGCCGGATGGCATGAAGGTGATGGTCATCCCTGGAGGTGTGTTCGAGTGGAGTACCATGCTGATGGGTCTTACCCCATTTTGCCTGGCTATGAAAAAGGAGCCTGATCTGGTAAGCGCTGTCATCTCCAAAGTCTCAGAGCAGATCATGAACATCATTCAGGACATCATCCATGAACCTGGCATCGGGGGGATCTTCATGGGGGATGACCTTGGCTTCTACAGCGGGACGATGGTCTCACCTGCTTTCATCAGGCAGAAGATCCTTCCCGAAATGAAGAAGGCTGTCGATCTGGTTCACAGCGCCGGGAAGGTGTTTGTCCTGCACTCATGCGGCAACCTGGAAAAGATCATGGACGATATCATTGACATTGGCATCGACGCCAAGCACAGTTTTGAGGATAAGATCATGCCGGTGGAACAGGCGCATCAAAGATGGTCGGACAGGATCGGGATCATCGGCGGTCTGGATATGCACCTTCTCACAACAGGAACAGAAGAACAGGTCAGGGAAAAGGACTCGCCAGATCCTGGACGCATGCGGAAGCAAAGGCAGGTATGTACTCGGCACCGGAAACTCGGTTGCCAATTTTGTCCCGCTGACGAATTACCGTGCCATGCTGGATGAAGGCAGGAAATGGAATCTTGAGCTTCTGCTGATTTCACTGCTGGTTGTTGTCTATAGGCAAGCGATATCTGAAATAACCATGAAATCATTCACTGAACCCATGCTGATCAGCCTGCTGTTTGGAGTCAGTGCATACCTTGTCACCCTAATGACCAGCCACCACCTGCTTCTCTCAAACCAGCAACTTTTATTCTGGTTTGCCGTGTCAAATACGCACGTACTGTCCTTACAAGATAAGATCGATCTTAATTGTGAGCAATAAAGGTTATGTCAGGGTTACGTATTTTCATCATCCTATTGGTTTTTTTGTCTTTGGTCGGACACGGCTATGGAATCTTCGCCAGAAACTCGCGATTGCCAGGGTTCGAATATGGTCTCTATAATTTCGAACAACCCGAGAAAATCAGTGGTAGATCTTTACGCTGGTCAGGCAAAGATTCCTGCCAACTAATTCATGCGTCTACCGAAATCATGGGCATAACGGCGTATTGTCCTCCTGAAAACATTGATCCTTCTGGTTTGATACTTTCAATCTATTTAGATGGCAAACTTCTGGATTACATTTACTTCACCAATGGCGGAATGAAACATCGCTACTATTATATATCGTCTAAAAAATCGAGAGACATGGAAATCAAAACAAGCGTGAGCAGCACGTACAACCCATATAAAATAGGGCTTAGCGATGATCTGAAGTACAACAGAGAACAAAGTGTTGCGCTGGGCGAAATAAAATTTCTTCAGATTATGCTCGAGGACGGTATAGGATTTTTCGGGATGGAAACAGAAGATAAAGGCCAACTACCCGGATGGCCCGTGAATATGCCCGCTCAGTTTCGCTGGACTGGGATGCAGGCCACGATACCATCAAATCCGAATGATTATTCAGGAAACAAAAAGAAAATATCTCAGGGATCAGGGATGGTTTTATTTTTAAAGTGCAACCAACCGAAAACAGATGAAAACCCAGTTGTTGTTAGCTTGTTCAACAATATGAATATTAATCCGATACAAAAAATCAAACTCAAGGACCACCAATGGCAAAAGGTTAGCATTGAACCCAGCCTGCTGAAACAATCGAAGGCCATTACGATTAAAATAGGCGGCATACGGAATTCCGAGCTTCTAAACATGCATAGCCATGCACTCGACAAAGGCCTGGCCGTAGCGATTTTTAGGTGAATGAAATTTGATTGTTCTACAAACCGCGTGCTTGGCACGCGGTTCCGAACCTGAACTTACGAAGACGAGCCGTCTCCTTTGACTGCAATTGTGGGCGACATCTCGGCACATCTCTTCGGGAATATTCGCTCAGTTCAAGTATAATTCTTGTGATGAAGATATGCTGAAATTACTGAAATTATTTTAGTTTTTTTTACTTTTATATGCTTTTCTTGTCCTGCGATGGCAGGCTGGAAAACCTATAAACGGGCTCAAATCGAGAATAATAATAGGATAATTTTGAGATTCGACAGCCCTGCACCAGACGCACCAGTGCGCGCCTGGTTAATTTTGAGACCAAAGCAGGTCGGTGCATTTGAAGGAAAACTCCCCCTCTATCAAGTCGACAACAATAAAATTCATGCTATTGAAAAATTCGCCGGAATTCAGACCAATAATGAAAAGGATTATTGGATACGGTGGAACGTTTCAAGCGTATTCAAAATCTGCAAATGATGATCTGGCAGATTCATGTACGGCCGATCAGGTGGTATTCCAATACTGATTTACCGGATGGTGAGATCAGAGAAACATCATTTGATCTCAAGGGAGCAAAAAAGCAATTGAGGGTATTTTAGAATAGATGAAAAACAACCCATCTCACAAACAAGAATTTTATCATAGATTGTATGGAAATTACCAAAAACGCAAATCATGGTATGCCCAAGATCAGTTATATATCAATTTTGAAATATTTCGGATAGAACTGAATCGGTCACGTCTGAAACACGGTGCCTCTATCCTTGAAATTGGATTTGGCGAAGGACTGTTTTTAGATTGGGCGAAAGATTCAGGTTACGACGTCACCGGAATAGAAATTAATGCCGATTTTGTCAAGCTTGCCCAAAAAAAAGGACACCAAGTCTATTTGGGCAACGTTACCACAATTTTCCAAGGGAAAAACCGTTTATTTGACTTAATTTGCTTTTTCGATGTTCTGGAACATCTTGATCTGGAGGAAATTGCCGCAATGTTGAAAACAGTCTCACGGCTTCTAAAAGATGACGGCCGAGTTATTGCTAAAGTTCCCAATGGCGCAAGTCCCTTCGGCCGGGTCTACCAATATGGCGATGCAACGCATAAATCAACGCTATCCGGTCCAATCATACAAGACATCGCCTCACTTGTTGGGCTGAAGGTTTTATCTGTTCACAACAGCGCAAGATCGATGAAATTTGGCAAACACCCATTCCCACTCTTAAAGAGGCTGGCATACCTTATGCGCGATATTATCCAAGCCACGATCGGTTATCTTTATTTTGGTAAGAACATACCTATGGACCCGAACATCACCTTGATTCTTGGTAAGTAGTAGATACCCTGCACAATGAATATGCGCGGAAAAAAAACACGCATAAGTTCCCAGATTTTCAAGACCTGCTGGCGGATAAAACACTCATCCGGAATCTCTTTTCCCAAGGGATAGGGCAGTTCATGGGACGGTTGCTGTTTTATCTATTCTTTCTTTACACTGCTCGTATGCTGGGTGTGGAAGCCTTCGGCACTTTCACATTGGCCCTAAGCATCGGTTACCTTGCCTACAGCATTATGGAATTCGGACTGGATACGGTCTGTGTGAGGAGCGTAGCAAGACAAGGAGATATACGACTGTCCAACATTTTTTCGGCACGAATACTGACCACACTTGCCGGGGTACTAATTGTCCTGTTTATTTGCTGGGTGATGCCCAAGGAAGATATGCGGTTGACACTGGCTCTCGTGGGGATCGCATTTGCATTTTTTTCCTTTTTCAACTTTTTCTGCAGCTATTTCAGAGGAATAGAAGAAATGCAGTACGAGGCATCCCTGTTGATATTTCATCGAGGGGGTATTCTGATACTGGCATTCATGATATTTTTTTATTCCAAAACAGCTCCTGCCGCTGCCTTGGCTTTTCTCTTGAATACCCTTCTATCTGTTTTCATCGCTTCGAGCCTTTTTTGCTAAAAAAGAAAGTCTATCTCTACGACACTATGTCAAGCTAGAAAAAAATGAATTATCCGGCATTTTAAAAACGGCATTTCCACTGGCCCTGGCGGGATCCGTGTGGAGCGTCTATTACCGTATCGACAACATTATGATCGCCGGATTTAGAACGATTACCGAAGTTGGCCTCTACAACGGTGCTTATCAAATTTCAGAAGGGGTCATTCTTTTTGCGAGGGTCATCATGTTGGTGGCTTTCCCAAAAATGTCACGACTGGGAATGAAGAACCGATCGGAATTTTATACATTTGCTATTACGTTGTTTTGGGTACTGCTTTCATGTGCGATCATCATTTGCGTTGTGATGCTATTTGCCGCGCAACCGCTCTTTCTTTTGATTCTTGGAAATCAATATTTGGGTAGTGTGGCTATATTTAAGATTTTGCTTTTATCCATTTTGATCATGTTCCCCGGGTACCTTGTGACCCATGCATTGATCGCCTTGGATCTTCAGTATGTTTTCATGTATGTCATTCTTGTCTGTGCTGCAGTGAATATCATGTTGAATTTTTTCATGATACCAGCCTTCGGGATAAAGGGCGCAGCATGGGCCACTGTCTGCTCCGACCTTTTACTGACAACCACCTGTGGATATTTTCTATTCAGAAACCATAAAAGAGCATTATGCGGATCGGTTTAAACCTCCTGCATGCTTTTCCGGGCATTGGCGGCGTTTGGAATTACATGGCCGGTCTCATCAATGCTCTCGCCGAGCATGATGCTGTTAACACATACGTTGCCTTTGTCAACGATGACAGCAAAAAACTGATTCCTCGAGCATCTAACTTTGTTTGCGTGAATTCATCTGTCAATCCCAGACATCGTATTTCCCGGGTTGTATATGAAAACACGCTGCTAGAAGCTAAAGGCAGGCCAAATGAATATTGGCTGCATGCACTGGTTTGCCAATGTAATGGCGCCCTTTTCAAGACATCCAGGTGTCGTTACGGTTCACGACCTCATGCCATTACATCGGCCAGATCTTTTTTCTGCAAAAAAACGACTTTACATAAATACATTGTTTAGGAGGACCGTTAGAAAGGCCAAAGTGCTGCTGCCTGTGTCGCGTGCTACCAACAACGATATCCATCGTATTTTTCAAAGAGATTCTTCAACCAATATTGTCCTTCCCGCTGTAATTGATAAGCAGTTCGTGCATCTTGAACGGGTACACCTTAAGCATTTCAAATCAAAATACGCCTTACCGGACAAGTATTTTTTGTACGTTGCACACACCTATCCCCACAAAAATCATACCGGTCTGCTGCGCGCATATCATCAGCTGAAATCTGGCGGGTTTGATCCCTGGCCCTTGGTTTTGCGTGGGGATGCAAAAGAAGCGGAACACAGGGTTAATAGGCTGATCAAATTGTTGCATCTCGAAAACAACATCATTCGAATGCCCCGTATTCACTTCAATGAACTTCCTGCTTTATATTCAGGCGCCGGTGCCATGGTTTTTCCCTCTCTCTTTGAGGGGGGGGGGATACCGGTGATCGAGGCAATGGCTTGTGGTTGCCCGGTAGTTGCTGGTCGAATACCTGCTATACTTGAAACGGCAGGAGATGCCGCTCTTTTTTTCGACATATATCGGGACAACGACCTTTCCAGTGCCATGAAAATGATCCAGCAGAATCAAGATCTTAGGGAAAAACTTAAGATAAACGGGAAAAAAGCGGCAACAAAACATGACGGGAAAAAAATTTTCAAAAAACTGATCTCTGTTTACGAAATGGCATCAAACAGCTGCGTCAGCATCTTTTGAAATTTGCCCTTACTGCATGCTATTATGACCAAAAACAAACCAGAAATACTCATCATCAATCAATACTACCCACCAGATACTTCCGCAACCGCCTCTGTGGTTCAAACGATTGCCCAAGCTTTTTCAGAAACATTCAATGTAAAAATCATTGCCGGACGGCCGTCCTATAACCCCGAGACCTTTCATCCCTGGTATTTTTTTAAAAAATTCAGAAATAAAAATGTTAAAGTATTGCGGGTAGGATCCACTTCCCATTCCAGGCTTCGCATGACGAAAAGACTCTTGAATTACTTTTCTTATTTTCTGCTATCCATACCCCATATCAGCATTTCCAGTCCATCCGCCATCTTGTGCATGACAGACCCACCGATAGCCTGCCTTTTGGGTGCTTTTTTTTCGAAGCGGAAAAAGTCCCCCTTTATTTACTATGTTCAAGATTTGCACCCGGACATGGCCCTGGCCTCCGGAATCGTAAAAAAGGGCGTTCTTTTTTCTATTTGGGAGAATATTCATCAATGGGCGATGCTAAGAGCGGACCTTATTATTGTTCTTGACAGGGATATGCGCAAGAAGGTCATCCAGAAAGGTATTCATCCGACCAAAGTCGCCATCGTCCGGCATGGTGCACCGATTCCTTCACATATGCTCCTCCCTAGTAAATCAATCCGTGGGCAATTTAGCGACGATTTTGCCTTCACGGTGGTTCATGCCGGCAATATCGGTTTTTACGGAGCCTGGCGTACCATCATCGATGCCGCCAAAAAACTCCAGCACCAAAAAATCGGATTTGTATTTATCGGCGAGGGGGCACACAAGCACCATGTGATGCAGATGGCTTCAGAATGCAACAACGTCAAATTTATCCCTTTTCAACCAGTCGAATATCTTCCCGATATCCTGGCATATGGCGATATACACCTGGTGTCGATACAATCAGGAATCGAAGGGACAGTCTTTCCCAGCAAGCTTTATCCCATCCTTGCAGCTGGCAGGCCTGTATTAGCCGTAGCTAACGAGACAAGCGACCTTGCTCAGATTGTCAAGAATAGTGGATGCGGCGTTGTGGCCAGTCCCGGAAATTCACAGTCAATCGTTTCGGTACTTGAACGCCTTGCAAACAACAAAGATCGTCTAAGGTTGATGAAAAAACAGTCTTTGTTGTTATCCAACCAATTTGATCGCCGAAAACAGATGGATCGGCTGATTTATCTGGTAGAAACACAAATAATTGCCGCAAGACGAGAATCAGGAAAAATAAAGGTGCTCAGAGTTATCGCGCGATTGAATATTGGCGGCCCTGCAATTCATGTCAATCTGCTTCACAAAAGCTTGAGGAGTGATCGTTTTGATTCCTCGATCGTGATAGGAAGTATATCACCCGGTGAAGGGGACATGGGCTATCTTTTCAAAAATCATGCTGAACCACCTATTATCATTCAGGAATTACAGAGAGAAGTGAACTTGCTAAAGGATATTCAAACCTTAATTAAATTCATGCAAATTCTAAAAAGATACAACCCCACATTGTTCATTCACACACCGCAAAGGCAGGCAGCCATTGCCAGATTGTCCGGTTTCTTGTTAATTTGCTATTCCGTAAAAATATTAAGACGATTCACACCTTCCACGGACACGTATTTGAAGGATATTTCGGAAAATTCAAAAGCTAGCTTTTTATTTTGACCGAAAGAAGTTTTAGCTTTCTTCACCAGCCAAAATCATCGCCATCAGCCCTACCCAGAGGGAAGAAATTGTTCGTAAGTATCACATTGCAAAAATTAATAAGGTCGCAACGATTGAGTTGGGTTTCGACCTCGAACCGTTTCTTTGCAACACGGAATTGAAAGGGTATTTTCGGAAAGAACTCGGTATCGATAACAAGGTGTGGCTTGTCGGCATTATCGGCAGGTTGGTCCCCGTCAAGAATCACGTCATGTTTCTTCGGGCAGTGGCACATTTCACACGACAATTTCCGGATAAAAAAATCCTGTTTGCCGTTATCGGGGATGGGGAATTGAGGGATGATCTGAGAAATTATGCATTCAGCAGGGCATATTCGAACAGGTGCGTTTCTGCGGCTGGAAAAAAGACGTTCAATACATATACGCAGATCTCGACACCTTGGCCCTCACTTCCATCAACGAAGGTACCCCTGTGTCGATTATTGAAGCCATGGCATCGGGTGTTCCGGTCGTATCAACCGATGCAGGCGGCATCAAGGATCTGCTTGGCAGAAGTGAACATTGCCGACTCGACAGACGGTTTCAAAATATGCAAGAGGGGCTTGTTGGTCCAAAACAATGATGAAAAAAGCCTGGCCAATGGTATCAAATATATTCTTGATCAACATACCAGCATCCATGACCGAATGACGTCAGATGCGCGAAGATTCATTATGGCCAATTATCAAAAAGATCGTTTGGTACGCGATATCCAATCGCTCTACGAGAGGCTGCTGATTAATTGACGGCGCCATAATATACAAGATCAGCAACCACTTGCGAACATATTGAGTTGAGAAGGACCCTAAAAGACAATGTGCCTGATAGCGGACGCCGAAGTGGTATTCTGCGAAGGCGGATAAATCTCAAGGAGACCAAAAACATGGACAAAAAAGCCAAAATATTCGTTGCCGGGCACAAGGGCATGGTCGGATCCGCTATCTGCAGGGCATTGATAGAAAAAGGGTATGGAAATATCCTAAAACGCTCGCATGCGGAGCTTGACTTGACGCGCCAAAATCAAGTCGAACTGTTCTTCCAAGAGCATAGGCCTGATTATGTATTCCTGTCTGCGGCAAAAGTTGGCGGCATCCTGGCAAACAGCAGCCATCCAGCAGAATTCATTTATCAGAACATCGCCATCCAGAATAACGTGATTCACTGTGCACATCTATTTGGGGTTAAAAAGTTGCTGTTTTTAGGAAGTTCTTGCATTTATCCCCGAAATTGTCAGCAGCCCATGAAAGAGGAGTATCTGTTGACCGACACCCTTGAGCCCACTAACGAAGCCTATGCCATAGCCAAAATAGCCGGCATTAAAATGTGTCAGAGCTATTTCAATCAATTCGGCAGTAATTTCATCTCCGTCATGCCAACCAATTTATATGGAGCCAACGACAATTTCGATCTTCAATCGTCACATGCACTCCCGGCGATGATTCGCAAGTTCCATGAAGCCAAAATCAAACAGGAGACTAGCGCGGAACCTGATGACGCGGTGATAACGGTGGACATCTGGGGCACAGGCAAACCCAAACGAGAGTTCCTGCATGTAGACGACATGGCCGAGGCCTGTTTGTTCGTCATGAATCAGATCGATGCCAAGACGCTGTATGGTTTGGGAATTACACATTTTAATGTCGGCGCAGGTCAAGAAATATCGATTGCAGAATTGGCCGAAACCATCAGAGATATTGTCGGCTTTCAGGGAACCATCCGATTCGACACTGCCAAGCCCGATGGTACCCCCAGAAAGCTTCTGGATGTCAGTCGTATGCGAAAATTAGGTTGGCAGCACAGCATCGGTCTCAAAGAGGGCATTGCCCGGACATACGCCTGGTATCTAAAGCACGAAAAAGATATCAAGAGCGATCAACACGAATAGACACCCGGCCTAAACGGCTTTCAACTCAGAAATTAAAATTTGATCCTGACCCCGAAATTGGGCCAAAGGGGGTGTTTTTCAAAGATCTCCTAACAAAACGCAGTGGTGATTTTATGGACGTACAAGACATCCGCACACTAAAAATCCTTGAGGAACTCGATAGCAACAAATCGCCGAGTCAGCGATACCTATCGAAAAAACTGAACATATCGCTGGGACTGGTGAACTCGTTTCTCAAACGATTGGCCCAGAAAGGCTATTTCAAAATCACCACGATTCCCAGGAATCGAGTCAAATACATATTGACACCCAAGGGTGCCCTCGAAAAAACGCGCTTAACCTATGACTATGTTCGCTATTCTTTTGAATATTATAGAGATGCAAAATATAAATTAAAATTTTGGTTCAACAATTTGGAAAGCGAAAATGTCCGCAGCATCGTTTTTTACGGCATCAGCGATCTGACGGAAATTGCCTACATCACCCTGCAGGAAACCCCTATCCGTTTGAAGGCGGTTGTCGAAGATCATTCCAGGAAAAAAGAATTTATGGGATTCAAAATCCAACCCATCGACCGCCTCCGCACCATCGCATTTGACATAATTCTGATCACATCGATGGATGATATCGAAAAGCGGGCGAATCGGCTAGCCCAAAACCATGTCCCCCTACAAAAGATCGTGGCTTACGAAAATATCGTCTGACTTGTTTGCAGCTTCGGAATATGGAAGATACAACGTATCATTTGAGCCTGACACGAGGCCGACTCCTGGCCCGAAATATGGTGCTCAATCTGCTGGGATACGGTGCCCCTCTGCTGGTTGCGCTGTTTGCCATACCCATCATGATCCGATACCTCGGCACCCAACGCTTCGGCATTCTGACGTTGGCCTGGGTCATCATCGGCTATCTGAGTTTGCTGGATTTAGGACTTGGCAGGGCGCTCACCAAGCTCGTTGCCGAAAAGCTCGGTGCGGGAAGGGTAGCTGAAGTTCCAGCTCTGATCTGGACGGCGCTGTTCATCATGATCATGCTGGGCGTGTTGATTGCCATATGTTTTGTCGTTCTGACACCCATATTGGTGACCCGTCTTTTAAAAATACCCCCGGAACTGAGAGCGGAAACCATTCTCACGCTGTATCTCCTGGCCGCAGGCATGCCGGTCGTTATCTTGGGGGTTGGTTTCCGCGGGGTGCTCGAGGCACATCAGCGTTTCGATCTCGTCAATGCTGTGCGCGTTCCCATGGGTATCTATAGCTTTTGCGCACCATTGATTGTCCTACCTTTTTCAAACAATCTCTTCCATGTCGTACTGATTTTGATTGGCGGCAAACTTATTGGCTGTATGGTCCAACTCCTGTTGTGTTTGAAACTGGTGCCTGCTCTGAAAAAAGGGTTTGCCCTTCAACGCACCAATGTTTCCAGCCTTTTCCAATTCGGCAGCTGGATGACGATCACCAACATCATTAGCCCACTTCTCGTGTATGTCGACCGATTTTTTATCAGCGCCCTCATCTCGGTAACGGCCGTAGCCTATTATGCCACGCCGAGCGAAATCGTCACCAAGCTTCTCCTGATATCCGGTTCGCTCATGGGGGTCCTCTTTCCTGCATTTTCAACGAGTTTTCACGTGGACCCGAAGCGATCCGAAAAAATGTTTTTCCGCGGAATTAAATATATTTTCCTGATTATTTTCCCCATATCGTTGCTGATCATCACCTTTGCGAATGAAGGCCTGCAGATGTGGCTCGGTGACGAGTTCGCGGCAAACAGCACACGGGTGCTTCAATGGATAGCTGCCGGGGTTCTGGCTCTGAGCATGGGACAGGTTCCTTACGCCATGATCCAGGGAGCAGGGCGCCCAGATCTGACCGCCAAACTGCACTTGGCAGAACTGGTGTTGTATCTTCCGATTCTCTTTTATTTTGCTTCTAAATACGATATCGAGGGGGTTGCCGTCGCCTGGGTACTGCGCGTTAGCGCTGATGTGCTTTGCATGCAATATTTTGCAAAGAAACTGCTTAAGTCGAACAACAGGCATCTTAAACAAGAAGCAGTGATCGGCCTGACCGTATCCATCATACTGTTCTTTGCCGCATCTCTGGACCGGTTTCGGAACAAAAACCGTATTTCTGGTGTTGGTTCTTGCACGTATCTCTTTTCAGTCTGGTTCTATTTTCTTGCACCCGACGAAAAGGGCTTCATTTTGGCCAAACTCACCCGCACAAACCTGGAAAAGGCCAGACACCCATGATGACAGCGTCCGAAATTGAAAAGACGGTTCTCAGACTGGTCAAAGATAAAAAAGATCTGCAGTTGGAACTGGGCTGCGGCAATCGCAAACGCCATGCCTCGGCCGTAGGCGTCGATCTGATCCCCAACGAATGCGTCGACATTGTTGGGTGATATCGTTGATGTACTGACCTATTTTCCCGACGACACGGTTTCTGCCGTGTTTGCCTATCATTGCCTGGAACATATCAGAGACCTGCCGTCGCTGATGGCACCACCTGGCCCGCATCATGAAATCTCAGGGACGGCTTCGGGTGGTGGTTCCCCATTTTTCAAATCCGTATTTTTATTCTGATCCCACCCACGTGACGCCCTTTGGTTTGTACACGTTTTCCTATCTTGCGAAAGACACGCTGATGACGCGCAAGGTCCCCAACTACTCACATGCTCATCTATTCGATCTTTGCAGCATCAAGCTGGTCTTCAAATCGCCCCGACCGTTCTACTTTCGATGGGCGATCAAACAAATATTTCAGACCCTGTTCAACCTGAATCACCATTTCATGGAATTTTACGAAGAGAACCTGTGCTATTTGATCCCCTGTTATGAAATCGTCTACGAATTAAAACGCAATGAAAATCCTGCTTCTGAGTCGTTATGATCGGCGTGGCGCCAGCAGCCGCATCCGTTCGTATCAATACATTCCCTATCTGAAAGCCGCCGGGATCGAAATAGAAACCAGCTATCTGTTTGACGATGACTATGTTCGATCCATTCAAAAAGACGTTTCTAAAAACGTTCATTCCATTGCATCCGCCTATGCTAAACGCATGCTTCAAATGGCACGTGCTCATAAAGATGGATGTACTTTGGATCGAAAAAGAACTTTTTCCCTGGCTTCCCGGTTGGATGGAAGATCTGTTGTTCAAATTGAAAATACCCTGCGTGGTCGATTATGACGATGCCATCTTTCACCGATATGACAGGCACCCCATGGGGATCATCCGCTTTCTGCTGGGTCACAAGATCGACAGAATCATGCGCCATGCCGATCTCGTTCTCACAGGAAACCACTATCTGGAACAACGGGCAATCGCCGCCGGGGCTCGAAAAGTGGCGTATCTGCCGAGTGTCATCGATTTAGAACGTTACACAACCAAAAAACATGGACCCGCGGCAACCATTACGGTCGGCTGGATCGGCTCTCCAACAACGTCGCAGTACCTGGAAATGGTCATTCCGGCACTTGAGACCGTCGCCAGGAAGTATCCCATGCGCTTTGTTTGCGTCGGCGCCGGTGAGTTCCGTGCCAATGATCTGGAGATCGAGAACAAGCCATGGCACGAGGAAAACGAGGTCGACGACATTCTCGATTTCGATATCGGTATCATGCCCCTTCCGGACACACCATGGACCCGGGGAAAATGCGGATACAAACTGATTCAATACATGGCGTGCGGACTCCCGGTAATTGCTTCGCCGGTGGAGGCCAACCTGGACATTGTCCAGGACGGCGTCAACGGTATTCTGGCGACCGGCACCCGTGAATGGACCGCTGCCCTGGAAAAGCTCATATCGCAGGGTATGTTGAGAAAGGAGATGGGCCGGCAGGGAAGAAAGCTCGTGGAAAATAAATTTTGTTTGCAGGTTACGGCATCAAGGCTTATAAAGCTGCTGGATCAATTTGGCGATTCCAATAAGATAGGCCCCCAGCAAAAATGAAAATTTTCACTATCATCGGTGCCAGGCCCCAATTCATCAAAGCAGCTCCTGTGACCAGGATTTTGCGTGATGCAGGGGTGACGGAGTTTCTGCTCCACACGGGTCAACACTATGACCGGATGATGTCGGATGTCTTCTTTACAGAGTTAGGGATTCCCAAACCGGATGTAAATATCGACGTAGGCTCTGGATCTCATGGTTTTCAGACAGGTCACATGCTCATTCGCATCGAAGCTGCACTGATCAAGGAGGAACCCGATTTGGTTCTGGTATACGGGGACACCAACTCGACGCTTGCCGGTGCGCTGGCAGCACGCAAACTCCAAATTCCGCTGGCTCACGTAGAGGCCGGGCTTCGTTCCTTCAACCAGGCGATGCCCGAAGAAACCAACCGGATCATCGCCGACCATTGTGCCGACCATCTCTTTTGTCCCACCCAAACCGCCGTTGACAATTTGAAAACCGAAGGGATAACGCAGGGGGTACATCTTGTTGGCGACACCATGGTAGATGCCTTGATGTATTATTCTGGTATAGCTAGTAAAACATCGTCCATTCTAAAGACACTGGACCTTGCGGGCGGGGAATACTACCTTGCAACGGTCCATCGCCCCTATAATACGGATAATCCGGAAAACCTACACAAGATAATAACGGCATTTCAGGCGCTGGACCGTAAAGTGGTCTTTCCGGTTCATCCAAGGACCCATCAAAAACTCGCAGACATTTTTGGATCTTCGTCGATGCAATCTATTGAGAACCTGTTATTGATGGGCCCGATCGGGTATATCGATATGCTCATGCTTGAAAAGAACGCCCGTATGATTCTAACCGATTCAGGAGGCATCCAGAAAGAAGCCTATATTCTTAAAGTACCTTGTATCACATTGAGACCTGAAACAGAATGGGTGGAGACGGTTTCTTCGGGCTGGAACACCATAACCGATATGGATCAAAAACGGATCGTCACGGCAACCCAACAGGAGCCGCCCATCCATGCTCCGAAAGAACTTTTCGGTAACGGAAAAACTGCCATGCGTATCCTGCAGATCATCACATCCATCTAAGACCCGAACGTGGAATCCAATTTTCGAGATTAGGAGTTGAACATGAAA
>CAVOZW010000025.1:0-9698 GCA_963701385.1 uncultured delta proteobacterium
TACGCGATATTATCAGACGCGGCTGTGCCGCTCTTAAGAGCCCGCTATTGTATAAGAATTATGACAATAAGGAGTTAATATCTCTCACAGAGACCACAGCGTCGCAGAGAAATATTTTTTTTTTTGAGGATGTAGCGCAGAGCTTCAGCTCTGCTTGTACATTTTTTTGCAGGTCTAAAGACCTGAGCTACATTATTTGGAACTGCCTATCAGCTTAAGTTAATGACATTGGGTATATACGGTTAACCAGTGCCCATCCACAAATGGTCTTTTTCCGCAAGATCGGCATTTAACGCCTTGATCTCACGCAACAATCTTCATTTGTGGACGGACACGAACTAAATGTCGGCAAGGAAAACAACGTTGAAAATCGTTTCGCCAGACCCGTGACAACACGATGGTGTGGAAAATTCTTTGTCCCGCATAATGTCCTCTACTTCTCCCTGGATGCTCGACAACCGCTTTAAACTTCGTGCCGCTCTATTATATGTCCGAATCCATTTTTTTTCGGGTATCGCCAAAAGTGGCTTTCGCAAAAGGGAAAGGGCCGTTGTCAGAAGTGATATCGGTGTTTTCAATTCATGAGAAAGATGGTTGATGACCTTGGTTTTTGCCTGATTAAGCGTGTTGACCTCTCGAAAAGCCGATTTCAATGCCAGGGTAGAGCGGACATTTTTCAAGGTAACAGCCAGATTAATTAACAGTGTTTCCAGCAGTTCCGTGTCGTCAGTGGTGTAGGGACCATCGACAATCTTGGCACCCAACCCCATAATACCGTTGCAATTATATGCGATATTAAAAATCGAGACATCGGCAATAAACGGAGGGAAAAGCGACAACCGTTGCTTTTCGTTTACATGGTCCATGGTTGGGATGTAATCATAGGTGACGAGTAGTTTCTGACACCCCTTTTCGATAAGCGGGCGTGTCTCTTCATCGATTCCGACGGTAATCAATTTATTCGGAATCAAGGCTTTCTCTTCGATCGATGAATGCAAACCCTTCGACAACACCAAAACTGCCCAGGGTCATCAAGAGAAAATTTCGCAAGGTGTCGTCAATATTTCCCTGATCGAGGAGCACGTGGCTGACATCGCACAGGGTTTTTAAATGAAACATTCTTTTGCTGAGCTCAGATTCTGTCGGCTTCGTTTTTCTTCTGATAATCTTCCTTCACATCTAAATCTCCCTCACAATGGATGGAATTGCTTTAAAATCATATTTCATAGTATAGGGAACAAATGTCAACCGACCACAAAAAAGAAAAGCCTTCCTCTTCGCAGCTTTCTCTGCTTGGTCGGATATGCGACAATCCCGACAGGGTCTTGGAAGAAGTTAAGATCATTTTTCTGGACATGTTCAACAACGGTGATTTTACACTTTTGTCCGCTGTCTTTGAAGATGTTGTTTCCTTGTTTTCCGGTAACATTTCAAGGGTTCAAAGCCTGCTGACACACCTTACCACAACCTCAGACATACCACGGATGTCTTTCTTGCCATGGCACGGCTCATCCACGGCGCCCATATTGAGGGAGTGGCCTTGAATGCGATCGATGCCAACCTGGGACTGGTTGCCGCACTCATGCACGATATCGGTTATATTCAAAAAGATTCGGAAAACTACGACAGTAGTGCCAAACTGGCATCTGCGCATATAGACCGCAGCATCGAATTCATGGTCCACCTCCTGACACAGAAAGGCTATTCACGAGACAGCGTCCTTCAGTGTGAACAAGCCATTTTGTGCACCGATTTAGAAAAACCCCTTACCACGATACCCTTTCCAGTCCCCATCCGGTGAACTGATCGGGAAAATGCTGGCATCTGCAGACCTGCTGGCGCAAACAGCCGACAGGACATATCTTGAAAAACTACCGCTTTTGTATCGTGAATTTAAAGAAGCCGGCACTGGAAATTATGAATGCGAACTCGATCTCATCAAAGATGCGACCCTGTTTAATGACCGGATGAACGCGCGTCTAACGACGCAACTGGACAGTGTAAACCGTTTTTTTCAGAATCATTTCAGGATTCGCTGGAATATCGATGCAGATCTTTACCAGGTTGCCATCGAGCGGGCCATGACCTACCTTGCCCACATGTTGGAATCCGATGCCGAAAGTTACAAGATTCATCTTCAGACGCGCCCTAAAAGCACCGGGGTAAAATTTTCCGGTGAGCTTTTTTAAGTGTGGGGTATTCATTTATTGATGAAACTGCAAAAAGTCCTATTTAGACGGTTTTGTAAAAAGTTCAAATTCAAGGCGTGCAAATTTTGCTATCAGGAGGCGTACTTATTGTACGTTGAATGATTGCGAAATTCAGCACAACGCGGAAGTTGGGCTTTTTACGAAATCGTCAATATTAAGTGGACACACCCAGCACAATGATGGTCAGGTCATCATGCTGGGCCACGTTGCCGGCGAAGGCGTTGACGCTGTTGACGATTTCATTGAGAAGCGATTCCGGGTCCATATCGCCGGCATGCTGCATGATCTCCATCAACCGTTCGAACCCGAACATCTCTTCTTTGGCGTTCATGGCTTCCACGATGCCGTCGGTGTAAAAGATCATTTTGTCACCCGGCTCGAATTGAATATGGGTTTCCTGATAATCCGCGTCATCCAGAATTCCCAGGGGAAAGCTGTCACCTTCCGTCTCCACCAGGATGGCTTCACCGGTTTCTGCACGTAATGGATCGGCTGGGTCTGCCCGGCACTGCACAGCGTCAAGATCTTCTTTTTGATATCCAAACTGGCAAACAGGAGGGCCACAAACATACCGCTTCTGATGTCCTTTTTCAAGCGCTTGTTGGCCTGGATCATGATGTTGCTCACTGACAGATCCTGTTCCGAGAGCATGCGGAATACACTTCTCGAAGCCGACATCACCAGGGCGCCGGTCACGCTTTTTCCGGTGACGTCGCCGATGACCAGCCCCAGTTTGTCCTCGCCACTCTCGATGAAATCAAAGAAGTCGCCGCCCACTTCCCGGGCCTGCGTCGACTTGGCCGCAATCTGATATCCCTCGATTTCAGGGCACTCGCCCGGCATCATGCTCTCCTGAAGGCCACCGGCGCTGGTGAGGTCCTCCTCCATGCGCTGCTTGACCAGAAACTCCTTGAAGAGCCAGGCGTACTTGATGCCCGTCGAACCCAAAAAGGCCAGGGGCGCCTGCAGCACCAGGGGAATGACGATCGGGTACCACAGGTGAAAAAATTTGAACTGCACAACGGCGCTGACGAAATACAGAACACTCAACCCGACAACCCAGGAAGCGCTGATCAGCACCGGGACCATGCGGCAGACAATACCCAGCCCGGTTCCCCACAGGAGAATAAACACAACATAAAAACCACGTGTTGATGGGCCGAACAGGTTTGTTTTCGACGATGTTTGCAAATGCTGTGGCTGCGATCTCCACCCCACTGATGAAGACACCGTTGGCCTGGGAATACACGGTGTAAAAGCTGTCTTTGCGCTCCGCCAGCAGCACCTCGGAAAGACCCACGAACACGGCTTTGCCTGTCAGGTCGATATCGGGAGGACTCCTGGCTGTCCTGCGCCAGTTGCAGGGCTCGATGGTAGGGGATGGTGGTGATGGTGCGCGGGGGGCCGTAATAATTGATGTAGTGGCGGTTGTCGCCGCCGTACAACTGAATTAATGATCGGAGCAGATTGCTCTTTTTTTCATCGGGCGCAAGGTCGCCTGACTGTGCCAGGGCCGTCATCATCCGTTTTTCAACCAGGGGATCGGTTTGAAAAATCCCCCGGATATTGCTGATTAGCCGTTTCACACCGCTGTTTCCAAGGGTGGTATCGATGGTTGCAGGCAGTTTTGGGGCCCACTCCGGGCTTGCTTTTTTAAGCAGGTCAAGGAAGGTTTCATAAAGCGGTGCGGTATAGAGCTGAAACACGACCACCGGCAGGGTGGGGGAATCCCCGGCGCCGGTCTTGAAGGCCCAGTACTGGTTGACCTTGAAGGGGATTCTGGGCAGGGCAAAGGGGGCGGTGGCCGTACAGGCATCGGCAAAGAGGGCCAGGGGCATGACCCGCTTTTCAATACTGTGAACCGCTGTGCGAGCTCCCTCTTTGTTGGTGAGGGGGATCTCCTTGGCGATCATGGGCTCGCAGAGAACCACGTTGCCGGCATCTGCCAGGGCTTCGGCAAACAGGGCGTCGTCGGCAGCATCCCGCGGCTCGATGAAGTGAACGTCGAAGGCCACCACCGCCGCACCGGCCCGGGCCAGGATCGATGTCAGGCGGGCATGGATGGAGCGGGGCCACTTGTCAGGGTTGTTGGGCAGGCCCAGTTCGTCCGACGACGTCCTTGTCGATACTGACCACCACCACGTCGGGCGGGGCCTTTCGCTGCCCCCGCAGCTTGAACAGCAGACCCAGGCCCGAGTTTTCGTCCAGCCTGGACATGGTCTGGGAAAACCCGCCCAGCAGTCCCAATATCCCGATGAGCAGACCAAACAGAGTCGCTTTAATCAGGCGGCGGGATGGCATAAATTTTCTCCGGATAAGCAGTCGCTGTTACATTCACAAACCATGTCAAATATAGGTTAATAGATTCCAAAGAGTCAAGGACAACAAAACAATAGCACAATAGTGGGATGTTCGTGCAGAACATTCACAACTCTAAATCGATGTCATCGATATCCGGCATTCGTCCTGCAGATATCAAGCGTGTCACACAAGAGTTGCTAACACCAAGATACCTCGCAACATCAGCACCGGAATAACCGAGTTCTCTAACACCAATCCATGACATTGCACGCCTGGCTTGCACAACTGCCCTTCTTCGACCTCCTGACCGAAGTTCACCAATAGAAACATTGTATTTTTCTGCCACTTTTGTCGGCAAGCGCTTTCATGTCTATGCGCTGTCCGGACAGCCTTAAGTTCTTTTTAACAAGATCATCGAGACCCGATATGACCTGTTTGACAAAATCTCCATCACCCAGTATCCGCTGGTCAGCTACCTCTTTTGCACCACGCCTGCGCATAGCGAGAACCGCAGACCAGCCGCCCATACTCCGGATTAATCCTCCGCCCACCAATTCCGGCCTGCGGCCCTGATCAATACCTTCTTTAACGTATTGCAGATAATTCTTTCTTGAATTGCCGGATCTATTGAAAAAAGACAGCACATACGCCGTGTTCTGCCACTTCCTCTTAATTTTACCAGTAAGCGCTGAGTGACCAGACCAGGGATTTCGATTCAGCTCCTTCATATCTTTCACAAGACCCGCCCGCAAAAGATTCAGGTGAATATATCGAACCAGCTCTTTGAGATAAACATCCTCCTGACAAACAATGGATTTATAGCGATTTTGAAATAAATGCCCGTATCTTTTATGACGCTTGTTAAAATTTACAACATAGCCGGTGAGCAGTCTGCGCATTATAGAGGCCAAAGGTAGGTTTTTTGTTTTGCAAAGCAGATGAAAATGATTCGGCATCAAAACCCAGGCATAGATTTCCATCGCTCCATCTATAGCCAGTGACGCCAGGCGGTCTATGAAATCATTGCGATCTATATCGCTATAAAATATTTTTTTTCGCTCGATGCCCCGGCCCATTACATGGTGCAACACGTCTGGCGCATCCAATCTTGCTAATCTCGGCATATTATGTATGTCCCATATTGAACATCATTCTTCAAGCACTTTCTGCACGAACGTCCCCTCGAACGTTCCCTTTCTTTTCTTTGAGCATCAAATGTGTTTGACGCTCAAAAATTGCAAAAAAAGAGTGTCAAACCATGTTGGCTTTGGAACACTATAGACAAAGCATTTTGATTATCATAATTTAATAAATATTGACAACAAAAATGTTTGATATTATTATTTTGATAAATATAAGCGTCAAGGGAGTGTGCAATGTCTATATTAATGCAACAGTTTAATTTTGATAATGCTGTCAACTATCATTATGACGGATTTCCACCTGGGCAGTTGGACTATGAAAGAATGATTGAGCCTCTAGCAAGAGCAATTGACGCTGTTGCCCGTTTTGATCAAATGCTTAAGAATATGCATGGTAGTGAAATATTTTTAACTCCTCTTCGTAATCAAGAGGCCGTGATATCTTCCAGAATGGAAGGCACGGTAAGTACAATGGATGAAATTCTTCGCTATGAAGCCGAATATGGAGAAGAAGATGAAAGCAAATCAAAAGTTAGATCAGAAGTGATAGAAACGCTATTATATCAACGGGCACTTAAAGCAGCCCAAAAAGAAATAGAAGATGGGCGCCCATTGTCTCAATGGTTAATAAAAGCGATACATCAAAAGCTATTGTCATTTGGTAGGGGGGCATCTAAATCTCCTGGAAAATTCAAGATTGAACAAAATTACATAACAGATAGAACCAAAAGAAACATTTTATTTATCCCGATTAGCCCAGAAAAATTGCAGGATGGCCTGGATATCTTATTCAGTTATATTGAAAAATCTACCCACCAGGCATTGATAAAAATAGCATTGTCCCACCTTGAATTTGAAGCATTACACCCGTTTGAGGATGGGAATGGACGAATTGGTAGAATGCTTATTACTTTGCAGATGTGGGCAACAGGCATTATTTCAGCCCCTCATTTCTATATAAGCAGCTACCTTGAAGAAAAGAAAAATATTTATGTTGATACTATGAGGGATGTTTCAGCTGGTGGGGATTGGACGAATTGGATTGATTTTTTTCTAAAGGCAATTGAACGGCAAGCAATACGAAATCTAAGTATCACAGAAAAAATCCATGAATTGTATGAAGAAATGAAAATTGAGTTTAGTAAGGTGCTGTCATCCAAATGGAGTGTTAATACATTAGATTTTGTTTTTACCAACCCAGTATTCAGAAATAACAAATTCACCAGCACAAGTGGCATTCCATACTCGACCGCAGTGAAATTTGCTAAAGCCCTGGCTGATCGTGGTCTCCTTGTCAAACTTGAAGGGGCATCGGGGCGCAGGCCTGCATTATATATGTTTGAACCGTTAATGCTATTGGTTAGGGTTTAATGACCATTTTTCCGGAATAGCGCAATCTACATTCCGAAGTTATACCGCTTGTCATAATAATGTTCCGAAAATAGGATGGCGGCATAAGGGTTTGTAGTAGAAAAACGGTCCTCAATCGGAACCTTTTTCTGACAACCCCTATAAGCAATGGCTAAGTTTTGAAACATATTTTTTTCGCTCGATGCCCCGGCCCATTACATGGTGCAACACGCCTGGCGCATCCAATCTTGCTAATCTCGGCATATTAGGTATGTCCCATAATGAAGATCATTCTTAAAGCACTTTCTGCACGAACGTCCCCTCTTACCGTAGACCAAACAGAATCGCTTTCACCAGGCGACGGGATGGCATAACTTTTCTCCTGATGATCAGTCGCTGTTACTTTCACGAACGATGTAAAGACAGGATAATAGATGCCCAAGAGTCAAGGATAACAAAACTATCTCCTTACAGCTAATGACAATTTCAGATACATATCTGAACACGATATAGGGGACGGATATAGGGGACGTTCGTGCAGAACTTTCACAACTCTAATTTGATCTCATCGATATCCGGCATTTGTCCTGCCGATATCAAGCGTGTCACACAAGAGTTGCTAACACCAAGATACCTCGCAACATCAGCCCCGGAATAACCGAGTTCTCTAACACAAAACCATGACATTGCGCGCCTGGCTTGCACGACTGCTCTTCTTCGACCTCCTGACCGAAGTTCTCCAATAGAAACATCGTACTTTTCAGTCACTTTTTCAGCAAGCACTTTCATATCTATTCGCTGCCCGGACAGCCTTAAGTTCTTTTTAACAAGATCATCAAGACCCGATATGACCTGTTTGGCAAAATCTCCATCACCCAGTATCCGCTGGTCAGCTACCTCTTTTGCACCACGCCTGCGCATAGCGAGAACAGCAGACCAGCCGCCCATGCTCCGTATTAATCCTCCGCCCACCAACTCCGGCCTGCGACCCTGATCAATACCCTCTTTAACGTATTGCAGATAATTCTTTTTAGAATTGCCGGATCTATTAAAAAAAGACAACACATACTCCGTGTTCTGCCATTTCCTCTTAATTTTACCAGTAAGCGCCGAGTGACCAGACCAAGGATTTCGATTCAACTCCTTCATATCTTTCACAAGGCCTGCCCGCAAAAGATTCAGGTGAATATATCGAACCAGCTCCTTTAGATAAACATCCTCCTGACAAACGATGGATTTATAGCGATTTTGAAATAAATGCCCGTATCTTTTATGACGCTTGTTAAAATTTACGACATAGCCGGTGAGCAATCTGCTCATGATAGAGGCTAAAGGTAAATTTTTTGTCTTGCAAAGCAGATGAAAATGATTCGGCATCAAAACCCAGGCATAGATTTCTATCGCTCCATCTATAGCCAGTGATGACAAGCGGTCTATAAAATCATTGCGATCTATATCGCTATAAAATATTTTTTTTCGCTCGATACCCCGGCCCATTACATGGTGCAACACGCCAGGCGCATCCAATCTTGCTAGTCTCGGCATATTATATATGTCCCATATTGAGCATCATTCTTTAAGCACTTTCTGCACGAACGTCCCCTTTTACATTGCCTGATTTAGCGTGTTGACCTCTCGAAAAGCCGACTTCAATGCCAGGGTAGAGCGAACATTTTTCAAGGTAACAGCCAGATTAATTAGCAGTGTTTCCAGCAGTTCCGTGTCGGCAGTGGTGTAGGGACCATCGACAATCTTGGCACCCAACCCCATAATACCATTGCAATTATATGCGATATTAAAAATCGATACATAGGCAATAAACGGAGGGAAAAGCGCCAACCGTTGCTTTTCGTTTATATGTTCCATGGTTGGGATGTAATCATAGGCAAGGAGTAGTTTATGACAACCCTTTTCGATTAGCGGGCGTGTCTCTTCATCAATTCCCACGGCAATCAATTTCTGGGGAATCAGAGCTTTCTCTTCGATAATAAATGCAAACCCTTCGACAACACCAAAACTGCCCAGCGTCATCAAGAGAAAATTTCGCAAGGTGCCGTCAATATTTCCCTGATCGAGGAGCACGTGGCTGACATCACACAGGGTTTTCAAATGAAACATTCTTTTGTGGAGCTCAGACGCTTCCGCTTCATTTTGCCTTCGATAATCTGCCTTCACACCTAACTCTCCCTCACAATGCATAGAATTGCTTTAAGCGAATATTTCATGTATAGGGCAACAAATGTCAACGGATTCAAAAAAAGAAAATCCTTCCTCTCCGCAATTATCCCTGCTTGTGGACACGCGTGATCCTGACAGGGTTTTGGAAGAAGTTCAGATCCTCTTTCAGGAAATGTTCAGCAGCGCAGATTTTACATTTTTAACGGCTGTCTTTGAAGATGTTGTTGCCTTGTTTTCCGGAACATTTCAAGGATTTAAACCCTCTGACACACCTTACCACAACCTCAAACATACCACGGATGTCTTTCTTGCCATGGCACGGCTCATCCACGGCACCCATATTGAGGGCGTGGTTTTAAGTGCAATGGATGCCAATATGGGACTGGTCGCCGCACTCATGCACGACGTCGGTTACATTCAAAAAGAGTCCGAAAACTACGACAGCAGTGCCAAGCTGGCACCAGTGCATGTAGACCGCAGCATCGAATTCATGGACCACATCCTGACACAGAAAGGC
>CAVOZW010000026.1:0-8337 GCA_963701385.1 uncultured delta proteobacterium
CATTGGGTTGGTTGGGTTTGTTGGGTTCGACTGAATAATTTAAAATTTAAAATTCAAAATTGATAATTGCACTTAAGCTTCCTGTGAGCTTCAGCTATCAGCTATTTGCGGTAGTACTTTCCGTATTTACCGTGTTTACCATAGCCGTAGTAACTGGAAGAGCGCAGATCGAAATAATTCATAACGATGCCCAGGATTTTTTCTCTGCCAATACTCTCGATGAGATCCGCCACCATTTCCCTTGGGGTACTGCCCGATTTCACCACCAAAATAACACCGTCCACCTGTCTTGCAAGAGCACTGGTTTCCGCTGTGAGTTGGGGCGGGGGAGAATCGATAATAATGAAACGGTCTTTGTAGCGCTCTTTGACTTCTGCAAGTAGGCTGGTCATTTCTTTTGAAGAAAGCAATTCCGCTGGATTGGGGGGTGGATCACCACCGGGCAAAATGGTAAGCTTTTTGATATCTGTCTTGACTAGCACATCATGTAACGGGGTATTTTGGGTGAGATAATCCGTCAATCCGGGAATATCATCGAATCCAAATACCCTGTGAACACTAGGCCGACGGACATCGCAGTCCATGAGGAGCACGTGTTCATTAATATTATGAGCGATGCTGACGGCAAGATTAGTCGAAACAAACGACTTTCCCTCACCGGGCAACGCGCTGGTGACAAGGATCGATTTTGGGGGAGCCGATTTGTCCACCGGGAATAGAATATTCCCTCTCAGCATTTTGAACATCTCGGATTCAAGTGACTGGGGTTTGTGATACGTCACCAAATTACTGTCAATGTTTTGACTTAAGTGAAGTGGTTCCAGTAGCTTTAGCTGTCCATCCTTTTTTTGCCCTGGTTCGTGAAAGTGAACGGCAGGCCCTTTGCCCACTTCGATGGTAGGCATTTTTTCTTGCTGTGCTTTTTCAAGCGCGTCGTATATTTTGCCCAAATTAGACCTCTTTTATTTTTCTGACAGAAAATATTCCATGTCGGCTCTATCACCTGTCAGCTATCAGCTCTGAGCTATTTATATTTAAATATTGATATAGCGTTTCACAAATTCGAGCGTCTTATCCACGCCCTTGAAGGTCAAGACAGCAAAACCAGCCAGTAGTGCAAAGGATACCCCGGTAAAAAGAAGGGTCATTGCCTGATTGAACAGCCTGAGCCGTCGCTCCTTGGCATGAAACAGCCGGGGAACGGTACACAATACAGGGAGATTCAACATACCTTCTATCTCTTCGGGTTTTCGAAAAGATGTGTCCAGGTATTCCAGCAAGAAGATAATCCCAGCACCTATGCCTAAACCTGCACCAATGAACAAAACAAATATTTTTTTCATATCTGCATTGATGGGCTTTTCAGGCAGCCTGGCGTAATCGACGATTCGAAACTGCTCACCCTTTTGTTTTTTCTCCATGTTCACCGAGATATCCGACTCCAGTTTCCTGCTCAGCAAAGAATTGTAAGACGTCTGAATATTCTGATAGTCCCTTCGTAGGCTCAGGAGCTCCTGTTCCCGTTTGGGTGTGTTCTCCACCCTGTCCTGATAAAATTGGCTCTGTGATATCGTTTCCACAATTTCTGCTTCCAAGCGTTGGATGCCGCTTTGTACTTCTAATCGTTGCTGCATGTACTCTACAAGCAAGGGGTTGGCCTGCTCAATCGGTTCTATTGGAGCCGCTTGCTCTTCAACTGCAGCATCTTTCGGCTGGGTACGCTCCAATTCTGCAATTGTTTTTTCTAGATTGACAACATCAGGATGTTTGTCCGTGTACCGATTTTTCAGTTCGCTAAGTCGTTGTTTCATCTGATCGAGCACTGAAGGAAGCGTTTGAGCAGCTTCAGCGGCCGTACCTGGCGTTACAACTTGTTCCTTTGCGTTCTTGATTTGATTTTCGATAAACAAAAGCCGTGCCTTTTCCTCTCGCAATGCTTGTTGTCTATCGGTCAGTTGTTCCTGTAGCCTGTCGAGTATTCTCAGATTGGTTTCGAGTTGTTCGGGCAGCTCACCCATATAGCGCGTTCGATAACGTTTCAGGGTTTCCTCGACTTCTTCTAGCTTTAGTCGGCTACTGTCCAACTCGGCATCGAGGAAATCACTGGTTCCAAAGGCTTGGGATTCCCGGGCCTTTAGATTCTCATCGATGAAATAGGCGGCCAATCCATTGGCCACTTTCATCACCTTTTCCGGCTCCATTCCCTGATATGAAATCGAAAAGGCGTCTGCACCTCTTCTATCTTGTATTACATCGATCGAGATTTTTTTTCGAAGGTTTTCAACCTTTTCTTCCATAAATAACTTCTCATATTTAGGCCCGACAAATAACCCGAAATCGTTGATAATTTTTTCTAAATTGGTGCGACTCATAATTTGTTGAGACAAGGTATTAATCCTTGAACTGGTATCACTGTCGACAATGGCCTGAACATAATTTTCAGGAACCCGCTGAGCCTGAATCAGGATCAGTGTCTTGGCCTCATAAACCTTGGTAAGGGTGCCGGTATAAAATATTCCGGCGATCATGGAAACGATGAACGGCAGAATGATGTACCAACGGCGCCTGAAAATGATTTCAATAATTTGATCAGGGGTTATGATGTCTTTTGCTTTTTTCATGTGCAGACTTGTCTCATATTTTGAAAAACACTATCACTGCAGGCGATGGGAATATTTTGATGTCGATCGGGAATGTCGACAAATCTGATAATCCTGTAACGCCTGTCTGATAAATAACCGCCCACTTACGCTAAGCCGTATTCCTTGATCTTGTTGAGCATCGACTTGTAGCTAATGTTCAGCTTGAGGGCCGCTTTTTTACGGTTCCAATTCGTTTGCTTCAAGGCTTTGCTGATGATATTTTTTTCGACCTTTACGATGAAGTCCCAGCAAATATCCTTGAGCGGTTTGCGCGCCACGTCATCCAGGCAGTCCCCGATATTCATGACGTCGTCCAGGGAAGAAACACCCGCCAGCCAGCTTTGGGTGTTCTGAAACTCCCCCTCTGATTTTCCGGCCATGAACCCGGGTAAAAATTCTTTTTCGTTGTTCATCATCACGGCCCGTTTGACAGCACCCTCGAGCTCAAGGATGTTTCCCGGCCAGCGATAGTCATGAAATCTGTCTTTGATGGCCGCGGACAATTCAAAATAACTCTTATCAAAATCCTTGCAAAATTTATAGCTAAAAAAATCCGTCAGCAGGGAAATGTCATCTTTTCGGCACCGCAACGGCGGAATGGCAATCTGCAAGGTGTTCAAGCGGTAGAAAAGGTCCTTTCTGAAACGTTGGTGCGCCACCGCCTTGCCCAGGTCCTTGCTGCTGCCGGCGATCACACGAAAAACATTGAGGCTTCCGATATCACCACTCACCAGCGGTACTCCGGTTTCATCGGTGATGAGAAGCAGCTCTGCCTGCAAGTGGGATGGCATGTCGCCGATCTCATGAATATAGAGCGTACCGGCCTTGGATGACCCCTTCGTTGGTTGTTTGTACTTTTGATCCTTAAGGCTGTGCTTTAAAACCTGGCTCAGTCGTAATTCGGCTCCCACGACGGCAAGTGCCGGGGCATCGATCTTGATAAAGATGTCGCCATTCTTGGAATGAACATGAATCGCGCGTGCCAGCAGCTCTTTGCCCACACCTTTTTCACCCCGGATGAAAACGTTATCTGTGGACCGGCCCAGTTCCGGAAGCAGTGTTTTCATCTTTACCACATCCGGGTTTTTCCCCACGATAAACGGGAGCCGGTTCCATTGTTGGTTCTTTTGGCGCCTGGATAAAACAGATTGAACCGAGGCTTCCAAGGCCGGACCGTCCCACGCAAAATCGACCACCTGTATGTTGCCGAATGGGTTGACCGCAAGGTACTGGCGCACGGCCGGGTCTTGTGAAGTCAATATCACGGGCAGCTCGCAGCCAATCGCCCAAAGGGCATTCATGAAACGAATACTACGTTCCTTTGTAAATGAACCCATGACGATCAAAACCGGATCTAACTGAAAGAGGTTGTCCAGGCAGGTTGTCTCGTGCTGAAAGCAAAAGGCAAGATCGCCGGCCCGCGAAACGACGGAACGCAAATAATCCTTGTGAGCGGCGTTTGGCTCCAGAATGATAATTTTTTTTGGCGTTGAAGGCTCCAAGGGGTCCTATTTTCGTCGCGATGTAAAATGTAAAGCAGCCCAAAAAAACGACTGCACCACATATCAGAAATAGCGTCTAGACTTCCTTGAGGTAAGCAAATAACGTGCCTACCGACCCTGAACCTCGCTGTCCAAGCTCCAGACCCGCCGTCCGGGTTCGGAACCCGAACAAGGCCGACATCCTGAAGGTCGTTGCAAGAAAAAAGAATGCAAGCATGGTTATAAACAACAATTATGAGTGCAAATTCAATTTGTTAACGGATTTCAGTCCCAACGCTTATCGAGACGAATCAGTGGGGGATTGATTTTTCAAAGAGCGACAAAACAAGGAAAATGGATACCATAAATTGGAAATAAGTTGCTTGATTGATAGCACACATCCACGCCGACAGTCAATTTACATGTGCAATCATTGACATGCATTGCTGATATTGTGAAAACCGCTACTTAAAATGTGGAATGATTTTCCCATAATCGTCAGGAGGATATCGATAGCGCACAAAAGTGATAACATAATTATCTCGCTTGCGCGCCCTAGTTGCAGATGAAGCGCTCTTTTATATTCACCAACAATGATGTATCTATTCGTAATATCAATCGAAAAGAGGGGTATTTTATGTGACGCTGCAAAGAAGAAGGTCTCATTCCGTCCTGCATTTTGGCGCACAATCCTCTTGCCCTTTTATAAATATTGTTCTATGGTTAGCCTGTTTTTGATTACAATTAGGACGAATAGGTTGCCATTGGTCGAAGTTCCTGAATGAGTAGCCATCAAAGGATGAACATGCGTCGCATCCCCAAACTGCTTATCATCGATGACAATGAGGAAATACGCTTCTCTTTGGAGCGTTTCCTTTCCAAAAAAAATTTCGATGTTGTATCAGCATCAAATGGTCTGGATGCCTTGAAACTCCTTGAAACGGCATCCCACGATTTTGATCTCGTGATTACTGACCTCGTCATGCCCAATATCAGCGGTGTAGCCGTTACCACCATTATCAAAAAACAAAATCCCAAAATGCCGGTCATCGCCATAACCGGCTATGGTGAGGAACCGGAAGCCCTTGCAAGGGAAGCCAACGCTGATGTTGTTATGGAGAAACCCTTCAAACTCAACGAACTTGAAGATAATATATTGAAATTATTGAATATATAGTGATAGAAGTCTTAACTTTTTTCAACCGATATGGCTGAGTTACCGGGCTCTCAACGATGAACAATCACGTAGACCCTGGAACCCTTGAAACCTCGAACCCTTTTCCATCAACGCTACAAGAATGGGTCAAAACGATTTATGCGAGTGGAAAAAAGCGTACAAGGCGATTGAGAGATTATGTCCCGTCCCATTATTGGTGTAAGTGAAAACATCGTTAAAATTCATGAGGTTATCGCCCATATTGCCGACACCGGTCTCAATACGGTGATTTGTGGGGAAAGTGGCGTTGGCAAGGAAGTGGTGGCCCAGACCCTCTATCAAAAATCATCAAGAAACGGCAAACCCTTTATCAAAGTGAATTGTGCTGCCCTGCCGGATGGCTTGCTCGAAAGCGAGTTGTTCGGGTACGAAAAAGGCGCCTTTACCGGGGCAGACAGAAAGACAAGGGGCAAGTTCGAGTTGGCCAACAAAGGGGTTCTGATGCTCGACGAAATCGGGGACATGTCCCTGTCCCTGCAGGCAAAACTGCTGCACGTACTCCAAGGTGGCGCCTTCGCTCCCCTGGGATCTGAAAAAGAGTTCACGACAGACACGTGGGTCATTGCCGCCACCAACCACGAACTGGAAAATGATATTGCGGACGGAAAATTCAGAGAAGATCTGTATTATCGCTTAAACATTATTAAAATATACATCCAGCCCTTACGCGAAAGACCCGAAGACATCCCGCACCTGATCGAATACTATTTGAAAGAGTATTCGCAGCTCTTCGATTCCGACAAAATATTTCAGCCAAACGAGCGTACGATAGAAGCATTGAAAAGATATCACTGGCCGGGAAACGTTCGGGAGCTTCAAAACATTCTCAAGCGCATGCTCGTTCTCGGTGATGCCGATAAGATTCTCGCTGAATTAAACCAAAGAACGGCTAGCGAGACCAGCCCATCGGATCCTTTCATGCCCGTTCAATCCCCAACGGATAATGCAGGAATACTTGATTTCACCGGCAAGGATTCACCCGACGAGCCCTCTTTTTCTCTTAAATCAATCAGAAAGGCCGCCCTGGACCGGGTTGAAAAAGAAGTCATCTCCCACGTGTTGGAGAAAACCGGCTGGAACCGAAGCAAAGCCACCAAGATTTTGAAAATCAGCTACAAAACGCTGTTATACAAGATCAGCGACCTGGGAATCGTGCCGCCGCATAAAGGCGATTAATCACGTTAGAAACGGAGACCTGTTTCCAGAGACCTTTGAAAAAAATCCCCTTTCGTCTTATGCCGCTTGTCATCGGATAAGCAGCCGGTTCACGCGCCAACGACATATTGCTGCACCAACTCAAAAAGTTCGTCGATGTAAAACGGCTTGGCCAGAAACGCGTCTGCTCCCAAGGCCTTGGCAACTTTCTCGTTCTGGTATTGGTGGGACATGATGATGCAGGTTTTTTCGGGAAACGCCTCCTTGATGTTCTTTAGAAGATCGAATCCGTCGGTTTCCGGAATGTCGGCATCGATAAGGATAAGGTGCGCACTGTCAGGGGTTTGAATGAATTTCCAGGCGTCGCGAGCGTTGTCGAACGAAAGCACTTCCCTGTTCACACAGAATTCCAGCACGTCCACGGTAAAATCCCTGATCAGCTTGTCTTCTTCAACCACGACAATTTTTACGTTTTGGATCATAGATGCGCCAATACCTGTTCAAGATTTCCAGGCGATGCCACCAGAAGGTGTTCGGGTATGCGCCCGCCATCGATGTATTCGTTCAAATGGAAATCACTGCCATCCATCTTGCTAATCTTGCCACCCGCAGCCTCGATGATCACCCGCGTTGCAGCCAGATCCTGATAGGATTCATTGGCAATAACGGCAGCATCTGCCCTGCCCTTGGCCACATAGCATATGTGGGCGGCCGTGCATCCTAAATTTCTGATTTTACCTGGGAATTTGCAATTATAATGTTGATGAAACCGTGAAAAGGTCAACAGCAGGCTCTCGTCGTCTACATTTTCCTTGGTATTGACATTGATCTTTTTGTCACCCCAGTAGGCATTCCTGTCAGCTTGGGCATGAAACAAATCGCCGGTTGCCGGCATGTGGAAAACCCCTAAAATGGGCCAGAAATTATCCAGAAGCGACAAGGACATACCCCAAATGGGGATGCCGGCCTGGAAATTGTCCACCCCGTCGATGGGGTCGAAGATCCATAGATAGCGATTCTTGTCATGGGAATATTCATTGCCGATATGACTGCTGTCGAAGGCTTGGTGATGAGGGAAGCGAAGGTTTAACTGTTCCTGGAACACACGCGACAATCTCAGTTCGGCCTCCGTTACGAGACTTTCGTCAAAAACGGATCGTGATCTGCCTTTACCGTAATATTTAAGCGCCTCCTTTCCTGCCTGTTCGACCAAATCCAATGAAAATGCGTTCATCTCCTCCAAGCTGCTGCTATTAAATTTTGCCATTCAGGCTCCCACTAGAGAACAATTTTAAATTTTAAATTATGAATTATTAATTTCAGCGGCAAGCCGCGTTCCGTAAAATCGTCCTACGATTTTATTTTAATAGAGAAATTAACCCGTTTTGTCAAATAAAAAGGGCCCTTGAAGGTTTTATTGCCTCCAAGGGCCCTATCCAGGGATGCGCTTATCAATCGTCACATAAAGATAGCTGATTAACAGGCCAGCACTGTCATTTTCGTTCAGATCAGATTCCGATCAGCAAGCTATTTTCACCTAAGCGCAAGTGTTGTATTACACAATATGTGGTAGGTGTCAAGAAAAAAAATAACCAAATATAGTATTCTTCCAGAAATAGGGATTTTCGTGTTTTGCCAAGCCGTAAGGCAGATTGAACGGACAGGCGCCGCGGAGTACCTTTGGGGTGAATAGGTACTATTTTGAGGAGTTAAATCATGGCGCCCAACGCCGATATCGCGCAAAAAAACCATTTATGGATGGGTACTTACTAACTCAACTTTTGGGTTTCACCACAGACTAGAGCGAAATGGGTGATCCAATGGCGATTTGCGCTGTTTGAGC
>CAVOZW010000027.1:0-600118 GCA_963701385.1 uncultured delta proteobacterium
TGTTATAAAGCTTCAAGTTCCGCCTCCTCCCGCTCTGTCTGGATCCGTTGGCGGTGACTCACCCGGTTCAGCAGGACAACTCGGTATCCATTCTCCTTGAAAAAGGCCGACACGATCCCGGCATCCGTGATCGACCGGTCAAACGTCACAACCAGCCTGGCGCCATCCTTGTCGGATATGACGGATTTTACACCCTTTAAGGCTGTAAGGGTATGAATGGCATCCTGGGTCCAGAGTTGATCTCCTGGCAGTTTGTAAATGACGTCATCCAGGTGCCGGGTGGTGAAATAGGCAATCGATTTGGGAGCGACCATCGCCATCAGCCCCACGATGATGATGGCCGATATTGCGGCCGCCCAGGTACCGAAGCTGACACCCTTTTTCTTTACACCCAGAACTTTTTCCCGTTTGTCCCTGTATTTTTCAAGATCATACGCCATATTAAAAAGACCTTACTGCTCATTATATTTAGCGTACCAAGCGTTTTGATTAATGTCGGCCATCTGGATCAGCAGGTGTTTCCCTTCAACCTGACGCTTGAGCGGCGCCGGGTTGCAACCGCCCTTGACCACATTGATCCGCGATGAGGCGAACCTCTGGCCACAGTTTCTACACACCATAAAATCACCATCCTGTACATATCCCTTGCCTGACCGGTAGCAAACATCGCAGGCATCGATTGCCGCCCGGATCACGCCGTCACGGCTCTTGAGGGTAAAAAACGTCACCATAGTGCCGTCATCGGCCTTGACCTTGAAATAGTGGGCCTTGCCGTCATCGATGTCGCTGAGAGTGATTTTCAAAACACCCTTGTCAGGCGTCAGCAGATCGACTCGGGGGCCGAACAGGGCCCAGGCTCCCGGTACGATCCCCAGAAAAACCGTCATGATCACTATCAAACCTATCCATATTCTTTTCATATGTTGCCTCCATTCGGGGTTTACTCTGCTGACGTCCCCGCCGGTTGTCGATTAAAAAGTCTTCTCCAAGTCGATGCCGATGCAGAGCAGCCGCTGTTTCTGCTGCCGCCACTGCAGCATCCGGAACCGGAAGCCTGGCCCTTGAACAAACCAGGGACCCCGTCGATCTCTTTTTCGGTAATGATCCTGGTCGGGTAACCGATGTCGGTGATCGCCTGTGCGATGACCTGCTCGTTCAGGGTTGATTCATGTTCAACCACGACGATTCCCCGTTGCAGGTCAGCACCCAGTTTCGAATATCCTGCATGGCCTTTCAAGGTATCATTGATCCGTGACAGACAGGAGCCACACGATAGATTGGATACTTCAAATGTCGTCTGCTTGAGGTTTGTTGTAAAACTGTTGATGCCGATCAGAATAAAACCCGCAACCAGTAGTCCAAAAACAATTAGATAGCGCACTCGGTTCATAGGTTCTCCTTTTGCCTTACCTGGCAGAGCGATGTTGTCGTTCACCTGGGGTTGGATTTTGCGTTATGTCTTTTGATGGTTGGGTTTCTGGTTGAAATGGGTATGGATACCGCACGCTGACAGATTTCCAAAACATGTACACCCAACACCAAAGACTTTTACAAACCCGTTCGGTTCTGATATTGGTGCCCTTAAAGAAGCAAAGGCTATGCCATGAGGAAGTAATGGGGAACAATGATTTAAAAACAAATGATTACATATAGTTATAAATAGATACGTCGGCAGGCCATGAAATAGAAATGTTTTTTTTGGAGAATATTCTCCAATTCAATAAAGAATATTCTTCAGGCTGAGGTCATGAGTCGTTCGAGGCGTTGACAGACATCTTCGATGGTGGGTTCATTTTTTGCAAAACAGAACCGGACCTGATGGTTGCCCATGACCGGTGTGTGATAAAATGCGCTGCCCGGAACCGTCGCTATACCGGTGACGTCCATCAGTTTCAGACTGAAACCAAGGGCGTGCACTTCTTTGTGTCGTTTCATCAAGGCATTTGTGTGGGCCATGATGTAGTAAGCCCCTTTAGGTGCTTCAAGGTTGAAACCGACGGTTTTCAAAACAGCGCTCAGACGGTTACGCGCACCCTCATAACGGTTCTGAAGCGAGGCATAGTACGTTTCGGGCATGTTGAGTGCGCACACGCCCGCCTTTTGGAACGGTGTGGGGGCCCCCACGGTCAGAAAATCATGTACCTTTCGAATGCGGCTGGTGATATCCGACCCGGCAATCGCCCATCCCACGCGCCATCCCGTGACGGAATAGGTCTTGGAAAGAGAGTTGATGGTCACGGTCCTTTCGGCCATATCCTCAATGGATGCCATAGAGATATGCTTCTCGAGGTCGTACAGAATGTGTTCATAAATTTCATCCGTGATGGCCATGGCATCCCACTGGATACAGAGGCCGCCGATCTCTTCCAGTTCCCTGCGCGAAAACACTTTCCCGGTAGGATTATTGGGGGTGTTGATAATGATGGCCTTGGTGTTCTTGTTGAATGCGGCAGCCAGCTCTTTTGAATCATAGGACCAGTCCGGGGCTCTCAGGGCCACATAACGCGGTCTGGCACCGGAGAGGATGGCATCCGGACCATAGTTTTCATAGAAAGGTTCAAAAATGATAATCTCATCCCCGGGGTTCACCAGCGCCTTGAGCGTGGCGATCATGGCCTCGGTGGCACCACAGGTCACCGTCACATCCGTTTTGGGATCACAGGTGATGTGGTTGTACTGTAACGCTTTATTCGCAATCGCTTCTCTCAAATCTGCCTCGCCGAACGTGACGGCATACTGGTTCCAGCCCTGCTGGATAGCGTCCATGGCCGCCTGCCGAATGGCAGCCGGTGGGTCGAAATCCGGGAACCCCTGGGCAAGGTTGACCCCGCCCCTGGCACTGCTGATGCGCGTCATTTCCCGGATAACGGATTCGGTGAATTTCGTGGTAATCTCGGATAGCGGTTTCATGGCCTTGGATTTCTCCTTAAAGAAGGGTTTGGCATATATCCAAAATGCACGATTACTGTAGCACACGATCTGGTTGCATGCTAATTGATATTCCAAAATAGATTTAGCTTGTATTACATCCATAACTGAAGGAGATCTTTCATGACCATGATGACGGCGAAACAATATGAAGAGAGCCTGAGGGACCTGAACCTGGTGGTGTATCTGTTCGGCAAACGACTCGAAAACGTGGTGGATGACCCCATCATTCGGCCATCCATGCAGGCGGTTGCCAAAACATATGAGATGGCCCACCAGCCCGAGCACGCGGATATCATGACCGCCACCTCCCATCTCAGTGGGAAAAAGATCAACCGCTTCACCCATATCCACCAAAGTATCGATGATCTGGTCAAAAAAAGTAAAATGGGAAGGCTTCTGGGCCGGGAAACCGGCTGCTGCTTTCAGCGCTGTGTGGGGATGGATGCTTTGAATGCCCTTTCCATTGTCACCTACGATATGGATCAGGCAAACAAAAGCACATACAACCAACGCTTTCTAGCCTACCTGGCGTATGTTCAGCAAAAGGACCTCACCTGCGATGGTGCCATGACCGACCCCAAGGGCGACCGGAGTCTACCCCCGCACAAGCAACCCGATCCGGACCTTTACCTTCACGTGGTGGAGGAAAAAAAGGACGGAATTGTGGTCAGAGGCGCCAAGGCCCATCAGACCGGCGCGGTCAATTCCCATGAAATCATCGTTATGCCCACCATGGCCATGCGCGAAAATGATTGCCACTATGCCATCTCCTTTGCCCTGCCGGCCGATGCCCAGGGCATCATTTACATTATGGGTCGCCAGTCCTGTGATACCCGCAAACTGGAACAAGGCATGCTGGATCGTGGCAATATCCTGTTTGGCGGGCATGAAGCACTGGTGGTTTTCGACGATGTCTTTGTCCCCTGGGAGCGGGTCTTCATGTACAAGGACTACCAATTTTGCGGGCCGCTGGTTGAAAAATTTGCCGCCTACCACCGGCAAAGCTATGCCTGCAAAGTCGGCGTGGGAGATGTCCTGATCGGTGCGTCCCAAACCGCTGCGACGTATAACAACGTCGCCAAGGCTTCACACATCAAGGACAAGATTGTCGAAATGAACCACCTCAACGAAACCCTTTATTGCGGCTGTATTGCCTGCGCTTCAGAAGGCGGCAAAGAATCCAGCGGCACCTATTCCGTCAATACCCTGCTGGCCAACATCCACAAGCAGAATGTCACGCGCTTCCCCTATGAAATCTCACGCCTTGCCCAGGATATTGCCGGTGGACTGATGGTGACCATGCCTTCTGAAATGGATTTTGCGGCACCGGAAACAGGCAAGTGGGTAGGGAAATACTTTGCCGCCAATGGTGAGGTGCCGGTACTCAACCGCATGCGCATTTTACGATTGATTGAAAATTTGACCCTGGGCACGGCAGCCGTGGGCTACCTGACCGAATCCATGCATGGCGCCGGATCCCCCCAGGCACAAAGAATCATGATCACACGCTTGGTGGATATGGAGGAAAAGACACGTGCGGCCAAGAAGTTGTGTGGTGTTGATGATTCGTCTAAGGGATCGTTTTAATACAAATGAATCCCCACGGGTAAACCCGTGGTATTCTGCGAAGGCGGATAAACATATACCAGCATAAAGACAACTCGCATAACAGTTCAATTGGGACCATATACAACCCATGACCGGCCAGGACAGCCATGGGTTTCTTCTTCCAGGCGGCCAGTCCCTCACTATAGGCACGAAGAGCCACTGCAAAGGGAAAGGCAACAAGTGATACGGCGGTGACACGAATCAATGACAACTCAGTTGGATTGAAGAACCTCGCAGCAAGCTGCGAGAAATGTTCTGCCGTGCGGCAGTGCTACGCATCGACTAAAAGCTCCGGCGTAGCACCAGACGCTGTTTGCCTGCCAAACGGCTATATTATATGATTGGCAGCCCTTGCCTTGTGAGGTGAAAGCCAGGCAAAAGTCCCTTTGGCGGCCCGACGGTCTTGTTTGCGGCCGGTACCGCCGCTCGGTCTTCGCCGGCTGCTTGGCAGAGGCTTCGCACCACGGGGTGGTCTGCTCTGTTTGGTGGTGGCCATTGGGACATGATAATTAAAATCCGCCAGGGTGCGTTGCTCCACAGATACCCCCATGACCCCATGGATGGCCCTTACCATTGGCTTGTCTTGATCGGTTATCAGGGTATAGGCTTCGCCGCTGTTTTCGGCCCGGCCGGTCCTCCCGATACGGTGGATGTAGGTATCGGGCGTGGCGGGCATGTCAAAGTTGATGACATGGGAAACATTGGCGACATCGATGCCGCGGGCTGCGATGTCGGTGGCAACCAGGACCTGATATTTGCCTGATTTGAAACCGTTCATGGCGTCCTGACGCCGCGACTGGGAGAGGTTTCCCTGCAAAGAGGTCGAGTTGAAACCGGCTTTGGCCAGTTTCCCTCCCAACTGTTTGGCGCGGTGTTTGGTGCGTGTGAAAACCAGGACAGCGTCGGTGCTCGTGTTGCCGAGCAGTTTGAGCAAAAGTGCTGTCTTCAAATGTTGGGCCACAGGATAAAAGGCATGGCGGACCGTTTCGGCCGGCGTATCATGCCCAACCTGCACCCGGACCTGATTCATTAAAATATCATCAGCCAGATGACGGATCTGGGTGGGCATGGTGGCCGAAAACAACAAGGTCTGGCGATCCGATCGGGGCAGGTGGGCTAAAATCCGCCGTATGTCCGGTAAAAAACCCATGTCGAACATCTGGTCGGCTTCATCGAGGACCAGTACTTCCACGTGCGAAAGTGCCACCGTCTTGCGTCGAATATGGTCGAGAAGCCGGCCTGGGCATGCCACAACGATATCGGCGCGTTTCAGCAACTGCACCTGGCGTTGGATGCCTACACCGCCGTAAACCGTAACGCTTCGTAAGCCGGTATTCGCACCCAGGAGCACAATAGCCTGATGAATTTGTTCGGCCAGTTCACGGGTGGGAGCAACGATCAGGGCACGTACACGCCCGTGCTTCCCATGCAACAATCGATGCAATATCGGCAACGCAAAGACAGCTGTTTTTCCGGTGCCGGTCTGGGCCAGTCCCATTAAATCACGGCCTTGCATCACGCTGGGAATGGCTTGGATCTGAATGGGAGTCGGTGTGACATAACCTGCGGCTTCTATCCCAGCCGCAACCTGGGGGTGAAATGAAAATTTTTTAAAATTCAAATGATTACGTTCCTTATATTATTAAAATTGTTTGTGTATTACCTTCGTCGAAAAGGACGTTTGTTCTTTTTTTTCCCGCCTGAATCTGCGGGCTTAACTTTTATGTTATTGCCGTCAATGCGATTTCCGTTCAAGGCTTTGATAGCCTGGTCCGCTTCGGAGTTGCTGGGCATTTCAAGGAAACCGAAGCCCTTTGACCGGCCGGAAAACCTGTCCTTGATCACTTTGACATTTTCGACATCCCCAAACGCAACAAACAGGGACTTCAACGTCTCTTCCGTGGTGCTAAAAGATAAATTTCCGATGTAGATATTCATAAAAAATACCTTTCGCCTTTCATTGTTTGGCTTATTTTTCGCTGGAAAAGCAAGCAATACCCATCTTCAAAGGACAGGTCGTGGTTCACACGCTGGATAGGCACTGGCTAAAGAGTGAGGTGTCCGAAGCGTCATATACAAGGCGAGAGTGAGTGTGTGTGTTTTCCCCGGAAATCACTCTAAAACGATAAAGGGCATCCCCTGGAGGCATGCCCTTTAAACACAAAAAGTTGAGATCTAGACGACAGTTACATTTACCGCAGCAGGACCTTTATTCCCTTGCTCAATGTCAAAAGAAACCCGGTCGCCTTCACTTAGACTTTTAAAACCGGTTGCGTTGATCGCACTGTGATGAACAAATACATCCGGTCCGTCTTCTTGTTCAATAAAGCCGAACCCTTTTTGGTCGTTAAACCACTTGACTGTTCCGTTGGCCATGGTGACATCCTCCTTTCTATGAAATGCTCAAAATTTTTACCTGGAGGATGAAACACCAAAAGAAAATGATTTGTTCCTTCAGAAAAAAACCGCCCCGCTAATTAAAGGCGGAGCCCTGTTGAATCCAATTATATTAACACCTTTTATTGCGATTGCAAGCTATTTATTTTTTTTAAGAATGTTTCCTATTCTTGCCATGCAACGACGATTTGCAATATTTGTCTTGCCATTGTAAGCAAACATGCTTAACATACGTTATCAATCAAGACCCGAAGCAAGGATTGCGGGTATGTTTCTTTCTGTAGGAATTGTCCGTTTGTTAAACGTTATCATCCTTCAGTTTGCGACGTTGAAATATTTTGAAAGGAGGATGATATTATGACAGACGGAATTGTTAAGTGGTTTAACGACCGCAAAGGTTTTGGATTCATCGAACAAGAAGATGGACCGGATGTGTTTGTACATCACAGTGCAATCAATGCAACCGGTTTTAAATCTCTCGATGAAGGTGCACGTGTGACGTTTGACATCGAGCAAGGGAATAAAGGCCCGGCTGCTGCCAATGTGACCATTGTTTAACCTTTTTTAAGCAAATGAAAGGCATCTCCTGTAAAAAGGGGATGCCTTTTTTAATGATCGACCGTTTCGCGCCATCCTGTTTGTGGTCGATATGTATTTGACTACAATCGGAGATGGGTTGGACAGGGCAAGCAAACAGGGAAAAGACATCGTTGCCGGAGCAAGCCAATGAAAACAATCGATAATGAAGCTCCCCGCAGCAAACTGCGGGGTGTCAAAGCGGAATTCGCTGCAGCCAAGAATTCCCGCACAAAACTGCAGGGTGTGCCGGCAAAGACGAATAATTTAGGCAGTCCCCCTCAAAATCAGGATGGTTTTCATGTGGGTCAACAGGTAGCGTTGCGCATCTCCAGCCGGACCGAAATGGGCTATGTCGCCGTCGTCAACGGCACCCACAAGGGCATCCTTTATAAAAATGAAGTCTTTCAAGCGCTTGAAATCGGTCAGGAAATTGATGGATTTGTCAAAAAGGTACGCCACGACAAAAAATTAGATCTTGGCTTGCAAAAACCTGGCTACAAAACCATCGCTGCCCTGTCTCGACAAATTATCGACAAGCTGCAGCAGCAGGATGGGTATATCGCGGTCACCGACAAAAGTCGGCCCAAGGTCATTGCTGACCTTTTCGGCGTCAGCAAAAAAACATTCAAGAAGACCATCGGCAACCTGTACAAGAAAAGACGGATCTCCCTTGAAAAAACGGGTATCCGGCTGCTAGATAAAAAAGTAAATCCCGCCACTCGGCTGAAAGCCAGGCATTCGAGATCTCGATGATGGGCGAAGGCCACGGGACATCGAGCAGTGTTGCATAATGCAGCTGATGCAACATGCCGCATGCTGTGCCATTTCACCTCATTATCATAACCTACCAATATTTATACCATATATATGATTGGTCCAATTTTAGTGCTGCATTTCGACCATTTATGCAATACCCGCGCATGTTTTCAATCCATTCTTAATATAGAGAATTTTTAATATAATTTAAGATAGTTAAAATCAATTCATAGCAAATTGAATGGGTTGGCTTGGTTTGTGCTTAGTAAGATAGACAAGCACACAGCAAGGGTTCAGTTCTGATCAGCCATCAACGATAGGAGGAAGCCATGATTGAGAAAAAAAGAAAAAAAGTCGCACGACCCAATGTTTTCGGTCTTTCAAACAATCAATGCGTCTGGGCCAAGGCAGGCGTGGTCAAGTCCATGATGTGCATCAATGCTTTCGATTGTCTCGGCTGTGCATTTGACCAGAAAGTTCAGGCAGATTTCAAGGCCAGGGAAAATGCAGCCGGACGCTCAAGGACGGCTTTTCATACGCCTCGAATGGGGTTGTTGGAACGTCAGGGGAAATGCCGGCACATGTTGAGTGGTCGGGTAGATTATAAAATGTGTGCCCACAATTATAACTGTGTAAAATGCCCCTACGATCAGATGATAGAAGATGGCGCCATGATGCCGGCGCTGACACCACCGGTTTGCGATCACGTTTCCGGTTTCTCCGTTGCGAGGGACCACTACTACCATTATGGACATACGTGGGCTCGCGTAGAGTACGGCGGGCGCGTCCGGGTGGGGATCGATGATTTTGCCCTTAGATTGCTTGGCCCCCAAGACGAAATCAAACTTCCACGGCTTGGAGCCTTCATAGAACAAAACAGACCTCAAGCCACAATGGTCAGGGGAAACAACGAAGCTGAGACCTTGAGCCCTCTGGATGGTACTGTGGTTGCGGTAAATCCGAGGATTGTCGGCAATTGTGAAAACACCAACGCCTCCCCCTATGCTGAAGGGTGGCTGATGGTTATTCAACCGAAACATCTTCGAAAAAGTCTTAAAAACCTCTTATTCGGCGTTGAGAGCCTGGCATGGACCGATGACGAGGCCTCACGACTGACCACGTTGCTCGACGAGGAGGGGGGCTACCGAATGGCAGCTTCCGGTGGTGAGGCAATCGATGATATTTACGGGGCAATACCCGAAATCGGTTGGGACCGTCTGGTAAAAACATTCCTAAAATAAAATCGTAGAACGATTTTATGGAACGCGACATCGTTTACCCGGCACCCAAGGTCCTGACGCGGCGGGTTGCTTCAAATTCACAGGCAGAACAAAATTGCAGTGGCAGGGAATCCAGCTGTTCGAGATTGCGGCTGAAATGCATCAAACACCTGACTTCCCAGCAATGCGCCAGCCCCAGTATATGTCCGACTTCATGAACGCCGATCTTTGCCGCCCGTTCATAAGTCAACGCAGGGCTTAGCCCCTGAAGGCGATTCAGGGAAATCAACGCGACCTTTCCTCCCAATTGCGACTCACCGTAGACAAAGGTGAGTATGGGCGTGCATATGTCGAGCGCTGTCACCCCGAGTTTGAACAAAGCCCCATCTACTTCTCTGGAAAATTCTTTGATAATTTTCAAAGCGTCGAACTGCTGTCTCTGCGGCAAGAACGCATATTCAGGGTCCGGTCTGGGATCCAGCACATCGCTGTTCAGCCCCAGGATGGTCTGAAGGTTGGCCGCTATGATGGTAACCGCCAACTGATCGATACGTCCCAAAGGGATTAAATCGATCCACGCAGTTGTTTTGGATATCGGTGGTTCATTGACCAAATCATTCACCCGGATCAGGGACAGTTACGGTCGCTGCGAAGCACTGCTGAACGGCAGAACCTTCCCCGTCACTTGCAGCGGGAGCCTCAATTGAAGAGCCTCGCAGTTTGACAAACCGGGATAGCGCTCACGGTTGTGGTTCAGGTTCTGGCGAGTCGGTAGCGTTTTATCTTACGGGCCAGAGTACCCCGGTCGATGGCCAGCTGTTGAGCAGCTCTCGAAATGTTCCAACCGGTCGCTTCCAGAGCGGCCTTGAGATGGCTGATTTCCAATTCTTTGAGGGTCATGGTCCCAAGGTGGCACACTTCGCTGTCGGGCTGAAGAAAGGAGAGTTCCTCGGCACCGATCATTCGACCCCGGGCAAGGACCACCGCCCTTTCGACCACGTTACGCAATTCCCGCACATTTCCGGGCCAGTGATAGGACATCAACATCCCAATGGCTCGTTGGGTCCACCCTTCCAGTCGCTTTCCCGTCTCCTGGACAAATTGAGCCAGAAAGTGGTCAGCGAGCACCGGTACGTCTTCCAATCGTTCACGCAAGGGCGGGATGTTGATGGAGATGACATTGATCCGATAATAGAAATCCTCGCGAAACTGTTCTTCTTTGATCAACTGGGGGAGATTGCGATGCGTGGCACAAATCAGTCGGAAATTTGAAGTGACGTCCTGGCTTCCACCGAGTCGCTGAAATTGTTTTTCCTCCAGGACGCGCAGCAGGCTGACCTGCATCTTGGATGAGATTTCCCCAATCTCGTCAAGGAAAAGGGTTCCATTGTGGGCCATTTCCAGTCTGCCACGACGGGCTTTGACCGCGCCTGTAAACGCGCCGCGTTCATGACCGAAGAGCTCGCTCTCCAAAAGCGTTTCCGATTGTGCACCGCAATTGATGGCCACAAAGGGCCCGTAGGCCTTGCCACTCTGTAGGTGAATAGCTCTTGCCACCATCTCTTTGCCCACGCCTGTTTCCCCGGTTATAAGCACCGGCGCTGATGACGGCGCCACTTCCACCAAACTGTCAAACACCTTATGCAATGCATCAGATGCCACCACGATGCCTTCAAGGGACGTTTTCTGCTGTTCCATGAGCTGTTCGCGCAACACCAGATTTTCATTCTTCAGGGCCTGATTGGCCGACACCCTCTCGGTCATCAAAGACAGCTCGTCCGGATCAAAGGGTTTGCAAATGTAATCGCAAGCCCCGCGTTTCATGGCCTCCACCGCTGTCTGAATGGACCCATGAGCGGTGATCATAATGACATTGGCCTCCGGTTGAATCTCCTTGATCTTCCCGAGAAGCTCGATCCCGCCCATACCCGGCATTTTAATGTCCAAGAGATATAGATCGAATAGACAGTCTTTCATACACGCCAAGGCCGCCTGCCCTGAATCGGCTAGATCGACCTGATATCCATCTTTGGTTAGCCATGCACCCAGCGCCTCCCGGATCGGCTCCTCGTCGTCCACTATCAGTATCCGCATCGATTGAATCATGTGTCTACTCCTTGTGTTTTCTGATAAACCGTGGGAAACGCGCTTTCTATTGTGGTTCATCGCCGGCCGGCAAGGTCAGCTTGAACAAAGACCCCTTGCCGGTCTCACTCTCAACTTCAATGGTTCCTTCGTGTTCGCGGATAATCCCGTACACCATGGACAACCCAAGTCCCACGCCTTTACCTTCTTTTTTGGTGGTATAAAAAGGCTCGAAAATACGGGGAAGGTCTTCCGGATCAATGCCGTAGCCGGTGTCGGCCACCGTCATCCAGACTGTTTTCGCTGTGCTGCTCCGTCCGCCCGACAAGGTCAGTATCCCCCCGTCTGCCATGGATTCGATGGCGTTGAAAATGAGATTCATCAGACATTGCTGAATTTGCGTGTAATCGCCCTTCGCTGTAAATGATGCTTCTGGAAAAACCAAATCACAACGGATGCCGTTCATCTCCAGCTGGTGATGTGTGAGGACCATGATGGTCTCGACCATTTCTTTCAGATCGATTTGGATGAGCTCGATGTTTTTTTGTCTGGCGAAGGTCAGTAGGTTTTTGACAATCTGGCCGCAGCGCATGGCCTCCCGGACACAAATGTCCAGATAATGACTCAGGGTATCCATACCCCCTTGCGGCAAGTCATCTTCCTGGATACACCTTAAGATGAGTTTGTTGAAGGTCAGGATGCTGGCAATAGGGTTGTTGATTTCATGACATACGGATGCCACCAGCCGACCAAGAGACGCCAGCCGGTCCTCACGTACAAAACGTTCCAGATCGTCTTTGATAGCCTGTGTGCGTTTTTCGACCCGATCCGTCAATTCCTGGGTAATGTCCCGAATAGAGACCACCACCTGGACGATCTCGCCCAGGGAGTTGCTCAGCGGGTAGGCTGTGGATTGATGAACCCGGGTATCCGGACTGCCCGGTTGGGTCTCATATACGGTTCGGGCGGGACGTCCGGTCTGGAACACCTCCTCCATCGGGCACTTCAGTTCACGGGCGCTGCAAACCTCTCGGGCGCTGTGGATGACGTCGAAACATGGTCTCCCAAGGATAAATTCCCTTTCTCTGCCACCGGTAATAATAGGCGATTTATTGCAATTGACAATCCTAAAATCCCTGTCGACCACCATGACCCCGTCCGGTGAGGCCTCCAGCAATGCAGAGGCAAATGAAGAAGCCAGGCTGATTTCAGCGTCACGCTCTGAAACCTGATGATACAAGCCGGCAATGTCGAAGATGAGCATGGACGCCTGACGATCCAAGATGCCGATGCTAGGCGGTTTCTTTCTGACCAAGTCGACGAGCGTCTGCGCATCGCCGGTCATCTCGAGAATCAAATCCAACGGTTCTACCATCAACAGATCCATGGGATCGTCATAAACCGCAACATCCATTTCACCGGCAAATTTAGAACAGGCAATGGATTTACTGACTGTCGCGATGGCAGCCAACTGCAACCTCAGCCGACCGGGCTTGATATCACTCAGCATCCGCATGACCGAAAGCGCGCGGTAGCCTCTGGCAACCACGGCCACATTGAGCAACAAACAGTTCTCGGGTATTCTACTGTCTTCCATAAACGGCCTTCTCTGGGACGCTGCCCGGCATGCCTGGAATGCTTATTTTCAATGAGTCCTGGCGGCAGAGGCTTGGGTCGGTTTATGATGATGGGACCTCTTGGCCCGGGCGATGGAGGCAAGTCTGTTCAATTCCGGGATAATGAACACAGGTCAGCATATGCCCCGGTGGTAGGTTTCGATGCGATGTACAACAGAAGTCACCATCGAGCGACCATGTTGGTCAAATCTCAGCAATGAAACAATTCGACGATGATGAAGTATAGAAAGGCGACGGTGGTATGTCAAGACGATAACGCATCCCGCTACACCAGCTCTTTACAGTAGATAGCCTTTCCATCGCCCGGGGCGTAGAAATCGGTCAGAACGGTCTCAAGCCGGTAGCGACAGCTTTCGTAAAAGGCGCGGGTGCTGGCATACTGAACCCTTTGGGACGTGTCGACGTAAATTCGGGTGCCCCCGGCTTCCTTGATGCGGCCTTCCGTCTCGTCAATCAAGCGTCGACCGATCCCGTGTCGGTGAAAATCGGGATGGACGGCGATCCAATACAGATCATAACTGCCGGTGGTGGCTGGAATCTGGCCGTAACAGCTATAACCGATGAGTCGGCCGTACTGTTCCGCCAGCAAAAAATGATAACCGCTCTCGGGTCCCCGGGTCAGCCGTTCCGTCACCAACTCCTCTGCCACGGCCACCTCTTCATCAGAAAAATAACCGGTGACCTGCACAAGGCCACGGATCCTGATCGGGTCCTCTTCGTTCAGGTCGGAACGATACTCGACCCCAAGGGGTACCGACTTGGCCGCAAGGCTGTTGTTGGTCCAGCTGGCGCTGGATTCGGCCAGCCCCCTGAAGAAGCGACGGGCGTTCGTCCCCAGCGTTGCAATACGATAGCCCCCTTCCTGTATGACCACGATGGGGAGCCCTATGCCGCCGATGGCACGGCCGTTGTCCTCAAAGTCCTTTGGTGTCAGGCTCCAGGTTCCCGTGGGATCCCCCTTGGCGGTATCGAGGCCTAGCGCCACGATGAGAAACTGGGGGCCGAACTCGGCTATTCGCTTGAGGGCCTTTTCCAATGCCTTTTGGTATCGCCTACCGCCGGTATCCTCCGACAGCGCGATATTCATATTGAATCCTTCCCCCTCGCCTTCCCCTTTTTCATCTTCAAACCCGCTGAAATAGGGATAGGCAAATGTTGGGTGGCCGTGAATGGATACGGTCAGCACATCGGATCGCCGGTAGAAAATGTCCTGCTGGCCGTTGCCGTGATGGTAATCCACATCCAAAATAGCGACTTTGCCGTAGGCGCTCAGGTGCTGGGCCGCAATGGCATTGTTGTTAAAGTAGCAAAAGCCCCCGAATGCCCGCCGCTCGGCATGATGCCCCGGCGGCCGTACCAGGGCATAAGCAATCCGTCTTCCACCCAAAATCTCCCTGGCGGCCGTCAGGGCGCAATCCACCGCCCCGCGTGCTGCGGGATAGGCGTTTTTATTGATGGGAGTAAAGGTGTCGATGCAATAGTAACCGGAAAGCACCGAAGGCTCTTTTGGCGGTCTGGTCTTGTTCCGTATGGGGAAAATATAGGGGTAAAGCGACTTGCCCTCTTCCACCTCGGCACAGGCACGCCGAAGGTAATTGACAAAATCGGCATCGTGGACGGCATAAATGTACTTGTCCCCGAAATGTCTGGGTTTGATTTGGGCACAATGACCACCCAGATCCAATTCTTTCATAATGCTGCGCACCCGCACGGGGGACTCCACATACCCTCTTTCATGAATATGATGGATCGCATGGTGTTTGTTGACCACCAGGGCAACCTGCTCCAGGGAATGGCTTTCCACGGTCGTTTTGATGGCTTCCGGCTTTACATAGCGAAACTCTCGAATTTGGATGGGGTCGTCTTTGAAAGAAGCCACCACCTGGTCAACATACTCCTGTGGACAAAAAGCGGCATATTTCCGCTCCAGAATGGCCCGAACGACCTTTCTGGCAAAAGCCCTTCTCAGGGGCTGCTTGCGGTCAAGACCGTCAAAAACCAAATAGGGCATACAGGTGTCGTCCGCATTCACTGCTGTTTCGTAACCGGTACGGACAATGGGCCTTGCGCCATAACGCTCATAGAATCTCAGCCGGGACCGGTTTTGCTTCAGGAGCTCGGCCTGAGGGCAAGCGTCGATTTCGTCGGGAAGACATTCGAAAAAAAGTCCTTTGGCATGCAGCGCTGCCGCTTCCTGTCGAACCCGTTCATACAAGGCACCGCCGACCCCGCCGCCGCCCTTGCCGCTCGCCATGGCGATCCAGTCCAGGAAGACAAACCCGATCACCGGTTCATGGAGGAGGGTGGCAAAGCCCTGCACCTTTCCCTTAAATGTCTCCGCCACGAAAAGACTGGTGCAAAACCTTTTCTTAAAGGGATTACGCAGGTTTTCGCCCAGATTGGCAATCTCATTTTCCGGGACATCCTTGAAACGGCTTTTTAAAATCTCCCGGACCTGCCTGAGGATTTCCTTGTTCACCGGCAGGATGTCATCATAGATACGACGAATTCGAAGCATTCTCCAAAAACCTCTTATTAATTACTCAGCTTTCGGGATTACGCGTACGCGAAATGAATAATTCGCTCGCGCTACCCCCGGGACAAGCCAGGGGAAATGCGCTCGCTGTTGCGGTCCAAGGGATCGAGCGGCCAAGGATCCAAGTGAAATACCAAAGAATTTCATATCGATGAAGGCCAATGTTTCTTAACATCTTCTAAAATATAGCCTATCGATTCGGAAAACGCCAGCCCCCCTTCCGTCAGGGCGGCGGCAAAGCCTGCATCCGAAGAAAGGCACGGATTCGCATTGATCTCCAATATCCAGGGGTTTCCAGCCGGATCGACACGGAAGTCGACGCGGGCATACCCCCTCAGCCCAAAAACGATCCAGCATTTTGTCGCCAAGCCCTTGAGGGTTTCGAGCAGGGGACTGTCCTGAGTTTCAAAATCGAAGCGCCGGGGCGTGTGTTGAAACGCGTAGGAGGTCTCGTCCCATTTGGCTTGGTAATCCACGATGCGGGGCTTTCCCTTGTCGTACCCCTCAAACACAATTTCAGCCGGGGGCAGCACCATGGGGCTGTCGGCGCCTGTCCCGAGAAGCGAAAGGTTGAACTCGCGTCCATCGACAAATCGCTCGGCAAAACAAGAACCCCCGAGACCCCGGGCCCGATGGCGCATCACTGACAAGATCGCTGCCCTGTCTTTGGCTTTTACGACATTGGTTTCATCGAGGCCGATGGAGGCATGTTCCCACACGGACTTTATGATCCAGGTATTCTCAAGAACCCCGGCATCGCCTGGTGGCTCGATGCCGAGTCGCTCCTCCGGATACGGCCCTATCCAGGCGGGTGTGGGAAGACCTTGCACCAGCATGTGATGCTTGGCCATCACCTTGTTGGACGTGATGAAAATCTTTTCGGCGCTTGACCCGCTGTAGGGAACGCCCATGGCTTCCATCACGAACGGGGCCAGATGAATGAGACGCCCCGTTCCTGCCAACGATTCTACCAGATTGAAGACGATATCCGGGGCTAGTAGCGCGAGTGTGCGTTGGAATCGATCCAGATCCAGGTTGCATTCAATGCTGTCTGTGTCATGGCCCAGCGTTTCCAGGGCCTCGCGAACGGTTTCCACCTGAAGGAGCACATCCTTTGCATCAGGCCCGTCTGAGTCGTCAACCGCGTTGTGTACCACTGCAACCCGCATCAGTGAACCGCCTGCACACGTTGCGCCGCTGACGCGACAATGCGCTCGATCAGACGAACATAAGGAATTTTTTTCAGGTTGCAAATGATGGGAAGATCCGAGTGGCTGGGGTGGATGCCGGCCAGGGGGTTGACCTCTATGAACATGGCCGCATTCCGTTTATCACATCGGATGTCCACTCGGCCGGCATCCCTGCAACCCAAGACGCGCCAGGCCTTCAGGGCCACCTCTTCAGCTCCGGCCACAACAGGATCCGCTTCCGGTCGCACCAGCTGGTATTTGACCCGATCTTCCCAAAGCTTCTTGTTCACATAGGAATAGACACCCTGTTCAGCTGTGGCCAAAAGAAGGACTTCCATGGTTCCCAGGCATGCCGCTTCCCGGCCTGTACCGATAATGGCTACTGTGAATTCCCGTCCGGGCAGAAAGGGTTCGACGAGAACGGGCTGGCTGTAGGCCGCTATCAGGCGTCTGCAAACCGTCGGCAGATTCTCCCGTTTCTGAACGATCGAATCCAGCGACACGCCTTTTCCGGTGCCTTCGGCCACAGGCTTAACGAAATAGGGCGGATCAAACCATAGAGATTCGGCTTCTTGCGCTGCAGCCACGACGGCAAAATCGGCCGTCGGCACACCTGCATCACGAACGACATGTTTGGTCATACCCTTGTGCAAGGTCAGAGACATGACAAGCGGGTCGGAAAAGGTATAGGGAATGTCGTAAAGATCCAGCAGGGCCGGCACCTGCGCCTCACGCCCGATACCGTGCAACCCTTCGGCAAGATTGAATACCAAATCCCAGCGCCGTTGATTCACCAGGGCGGCCGCCAGTTGCTTGGCATTTCCCACCCTTTCCGTCCGGTGGCCCAAGGCTTTGAGTGCCGACTCGATGGCCTCGATGGTATCCTCCCGATCGAACTCGGCTGTTTCATCCTCGCTGAATCCCATGGCCAGATACTCAGACCGCAAATCATACGTCAACCCGATCGTCATCACCATCGATCAATCTCTCCTCAATCCGACTGCCAAAAAAAGCCAATCATTCAGATACCGGATAAATGGTACATCCCTTACCCCAAACAGTGTCCGTCCAACGCCGGCAGGGCGCGAAAAGACCATTTGTGGATGGGTACTAACTAGAGCAGTCCGGATAATGATAGAGCCGGTTCTCGTAGTTCTTTAAAACAAACCCGTCGTCGTCCCGGTGGCCCAGGTAATCAGGCATCAGTGGAACCTTGCCACCGCCCCCAGGAGCATCCACCACAAAGGTCGGAACCGCGTATCCGGTCGTAAAGCCCCGCATCCCCCGGATAATCTCGATCCCTTTTTCCAAGGGTGTTCGGAAGTGGGATGAACCGCTGATGGGATCGCACTGATACAGATAGTAGGGCCGTACGCGCATTTTCATCAAATGGTGCATCAACTGCGTCATGGTCTGCACATCGTCATTGATCCCTTTGAGAAGAACCGTTTGCGAACCCAGGGGAATACCGGCGTCGGCCAGCTGGGTACACGCCCGGTGAGATTCCGGGGTGCATTCATCCGGGTGCACAAAATGCAGGCTCATCCACAGGGGATGATATCGTCGCAGCATGCGCACCAATTGGGAGGTGATCCGTTGTGGCAGCACCGCCGGTACTTTGGTCCCGATCCTCACGATCTCGACATGCGGAATCTGACGCAGCCGCGAGAGGATCCATGCCAGACGTTCATCGCTGAGCAACAACGGATCCCCCCCGGACAGGAGCACATCCCGAATAAAAGGTCTGGATCGAATATATTCAAAGGCTCGCTCCAGTCGGGACCGGCTTGGGGTCACCCCCCCGTGCCCCACCATGCGAGAGCGGGTGCAATACCGGCAGTAGGTTGAACAAAAATCGGACAAAAGCAGCAACACACGGTCCGGGTAGCGATGTACCAGACCAGGCACCGGGCTCTGGGATTCTTCACCCAGGGGGTCGTCCGCCTCCCCGGGCATCTGCAGGCGTTCCTGCCAGGTTGGGATAACCGAGCGCCGCAATGGTTGCAACGGGTTGTCCCGGGAAACCAGGCTCATGTAGTAAGGGGTAATGCCCAACGGCAGCTTGGACCGGTCCTGCGTGAAAGCAAGCGCCTCGTCCTCCGACAGGAGCAGCATTTCTTTGAGCTGGGCTTGGGTGCGGATTCGATGGCTCACCTGCCAGTGCCAATCGTTCCACTGCTTGGCTGAAATTCCAGGAAAATATTTTCGCCTGAACCGCGTTCGTCCAATGGACAAACCCGCTTGAAGCTGGGGAAAAAGTAAGATCTTGTTCGATTCAATATTTTGATATGATTGAGATAATATGGGTGGTACACAAAAGGCAGGTCGACACTGACTTGGAGGTTCCTCTTCAACCTCGGCAAGCGGTGCTTCAACCGGAACAGCATGTCGTTCTTTGGATCTGACCGTTTTTTGCTGTATCATTTTTCAACCTCTTTCGGAATAAATTCCTTGTTGGATAAGGTTAAGCCCTGTCACGAATCTTGATCGAAGATTCCGCATGCAAGGGCGTCTTGGTCGAGAATAATCACCATCAAGTACAATACAAGTCTTTTTTTTAATACAACCAAAAATATTTCGATGCCCGGAATAATAAGAAATTCTGTCTAAGTCAGATTCGCACTCTAACCCCGCGGCATGCAAAGCACTGTCGCTGGCAGAACCAACGGGGAACGTACTCGCTGTGGCGGTTCAACGCAGTTGCGTCCCGCGCATCGGTTCTTTTGCGAAGGAATTGTCATTCGTTCCAGTCACCCTCGAGATCCTGATCTTCGCCATCGTCGAATTCGTCGTCCTCGTCATCTTCTTCGTCATTATCGTCTTCATCATCGTCGTCGTCATATGCGTCGTCATCGTCATATGCGTCGTCGTCATCATAATCCTCATCGATGATCTCGAATTTTGTAATGGATATCATGTTGCTGCCATCTATATTTCGCTTTATTTGGCCCATGGCCTTCACTTCGGAATCCAGCTCCTGGAGCAGTTTCCTTCCCTGCGTGTTCATCTCGACCAGGTAGTCCTCTTCTTCGGCAAAAATCGTCAGTCTGACGATATCGTCCTCTTCTGTCTCGCCCACATAGCCGATGATGGTTTCAACTTTGTCCCCTTTTTTCATATGCCCTCCCCGTTCGACCGATTTACTGACGTCTCCAGCTGACCGGCATCGATTGAAGAACCTCGCAGGAAGCTGCGACCGTAAGGAATTCTTTCTAATTTAGATTCGCTCGCTCACCCTGTGGCATACGAAGCACTGCCGAACGGCAGAACCCACGGGGTTAGCGCTCACTGTTGCGGTTCAATCGTTTGTTGCGAGTTGATAGCCGGAAAAATATAATCCCATAACATATTGATTTATTTATATTTTAATTTCATTTTTTCCATAACCAACAAACCCCAAGTTCCTTTAGATAAACCGGTCGGTTCAAAACCGGTCATTTGCCACTCTGAAAAAACTTAACAGATTACGATGACTGGCAAATAAATAAAAAGAGCCCAGGGTTGTTTATCAGTCACTACTTTTTTGACGGCGGATATTAAATTATCGAGGATGGTATGTCAAGATGAAAATGCGTGGATCCTCGCATGCCAGCGCGGGGTATCATAAAGCCATCTTAAAAATAAGATTTTGGTTTAAAATCAAGGTTATCAATAAGTTGAACACTCAACCTGGGTTACATGAACGTCATTGGTGGCCGGTAAAGCCTTCCCGAGATGTCCACAAGGTCCTGCATGCTCTTTGCCGAAAGCGCGTCTCTCGACACCTTTTCCGGTTGAATGTTCAAGTCTTCGGGATAAGCCACAGCTCTCTTCTTCCGTAGTGTCTGTGTTTCAGAAACGATCTCCTCTTCCCCCACAGGTGTCGGGCCGGCTACGGCACGAATAGCAGCGCGTCGTTCTTCGGAGCTGCCGCACCGGCAAAGGTAGGCAATGCCCTTTTCGGTGACGATATGGGTGATGTCCTCTCCGTAGATCATCACCGGAGGCAGTTCAAACAGCCCCTGTTGGGCCATCAGCGTGGCGTCCAGGTTTTTGACGAACACAGGAATGTCCTTTTTGGCACTGACGGTCGGCGTCAGCTGTACGATCAGTTTGTGACCGCGATCAATTTTTCCACCGCCGCTCGCAGCGGAAATTTCCCGGCCCACTTTCAACCAGGCAGGGGTGACATGACGGCGGCCGGTAGCATTCGATCCCAGATTCGGCGCGCCGCCGAACCCGCTGATACGTCCCCTTATGGCTGTCGAGCTGTTGCCATCGGGATCGATTTGGAGCGTTGCCCCGATAAAACACTCGCAATCGTAATAGCCCACAAGCTGGGCCAGGCAACGGCTCGATTTGAGTACGCCATCCGGGGAAGTGAAAAAAATATCTTTTCGGGCTGCAATGTATTCATCCATCCCCGGCTCGCTTCCGAAAGAATAGACGGATTTGACCATGCCGCATTCAATGGCGGGAATTAAGGTGGGGTGAGGGTTGAGTGCCCAGTGGGTACATATTTTGCCTTTCAGACCGAGCTTCATCGCAAAGGTCGGCAAGAGAAGTTCAATGGCCGCTGTTGCATAACCGATGCCATGATTCAGACACTGGACCCCGTATTCGGCGTAAATGCCTTTTATGACCATCATGGCCATGAGCACATGGGTGTTCGTGAGATGGGCCGGATCACGGGTAAAAAGGGCTTGAATCTGGTTGGGCTCGCCCGTGGGGATCACGAAATCGACCTGATCGCCGGGAATGTCGACCCGGGCCACCTTGGGCACTATTTTTTCGACCTGGGCGATGACCTTGCCCTTGCCAAAATGGGTGGCCTCGCACAAAACCGGCGTCTCCTCTGAATTGGCGCCGGTGTAGAGATTGCCCTGAATATCTGCCGTTTCTGCACAAACCAGCGCAACGTTGGGTGTCAGATCGGTAAAATAGCGACTAAACAGCTCGGCGTAGGTATGGATCGATCCGATGACGACCTTTCCGTCTTGAACAAGCTTCGCCAGGGGTACGGCCTGTTGTCCGGAAAATGCAAAGTCGAGTCGGGACGCAAGCCCCTTGCGGAAAAGGTCCAGGTGCTCCTTCAAGGTGACCGACGACATCAAGATGTGAAGATCTTTGACCTCCGCTGCAGGCAAATCCGCCAGCTGTTTTGAAAGAAAGGCCGCCTGTTTCTGATTGTTTCCCTCCAGGACGACCCGGTCACCCGACCGGATAAGCGAAAGGAGCAGTTTTTTTGCGTTCGGCGGCTCAACAACCTTGCCTGCACGGACATTATCTCGAATTGTGTTCATCGTTTTTCCTTTAACAAGGCTTTCCCGCACGCTATTCGTCTGTTAGGCGCAAATGGGTTTGGGCCTCTTTTGTCATCGTTTAAGGGGAGGGGCACACATTGGCGGCCTGCGGTGATGGGTTGCCTGTTCAAAAGCATAGGCGATTTCGATAAGCGTTGCTTCATTGAAAGGTCGCCCGAAGATTTCCATACCGATGGGTACACCGAGAGGTGCTGTTTTAGAAGCTGTCGAAAAACCGGCTTGAACGCAGATTGAAGGGAATCCCGTTACAGAGCCCAACACCCCATTGCGCTCAATTTGGCTGCCACCCACCGGACACACCAACTGTTTTTGATGTGGATAAATCAGCGCATCCAACTGATGATCGGCCAATAATTTCATGAGCTGCGTTTGAAGCCTGCTTCTTTCCACCAGTCGTTTATGGTAGGCCGCGGTCCCTGTACTTAACAGCATGGCTTTATTCAGATTCTCTTCGATACCGGGATGGTATTTGCCCGATGCCAGAATGTCTGCAACCGAATGGACAGGCGCATGGGTTTGAAGGGCTCTCAAATAGACATTCAGATGATCTTTAAGATCGTGCAGGTGAACACTGACGTCATTGACAAGATAGTCGGAATCAATTTTTTGGTTTAAAGACACGATCACTGCGCCTTGGTCTTTCATTGTCTCAATACTGCTTTTCACGGCGCTATTGGTATCTTTATGGATGGCATCCATACCAAAGAAACTTTCCAATATGCCCATGCGTTTTGCTTTGAGTCCATTCGCTTTCAAGAACGCTGCATACGATGCCTGCTTTCGACCAATCGACCAGGCGGTTTCGTCATCGGCTTTATCATAGCCTGCAATCACATCCAGCACTCGCACGGCGTCTTCGACCGTTCTGCAGATAGGTCCTGCCGTGTCCTGGGTAAAGGAATAAGGGATGATGCCATCACGGCTTACGAGCCCAATGGTTGGACGAATACCAACCAGATTGTTGGCGGATGAAGGAGAACGTATGGAATTTATCGTATCCGTTCCAATACCTACCATGCCGAAGTTCGCCGCTATGGCGGCACCTGTCCCACCGCTGGAGCCGCCGGGTGTGCGGGTCAGGTCATAAGGATTCAAGGTCTGGCCTAATATAGAACTGATGGTCTCACCCCAGATTGCAAATTCGTGAAGATTGACTTTGGCCAGGATCAAGGCCCCCGATTCTCTAAATCTACGTGTGATAAAGGCATCATCCTGGGGTGTAAGGCCTTCCAAACTCAGGGATCCTCCCGTTGTCGGCATATCATAGGTATCGACATTGTCTTTGAGCAATACCGGGATACCATGCAAAAGACCGCTTAGGCCACGCGCTGCAAAGACCTGATCGAGGGCATCAGCTTGTTCTAAGGCTTTCGGATTGATGTAAATAACCGCGTTCAGTTTTGGTCCTTGCTGATCATAGGCTTCAATTCTGGCCAAGTATTCTTCTACGAGCTCTCGACACGTCAAGGTGCCTTCTTTCATGTGCCGATGCACCTGGGCAATCGTTGCTTCTTCTATCACAAATGGTTTCATTCTAGCCCCTTCTTTCGCAATTGAACTAACTGTCTGACACTGTTTGTTGTTTGTCTTCAGCCCATTTTTCTTCAAGCGCCGTATAAACTGTATTGCGATCGGTCTACCGAGACGCGGGAGGATCCACGAACGATCAATTTTGGATCCAGCACGATCCGGCGAACGGTGCCCGGTTTTTTCCGTTCGATGGATTCAATTAATAACTGTACGGCCAGGTCGCCCATTTCGTATTCCCGTTGACTTACCGTGGTCAATTGCACTAACTGCGCGAATTCGGTGTCATCAAAACCGACAACGGCCAGGTCTTTTGGAATTCGAAGCTTCAGGTGCCTAGCAGCGTCCATGATTCCCATGGCGATATAATCGTTGCCGCCGAAGATGGCATCCGGTCGGTCCTTTTCGGTCAAGAGCTTCATGGCAGCCTTGAAACCTTCCCGGCGAGAAAAGTTCACGTGTTGAATGGAATGCTTCCGAAGGCGGATCCGGTGTTCCTGCATGGCCTGCCGGTACCCCTGCAGTCGTTCGATAGCCGTTGACATGTCGTCAGGGCCGGTGATGATGGCGATATCCCGATATCCACTCTCTATGAGATGGCTGGTGAGCTGAAAGGCGCCCTTGCGGTTGTCCAGAACCACGTATTCTCCGATTTCGGCTTTTAACCGCCGATTGACCATAACCAGAGGGAACTTCTCCTTGATCAGCTTTTCGGCGGTTGGGTCCTGCACCCGGACCGATGCCAAGATCAGCCCGTCGATGCCGGTTCCTATGACGGTTTCCGTGTAACGCGCCTGCACGTCCATGCGATCATCCGTGCTGCAGATGATGACCAGATAGCCCAGTTTTCGAGCCTGGTCTTCAATTCCCCTGGCCAGTTCGGCATAGAACGGATTTTTTATATCGGCCACCATCAGACCGATCAGGCTGGAGTGACCCCGGGCAAAACGTCTTGCCAGTCCATGCAGGCGGTATTGCTGGGCTTTAACCACCGCCAATATCTTTTTGGCCGTTTCCTGCCGTACGCTGGGGTCCTTGTTGAGAGCCCGGGAGACCGTAGTATGGGAAACCCCTGCCAGGCGGGCGATATCACGAAGGGTCAGTTTTTTTTCCATTGCGCTACTTAATGGTCCAGCCGCCATCAACCATCAGAATATGGCCGGTAATCATATCGGCGTATTCGGTGGCCAGAAACAGAACCGGATAGGCGATTTCATCCGGGCTCGCCATACGACCCAGAGGGATGCTGTCGAGAACGAATTTCTTGAACTCGGGATCCTCGAACATCTTGCTTGTCATGTCGGTTTTGACAAATGTCGGTGCCACAGCGTTCACGTTGATCTTGTACTTGGACCATTCCAGCGCCAACACCCGGGTCAGCTGATCCACGCCTCCCTTGCTGGAGCAATAGGCCGCCCGGTAAGGGATGGCCACGCTTCCAGCCTGCGAGGAGATGTTGATGATCTTTCCGCCGCCTTTTTCGATCATGATCCTGCCGGCGGCCTGGCAAATCAGAAACAGGGCTTTGAGGTTGATGTCGAGAACGGCATCCCAGTTTTCTTCGGTCACATCTTCGGCCAGCTGAACCCTGTTGATCCCCGCACAATTGATCAGAACGTCGATGCCGCCCAGGGTTTTAACACACGCATTGACCAGTTTTTCTGCGCAACCTTTGCCTGTCAGGTCCAAGGCCTTGTAGTGGTGATCGACCCCCTGGTCCTTGAGACGCCTGGACAGTCGCTGCAGTTTCTCCTCCCGGGTCCCGTTGAGATAAAGGGTTGCCCCGGCACTGCCGCAAAGCATGACGATCGCCTCACCGATACCGCCGGCGGCGCCGGTAACCAGAACTTTTTTGTTTTTCAGGGAAAGCTGTGTGTTCATCATTTTGCGTACTTTTCCTTTCTAACCTTACAGGAAATACCGTGAGCCAGCATGTTTTCGTAGTTGCAGGACCGTTCGCAGACCTCGGCGATCTTTCGGGAGGCCTCTTTGGTGGCATACTGATAGGTGACGGTCTTGACGAATTTTCCGACAAACAGACCGCCGGTGTATCTTGCCGCCTTCATTGTCGGCAGCACGTGGTTGGTACCGATGGTTTTGTCACCATAAGCGACCGTGGTCTCTTCGCCAAGGAATACGGAACCATAATTCCGGCAGTGCTCCAGATAGTAATGCCAGTCTGCCGTCTGGACCTCCAGATGTTCGGGCGCCCATTCGTCGCTTACGGCAACGGCTTCCTCCGGAGAGTCGACCAGCATAACCTCTCCATAGTCCCGCCAGGACATACCGGCGACTTCCTTGGTGGGAAGATCGACGAGTTGACGGTCCACTTCTTGCGATCGTCTTTTGCGCAATGGTTCTGGAAAGAGAAACCAGCGCCTGACGGCTGCTCGGATCGTGTTCTGCCTGACCGAGAATGTCCGCTGCCAGGATGACCGGGTCGGCGGCTTCGTCTGCTATAATGAGGATCTCTGTCGGGCCTGCCAGAAGATCGATACCAACGGTACCAAAAATCTGCCGTTTTGCCTCTGCCACGTATTTATTGCCGGCACCGACAACCATGTCCACCGTCGGCAAGCCCTCTATGCCGTATACAAAGGCGGCCAGCGCATGCACCCCGCCCATACAGTAAATTTCATCGGCGCCGCCGGCCACCATGGAGTACAGCGTCGCCGGGTATAAACCTTCGCCCTTGATCGGGGGTGAGCAGGCCACAACCCTGGGAACCCCCGCAACTTTGGGTGTTATCACCGTCATGTGCGCCGATGCCAGAAGGGGATAACGGCCCCCGGGAATGTATGAGCCACTGGAACCAACCGGGATGATCTTTTGACCCAGGTGAACCCCGGGCAGGGTTTCCACTTCGAAGTCTTGCAGTCGTTTCATCTGTTCACGGGCAAAATTTCGAATTTGGGTCTGGCAGAAATTGATGTCGTCCACCATGCTCTGGGGTAGGTTTTTTTGTGCCTTTTCAATCTCGGTTTCAGAAATCCGAAATGATTTCGGAGACCAGTTGTCGAATTTTTGCGAGTAGTACCGCAGCGCTTCCTCGCCTTCATTTTTGACCCGTTCGAGTATTTCCGTCACAATATCCCGAACTTCAGAAATATCTTCGGCGGGTTTATCCTTCGCCTTTTTGAGATATTCAACCATGTCGTCGATCGCTCCTTATTCTAACGGTTGGTCTGCTTTGCAACTAAAACGGTCGCTTCTGATCGAATGCAAACAAAGACCCGCCGTTGACGGATGTCTTCCGACAACCGGTGTTTCATGGCTGTCGGAAGACAGATTCGGTTGCTAGTGCTCGTTTAATACGGGAAGAAGTATAGACCAAATGCGATGAAGGGCGCCGAAACGATCATGAGCGTCATACAGTATCCCATGATATCCCTTGCCCGCAGTCCGGTGATACCCAGAAGCGCAATGGCCCAGAACGGCTGGAACATGTTCGTCCACATATCACCGCAGCCGTAGGCCACGATGGACTTGCCCACCGGGACACCTAGATCCACGGATATCTGACCGATAATTCCGCCGATGACACCCCATTCACCGCCGCCCGAGGGAATAAAAATATTGACGATACCGCCGGTGAGCCAGGCAATGACCGGAAACGACGCCGCGGTTGCAAACCCCAGGAACCATGTCGTGATAATCGCCGCCAGACCGGAATAGGAGATCATTCCCATGATACCGGCGTAGAACGGAAACTGGAGAATGATGCCACTTGAACCGGGCGTCGCCGTGGTGATGGCGCGAACGTACCGGATAGGGGTGCGATGGAGTATGATACCGGCAATCAGAAAGATAAAGTTGAAATATATTCAGATTCAGATCGACGCCCTTTGTGGCAAAATAGTATATGATGTACACGACACCCGCCAATACCCACCAGATAGGAAATGACGGCACTGTTTTCGAGCATGTCGGCAAATCCTTTCTTTTGGCCGGCCGATGCGGTCTCTTCTTTCGTATCCTTTCTTTCCTCAAGTTCCGCGTTAAGCGTTTCTATCGGGATGAACTTTTCGATCCCCTTGGATTCTTCTGCCTTTTTCGGGGTCATCATCCACATGGTAATGGGTATGACGATGAGACAGAGCATGATGGCCAGCATAATTGCATAAGGCGTGAAAACGGATTGTGTGATGGGAATGACGCCGAAAATCTTTTCAAAGACATGCCCTTGGGTTGCGGAGAGGAGACCCGCAGAGGTGGAGGGGCCGATATGCCAGACCATCTGACCGGTATAGGCCGTTGCGGCAATCAATGGATAATGGAGGTGGATGTTTTTGGCATAGCCTTCCTTGGCCACTTCACGGGCAAAAATGGCGGCAACGATGAGACCGAGACCCCAGTGAAAATAGGTCATGATCGTGGCGACATAGGCCGTCATCAGGACGGCCTGACCACTTGTTTTCGGTATGCGTGCGAGTCGTTTCAAAAACGGGTGACACCGGGAGCGATGGCCAGGGCGTGGCCTGTAACCAGAATCAAGACCATCTGCATCGCAAACGTCAGATATTTCCAGAATCCATCGTACCAGTGCTTGATCATGTCCATGGGTCCGTTTTCGGTCAGTATCCAACCCATGAAGTAGGCAATGAACGTCAGAATGACAGCAAACAAATACGGGTTGGGCATATTTCTTTCGGACCAGTCGGATAATTTTTTCCCACTTTGAGCTATTACATTCATCTCTCCCCTCCTTTGTGTTTTTGCAAACGTCAATTCAGCGCATTCGATTTAAACATCTTAGGTCTTGCTGCGTGATACAAAATCGCTTCTCACCTCCTTTATGGAAATGTTACCGTTCACATTTTAAGGGCGTGCTGTCCGATAAAACATATCACTTGGCACAGGATGGGAATAAAGCTAGAAGAGCCCCACCGTTAAAAGGGTTTCGCATATTGAGATAGTAGCGGTTGCTGGGTCATCCGGAAGTTTTCAGGCTATTGAGCATGCACGTTATCCATGAGTGAGAAAGTTTACCCATGCATATAAACAAGCACCTCTAAGGTGTCATCTGAACAAATGTTACCGGTAACATTAACAGGGGGGTTGTCTTCTGTCAAGAACTTATTGCAGAGCGGCTAGAACACGATATGATGTCCCCGGGTATCACCGGTGGTGAGATTTAGGAAAAAATATTTAGATTCGCTCGCTAACCCCGCAAGAAGCTACGGGGAATGCGCTCGCTTTTGCGGTTCAAGGGTACATGCAAGAACCATCCAGGAGCCAGAAGGTATCGCCTTCCAACAAATAAATACGATGCTCTTGATCCATCCGAACGATCTTGAAGAGCGTTTCCGGTAAATGATATTTCAATTCCCTGTCTGAAACTAGTCCTCCTGCAGTTCTTTTAATTCGGCATAATGATCCAGCGACGCCGGATTGCTGAGCGCATCCTTATTAAGAACCGGTTTGCCCTCGATGACCTTTTTGACCGCCAACTCAACTTTTTTCATATTCAATGTATAGGGTATATCTGGTATCGAAAGAATTTTAGAGGGAACATGTCTGGGTGATGCGTTGGTCCGGATCGTCTGCTTGATTTTCTTGATGAGATCATCCGTCAATTCGTATCCGGCAGCCAGTTTAACAAAAAGAACAACGCGAACGTCATTTTTCCAATTCTGACCCACGATAACGCCGTCTTCAATCTCTTCTATCTGATCCAGCAGGCGATAAATTTCACCCGTACCGATACGCACACCCCCGGGATTCAGGGTGGCATCGGAGCGCCCGTAAATGATCAACCCTCCCCGGTCGGTCACCTCGATAAAATCACCATGACGCCAGACATTGGGATACACATCAAAGTAGGCCGAATGATACTTGCTGTTATCCGGATCGTCCCAGAAATAGATGGGCATGGAGGGAAAAGGCGCCAAACACACCAGTTCACCCTGCTGGTTAACAACCGAGTTGCCTTCCTCGTCAAATGCCGCAACTTTCATGGCCAGTCCCCTGCACTGCAGTTCACCGGCGTAAACCGGGCCCATGGGATTGCCCAGGGCAAAACAGCCATTTAAATCCGACCCGCCGGAAATGGACGCCAGCTGTAGATCTTTTTTGATTTCAGTGTAGACAAACTCGAAGTTCTCAACCGACAGCGGAGAACCCGTCGAAAGAAGTGCCTTGAGTGATGTCAGGTCATATTCTTTGCCGGGCTTCACACCGGCCTTTTGGAGGGCGGCAATATAGCCGGCGCTGGTGCCAAAAATAGAAATGTTTTCGTCCTGGGCCATTTCCCACAAAGCCCCTGGATGCGGATGAAAGGGATTGCCGTCAAACAGAACCACCGATGCGCCAACGGCCAAGGAGCTGACCAGCCAATTCCACATCATCCATCCGCAGGTGGTGAAATAAAATATCGTATCCGCTCTTTTTAAATCCGAATGAAGCATGAGTTCTTTAACTTGGTGGATGAGAATCCCGCCGGCACTTTGAACCATACATTTGGGAAGACCGGTAGTACCCGAGGAATACATGATATACAGCGGGTGTGAAAATGGTAGCTGCTCGAATGCGATCTCCAATTTGGATTCATTTGACTTGAAATTTTTGTAATGGACCGCATTCGGTATCTTGCTTAAATCCGGATCCTGTTCCGTATAGGGCACGACAACTATTTTTTCGATGGAGGGCAGCTGGCTGATAATGTTTGCTATCCGCTCGAGTGAATCGACGGACTTGCCTTTGAAGGAATAGCCGTTGGCGGTAAATAAAATTTTGGGTTTAATCTGACCGAAACGATCCAGCACGCCTTTGATACCGAAATCCGGAGAGCATGAAGACCAGATGGCGCCCATACTGGCAGCGGCCAGCATGGCGATAACCGCCTGCGGCATATTTGGCATAAACCCCACCACCCGATCACCCACTTGAACCCCTGTTTCTTTTAAGGCCTTTGCTACACGAGCCACCTCGTCATACAACTCGGCATAAGTCATGCGAATGGAATCCCGACCTTCACCCTTAAAAATCAGTGCCACCTGATCGTCCCGGTAGCGGAGCAGGTTTTCGGCAAAATTGAGCCGGGCACCTGGGAACCACTCGGCACCCGGCATTTTTGTGAGATCATCGACAACCCGGTCATAGGGTTGGGACGCTATGATGCCGGCCACGTCCCACATGGCGGCCCAGAAATCGGGAATGTTGTCGATGGACCATTCGTAGAGCTGCGAATAGTCGCTGAAATTTTGATCGTACCGTTCGTTGATCACATTCATAAAGCGGTACATATTGGTGTCTTTGATTCTCTTCTCAGAAGGATTCCACAAAGGTGCTGCCATGATCGACTCCTTTCATCGAGCGTTTTTGCCGCCGTATGGCCAAAAAACCGGGTTGGAAAATACTTATGGCACCTACTATAATGGCGCGAACAAAGAAATATCATAACAATTGAATCGAAGCAAATCTTTTGACTGTTTAACTTCCCACCAAAACCGGCAGCCCCCTGTTCGATTATTTGCCGGTGCGGTTTCGGAAGGTTATTCTGGCAACAACTATAGCCCGTATTTTTCGATACGGTAAACCAGCACATGCCTGGGAATGTGCAAGAGTCTGGCGGCTTCGGACCGGTTTCCGCCACTTTTTTGAAGTGCTTTCAGGACCAACCCCTTTTCCAATGATTCGAGGGAAATGCCACCATCGGGAATCTCAGGGATTGTTGTATCTTCGCAAGTGTCCACGGGCTTGAGTTTCAGATCGGCTGACCCGATGGCAGCACCTTTTCTCAGGATGACGCAGCGCTCCACCATGTTTTGCAATTCGCGGATATTTCCAGGCCACTCGTAGGCTTTCATCTCTGTCAGGGCCTGCGGGCTGAAATGCACACCAAGGGGCGCTTGAAACTGTTTCAGGAAATGGAATACCAGTTGTTCGATATCTTCGGTGCGTTCCCTCAACGGCGGGATGTGCAGGGGAATCACGCTGAGCCGATAAAAAAGATCCTCACGAAACAAGCCGTTGCGAACCAGATAGTCCAGGTCCTTGTTTGTGGCGGCAACAATCCTGATATCTACCTTTTCACGTTTTTCAGACCCTAGGGGTTCCACCTCGCGTTCCTGAATCACCCGCAGAAGTTTTGCCTGCATGTCGAGCTTGAGTTCTGCAATTTCGTCCAGGAAAAGCGTTCCGGCTGAAGCTGCCTGAAATCGACCCTTTCTATCGGCGATAGCGCCCGTAAAGGCGCCTTTGACATGACCGAACAACTCGCTTTCAATCAGGTTCTCTGGAATGGCGGCGCAATTCACGGCAACCATGGCTTGATCAGCGCGAGGGCTGCTCATGTGAATCAGCCGCGCTAGAACCTCTTTTCCGGTACCGGACTCCCCGCTGACCAGAACGGTCGCTTCGCTGTTGGCCACCTTGACGGCCGTTTCCAAAAGCTCCCGCATGATGGTGCTGGCGGTTTTAATGCCTGCGGCCCCGGTCAAGCGGTTGATCTCCTCCGAAAGGAACCGGTTCTGTTCTTTCAGGGTCGCCAGTTCCAGCGCTTTCCGGCAGGATTGTCTCAATGTGTCCCGATCAAAGGGTTTGGTGATAAAATGGAATGCACCTTTTTGCATGGCACTGACAGCCAAATCAATGGAACCAAAGGCCGTGAATACAATCACGGGTGTGTCCGGAGATTCCCGTTTGATCGTTTCCAGAACATCCAGACCGGTCATATCACCCAGTTTGACATCCGTAATGACGAGATCCGGTGACGTCATTCTGAACTTTTGTAAGCCGTCAAAACCCGTGGTGGCAGTTTCCACCATGAAACCGACATCGCTTAAATTGTATTCTGTGACTCTCAGGAGGTTTTTATCGTCGTCGATGATCAAGATCTTAGCAGGCATTTCAGCACCTCTTTATGGCATTCCGCGGTATACGTCTTATACGCTGGGCACCTCGGCAGCGGGATAAGTGTTTGGTTGAGTCATGGGTACCCATACCCTGAAGCAGGCCCCTCCCCATCTGGAGGTGACAATATCCAGTCTGCCGCCATAGCCCTCGACAATCTTCCTGCTGATGGACAGACCAAGACCCGTTCCATTCTCTTTTCTGGAAAAAAACGGTTCGAACACCTTTTCCCGCTCCGTGTCGAAGACACCCGGGCCATCGTCGGAAACAGATACCACCATCCAGGATGCCTCCCGTTGACATGCGATCTCTACCCGACCGCTGTCATCGACGGCATCGATGGCATTTAATATCAGATTCAACAATACCTGCGAATATCGACGATCATCCACCAGGCAATCCTGGCAAGCGTCGATCTTCGCCAGTCTGAAGGCAATCTTTTTCTTGTCAACACTATTCTGCGTCAACTTACAAGCACGTTTGATAACCGTCGACAGGGGTCCCCAACCTTTTTCCTGTCCGCTATTCTGCGGACACCTGGAAAACGAAAGAACTTCATCCACAGACGCATTGAGCCTGTCCACCTCTTGCACCAAGATTTTCACAAATTCATGTTTAGGATGATTCTCCGGAAAATCATCCAGGAGAATCTCCGCGGTCCCCTGTATGGACCCCAATGGATTCTTGATCTCATGAGCCAGAGAAGCTGAAAGCTGCCCCAGTATGGACAGCTTTTGGCTGGCTTGCAGCTGTTCTTCCACTTCAATCAGCAGTTCGGCCTCACTGTGAAGTTTGGCATAGGAGCGTTTCAGCCTTGCGGACAACAGCTCGTATTCTTCCCTCAGCCGCCGCTCTTTGGATGCAATAAACCCGATAACGACGGCTGCAGCAATGTAAAACAGAATCTCGGTCAATTCACTGAGGTAGGCTTCAGTCCCTTCACCGATGTAAAGAATGATGTGCGGAATAAATGCCAGGGACGTCAAGACTGCCAGTGTCAAACCACCCGTGATACCGAATAGAATCGCACCGATGGCTATAGGGAAATAACTCAAGCGCCGATAGGTATCATGGTAGAAAATAAGATCGCCGGGTGTAAATATGTGCAGCAGACCGATGCCAACAACAACCACAAGCAATAGTCCAAAAATGAATTTTCGCATCCAATGCCCCTGTCCCTAAAACCAAAATACTTTTGCCATTCAGCTCGGAATCACGTATACTTCAATACACGTGGAATCCTTGAACACTGAAACCTCAATCAGGGTCAACGTTTCTGGAGAGGATCCTTGATCTGACAATTGTGTGTTCACCCGCTTACTCTAAGTCCTGGATCATCAATATCAAGCAGTTTTTAACCGAAACGAAGGGGTCTTCCTCTATGTTTACATCCAAGGAGATACTGGATATCGCCCTGAAAATAGAAAAAAACGGTGAAGCCGCGTATCGCCAAGCTGCCCATGCGTTGGTAAAACCGGATCTGGCCAAGCGATTGATTTGGATGGCGGATGAGGAAAATCGTCATGCCGAATGGTTTATGCAATTTCAATCCGATCTTAGCACGCATAACAATCGTATCGCCGCCGACGAGATGAGCGCCGGGATGTTGCACGATCTCATAGGCGAGCAGCGTTTTACGCTGCAGGACATTGATTTTTCCGGTGTGGCCGACATCCAGATGCTGATCGATATTTTTATCGAATTTGAAAAAGACGGCATCCTGTTTTATGAAATGCTGCGCAGCTTCATCAAAAACCCCGATGTTATCGAAAACCTCGATCGGATTATTTCCGAAGAATACCAGCATATTGAAATTCTTCGGGACGTGAAATCGTAGGCACGATTTTACCAAATGAACGTTACCTCAAAGGACAATTTCATGCGTATCCTTCAACAACTGATCATAGGGCTCTTACTCCTAATAACCGTTCCCGGGTTTTGTATGGAATTGCACTATGCCCTGGAAGTGGATATCGATCCTGTTCGGCAGACCATTTCCGGCACCGCGCGCCTATCTTCCCAAAGCGACATGGAGGTAACCCTGGGCATAAAAAACCTTCGCAATCTCACGCTTTTCTCCGGCACGCGCTTAAAGCAATCTGAAAACAGAATCATCGTTCAGATTGTCAAAGGTGTTGAAACGCGCATCTCGTTCCAAGCCTTTGGGCAGGAAATGACCGGGTCCTTCATGGATGCGGAGCATGTTTTTTTGACCGGCCACTGGTATCCCCTGCCGTCGTCGTTAGCCGAGTATCAGCTGACCCTGAGGATTCCACAAGAATTTGTTGCCGTGTCCGAAGCCGACACCGTCCAACGGGAACGCTCGGGCAGCATTGCCACCTATAGGTTTCATTTTCAGCACCCTGTCGAGGCGGTTCACATAGCAGCTTCGACCCGCTACACGGTTCAGAGAGACTATTTCCAGGGCATTGAAATAGCGACCTATTTTTTTGAAGAGGACGCCGGGCTGGCGGACACCTACATCCAGCATGTCATCACTTACCTGCAACAATACCAGGAACTGCTGACCTTTTATCCCTATCGTCGCTTTGCCATCGTAGAAAATGTTCTCCCCACAGGCATCTCCTTGCCGACCTTCACGCTTCTCGGTCAAGATGTCATCCGTCTACCTTTTATCGTCAAAACTTCGTTGGGGCACGAGGTCCTCCACCAATGGTTAGGCAATGCTGTTTATATCGACAGCACCTACGGCAACTGGGCAGAAGGGCTCACCGCCTATCTGGCCGACCATGCAACGGCCGCAGGGAAGGCTTTGGATAAGGCCTATCGAAAACAGATCATGGTGGATTATGAGGCCTATGTCAGACCCGAATCCGTCATACCCTTGAGCGCCTTCAACTACCGCGGGAACCGATCCGAAAGTGTGATCGGTTATGGTCAGGCAGCCATGTTTTTTCATGCGCTTCAAAATCGATTGGGCAAGGATCGATTCCAAAATGCCCTGCAGAATTTTGTTTTTCAACATCTTTTTCGCAGCGCATCATGGCGGGATTTACAGGCCTCCTTTGAAGCGGTGGCAGGCTTTTCCCTGCAAGAAACCTTTGACGACTGGCTGAACAGGACCGATATCCCCGTGCTTGACATCCAAAACGCCCACCTTCTGGTCGACAAAGGAAAACTGCACCTGACATTCGATCTGCACCGAGAACCAGATCCATTTCCTTTGACGCTTCCGGTATCCATTTACACCGACGGTAGCCCTTCTGTTACGTCAATCCATGTGGCGGCATCCGCCAAATCCATCGACCTGCCCTTGGCAGCACTCCCGTCCAAGGTGGTGCTCGATGAGTCGTATCATATCATGCGACACCTCACCGAAGCCGAGACGCCACCGGTATTGGCTGCCATATTGGGAAGCCCCGAGCTATTGGCCGTTATTTCAACTGAACAACGGGATAACTATCGGCCCCTGATCGATGCACTCGGCATTTCGAACATTACCTACATGTCACCTGATGAGGTCAATGTTGCCGGTCTTGATGAACAGAATCTGCTGATCGCCGGCAGCAATAGCAAGCTCTCGAAAATGCTGTTCGGAAAGGTGGATGTGCCGGAAACGGGCCTTAGACTTAGAATATTTAAAAATCCGTTCCACACCTCAAAACGGATTCTGCTGGCGGATGTAGCAAACAAAACTGAATCAGAGGCCATACGACAAAAGCTGCGTCATTACGGGCCCTATTCGGATCTGGCATTCACCCGCGGCCGCAACACCCTCAAAGAGATTACGGATGCCGAAAACGGCATCCTCGTATTCGAACGCACATCCCCTAAGGCCGTCATACCGGATCAAATACCTACCCTTGACAGCATCCTTCCGGACCTGCTGGAAAAACGTGTCGTATTTTTCGGTGAACAGCATCATCGATTCGAACACCACGTCAACCAGCTTTACCTCATCCAGCAGTTTCACAAGGCCGGACATGATTTCGGTGTCGGCATGGAAATGTTCAAAAAACCCTTCCAGGACATCATCGATGCCTACCTCTCTGATCAGATCGACGAACAGAGCTTTATCAAACAGACCCGCTACTTTGAAGAATGGGGCTACGATTATCAGCTCTACAAACCCATTGTCGATTTCATCAAGAAACATCACATTCCCCTCATCGCCCTCAACTTGCCTGAGAAAATCACCCGCCAGGTTTCACGGTCCGGTATGGACATGCTGGATCCTGCAGATAAAGGTCTGATCCCTGAAAGTCTCGATTTTTCAGACAAACGCTATGTTCAAGACCTGAGGGAGGTATTTGCCTTGCACAGCGATCAGGCGGCTCTCGAAGATTTCAATTTTTTCTATCAGGCACAGGTTTTGTGGGATGAAACCATGGCCGAGACGGCCTATCAGTTCCTTGGCAAAGCCCCCGACAGAAAGCTGATCGTTCTGGCAGGCAATGGTCACCTGCGCTACCGATATGGGATTCCAAAACGCCTTCACCGACGCACAATGGCGTCTTCTGCGGTCATACTGCAGGATGAAGCCCTAGAAAGCGGGATCGCGGACTATGTACTCCAGACTACCGCGATTGAAGGGACCCGCTCACCCAAGCTAGGTGTCGCCATCGAACAAAAAGACGCCTCACTTCTGGTTAAAAGCGTTGTAGAGCGCAGCCCCGCCCAACGGGCAGGATTGGTTCATGGAGATATCTTACTAGAATTCAATCGCTTTGCACTGGCGTCCCTGTCCGATTTGAGATGGGCGCTTTACGCCGCAGAACCGAGGGGAACCTACCCCCTCAAGATCGATCGAAACAGCGTTATTCTCGAAAAAGAAATCCAGCTCTTCGATGTCTCACATCTCTCCCGGCATGGTGACAAATAGCACCATGATCTCTTTTATCGATTGTGGAAAAAAATTTGACAAACCACATTGTGGTATTAAATTTGTCCATTGCCGAATGTCTTTTTGTAGGTGACCATCCCTCTCCGTTGGACAAAAACCGATAAGCTGAAAGAAGTGTTGATGCGAAAGATCTTTAAACGAATCCTTTCTATGGGTCTACGAAAAAGCAAACGATACAAGGTCAAAGACGATGTGTACATCAAGCTGGAGAAGTCTCTGCGAAAGAACCAGATCGACGATATCAGCTTGAGCGGTCTGTCCTTTTATTATGTTCAAAACGGCCATGGCATCGGTAAATCATCTCGGCATTTAAAGCTCCAGGCCGGGACCGGCCAGATTGTTGGCCCGATCCGGTTCAAGGTTGCATCGGATAAAAGCGTAGGAGAATCAAGGCTTCCGAACAATAAGATCAGGCGGTTGAGTCTCCACTTTGAAGGATTGTCCTTTCGACAGAAACGTCAACTCAGACATCTGATCAAGCATCACGCCACCAAAACGGTCTAAGGCATAAACATGAATCTTGTAGATCAATTTTCAGAAATGAAGCTGGCAAGAGGTCCGTCATATACTCCGCGTACAAAGCATTTGGACACCGATGGCTGGGCCAAATATACCAATCGCCTGTTTCTGGAATCGAGTCCATATCTTCTGCAGCACGCGCACAATCCCGTCGACTGGTATCCATGGGGCGATGAAGCCTTTCAGGCTGCGGCTTCGCTCAGTCGTCCGGTTCTGCTTTCTGTGGGTTACGCCACCTGTCACTGGTGCCACGTCATGGAAGAAGAGTCATTTGAGGATCTGGAAATTGCCCGCTACATCAACGAAAATTATATCCCCATCAAGGTAGACAGGGAAGAAAGGCCCGATGTCGACGCCATTTACATGGCCTCTGTCCAGGCACTCACAGGCAGGGGTGGATGGCCCATGACGGTTTGGTTGACCCCGGATAGGAAACCTTTTTACGGTGGGACCTATTATCCTGCCCGGGATGGTGATCGCGGTGCGGGTGTCGGCTTTCTGACCTTGTTGAAAAAAATAAGCGAGCGTTACCAAGACCGAACAGACATCGCAAATCAAACCAGTCAGCAGCTGACGGAGGTGGTCCAGCAGATGCTGACACCGGATGCCGGCACGCAAATCTCTAGTGAAGCAATCATACAGCAGTCGTTTCAGTCCTATCAGAACCGTTTTGACCAGGTCAACGGAGGCCTCAGTGGTGCACCTAAATTTCCAAGCTCGCTCCCGGTCCGATTTCTATTTCGATATTTCCTGCGCTTTAAAAATCCAGACGCACTGAATATGGCCACGCAGACATTGGACAAGATGGCCGCAGGCGGACTGTATGATCACGTGGGGGGCGGGTTTCATCGTTATGCAACCGATGAAAAATGGCTTGTACCTCATTTTGAAAAGATGCTCTATGACAATGCCTTGCTGGTCATGGATTATCTGGAGGGATATCAGACAACGGGCAATCCAGAATACCGGCGTGTCGTCGAGGAAGTTCTCGATTATGTCCAACGGGACATGACATCCCCGCAGGGCGCTTTTTATTCGGCAACGGATGCGGACAGCCTGACACCCCATGGCCACCGGGAAGAAGGATACTTTTTTACCTGGACACCACAAGAAATCGAGAAGCGGCTAGGCCCGGGCCTTGCCGGTCTGATCAAGGAGACCCATGCTGTCGGTTCTTTTCCCAACTTCGAGGGCCGGCATATCCTCAACACACCTGAATCCATCCCGAATCTGGCCAAGCGATTGGGTCTCGAAGAAAAGGATCTGCGCGCTCAAATTGAAAAGGCGCTCAAGTTGTTGCGAGAAGAACGCCAACAGCGTCCGCTTCCTTTAAGAGATGAAAAGACCATCACGGCATGGAACGGCTTGATGATATCGGCATTCGCAAGAGCCGGCTTCGTTCTTAATGAGCCAGACTATGTCTTATGTGCAGTCCGTGCCGCCACGTTCGTTCTGGATCATCTCTATACCCAGGGGAGGTTGCGGCGAAGCTACATGGATGGTGTCGCAAAGCATAACGGTTATCTGGAAGACTATGCCTTTCTAATTGCAGGCATGATCGATCTGTATGAAGCGACCTTTGATATTCACTGGTTGGAGCAGGCCATCGAGTTAGATAAAATTATAGCCAAGTATTTTGAAGATACCACAAACGGCGGATTTTTCATGACGAGCAGCGACCACGAAAACCTGATCGCCAGAGAAAAACCGATTCATGATGGTGCCCTTCCCTCGGGCAACGCTATCGCCACAATGAACCTGCTTCGACTGGGCGCATTTGCATCCAATGGCGACTATCTCGTCCGGGCTGAAAATGCATTCAAAGCCTTTTCCGGAACCCTTACGGCCAACCCCACCGCCATGGCTGAACTCCAGCTGGCGCTTGATATGTTTCTGACACCGCCGAAAGAAATTATTGTCATCGAACCACAAGGAGGAAAAGGCACATCAGATAGGCTCCTTGAAAAAATCAGACAACGTTACCTGCCGCGGCGTATCTTAGCTGTGGCCACCGAAGGTGAAGATTTAACATCCCAGGCCCAGATCATTCCCCTCCTGAAACATAAGGCTGCCGTGAACGCCAAGCCAACCGCCTACGTGTGTGAAAACAAAACCTGCCAGGCGCCCACAGACAATCCGGAACTATTTGCGCAACAACTTGCCGATTAAAAGGGGGTGCTTTTCATTAGAAAGAGCCGTAACTGTGCAGCCCCGGCAAATAGTTCACACCAAAATAGGTAAACAGCATGGCCGCAAACCCGGTGATCGAAAGATAGGCAATCTTTCTACCATGCCACCCGCGTATCAACCTGGCATGCAGGAGGGTTGCGTAGACAAACCATGTAATCAGAGACCAGGTTTCCTTTGGGTCCCAGGACCAATAACTCCCCCAGGCCGAATTGGCCCATACAGCGCCGGTGATAATACCAACAGAAAGAAACAGAAACCCGAATAGAACCATGCGGTGTGTCAGATCGTCTAGTATCGTTGTTTGCGGAAGAAACACCAGCAGTCCTTTCCCATCCAGCCGCTCCCGTTGCTTTAACAGGTACATGATGCTGAAGCCAAATGCGATAGTAAATGCGGCATATCCTAAAAAGCATGTAAACACGTGCGCAATGAGCCAGTTGCTTTTCAGGGCCGGAACCAATGGCTGGATGCGATCGCTGATATTGGGCGACATGGATGCATAGGCCATGGCCAGGCAAGCGATGGGTGTGGCAAAAACCCCCATCAGCCTGTTTTGATAGCGGTATTCGATAAACAGATAGATGACACCGATGGTCAGTGCGAAAAAAACCAGCGATTCATACATGTTTGACAAGGGGGCGTGACCGATGCCGAGGTCATACGACTCGGCCCAGCGCATGAAAAAACCCACCAGGTTACCGATGACCGTCAGTATGGCCGTCCATTTGGCAAGTTGGCCGGGAAACGGTTTTTGAAATATCCACGAAGCCAGATACAGCGTCGCTGCAATCCCATAACCAAATGTTACGACAGACAATAATTCAGAACTGTTCATATCCAACCTCAAATAAAATCGTTTCACGATTTTATTGAACGCGACAGTCTCGCATTGTGCGCTTTATTTTCCGGGTTTACCCAAAAGTCGTGCGATCCTCTGTACCTTTGCTCTCATCCCCAGCTCGTTTTTGTTGGCTGTCCCCGCAACCATGATCCGACTTTTACTTCCGCTTCGGCTTACATTAACGCAAAAGCGCTGGTGAGACATAAAAAATGTGATGATGATGCCGACTATCATGACAATAAATCCTGAATAAACGACCCATACGCCGGGGTCTTTGACCACCTGCAACCCGGTATAATAACGCTTGTTTGCGGGTTCCGCTTTAGGCGCTTGACTTACGTCTTGCGAATCGATTGAAATGACCACATCCCCTCTTCTCATTTTGTCGAAGTTTGGGAAGGCGATCGGCAAGGTGACCTCTGTGGGTTCGCCGCCTGCTGGTGTCAAGATCCCGATCAAGGCCTCTCCGATATTCTGACCCATGAACAAAGCGGATTCCTTGAATTCTGTGACGATGAAACGTCCCATTCCCTCTGGTATTTCCAAGGGTTTACCGATCTCGGCTTTTCGCTTGTACACCATCCCCGAAGCATTCACGAGAAAGACCAGCTGAATATCTTCAGTGGAAAACGATGGGGTTTCCGCTCTTTCGGGTTCCATTTCTCCGTAACTCGATTGGAAGAGGCTGATTCCTTTGTAGCGCAGCGGATCATTGACAATAATGTCTTTCGTAATAACGGCCTTACCGTTTTCCAGGATTGTCAAACTAGACCGGTATTCTTTCGGTGAACCATTCGCATAGGTGCTCAAATCAAAATCGTTGCACTGGATTTCAAAACCCAGGTGTTGAATGGCACCGGTATTCCTGAGTTGCACGTGATCGACACGCTCACCTTCCGGTATGTTTACATAGCCCTCGAAGCCAAAGATGGATCCGATCATGGCACCGATGATGAGAAAAAGAATACTAGAATGAACAATATATACACCCAGTCGGGTCCAGCGCCATTTTTCCACAAACAGGGAAAAGCCCTGGTCTGTTTTTTCAATTTGGGGGGCACCAAGGGCTTTGCTGACAACAGCAATAAATTCGTTCTTCAGTTCTTCGGGCGGCCTGGGGTCCGTGAAATGTTCTTTCTGCTCCAGGCTTTGAAACCGAGAGAGTTTAAAGAACGGTTTTTTCGGAAAAATCAGTTTCCATGTACTGCTAAGCCGATTGATAGAACAGGCAACGATGTTGCATATGAGCAGCAAAAGCAGCAGTTGAAACCACCAGGCGTGATACAAGTCAAAAACATTGAGGATATCGAACAGACGATAGAGAAATGCACCGTATTTGTGAAAATAGGCTTCAGGGCTTGCATTTTGTGGTACTATAGTACCGATCACGGATGTCGCTGCCAAAGACAGCAGCAGCACAACCGTCAGCCGAATCGATACAAAAAATTTCCATATGGGGTTCTTATCCGCCATAGATGTCTGAATCCCTTTGCAGTGCAATTTGGCATGCGATCTGGCTAAGATAGGTATTAACCGCTGGAATGTCAAAAATAAACAGCTTGTCGCGCGCCTATGATGCCAGGTCCATACTGTATATCATACATTTGACTTAAATCAATGTTTTCATACCACGTTGTGATAATTAACAAATGATTACGCTGGTAAACGAAGCGACGATGTCGTAACCATGATATGTGATACAGTCCCTGACAGCCAAATACCGTTTGGTTGTCGTTTGGAGGCCTAACCGTGGAGTGGACAAAAGACGCTGAAAACGCAGTCAAAAAAGTGCCCTTTTTTGTCAGAAAAAAAGTGCGCGCACGCATTGAAGCACTGGTGGCTGAAGCAGGGAAGAAAAATGTTACGCTGGCAGACGTCAAAACAGCCCAAAAACGATATCTGCAGCAGATGAGCGAGGAGATCAAGGGGTATCAGATCGATACCTGTTTTGGGTCGGGAGGCTGCCCCAATCGGACGATTGTTTCGGAACGGCTTCTTGAACGGATTGAGCAAACACTTGCGGCGCAAGACCTTCTAACTTTCTTGAAGCATCATGTTCAGGGCAACCTCAAAGTCCACCATGAGTTCAGAATCAGCATTGCAGAGTGCCCCAATGCATGCTCTCAACCCCAGATCAAGGACATCGGTATCATCGGTGCCAGGGTCCCCTGCGTAACCAGTGAAGTCTGCAACGCATGTGAGGCTTGCGTCGAAACCTGTCCGGACAACTGTATCCAGCTTAATCGCATGACTGAAAAACCCGAAATCGACAAAGACCGCTGTATGGCCTGCGGGAAGTGTATACGGGTGTGCCCCACCCGAACCATTCAGACACAAAAAAAAGGGTTCAGGGTCCTGCTCGCTGGAAAATTAGGTCGGCATCCACAATTGGCAAGAGAACTTCCAGGCGTGTACGCAGAAAAAAAGGTTCTTGAAATTGTCCAGTTCTGTATTAAGTTCTACAAACAAAACAGTTCAAAAGGTGAACGTTTTGCACACGTTTTCAAGGATTCTGATTTTGAATTCTTGGTTCAGAAATTACATCACGATTAGGAGAACGACCCATGGAAAAAGCAACCTTAACGATACCGAATATATCTTGCGGACACTGTGTGATGAGCATTAAAAACGAACTGAGTGATCTGGAAGGTGTGAGCATGGTGGATGGCGATCCGGACATGAAATCCATGACAGTGTCATGGGATGCGCCTGCGACTCTGGAAATAATCAAGGCGCATCTCAAGGAAATCAATTATCCCGCGGCGTAATAGATCTTAATTTTGTGCCGCTAAGAAAAAGATGTCATTGCCCAAGGCTAGGCCAAGGATTCGCGGGAGATGAGATCAAAGCTTTCCATTTTCTGCCAAATCAGCCAGCCCCGTTAGATCGAGCAGTTTGATCTCGTGCCCATCAACAATGATAAGCCCGTGCAGGCTCATTTTTGCGAGGATTCGTGACAATGTTTCGGGAATGGTTCCCAGCAAACTTGCAAGCTGCCCCTTTGAAACCGGCAGGGCCACCATATCTTGGGTGCCTTGCTCCTTAGCTAGATAGATCAGGTAGGAAGCAAGACGGCCGGGAACCTCTTTCAAGGACAGATTTTCCACTTGGATGGTAAATTGACGCAGTCGCATGGAAAGCATGGCCAGCATATTCAAACTGAGAGATGGGTTTTTAGAAATCAGTTCGACGAAAGCAGTTCTCGGGAAAAAGAGGAGATGGCTTTTTAACAGAGTTTCAGCGCTGGCCGGAAAATTTTTTCCTGTAAATACAGCCACTTCACCAAAGGGACTGCCGGCGCCATAGATGTGCAGAATCTGCTCCTTGCCATCCATGGAAACCTTGTAGATTTTGACCTTCCCGTCTGCAACAACATAAAAGCCAATGCCCTTGTCTCCCTCTGAAAAGACGGTGCGTCCCTTATCGTAGAATTTGTCCACGGCAATCGCACGGATTTTTTTCAGATCCTCCTCCGCAAGATTCTGAAAAAGCGGTATCCGGGAAATAATGTCCAATATTTTTTCCATAGCAACAGTACACCCCAAATCGTTTTGCTTATATCAATCGAAAGAATTGATGCGCTTCGAAAGGGTCCCGTTCGCCGATGACCCGGTCTAAATTCCAGAATAGGCTACAACAAACTTCGGGATATAATCAAATGATAAATACTTTTCGCGGAACCTTAAAACATGCCCGCATAAACCACATGATGACAATCACTATAAATCCCATTATTTTGACTTAAGTCAATCAAGCCATGGTTTACTTCGTATATATTCGTCTCAACCATTAACGAACCACAAGGGTTCCATTTCATCACATCATAAGGAGATAATCATATGTTTTGTTTTCAATGTGAGCAGACAGCAAAAGGTCAAGGATGTACCACGGTGGGTGTCTGCGGAAAGCAGCCTGATACCGCAGCGCTGCAGGATCTGCTGATTTACACACTCAAAGGGCTTTCACTTGTCGCATTAAAAGGCCACAGTTTAGGCCTGAGAGATGCAGACCTCGATCATTTCACCTGTGAGGCGGTCTTCTCGACGCTGACCAATGTCAATTTTGATCCGCAACGGTTTGTCGTTCTGATTCAAGAAACGGTTGAACGCAGAGAAGCCTTGAAAAAACGCATCCAGGCTGCGGAAAAGGACATACGGTTTCCCGAAGGGCCCGCAACTTTTTTTCCAGCCGCCGATCTTTCACAACTCGTTGAACAAGGAATGTTGGTGGGCGTGAAATCAAACCCAACGCTCGACCCGGATATTCATTCCCTTCGAGAATTGCTGATATATGGTCTCAAAGGACTGGCAGCTTATGCCGATCATGCACGCATACTCGGACAGCAGGATGACATGGTATACGATTTCGTCTACCAGGCAATGGCCGCAACCCTCGATGACACCTTGAGTGTAGAAGATCTGGTGGGGCTGGCACTCAAGTGTGGTGAAGTCAACCTCAAGGCCATGGAACTGTTGGATGCCGCAAACACCGGCACCTTCGGTCACCCCGTCCCCACGCGTGTCCCGCTGGGCGTTAAAAAAGGCAAAGCGATTCTAGTCTCCGGGCATGACCTCAACGATTTGGGTGAATTGCTGAAACAGACAGTCGGCAAAAATATCCAAATTTATACCCATGGCGAGATGCTACCCTGTCATGGGTATCCCGAATTGAAAAAATATGATCATTTTTATGGGCATTATGGCACAGCCTGGCAGAATCAGAAGAAAGAATTCGATGAATTTCCCGGGGCTATCCTGATGACCACCAACTGCATCCAGAAACCCAAAGACACCTATCAGGAAAACATCTTTACCACCGGGCTCGTGGGTTGGCCCGGCGTGACGCACATTGCAGGCAAGAATTTTACAGCCGTGATCGATAAAGCACTTGAGCTGCCGGGATTCTTGGAGGATAGGGCAGGTAAATCCGTCATGGTCGGGTTTGCCAGAAATGCGGTTTTATCGGTTGCCGACAAGATTGTCGAAGCCGTGAAGAGCAAAGCGATTCGTCATTTTTTCCTCGTGGCCGGTTGTGACGGTGCCAAACCGGGTCGAAATTATTACACCGAATTCGTCGAAAAGGTACCCAACGACAGCGTTGTCCTAACGCTGGCGTGTGGCAAGTTCAGATTCTTCGATAAAGAGCTGGGAGACATCGGCGGTATCCCGAGACTGCTCGATATCGGTCAGTGCAACGATGCCTACTCCGCCGTACAAATTGCCCTAGCCCTGGCAAATGCGTTTGATTGCGGTGTCAATGACCTACCGCTTTCGATGATCCTGTCTTGGTACGAACAGAAAGCTTGTGCCATATTGCTGACGCTTCTTCATCTCGGCATTAAGGACATCCGTCTGGGGCCCAGTTTGCCGGCCTTTGTTTCACCCAATGTCCTGGACGTCCTGGTTAAAAATTTTAATTTGATGCCCCTATCGACACCGGATGAAGACCTGAAAGCGATACTGGGATAAAATGCTTACACGAATCTATTTAAAAACTCCCAGCAAGCTGCGAGGACTGTTCTGCCATACGGCAGAATCCACGGGGAATGCGCTCGCTGTTGCGGTTCAACCCAAGCATGAGGTTCTATCATGAAGTGTCCTGGTCAAGACAGTCGTTATTGGAAACCCGGGGCGATCTTTGAGGAAAAATGCCCCAAGTGTGGTCATGCCGTGGAGTTCTTCAAGGATGATACCACCAGAAAATGCCATCACTGCGGGCACCGGTTCGTCAACCCCAAAATGGATTTCGGGTGCGCATCCTATTGTGAATTTGCCGAGCAGTGTATTGGCAATCTGCCCCCCGAACTCCTGGCAGGAAAGGAAGATCTGCTCAAAGACCGTGTCGCCATCGAGATGAAACGCTACTTCAAAACAGATTTCAGACGAATCGGCCATGCGACACGTGTGGCCAGGTATGCGGAAAGAATCGCCAAAAAAGAGGCCGGGAATATGGCGGTCATATTATGTGCCGCCTACCTGCATGACATCGGCATCCACGAGGCAGAGCGCAAGCACCAAAGCGCAGCCCCGGAACACCAGGAGCAGGAAGGCCCTCCGATTGCGAGGACCTTCCTGGCAAAACTGGGCGCAAAAGATGCGTTGATCGAGGAGGTATGTGACATTATCGGGCATCACCATCACCCCCGACCAGATGACACCATTAACTTCAAGGTCCTGTATGATGCAGATATGATCGCCAACATGGAAACACGCCACAAGGATAACCCCATGGATCCCGGTCGTATCGAGCGTTTTATACAAACATCGCTGCTGACCGAAGGGGGTAAAGAAGAGGCCAAAAAGGTGTTTTCGATCTCGTGAGTGTCACAAGGTATCCGGTGTTGGTTGTTGAGTATGGGCCATCCGAACGGCCGAGAAAATGGTTACAGCTGTTATACCAAATAAAGGAAAACAGACAATGAAAGTACATCGCAAGATAATTGAAATCGATGAAGAACGCTGTGATGGATGTGGTCTGTGTATCATCGGTTGTGCAGAGGGCGCACTCAAGATCGTTGACGGCAAGGCAAAAGTCGTGGCAGACAAATATTGTGATGGGTTGGGTGCCTGCATCGGTGAATGCCCGAACGATGCCTTGACCATCGTTGAAAAAGAAACCGACGAGTTCGACGAAGTCGCAGTCGAAACGCATCTGTCTCAAATGAAGAAAAAACAGGCCCATGCAGTATCTGCTCCATCGGCCGGTTGCCCATCGGCTGCCTTGCATTCTTTTGCACCGACAGCCTGTCAACAGGCAAATCAGCCGATGGCCCTTGAGGGGGGCGAATCAGAACTCTCACACTGGCCGGTTCAGATCCGCCTTGTGCCACCACAGGCCCCGTTTTTGAAAAATGCAGACCTCCTCGTCGCGGCGGACTGTACGGCATTGGCCTATCCGAATTTTCACGGCCATTTCTTGAAGGGCAGGGCCGTATTGATGGGATGTCCAAAATTTGACGATGTGCAGGACTACATCGATAGATTTGCCGCTATTTTCAGCGCGTCAGATATCGCAAGCATCACCGCCGTGGTCATGGAGGTTCCCTGTTGTTCAGGACTCCCGACCATCATCAAGAAAGGCATGCAAAAGGCGGGTAAAACCGTTCCAATGAAAACGGTGGTCATCAGCACCAGGGGAAAAATACTGCAACAGCGTGTGGCATGCTGATCACTTACGGCTTAGAGATCAAAAATAACTCGTCCCATCCCAGCAATGCGTGCAGACGCGATCCTTGGGTAAACCGATGGCGTCGACGAGATTCGGCAGTGTCTGGTATACCAGGGATGTCAGACCAAGTCTTTGACGGATCTTATCGATCATGGCGAGATTTTTAACTGTGCCTGCGGTGGCATAGGCCTTCAGAAAGTCGGTCTCGTTCCCGTCCATCTCAAAAATGACCTGGCGCCCCGCAAGATCGAGCGTCGACCTCGATGTGGAAAAGTTCAAGAATTCGCATGGATAGATCAGGGTCGGACAAGCTGGTCGCATGTGAACTTCGCGGGCACCATATTCAAAAAGTTTTTTAATGTTGTCCTTGAGCTGGGTCCCGCGAACGATGGAGTCTTCACAGAAAAGGAGTCGCTTTCCTTCGATCAACTCCCGGATCGGAATAAGCTTCATCCTTGCAACAAGATCGCGCTGTTCCTGGTTCTGCGGCATGAAGCTTCGCGGCCAAGTGGGGGTATACTTGACAAAAGGCCGGATATAAGGAATCCGCTTTTGATTGGCATACCCGATGGCATGTCCAATTCCCGAGTCCGGAATGCCCGCAACGAAATCGACGGCAACCGTATCATTTCGGGCCAGGGTGGCACCGCATTGGTTGCGCACTTTCTCTACATTGATCCCTTCATAACTCGATGCTGGATATCCATAGTAGACCCAAAGGAAGCTGCAGATCTGGAGTGCTTCCCCCGGCGCCTGGCACTGCTCACATCCGTCGGGTGTCAGGCAAACGATCTCTCCCGGTCCCAGATATCGGTGTATCTCGAATCCCAGGTTGGGAAAGGAGCATGACTCGGATGAAGCGGCATAGGCAGTGGCCTTTTTCCCGATGATGACCGGTGTTCTGCCCAGCCTGTCTCGAGCGGCATAGAGCCCTTTTTCGGTCAGGAGCAACAGCGAACAGGACCCTTCGATGGCGGCCTGTGCCTTGCGAATACCATCGACAAAACTTTCTCCCTCACATATCAGCATGGCCACGAGCTCGGTAGGATGCATTTCCCCGCCGCTCATTTCTGAAAAATGCAGCCGTTTGCCATAGGCCCGTTTACCAAGATGCTCAAGATTATTTATTTTCCCCACCGTGACAATACCGAATGTCCCCAGATGAGATCCGATAATCAGTGGCTGTGCATCGGTATCACTGATGACGCCGATACCTTGGTTGCCATTGAATTTCGGCAGATCCGGCTCGAACTTGGAGCGAAAATAATCATTTTCGATGTTGTGGATGGCTCGTGAGTAACCCCTGTTATTTTTGACGCACACGCCGCCACGCTTGGTCCCGAGATGCGAATGATAGTCTGTGCCATAGTAAATGTCTAAAACACAATCAACCTTGGAAACTTCTCCGAAAAATCCACCCATTGACCCGATGCCTCCATTAAAAGGTTACACGATGTTTTCCTGCGCGGCCGCGCCGCTCACGTTATAACCGCCATGCTATCTTGCGGTTCAGGACGATCCGTTCCAAGTCCATCCAAACGTCATAAACCAGAATTTCCACGCCCCCATTCAGATGTGCCTCCCGCAACGCTTTCCCGTATGCTGGGTCGATATGGTCTGCCGGTTTAAAGCATTCGGCATCCATCCGTTGAATACAATAAAACATGACACACCGATTCCCCTCGGCGGACAATCGCTCGAGCTCTTTTAGGTGTTTGTGCCCCCGCTGCGTAACCGCGTCCGGAAAACAGGCCACCCCGTCATTCACCAAGGTGCAGTTCTTTATTTCCACAAAACACCTGGCCCCGTGAGAATCCGTTAACAAAAGATCGAGGCGTGATCCTTTTGATGTTTGAACCTCGGAGCGAATCTCTTGATGAACAGCAAGTTCTGAAACCAATCCATTTTCTAGCGATGCTTTGACGAGTCTGTTTGGTACGAGGGTGTTGACACCCACCAGTGAGTCGGGCATCTGGATGATTTGCCAGGTGTAGGCCAGTTTTCGCCTCGGATCGTCATGCCAGGACAGGTAAACCGGCCGGCCAGGTTCCGAACAGGCGGTCATGCTCCCCGAGTTGGGGCAGTGGGCTGTCACAATCGTGCCATCTTCCAGTTCAACATCAGCCAGGAATCGTTTGTAGCGCTTGATCAATCTGCCCCGTATCAGTTGCGGCCAGAACAGTCCTTGATATTCTTTGCGTTTTTTCTTTTCAATCGTCATATGCTCGGCATGATATCATATACATTTTTGATACGCCCGACAAGGCAATCTTTGACATACGTATCAGGATCATATATATGCCCAATAATTAGATTGTAAGGCTGCAGGTTGTAGAATGGCTGTCAGGCGACAGCTATACCGGTTGTCAAAAGCATGTTCCGTTTGCCCTTGATAAAAGTGCCTGCGGGTGACGGCAAACAAACGGTCGCCTGTCTGAAGCGAGTTAGCGATCGGTGCGTTTTGCAGGATATCGATGCCAGAGAAAAACCAACATGATCAAACGGATGTAGAACAGACCGGATTTCTGCAGCAACTCGGCCCCGCCTTTTCCAAATTGACCATTCAAGTCAATACCAGCATACTAGAAAGCTGGCGAAGTATTGCCAACACCCTGGCGGAATTCTGTGATGTCCCGGCCGTTTTAATTCGAAGGTTCGATGGTCAACATATGGAGGTCCTCAGCGCCAGCGATTTGGGGAACAACCCCTATCAAGAAGGCCAGCAGGCCTTATTGAAAGATCTTTATTGTGCCCCCGTGGTTCAGCAAAAACAATCGATACTGATCCCGAATATATTAAAAGAAACCGGCCAAACCAACAAGGACGCTGGTCTGGGAATGGTCTCCTACATGGGCGTTCCCCTTCTTTGGCCGGACGGTGACGTATTCGGCACCATGAGTCTGCTCGATTATAAAGAGCATACCTACACACCACGGTTTAAAAACTTGATCTACAAATTCAAGGAACTTGCCGAAACGCAACTGGCCATGCTCTTCAAAAACATGGCGGACCGAAAAAGCCTTGAGTACATTTTGAACAACCTCAAAGAAGGTATCATTGCCCACGACCTTGATCGACGCATTCTCTTTTACAGCGATGGCGCCGAAAAAATTCTGGGATTTCTACGTGAAGAGGTCCTGGGAAGAGACTGTCACGAAGCGTTTGACGGCGCCTTGTGTGGTAACCGGTGCTCCTTTTGCACCAACGACCCCTCTCTAGAAGACAAAAAGGAGCAGACCGTTCACATCACCACCAAGAACGGCTTGAAAAAGATGATCGACATGTCAATCATCCTAATGAAGGATGAGAACCAGCAGGACATCGGAGCCTTGGTCACCATCACCGACCTGACGGAACTGATCGAACTGCAGATGGATGCCGAAAAGATCTTCAGCTTCTCGAACATTATCGGCCGCAATAAGAAAATGATTTCGGTCTTCAAGCAGATTCGGGACGTGACAGACTATGATTTTCCCGTCCATATCTCGGGAGAGACCGGCACCGGTAAGGAGCTCGTTGCCCACGCCATCCACAATGAAAGCCACAGGGGCGGTGCACCATTCGTTCCGATCAACTGCGGTGCGCTGCCGGAAGGACTTATTGAGAGCGAGCTGTTCGGTCATGTCAAGGGAGCCTTTTCCGGGGCTATCAGGGATAAGAAAGGCCGCTTTGAACTGGCGGACGGCGGTACGGTCTTTTTGGACGAGGTATCTGAACTTACCAAGCTCATGCAGGTGAAACTCCTGCGGTTTCTGCAAGAAGAATCCTTCGAAAAAGTAGGGGGAGAAAAAACCATATCTGTTGATGCAAGGGTAATCAGTGCAACGAACAAGGACCTCAAACAGGAAGTTCAGAATGGGCATTTTCGCGAAGATCTCTATTACCGCCTGAATGTCATACCGATTGGGGTCCCGCCCCTGCGGGAACGCAAAACGGATATACCGCTTCTGGTGGACCATTTCCTGAAACAGTTTCCCGGACATAACAGCCAGCAAGCGTTCAAGATTGCCGATGAAGCCCTTTCCATGATGATGGATTATCGATGGCCCGGAAATGTGCGCGAACTTCAAAATTGCATCCAGTTTTCTATCGTGCGATGCAAGGGCGGTATGATTCGACCCATGGATCTTCCGCTTGAATTAAAGCAGTTTTCACCCAAAAAATCGAAACGCGGCCCTTCTCCAAAGCTCGATCCCCTGGCCGTTAAAGAAGCACTTCTCAAGACAGGCGGCAACAAGGTGAAAGCGGCCAAACACTTAGGTGTCGGGCGGGCAACCCTCTATCGTTTCATTGGCAAATATCCCAACAATAAAATCGTATAATCATTTGGAATTACCTCGTGAAGCAACTTTTTCGCACCATACCCATCGGATTCATGCTCATATGCCTGCTATACAGTTCCGCAAGCGGTATTGACTGGCGCGACCTGGACCTTTCAGATGAAAACAGCGCCCTTCGAAAGGGGATCGAAACAGGAAAAATTATGGATGCCGGTGCATGGGGAGCAAAAACGTTTCCCCTTCTGGCAAAAGAAATATGGCAAAACAACATCCAGCAAGGCAAAAAGCAGCCCTACCCTTTGAGCCCCTACCAGAAAAAATGGCTGACGCCGTGGCTGAAGAAATGGGGAATCGACCCCGGTGATATTCAGATTGTCTACGGGGCCACGCTGTTGAACAACTACAAGATCCTGGATCGATGGCCCATCACCATTATGGACGAATTGGCCGGTCAGACCTTCGGTAACACCATTTACTTACAGCAGGCCCACAAGGACAAAGATGGTAACCTTCTGATATTGCTGAGTCATGAATCATATCACATCAAACAATATCAAGAACTGGGCTCCATTGCTGAATTCGGCAGGAAATATACCCAGGGCTACGTCGGTTCCTTTTTCAGTTACGAGAACAACCCCATGGAAGTTGCGGCATATGACGCGCAGGATAAGTTTAGAGCATGGCTTTGCAATCAGGAAGGATGGTCGTGCAAATGATTTCGCTGAAGGAATAGTGTGCTATTTTGAGGCGTTAAATCATGCCTTCCAACGCCAGCAGCGCACGAAAAGACCATTGGTGGATGGGTACTAATCTAGCAGATAGAACCCTAGATCCCGACTCTTTAGCCTGCTGGGTAGAAAGGCGCCGCCAATATATTTTTTATGAATGTTTTTAATGGTCGCGGTTTCACGTATCAATGTCCGTTTGTCGTCTTTGAGATAGAATGCCACCTGAAGCCGGTCATCTATTTTTAGATCTTCTTTTTTCTTCAACTTTACCTTAAAGCCACTCACCGAAAGATCCAGTACGGTCATTTTCCCCTCACCAACAAATTTTCCTGCCACAATTCCCGGCTCCAGATGGATCTCATTGCTGTATGAATACGAGCCTGCAAATTTGACAGCCTTTCGATTATGCCGGCGCCTTTCCAGGGTCCGCTTAAACAGGTGCCCGCATTCACACTGGCATTCGATTTCCATGGAACCATTCTGATGGAACGTGTCTGGAATACGGACCACGACAGACTGACTGCACCGAGGGCATGTAAACATCACCGCATCTTTCCTCATCTTCGCCACCTTGTGCTGGTTAAGAGATACGCATGTGGAGAGCATGCAAATTCAGTGTTTTTATTCAATACACAATTGATAAAAATTATCAATGTCTAAATCCAAACACCGCAGCGATTTGAGGGGTGACGGCAAACAGCAACGGGCTCCAATACGGAGCCCGTTGCCTCGGAAAGAAAGGAGGTGGGTCGCTAGTATCCGTGCAGTCAGCCCGGATATTTTGAAATTCTCTGTTTAGGCGGCATCAAGCGCACGACGATCCGCCATATCCATAAGAACCCGCTCTTTGCCTTTATCGAGGCCCAGCGCCTGGCGCTTCTTGTCGATGTGTGCGATCATCATGTGCGCCATTTCATAAGGATCGGCGGTAAACCCCCATTTACCCAAGCCCTGTTCTTCCAGTCCCTGGAAGAGGTGTCTGTGGAACTTGGTTTCTTTAACGATGGGGAAGGTCACCCCAAACACCGTAAACACGCCGGAAGCCACAAAGTACTGGCCGATGCTGATGGCCTTTTCACTCATCCATTCCGGTGCGGCGCCCGCCGCCGGCAAATCGGCAATGGAGTCCCCCAGACCGCCGATGCGAACCATTTCTGAAGCGGCAATAAGAATCCGACTGTTGTCTACGCAGGATCCGATTCCCAGGCAGGGGGGCATTCCCACGGTTTCACAGACTTCCCGGAGCCCGGGACCGGCCAGGTAAGCGGCTTCCGGGGTGTAAAGACCCGCCTTGGCCAGGGCAACCTGGGAACATCCGGTCTGCAGCACGAGGACGTCGTTTTTGATGAGTTCTTTGACCAGTTCGACATGTACCCAGTCTTGCTTGACCCTCGGGTTGGTACAACCGACCACACCGGCCACGCCGCGAATACGCCCGTTGATAATGTTGTCGTTCAGCGGCGTATAAGATCCCCTGAAAGAACCACCCAGCATGTAGTTGATATATTCATGGGAAAAGCCGTGAATACCGGTGTTGCGGATGTCGGGAATCTCAATCTCCCCGGTACGGTTCTTGAAACGACTGATGGCTTTGATCACCACCTCGTCCGTACACGCCTGGGGATCGTGGTCGTTGAATTCGATATGGGTGGCGCCTTCGATATGGGCCCTCGGATTGGTGGTGATTAGGGGCGTCTTGTAGCAATCGGCAACTGCCACCAGCCCCTGCTTGATGCACTGAATATCCACACACATGGCGTCTACGGCATTGGTAACCAGAATGGCTTCCGTTGACATGAAGTTGCCGGCGTGGGGGATACCGTGTCTCGACATCATTTCAGCACCCGAACAACACATACCCACCAGGTTGATACCTTCGGCGCCGGCGTCCTTGGCGGCCTGAATCAGTGATGGCCCGTTAACCGAGACCAGCATGGATTCGAACATGTTGGGCTCATGACCATGAATGATGATATTGACATGGTCCTCTTTGAGAACCCCCATGTTCACCTCCACCGCCACCGGTGTCGGGGTGCCGAAAAGAATATCGGATATTTCAGTGGCCACCATGGAGCCGCCCCAACCGTCTGCCAGGGCTGTGCGACTGCTCTGTTTGGTGATGTTTTCATAATGCTGATCCACGCCCATGTGGGTGCGATGCATCAGTTCCATGATTTCACGCATGGCCCCGCGAGGTACAATTCCCAGCTTGCGCCAGGTTTCCAGGGTTTTTTTCGGAACACGCTTGGCAAACGGGATTTCACCTTCAACCTGGGTGTAAGTGCGCTCCAGTTCCGTGTAAAGGTCCGTGGCAATTTCTTTGACAGTACGATCCTGGGTTTCAATTCCAATGGACTGGGCGACCTTCTCCAGTTTTCCCACATCCTTGATCTGGTACTCTTTGATATGGCCGTTGACCACCTCGCGGAACAGATCTACCATGGCCATGCCATGGTCGGTATGCGCAGCACTCCCCGATGCGACCATGCGGGCAAAGTTGCGGGCCTGGATGGTGTCGATGGTGGCACCGCAAACACCCACTTTGCCATAGGGGTCTCTAGAGTTGAGTCGGCAGGGTCCCATGGAACAATGTTTACAGCAAGCTGACTCAGAGCCGATAGGGCAAGGTTTCATGTTCAAGGCCCGGTCAAACGCCGTTTCAACACCGTCTCGCTTGGCCTTTCTCAACATCTGGGCTGTGGCCTCGCAAATGGTAACTTCACGAATGTCGAGTTCTTTTTTCTTGGATGCGACTATTTTCTTTTCCATGTTTTTCTCCCTTATAAAGTGTTGCTTTTGATTCGTGTCTAGTGTTCTTATTAAGTGTTGCTTTTGGTTCGTATCTAGTGTTTATCTTTTATCAATAATGATTACTAATAGTAATAAAGTAAAATAAAATCCTTGTCAAGTTATAATATAATTGTGTATTTGATTTCATCCCACTTTGAAAAAAGCGGGGTCTAAGCCAATTTCAACGCAGAAAAGGAACAGAACATGACCGACAAACCCGTAAAACTTTACACACTAAGTACCTGCAGTCATTGTAAATCAACAAAAAAATTCTTGAATGAGTGCACCGTTCAATACGAATTTGTAGAGGTAGACCTGTTGGAGGGTGAGGAACGCAAAGCCATTCTGGAAGATATCAAAAAGTTAAACCCCCGCTGCTCGTTTCCGACCATCATCATCGGAGATGAGGTTATCGTTGGGTTCAAAGAGGATAAAATAAGGGAGGCGCTGGGACTCTGATGGATGCCGAAAAGCTTTACTTTAATCTGCAAAAGGTTCAGGAACCCAAAGGATATTTCTTTAACAAAGACAAGCCATACGTCCTGGAACTGTTGTCAGCCCTGCTCCTGAACAAGGACCGCTATGGTTACATGGTATGTCCATGCAGACTGGCCTCGGGGGACAAAGAAGCCGACAGGGATATTTTCTGTCCCTGTGCTTACAGAGAACCTGACGTCAAGGAATATGGCAGCTGCTATTGCGGTCTCTACGTTACAAGGGAATGGAACGAAGGTAAGTTGAAAGCCGAATACATACCCGAACGCAGACCGCCTGAAAAAATGGATTTTTTATTCTGAATTGAAATAGAATGCCCAGGTTTGCCGGTTTCACGAAGCGAGGTTGTCGTAAATGCAAGGCGCCGGACCATGAAGCTGTAGTTCCGCTACTGCGAATGGTCCGCAACACCGCAGATGCGGCAGCCTCGCTTCGTGAAACAGATTAGCTGAACTTGTCGAAGGCAATCATCTCCTGATCCACCCCCAGATCATCCAGCATCAGCTCGATGGCATCGATCATCATGGGTGGCCCGCAGAGATAATATTCGATTTCAGTGGGATCTTCATGTTTCGCCAGGTAGCGATCCCTAAGATGTTCATGCACATAACCCGTCATGCCGTCCCAGTTGTCCTCCGGCTGTGGATCTGACAGTGCCACCTGGAATGAAAAATTGTCATAGGTTTTCTCGAGCGCCCGAAATTCTTCATCAAAAAACAACTCCTGCTTTGATCGCGCCCCGTACCAGAAAGAAATGGTTCTGTTGGTTTTGAGGGTCTCCAGGTGGTGAAGGACCTGACTTCTCAACGGCGCCATACCTGCGCCGCCCCCCACGAAGCACATTTCTCTGTCCGTAGCTTTGACAAAAAACTCGCCATAAGGACCGCTTAGGGTGAGCTTATCTCCGGGATTCAGATTAAAAATAAAAGATGACCCTTTGCCCGGGGGCACCTCTTTAACACCGGGTGGCGGCGTTGCAATCCGGATGGTAAATCGGAGGTGCTTGTTTTCAGACGGTGGATTTGCCAGGGAGTAGGCTCGGAAAATGGCCTCCTCCGACTTGGATCGTAGTCCCCAGAGATCAAAACGGTCCCAGGCAGGCTGAAATCGTTTTCCCACCCGTTTTCTAAACTCAGAAAAGGAAAGCTCATATTCGGGAATGTCGATCTGGACATAAGCCCCAGCCTTGAAGTCAAGAGATTCGCCTTCCTCAAGCTCGAGAATGAGATCCTTGATGAAAGTGGCCACGTTGTCGTTCGACACCACCGTCGCATGATATTTTTTAACGTCCAGGATATCTTCAGGGATGCGGATTTTCAGATTTTCCTTCACCTTGAGCTGGCACGCCAGATGGATATTCGCCTGCTTTTCTTTGCGATTGATGTGGGCCAACTCCGTAGGAAGAAAGCTCTCAACCCCTTCCTCTATCCTGCATTTGCACATGCCGCAAGATCCGCCACCACCGCATGCTGAGGGAATAAATATGTCGTTGTTCGACAATGCTTTTAAAAGACTGGTGCCTATATCCACCTTTAAAACCTTATCCGCATCGCCGTTGATCATGACCGACCGGTCCCCTTTCAGGACGACCTTGGCTTCAACCAGCAAAAGCAAGCCGACCAGCAGCATGATAACCGATGAAAAAACAATTGTACCGATGAGATAGATCATAAATAAAATCGTTCCACGATTTTATGATACGCGGCTGTGCCGCTTCTTGTTAACACAACTTTCGGGTTTCACCCTAAACGGAGCAAAATGGGTGCTTGAAGAACCTCGCAGCAAGCTGCGAGGAATGCGCTCGTTGTTGCGGTTCAATGACGATTTGCGCTGTTTGAGTCAATTAGGGCACCTTACGACAACGTAATGCCCGAAAACAGCATGAATCCCATGGCCATAAGTCCCGTGACGATCATCGTGATACCAAAGCCCTGGAGGTCCTTTGGAACATCGGCATAGCGCAGCTTAATGCGGATGGCTGCCATGGAGACGATGGCCAGTAGCCACCCCGTACCGGATCCGATACCAAAAACCAGCGATTCCATAAACGTGTACTCTCGTTCTACCATAAAGAGAGACGTCCCCAGTATGGCACAGTTGACGGTTATCAACGGAAGAAAGACCCCCAGTGCATTGTAGAGGGCCGGCGAATATCTGTCGATGACCATTTCAACCGCCTGCACCATGGCGGCGATAACCGCGATAAAGGTGATAAACTTCAAATAACTGAGGTCAGCATTGGGCAGTCCCGCCCAGGCGAGTGCACCAGGTGACAACAGATAGGTGTAGATCAACCAGTTCATGGGTGCGGTGATGGAAAGCACGAAAACAACCGCAAACCCCAGACCGATGGACGTCTCCATGTTCTTGGATATGGCAACGAACGAGCACATGCCCAGGAAGTAGGCCAGTAGAATATTGCCGACAAAAACGGAGTTTAAAAATATACTGATCAAATTTTCCATGATCACCTGTCGCGCGTTAAGCTGAAAAACTCACGAACCGGATCGGGTGAGCCAGTTCTGAAGCCAAACCAAAAGCCCGATGATAATGAAGGCGGCCGGTGCCAGCAGCATGAATCCCATGTCTTCATAGCCCAGATCATAGGCCATGGTGGGGATGACCTTATACCCCAGAAGCTTCCCCGAACCGAGCAATTCCCTGACAAAGGCAACCGAAATTAAAACCGAGCTGTATCCCGCACCATTCCCAAGACCGTCCATAAAAGAGAGCCCCGGTGGATTCCCCAAAGCGTATGTTTCGGCCCGTCCCATCACGATACAATTGGTAATGATCAGACCCACGAAAACGGATAACTGTTTGCTGATATCGTATAAAAAGGCCCGTAATATCTCATCGGCTATTATCACCAGGGAGGCGATGACACTCAACTCCACGATCATCCGGATATTCCGGGGAATGACATTACGCATCAAAGAGATGGACAGGTTTGAAAACGACAACACAAACGTCAGAGAGAGACCCATGACGATGGCTGTTTTCATTTGGACGGTTACCGCCAGCGCAGAGCAGATACCAAGCATCTGTTTGGAGATGGGATTCTCCTTCAGCAGTGGCACTGAAAACGCCTGATAGTGCTTTGTTTTTGTCAGTTTCATTTTTCCCTGATCAGAATCGTTTGTCGGGTTCTAAATTTTAAGGATACTGGTTCATAGGCCAGCAGCACATCTCTCAGACCCGCGCTAAGGTACTTGCCCGTTAATGTGGCACCGCTGATGCCGTCAACATAATTGGGGAGCTTGTCCTGTGGAAATGATGATGGCAGGAAGCCCTTGGCAATCGATATCGATGCAAATCCGCCTGCCTTGTCCAATATTTTTTTGCCTTCGAAATTTTTCTGGAACCATCGTTTTTCGATCTCTCCGCCCAGTCCGGGTGTTTCAGAGTGTTTATAGACCGTAAATCCCGTGACGGTCGATCCGTCACGGTTCAGCGCCAGGTACCCGAATATTTTACCCCACAACCCCCTGGTATTGACCGGTATGATGTAGGAGGCAATTTCTTTGTCTTTTAAATAGACATAGATGGGCAATGACGCTTCAGACGTCTGGTCCTGGCCGACAACCTCACCTTCCGGCGATACCCGCAAAGCCCGAATGTTCTCTTCGTAGGTATCCAGAATATCTATTTTTTGATACGACTTCTCGCTATCCACCAGGCCAACTGCCATCAAAATATTTTTTTTCTTGTCGACGTCTATGTTCTCCAGTTGCAACGCCTTCAGCCCGGCAGAGGCCGCCGTCAACAGAAAACTGCAGATAACGGCGGTTGTCAAAGCAAAAAGGATGGATTTGACATAACTAGACATTGACGACCCTTTTCTTGAGTCTGACCTTGATGATGAAATGGTCGAACAGCGGAGAAAATAAATTCATGAAAAGTATTGCCAGCATAATACCTTCCGGAAACGCAGGATTGAAAACACGGATCAAAATGGTCAGGACGCCGATACAAAACCCATAGATCCACCTGGCGACGTTCATGCCGGGGGCTGAGACCGGATCTGTGGCCATGTAGGCAATTCCAAAGGCACTGCCTCCCATGACCAGATGGTAGAGGGGATTCAATGAAAACCATGCAGCGCTGGACTCGCCGGCCAACAGGTTCAGGAACAACCCCGCTGACAGGACACCGACAACACCGCCGATGACAATCCTGAAACTTGCAACGCCCACAAGGATCAGCAGCCCAGCACCGAAGAAACAAAGCAGTGCGGACGTGGCGCCGATACTGCCGGGATAGCGTCCGATCAACAATGTCAAAAATGTGTAGTCCGCATTCGCCAGGACCGATTCAATCCTGTCGCCGGATTCGACCAGCTTGGAAATGGCCAGGGGCGTTGCGCTGCTAACCGTGTCGACAAGCGCTTCTCGGGTCTTGCTGACCGCTACCCATACAGGATCTCCCGACATGTTTCCGGGATAGGCAAAAAACAGAAACGCCCTCCCGGTCAATGCCGGATTCAGGATATTCCGCCCGGTTCCACCAAAAATCTCCTTGCCGATAACCACACCGAAGGAAATGCCGATGGCTACCTGCCAGAGGGGTATGGTGGGCGGCAATGTCAACGGAAACAACAGACCGGTAACGAGAAGTCCCTCACTGATGGGGTGTTTCCGTATGGAGGCAAAGGTTGTTTCCCAGAAAAAACCGACCAGGTATGACACCAGAACAATGGGCAGGACCAGAACAAGTCCACAGAAAAAGACGGATATGAAATCAAGGCTTTTGCCTGATAAAAGATTCGACTGGTAACCCGCATTGTAGATCCCGAAAAGGAACGGTGGCATGAGCGCCAGGACGACAAAACTCATGTATCGTTTCACGTCCAGGCTGTCACGGACATGAGAATCCACTTGGGTGGTATGGCCCGGAATGAAAAAAAACGTCTCTGTTGCATCGAAGAAAGGATATAAGAATGCTAGCTTACCCCCCTTCTCAAAGTGCTTGCGGCTTTTATCGAAGATATGTTGTATGAATTTCAAAACGCTATCCCCACGAACCCCTTGCTAATTTATTTCCCTTCGATAAGCATCTCTAGCTTTTAGCAGACCGGCGCGGATGTCGATTTTGGAAGGGCACACATAAGTACACAACCCGCAAGACACGCAGTCCAGAAGCCCATGAGCCAGGGCCTCTTCCAACTCCCCGGCCAGAACGCTTTTGAGCGTATACTGTGGCAAGATATCCACCGCACAGACCTCGGCACAATATCCACAGTTGATACAAGCCCGCACCTCTCCGTGCATGCCGCAATCCATCGATAAAGGAGCGCTGTTTAATGCAGATAAAAACGCCCCGGAATGGCTCGGTTTGTGAAAACCCGGACGCGCGAATCCAAACAGTTCCTTGCCGTCACCTTTCGGCAGAATGATCAAGGCTGTTTCGAAAAGCCCCATATAGGAAGTCATCTCGGATGCATAACCGCTGAAAATGCCTCCGCTGATAAACCGTGACCGTTCTGTCTCTTGCATTGATTCCCCCGCGACATGGCGCAAGGGAACACCCATCCGCGTTGCCAGATGGTGGCGCTCTTTCGCGCCGCTGCCGGCGACGACCATGATCCGCTCGATGGGGTAGGATCCGGTTTTCAACAAGCTTGCCATTAGCAGCAGGTCCTGGCCGGTAATGGTCCAGGCACGGTTTTCATCTGGGTGCCGCTTGGTAAGGTAAAGCAGTACACCCGGGTCGCCGGCAGGGTATGGACCTTCCACAATATGGGTCAGCATGCCGTTTAAATTTATGGTTGACGTATAGCGGTCGGTGACGGCGACATGAATTTTTTTCGATAATTTTTTCAATATGTTGACGCCAAATCGAAACAAGTCAACCTGCCCGTCGAGATACACCTCCGAAAAGGGTTGAAAGGGCTCTTTGGAACCGATGCTCACAACAATGGCAGGTGGTTCTGTCTCCTGGTCCGGGATATCGCCGAAGGGCAACGATCGCAAAAGTCCCCAGCAGCCGCCCCGCATAATTGCGCTGACGAGATCCGACCGCTTGATGTTGTCAAGGTCTGTTTGACCGAACGACGCAAAGCGTTCCGGTTCTTCTTCTCCATCCAACTTGATGACAATTTCTTTGATGACGCGTCTTTTCCCGAAGTTGATCTGCTCTACCATGCCACCGCCCGGAGAGAGAAATTTTACCTTCGGGTTTCGTTTGTCTTCAAAAAGAACGGATCCGATGTTGACCGCATCGCCTTCTTTTACGGCCAAGCGCGGTTTCACAAAGGGTATCCGCTCCGGCATAGACGCCACACGTTCGGGTGTTGCTGTCCGTACCAGGTTTTTGGAAGGTTCGCCCGATATCGGTAAATCATATCCTTTACGGATTCTTATGGATTTCATAGGTTTTCGGTGCAATTGATCGACGTTGTTAGCAATGGGAAAACGGGCATCCCCGTTGACTTGCCTCTCGGATACCTAAAGGTCCCTCATATCCTTTTCCATAGTTTCTGTCGATCTTTTATTTGCAAATGGTATTATTTTTGATACCCTGGCTTCATCCTAACCAAGAAAAAAAGCTTGTTAGCTCAAAGGAGAACACCATGGTTCAGAAGATAAAAAAAGTAAAAAAATTGTGTGAATGCAAGCATTGCGGCAATGAAGCTGAAATGGTGATAACCTGCACATTGAACGAGTTAGAAACCGCTTCCGATCCACCCGCGTCAGAAACCCATAAAGAAGGCCAGTCACACCGTGTCAAGGGCTCTGCCACGTGCACTCACTGCGGTAATGAAGCTGATATGTGGGTCGATCTTGAATGAGACAGATTGGCTGCTGGAATCATCTCTTGACAGAACACACGCTATGTCTTAGGGATTAGGGTGATATGCTCGATTCACGAACCATAAAAGAAAGACCCTTGTTGAAAGCAAAGAATTTAAGAACCACCCAGCAACGAACAATTATCCTGGAAGAATTGAGGCATGGAAAAGACCATCTCAGCGCGGACGAGATTTACAATCGGGTAAAAAAACGACTGCCAAGGATCAGTCTGGGAACGGTTTATCGAAACCTCGAAATTCTTTCACAACTGGGTGAGATACAGGAACTCAAGCTGAGCGGATCATTGAAACGCTATGATTGGAACCCGAATAAGCACTACCACATCCGTTGTGTCAACTGCGATCGTGTGGATGACGCACCCATAGCACCGTTAAATCAGATTGAAGATGACCTGTATGATGCAACGGTATTTGAAATTATCGGCCACAATCTCGAATTCACCGGATTGTGCCCTGCATGCACCCAAAAGGGCAAGAAACTCCAACCCCTGCCTGGTGCGTCAAGACAGCCGGCAGATACCCACTAGCAGACATGGTTTTAACAATAGCTTGTTGCACCAATCGGACAAATCAATTGTTATCAAATATAACCAACTGTCCACGTATGTTGAACGGCAACAGATAGCGCATCCCCCGAAATTTAAAAATCAAAAGGTATCAGAGAGTTAGCCTCTACTTATCGGAGATGCAGGGCACATTAATTCTAACGCTAGGATCATTTCATAGAAACACACGAGGTTTGCCATGGATGAAAAAAAGGAACTCTTGAACACCGGCTTGAGAGGTATAACCATTGCCAGCACAAAAATAAGCCATGTCGATGGCGCAGCAGGAAAATTGATTTACAGGGGCTATCTTGCCAAGGACCTGGCCGGAAAGGTGTCATTCGAGGAGGTTGCCCATCTGCTTTTATACGAAAAGCTGCCTGATGAAGAGGAACTTGACAGCTTTGTTTCGATACTCTCTCAACATAGGGACATTCCCAAACAGCTGGTATCGATGATGCAGAACAGCCCCAAAGAGGCACTGCCCATGGATGTTCTACAGTCGGCAGTGGCAATTCTGGCCCAGTACGACCCTGACATTAGAAGCACTACCCGCGAGGGGGCCGTCAATATGGCGATTCGCCTGATTGCCAAACTCCCCACAATCGTTGCCTATTGGGATCGCATTCGCAATAGCAAGCCGGTCATCGCCCCCAAAACGGACTTGAATTTAGCGGCCAATTTTCTCTACATGCTGAACGGAGAAATACCGGACAAAGAATTGACCAATTATTTCGATGTCTGCCTGGTGCTGCATGCCGAGCATTCTTTCAATGCGTCAACATTTGCGGCAAGAATGGTTGCATCGACCCGGGCCCATATGTACGCTGCCATTGGCGCGGGGGTAGGTTCTTTGTCAGGCGCGCTGCATGGTGGTGCCAATACACGCGTAATGCAGATGCTTATGGAAATCGGTTCCCTTGACAAGATCGAAGCGTATGTAAGCAATATTCTCGATACGGGCGGTGTCATAATGGGGTTAGGACATGCTGTTTACCAGGTAGATGATCCGCGTGCCCTTATCCTCGCCCCCATGTCAAAAACCATGGGCGAACGCCTGGGCAATTCCAAATGGTACGAGATGTCCAAGGCATTAGAACAAAAAGGCAAAGACGCCTTTAAGAAGAAAAAAGGACGTGACATCTATGTAAATGTCGATTTTTACAGCGCATCCCTTTACTATTACATGGGCATTGCCGTAGACCTGTTTACACCCGTCTTCGCCATTTCCAGGGTGGCCGGATGGGCGGCGCATGTTCTCGAAGAGCAGTTCGCCGGGGCTGCGGAGCCGGCCTTGTACCGTCCGGAATCCGACTACATAGGAGAATACTGCGGTCCCGACGAGTGTGCGTTTGTGCCCCTTGACCAGCGTTAACCCAAACCTTTTGTATGAAACGTGACGCGCATTGGATTGTTCTTCAAACCGCGTGCATGGCACGCGGTTCCGAACCTAAACTTGCCAACCCGCAGACAACACTTACTTTATGGATCGGAAACCAACTTGGAGGAATGATAGGAGGAACATTCAGAAATGGCTAACGAACAGGATGAACAAATGGAGCAAGCCCAGAGGGAAATTGAGAAACTGTTTCAAGATATCCAGAACGAGATTCCAATATTCCTCTTTACCCAGCCCGGTATCAACGATGTGTTCAGCGATGCCGCCCGCCAGGGTATACGATTTTTCCGACAACTGACGGACAAAATTACACTCAAGGAATACAACCTGAGCCATAAACAGGCTCAGAAATGGCAGGTCCACAGTTCACCCACCATAGTGCTGGCGCCAGACACGTATCAAATCAAATGGCTCGGAGCGCCGTTGGGAGAAGAGGGCCGGATATTTCTCGAAGCACTTCTCTTGATCGGTAGTCGGGAAAGTCGTCTCACGACGCCGTCGCTTCAGGTCATCAAGCGTCTGGTCTCTCCTAGAGAGATCAAGGTATTCGTCAGTGCCTCGTGCCCCTATTGCCCCCAGCAGGCGCAGAATGCCCTCAAAGCCGCCATTGAAAGACCGGATCTGGTTTCCCTGGAAATCATCGACATTCAGGCCAATCCTGAATTGGCTGAAAAGTACGCTGCCCAGTCCGTCCCTCAAACCTATGCCAACGATGTCCTCATCGCCCAGGGCGCCCAAACCGAGGAGCTATTCATTCTGTCTCTTGACAAGATGGAACAACAGACCGTTTTCATCCCCGACAGTCAAGAAAAAGAGGTTGAAACAGATCTTGTTATCATCGGCGGTGGGCCGGCAGGTCTAAGCGCAGGTATCTATGCCGCCCGAAGCGGGCTCAAGACGGTTGTGGTGGAAAAAGGTGTTCTGGGCGGCCAGATTGCCCTTACCCCGGTCGTTGAAAATTATCCCGGTTTAAAGCAGGTGGGGGGGAAAACGCTCGTTGACATCATGGTGACCCATGCCCTTGAATATGTGCAGATATTTCCTGGAGAGGAAGTCATCGACATCCAGCCGGGTGATAAAATTACCGTCCAGACCAGCCGGCGCAAGTTTCACACCCGCACCGTCCTCATGGCCACCGGCGCCTCCCATCGGCAATTGGGTGTCCCGGGCGAAAAAAGGCTCGGCGGTCACGGTGTCAGTTACTGCGCCACCTGCGACGGGGCCCTGTTCAAGGGCCGCAAGGTCATTATCGTGGGCGGCGGCAACAGTGCCGCCACGGAAGCCCTTTACCTGAAAAACGTCGGCGTGGATGTGACCATCGTGCACCGTCGCGACACCCTCAAGGCCCAGGACATACTCAAGCAGAGCCTCATCCAGAACAACATACCGATTCTGTTCGATACGGTGGTCAAAGAGATACAGGGAAAGCACTTTGTTGAACGGGTGGTCCTGCACAACACCGTCAAAGATGAAACATACGAACTGGCCGTTGACGGCGTCTTCATGGCCATTGGATACGACCCCACCAATGAACTGGCAAATAAATTCGGCCTCGAACTGACTGAGGAGGGCTTTATCAAACACGACAATTATCACACCAACATCCCCGGCATCTACACGGCCGGCGATGTGGCCGGTGGTTACAAACAGATCGTCACCGCTGCCGGGCATGGTTCCGAAGCAGCCATCGTGATCTTCGAGGATTTGATAAACCCCTACTGGAAATAAATTCGCATGGCGAATTTATTGAATGCGGCTGCGCCGCTAGATGATACAATCTGCAACCAATATGTTCTTTTTGACCGCCAGACAAGGTTTAGTCGGGTCATGACTGGATGAAAGTATTTCGGAACATTATTTTAACAAATGAGATAAGGATAAGCGACAACGTCGCTTCCCATAAAATTTCGGAGAAATTTTATTTGTGGACGGAAAACCAGTCAATAACAGCAGTGTCATCCTGAGGCACATCGTCCAGCCCCAGGATGCCAACCTGGCCGGTATTACCCACGGCGGTGTGGTCATGAAGAACATCGACGATGCAGCCGGCGTGGTAGCGGTAAAGCACTCGGGATGCGCTGTGGTCACGGCATCCATCGACCGCATGGATTTTCACCACCCCGTCTATATCGGCAACCTCCTCACCATCAAGGCCAGCATCAACATGGTGGGACGAACCTCCATGGAAATCGGCGTTCGGGTGGAGGCCGAGGATATCGTAACCGGAATGACCCGGCACACCGCATCTGCCTACCTCACTTTCGTGGCTCTGGATCAACATAACAAGCCCACCATAATTCCGCCCCTCATACTCGTCACCGAAGAAGAAAAGCGGCGCAACAGGGAAGCTGCAGACAGAAGAAAGGTTCGCCTGACTGAAAAGTCCAAGGAAAAGAAATGCCGCCGGGAGCCGGCTGGCTGCGGCGTCACTCTGGTATAAATTGATAGTAGGTCGATAGTAGGGATCGGACCATGCTAACCATCAGATATCACTTATAATTCTTTTTAAATTGGCTCTGCTATTAGGGCTATATCAACTTTTTTAGCCTTAATGGCCGCAACATGTATATGACATCGCTCTCCCGCGAAGGATATGGCGTCATGATAGACTGGTGATAAAGGTCTTCTATTCGAATGTGGTTCTTCATGGCCAGTGTGAAGATATTGGTCAGGCCGGTGGCATTGTCGGACAGGACGTGTGCCCCCAGCAGATGTCCCGTTTTATCTGCCAGCAGTTTATAAGCCGCTGATTTCATCCCCACCCGCTGGTAGGTGGGCCAGGAAAGATCTTTAGCGAAACTTTTATTGTAAGCCACACCTTGCTTTTTGAGCGCCTGTTCCGTGGCGCCCACCATGCCGTATTGGGGGTAGGTAAAAAGCACTGACGGTACGGCCGTGTAGTCCATCGTCCTTAAACTGACATGGTCGTTCATTTTTCCATGGATGTGCGCCGCAGCCACCTGCGCCTCGAAATCACCGACTCGAGCCAGTTGAATTGTGGCGGCACAGTCACCCACGGCATAAACGCTTGGATTTGTGGTGGCCATATGGCCATTGACGTTGATTCCACGTGAAGAATAGTCGATGCCCGCCTTTTCCAATTCAAGATCGGCGATGTGCGGAATTCGGCCGGCACCGTGAACCACAAGATCCGCCTCAATCCGCCGGTCGTCTTGCAGGGTGACGACGATACCCTGACCCTGTTTTTCCATTCGGGTAATGGTCACATCGCATTGGATGTCGATCCCCTCGGATGCACTAGCGGCTCCCAGAAGTCTTACCATTTCTTCATCAAAAGGCCCCAAAGGTCGAGGACCGGCTTCAAGGATAATTAGGCTGATTTTGTCAGGACCCAGGCGGGCGGCAAAGTGGGCGAACTCAAAAGAGATGAAACCACCGCCGACAAAAACAATACATGCAGGAAGCGCTCCCAGTTCCATGAATTGCGTGCTGTTTACCATCAAGTGAGCACCGTCAAAAGGCAATGGCATGGGCACGGCCCCGGTGGCAAGGATGAAAAACCGGGCAACTATTTTTTTTTCGTCTACGACCATGGTCTGATGGTCCATAAAGCAGGCATGCCCCTGGATAAAATCGATACCTGCACGCGCCAGCCCCTCGACAGTGTTGGAAGGCACCCGAGAAGTGAATTTGTTTTTGGCGTCGCGCAGATCCCCCCAGAGAGCTCTGGCCGGTGATGTGATCCCAATACCGCTTAAATGCCGGGATCTGGCAACGGTTTCAGCCCCTTCGTAAAACCATTTCTTGGCTTGGCAACCGCTGAGTGCACACGTGCCGCCAGGATGCTGACTGTTGTCCACGACGCCCACTCTCAGTTTCCGACGGTTCAGCTCATACGCCGCGGTTTGACCGGCGGTACCGGAACCGACAATCAGGACGTCATACTGTTTCGACATATTCACCTCCGGCTGTTTTGCCTGCGGATTGAACCGCAACAACGAGCGTGTTCTCAATGGCTTCCCGTGTTAATCCCCCTGCTCCGCCATGTAGTCATCATAAATGGTCTCGAGAATATTTTTATGCTTGGCTTCCTCCTGGGACAGGATTTTGAAGACCTTAACGAATTCGGGTTTGTCTGCCGATTTTGCAGCCAGTTCGTTGTATAGTTGCAGCGCCGCTTCTTCTCGTTTCATGGCCAGGCGCAAGATCTCCGTGTAATGCATGCCCTTTTCATAGCTAACATCCACCATGTAGTCGCTGCGCTTCATATCCGGAATCCACTCAAGCTGATATTCAGCGATCTTCTCTTTCTGGCTGCCCAGATCCTGAAGCATGCTGACGTGTTTCTTTTCCTCTTGTGCAAATCCTTCGAAGGTCTTCTTGACGGCCTCCAGAGATTCATTCTGGCTGATCTCCGTGTAAAAAGCCACAGCTTCTTTTTCTTTCTCCAAGGCATATACGATGATCTCGTCCACCGAATTGAAATTCATTGAATCCTCCTGTTTTGTTTTGGATAATCAGTTCCATCATAATTGAACATTTAAAATATTGGGTTCTATTCGCTCAAAGCATAATAGCATCTTTTGGGCGACACGATCTTGCCCTGTTTTTTGAGCTCCTGGAATACCTTTGCTACCTCTTTATTCTCCACGCCGAGCACCTTGGCAACCTCTCCGGCTTTTACGGGCTTTCCGGCTTTCTTCATGGCAGTGACCACTTTTTTTTCCATTGTTTCCCCCTTATTGTTACACGATTTGATGTAACACGTCACTGGCGCTCATATGGTGAGCGTTTTACCTGCCTGCTTTTCATACGGGAACGTTTGATTGAAATCTGAACGTGCCTGTTTTAGGCTGCTTTTAAGTTCATCCTGCAACCACTTTTTAACAGCACCGGTAAGGGCAAAAACCCCTTTAAGACGTCCATTTTCCAATAAAAATTGATCTTTTAAGGCTTGAGGCATCTTAAATTCTGCCAATTCATCAGCGTTCTCGGAATTGCGACGAATCAGAAAGATAATAGGATCTTTTTTCCATGTATTGACGACAAAATAGTGGGTCACGTCATCCTTGGAACGAATCACGTAATTGCCTCTGCTCCAGTTATTGCCCCACTCAAGATACAACCGCACGGCCTCTTCGGGCGTCATGTCCCAGTCTATAACGTTGATAAGTTCCCTGTTTTTTTTTATTTCTTCTAAGGTCATGGTATTAACTCCTAACAAGCTATTCTTTCGGACTTCACAGAGCGCTAAGCCAATCTATTCTCGCTGCATAACATAAGGATTGAATCAGAGACATCAAGGGCGGGCGTTGGGACACCCATCACTGTAGATGCGTCAGAATAAATTCAACTGTTTGTTTGGGTTTTTCCATGGGGATAAGATGTCCTGCGCCGGCAATAAGCCGGTAGGTGCCATGCTGAAATTTTTCGGTGGCTGATTTGAGATCGACAAACGGGCGGTTCGTGCTCTTCTCTCCCTCCAGCACCCAAACCGGACAACTAACCTTCGGCAACATAGGCCAGGGATCATAGCCCATGCCACCCATAAACAGAGCAGCTTCCTTCTCAGGTGAGCAGGCCAGTTCCAGTTCCCCGCTCTCGAGGGGCACCGTACCATGTTCAATATACAGATCGAGAAATTCCTCGTCCCAGTCTTTAAATAACGCCTTGCCCCTGAAATAGCGCTTGGCAGCCCCAGGGTCCTCCCAGAGCTTGCGTCGCTTGATGGATCTGCTGGCCAGGGGATGGTCTTGCACACGGATCTGGAGACGATAAAAATCCTGGGGTAAAAATATCGGCTCCAGCAAAATCATACCGGATGCTTTTGGGCCATGAACCGCCTCGGCAATCGTCATGACGGTGGCACCCATGGAATGTCCCACCAGAAAGGGTTTTTCGATATTCAAACCGTCACACAACCGGCAAAGATCCTCAGCCAGAAGCATCCAGCTCAGACCGCCTTTTTCCGGATCGGTCTGGCGATGGTCACAAAAATACGGCGCAATCACCTTGCGATGCCTGGATAGCTCCCGGGCAATCGGATGCCACAACATGGGAAGAAACCCGGTGGCATGCAGTAAAATGATCGGTGGATCCTGACCATCATAAAGCAAGTATTGCAGATCGACATCGCCGACGTTCTGAAACCGAGCAACTGGTTGTCCTTTCATATCCCTCACTCTTTTCATATCATAACTATACCGATCGTTAATATTAACAACTGGATACCATATGTCAACCCGCCTGCACAAGCGACCTCCGTAGAAGAATCGCCCAGCGAGCTGCGAGGAAGGTTCTGCCCTGCGGCGGTGCTACGCAGCGACCGTATGGCATTCTGTCTACTTTAGATTCGCTCGCTAACCCCGCGCGGCATGCAAAGCACTGCGGCACGGCAAAACCCACGGGGAATGGGCTCGCTTTTGCGGTTCAAGGGGTCCCTATTGATATCTACTTGTTTTTGCAGTACAGATAAGTCAGTTATGAATTTTCATCTATCGAGGAATAATAAATGAATGATCGAACTTTCCCAGCCATGATCGTCGAAGAAACCGACGACAAACAGTTTGTTCGCAGTGTCAAAGCAAAATCCATTTCCGACCTGCCGGATGGGGATGTACTGGTGCGGGTCTCATATTCCTCCCTCAACTACAAGGATGCCCTTTCTGCCACCGGCAACCGGGGCGTTACCCGTAAATATCCCCATACCCCGGGCATCGATGCCGCTGGCACGGTTGAAAAGAGCCGGAACAAGGCATTCCAATCCGGTGATACCGTGATCGTCACGAGTTATGACCTTGGCATGAATACATCGGGTGGCTTCGGTGGCTATATCCGCATCCCTGCTGACTGGGTCGTCCCGTTGCCCCAGGGCCTGACATTGAAAGAAAGTATGATTTACGGAACAGCCGGTTTTACAGCCGGCCTGTCAATTTTTTCCCTTACCCAGACAGTCAAACCCGATGCCGGGGAAGTCCTGGTAACCGGGGCCACCGGGGGTGTCGGCAGCATTGCCACGGCAATTCTAGCCAAACTCGGATACGATGTGGTGGCGCTCAGCGGCAAAGCCGATGCAGTCGAATTTCTGAAAAGCCTTGGAGCCGGGCGTGTGGTGACAAGAGAGGAATGCAACGACCAAAGTTCACAACCCCTCCTGAAGGGCACCTGGTCCGGCGTAGTGGATACCGTGGGGGGAAATATTCTGGCCACTGCCATTAAGTCCACCCTTCCCTGGGGAACCATAACGACATGCGGCATGGTGGCCTCGCCGGATCTCCCCCTGACGGTCTTTCCCTTTATCCTGCGGGGTGTCCGACTGATCGGCATCAATTCTCAAAGCTGTCCCATGAAGCACCGTCAGCATATCTGGAAACAGCTTGCCACCCACTGGAAAATTGACCAACTTGAAACCATCAGCCAGGAGGTCTCTCTGGAAGAATTGAATTCGCGGATCGACACGATTCTCAAGGGTGGTATTAAAGGGCGGACGGTGCTTAACCTGAAAACATGAAAGCGAAACGAAATGAAACCCATCGACTTTTCAGACAACCCATTTAACATTTTTATCGAAGTCGTGCCTTCTGCGGGACCCGATGCCGGCCCGCTCATGCATCTTCTGAAATCGGTTTCGAATCTGCCTTTTGATGCCTTCAGCGTAGCCACAAACCCGGTTGCCAAGCCGCGCATGAGTGCCATGGCAACCTGCGCACTCGCACAGCAGGAAACAGGCAAACCCGCCATCCTGCACTGCACCACCCGGGATCACAACCGGCTCAGCCTCCAGGGAATGTTATGGGGTGCACAGGCACTGGGCATCGGGACCGTATTGATCGCCAGCGGAGATATGGTTGCACTCGATGACCGACGAATCACCACCACAGTTAGGGACATGGATGTTTTCGGCCTGGTGGGTCTGGCCAGGGAATCCGGGCTTCAAACCGGTGTGGTGATCGATCCCCACCCGGAATCGGATGGATTCGAAAGAGCGGTCCGCCGCCTGGCTCAAAAAGTGGATGCCGGCGCCCAGTTTGCCGTGACCCAGCCCATCTACGATGCTGAGACAGCCCATGCCATGGCCCGGGCCACCCAATCTGCCGGAATCCCCGTCATCATGGGAATTCTGCCCCTGCGAACGGCCCGTCATGCCGAATTTCTGCACCAGAAGGTCGCCGGCATCGCCGTTCCCAAGCAATTGCGGGAGCAGATGCATCAGGCTGATGACACCATCAAGACCGGCAATCAGAATGCCCGCAGGATGCTGGCGCTAGCCCGGGAAATTTTTGCCGGTGCCTGCGTCATGCCGCCCTTTGATCATTATGAGGTGCTTGAAGAAATTATTCTGAACCCCGGAGAATCCTGAATCGTCTGCTGTTGCTGCTCAGGTCTCCTTGACTTAGGGAAAAAGGGATCTACATTCAACCCTAATCTTTGAAAAACGTCCGGGTTTGGCTACAAGGGTTGACCTGGAATCACTGAACCCAAGTTGCGAGCGCTAACCCCGTGGGTTCCCCCTGCGGTAGGACATTCCTCGTAGCTTGCTGCAAGGTTCTTCAATTGAAAGGAATGCGGTCATGAAAAATACCATAAGACCCCAGCAACACCTCAAGCTTCTCGCCGTTGTGGCTGTTTGTCTACTGCTGGTGCTCGGATGCACCAAAGCCTATTACGGCGCCATGGAAAAAGTCGGCATCCACAAACGCGATATCCTCGTGGATCGGGTAGAGGATGCCAGAGACGCCCAGTCTGATGCACAGGTACAGTTCAAGGATGCCCTGGAGCAGTTTGGGTCGGTGGTCAATACTGAAAATACCGACTTGAAAGATGCCTACGAGAAGCTCAACGCCAAATATGAAGCCAGTGAAGCGGCTGCTAAGGAAGTCTCCGGCAGAATCAAGAAGGTGGAATCCGTAGCCGATGACCTGTTTGTGGAATGGGAAAAAGAACTGGAACTGTATACGAACCAGGCCCTGCGAACCAACAGTGCCCGGAAGCTTGGAGACACCAGGGGTCGTTACACTGAAATGCTGGCCAGTATGCATAAGGCCGAAGAAAGCATGCACCCGATCCTACGAACGTTCCATGACAATGTGTTATTTCTCAAGCACAATCTCAACGCCCAGGCCATTGGTTCGCTGCGCAACGAGTTTTCCGGCCTCAAGGTAAAAATCGATAATCTGATCCGGAGCATGAATGACGCCATTGGCAACTCAAACAAATTCATCGAAGATCTCAAGCAATAAAATCGTGGCCCTATTTTATGGCAGGGTCAGGAAGCATAGATAGAGCACTTCCTCACCGCCATGGCCGCTTCCTGGAGCGCTTCTGAAAAGGTCGGATGCCCGTGAACGGTCCGGGCGATATCTTCCGATCCGGCACCAAACTCAAGTGCCAGCACACATTCGGCGATCATGTCGGCCGCCCGGGGGCCGATGATGTGAACCCCCAGGATACGGTCGGTCTTGCCGTGAGCAATCAGTTTGACAAACCCTTCCTTTTCTCCCATACAGCGTGCCCGGCCTGCCCCGGAAAAAGGATAGGTGCCTACACAGTAGGGAATCTCGCGCTCCTTGACCGCCTCTTCGGTCAACCCGACGCTGGCGACTTCGGGCCAGGTATAGACCACCGACGGGATAGCGTCATAGTTCACTTCGCCGGCATGCCCTGCAATGCCCTCCACGACCGCGATTCCCTCTGCCGACGCTTTGTGGGCCAGCATGGGACCGGGTATCAGATCACCGATGGCATAGACACCCTGCAGACTGGTCTGATAGTCGGCATGAACGACGATATGACCTGTTTGAGGATCGGTTTCAATACCGAGATCTTCGATGCCGAGTTCCTCTGTGAAGGGCCGTCTCCCCACCGCCACAAGGAGCTTATCGAAGATCATGGTGCTGTTTTTTGTGTCTTTTTCCAGTGTCACCTTGACTTTTTTGGCAGTCTTTTGCGCCTTGACCACCCGCGTGTTGAGCTGAAATGACAAACCCTGTTTCTTTAAAATGCGATCCAGTGCCCGTCCCACCTGCCCGTCCAGGGTGGCGGCAATCTTGGGCAGCATTTCAATAACGGTCACTTTCGAACCCAGTCGCATCCAGACCGATCCCAACTCCAGGCCGATATATCCGCCCCCAACGATTCCCAGGCTTTTTGGGACCTTGTCAAACGCAAGGGCTTCCGTGGAGCTGATAATCCTCCGGCCGTCAAATGGCATGCCGGGCACCTCAACGGGTCGGCTTCCCGTGGCCAATAGAATCGACGTCCCCTTGAGAATGCGTTTTTTCTGCTTCCCCGTTGTCACTGCCACCTGCCTGTCGCCCGCAAGACGTGCCGTGCCCTGGATGATGTCAATCCGGTGTCCTTCCAGCAGCTTTCGAACGCTATCCGTAAGGTCTTTAACGACCGTATCCTTTCGTTTCATAAGGGTCGCCAGGTTCAGGGTCAATCGACCGGTCTTGATGCCATGTTCGGCAAAATGATCCCTGGCCAGGTGATAATACTCGCTGGAGTCGAGCAGGGCTTTGCTGGGTATGCACCCGACATTCAGACACACACCGCCAAGGCTGGGTGATTTCTCGATACAGGCGGTTTTCAAGCCAAGTTGTGCGGCCCTAACTGCGGCCACATAGCCCCCCGGTCCGGAGCCTACGATAACCAGATCATAATTGTCCGTCGCTGTCATGTTAGACCTCCAATACGATCCGTTCAGGGTTTTCGACAAATTCTTTGACGCGTTTTAAAAATGTGACGGCCCCTTTTCCATCGACAATCCGATGGTCATAGCTCAAGGCCACATACATCATGGGGCGCACAACGATTTCATCGTTCACGACCACCGGACGTTTCTCGATCTTGTGCATACCGAGAATGCCGCTCTGGGGTGTATTCAAAATCGGTGTGCTCAGCAACGATCCATACACACCACCATTGCTCACCGTGAATGTCCCCCCTTCAAGGTCGGCCAGTTCGAGTCGATGATCCTTTATTTTTTTGACATATTCGATGATGGCTTTCTCGATTCCGGCAAAACTCAACTTTTCGGCGTGGCGTATGACCGGCACCACCAGGCCCCTGTCGCTCCCAATGGCGACGCCGATGTGCTGGTATGGGTGATAGACAAAGTCGGTGCCGTCCACAAAGGCGTTGATTTCGGGTATCTCCTTCAATGCTTCGACGCAGGCCTTGATGAAAAATGACATGAACCCCAAAGACACGTCGTGTTTTTTCTTGAAATCCTCCTTATAAAGCGCCCGCATGGCCATGGCTTGCTGCATGTCAATTTCATTGAAGGTGGTGAGCATGGCCGTATTCTGCTTCGATTCCAGGAGGCGTTCGGCAATCCGCTTGCGTATGGGGGACATTTTAACCCGTTTCACCCCTTCCGAATCCTGAGCGCCAGTGGGTTCTTCACAAACCTGAGGCGTTATTTTTTCGGGAATGCCGGGTGGCGCCTCTTCCAGATAAAGTAGCACATCCCCTTTGCTGATTCTGCCCCCGGGACCGGTCCCGGAGATTTTGGAAACATCGAGATTTTTTTCCCTAACAAGCCTGCGAACCGAGGGGGAAAGCTGAAGGTCGCCGGGTGTTGATTTTTGAGGGGCTGCTTCTTTGCCGGAGACTGGCGGCTTTGCCTTTGACGGCTCCTCTTGAGGCGCTTTTGCTTTCGTAGCAGGGAGCACCGCAGGCTCAGGTGCTGGTTTCGGCCCTGGTTCTGGTTCCGATTTCGGCTTCGGTTTCTGAGCTGGCTCCGTTTCCGTTGGGTCGGGTTTTGTTGTCAAATCTATTGTTTCAATCTGTCCCACAACCGCACCAATCGCCACTGTCTCGCCTTCCTTGATCAGAATTTTTAAAACACCACCGGCCTCCGCCACCACCTCCAGCGTTACCTTGTCTGTCTCTATGACCAGCAATGCTTCATCTTTTTGAACGTTATCGCCGTCCTTTTTAAACCATTCCGCCAGGACCGCCTCCTGAACAGACTCTCCGACACTGGGTATCTTGATGTCTATGGCCATAATCACTCCGCTTGGATTTGTGTGATAAAATCAATTGACGTTTATAAAAATGATCTTCTTAGGACACCGAATTCGATGGAACGCCCAGCGCCTCGTTCGATATGGCTTCCTGCTGTTTCTTGTAGATGGCCGGGAATCCGGTGGCCGGGCTAGCAGAAGGCTCCCTCCCCACATAGTGCAGTTTCTGCCCTATGATCTCCTCCAGGCGATGCCGCACAAAAGACCAGCCCCCCATATTTTGAGGCTCTTCCTGCACCCAACGAAAGACCTTTGCCTTTTTATAGGGCTTGAGCAGGGCCTTGATCTGTTTGTCGGGAAAAGGATAAAATTGCTCCAGACGCAAAATGACCGTGTTGCTGGTCTTGAGTTCGTTACGACGCTGAAGCAGCTGATAATAGATTTTTCCACTGCAGAAAAGAATCTCTTTCGCATTCAAATTCGGTTCAGGATCATCCAGAACCGTTTGATATCGGCCGGAAACCAAGTCATCGAGCTTAGAGACCGCCATGGGATGTCTCAGCAAACTCTTGGGTGTCATCAACACCAGCGGCTTGCGAAAGGCCTCCTTGACCTGACGTCTCAACAGGTGAAAAAACTGGGCCGGCGTCGTCAGATTGCACACCTGCATATTGTCTTCGGCACACAACTGCAGAAAACGCTCCAAGCGTGCGCTGGAATGTTCAGGACCCAGCCCCTCCCAACCATGGGGAAGCAGCAGTGTCAACCCGCTCAAGCGCTGCCATTTGGATTCTCCGCTGGCAATAAAAAGATCGATAACTCCTTGGGCGTTGTTGGCAAAATCGCCGAACTGCGCCTCCCATATGACCAGTGTTTTTGGCTGCGTTATGGAATAGCCGTATTCAAACCCCAGGACACCGGCTTCCGCCAGAAGACTGTTGTAGACCATGAAAGCCGCTTGTTCTGAATCCAGGTGATTCAGGGGAATGTAGGGTTCACCGCTTGTGCTGTCAAACAAGACACTGTGCCGTTGACTGAAGGTGCCCCGACCCACATCCTGCCCGCTGAGTCGGACGGGATAGCCCTCCAAAAGCAGCGTGGCAAAGGCCAATGTTTCAGCATTGGCCCAGTCTAGGCCTTTTCCTGATTCGATTGCCGACAGGCGCTTCCCTAAAAGACGCTGCAATTTCGTGTTCAACGAAAAACCATGCGGCACGCTGTTAAGCTTGCTTGCAAGGTCAACAAGGACCTTCTTTGGAAGACCCGTCTTGACTCCTTCAAAAGCATATCGCGATTGAATCGCGTCCCATTCCTCGAAATATCGGGCTTCCGGAAACAGGCAATCTGTTCCATGAACATCCGCAAAGGCCTTTTCCAGTCTGTTCAGGATATCCTTTTCCAATGATTCCAGATGGGGTTCGTCGACAACCTTTTCCGCTACAAGCTTTTCACCATACAGCACACGCAGGGAAGGACGTTCCTTGATGCGATCGTACATGAGGGGTTGGGTAAAATAGGGCTCATCCCCTTCATTGTGCCCATACCTGCGATAACAGATCACATCGATGACCACGTCTTTTCCAAACCGATAGCGGTAATCGGCTGCCAGTTTGCCTATGTGGGCGGCGGCTTCGGGATTTTCTCCGTGAACATGAAATATGGGTACCATGAGCATCTTGGCGACGTCGGTTGAATATCGGGTGGAGCGGGCATCTTCGGGCAGGGTTGTATAACCGATCTGGTTGTTGATGATAATGTGAACGGTGCCCCCGGTCTTGTAGCCCTTAAGCTGTGACATGTTCAAGGTCTCGGCCACCACGCCCTGTCCGGCAAAAGCGGCATCGCCGTGAATCAGCACCGGAACCACCTTATCCGTTCCCATATTCGGCAGATCCTGCCTGGCTCGTGCAACACCTTCTGCCACGGGATCCACGGCCTCCAGATGACTGGGGTTATTCACCAGGAACATGCGCACGTTCTTGCCGCTATCTGTCTGAATGTCTGCAAGATAGCCATTGTGGTATTTGACATCGCCGGAACCCATGAGTTGTCCCGGGTCATAGCAGCTCTCAAACTCTCTGAAGATTTCTTCATAGGGTTTCCCCAGAATGTGGGTTTGTACGTTCAAGCGCCCCCTGTGGGCCATCCCCAGGATGACTTCCAGACAGCCCTTTTCGGCAAACTGTCGCACCAGTGTGTCCAACAGGGGAATCACCACATCCCCCCCCTCCATGGAAAAACGGGTCACCCCCATGTATTTTTTATTCAAAAAAGTCTCGAACAGGGCCGTCTGGTACAGTCGTCTCAATAGGGTCAATTTTTCACTTTTTTCAACCGGCGGACTGTTTTGAATCGGCTCCATCCGGTCCTGAAGCCAGCGCCGCTCATCGGGATCCTGAACATGCATGTATTCCACGCCGATGGAACGGCAGTATGTCTCTTTTAGCCGGGTTATGATCTCTTTCAGACTCCCGCCACCACCCAGGAAGCTGGTCTCGGGCAGGTGTCTGTCGAAATCCGTAACTGCCAAACCAAAACGCTCCAGCAACAGCAAGGGGTGGTCCATGGGACAGGCTTGCAGGGGATCCATACATGACAGCATGTGCCCGAGGCTGCGATACCCGAATATCAGCTGTTCGACATTGGCCAGGAAAAAAGGCTGGCCCTCCGAGTCCGTGATCGCGGGGGTAGTTTGGCCTGAAAACGCGAGATCGAAGCCCTTGAAGAAAAACTGCCAGTCTTTGGGCACCGACTCGGGATCCTGTTGCCACTGATGATATTGCGATTCAATAAAGTCGCTGGGGTATGTTTCAGGAAAGCGCATAAATGCGGAACTCCTTTCTGATTCCGAAAGTGTCATTACAATACCACTCCAAGTGCGGCTATTCAAGACACAACTGATAGCGTTTAAACCCGTTGTAAAAATATGTTCCCAATGAAAATCCTATGCCTCCAGGTTAATCAGATGTTACTCTGAAAGGGCGTGGTTTTTATCTTCTCCTTTGAACTTTTTAATCATTTTGGGGATAAAAAAGGAAAAGACAAACAGGGCGATGGAGAAAAAAACCTTGACTGAAAGCAGTTCAGCCCAGTTTCCAGAAACCCAGACATCCTTGAGGGTACCGATGAAAAAAGTAAAAATAAAGGTGCCCACGACGATGCCCAGACCCGTGCCGGCCAGGTAATCCTGGAACCGGACCTTTGTCAGTCCCATGCCAAAATTCATGGGGGTAAAGGGAAAGTATACCAGGCGCAGATACAGAACAGTCGCAAAACCATTTCGCTCGATGCCGTCATCGTACTTTCGAAGTTTGTCACCCACCAGGGATGCTGCAAATTCACGACCAAGGGTCCGTCCGATGACAAACGCCGCACCGGCGCCGATCATGGCACCGATCCATACCCACAAAAATCCCCAGTAGGGACCGAAGATGGCTGCCCCGAGGGCCGTTAAAAGCGTACCCGGTACAAACAGACATATCCCTGCAGCATACACACCGATAAACACCAGGGGCGCCCAGAAACCGACTTTTTCAAGGAGCCCCCCCAGGGATTCCGGGGTCAGATAGGTCATGACCGGGGTCAATCGAACCACCACAACAGCCGTAACGATAAAAACCACCAGCAGAATGATTTTCAGGATTGCTTTTGACTTTGTTCCCATCTGCCACCGCCTCCCGACCCGAAAGACCCGGTTTATGACATTGCACGAATTTGTTTCAATTTATGGATTGCCTGAACTCAGGACGCAATAGCCCCCCCTCACGTAAACCCTGAACCGGCTGTACAGGCATAACAGTGATCAGCCGTGGCAATGATCTCACCGGGTTCGGGGCGGGCCTGCATTGCAGACACATGGAATTTCTTGCCCCCCATGTAAAGACCCCGTGCCAGGTTAAAATCACAATCGTAAAGATACCCATCCCAGGAGACGGATACCATGCTTCTGCACATGACATCTGACACCGCACATGGGTTAAAACTCGAAGCCAGTTTTTCCATGTAAATAGCAAAATTACCGGACCGCACAAGCCATTCACGGTACCTGCCTAAGGGGACATTGGCAAAGCTGAAAAAATTGTTGAAGCGGATTGCCCAGTTTTTTATCAGGATCCGTCTGAATCGTTTCTCTGTCTGATCCTGCGCAGCAGGCAGAAAGGCACCGGAAGGGTTCGACACCAGGTTCAACTCAAGACCGGAGCCCTCCAGGCCGTAACCCAGCCGGTTCAATTTCAATAGGGCCTCAACACTGATGTCGAAAATGCCTTCTCCTCGTTGGGATTCGGTCTGGGAGACATTCAGGGAAGGAAATGATGCCACCACCACCACCTGATTGGCCTTCAGCACCTGCATCAAACCCGCCCCTTTTCCGCTGTTCAGTGCTGAAAGGTTGGATCGGAACATCACACGCGGTACCAATGCGGCTGCCTGTTCGATAAGTGTTTCCACATGGGAGTTGAGTTCCGGCGCGCCCCCCGTGATATCGATCACATCAAAATGACTGCGCCGTGCATAATCCAGCACCGCCAGCATCGTCTCGCGGGTCATGTTCTCCCTTCGATCAGGTCCGGCGTCCAAGTGGCAGTGCTGACATTTCTGATTGCACCGCAAGCCCACATTGATCTGAAGCGTGCGGGTCCGGTCGCGCTTTAACAAAAGTCCGTGACTTGAAAGCGTCAGATAAAACGGGTCTATTTTGATGTCGGATATCATTTCCTTTCGCTCTAACACGTCGACAGTCTTCCTTTTCAATCGTTAGTTCGTTTGTTAGGATAAAGAATCAGCCAGGTCTCGACGGTAATGATGCTTACTGACGTCTCGACTTCCGTGGGACCCAAGGCGTTATGGCCGCAAAAAAAACATTTCTTGTACCAATGTTTACATGGACAGCTTTTGCGCAATATTGCGTGCCTGAATACCATGTACAAGAGACGCCCCCCCGCGAATGACGCATGCCACGTGGACAGCTTCTGTCATCTCTCCCATGTTCGACCCCCTTTCCAGACATGACTGAGTAAAAGAATCGATGCAGTAAGGGCATTGAATGGCATGTGCCACGGCCAATGCAATCAAAGATTTTTCTCTCAGTGTCAATTCACCTTCCGAAAACACTTCATTATAATACTCAAAATATTTTTTTGCCATCGCAGGTGCTTCTTTCCCGATGTCGCCAAACTTGGGCAGATCTTCGCGTTTGTAATACTCATCCATCCCCTTCTCCCTTCTGTTTACCCATGAGCCTTTTTTGTCATAAGCGAATAGAAAATGAGCTTTTTATCTGAGACGCTTCTAGAATCTCTTAAAAAATTTGAGATGATTCTATTCGTCTGGCAGGGAACACGCCCGTCCCTTCAGTTGAAAAAAGAACTTTAAACCTTTCTGAACTTTTTCGGAAAATATCTTGGGTGAAAAAAAGTTGCCAGCAACTCGTTTGTTGATCTCGCCGATGGTGGGATAGGGGTGAACAGCCGCCGCCAACGTGGACAGCTTCACTTTCCCGTTGAGAATCGCCACCCATTCACTCAGCAGGTCACCTGCCCTCGGTCCTAGAATCTGTACGCCGAGTGGTTTTTCCTTGGCATCAAGAATCATCTTTATGCTTCCGGTTGTTTCATCCTCCGCCAAACTTCGGTCATTGTCTTTGAATTCCTCCTTCCAGACCGTGTAGTGAAGACCCTTTGACCCGGCCGTCTTTTCATTCATGCCGATACTGGCAAGTTCTGGGTCGGTATAGGTACACCAAGGCATATAGGTATAGTCGGCTCGTCTCGGCAGTCGAAATATGGCATTGCTCACGACAATGCCGCCTTCGTAACCGGCAGCATGGGTAAACTGAAACCCCCCGCTTACATCCCCGGCGGCATAAATGTGCTTATGATTTGTACGCAGTCGTCTGTCCACTTTTATTCCGTGCCCATCATAGTCCACGCCGATGTCCTCAAGACCCATATTTTGGACATTGGGTGCCCTGCCCATGGCCACGAGAAGTTCTTCCGAGTTCAGGGAGATGCTCGCACCTGACCGGTCAATGATCTGGGTAATTTTACGCCCTTCGGTTTCCATAACCGCCTCGATGGATGCTTCCAGAAAAAAGGTCACCCCCTCGTCTTCCAAGACCGCGGCCACTCTGTCAGCCATGTCCCTGTCTTCTTTCCCCAGAATTTGATCAGACCGATCCACCACGGTTACCTTTGTTCCCAGGCGATTGAAGGCCTGAGCCATTTCTATGCCAATCGGACCGCCACCCAAAATGACCATGCTTTCCGGAAGATGCTCGAGAGAGAAAATCTCCCGGTTGGTCAAATAAGTCGTATCGTTGAGGCCGGGTATTGGCGGTGCAACGGGTGACGATCCGGTGGCAAGAACCCAGTTCTTGGCCGACTAGCCGATTCCCGTCCAGATCGACGCTATGTTCGTCTGTAAAAACAGCTTCACCGAAGAGGACCTTGGCCCCCAATCCGCAAAATCGCTCTTCCGAATCATGCTGCTGGATGGTGGCGATGACGTTCTGGATACGCTGGGCAATCTGTTTAAAATCAACCCGCGGGACAGCGGTTTTTGGCAGACCGAATCTTTCCGCATGCTGCATCAGATGATACACATGGGCCGAGTGGATCAGGGTTTTGCTCGGCACACATCCGAAATGAAGGCAATCCCCCCCCAGGGAAGGTTCTTTCTCGATCAGCAGTGTTTTGGCACCCAGCTGTGCCGCGCCCGAGGCAACCGTCAAGCCGGCTGCGCCGCCGCCAATGATACCGATATCATAATCAAAATTAGCCATCCGTACCTCCTACATATTCCTTGCACGCGTTCATTGACTCCGATATTTACATAGCGGACAGAAAAAAATCTTGCGCCCTACCCATCTGTCGTAACACGAACCACATCCTTACAGGCAAATGTCATTCATCCCGTTTTATGGATCAGACATCCTCGTCGTTGCGGGGCCAAACCACACCCTTGCGTTCTTCCACAGCGTAACAGAAACGATTCCATGCAAAGGTTTTCAGACTGATGGGGCATTGAAGCGTGATTTTTCGATCCGTCATCCCGACAACTTCCCAGTCGCCCTTTCTTGAGCCGCTTTCAATATGAATCTTTTGACCCACAGCAAAATCATAGGGTCTAAATACCGTGACATCCTGTTTCTTCATTCTCCTCCCTCCTCAAAAAGCTTTAGGTTCTGTTTCAATACGACCCCCTGAAGCAGGTCCACCATGGCTTTCTTGTAATGCATCTCCTGAATGCCCGGTATCAGACCCTTTTTATGAATCACGGACAGGACAACGATATTCTGCATCCGAATATCCTCAAGCGCCGGATGACAAACACGATGGTCCTTGATATGTCGCGCCTGACAGACCCGGTGAATATCCGCAGCCCGCGTCTCTGCCACACTGCCCAAACGAACATCCAGGGGCTGCCAGACCGTATCATAGTAGACCAGCGTACCCCCGTCCCTGGCAGCGATTTTCAATCCGCGCAAGGCTTCGTGACGTTCCAATGCCAGGACCAGGTCCGCCTCTCCCTGCGGAATCAGCGGTGAGAACACCGCGTCCCCCATGCGCAGGTTGGACACCACCACGCCACCCCTCTGGGCCAGGCCGTGGGTATCGACAGCCTTAACCCGATGGCCGGCATAATCAGCCGCCCGCAGGGTTATTTCGCTCAAAAGACCGATTCCCTGTCCACCGACACCTATCAAGAAAACATTAAACGGCTTCATTGGTTCTCTCCCGCTGTAAGCGTTAAGTCATAACTCAACATTCGGGTTTCACCATAGGTAGAGCGAAATGGGTGATCCAATGGCGATTTGCGCTGTTTGAGACGCTCAGGGCACCTGGTATCAGCGCGGTTTCTCTATGGCCCGGGTCGGACACGTCTGCAGACAGGATCCATCGCCGATACAGAGATCCGGGTTGATGGTCACCCTCCCGTCTTTATGCCTGGTAAATGTCGGACACCCGAAGGATGCCACACATGCATGCGTCTGGTTACACAATGCCTGATCGATATGAACCTGTTTGGCCTGATAACCGGATTTTCTTCGCGCTTCCCGTGTGAATTTCAACATGCACGGATGCCTCGCGATAAGAACACTGAATTCCGGATTCCCCACGGCCGTTTTAACCAGTTCTGTTAGTTTGGATTGCTGATACGTATCGACTTCGTAGATATGTTTCACGCCAAGACCTTCCAGCACCTGTCGCACCGGAACCTTGTTCGTGGGGCCGTTGACATTTTTTCCCACAGCCGCATGGTCCTGGTGGCCTGTCATGGCCGTGGTACCGTTTTCCATCAGAATCAATGTGATGGGGTGCTGGTTGAAAACGGCATTGAGAATGCCCGCTAAACCGGCATGAAAAAAGGTCGAGTCCCCCAGGAAGACGATCACCTTCCGCGAAGTGTTGAAAAGAGCGAGCCCGGCGCCGATGCCTGGAGACGCGCCCATACACATCATGACCTGCCCCATCTCATACGGTGGAAGGTATCCCAGGGTGTGGCAACCGATATCGGCAACCGTAATGTCCTGACCGGAAATGGCTTTCTTGATGGCATGAAATGCGCTGCGATGACCGCATCCCGGACACATCTGGGGAGGACGGTTCAATACGATCGCCGGAAACTCGGCTTGCGGGATTCTGGTCGGAAGCATGTCGGGCCAGGTGTCTTTCAACACGTCCCGCACCTTGTCTGAAGTGTATTCCCCGATCCAAGCCTCAAGATCCATTTTACCTAATATACGTGTTTTCAAACCAGCGTCATAGGCCAAGGATTTGACTTCTTTTTCCAGAAGATTGTCCAATTCCTCCAGAATTTTCACTTCATCATGGGACCGCACAAATGATTCAATGCGTTTGCGGGGAATGGGATGTACAAAACCGAGTTTCAGAATGTCCGGTTTCTCGTTCGCCTTTTCCAGAACGTCCATCAACGATAGAAACGGTAACCCCATGACAACAACGCCTCTGCGTCGGTTCCGGTTGTCAATCAGCAGATTTAGATTTGAGTCGTCTGCGATCGCCTCAATTTCGGCCAGCTTGCGAAGGGCCTCCCTTTTCTTGGTCAATGCCTCTGCGGTGAGCGGCACATAGGGACCGTTTTGGGCATCAAAACGGGGACTATCGTCCAGTCGGACCGGATTGAATGCCGAAAAGGCGACTTTCTCTTTTGCATGGCAGACATGGGTTGTCAGTCTCAAAATGATCGGCATGTGGTATTCCCGGGACAACCTGGCTGCTTCTTTGTAAAAATCGACCACTTCCGCGGGGTTCGACGGCTCCAGCACCGGTGTGTAACTCATGTGGGCAACATGTCTGTTGTCCTGTTCGTTCTGAGATGAATTGGCTCCAGGGTCGTCACCCAGTACCACCACCATTCCGCCGATGATGTTCATGCTGCTGAGTTGCACAAAGGTGTCGGACGCCACGTTCAACCCCACGCTTTTAAAAAAAACAGTTGACAGATGCCCATTGAGTGCGGCGCCGAACGCCACTTCGGTGGCAACTTTCTCGTTGGTCGAAAATTCAAAATAAAAGGGACGATCCTTCTCGGGAATGGATTGGATGGCGGTGGCGATTTCAGGGGTCGGCGATCCAGGATAAGACGTGACCACGCGCGTACCTGTCTCGATCATCGCACGAACGAGGGCCGTGTTACCCATTACGATTTCTTCAAAAGGGCCTTCCCTCATCAACATGGCTCCCATTTGTTTCATCTCATCATCCTTATGTTTGCTCGTTGTCTCGACGATCATACAGCAGATTGAAAAACCGTGCAGCTAGCGACGTAATCTTTTGCAACTACACTTCAAGAATCATGCCAGTTTCATGCTGACCTTCAGATATTGGCAGGCAGGCACGGATGCGATAAACACCCCCCGCAGTGCTTCCCGTTTTTTTCAATAAGGTCTTAGATAAAGCGTGTAAGACATCCAGGGTTCGTCATAAAACTTCCCCAGCCGTGCTTAGAGGGTATTTCATAAAAGAGTTGCATTATTTAATATAATAGTTAAGATTAAGTAATAAAAAAAATCGTTACTCGATTTTTTTGAAATGGAGGTCTTGATATGGCTGCCAATGAAAAATGGACCATCGATATTTCCCTGCCCCAAACCACTTCATCCGACTTGAGAGGTCGGCAATCGGTTCGAGCAACCTTCAAGCTGACCGAAGAATGTATCGGCGCCCTCAGTATTGTCGCAACCCATCTAGGAATCAAACAAAAATCCCTATTCGACCATCTTGTGGAAGACGTGAGCTCACTGAGAGCCATCGCGCGTGAAATGAAAAATACCAGCGTACGCATGCAGAATCGGGTTCAAAAAACCTTTGTGATCAGTCGCAAATCGCTTCGCTCTCTCGAAACCGTTTCCAAGAGTCACAACGCCCCGCGCGACGCCCTGGTTGAATTTTCCGTTCAGCGCTTATTACCCATCATCATCAATGAGCAAAAACGGCATCAATCCCGAAAAAAAATGCGCAGGGAAATTGCAGCTCATTTCGAGGCTGGGAAAACGCTTCTGACCAGGCTAACGGATGTCCTGGGTACGGAAGATCCCGTTCTCAGCAGGATGGCCGCTTTAATGACGAGCTATGACAACGCCTATGCAGCCATCGACGCTTTTATCGAGCGCGGAAAAGCCATTGAAGAATTCGATCCCGAAATGTTGAAGCAGATGGTCGAAACCCTCGAGAAGTAGGTCCGGGGCCGCCTCGGCCATTGAAACGTTAGGTAAACAAGCAGATCTTACAATTTTTGGCATACCTTAGAAACGCTTCCGCGGTCCATACGACGACACCTTCTATCAGTTTTTTTTCATCGATTTCCATCATGTCGATAGTCATTTTACAGGCAATCAGCTCGACGCCTTCTATCTGGGCCATTTCCTGCAGATCTGCCAGGGAAGGAATGTTCGCCTTTTCTATTTTTTTCTTCATCATGCCCGTTGCCAGGGTGGTCATTCCCGGAATGGACCCCATGACGCCCGGCGGAAAAAACTTCGCCCGGTCGAATCCACCTTTAAGTACCAAATTCAATCCCATAAATGAATAAAAGATCTTGCTTTCCATCCCCTGCCTGGCCGCATTGATGCCGAGAACAAGTGACGGGTAAGCGCCGTCGATGGTGTCCTTGACACATATAAATGCAGCTTTTTCGATTTGGTTGCTCATTATTCAGCCCCTGTTTGTTTGACCGACTGCCGCCGAATGCAGCCTATAAACAAATCGCCGGCAAACGGGTTTAATTTAACGAAATTTCTTCACATACTTGGATGCAGATAGACCCGCCACGCAGCCTTCACCCACGGCTTTTGCCATCTGCCAGGGAGGTCCGCAGATGTCACCGGCTGCATAGAGACCCTCCACGTTGGTCTGCTGGGATTTATCTGTGACAATATACTGATATTTTTCGTCATCAAGTCTCACACCCAAAGTTGCCGCCAGCGCCACCGCTCCTTTGGCACCGGTCTCGATAAAAACGCCGCTCACAGTCAATGTCTCGCCATTGTCCATACTGAGCCCCGTCACCGCTTCACTGCCATGGATCTGCGTCACCTTTCTCCCAGTGTGGAGTATGATCTCTGAAGATTCGATCAATTCAGCGAGACGGTCGGATACCTGAAGGCCACTTGACACCAGATGAACCTTCTCAGCATAGAAAAGAAGCGTCATGGCTCCAGATGCAGCAGCCGATTCATTTCCCACAACGGCCACTGTTGCCCCTTTGTAGAAATTGGCATCACAATCGACGCAATAACTGACGCCCTTGCCGAGCAGGACGGATTCACCCGGAATACCCAGTCGATTGCGGATCACACCCATGGCCAAAATAATCGACCGGGCTTCGATGGAATGTTCGCTTTCGGTTGTGATGACAAAGGCTTTGTCCGACCGGGTGATCTTGATAACATCTTCGTATAGAAAACGAGCGCCCGACGCCTTGGCCTGTTCAACGCCCTGCAGCAACAACGATGCCCCTGAAACACCGCTGAGGCAGCAATAATTTTCAACATGCGCCTTGTAAAGACTCGATTTGTACTCGCGTCCCATCACCAGTACTGACGCTTTGGCTCTGGCGGCATGGATGGCCGCCTGAAGACCAGCCGGTCCGGTTCCCAGGATAACGATTTCGTATATTTCCTGCTTGGATGAATTCATGCCGGCACCTCCTTTCCTGCTTATCTTGCTGTGGCCGTTGCAATGAGCATGTTCCCTTTGATGTTACGATAAAGCGCTGGCAGATGGGGGCAAACAGCCGCTTATCTGTTTGGATCAGGTTGGCAATCGTTGGCACTATACGGACAATTCCACATCAAATTTTTTTATAAATCCCAAAGGGTTATAAGACAACTTGGCCTTGCGCAATCCCTCGCTGCCCAGGTCCTGCTCCCGATTTACGATGCGAACCCCCTGGCCTGTGTTTTCGAGAAACATCTGATTGATCGCCTGATAGATCCCTTTGAAATCGGGGTCCCCTTTTTCAAAATGGATCACCAGTGTGTCCGCGGAAAGCGTTTCAGCCACGGTATAGGCCACCATGTTTTTTTCAACCATGATGGCGCCGCCCATCAATCGATGAAACCGCTGCCAGTTGTCGAGCACATTTGAAATAGCCTGGTTTTCCGAATCAAGGGCTGGCTGGGAGGCACAATCCCTCCAGGTACACCAGGTCTCCTGCATTTCGATGGTCTGGTGAATATTGTCCGCAGCCAGAGGCGAATATCGGTACTCATATTTTTTTTTGAATTGATTCAGGAGATTTTTTTTCTTGTGAAACCGGTTGCCCTTCAGTTCAACAAGATCCGATGCTGAGTAAAGGTAATCCCAGTGCCCCCTTGACGGTTGTGCTTCGTAGCTGATACCGGGGTCCTGCTGCCAAAATGGCAACATCGCTTCCGGCACACGGACGAAAGACACCGTGCTGTCAAAATAAAACCGTATGATGTCCGGCCAGTTGACTGTCGTCCAATCACCTACTGGCGCCCAGTATTTTTCATCGGGACGCGACTGCCGGATCCAAACCAATTCAGGTGTCCAGGCCCACTCGAGTCCGTATACCTTTTCCCAACTCCACAGATTGACAAAGCTGTAGTCCGATGCCTTTTCAGGACACGCATCTAAGAATTTCAAGTAATCCGCTTGTTTCTCCATCCGGATCGGTTCAAATTGGAGCGACATGCTTACCAGACCTCCGGGAAGCCGATATCGACAAAGGCATTCTCCATCCTGCGCTTGTGTCCCCTTTCCATGGCCGCCAGATCCAGGAAGATCTTTTTTTTGTCCGCTTCCGCGCAGGTCTCTGCCAGCGCTGTGTACTGAACCATGGCCGCTTCCTCCTTTTTCATGGCCAACGCGATGGCATCGACCGGCTTCATATCCGTCGAAAGTTCAGGCAAATCCACTTCCTCGGCAATATGGTAATCCTGTTCCTCATGAAAATAGTCCCCCATGCGTTTGCTGATATAAATTTCCTTCAAGATCTCCCGGTGCCGCTTTTCTTCTGTTGCAAAGTCGGCGAACATCTCCTTCAGCTGTTTGTTTTCAACCTTCCTGGCGGCATCTTCGTAAAATTTTTTGGCCTCAATCTCGTTTTCCATTGCAAACTTGATGATATCTTTGTAATTACTTAAATTCATATCAGACCCCTTTCCCAAATGCGGTTATGTCAATATAATTGCCTGACGATTTGATGATGACCCGCGCGACACGCAGCGGAAATCAACCCTTTTAAAGGATGATGGCATCCTTTGGTTGAAAGGATAATACATACTCAAGATCAATGCAAACATTATGCCGCGAAGCGAATTACAGGAGGATATCATGCGTTGGAAACAATTTTTAACACCGGTGACATCCATTTCTACCTCGGAAGCCAAAAAAATCATGGCCGGCCAGAGCCCCGGATCCTTCAATCTTGTGGATGTTCGTCAACCAAGCGAATATGCCGCGCATCATATTCCGGGCTCGAAACTCATTCCGATTGCCGAACTCGACAAAAGGCTGGATGAACTGAACCCTGCCAAACCGACGCTGGTTTACTGAGCGATGGGCGGCCGAAGCCGTGTGGCTTCGCAGATGCTGGCGGGAAAAGGATTCGACAAGGTCATGAATGTGGCCGGGGGTATCAGAGCATGGGACAGCCCGGTTGCCATGGGCCCCGAAAAGCAGGGTATGGCACTTTTCCATGGCACTGAGTCACCCGAAAAGACACTGTTGATAGCCTATTCGCTCGAAGCGGGATTGCAGGATTTTTATCTCTCCATGACCCAAAAAGTGCAGACCAAAGCGGTTCAGAAGCTCTTCCAGAAACTGGCGGATATCGAGATCAAGCATCAGGACCGGCTCTATGATGAATACCTGCTGGTCTCGGGAAAAAAGGTCGACCGGGAGTCCTTTGACAGTCAGAGCGCCGAATCCGCTGTGGAGGGGGGCCTCACCACAGATGAATACATCGCCATGTTCAAACCGGACCTGGAATCAGCGGGGGATGTCATCTCCCTGGCCATGTCCATCGAGGCCCAGGCGCTGGATCTTTACACACGCGCCTTCGAAGGGGGAGGAGATGAACGCAGCAAGGCGGTATTGCAAAGAATCGCTCAGGAGGAAAGAACCCATCTGGAGCAATTGGGACAGCTTTTTAATGACCTGTAGGTCTATACGGGGCACCCGGTGCTCAATAGCTGCACGGTTTGGATCACCCATTTCGCTCTAGCTTATGGTGAAACCCGAAATTCGAGTTATAATACGGAGGCGTTGATATGGACAAACATCTCGTTCTCGTTGGTGGCGGGCACGCCCATATGCTAACCCTGGCAAAGCTTCACACCTTTGTGGAGAAAGGTTACCGGGTCACCGTGGTGGGTCCCTCGGCACACCACTATTACTCCGGTATGGGACCCGGCATGCTGGGAAAAACCTACACACCGGATGAGATCCGATTCGCTACTCGGCATGTCGTGGAAAAGCAGGGGGGAACGTTTATTCTCGGAAAGGCCGTCGGCGTCGATCCTGTTGCCAAAACCCTTATTCTTGAATCCGGCGATCAAATCGCCTACGATGTCATCTCGTTCAATGCCGGCAGTTACGTTCCCCTGCTGAACCTAAAGGAAACGACAGGCGATATCTTCTCGGCCAAACCCATCGAACGACTGCTGGAAGCACAGACACGCATCCTCGCAATGTGCTCCCGGGAAAAAATCAGTATCGGTATCGTCGGCGGCGGCCCATCCTCTGCCGAAATCGCGGGCAATGTCTGGCAACTGACCCAGAACAGCGTAAAAAACCCGCCAGAAGATCAAGATTTTTTCCGGCAAACGTTTCATGTCGCGGTTTCCGGAAAAAGTTCGGACCAAGGTAAAGAAATATCTCACACGGCGTGGTATTTACATCCATTCCGACAGTTATGTCGAAACAATCGAATCTAAAACTGTTATCCTGGCATCGGGCGAGCGCCACGACCTCGATGTCATTTTTCTGGCCCTGGGGGTCAAACCCAATCGCCTGTTCAAAGAATCCGGACTGCCCACCGGCCCTGACGGGGGGCTTTTGGTGAATGCCTACCTTCAGTGCACAGCCCATCCGGAAATTTTCGGCGGGGGCGACTGTATCTATTTTGAACCCCGGCCCCTCGATAAAGTGGGTGTCTATGCGGTCCGTGAAAACCCCATTCTCTATGCCAATCTCATGGCGACCCTGGATGACGAGCCACTGCAGCCTTTTGATCCGGGCGGCGATTATCTTCTGATCTTCAACATGGGAGGTAATAAGGGGGTTTTGCAAAAGAAATGGCTTTTTCTGAGTGGGAAACTCGCTTTTATCATCAAGGACGCTATCGACCGTAAGTTCATGAAAAAATTTCAAGCCCTTGAGTAAGAAAATCGCTAGGCAATTTTCTTTTTTACCTGTCCCACCGCAACCAGATACAACAGGTAACTGTCGTCGTTGAGGGACAATAACGCCCGGGCTTCATTGTCATAGAACGCCCCGATACCACAGCAACCCAGGTCCAGTGCCGTACTCCCCAGGTACAGGCGCTGGCCGAGAATACCGGCATCCATCATGGCATAGCGGTATCCCCTGGCCCCGCAGGCAGCATCCAGCGCCTTCAGATTGGTCATAAACAGAAAAAGGACACCCGCATTGGCCAGCCAACGCTGATCCAGACAGATCCGTGCCATTTTCTCCACAAAAGAACCCGATTGGACAAGACCATAGGACCCTTCCTCGCCGGCAAATCGATAATAGCCCTGAGCGAATCCCTCCACATGGCCCACCAAAAACCCTGTTGTAACAGGGGCGGCATAAGGTTCCGCACCTTGTCCCGACACAGGCGCGGAACCCACCACGGATAGCAAGCGCATAAAAGATCCCACCGGTAGGGGTTCACCGACAAAATTCCTTCTGGAGCGCCGCTCGAGGACAACACCGGCATAGTCGGCCCCATGGTGTATCCCATCCTGTGGTCTGACAGGGAACCATTCCCGAGGCTCCGGCAGGGTGACCAAGGATGCATTAGCGCTTGGTTTGCCGTGTTTTCGGGGTTCAGAACTCGCATAATAGATTCGTTCCAGGGCTTCAAATGTGACCTCATGAGAAGACACGCGACTGGCATCGGATAGCCCTTTTTCCGGAGCCACGGGTTCGACCGCTAAAGACCCACGCTCCCTGGCGTGCCACGGGTCTCCCAAAGGCACATCCACAATGGCAAAACAGGCCTCTTTGGACCTGTCCAGCCCCACCAGGGAACAAAGGCGTTCGTCATCAAAATCATAGCGCACCGAGCACCTTGCCCCAACATATGCCAAAGAAGACACCAGATTTTCGACCAGGTGTCCCGCATCCAGCAGCACATATCGAAATGCCCTTTTGCGGTATTTCCATGCACTTCGAAAAAAGATACCGCTGACAATAAATGAGACCCAGCAATTTTCAGGTTTCGGAATGGCGAGGGTCTCGACAATAAGCGCCGACGCATCTTGATTGCGCAGTTGCCGAAGCGAAAAGCCTTGAATATCATAGTGAAACAAACCCGCTGGCAAACCTGGGCTTCCTGGCCCTGAAATATAGATCTCAGCGGGATAAAGGGCACCCGCAGACGGTGCACTGCGGTACAGGTATGTCTGGCCGCCCGCACGTTGCCTGGCTGTGTAGCCATACGCCAGGCCGAGGACTTTCGACAAAGCCTGAAGGTCGATGGTCGCCATGCCGGAAGAACGGTCCGGTTTGTCCATGACCTGCCAAAACAATTTTTTCGGCAGATCAAGACCCGTTTCAAGTGCCGTCGTGGGGAGCGGCGGGTATGTTTTGATCTGGCGCGGGACATGTTGCCAGTCCATGGCATGGCGGGGCATGTTCAGGCGATCGTAAGCGGTGTCAAGGTGATATTCCTGGCTGCTGAGAATGGCTGAGTCGTTTTTGTTATTCATTCAGAAGATTCTCCAGGGCGTTTTTTACATCCGGATATCGGAATTCGAATCCGTGGCGTTGGAGCTTTTGGGGAACACAACGCTGACTGACCAGTATTACACCGCCCAGTTCCCCCATGACCCCTTTGATGACGAACGCAGGCGTCTTAAGAAAGGCCGGCCGTCCTATGGCTTTTCCCAAGGCTTTGGCAAAAATGTGGTTTCTCTCGGGAAGGGGGGAGCAGCAATTGAAGGCCCCCGACATCTCCTGATCCAATAGGATCATCTCCACAGCGGCCGCCAGATCTTGAATATGCATCCAGGAAAACCACTGCCTACCCGATCCCATAGGCCCCCCTGCAAAAAACTTGAAGGCCGGCAGCATCTTTGCCAGGGCCCCACCGTCTCTGCCGAGAATGACACTGAAACGGAGCAACGCGACGCGGGCACCCTTTAACTCCGCCTGAAGCGCCTCCCTTTCCCAGTCCACACTTACATGGGCAAGAAAGTCATCCCCCGCAGACGAATCTTCATTTAGGATATCATCGCCCCGATCACCATAAAAACCGATAGCGGATGTGTTGAGCAGGACAGCAGCCTGATTTTCCTCCATCGCCATGACCAGGTTTCGGGTGGTCAAAATACGGCTGTCGTAGATCTGGCGTTTGGTCTTATCTGTCCAGTAACGGAAAAGATTTCGTCCGGCAAGGTTGACAATGGCATCGACACGTCTGACATGTTCCTGCCAGGGCCCTGGAACGGTCGTGTCGGCTGAAACGTATTCGAATTGTTTGACGCCCTCCATTACATGCCGTGGGCGCATACCTGATGCTATGACAAGATGGCCCCTGTCCACAAGATGTCGCGACAAGAAATTTCCCACAAATCCCGAACCACCGGCGATAAATATTTTCATGCTTGCTTCTCTTTCCCTATCCGTGTGGTGACAGATTACAGCAGGGCACGCAATTGCCGCTCGATCTCGGGTTTGGCGTACGCCCCGGCCAGGGTATGGATCACTTTTCCGTTTTTGAAGAACAGCATTGTCGGTACGCTGAGTACATGGTACCGAGCCGCTGTTATGGGATTTTGATCGATATTCAGTTTGGCCACTTTGGCCTGCCCGGAAAACTCTCTGGCGAGCTGATCTACGATGGGTGCGATCATCCTGCAGGGCCCGCACCATGCCGCCCAACAATCTAAAAGCACCACTCCCGGATAGGACAGGATTTCTGCCGGGAACGATTGGTCCGTTACCATGACGGGATGTTGGACCATCGAAGGCGGCGGAAGGGGCTTACGGCACTTTCCGCAAATGGGTCGGTCTTTCAGGCGTCGGTTGGGCACCCTGTTTCTGGTTTTACAATGCCGGCACTGAATGATAACGCTGCTGTTGTTCATAGTCCTTCACCTGGCGCATATGTTTTTCATAACCGCTTGGTTCTGCTCGCAATTATTTGGGAGAAAGGGTCCCATTAGATCAACGCTTTTGGTTGCGGTTCAAAGATATGGCTCGTTAAATTTCCCGAAATAAGCGCTCCAATTCTGCTTGGGTGAGAATACCCTCTTCCAGCACCACGTCCGCGATACGCTTACCCGAGGCATGGGCTTTTTTCGAAATCGCCGCAGACTTGTCATAGCCCAGTTGCGGAACCAGATAGGTTGCCAGAGCCAGGCTCTTATCGAGGAAAAAGGCACACTTTTCTTCATCGGCTGCGATCCCTTCGATGCATTTTTCCGCCAGAGAGCGCGCGCCTATGGAAAGGATCGATATGGATTGCATCAGATTGTAAGCCATGACCGGCATCATGACATTCAACTCGAAATTACCCCCCTGTCCCGCCAGGGTGATGGTGAGATCATTTCCAATTACCTGGGCCGCAATTTGCAGAACCGATTCCGGAATAACGGGATTCACCTTGCCCGGCATGATGGAGGATCCCGGTTGCAGCGACGGAATCCGGATTTCACCGAGGCCACAACGTGGACCAGATGCAAGCCATCTGATATCATTAGCAATTTTTGTTAAGCTGACCGCTGCGGTCTTCAATGCACCGCTCATCTCGACGGCTGCATCCTTGGCGCTCTGGGCTTCGAAATGATGCACGGACTCTATAAAATCGATTTGCAGATGCGCCGACAACATTCCAATCACACGCGCTGCAAAAGCCGGATGGGCATTCAAGCCGTTACCGACGGCTGTCCCGCCCAGAGGAAGTTCTCGGAGATTTTCGGAAGCCGTCTGTATGCGTTTGATGGAAAGGGCTACCTGTCGTGCATACCCGCCAAACTCATCCCCCAAATAGATCGGAACGGCATCCTGCAGGTGTGTCCTGCCGATCTTGCGGACAGATGCGAATTGAGTGGCTTTTTGCACCAAGGCTGTCTGTAGCCTTTCCAGGGCCGGAATCAATCCGGTCCGAATGGACGTCAACCCGGCAACATGGATGACGCTGGGGATCATATCGTTGCTCGACTGCCCAAGATTGACGTGATCGTTGGGGTGAACCGGAGATTTACCGCCTTTTCTGCCGGTTAAGCGTTCATTGGCTCTGGCGGCTAGCACCTCATTCATGTTCATGTTCGTGGATGTGCCGGAACCGGTTTGAAAGAGGTCCACCACAAACGCATCATCGAATTTCCCATCAACGACTTCCTGGGCGGCGGTCATGATAGCATCGGCCAACTTCGGGTCCAGAAGATGCAGTTCTGCATTGGCGGCAGCTGCAAAACGTTTCAATAATGCCAGCGAGCGGATGAATTCACCGGACAATCTGAGACCGCTGTCTGTAAAATTCTGTCTGGCCCGCTCTGTCTGTGCACCATAGTAGACATCCATCGGGACTGCCACACTGCCCAATGCGTCTTTTTCTTGTCTGGTTTTCATAGGATTCAATCCGCCCTGCAGCGGGTGTCGTCATCACCCGATTTGAGTGGTCTGTTTTTGAAGACCCATTCGCTTCAGCCGGCCCGCCCGTCGTCACACGCATCGTCATCGCCTTCGCCCCTGGCATGTTCGGCCGTAGAACTGATGGTACAGGCATCCACGCTTGCGTTGTTTCGGAGCACCGACAGTGCTTTTTCATAATTCGGTTCGTTTCCGTGCTCTGGGACAAGCTCCGAATGAAGGACCTTCCCGGACGAATCCAACACCACGACAGCCCTGGCCAGCAAACCCGCCAAAGGTCCATCCTGGATGGCCAAACCATATTTTTCGCCAAAGTCCCTGTGACGCATCTCGGATAGCGTAATGGCATTCTCGATGCCCTCGGCTTCGCAGAACCGGGCATGCGCAAAAGGTAAGTCTCTGGAAATGCAAAGAACAACTGCATTTTCATGCGCACTTATCTCCGCGTTGAACCGGCGAACAGACGCTGCGCAGGTGGACGTGTCGATACTCGTAAAGATGTTTAAAACAACGCGCTTTCCAGCCACATCCCTCAGCGACATGTCGGACATGTCTTTTTTGGTCAACGAAAAATCAGGCGCAGCATATCCTGGCGCCGGCAGGTTTCCTGATGTGTGGATCGGGTTTCCTTTGAGTGTGATCTGAGCCATGTTCTCCTCCTTATGGTAACTTCTGGTTTAATTATCATTGCGTGTATCTTTTCGATTCTTTATAATTAATTCAATAAACATGCCAGAATCCCGTTAACCGTTTCACAAGATCCATTCCCGTTCTTCAGACAATGAAAACGGCGCCTGTATTTGCATGACAAATGGTATGATTGTTGCTTCAAATAGTGTGTTGTACTAGAATGCCAGACCAATTGCCAAAAAAATGTTGCCGGTGAAAATTGTGCTTTAACACCCATCTGAACGTAATGATGACAATCACGAAAACATAACAAGAAGGAGGGGTAAAAAATGACCGATCATAACAAGCGCTATCACATCAAAGCTGCCTGCCCCCAATGCGGGTGCAGTTTCGCTCAGGTTTTGAGTGCCGAAGAGCTGAAAAAAAAATATGGCGACATGCCGAATGTGGAACTTGAATGTGGCGAGTGCATGATTAAATTCCAGGAGGAAAGGAAAAAAGCCTGTCCGGAATGGGACAAGGATTGCAGACTGGAAGAATAGATAAATGACGATACCCATAAAAGAAAGGTTGCCCCATGTTGTATGATTTCAATGCAAATGAAATTCTCCAAATGGCAGAACAGATTGAGAAAAACGGTGCTGATTTTTATAGAAAATCAAGCGAAAAAATCCAAGATCAAGCCGGCAGAGATCTGCTGTTGAACCTGGCCTCGATGGAGGATCAACACCTAGGCACCTTTGCCGCCTTGAGAAAAAAACTGACGGCGGATGAAAAAGCCCAGACTGTGTTCGATCCTCAAGGTGAAACCTTGGGGTATCTGAAGGCCCTGGCTGATTCAAAGGTATTTTTTGAAAAAACCATCGATACAGACAGCATGGAAGGCATCTTGAAAGAAGCCATCACGGCCGAAAAAGATTCCATCCTGTTCTATCTGGGCTTGAAGGACGTGGTACCGGAAGCCCTGGGAAAAAGCAGAATCGAGCAGGTAATCAAGGAAGAAATGTCGCATATCAATCTGCTGACCAAGGAGCTGGTGGCCCTCAAGAAAGGGTGACACACCTTCGATCCGAAACGCGTCAACAGACAGGACCCAAAAAAATAGTGGGTTGGCAGACGCAGGGAAACGAACCAAGAAAAGCGATCGCCGCCAGTACCCAGCCGGCGTTGGACATGTCTCTTAATGTTTCGATGATACATATTGTCTCATTTTTTAAATGAGACACATGGACTTTTGGCCTTACGACCATGCTGGAACATGCACCTGCTAACATGATTGTCGTATCGACACCTTGCAGTTTCGGCACCCATGCTTATGGTGTAAGCAATTGGGTGCAGGTGTTATGGGCTCCTTTCAAACCCCTGCGAGACGATGTTTGATTTGCGGTTTTCAGGTATTTCTGCCACCTTCGGGGTGTCAGATGAGTGTGACATCTATTTAGAGTACAGGAGGCAAACATGTGGGAATATACGGACAAGGTTAAAGACCATTTCATCAACCCGCGAAATGTCGGTTTTATTGATGACCCGGATGGCATGGGCGAAGTCGGTTCCCTTGCCTGCGGGGACGCTCTGAAACTCACCTTCAAGCTGGGTGAGGATAAAAAAATCAGTGACGCCAAGTTTCAAACATTTGGCTGCGCCAGCGCCATCGCATCTTCTTCCGCCCTCACGGAAATGATCAAAGGGCTGTCCCTTGAGGAAGCTGCAAAAATAACCAATGATGACATCGCTCGGTTTCTGGGGGGGCTTCCAAAAGAAAAAATGCATTGCTCCGTTATGGGTCGCGATGCCCTGGAAAAAGCCATCGCCTACTACGAGGGCGCGTCGGTCCCTAAAAAGGAAGGTGACATCGTTTGCGAATGCTTCGGGATAACCGACCTCGAGATCAGAAGGGCTGTGCAGGAAAACAACCTCAAGACGATCGAAGACGTAACAGACTATCTAAAGGCCGGCGGTGGGTGCGGTAACTGCCATGGCCAGATCGGAGAAATCATTTCCGAGGTTCGGGGGAAACCCGTTCTGGTTAAACCCGTGCCAAAAGTATTGACCAATGTTCAGAAAATAAAAATGATTGAGGAAACCCTGGAAAGGGAAATTAAACCCTCCTTGAAAAAGGACGGTGGAGATATCGAACTGGTCGATTTTGATCACAATACCGTTTTTGTGAGGTTGCGAGGCACCTGCTCGACCTGTAAGGCATCACAGGTCACTTTGAAAAGTTACGTCGAAACAAAACTCAGAGAACTCGTATCCCCTGACCTGGTTGTAAGTGAGGTGCAGCAATGAATGTCATTTACGTAGACAACAATGCCACGACGAGGGTAGATCCAGCGGTTTTAGAAACCATGATTCCCTACTATGCCGAATATTATGGAAATCCTTCCAGTATGCATGCCTTTGGCGGAAACGTTGCCACCGCCGTCAACCAAGCCCGGAATCAGGTGGCATCACTCATCAATGCCTCTCCCGAAGAAATTATCTTTACCAGTTGTGGTACGGAGAGCAATTCCACGGCGATCTGGGCCACGATTTCATCCATTCCGGACAAAAAACACATTATCACGTCGCGGGTCGAACACCCGGCCGTTAAAAATCTGTATGAACACCTAGCCAAAAAAGGATATAAGGTCACATTTGTACCTGTTGATCGGCAGGGCATTCTGGACCTTGATTTTCTCTACGATCATCTCACGGACGACACGGCGCTGATCAGTATCATGTGGGCCAACAACGAAACCGGTGTCATGTTCCCCCTCGATGACATCGCACGGGCCGCCAATGACAGGGGCATCGTTCTGCACACCGATGCAGTCCAGGCTGTGGGCAAAATTCCCGTCGATGTCCAAAAAACCCGGGTCGATCTGCTGTCGCTTTCGGGACACAAGATCCACGCTCCCAAAGGGGTGGCAGCACTATATGTGAGAAAAGGTACCAAATTCACCCCCTTTCTCATTGGCGGCCATCAGGAAAAAGGACGCAGGGGTGGTACGGAAAACGTCGCTTCCATTATCGGTCTCGGCAAAGCCAGTACTTTGGCGGCAGACCATCAGAAAACCACCATAACGGAAGTAGCGCGTCTGCGGGACAGGCTCGAGCAGGGTCTGGTCAGCAAGGTTCAAAACGCCATGGTCAACGGTGACATAACTTCACGGCTTCCGAATACGACGAACATCAGTTTCGAATATATCGAAGGCGAATCCATACTCTTGATGATGAACGAACTGAACATCTGTGCGTCTTCTGGATCTGCGTGCACCTCGGGATCTCTGGAGCCGTCTCATGTTTTAAGGGCCATGGGAATCCCATTTACGGCCGCCCACGGGTCCATACGTTTTAGTCTGAGCCATTACAACACCGAAAAAGAGATGGATTTTATCATCGAAAAAATGCCGCCCATCATCGACAGATTGCGGCAGATGTCCCCTTTTTGGAACCAGGGGAAACCGGTTGAAACCATGCTGACCGGAGCGGAATGCCCTTTATAAGGAAGAAACCTATGGCGACGGAAAAACATGCCGAAGATCATGCCGGCTGCAAGATCGATGCTCGAACATTGTCGCAGTACCGCAGCAGGCTACCGAAGATCACGGAAAAAATCATTGCCAAATGTGAAGATGATGAATGCTACAACCACATCGACTATGAGCCCATTCCGTCAAAAACGTCCGTCGTCAACATCATTCAGCTTTTGCGGGAGGTCTTGTTTCCGGGTTACTTCACCAGGGACAAATTAGACCCCGTAAATCTGACCTACAGCATGGGCCAGACCGTTTCTGTCCTGTTCGACCAGCTTTCAGAACAAATCTGTCACAGTGTCCGGCATGACTGCTTTCGCTATGACCAGGAATGCAGCGAATGCGCTGAAAAGGGCAATGAAGACTCCCTCGCGTTTCTGGAATCCATCCCCGCGTTGCGTGAAATCCTGTCTACAGATGTGGCCGCCGCATATGCGGGCGATCCTGCGGCCAAAAGTTTCGATGAAATCATCTTCAGCTACCCGGGGATATTTGCCCTGATGGTCTACAGGGTAGCGCACAAGCTTCACGAGCTGGCAGTGCCGCTGCTTCCACGCATCATGACTGAATATGCGCACAGTGTAACCGGAATCGACATTCACCCGGGCGCTGAAATCGGAGAACGTTTTGTCATCGACCATGGGACGGGCGTGGTGATCGGTGAAACGACGTCGATAGGAAAAAACGTTCGTATCTACCAGGGTGTTACGCTGGGCGCGTTGTCTTTGCCGTTAGATGCCGGTGATCGGTTTCGTGGGGTCAAGCGTCACCCCACAATTCAAGACGATGTCATCATTTATTCGGGTGCCACCATTCTTGGCGGGGAAACCGTCATCGGGGCAAGATCGGTGATCGGCGGGAATGTGTGGCTGACCGATTCGGTTCCCCCCGATACCAAGGTCATCATGAAAAAGCCTGAGCTGATCTATATGTCCTCGAACGACGAGGGATCGCCGCCTGTCGCTGTTTAACACCCATTATTGACTGCTGCCAAACACCGCTTTCCAAAGGAGGCCGGCATGAATATATTTCCCAAAATTCAAAACACTATCGGCAACACTCCCCTGGTTCGCATAGGAAACCTAGCCAAAGGGTCGGATTGCGATATTCTTGCCAAACTCGAGTTTTTCAATCCACTTGGCAGCGTCAAAGACAGAATTGCCGCTGCCATGATCGATGCAGCCGAACGCGAAGGCCTGATTGGACATGACACCCTGATTGTTGAACCGACCAGCGGCAATACCGGCATTGCCCTTGCGTTCGTCTGCGCGGTTAAGGGCTATCGACTCTGTCTCACCATGCCTGAAACCATGAGCATTGAACGCAGAAAACTCTTGAAGCACCTGGGGGCCGATCTCGTTTTAACCCCTGGGGCCGGCGGAATAAAAGGCACCATTCAAAAAGCGAATGAAATACTTGCTGAAACCCAAAATGCCTTCATGCCGAACCAATTCAAAAACCCCGCCAATCCGGCCATACACAAAGAAACCACCGCCAAGGAAATATGGGACGACACGGCTGGAAGTGTGGATATTTTTGTATCCGGCGTCGGAACCGGTGGTACCATCACCGGTGTTGCCGAAATGATCAAGCACAAGAAACCGTCCTTCAAGGCCGTCGCGGTTGAGCCTGCCGATTCTCCGATCCTTTCCGGCGGGAAACCCGGGCCTCACAAAATACAAGGTATTGGGGCTGGGTTCATCCCTGAGGTACTGAACACCGCCATTATCGACGAAGTCGTCACCGTCACCAATGACGAAGCCTTTGAAACGGCCAGGAAACTTGCCAGAACAGAAGGCATCCTGTGTGGGATATCGTCCGGAGCCGCCATGGCGGCAGCGCTGAAATTGGCTCAAAGAAAAGAGACCCATGATAAACGGATCGTGGTGATGCTACCCAGTACGGGGGAGCGCTATATCAGCACCGATCTTTTCCGATGATCCGTTTAAAACGGAGCAGCGGGGAAATTTTTGACTTTTATTAGCGACCCGGTCGCATTTAAAAATAATCGTGTAACGTTTTTTTTAGACAAGAGTGTATCACAAAGCCCGATGATACAACCGGCACAAGTGGATGGATGGGGACATTTTTTTGTCCCTCAGAATTAAACAATACCCTCTCCGGCAGGCGGTCACATCGGCACAACGCAGCAGGGTCCGTCTGATCGGGATCTCGTTCGATGATGGTTAGCGCGAAAAAATAAAAAAAACACGCTGGCCGGCTTTCTCTGGCACGCATCTTGATATGTTATCCGTCTGATGGTTGTTCCGACCAGACCGTTGGCCAGGCGCTGACGATTTTGTTCGAAACAACGCCAAAAAAGCGAGATCCGACAGACACTGCAAAATCTCACAGCCTATTTGGAAGAACGCCCAAACTTTTAGCCGGAGTCATAGGACCCGTGAAACCTTGTGACAATAATCTTAAAAAGACCCTTCATCTCACCGACGAGATGATTGAGCTGGCAAATATCGGTGATGCCGAAAGAGAGGATACCGGCTGCGGGATTCTCTACGGCATCCTGCGTGACGCTGCCTACAAGATTCAAAAACTGGCAGAAACAGAGCGCGAAAAACACATCAGAAAAGGGTGGTGGCACCCGGATCAAGAACCCTAACAACAACGAACCAACCAAAAAGGAGGCATTGAAATGGCGGAAAGGTCTGAAGTCTACAAATGTGATCTATGTGGTAACATTGTACAGGTAATGCATGGCGGCGCGGGCGAACTGGTCTGCTGCGGAGCACCCATGGTATGCCAGAAAGAAAACACCGTTGATGCAGCAAAAGAAAAACATGTGCCGGTCGTTGAAAAAGTGGACGGGGGCGTGAAAGTCAAAGTTGGTGATGTTCCTCATCCCATGGTAGAAAAGCATTACATCGAATGGATAGAAGTCATCGCAAACGGCAAATCTTATGTTCAGTTTCTAAATGCGAACGATGTGCCTGAAGCTGTTTTCAACCTGGATGCTGCTGCGGTTGCAGCGCGGGCTTACTGCAACCTGCACGGCCTGTGGAAAGGATAAACAACATGTTGACAGAGAAAGTTCAAAAGGCTCTGAACGATCAATTTAACGCAGAGCTCTATTCTTCCTACCTCTATCTTTCCATGCACGCTTATTTTAAGGCCAGCAATCTGGATGGTTTTGCGAACTGGATGTATCAGCAGGCTAAAGAAGAGCTTCTGCATGCAATGAAATTTTACAATTTCATCAACCAGAGGGGCGGCAGGGCCCGAACGGCTGCCGTGGCCGAACCCCCTTCGGAATGGGATTCACCGCTGGTCGTTTTCGAGGAGACCCTTGCCCATGAGCAAAAAGTGACCGGTCTGATTAACGACCTGGTTGAGGTCGCAAACCAAGCACATGACCATGCAACACAGATTTTTTTGCAATGGTTCGTGACGGAACAGGTGGAAGAAGAAGAAAGTGCCGCCGGGGTGTTGGAACAACTGAAACTTATGAAAGGTCACGCCGGCGGGCTGTTCATGATTGACCGCGAACTGGAAAAACGGGTCAGCCCCTCAGGGATGACCCAACTGGCCTAGGACTTGCGGCTACAACCTATTAGAAGCTATCTCAAAAACTGGATTTTTGTTCAAAGTCAAGGCGAAATTGAGCTTTTGCCCGTAAGAATACTGTAGTATTTTTAGGACTTAAAACGAGAGCCCAACACAGGATTTGGACCAAAAGACATTTTTGTGATGGCTTCTAGCTGTAAGTGCCAAGCTCGCTTATGGCTAAGGACCGACGAAAAGGAGGTGATCCGTATGACCAGCTGGAAATGTTCAAACTGTGGATACACGTTCGAGGCAGAGGCACATCCAAACGAATGCCCATCTTGCAAGGAAAAATGTGAGTTCCTGGACAACACGTGTTATACGCCCGATTGTCAATACGACGGGACAGACAAGCGGATCGGATAATGGAACCCCGCGGGCAAACCCGCGGTCTTCTGTGAAGACGGGCAATATTGTTAAACAAGTTTATGTGGAGAAATGAAATGGGAAAAGTACTTGTCGTATATGCCACACGAACCGGTGAAACAGAACAAATGGCAAATCTCATTGCCGAAGGCATCCGGATGGAGGGCAGTGAGGCAATAGTAAAAGACGTTAAAGAAGTGAAAACCGAAGCAGATCTAAAGGGTTATGATGGGTATGTTTTCGGGTCCGCAACCTATCACGGCGACATGATGCAGGGAATGAAAACCATGCTCTTTCTGGCGGAAAAAGCGGGACTCGAAAACAAAGTCGCCGGTTCTTTCGGTGCCTTTGGCTGGAGCGGTGAAGCGCCGGACAGGATTTTTGGGACTATGGAAAATATCTTCCAGATGGATATGGTTTCAGGCCCCATGCGCTTGAAGAACACCACCCTGGGCGGCGGCGTTCAGATGGCACAGGATTACGGAAAGCAAATTGCCTCAAAACTGTCGAAGTAAATGGGTAAGCAACTTCAACCGGTTGACAATCGAGAGGAAGAAACGACCAAACAGAACCAGGAGGTAAGCATGTCAACACCACAACATTGTCCAGGCTATGAACAGTTCAAGAACCTGAAATCCTTTGAGTGCAAATGTCCATCCTGCGGCGAAACCAAGGAGATTTTTTCGGACGAATTCGACAAAACCCACCGTTGCCAGAGTTGCGGTAAGGAGATTGATTTCAACCAATGCACACTGTCAGGCGGCAATTAGATCTGGCGCAGGAGTAGCTGATGCTCGAAAAAAAGTGGATGGTCGCAATTGTCTTCGGTATTTTCATCTCAACCCTTGGCTTAGCCACGGAAAACAAAGGGGCGGCAGACATACAGATCGATGGTGGTTCCAGGGGAGAAGTCCCCTTCGGGCACCGCACCCATCAAGAAAAACTTGTCGACTGCAAGGTTTGCCACAGCATGTTTCCACAGGAGCCGCAATCTTTGGCAAAGCTAAAGGCAAACGGCCAGCTCAAACCCAAGGATGTTATGAATAAATTGTGCACCGCCTGCCACAAGGCGGAAAAAAAAGCAGGCAACCCTGCCGGTCCCGTAACATGCTCGAAATGTCATATTCGCTAATTTGAAAAAATTGAATGGTGCAAGAACTTCATGCTGGTATTAGGTTTACAGGGCAGTCCAAAAAAAAATGGCAGCTCCGATTATCTGCTAAAACACTTTCTGACCGAAATCGAAAAGATGGGTGTCGAGGTTCAAACGCTCGATATCGCCCAGATGAACATTCGACCCTGCCTCGGATGCGGTTACTGCGAGAAAAAAGGCTTTTGCGTCATCGACGATGACGACATGGCCGAAACCGTTTATGCATTGCTTCGCAGAGCCCAGGTGGTCGTGGCTGCATCACCTGTTTTCTTTTACAGCGTGACAGCGCAGTTGAAAGCGCTCATCGACAGGACACAGGCCCTCTGGTCACGTAAATATCGCTTTCGCCTGTTGGATCCCCTGTCAACGAGCCGTAAAGGTTTTTTTCTCTCCATGGGTGGCAGCCGTGGCAAAAAGCTCTTTGACGGCATTCATCTCGTGGCGACCTATTTTTTTGACGCCATTGATGCCGACTTCAACGGAAGCCTGACCTATCCCGGCATTGAAACCCGTGCCGATTTTCAAAACAAACCGCACCTGGACATGGAGATTGCCTCGGCCACCCGCACGTTGATGTCATCGCTGATCGAACGCAAACGGATTCTTTTCCTTGGAAAAGATGACGATATCAGAACCCAGATGGCCGGTGCCTTGACGCAATATTATGCCGGGAGCAAGTTTCATGTCGTGACAACCGGAAATGAACCTGTGCAGGCGATTGATCCGGGTGTCGTTGAAGCCATGGCAGCAATTGGTGTCGACATGGCCTTCCTTCAGCCCCCATCTCGACCCCAGGTCATACAGGAATATCGTCCGGATATCATCATAACCATGGGTAACGATATTGAAATGCCTTCAATACCCGATGCCACGAAATTGGTTTGGAACCTGACCGAACCCCGGCAAGCGACTTTTGATCTGATCGTGCAGCTTCGCGAGCAGATACGTGAAAACATCACCCGAATGACAACAGACCATTAGAAGGAGACAAACATGGCAAACCCGGAAGAGATGTATCAGTGCCAAACCGTCAACTGCGGGTATATATACAATCCCGACAAGGGAGATCGAAAAGGTAAGATACCTAAGGGAACTCAGTTTAAAGATCTTCCTGAGGACTGGAAATGCCCAATTTGCGGAGCAGGCAAAAAAATGTTCAAGCCCCTCATGGGGCCTGGATCGGCTCTTGAAAACAAATAGTCCCGACCGTCATAGTGGGTCGCCAACCAGACTTGATAAAAACCGAAAGTTGTTCTATAAATTGGGTTTGTAAGATGCATTTTAACCCCCAACAATGAGGAGAAAAAAATGGATAAGTATGTATGTACGCTTTGTGGTTATGTCTATGATCCTGCCCAGGGAGATCCAGACAATGGTGTTGCAGCCGGAACCAAATGGGAAGATGTGCCCGATGATTGGGAATGCCCGGTTTGCGGTGCGGGCAAAGAAGATTTTGAGAAGGAATAATTTACAGCATATGTAAAACCTTGCAGAATCCAGATTCGCGCGCTAACCCCACAGCCTGCTGCGGGGTTAGCGCGCGCTGTTATGGTTGGGGTTGATCTTGACGGGAGACACTGTTATGAAACCGCTTGATGTATCGAAAAACAGTTACGATGTGGGTGGCAAAGATCGGATAACCCCGTGAAGATACCAAGCGTAGACATCGGTGCCTGCAGCCTCTGCGAAGGGTGTGTCGCGGTGTGCCCGGCTGTTTTTTTTATCAACCACATGGGGTATATCGATGTTGTTAAGATGGCCGAATATCCTGAGCCCTTGGTTGACGAAGCCATCAAATACTGCCCCGAAGATTGTATTTACTGGGAGGAGGAATTTAATTGAAAAAAATCGCCTTGTTTGCCTTTAATGGTGACCCCATGTGCTTTGTCCATGTGCTTCTGAATGCCCTGGACTTGCATGCCAAGGGGCAGAAAGCCAGAATTGTTTTGGAGGGCGCCGCCACCCGGCTGATACCCGAACTCGACAAACCGGGCAGCCCATTGCAGCCGCTCTGGGAAGAAGCACGAAATCAAGATCTTATCGATGGTTTTTGTAAGGCCTGTTCCAACAAAATGGGTACCCTTGCAGCAGCAAAAGATCAGAAGCTCAAAGCACTAGATGAAATGAGCGGTCACCCCAGCATGGCCCGTTACCTGGCCGAGGGGTTTGAGGTGATTTCTTTTTAGCCTTCGGGTGCCATTCATTACTGCTCCTGGCTCAGGGCTTTCTAAAATACAAAACGTTTTCTTTTCCCCCTCCAAGCCTCGGAACCTTAAAGTATGTCCTTCCGCCAACTCAAAAAGGAAGTTTTCAGTCTCCTCATTCGTGAAGATTTCTCGAACACCCTTGCCCAGTTCTCCCGTATGTCGGGCAGGAAGGTTGTCAATCCCCTCTTTTCCTTTCTCTACCATGCCGATGACATTGTCCGCTGGCATGCCGTTTCAGCCATGGGCGTGGTCACGGCCGGTCTTGCAGAAGAAAATATGGAATCGGCTCGCATCATCATGCGGCGCCTGATATGGAATTTGAACGATGAATCCGGCGGAATCGGGTGGGGGTCTCCGGAAGCCATGGGGGATATTTTTGCCCGCAGCGAACGCCTAGCCCGGGAATTTTCCAAGATCCTCATTTCCTACGTTCTACCGCATGGCAATTTTCTGGAACACGGTGTACTTCAAAGGGGAATGCTCTGGGGTCTCCATCGTTTGAGTGAGGTAAACCCTTTGGCTACTTATGATGCAGTACCTTTTGTGCGTCCTTTTTTAACATCCGAAGATCCCTTTCACAGGGGCCTGGCAGCCTGTTTTTCAGGAACCGTGCATGATCCCGGCGCCATCCCATATTTAGAAAAACTTATTCGGGACAACTCGCCGATTTCACTGTACACCAACTTCCGAATGACTTCCCATAAAGTGGCGGACCTGGCGACAACCGCCATTGCGACGATCGAACAGCATACAAGCGCATCAAACACCCCTTATAGCTTGATGATTCAATAGATTTTTGTTACGGTTTTTATCCGGTAATTCATGGAGTGTTTCCGGATAATTAATTCTCTCCAGCAAAGGATTCTTAGATGGAATTTCGAATACTAAAAAAGAGGCTTGATATCGGCAAACAATTTGATGTCTTTTTGGACAAAGTTAGTGAGGCAGGGTTATTGTTTAAAGCCGGTGTGGATGCATTTTTGTCCGACAATATTGAGTCCTTTGAAAATAAGATCAATGATATTATCGAGACTGAGCATGAAGGTGATGCTCTGCGCAGAAATTTGGAAGAGACATTGTATATCCAAACGCTGATTCCAGAATCAAGAGGTGACGTCCTTGAACTATTAGAAAACCTGGATGCACTCCTTGATCGTTTCAAGGGGGCCTTGTGGAAGTTCAACATAGAACGGCCGCAATTGATTAAAGAGTACAATGACGATTTCAGAGAATTAACCAGTATTGTTGTTGAGGCTGTTGAGGCGACTGTCCGTTCTTCAAGGGCATTTTTTAAAGCCAGTTCATCGGTCACAGACCATATTCATAAAGTTCCTTATTGGGAGTCGCAATCCGATAAGATAGCGTCAAAAATCCAACAGACTATTTTTCGACAAGAAGGTCTTTCGTTGAGTGAAAAACTGCAATTAAGGGACTTCGTGAAGCATATCGACAAAATTGCCGACAGAGCTGAAGACGTTTCAGATAAGTTGCGAATCTTTGTAATCAAACGATCCCTTTAAGGCTGACGATGTTTATTTTCTTTCTTTCAAGTGGCTTGTTTTTAGGCTGGTCTCTCGGTGCCAACGATGCTTCTAATGTTTTTGGAACAGCAGTTGGCAGCAAGATGGTTCGGTTTCGAACCGCTGCAATCTGTTGCAGCATTTTTATTCTTCTTGGTGCTGTCATCAGCGGTGCTGGTGCATCTCATACACTTGGAAAACTCGGTTCGGTCAACGCAATTGCCGGAGCGTTTATTGTTGCATTGTCTGCGGCTGCAAGTGTTTATTCGATGACCAAGCTCGGTTACCCTGTATCCACATCCCAAGCAATCGTGGGCGCAATCATTGGCTGGAATTTTTTCAGCGGCTCATTGACCGACTATCACACCTTGTCAAGAATTGCTATCACATGGGTTGCCTGCCCGGCACTTTCTGCAATCATTGCACTGATCCTGTACATGTTTATCGTCTTTGTCATTGGTCGGGTTAAAATCGACATGTTCAGGCTTGATTCCATGACACGGTATGGTCTGATTGTGATGGGGGCCTTCGGAGCATACAGCCTTGGTGCAAATAATATTGCTAATGTAATGGGTGTATTTATCCCGGTTTCTCCTTTTGCTGACATTTCATTTTTCGGGTTATTCAAACTGACTTCGACACAGCAACTATTCTTTATCGGAGGAGTTGCCATTGGTGCTGGCGTTCTCACATACTCCCGAAAGGTTATGGAGACTGTTGGTGAAGGAATTATGAATCTTTCACCGGTTGCCGCATTTGTGGTGGTCTCTGCCCATTCTCTTGTGTTATTTTTATTCGCTTCACAGGGCCTTGAAGCACTCCTGAGACAACACGGATTACCCACGATTCCTCTGGTCCCTGTTTCCAGTTCTCAAGCGATAGTGGGTGCTGTCATTGGGATTGGTTTACTTAAAGGTGGAAAAGGTATCCGATGGAGAGTTCTGGGTGGCATAGGAAGCAGTTGGGTGGTGACACCGATAATAGCAGCCATGATAAGTTTTATTTCGCTATTTTTTTTACAGAACGTTTTTGAGCAAAAAACCTATCGTCCAGTACCCTATGCCATCACTTCAGAAGCAATGGTACACATTCAGAAGCAAGGCATATCTCTTGAAGAAACTGGTAACATATTTGGAAAAGAATTTCCGGACGCAGAACATTTCAATCGAACGTTGTCAAACCAGAAAAATTTGAAGCCGACGGATCGAGCATTTATTTTGAAAGCTGCAGAAATTGATCCCATGGAAGTTACTGCCGAAAACCTTGCAACGATCAGTCTTGACACAGATTGGATTACCGAGCAGGAATTTGCCGCTCTTGAAAAACTTGCAGGCAGAAAATTTAAGCATAAATGGCAGTTGGGTGAAGCTCTTGCTAAAATATCTCCACATTGGCAGCCTATAGAAAGTGAAAAGAAATATAATGAGAGGTTACAGTATAAATTGTCACATATTTATGATAAATTTCGAGATTCTAATAAATAGAAGAGATTATCTCTCAAAAGTCATTCCCCTAAAACCGGAGATGCTCCAACATCTATTTACCGGAGCTGAATTTCATATACCTGGCATTTATCTGCTGTGCGCCTATTATCGGTTTTTAGGCAATATTTAAAAAACATCACCCCCTTACAACCAATGTGAAAAATCCACATCTTGTGATTTTAATAATTTCCTGATAATGTTTGTAAAGTCATGAATCAGACTTGTACCTGGTCTGGTTTTCAAATACTTCTCGGCACTCCTGATCATTTCTCTTTTGATCTTCACAATAGCATCACTATTCTTGAGTTCGAGAAAATATGACAATAATGCAAGTATGTGTGATTGCGTTTGCTACTAAAAAATATCTTTTGACCCAAATCCTGTGTTGGACTCTCTTTATTTCTTTGGTAATAATTTTAGCGACAACGAGGAACTATAATGCCAATTTTAAATGAATTAAAACATATCCCTCCCAACGTAAAAGCATATAGGCTCATGCTACAATTATTCAAAGAAAATAAAGATCTTACCGATATCATCGACACTTCAAAAACCATTCGCCAGGCAAAAAAAAGATTAAAGACCTGGGCCTTAGAGATCCTTTCCGAAAACAAACAGGCCAATGCTTACTATCTTCGAAAAAAAATTGGCAAAAGCCAGCTCGATAAGCTGAGATCCAAAGATTATGCGGCCATTCGTATCCTGGATTATATCAAACATTCCGGCAGGCAATTCAAGGATCTTAATCACAAGGGCGAAATTGTGGAAAATGATCCCTTTGCCATTCTAATGCAATGTGCCCGCAAAGGGACTGGCGGAGCCACCCCTGCTTTTTTTTATGACATGATTCACCTGTTCAGACAGTTTTCAGGGCATATAGATCCTGTACCAAATAAATTGAAGATTTCATCATGGATGGACAGATATTCTTCAGGTCTTGATCCGGATATCATCCGGCAGCGGGAAAAAAATAAACTTCGGATACTGAAAATCATCATTAAAACAATTGATGAAAAAAGAACAAAAAGCAAACGGTTTAGATTTAAAAAAGGGATGTCACAGAAGGAAAAAATGGCCCTTGCCAAAAAATGGTGGAACGATCATCAATTTCATCTCAAATTTGCAGTCAGAACCCCTGAAAACCTAAATGAAATGCTTGAGTTCTCCCTTGACAAGGAAACGATGGGCAACCTGAAACAAGCTCAAAAAGTTGGAATTCCCTTCTTTGTCAACCCCTATTACCTGTCGCTTATTGACACCCATGCCTCTCCTGTTTCCTTGGGTGCGGATCTTGCCATCAGGCAATATATGATCTATTCAAAGGAACTGATCAATGAATTCGGCACTATTCATGCCTGGGAAAAAGAAGATATTGTGGAGCCCGGAAAACCCAATGTTGCAGGCTGGATCATTCCAGATACCTGTATCCACAGACGATATCCCAACGTCGCCATATTAATTCCAAAAAGCATGGGCCGTGCCTGTGGCGGACTGTGTTCAATCTGCCAGAGAATGTATGGCTTTCAACAAGGTGATTTGAATTTTGACCTTGAAAAATTACAAGTCAAGAAATCATTTGACGAACGCTTGGAAGCCTCTATCAGCTATTTTGAAAATGACTCCCAGTTAAGGGACATTCTCATCACTGGCGGTGATTCTCTGATGAGCACCAATAAAACCCTTCGAAAAATTTTTCAAAGCATTTATAATATGGCCAAAAGAAAACGCAGGGCCAATAGGAAAAGAAAAGATGGAGAAAAATACGCACAGATCTTAAGGGTAAGACTGGGCACCAGGCTTCCGGTTTATCTTCCCATGAGAATTCAAGGCTGGTCTTGTAAACATACTTGCCGAGTTCAAAGAAAAAGCTTCAAAAATAGGCATTCAAGCAATTTGTTTTCCAGACCCATTTTGAATCTCCAATGGAGATAACCCCTGAAACAAGATTCTGTGTAGATCAGCTGAATAAAGCCGGGTGGATTGTAACCAACCAGCTGGTTTTCACATCGGCTGCATCAAGAAGGGGGCATACGGCTAAACTCCGAAAAGTACTCAACGATATCGGGATTCTTCCCTATTATTCATTTACCGTTAAAGGATATATGGAAAATAGCCATCTTTTTTCACCCAATGCACGGTTGGTTCAGGAAGGCATGGAAGAAAAGAGTATCGGACTTCTGCCAGATAAATTTTTTCCGGACCTAAGACAACTGCCTTTAAATGCTGAAAATATAGTTGATAACATCGCCCGGTTGAGAACAGATGCTGACATCCCGTTCCTATCCTCTGACAGGAATGTCCTCAATCTTCCGGGGGTCGGCAAGAGTCTTACTTTCAGGACCATCGGTATTACCAATGACGGCAGAAGAATCCTTGAATTTGATCATGATGCCACAAGGGAGCATAGTCCAATGATAGAAAAGATAGGAAAAGTCACCATCATTGAATCTAAAAGTATCCATGATTATCTCCAACAGCTTGACAATATGGGCGAAGATGTGAGCGAGTATGAATCAATTTATGGATATTCTTTAAGTGAAACAGAACCCAGGAACCCAATCTTTGAATATCCGGCCTATGACTATGGTGTAACAAAAGAAATGACGAATCTGGATCTTCAGTTGGCTTAAAAGAGGCACCGTCATGGTCTCATCTGCATCTGTCAGCCATGAAAAGGCAAGCAAGATTAGTATTAGGTCTCCTTTAATAATGGTCTTTTAACAGAACCACCAACAATTTGAGCGTGAATAAGAGGGTCAATAGTGCTGGGAATGGAGAACTACGGAACACATTTAAAATAAGGAGGATATTATGGCCACCCAAGACAAATGCTGTTCAATCGTACCTTATTTCAAGGTAAACGATGGGAAAATTGATGCTTTTCAGGCTCTTTGTGAACAATTTGTAAATAAAACAAAAGAAGAAGCCAAATGCCTTTATTATGGTTTTAGACGATAAGTTTCACGAAGACAGAATTGATCTGGCAATATTTCAGATTGTTGGATAGTGGGACTATCTCAATCGGCATGATAGCCCTCCTTTGCTTTTTAACCGCTGTAAGAATTTGCTATTTTGCGTAATTTGTTGTATAAAATTGAGCAACTACCCAACATTCAAAACAAAGGAGGCTTTATGTTTAAGCAAAGCGAAAAAGCTAAAAAAGACCTTAACAACAAAGTGGAAAATGATTCAACAAAAAAACCCATAGAGGTTTCAAGTACGGCTGTTGATGGATCGAATCTCTCACGCGACGCACTACCTTCATCAAAAAGCGAAAAAACGATTATTGGTGAGAATATTTCTATTGAAGGCAACATTCGTGCCGAAGAAAATTTGACTATTGAAGGATTTATGAAAGGTAATGTTAAGATAGAGAAGCATAATTTTGGCGTAGGTTCCAAAGGACGGTTTGAGGGAGAAATACGCGCTAACAATGTGATAATCGGCGGTCTATTGCATGGTAAAGTCAACGCTACGGGAAAGGTAGAAATCACCAAAAACGCCGACTTCTATGGCACTATCAAAGCAGATAGCATCGCAATAGAAGAAGGGGCTTTTTTCAAGGGCGAAATTGAATTGGGTCGGGAACCTCATAAAAAAGATGATTCTGTCGCTAAACAGATGAAAGAAACGGAGCATAGAGGAAAACAGGTATCAAGCATGCCATCACTTGAAGCCGTCAAGGAAAACTGATTCTTGGAGGCAATTATCGGCACACCGCCAATTAACTCTCATCTTGGATCCGAGACTATCGCGTATACAAGTAATATTCTGCAACAACTTGCCAATAGACTCGAGAATCAGCAGAGTGCTCTGGTACTTGATGTGGGGACAGTTTGCAATGAAAATATTAATTTTTTCGCCCAGCGAGCGAAGAAACTCTTTGTATGTGATATCTTTGCACACATGAATCGGTATCAGAGCAGCGGGTTGAAAACAAAAAGTGTTTGGTGTCACTTGGATTATGAACCAAACAGTTTTGACGTGATCAATTTATGGAATCTTGTGGAGCACCTTAACGATACTGATGCCAAAAGACTGACGGAAATTTGCTCTAAAATTGTTAAAAAAAAGGGTCTGCTATTTGTCATTGACATTGAAAATCACGTTTCTGCACAGGCGGTGAGTTCTTTTGTCATCGGGGAGGATTTTAAAATTTCGCTGCGCCCGCAAACCCACCTCGATTTTCCCTGGTACTGCCGTCATAATAGAGCGGTGATATCGTTATTCACGTCTTTTTCTACCGTCAAAATATTCCAGTATAAAAAGGGAATCAGGGAATTTTTATTCCAACTATTGTGAACTTCAATTCGTCCCTCAACTAAAAATCACGGATTCAATACTGCTTATAATCTATCCAGGAGATATAAATATGAGTGAAGAAATTTATCAAGATCTGGCCAAAGTCCTTGATACGCTTCCTAATGGTTTCCCAAAAACAGATTCGGGTGTTGAAATCAAGCTGTTGAAGAAAATATTTCGACCGCAAGATGCTGAGCTTTTTTGTGATTTACGATTAGATTTTGAAACATCAGAACAAATTGCAGAGCGTACTGGACGCATACTGGATGGTCTGGAGAAGCATTTATCTGAAATGAGAGAGCGCGGACAAGTCTTTGGAATAGATCTTGGTGACGTCAAGATGTTCAAGATGGTACCCTGGGCTTTTGGGATTTATGAATTTCAGCGACCCCACATGGATCGAGAATTAGCTGAAATGTGCGAAGAGTTCGGAAAAGTTTACGGAGAACAATTTTTCACGAAAAAACCTCAACTCATGCAAGTTATTCCCATTGAAAAAGAAATACCTAATAAGCAGCAAGCGCTTTCATATGAACATGTTTCAAATATCATCGAAAACAGTCAGTCCTTTGCGGTATTTGATTGTATATGTAAAAAAGAAAAGCATCTGTTGGATGATGGTTGCGATAAACCATTGGAAGTCTGTATGGCTTATGCACCTATCCCCGGTGTTTTCGATAAGTCAGACCATTACCGGGCAATTTCAAAAACCGATGCCTATGCGGTACTGAATAAGGCTGAAGAGGCAGGCTTGGTCCATTTAACATGGAATGTTGAAAGCGGTCATTTTTTTATTTGTAATTGTTGCGGTTGCTGCTGTGGCGTTTTAGGATCAATTAACAAATTAGGAATAAGTGCATCTGATGTAATTAATTCATATTATTTCGCGGAAATTAATCCTGAAGAGTGCACCGCCTGTGGAACTTGCATGGATGAACGCTGCCAGGTAAATGCAATCGAAGAAGGAGACGAGGCATACGAGGTAATCCGTGAGATGTGTATTGGCTGCGGTCTTTGTGTTACAACTTGCCCATCAGAGGCTATATCCCTGGTACGGAAACAGCCGGAGAATATCAACCCACCACCCAAGGATGAGATGGACTGGTATGAAAAACGTGCCATAGCGCGCGGGGTCGATTTCAGTAAATATAAATAATTATACTGTCGATTCACACCTGAAGCCACGAGCGCGTCAACTAACATAACCGATCAGCTAGGTACAACGAATTGTTGGCTCCTCAAAAGAGACCACGTATAAAAAAATTACATTCCAAGCTGATTACAGATTCTGAAAACCTGCAATATTCCAGGTGGCGGTATAAACTGCGATATCAAAGTAGAAAAAGTTGAGATACAAGGCGGGTTCACCAGCTTGGAAGCAGCTCAGAATTGGTTCTGTCCACAGATCACCGCAGAGTGGTATCACTACTGGTGCAATAATCGTGGCCCCAGAGTCGAGATCGGCGGAGGCGCCTTGTATACATTACAGATCCCCTGTGATCTGACAGACGTGCCATATTTATATCCGTAAACGTTTAACCATCACCTCTGTTTGATTGCTATTGTAGAACCAGCCTTGAGTGGTGACAGCTTGGGAATTTGGGATGCGGGGTATTAGCGCGACGCCCTTCACATTTCTACATTAAATTGTGCATGCCGAAATTACTTCTGCCTCATACCAATTGTGGTAATGCCCTGATGTCTTCGTAAACGCTGAATTAACCTGTCAAATCCTATCTATTATGAAAATTTGATCTTAACACGATGTCGGGTAGAGAATGATGGGCATTTACAGTTTAGTCCTTTTATTTCTGGGAATTCTGGTTATTGGTTTGGTTTATGCCAAAACAGACAACGGTAGGATATCTCACCATATTCTTTTCGTGATAATCCTTTTGTTGTTCTTCCTCGCATTTTTTTCTTGTCAATGAATTGCGCCAATTTCTTTAGACATTCAGGCATATTTCGACGGCCGAAACCGATACGGAAACAGCTCTCACCTGTGCCAAAAAGCGATCCAGGTGCCAGCAAAACACCGGCCTGTTCCACCAAGTCACGACAGAACCCATCGACAGAGCCCCCACCCCGATAGCTGGGAAACGCAATCGGACCCGCCACCGGTTCCTGCCACGCGAACATGTCGTCGTGCACACTGAAAAAAGCCCTCAGCCGCTCAAGATTGGATTGAATGATCCCCAAATTCCGTGTCACAAGTGCCTCGCGATGGTGCAAAGCCAGTGTGGCAAGAAACTCGCTCGGGGCGCTGTTGCAAATTGTCGTGTAGTCTTTGAAAGCAGCCAGTCTTTGAAAGAGGTGCTCATTCCGGGTCGCAATCCAGCCGATTCTCAAACCCGGCAAGCCGTATGTTTTGGACATCACTCCCAGCGAAACCGCTCGCTCATTCAGATCCATGAAAGCCGGCAGTCGATGATCAGGCATATACTCCAAACCACGATAAACCTCATCTGAAAAAATGAGAAAACCATATTCATCTGACAGTTTTGACAGTTCAGACAGAAATGACATATCGGGAAGAAACCCGGTCGGGTTATGCGGAAAATTGACAATCACCACCCGGGTTCTTTTTGTCAGTTGGTTTTTTAAAAAACCGAGGTCCAAAGACCAGGCCTGATCCGCATTGCCGGCCCACTCGGTAACTTGCGCGCCGATGCTGCGGGCAATTTCTCCCAGGGACTGGTAATAAGGCGTGTGTACAATCACATGATCCCCCGCAGCCAGGGTGACATTCATAAAATTGAAGATCGCTTCCTCGGCGCCGGCATGAACCAGAACATGGTCCAATGAATTGTGGGCGTACAAGGAAGCAATGGCTTGCCGAAGTTCCGGGTTTCCACTGGATTCGGTATATCCGAGTTTAAGGGCTAGAAACCGCTCCTGTGCCTTGGGATCGAATCTCAACAAATCATCGATAGTCAAGCTTTCGCAATCAGAGCAACACAAGAGATACGGGGCCGTGAACTCATGGCTTGCAAAATAGCGTTCAAGTCGAAAAGGTTCAGGTCTCATGCTCTGCCTCCGTTAGGTCCGCCAGGTGATAAAAACCAAAGGCTTCCATTTCCACCATCCTTTTTAACAGCCCGTCGAGAAACGCCAGTGCGTGTTCATTCATACGTTGATGATGAATCATGATCCCACAGAACCCATCTGTTATAGCCTCGGCGATTTCTTGATAGAGATTTTTCCATCCCAGAGCGGCTGTCCGTTCCTTTCTGGTGTGCAAATCCACATTTATCTGGAAATCAGGCATTCCGGCCGGGGCAGGGGGAAAGGCTCCTTCACTTCTGGAAAGCGCCCGGTAACCGGCGGTTTTGAGAACGACCAGGGTTTCTTTTGAACATCGGTTCCAGGGAGGTGTAAAGGCCGGGTAAAAAGCATTTTTCATCAAGCCCGTCAAGCGCTCACGACCGCGCCGAAGGTCCTGTTCGATGGCCGGTAGCGACCGCGCCGGCCCGAATTCATAATTTTTGCCGGTTGGTTCATGGTTCATATGCCGCCAGCCATGCTGGTAAAAGCACCAGAGCGTGGAATTCTTCCGGCAGAGCCGTTCAATACCCTTCCAGCGAGCTTCCGTCAGCCATGCCGGCACCACAGACATGGAAAGCGGCACCTGGTAACGGTCGAAAACATGAACGAGTTCCTGAAACTGCTTCCCGGGTACAGCGACATCGTCGGCCCGGAAAAAAACGGGAACCGGGTCATGAACACCATTTACCGCGAGCGCCCCTGACAAACAGCGTTCGAGACCAATTTCCAGGTCATCACATGGGCGGTTCCAGAGTTTTGAGATGGAATAGGGCATGGCGATTACTCCAGATATCGTATTCTAAACGTGTTCAAACAATAACCCATGAGCAATAAACAGTAAGCTGCTTTCGTCTTACAACATAATACCCATGGATCATATCCCTGCTACCCAGGCAGCGGTGTTCTCGGCACCATTCAAATCGATGACACCCGCAGGTCGTTCTTTTGCTGCCAGCAACCCTGTCATCAAACCGGCCAGCCGTTGCGGGTCCAGGTCTTTGTCCGAAAGCACCCCAAGTCCCCCCAGTCGCGCCAACCGCTCCGCCCGGAGGCGCTGTTCCCTGTTCTGTGCAAACGGCCAGACAAGTGCAGGGGTCCTGGCTGCCATGATATTCATGCTGGTGTTATAACCTGCCATGCTCACGGACAAATCCGCTGCATCGAGAAAGGATAGAAAGTCAGACGTAAAACGATCCACACGAATGGTCGGGCTTTGGAATGCTTTCAGTTGCGAAAAGGACCCGTCATCCATGAACGGTCCCGTAAAGACCTGCAAACGGGAGCCCTCCGGCATATAGGCAAAAGCCCTTGCAACCGCTGATAATACCTCTCCCCCAACCTTCCCGCCGCCGGCACTGGCGACAAGAAAATATGCATCATCGCCGATACCCAGCCTTGTTCGGAGATCTCTCCCAGAACCCGGAACGGGTTTCGGTGTGACAAAGCCGGTGTAGACAATGGGGATCGAGATGTCATCCAGCCTTGAAAAGGTCGTATCCAGTTTGATAAAACCGGGGTCCGAATGAACGAGCACGGCATCGAAATGACGGTTCAAGCTTTTGATCACGCGTTCCTCATATGATTGCGTGTTCTTCTTTTCCACCAGCACATCTCTGAGACTGCAGACAACCCGGCAGGGCCCCAAAGACCTGTCACGAATACCCACGAGAACCGGATCTAGTTCAAACCGGAAGGCCTTGCGCCCAAAGGGATAGAGCTCTAACATGAAAACGTCTGGGGAAGTCTCCCTAAAGAGACGCAATAACATTCGTTGCCGCTCTTCTTTTAGGGCAGCGATAGGCCTCCCCTTTTCAGTCGGAAACAGGTGTTTAAAATCTTCGTCCATCATCAAACTGGGCAGGCGCAGTTCCCGTACATGTCCCGGCAATGGGATATCGGGTCTCTCGCCACCCGAAACCAGAATGACATCATGCGCTCTCAGCTTCTCACAGATCTCGCGCGTTCGAAAAAAATGGCCGATTCCTAGAACATGTTGGCAGTAGAATATTATCTTCACTTGTTAAACCACTTTTCATACAAGGTCAGCTTTTCACGAACCTTTTTTCGATAACGATTGCATTTGAGCTGGCAATAATCGTTTGTGGGTGATTCACGCGCTACAGCCTCGAAATACGGGCCTTCTATGATATCCTCAATTGTCTTTGTCTTGAAATTGATCTGTGAACGGTATTGTTCGATCAAAGGGACAATAAAGTCGAAAGCCCGGTTATGTTCGGTTATATACATACAGTGAGCAAAACAGCAGGGGTGAACGGTTCCATCGGCAGCGATATAGATGGATCCCTCGTTGAAAGGTTTGCAGAGCGCGCGGCGTTCTTTACCTGAAAGTTTGTCCAAATAGGTGTGATAAATGTCACGCTTGATTTCGACATCCAAAGTCCTCGGCTTTTTAAGATGCGAGGTATATTCTCTGGAGGATACGACAAAAAAACCCCGGCAGCCCAAATCCCCGGCATGCGATTCCGCCGCTTCAATCTGGTTCTCGTTATGCTCGAAAACAATAAATTTCCAATAGGCATTGCCCCCTCCCGTCACAAAGGCTTCCAGATTCCTGGTGACACGATCGAACCGGGTTCCCCTGCGATGCAGATGATGGGTGTCACCCAGTCCGTCAAGGGCAAATATCAAACTGCCTTGATGAAAACTGGCCCCGAGCCGTCGCCACCATTGCTCATTCTGCAGCGATCCATTGGTTTCGCCGTCCATGGCCACGTGTGGGTTGACCGATTTAATATAGGCAACCATATCGACAAATTCAGGATTGGCGCACACATCGCCGAAATTTCCTGAAAAGGAGAGCCGCTTCAGCTGTGCTATAAAGGTCTGCGGCAAGCGCTTGAAATCCGCCAGGGTGATATCATGATTCCCATAGTCGCGAATTTTCTGTTCGCGGCTGCAGAAGGGGCAACGCGCCACGCACCGGGAAGTGATTTCAAAATGAATGGCCTGAATATCTTCAATTTTCAACATAGATTTAAGCTTTTAAGCATAAACTGTAACCGATAAGCCGCTTGAAGCTTACAACTCAAACGCATTCAAACGCTCGATCTTCAATCCCCTCTCCCCGGCCACCAGCCAGTGCAGGTGGTGCGGCACGATCATGGCCGGCTCCTGGGGCAGGAAATTTCTTTTGGCCAGGCCATAGAGAAGACACTTGATGACACCTTCGTGGGTGACCGTCAAAATGGTTTCCCCCGGCCACGTCTTGAATGCTTCCGCTAGGGCCTTTCGGCTCCTCATCCAGGCAGCCTGGCGGCTCTCCCCGCCGGGGGGACAAAATTGCCATCCGGCTCTTTCCAGGCGTCTCAACACCTCGGGGGTTTCGACCTTGATCTCTTGAATCCGTCTGCCCGTCCAAGCCCCCCAGTTCAATTCACGCAGCAGAGCGGTTTTCTGTATTGGCAGGTTTAGAAATTGGTTGATCAATTCGGCCGTCGCAACGGTTCGACCCAGGTCGCTGGTAAGGATACGATCAAAGGGCACGGCCGCCAGTTGCTCCCCCCAGGCCCGGGACGCTTCCCGGCCTTTCTTCGTAAGCGGCGAATCCTTCTGACCCTGTATCATTTTGTCCTGGTTCCACACTGTCTGTGCGTGACGTATCAAACCAAAACGCGTGCTGAGGTGTGCTATCTGGCATGGCCGCTTTTCCCGACAATATTTGACAGAATCGTTTCCATATGACGGTAGTTCCTTATTAAATCATGGTGTTTCCGGACATGAACGGCCGCCTTCCGCCCCATAGCCCGTCTCAGCTCTTTACTTAAAAGCAGCTTTTTTATCGCCTCGTCAAAAGGTTCGGTCTGATAAAACGGCGTCAGGAAACCGGTCTCACCATCCACCACCACCTCGGGAATGCCGCCGTTGTGAAAAGCCACCACCGGGAGACCGCATGACTGGCTTTCCAGATAAACCATTCCCAGGGATTCCCGAATTCCCGGAAACACAAACACATCACCGGCACTGTAATAGCGACCCATCTGTTCCCTTTCGATTTTTCCCACAAAGCGCACCCTTCCCGGGAGATGCCTGTCTGCCAATTGTTGCAGTGTTGGTCGTTTTTTTCCATCTCCGGCTACGATCAGTTGAAACGAAACCCCGCAGCTGGCGAGCCTGCCACAGGAGCGGATGAGGAAAGCCAGTCCCTCAGTTTTGACGTCCGGACGAAACATGGCCGCCGAAATAATTACCGGCTCGTTTGCGACACCCCATGAACGGCGAAGCTGACGGCGTGCATCAAGATCGAAATCAAAGGCCTCTGTGAGGATCCCCGGCTTTACGTAGGTGAGCCGATCCTCCGGGAGGAGTCGTTTCAGGTTCTTCCAGTCATCCCGTCGATTGGTAAAAACATGCCGTGCCGATTTCAAGGCCGTCCTGTTCAGAACAAACCCGGGCCAGGTCTTTGGGTGCCGTCTTCTTTTAGTGGAAAAAATACCCTGAAAAACAACATAGGGAATATTTGCAGTCCTGGACACCATGGGTCCCAGCAGGTCCGGGGCCTTGTAGTAGCTGTGGTAAGTCACCCATAGGTCTATTTTTTCTCGCAACACCCGTTCACACGACTGGCGGTAGATTTTCAACAATCGGATCCAGTTCCAGGGCTTCCAGTATATCCATCGCGCCCGCAGCGGTCCTGCCGTTTGAATGTCATGTCCCCTGGAAACCAAATAGTCATAGAGTCCTGTGGCAATCACCAGATCTCCCGATGGATGGTGATGCCCAAGTGGTTTCAATGGGGTATAAAAGGCAATGCGCATGGAATTACAGCGTTTGTTGAGTTAATTGCGTTCGTTGGGTTTGTTGGGTTGTTTTCAGCCTTTAAAGCGCTTGTCGCTTGCTACTTCAGTCTCAATGCCGGCACTTCTTTACGATAAATCGAAAACAGGTTCTGGGTGAGCGCACGGTTGTTAAATGCCTGTTGGACCCGCTCCCGCCCTGAAAGAATAACCCGCTCCCGGAGTTCGATATCCGTGAGGATACGCAGCATAGCACTCGCCATTTGCCCATCGTTGCCGGGTTCGACCAGCAGGCCGGTCTTGCCATTTTCAATCAATTCAGGGATAGCGGATAACCGTGTTCCCACCACCGGCAGACCCATGGCCAAGCTCTCCACAAAAACATTCGGGATGCCGTCCCGATCACCATTGGCGGCCTGCTCGCATCCCAGAACAAATAGATCCGATTTGCGGTAAAAATCCAGCACCTGTTCGTGGGCCAGCGTGCCGACCCATTGGCACGAACGCTGAAAGACCGAGATCGACAATCAAGGTCAAGAGTTTATCCCGATCATCTCCGTCCCCGATGAGTGTGTGCTGGAAATCGACACCCTTGTGCTGCAACTTTTGCAGCGCCCGGTAAACCGTGCGGAGGCCCTTTTTGGGCACCAGGCGCGCCACCGTTACAAAATGATACGGCGGCATCGGTTTCATGCGGGCATGCCCCCCGGAAAAAAGGTCCAGATCAATACCATGATACATTCGGTGCAGGGAAACCTTGTCATTGCCTGCCAGTATCGAAAGATGACGACGATTGTACTCCGTACAGGTGATGACAAAACGGGCTTTGGTCATTTTTTCCTTCAGTTGCAATGGATTCGAGGTGTAGATGTCTTTGGCGTGCCCCGTAAAGCTGAATTGAAGCCCACTCAACTGACTCGCGAACAGGGCGACCGAGGACGGCGAGTGTGCAAAATGTGCGTGAAAGTGAACCACATGGCTTCCCGGCAGCAACTTCTGAACCAGGTAGCCGGCCTGAAGCAAGTGCTTGATGGTGGCCGATTTGTGCGTTCGCAAAAATCTTTTGAACGCCACCAGAATGGCGCGCCAATAAGAGCCGGGCCTCCTCGTGGCTAGAACAAGATTGTAAAACAAGAGCTGTGGCAATGCTTCAAGGATGGACTGGGGCAGGTAATCCACCCTGGCGCTAATCTGCTGGACGCTTTTATGAGCAAAAGACTCCCGGGGGTGACGCATGGAAAAGATATGGATGGGAAGCCCCTGTTGTTCCAGCAACAGAATCTCGTTGGATATGAAACTTTCCGAAATTCTAGGATAACCCTTGAGAATCATGCCGAGGACAGGTTTCTTCGACTGCATGTTCATGGCGTGTTCCCGGCCTTCTCAGGCAATCGGAATCTTGATTGGCGAAGGGTCGTTTCGATGACTGCCTGCGCCATTTCCTTTCTGTCACCTACCTTTCTGGCAGGGTTGCCCGCCCAAATCTCGAAAGGACCCGGATTTTTTGTCAGTACCGAACCTGCACCCAGCACAAACCCATCCGGCAGATGCGTTGCTTGATACAAAATTATCGAACCGTCATGAATCCATACATCGGACCCGATTTCTTTATCCTGCCACAACACCCCCAGATCGTTCTCCAACAGCGCCAGCGGTTGCTTTCCCAAATGAATCGTGTCGTGGGTGTAGATCCGTACCCGCGGTCCTATATTGCACCACGGACCTATCCGGATAGACCCGGTACAGTCCAATATGGAAAATGGACTGATGACCAGATTCGTTTCCAGGCCGGGCGTTTTATATACCTGTGCTGATACAATCAGCCGCCCCTTGTGAACATGTTTGTGCGGATACCTCACCGCCTTTTTTAGCGCCCCCATCAATTGGTCTCTGGTCATGGTGGCGGCATCCGGTTTTATCTTCTGCCTATGCTTCATATAATCCTTTTACCGGTAATCCATGAGCGAGTTAAGGCTTAGTGCGTAGCACTTGCCCCGCCGTATAAAAACGAAAAAATTGCTTCATGATAAATACCACCGTTTCTCTGTCGACGTGGAAATTTTCCTTGCCCTTTGCAAAATAGATTCGTCCCATAAGCATCCGGTAGATGGTTGCCATTTCAAACGCTGGAAAGTAATGCACATTCTCATGCCGGGAAACAAATTCATCCGCCACTGCACGTAGGGTGGACTTGGAGTTACAGCTGGCACTGATCACGTCCAGGTCCTGTCGAAACGTTGCCCAGAGATGTACCGGCGAGACCGTGACAAGAAGCTGACAATCAGGATTGTGCCGTGACATCAAGGCATGGATCCTTTCCAGGTTTTTCAGGTTCTCGGCGTAACGACTGACCCGGAACCGATAGCGCCCTATGCTGCCGCCTTCCTTTACATAAGGGCCGGAAGGGAGACAGATGACGGCGCCATCCATCGTGTCCTCCCATATCTCCGTGAGCCCTAATGTCAGGATGAGAACCCGGGCGCTTCTCAGCGCGCGTCGGCTGCAGATGACATGCTGGCTAAAATCTTTTTCCGCCTCCGCAATGCTATCATATAGAATAATCCGGCGATACGGATCCTGAATCTTGCCTGATTCAGGCGCCGTCCACCAGCGAAGGTCCGGCGTGAAGGAGGCAAACGTATACTCGAATATCTGCCGCATGGTGAATGTATTGTAGGTTCTTTCCCAGGCCGCACTGGCATGAACCGATGCCGGGTGATCCACCTCTTCCAAAATATAGGCATACCCCTCCTTGAGCAGCGATTTGCGAATCTCTCTCGCAAAACAGGAGCCCATGGAAGCAACGGGGGTTTCCGGTGTAATGGTTAAACCTGTTTGGACGGGAAAGGGATACAGACCGTCAGGGGGTGGGTTGTCATAGCTGCCGGGCCAAACCTGCCATTGTTCAAATGTGTGAACCGGATGAAGCTCTGATTTTGCCATGAAGATATCCCTGATGGTTCTACAAAACGCGATGTCGTCGCTTGGTGATGGAAGACGTGCCGATCTTGGGCTGGTTTTCCCGTCCGTTTTCCCACAGACCGAAATAGTATCTATCAGGATCGCACGTTAGCACACTCGCGTCAGATGGAAAAGTCACTTTTATTCTGTTCTCAAAAGCGAGAAAATCTGCTAAAAGCAAAATAAACCCATTTCAAAATAGAATCTTGGTTCAATGGCAAACAACCCTGTGAAAAATGATGCATCAAACCAAAACAACCGGGCAACAGGCGAATTCATCTTTTGGTCGTATGGAGCGTCAGGTGGTGCTGCCGCTTGGAAAGTCGATCGAAATCGCCTATAAGAGCATCCGTGTTCGCTTTGTCCGATCCATGATAACCACCATCAGCCTGGTTCTGGCGGTGGCATTTTTGAGCTATACCAATGTCAGTATCGATGTTGTCAACGGCCTCCTGGCCACTGGGGATGATGATATACGGCAGCAGGTAACCCTCTCGGGCTATGACGTGCGGCCCACAGAAAACCAGGTCGAAAACACACCCAAGCAAAGATGGATCGTTTTTCTATCCTTGCTGGTGTGTGTTGTGGGGATCGTCAATGCCCAACTCATGTCGGTGACCGAACGGTTCAGGGAAATCGGTACCATGAAATGCCTCGGCGCTCTGGACCGTTTCATCCTGAGGCTGTTTCTCCTGGAAGCCGCCATGCAGGGCCTGGTGGGTGCAGGTCTCGGTGCCCTCCTGGGTGCACTCTTTTCCCTCGCATCCGGCGTCGTTCAATATGGCGGCCTTGCTTTTTTAAGTGTCGAATGGGGGGATCTGCTCGGATCCATGGGCCTGGCAATCGGGGTCGGTTGCCTCTTGAGCCTCGCAGGCGTTCTCTACCCCGCCCTGATGGCGGCAAGGATGCTGCCGGTTGAAGCGATGAGGGTGGAAGAATAAAATGAAACCCCCGCAGCAAGCTGCGGGTATCAAGGCGCAATTCGCCGAAGCCATTCATTCCTGCAGCAAGCTGCAGGGTATTCCGACGAAGTCGAATCAAGGTGGTCATTTATGGCAGTCAATAGCAGCATCGTTCGGGTTTCCAAGGTCACGAAAACCTTTCTGCTCGGCAAAATCGAGGTTCAAGCGCTCAAGGGCGTGGACCTGGAAATTGCCTCCGGAAAATACATATCGATCATGGGACCTTCCGGATCAGGAAAGAGTACCTTGTTCAATATGATAGGCGGCTTGGACAAACCCACCTCCGGTAAGGTCTTCATTGACGAGGTCGATATCGCTCAGTTGGATGCCTATGAACTGGCTTGGCTTCGATGTCGTAAGATTGGCTACATTTTCCAGACATTCAATATCATTCAGGTCATGACCGCCCTTGAAAATGTGACCCTGCCGATGATCTTTGCCGGTATGCCCAACGAAGCCGCCGTTGAAAAAGGTGTGGAATTGATGAATCTGGTGGGCCTGGGAGATCGGTTCAACCACAAGCCCTTTGAATTGTCGGGAGGACAACAACAGCGCGTTGCCATTGCGCGTGCGTTGGCCAACGATCCAGCCATCATTCTAGCAGATGAACCCACCGGTAATCTTGACCTGACCACCGGCGAGGAAATCATCTCTTTGTTGAAACGCTTGAGCGTCGAACGCGGTGTCACGATTATTTCCGCCACGCACGATTTTAAAATGCTGAACGTCTCGGATCAGGTCATATGGATCCGGGATGGTCGTATCGACAAAATAGAGGAACGCGACGAACTGTCCATATCTATCGGCACAATCGGCACACGATAAAAACCTTTGAAAATATTTCTAAAACCAATATGCTTAACATTTGAAACGCTCACCTTCGTTACTGATATATCTGGGCACGATGTCAGAGCGTCGTCATTTTATGAGCCGGAAAAAATCCCATCAGATCGCGGGCACGTATCGCTGCGCGTCACGTATTCGGCCGGGTGCTGCCGGGCCGTTGGGGGGCTTTCTTTCGACCCTGACGATCGCATTCATTTTGAGCCTTATCGGGTGTCCATTCATAGGTGAGGGTTTGGCTGCCACCGCCCCCGTGGACCAGGATCAGTTTATACAAGACATTCAGGTATTATCTGCAGTACAGGACAGAAGTACGGGGACGTCCGGCAATGCAACGGCCGCCGCTTACATCAAGAAGCGTCTGTCTGGAATGGGCTTCGATATCATCGGCTCTCAACGGTTTGCCGTTCCGGTAATACATCATCGGGATAGCAGGCTCAAGACATCCGACACCAGCCCATCGATTTCAATCCTGCCATATATAGGAAATGCCGTAGTGCCCCAAACCATACCTGCCCCCGGGATCAAAGCGCCTCTGGTCTACGCCGGTGCGGGCGAACCTCAGGCATATAATGGAAAGCAGGTCGAGGGCGCGGTTGTCCTGATGGAGCTCGATTCGGGCAGAAACTGGGAATATGCCGCTACAATGGGCGCCCACGCAATCATTTACGTGGATCGTGGGAATTCCCCCAACAGCCTTTTTAAAGACAAGTTTGAGCTTTCTCCGATTCAATTTCCGCGGTTCTGGATGCCCTTTGAACAAGCAAGAAACCTCTTCGGGCTCTTTGAAAATCCGGACGTGGCCCGGGTAGCGGATCAGGTCACCCTGACATCGGATATCCGCTGGCAAGAAGAAACGGCGCAAAATATTTACTGCCTGATTCCCGGTGTGGACCCGGAGCTTCAACGTGAGATGGTCATGCTCGAGGCTTTCTACGACAGCTCAGTCAACGTGGCCGGTCGATCTCCGGGTGCCGACGAAGCCTGCAGTGTGGCGACACTACTCAAATTTGCCGGGATCCTCAAAAAAAACCCACCCAAAAAATCGGTGCTGCTAGTCGCCAGTGCGGGCCATGCGCAAACCCTAGCGGGCATGCGGGAGTTTGTTTGGGGCCTATCTGAAAGATCCAAGACCGTCAAGCAATTGAAAAGGAACCTCACATCACGGATTGACGATACACGCAAGATCATCGATGGCTTAGCGACCCTGTCTTTTGCAAAAAAGATTTTCCCGGATCCCGGGGTCATGGCCCTACTCGATGACACCCTAAAAGAGAGACTCAAAACCGAAGCTGACAGTGTCTCCCGTCAACTCATGCGCTTACGGTTGGAGACGGAAACGCATGCTGACTCGGAGACCATCAAGAAGCTGGCGGATCTTCGCCAGTTATTGCGGCGCCTGACCTGGCGAACGTCTTATGAGGGTGGGAACCCAACCGAGGAAGAAATAAAACTGCTCGAGCAGATTGTCGACAGGGCGGCCGATGACCAGAAAGCCGTATTGATGGATATTGAACAACAATTTGAATTTATCGAAGATGTGGACCTCCTCCGCAGGCATACCAGAGAGTATGACTTGGCCGCATCCATATCCCTGCATCTTTCAAGCCATGGCACCGGCTTTGGCGCGTTCAACTTTGGATGGCTGTATCCGTTCAGACCAAGAATCAACCGTGTGTCCAGTTACAGCAGCTTGGATGAAGCCCTGCGGCAGGCAGCCGAAACAACGCAACAGGCGCTGGGCGTTACAGATTTTTTTAAGGACACCCTGCGCCCCAGCAGACAGGGGTCATGGAAAAATTTTTTTGTTGATCAGCCCCCCTTGGGTGGCGAGGTTGCGGCCCTGGCCGGATATCATGGTTTAAGCCTGGTGACGACACACGATGCAAGAGCCTTTTGGGGAACCGCATATGACACCCTGGAAAACCTGGATCGTCCATATGCAGTAATGCAGGCCAGTATTGTCTGCAACATCATGCAGCAACTAACGCAGGACGCCCAGCTGCACGAGGACAGTTATCCCAGAAAAGGCTTTTCCACCTTGACCGGCAGCGCAAAATTTCTGCGGCACGGAGAACTTTTTGCTGACCAGCCGGCGCCGGGTACCGTGCTGCTTGCCTACCAGGGGCCAGCAAGATTCTATACAATGGTGGATCAGAGCGGTTCATTTTTTCTCAAGGGTGTCACTGACAGCAAGCATAGTTTTCACAAGGTCATTTTAGAAGGATACAAGTTCGATACTCACAGCGGTTCTATCGACTGGACCATCGACAAACAACAGACTGACAAGGATGCCTACCGTGTCAAAATGCGTCGTCTTTCAATGGAAACCGATTTGAAGATGTTCGCCTCTAAGGGTATCACCCTGTTCAATCTGCTTGAGCCGAGAACCTTTCGATATCTGACCAAGAGCCAGGTGCTGGACGGTCGTCGTGAAGCAGAACCGGTTCGATACTTCTACAGCCGACTCGATACCTGGGCGTCCGACATTTCAACCATTTTTCTCGAATCCGGGACACCGCTAAAGTTGACCCTTTCTGATTCCGCCCTGAATAAAAAACTGATTCTACTAAACAATTCTCCCCAAAACCCACAGGGACTAGGTTACAAAGTCGACGACTGGCCCGTATTGCATCGTACCGAATATCGTGTCGCCCGTGACATGTGGACCTTGCTGGTACCTCGCATAAACAATCTTAAAAAAAGCGGTATCTTCAATGAGCGTATTCAACAGTTGCAGGACGACGGGCTCACAGCCTTGAATCAGGCGCAAAACGCATGGGAAAATAAGCGCTACGATCATTTTTTTGAAGCCGCATCCAGATCCTGGGCACTGGCAAGCCGCGTATACGACGACGTTGAAAAAACACAGAAAGACGTGCTCTATGGCGTGTTGTTCTACATCGCCCTGTTTGTTCCCTTCTCGTTCTGCCTTGAAAGGCTTCTCTTTTCCTACACCAACATTTACAAACGCATTATCGCTTTCAGCGTGATCCTTATCCTCCTGATCGCTGTCATCTACAATGTTCATCCGGCTTTTCAGCTGGCATACAGCCCCATGGTCGTCATCCTGGCGTTTCTGATCATGGGCCTATCACTGGTGGTGACATTGATTATCTTTTTCAGGTTTGAAGAAGAAATGACACGCATCCAGAATCGTTCGCATCGCAGCCATTCTGAGGAAATCGGCCGATGGAAGGCTTTTGTAGCGGCATTTCTCTTGGGGGTCAGTAATTTGCGCCGTCGCAGGTTGAGAACGGCCTTGACCTGTATCACGTTGATCATTCTCACCTTTACCATCATGAGTTTTACATCGGTCAAATCCATACGGCGGCATACGCGTATCCTTTACAACAACCAGCATGCCTACCAGGGCTTCCTATTGAAAAATATCAACTGGCGGGATCTACCGCCCCAGGCTTACACCGTCATTTCAAACGCTTTTGCCGAGACGGGCATCGCGGTACCCAGGGTGTGGCTGGAGGAAGAAGACCGAACCCGTTCGACACGAATCCCTATTCAATACAGGGGTAAAACGTTTGAGGCTCAAGGTATGATCGGGTTGTCGCACAATGAAGTCCGCGTGTCCGGCATTGATAGCATTCTCGTGGCCGGACGCTGGTTGACAGCGGAAGATCGGCAAGCCGTTCTCCTGCCTGACAGAATGGCTGAACATCTCGGTATTGATTTCGCGGCACCGATCGACGACGTGGTGACCATATGGGGAACCCCTTTCCACGTGGTCGGTATTTTTTCGGGTGAGCGTTTTCAAGAAAAGAAGGACCTGGACGGGGAGCCTCTGACGCCCGCCATCTTCCCCAGAGAAGTTTCGGACGGTATGACCGAGGCCGTTGTCGAGGCGCTGGAGTCGGGTGATGACATGCGTGAGTTTCAGAGCCGATATCAGCACCTGGACGCTGAAGTTACGGTCATTGTCCCTTTCCAGAGACTGATGGCAATCGGCGGCCATATCAAAGGGATCTCCGTTCGACCGAATGCACTCGAATCGAACCAGGAGACTGCCCAAATGCTGGTGGACCGTTTCGGTCTATCGCTGTTCAGTGGGGAAACGTCGGGCACCTACCTGTATCATGCCAGTGACACCATGAGCTACAGCGGCGTTCCCAATATTATCGTTCCCATCCTGATTTCGATATTCATCGTGTTGAATACCATGATCAGCAGTGTGTATGAACGCAAACGTGAAATCGGAATTTACACATCCGTCGGGCTCGCACCCTCTCACGTTTCCTTTCTATTTATAGCGGAGGCCATGGCCTTTGCCGTTCTCAGCGTTGTTTTCGGTTATCTGGTGGCGCAGACGTCGGCAAAGTTTTTTGCTGGAACAGCCCTATGGTCCGGTATTACGGTCAATTATTCCTCCGCTGCCGGCATTGGTGCAATGGTCCTGGTCATCCTGGTAGTCCTGATATCGGTCATTTATCCATCCAAGATCGCCGGTGAAATCGCCATTCCCGACATCAACCGCTCATGGACCCTGCCCGCGCCCAAAAAAAACAAACTCGAGATTGTCCTGCCGTTTCTCATGACGTACCAGGAACACCGCAGTGTTGGCGGCTTCATCTACGAGTACTTTGCCAGTCACCAGGAAATCACCCACGGAAAGTTTTCTACCGGGAATATAGCATTCACCTTTGTCTGCGAAACACCCCCGGTCGGCGACAAAGACGGGGATGACTGTCCTGAAGACCTGTGCGCTTATGAAGCGTGTCTTAATTTCACCTCGCAGGTCTGGCTGGCGCCTTTTGACTTCGGCATTCTCCAGCAGGTCACATTGACGTTCAAACCGGCTGAAGAGGAAAAAGGGTTCCTTGAAGTGCACATTTCTCTGACGCGTGAATCCGGAGAATCCAACGCCTGGTTGCGAATCAACAAGACCTTTTTACATGAAATTCGAAAACAACTGCTCTTGTGGCGTTCCTTTGATGACGATACCAAGGCACACTATGAGCGTCTTTTGGCTGAAGAAGCGAGAACACAGGTAACTTAGGAAGACATGAACGAAACACCTGACAAAGCGACGGCTGGGAAACCAAAAAAATCAAGCCATGCCGATTCTCTCGCCAACAGGATTCGCTGGCGGGCTATTTTCATAGGATCTTTCCTGGCCCTGCTCATCTGTCTGATAACGCCCTTCAACAACGCATACAGACAGGGAACCCCACTGGGGGGCGGACACTTTCCCCTGGCACCGTTCTATTTTTTCGTCTGGATGGTCGTCATCACTGCTATCATCCGCTGGTTGTTCAAAGGTCGCAATCTTATCACCGGAAAAGAACTTCTGGTGGCATGGGCGCTCATGGTACTCCTTTCCGGTATTGCCTGGACAGGCCTCGCACGGACATTTTTTCTAAACTTAACGGCACCTTACCATTTTGCGACAGTCGAGAATCGATGGGAAGAGGTTCTGCATCCCCTGCTGCCGTCAGGCTGGTACCCCCAAAGTCAGGAAGCCGTCACCGTCCTGTACAACGGCCTGCCCGGGGGACGCCAGATGAGCTGGATAGAAGTTGTCGGCAATATTCCATGGGAGGCCTGGGCAAGGCCCCTTTTGGGGTGGGCGGGATTTGTCCTGCTTTGCTATTTTGTCATGGCCTGCATGGTCAGTCTCTTGAGCAAACAAGGCATCTATCACGAACGGATTAATTTTCCCCTCCTGCGGGTTCCCTTGCTGATTCAGGAAGCCTTCGACAACAACGAACTGGGCCGCTTCTTTTGTAATCGGTTTCTCCTGGTGGGTCTGTCCATTCCGGTTCTGCTTCACCTACTCAACGGCCTGAGTTTTTACAATCCGTCCATACCCTCTATCCCCACCCTGATCATAGCAGGCAAATATTTTCCGAAATTGGGTCTCTTTTCAGGATTTTATAAACTGAAAATCTATATTTACCCGGCATTCATCGGGTTCGCTTTCCTGACATCGAAACAGATTTCGTTTTCCTTCTGGTTCTTTTACATTGCAGGCGCACTGTTGTTCGGTGCCCTGTCGTTTATGGGGGTCAACATCCCGGCCGGCGCTCTCGGTGTGACCTTCGGGCCGACCATCTCCAGGCCCGAAGAGATGCAAATGATCGGCGCCTATGTCGTCTTCTTTGGTTTTATTGCATGGCTGGCCAGGTTCCATTTACTGGATATTCTTCGCATGGGATTCGGAAAAAAGAACGAGGCCCACCCGGAAAATGAATGGCTCTCCACGCGCACGGCCTTCTGGGGCGTCGTTTCAGGTGGTCTCGGTATTGTTCTGTGGTGCCATTTTGCCGGTGTCCCTTTTTTGTTTTCCTTTGTGGTGGTCGGTTCACTATTCCTTTTCATGCTGGTGGCCACACGGGTGATCTGCCAGGGGGGAATCGCCTATTTTACCCTGACTGCTGCACCCATGGATGGGCTCATGGCATTGTTCGGACCCAAGGCATTTACCCATATGGGTCTTGTCGTTTCGGCGGTTATTCAAAAGATGCTCTTTGTCGATCTACGCGAATCGCTCATGCCGTCTCTGCTTCACGCACGAAAAATTTCGGACGGCACCAACAGTAACCGACGCCTTTTTATTGCCATCATGCTTACACTCACCCTGGGCATTCTGGTTTCCTTTGCGGCCATGTTGGCCCTCTGCTATAAATTCGGTGTTCGGGAGCTCCAGTTCGACTGGGCCAGCCGCACCACACTGGCTGTTTACGACAACCTCTTCAACCTGCTGGAAACGCCTGTCGAATCCGGCCAATGGGTCATGACCTTCATATGGGTGGGTGCGGCCTTGATGCTGGTTCTGGTGATCTGTTATCACCGTTTTTACTGGTGGCCGATACATCCCATCGGCTATTTGACGGCCTACAGTTCCGCCATGTGGTATTTGTGGTTCTGTTTCTTTATTGGCTGGCTTTGCAATGCCCTTTGCATGCGCTACGGCGGCGTCATGCTCTACAAAAAGGTACGATATTTTTTCATCGGGCTCATTATCGGGGATTTCCTGATGGCAGGAACCTGGGCCATCTACGGCCTCTTCAGCGACGCAAGCTTTAATGTGATGCCCATATAAAATCGTTTCACGATTTTATTGATCGCGGCATTGACACTCATGACCCGGCAAGGACATGTTTTAAAAAAAATATAAGCCGAGATACAAAAGCGTTGATATTATTTACTCAACTTTCGGAATTCAGCGAACGCGAAATGAACAATCCCCTGGCGCTTTGCGAACTCGCCGCAAGGGCTCCTAACATCAGCGCTGGCCAAGTTATTAAACAGGTAGCTGTTCAGTTAAAAAAGCGACACAGTCGCGTAAAATAAAATTGTGGAACAATTTTATGTATGAGGACAAAGAACTCCAGGAATATAGAGATCTTCTCAAGACACCGGATCATTTTGAGGAAGGATTCAGCTGGAAGACGGTAGTGGGCTCCATCTTCATCGGCTTCCTCATGATGCCAGGCAGCATGTACCTGCAACTGGTGATCGGTGCGGGTATCGGTCCGGCCGCTCGGTGGGTCACGATAATCCTGTTTGCCGAGCTGGCCAAGCGCTCTTACAGTGAGTTGAAACAGCAGGAAATTTTTCTGCTCTACTATATGGCAGGGGCCGCGCTGGCGACACCCTTCCAGGGTCTACTGTGGAGTCAGTACCTGGTACAATCGGATGCCGCCCGCATGCTGGGCCTGACCGAATTCATCCCTAGCTGGATAGCACCAAGCGTCGATTCCGAATCTCTGCTGCAGCGCACCTTTTTCCATCGCGACTGGATGATTCCGATCTTGCTGCTCATGGGCACGCAGATCATTCAACGTATCGACCAGTTCGGTCTGGGGTATGCCCTCTATCGCATCACCAGCGACGTGGAGAAACTTCCCTTTCCCATGGCACCGGTGGCTGCTCTAGGGACCATGGCCCTGGCCGAGTCTACGGAGGAAAAAAGGAAGAGCTGGAAGTGGCGTGTTTTTTCCATCGGTGGCGTGATTGGACTGCTGTTTGGGGCCATCTATGTGGTTCTCCCTACCCTCAGCGGCTTGATTCTGATGGAACCAATTCGTCTGATTCCGATTCCCTGGGTTGAGCTGACCGGGCATACCGAAAACTTCCTCCCTGCTGTGGCCACCGGTATTCAACTCGACCTGGGCCTTGTCTTTATCGGCATGGTACTGCCATTTTGGGCCGTCATCGGTGGTCTTGTGGGTCTGCTCATTACGATAGCGGCCAACCCCGTCCTGTATCATTTCGGGATCCTTACACGTTGGCATCCGGGAATGGAAACCGTCGATACCGTATTTGCCAATAACTTCGACTTTTACTTGAGCTTCAGTATCGGTCTGGGCCTTTCCATCGCCTTTATCGGTATCTGGCATGTGATACGTTCCTTTAGAAAAAGTTCAGCACAGCAGCGTGGGACACTCAAGGACCTGTTTCATCCGCCTCCAGGTCGGGGTGATTTTAACTTCTGGATCTCCATTGGCATCTATGTGTTTTCCACCGCTTCCTACGTGCTGCTCTGTGTCTGGCTGGTGCCCAATTTCCCCTGGATATTTTTTCTCCTCTATGGCTTCGTCTACACACCCATCGTTTCCTACATCACCGCACGGATGGAAGGAATTGCCGGGCAGTTTGTAAGTCTTCCCCTGGTTCGGGAAGCCAGTTTTATCATGGGCGCCAAATACTTCGGTTACCAGGGCATCGAAATATGGTATGCCCCCATTCCAATCCATAATTACGGCGAGGCCACCGTAAATTTCCGCCAGATAGAACTGACCGGAACCAGCATCCGCGGTATCATCAAGTCGGAAATTGTGGTCTTTCCGGTGGTCATGACGGCCAGCCTGCTGTTTTCGCAATTCATCTGGCGCCTGGCCCCCATTCCTTCCAACGCCTACCCCTATGCCCAGGAGCTTTGGCATCTTCAGGCTCTCAACTCGTTACTGATGCAGACATCCACTCTTGAAGGAAACTCCTTATTTTATCAAGCTCTTAATTGGCTATACGTGGTGGGTGGCATGGGTCTGGGTGTCGTCACCTATGCCATTCTGGTCATGATGGGGCTCCCCATCTTGCTGGTGTACGGGATGGTTCGGGGGCTGGGGCAGAGTACCCCCCACGGCCTGATTCTGGAGGTCATCGGTGCTCTGCTGGGGCGCTTCTATTTCTACAAGCGATACGGCAGCATGTGGCGGCAGTATGCACCGGTGCTGCTGGCGGGTTTTTCGTGCGGTATGGGGTTAACCGGCATGTTTGCCATGGGAATCACCCTCATCCTCAAGTCATTGGGACGACTGGCCTACTAAAAGCCCAAAAAGAGACCTATTAAATTACTACCTCATTTGTTTGCCCCGATTGGGTTGCGAGCATCATAGGTGGGACTGCCGACTTCCGGAATAAAGTGAACCGGAATCAGGGAGAAAATGGGGATGCAAACCACTATCAAGAGAACGCTCTGGATAGAAAAAATATCGCCCAATTTACCAACCACGGGGGAAAGAATACCGCCGACGCCAAAGGCCAGCCCCATCATCAGGCTGGCCACCATTGAGCGGCCCTTGGGAGCGATTTTCTGGGCCATCACCACGCCGAGGGGCAGGGAAGCCATGTTAAAGCCGCCGGCCAATATCGTAGCCGGATAGATCCATTTGCCGGGAGCCAACAAAAATACCAGCAGGAAAGGCGTCATGAAGCCGTGGGTGATCCACAATAGGCGTTTGTATCCCATACGGTCCGAAAGATGGCCGCACAAAACGCCGGCCACCGTTCCTGAAATGGTAAAGATGGAAAAGAGGACCCCGGCAGAGACGATGGTATGCCCCTTCTGCACCCACAGCACCGGCATAAACGTCATCAGCGACTGACCCACCACCGAACGCATAACCATGACGATCCAGATCAACAGGATCGGCTGCCAGACGCTGCCCAGGGTTTGCCGAAGGGTCTCCAAAAAGCCGTATTTGGCCATGTCGTCTCCCTGGGGCTTGGGAATGACCCGATAGAAAACCATCCAGATCAAAAGACCCATCAGCATGGTCATCGGCATAGCGCCGAGACCGAACCTGGCCACATAAAAGGTGATAAAAATGGGCCCCACCCCGAAAGCCAGGGTGCCGGCCGTATTATAGACGGACATGGCCAGCCCAAGTTTACGGCCCGCATATAGGGGAACCATGCCCGTGACCGGCGGATGGAACAGGGAAGACCCCGTAGAGCCTATGACGATGCAGAAAAGCAATCCGTAAAAACCGCTTGTCACACCTGTTAAAGGAATAAAAAGGATGGGCATGAGCAACCCGATCAAAATAAAACTGCGGCTAGGATGGCGATCGGCCCAATAGCCAGACATGGGCTGTACGATGAACATCAAAAAGCGGGAAATTCCCGCCAGGAAACCCACCTGAGCCAAACTCAGTCCCATCTTGTCCATGAACACGGGAAACAGCGGGTTGATGAAAGAGCTGTAAAAATCCCCACTGAAGTGCACCAGGCTAAGGGCGATGAGAACTTTCCAATAGGTTTTGGAAGGTGAATTAGACATAGGGGCTTTTGGCACTTACCTAAATCAAAGTCAACTCAAAATGCGATGGTATGTCCTTTGAAAAATCCAAGTTCAAAATAGGGTCTTTCTGGCGCATTGAACATATTGCCGAAGCAGCCTCTCTTATGATATGGGCCTAGTAAGCATCCTTTGATACACGAAGGGAATTCTTGTGGATATCCGTCTTTGCAATAAAATTATTGAAAACATATCTCGTGTGATTGTCGGCCGGACTCGACCCATTGAACTGCTGTTGGTAACCCTGATCGCAGAAGGTCATGTGCTGCTGGAGGATGTACCCGGCGTCGCCAAAACCCTGCTGGCAAAATCCCTGGCAAAAAGTATCGGAGGCACCTTCAACCGGGTTCAGTTTACGCCGGATCTCATGCCCACCGATATTACGGGCTTCAATGTCTATGACCAGCAGTCGGGCTGTTTTTCTTTTCGACCGGGTCCGGTCATCACTCATATTCTGCTTGCCGACGAAATCAATCGCACCATACCCAGGACCCAGTCCAGCCTGCTCGAATGCATGGAAGAACGCCAGGTGACGGTGGATGGGAAAACCCATCTGCTTCCCAGTCCCTTTTTTGTCATGGCCACCCAGAATCCCATTGAGCTGGAAGGCACCTTCCCCTTGCCCGAAGCGCAGTTGGACAGATTTCTGCTGAAAACCCAGCTGGGGTATCCTGACAAGCAAGAAGAAATTCGAATACTCGAACGCTTTCAGAAAACAGATCCGCTTCAGGGGCTTATGCCCGTGGCAACACCCGAAGATGTCAGCCAATTGCAGCGCGACAGGAGAGATGTCATCGTTTCAGGGCCCGTTCGAGAATATATCGCCGATATCGTGAGAGCCACCCGTGATCACAGCGCCATACAATTTGGTGCCAGCCCCAGGGGTTCTCTCGGCTTGATGCGGTCTGGTCAGGCGCTGGCGGCACTTCGCGGCAGAAAATATGTTCTGCCTGACGATATCAAATCACTGGCGCTCCCGGTTCTCACGCATCGACTGATCCTAAAGGAGCAAGACCGGCTGCGGGGTGAAAACCCCGATCATATCCTGGAAAGCATTATCGAACGGGTACCGGTTCCAGCCGCTGCAGGGTCGACGAATGACGACTGAACAGCATCCAGTCAAGGAACCGACCATTTTCAATTCCCTGCTGATCTGCTTCTTTGTAAGCATTCTTCTTTTTATCGCCCTCCTGTTTCGCCAAAAAGACCTTTCGCTTCTGACAATTCTGATCTTGCTGGTCATGGGCGGAACAAAAGCCTGGAGCTCTCTGAATTTTTACCGCATCTCCTGCGGTTACCATGCAGATAAAAAACGGGTCTTTCCCGGAGAAACCGTCTGCATGACATCCAGCATAGAGAACAGAAAATTTCTTCCGGTTTGGATCCGCTTGGGCTGGCCAAAACAGGCCGCGTTTGAAGCCGTCAATGATCGGGAAGCGGTTTCCGATTACGGGACAGGCCTCTTGTGGCACCAACAAATGCAGGTTCAGCAAGAATTTACTGCCATGCGCAGAGGGGTTTACCACTTGGGGCCCCCGCACCTTGTATCGAGTGATTTCTTTGGTTTTTTTCAGAAGGAAAAACGTCTGGGGAAACCGATTCAGGTACTTGTCTACCCGCGCCTCGTTCCCATCAAGACCCTGTCCCTTCCTAAACAGGATTGGTTTGACACGCCTGGCACGAAAAGTCCCATCAAAGATCCCGTTTACATCCTGGGCACCCAGGATTACCAGCCGTCCAGGCCTTCCCGACATATTCACTGGAAAGCGAGTGCACGACGCCTTCGACTGCAGGAGAAAGTGTTTGAACCGTCTGAATTCGGCACGATTCTACTGTTCCTGGATGTGAGTTCGTTCAAAAAAGATCTGGCAGAGTATGCTTTCGAACATACCCTCGAAGTCATAGCGTCCTTGTCCATCAAGTTGAATGAAGCCGGCCATGCTGTGGGATTGGTGACCAACGGTGTCATGAAAGGCGGGGATGTTTCCACAGTAAGCCCGGCCCGCAGTGCTCGCCAGCTTCCCGCCATATTGGAAACGCTGGCCCGATTACAGATGCAGCAACGCATGTCCATGATCGAGACCCTTCGAACAGCGTCTTTCAAGCAACGAGGTATCAGCTGCGTTTTCTTTTCATATGCTTACGATACAGAGGCCACCGAATCCAAACGTATTCTACAAGAACGGCGTATCCCCGTATCTTTCTTTGTCTGTCGGTCTCCTTCCACCCCCGATTCGGTGCGACATCCGATCATGGATGGACACCATTCGATAGATGACATTAGAGCGCAGGAGGAATACCAGCCATGACTCCCGGAAAAGAAGCCTTGTTGATATTGGCCCGTTCCGGAATGGAGTTGTCCTGGCGGTATGCCTGGGTCGGGTTTCTGATGTTGTCCATATACCAGCGGGTTTTCCCCCTTGCCGAAACAGCCGCTGCGTTTGCCATGGCCATAGGCTTGAATCACCTGTCCGCAAATCGAAACTGGCGTTTATATCAGGGCCTGCTCCTTGAAGCAGCAGGCATTGTCTTTGTCACCCTGCTGTTCGTGTACCGGCTGTGGTTTGAAACGGTTTCTTTTTTCAGTTTCACCTGGGTAGGTGTTTTTTTCCGGGACCCCTGGAGCCTGTCCCAAACATTCATGTTGATATTGATGCTTTTCTGTTTGCTGGTGATATGGCGGGGGGGACGGGCACTGGTAACCCATCCCATGGATTATGATACGATATGCATTCAATTCGACAAGGGGCTCGGATTTTTTATTCTCCTGCTACTGGTCAAATTTCTGATTCAGGAAAAAACCGGTACTCTCGTGCACGGTCTGGCCCTTGGATTTCTGGTGGGTGCCTTTTTTATTTTCAGCCTGCTCTCCATCTTCCTAGCCCGCAAACAAAACGACGTAGAAAAAGCCTTTATGACCGGCTATCACGGCATCGGTATCACCTTGAGCCTGACATCGATCATGATCCTTTTAGGTTCAGGCGCGACCTTCTTTTTTTATCCCATCTTAACCCAAGTGGCGGATTCATCTCTTGTGCTTGTCAAGGGTATCACCGAACCCCTGATACCTGCACTGATTGCCATTCTCCTTTTCTTTTTTTCCCCGCGTAATATCCGGCTGGGCAGCGAAATCGAATCCAATACGCCCGAGTTGCCGGACGATCTGGTCAATGCCCCTGTCAGCGACTGGGTCGTCTCCCTGTTGCATTCCGTTTCACTAGGAGTATCCGTGGTTATCGGTATTGTGGCCCTTATACTAGTGGGCCTCTTCATTCGTCATCTGATTCGTCTGCTGATGAGGAAAAATACCGCAAACAACGTCCCGGGCAGGTCCCTGTCCTGGATTGTAGACCTAATCAGGCGCCTGCTTTTACTGCCGATGCGCGTCTGGCAAGCCTTGTGCGCCCGGCTGAAAGGTGTTGAAAGCGCGACATGGATCTATATTGGATTGCTTCGATGGGGAAAACGAAGCGGACTTCGGCTAGGTCCTGGCGAAACACCTGCCGAGTATGGAAACCGATTGGTGCAGCACTTTCCTGCGCTTGGTGATGATATCACATCCATTGTCGAGGCTTTCAACAGAGAAATATACGGGCAAATCACTATCGATCCTAAAACCATAGCTCGCCTGTTATCGGCACGCAGACACCTGAGACGTTTCAGACACTGGCCATCACGAATACAGAAAGGTTTCTTTCAATAAGAGCCCGATCGAATAGTAGGGGACGTCCTTGATTAATTTGACTTTTTTACATGCCGGGTCAGCTTTCGTATTATTATGCTATAAATCGTGCGACAGTACGACGCTTTGCTGACCATGAAAACGTAAGTCAAAATAGTCAAGGACGTCCCCTAAAAAAGTTTGCTTGACGATTGATAACATCTATATTAATGGTTCTTTGTAAATTCAGATTCGAATATGTATGTTTTTTGGCTGCCATCAAACTGAATTCCTTTTTCCTTATTACCGATCCGTATTCAGAATATTCGCTTTTTCGCTCAAGGTGACTGCGCAGACATGTAAGACCTTTTCATTGACACATTGAAATATGGGTCAAGATCTTTCCTAAAAAGGAAGCAAGCCATGCAACGATATGGTTCCAGTTCCGAGAAGATGAGAGATATGAATGCGGATGATACCTTTTTGGGACGGGTCAAACTTCTCGTTGTCATGCTTAAAACGTTCTTGGGTGATTACCCTCTGGAAGGATATCGTCAAAAAGCGATTATTAAAAATGCTGATGCCGTTCAAAAAGTCTGTGAGGACTGGAATCGATATGTCATCCAGATACGATTGTCCTCTGAACGAAAAGAAGGTCTCGAGTTCGATCATATATTCCATCAGAGAATCAGTTTGCTTGCCACGATGGCCAAATCTTTTGTGGCCGCTGACCCAATGGGCTATCATCGAAAAAGGGTCATCAGAGCCAACATGGATTATGTATGTGAAGCGCTGCAGTTTAATCCGCAGGAAGATATGAAGCTATTAAAGGTCGCCTAGTCTTCAATAATCCTTTCAACGCTGCAACCAATTCAGCGTCTCTGAAAAAATCTTTATCGAACGGGCTGTGGCAAACATGATATCTGAAACAGGGTCGATCCGACACATTTTAACCTACCACCGACGAAGGGATGAAATAGCTTGTGAATGAAGTTGAGTCAATTTAACGACATCGTAAGTCGACGAAAGTTTTTAAAATCACTTTGCGTTACGGGAATTGTTACTGTTTTTCCCAGTTTTTCGTATGCCGCACTCATGCGGGAAGAACACCAGGCTCGACGTTTACATTTTTACCGCCCCAAAACCAAAGAAAGGTTGACATCCACCTATTGGATTGACGGTAAATACGTTGAGAGTGCGCTTTCTGATATAGACCACATCATGCGTGATCACCGCAAAGAGGTCGTGAGACAGATCGATACGACATTATTGGACCTTCTGCACCGCATCCAAATGGATCTTGGCGCATGTGAGCCATTCCACATATTGTCGGGCTATCGATGTCCCGAAACAAATGCCATGCTGAGAAAACAGGGCTGGGCTGTTTCTAACAAAAGTTTTCATGAAAAAGGTAAGGCAATTGATATTCGACTGCCTCAAACCCAGATTTCTTTGTTGAGGCGGGCGGCATACCGACAAAAAAAGGGTGGTGTTGGATATTATCCAAAACTAAACTTTGTGCATATCGATGTGGGGTCCGTACGATATTGGACCAAGTAGACAATGAAAGATTTTTTGCATTAAAAGAACATCGCCCTGGGAAAAAAACTGAGGCCTGTTTCTAAAAAACCCTCTTAGAGGGCGGGCAGCGCTGACCGACAACCCAAAACATTTGCCTGCTAGTTTGGTCTTGATAAACACCATTGCCAGTGCTAATGCAGAGGTCAAAATTCAAGCGGAGGATTAAGATGAAGATCATAAAATGTACGTTGATAGGTATTCTTTTTGCTGGTCTGGTGTCTGTTTTCTATATTGCGTGCAGTAGCGGCGGCTCAGGCGGTGGTGACGACAATTCACCCACACAACCCACTTCTAAAGCAGAACTGGACCAGGAAACCGTAGACCAAACCATTGGTTTCGTGGATGACCTGCTACCATTTTGTTCTTTAGACAGCTCGATCTCCAGTTCTCTAAAGACCATGAATTCCGCCATCGAATTGGGAAAGGATTACAGCGACCAGCTGAAGCTGGCCCGGGCATCAAGCCGGCAATTTGAGACCCAGGCGGAAGACAGTGACGATACCGTCCTGGATGGCAATTGTGGCGGTACACTGACCCTCAGTTACACCGAAAATGAATCGACGGGTGTCATCACAGGTAGTGTGGTCTTGGACAATCTGTGTCTGGAGCTCGATGGTGAAACCGAACCTACCCAATTCAACGCAAACGGCACACTTGCGATTTCGGGCAGCGTACAAGAGATCGATCCAGAAAACAATCGCACGGAACTCAATCTTTCAACGTTGGCAGGCGGGATTACCTTTGGCGATGGTGAAACCGATTTTAGTATCGTCCTGGATGAAGCAGGCTTGATCATTACGGAAAGGGACGATGGTCTCGATCTCAGCTTTACGCTGAGTCAATTGGTGATCGAAGAGGCAACCCAAAGTGGCACCAACACCTATACCCTGCAGGACGTATCCATCGGCCTTAGCATGACCGACCTGGGCAATGACGAAAACCGTGTCGAATTGACCGTCGACAGCCTGACCGTTCAAGAGGAAACCCAGGAAGGAACGAGAACCTATTCGCTGGAAGACGTCACCATCGTCATAACAGACGATGCATCGGGCAGCGAGCTGAGCATGAGCGGTACCTACATCGATAGCCAGGAAGGAGCCGTCACCGTTTCCACGCCGACACCCCTTGAAATCAATGAATCCGGAGAGGTCACAGCAGGTGCAGTCCTGATAGAAGGTGCCGGCGGAACCAGCGTGCTGCTGACTGTGACCGGAACCAACAGCTTCGATATTCAGGCCGACACCGACGGTGATGGTGCCTACGATTATCAACCAGGTGATATGGATTGTTCTGATCTCGATCTAGGGTCACTGTTATAAGCATAGTCCAGGTAGTTCAACAAAGCCTTCACAGTATCATACGAAAAGGGGCAACAACATTTGCTCGTTCCCCTTTTCAAGATACACGCTCTGTTACCAAATGACCGGGCTGGTCAACAACTGTAACCCATTTCAGGGGCCGATTGAACGTTTTATCGGCCCTGATGTTTTTGGGCGCCACCAGTCCCATCACCCTTTGAAGGAACAGATCGCTAATGCTGTCTTTAAAAAACCTGTCCCGACATATCACCAGAACCTTGCTGACATTGATGGGGGTCGCTATCGGAATTGCCCTGTTTGTGGCCATTTCATCGTATGCAATGAACCTCAGGACCGAACTCGGTGCCCTGCTGACCAATAAATATGATCTCATCGTTCAGGGCCGAGACGCCACAAGTCCTTTTTCGTCAAGAGTAACCGAGGCTGAGTATCAAGAACTGACCGGGCTTGAAGGCGTGGATGACAGCCCGGCCATCATGCTCGATTCGATCAAGCTTCCCGAAAGCCCCTATTTTATCTTGGCTGGTACATCGTCGATCGAGCCTGTATTGAGCAGTATCAGCCTGATCGACGGCAGGCTTCCGGATTTGCGTGAGCCTGAAATCCTATTGGGCCGCAAAGCATCCATTAAATTACAACGCTCCATTGGTGATACGATTCAATTGCTCAACCCTGAACCGTATCGTGTTGTTGGAATCTACGCCACCGGCAGTCGATTGTTCGATAACGGCATGATCATGAGCCTTAAAGATGCCAAGATAAATTTAAAGCGTAGTGCTGAAATCAATATCGTTCTGCTGCGACTCAAGGATGGGTATAGCCCTGAAAAGGTAATCCAAACCATTCAGCTGAAATTGAAAGATCTTTTGGTGACCGAAAGCCGGGATTTGCTGGGCCAGATACAAGTCGTCCAGGTTATCGACGCGATCTCAAAAGGCTTGTCTCTCGTGGCACTGGTAATTGCCGGTATTTTTGTCAGCAACACCATGTTAATGGTCATTAACGAGAGAACCCGCGAGATCGGCATCCTGATGGCCGTCGGATGGAGCCGTTTCATGATCTCAAGAACCATTTTTTTGGAAACAATGATCATCTGCTTCATAGGCGGACTTGTTGGAAATCTGTTTGGCTATCTGATGCTGTGGGTCTCCAGCGAGAGCGGCGTGATTGGCCTGGACTGGGCAAGGGCCACGATTTCTAGTCTTATTTTTTATAAGTCCATGGGGTTGTCCCTGGTATTGGGCCTTTGTTGTTCACTGTACCCGGCCCTTATCGCCTCCCGGTTATCGCCCGTCCAAGCATTGCGGTATGAAAGATGAAAATTTCAATAGCAAATGTCTCCAAAAGCTATGACCGCCGTCTGACCCAAGCGCTGAGCAACATTTCTCTATCGGTTGAGTCCGGTCAAATAATCGGGCTGATGGGGCCATCCGGATCAGGGAAAAGCACCCTGTTGAATATCGTCAGCACCATGGATCAACCGACCAGCGGCGACGTGAAAGTAAATGGCAGACATCTTCAGCAGATGAAGCCCTGGTCACTTTTTCGCGCCAGGCATATCGGATTTATCTTTCAGTTTCATTACCTGTTACCGCAACTGACCCTTCAGGAGAACGTGGAAATCCCGATGGTTGTGATTGAGAAATCAAGAAAAGTCAGATCGTCAAAAGCCAAACACCTGCTGCAAAAGGTAGATCTATTCCATAAACGACACGCTTTTGCCAATCGAATATCTGGTGGGGAAAGGCAACGAACAGCCATCGCACGTTCACTGGCCAACAGTCCCAAGCTGATATTGGCCGACGAACCCACCGGCAATGTCGATACGGATACAGGCATGAAGATTATGACATTTGTGATCGAATATTGTCGTGAGCACGCCACAACCATGATCGTTGCGACACACAACCATGAAATAGCGCAATTGACCGATCGTACCATTTATCTTAAGAATGGACAGATTGACAGCCCATGACCATTCATTGCCCCAGACCTTCGTCCAGTTTACATCGCGTATGGCTCCCTCTTTGGGGGGTGTTCCTTTTATTGACATGCTTGTATGCCTGTGACGATTTTCCACATGGCAGTAGCGATGGAAACACACAGAAGCCTCATGTGATGGGGGATGTTTGGGCCATGACCTATCCGACAACCATTGCCTTGCAAACGGTGGATCATACGTTCATTGAAGCGCTTGATGCCGAGGGCAACCCCTACCACTGGAAATGCTTTGGTTATAAAAACGATGGTGACGAGCTTGCCGAAACGCGGACGAACACTGCTGCCGATATCACAACCGTAGGTTTTATGGCTTCCGAGCTGCCCTGTAAATGGCCCGCAGAATACTATCTTCGCATCGGGGTTTGTCACCAGTGTGCCAACCGGGCCCTGTACTACACCGGACAAACCGTTTCACTTTCCCGGGGTTATAATTTTTTCGCCGTTTTTTACGGAACCTATGGGGATGAAGAAGAGGAATCCTATCAGGAATACAGTATGCAAGAATGTTTGGCCTCGGCACCGGAATGGCAAGGGGGACTTTTGGGTATCGAATCCAGCACAATAGCACCTGTCATCAACTCCCAAGCATCAGCCTTCGCCGAAATTGCATTATATGACACGTATCAGATGGCAAGGCAAAACGGTCGCTCCTTTTCAGGAAAGACCTATGGATTCAAAGATTATCTGAATGATCTCTTTCGCATGAAGATCAACGCCAAATTAGGGGATGATTTTCCTGAAAGGGTCACGGATACCCTGTTATCTGTCCGTAACACCTATCGAGATAAAAAAAAAGCACTCGACCGTTCCACTGAAAACCTTCAGCCAACGGATGACACAGTGCTCGACAAATACGCTACACTGCTCAACGAACTGGCCGAAACCTACAAGCGGTACCTGACACCCGCCGAATACGCGTCGTTGTTCAACCTGAACTACTTCGAACCGCTAGGGCTTGATCCATCCGCGCTTGAAAAAAAATGGGCTGGTTCACGTTAAGTTTGATACCAACGCATTCCCATGTTCCTCCTATGACCCCTGCTCTGGGAAGTTGTAGGGCAATTTTACCCAGAAACTGAACCGGAATGTCCACACAGCGGGTGATTCCTTTTTAATTTTTACCACACCCATCCCCCGATGTGAAAGAAACAAGGCCCATCGTGTGGCAGATTGCCCTGCTTTTGTCTGACACAGGCAACCAATCCCAATTGTCCAAACCCGGCCTAGGTCAAGTTTTTTTGCTCGGCATGGGCAAAGGAATTGACTTTTTGCCCCACCTCGGTTACATAAACAACATAGTTGTCACTGTCACAATGTTACATGTAATCGGATTGTTGCAGAAGATCACCCCATGGTCTATTAAATCTCTTCCGGACACCATGGCCCTGTCGAATCCAAAAATGCATACAACGTCGTCGGAGTGCTTCTTGACATGGATCGTCGGACCTTTCTGAAAATAGCCGGTATGGGAAGCCTGGCCTTTGCGTCTTCTTGTAGCCCAGAAGGAGACAAGAAACTCTTCTCCCTGGTACGGGCTCCCGAGGACATGGTTACGGGAAACGCCAGTTGGTATGCTTCCACGTGTCGGGAATGCCCGGCCGGATGTGGTATCCTTGCCAAAAATCGTGAAGGTCGGATCATCAAACTGGAAGGGAACCCGCTACATCCCATCAACCAGGGCAAGCTCTGTATGCGTGGGCAGGCCGCTCTGCAGGGAATCTATCATTCGAGCCGACTCAAGGTGCCTCTGTTAAAAAGGGATGGCCGGTTTCAGGCCCTTTCATTTTCTGAAGCAGCATCTCTTTTGAGAGCGCGGACGACGGCTGCCGGAAGTGGATCGAATCGTGTGCGCATGCTGACGGAAACCACCGGCCTCAACCTCATGCAATTGCTCACCGATGCATTGCAACACCTGAACAGCCCGCCACCGCTTGTGTTCGAACCCTATGCCTATGAATCTTTGAAAACCGCCAACGCGCTGGTATTCGGCGTCGATGGCCTGGCATCTTACCACATGCAACAGGCAGATCTTGTGGTTTCTTTTGGCGCCGATTTTCTGGAAACCTGGCTGTCACCGGTGGAATACGCCTGGAAATTCAAAGCCATGCACGCCCACCGGACCGACACCAAAAACACCTTTTTCCACGTCAGCTCTTTTCAGTCTTTGACCGGTGCCAACGCTGACCACTGGATTGCCTGCAATCCCGGAAGCGAAAGCCTCTTGAGCCTCGGTCTGGTCAAGGCTGCTCTGGCTGCCGGTAAGGGTCAAGCATTGTCCAGCGCATTTACGCAGACCCTAACCGCGGCCCTGGCACCCTTTACACGGGATCGACTTCTGCAGCAGTCCGGGATATCGCCCTCGGCGTTTGACACGCTTGCAGACCGAATCATGCGCGCACAACGACCGCTCGTTCTCGGAGCAGATACCGGCGCCGCCGACACCCATGGATTAATGACCCAGATAGGTGCCAATCTGCTCAATCTACTGTTGGACCCCGAACTTCATCTGCTCGACTTTAGCCAACGCCACCGGGTGGAAATGGCAGCCAGGCGCTCGGATGTCATGAAATTTTTCGACACATTTGACGACGACAACGTTGAACTGCTGCTGATCAATAATGCCAACCCTATCTTTGGCATGTCATCCGACGGTACCGTGAAAAAAGCCCTTGAAAGGAGCGACCGCTTTGTGGTCTGCTTCAGCAATTTTCTCGACGAAACCACTGCCTCAGCGGACCTGATTTTTCCGGTGCGGATGCCCCTCGAGGCCTGGGACGAATACGGCGGCAAAAGCGGCATGACATCGACCCAGCAGCCGGCCATGGGCAAGCTGACCCAAGCCCCGCATCTGGGGGATGTGATGCTGAAAACCTGCTTCGCACCAGGATATCCATTCCAGACATACAAGGATCACCTGGTTTCCATGCTGGCCGACACCTTTGAGATATCGAATGAATACACCTGGGCCAAAACCCTTCAGCGGGGGGGCCACTTTGACCCGCCCAATTCGCCCATTGACCTGCGGCAACCGCCCAGGAAAGACAGCATTGCGCGTCTGCTTGCACAACACGTTGATTTGAAACCAGCGGAGCTGACATTTACGGCCACGCCCTCCATCCGTTTTTTTGACGGGCGGGGTGCCAACAAACCCTGGCTCTGCGAAATACCGGATCCGTTGTACCGTATCGCGTGGCAGACGCCCGTGGTCATGCATCCTGAAACCGCGCGTGCCAACGATATCGAACACGAAGATGTCATCGGCATTGAATCTACCTTCGGCAGCCTGGACGCACCCGTGGTTCTTTCCGAGCTGGTGATGCCGGGGCTTTTGCTCATGAACATCGGGCAGGGCCACCAGGCCTTGGGCAAGGAAATGGCATCCGCGGGCTTGAACCCCCTGCAATTACTTTCTCCCGCGGCTCACAAGCATTCCGGCGGTGCAGACTTCAATGCAAGAGATATCAAGATTCGCAAAACAGGCCGTTCCATGAAACTGGCCAGCACCTCCGGCAGTCTGACGCAGCACGGGCGGACCCTGGCCCTTTCCGTTACGCTGGCGGAATTGCAAGACGGAAAACCGCCGGCCAAATCCGGCCTCACCATGAATGATTTTCCCCTCACCCTCCCGTTGCCCGAAGGTTATGATCCCAAACGGGATGTATACCCAGCGCATGACCACGACACCTATCGCTGGGGCATGGTGGTGGACCTCGACAAATGCATCGGTTGCGGCGCATGTACTGCAGCCTGCTACGCCGAAAACAATATCGGGATCGTGGGAGAAAAGCGCATCCTGGAAGGCCGCGAGATGGCATGGATAAGTGTCGAACGCTACCATGCCTCCGACCGAATGGAAAAGGTGACCTTTCTGCCCATGATGTGCCAGCATTGCGACAACGCCCCGTGTGAGTCGGTCTGCCCGGTGTATGCCCCACACCATTCCAAGGAAGGCTTGAACAATCAGATTTATAACCGTTGCATCGGCACCCGCTACTGCGTGCAGAACTGCCCTTACAAGGTACGCCGCTTCAACTGGTTTACCTGGGAATGGCCCAAACCCATGAACCTTCAGCTCAACCCGGATGTCACCGTGCGCAGCAAAGGCGTCATGGAAAAATGTTCCTTCTGTATCCAACGCATCAAAACAGCCCATAACATTGCCAAGAATGAAAGCCGATTGATCCGGGATGGTGAAGTGGCACCGGCCTGTGTACAGACCTGCCCCACCAATGCCCTCGTATTCGGCAACCTGATGGACAAAACCAGCCGCGTTCGGAAATTGACCGAAAATCCCCGTGCTTACCAGGCCTTGGGGTACCTCAATACCAAACCGGCCGTAATTTATTTGAAAAAGGTGATCCAGGAGATATGAACCAGCTCAGCTACGCAACAATCGATCAAACCATTCTGGACACGCTCACACCCCCGAAACGGATCTACTGGGTCATTCTGCTCTTGCTTCTCGCGGGTGTTCTGGTAGGAGCCGCCTGCTGGACGTACCAGATTTTTGTGGGCATCGGGGTGGGAGGTCAAAACAATCCGGTGGCCTGGGGAACCTATCTGATCAACTTTGTATTCTGGGTCGGTATCGCCCACTCGGGCACCTTGATCTCTGCCATTCTACATCTCTTCAGGGCCGGGTGGCGTAATCCCATAGCAAGGGCAGCGGAAACCATGACCGTTTTTGCGGTCTGCGTCGCAGGCTTGTTTCCATTCATCCATCTGGGACGTGCATGGCAGGTGTATTACATGCTCCCGATACCGAATCAGAGGCTTCTGTGGCCCAATTTCCTCTCACCGCTCATGTTCGACGTGATTGCCATCAGCACATATCTCACCGTGAGTTCCCTGTTCTGGTACACAGGCATGTTGCCGGACCTGGCAGCCGTGCGGGACCGGTCCACGGGAACCCGCCACAAGATATTTTCCTTTCTCTCCTTTGGCTGGTCAGGTGCGCACGAACAGTGGCGCCATTTCACCCGCGGGTATCTCTTCTTTGCGGCGCTGGCAACCCCGCTGGTTATCTCCGTCCACAGCGTCGTGTCCTGGGATTTTGCCCTGGGAATCGTTCCCGGATGGCACACCACGATCTTTGCACCCTACTTTGTGGCCGGCGCTATCCATTCCGGCCTGGCCATGGTCCTGACCCTGATGATCCCCTTGCGCCGGCTGTTCAAATACGAGGACATCATTACCATGGAAGTCCTGCAGAATGTGGCCAAGACCATCGTTTTAACCGGCTTGATTGTCGGCCTGGCCTACGGAACCGAATATTTTATCGCCTGGTACAGCCACAACAGTATTGAGATGGAACAATTTCGCTGGCGGGCTCTGGGCGATTACCGCTGGGGATTCTACTTCATGGTTCTCTGCAATACGCTGGTGCCACTCCTCTTTTTGTTTAAAAAGGTCCGCACCACCATTGCATCACTTTTTATCATATCACTCATCGTAAATTTCGGCATGTGGTGGGAACGTTTCGTCATTATCGTGGGCGGGGTTGCCCACGGGTTTGCACCGCATGCATGGGGACTCTACCGGCCCACGATGATCGAGTTCGGTATCATGCTCGGTGCGTTCTGCCTCTTTTTCTTTTTGTTTCTGTTGTTTGCAAAACACTTGCCATCCGTTTCCATGACCGAGATGAAAGAGACCCTCGAAGGAGGCCACGACCATGTCGCTTGAACGACATATCATGGGACTTTTTAAAAATGAAGATCACGTGGTTTCGACGGTAGCGGCGTTGGAAACATCCCCGTATGAATTCATACGCGTCAACACCCCCATCCCGAGCCATAAGATCATGCAGGCCCTGAATTTGAAGAAGAGCAAGGTGGGCTGGTTTACCCTCTGCGGCGGAATTATAGGATTTCTGAGCGGGTTTGGCCTGGCCGCTTTCACCGCCACGCGCTGGGACCTGATTGTCAGCGGCAAACCCATCATGGCCATTATTCCCTTCGTGGTGGTGGGATTTGAAGCCACCATTCTTTTTGCCGTGTTCGGAAACGTGATCGGTCTTCTGACCCAGATGCGAATGCCGAACAACAAATGGCTGCAGTATTATGATCCGCGTTGTTCCGGGGAACACTTTGGTGTTCTGGCTGCCTGTAAAGCCCATCAGGAAAACGACCTGGAAGATTTCTTTAGACAACGGGGTGCGGAAGTAAAAACATTCAATCAGTTCAACACGGAATAGACCCACATGATGGATGTCGACATAAGCCAACCCAGCGCCCTCAAAAAGACCCCTGCATTCTGGGTGTTCGTTGCCCTGTTCATTGTGGGAGCAGTGACCTTTCTGTGGGGCTTGACCAGCCATCATCCTCAAAATGCCTGGCAGGCTTATCTGATCAATTTTCTGCTCTGGTCGGCCATCGCCCAGGGGGCGTTGTTGTTCTCGGCGGTCATGCACATGACCAAAGCGCGCTGGAGTGGTCCGCTTTCGGGTCTCTCGGAATCCTTTGCGTCATTTTTCCCGATTTCCTTTGTGCTCTTTCTGATTCTCTTTATGGGGAAAAATCACATTTTCCCCTGGATCCACGAGGATTTGCACGGCAAGGAAATCTGGCTCAATATTCCCTTTCTCTTTGCCCGGGACGGTATGGGCCTCCTCATTCTGTATCTTCTGGGTTTCGGGTTTCTGTTTCAAACCTTACAGCTCAAACTGGGCGGCCATGAGCCCAAGGGCAGGATTCGTCAGGCAATTTATAAACTTTGGCAAAAAAAGAACCTTCCGCCGGAAAAGATCCGTCAGAAAATGACCGTCTGGGGGGGGCTCTATATTCTGGCATTTGCCCTTGTTTTAAGCCTCATGGGGTTCGATCTCGTCATGAGCATGGATCCGCATTGGGTCTCCACCCTCTTTGGCGCATACCATTTTGTCAAAGCCTTTTTTGTAGGACTTGGAGGGTTGATCATTCTTGCGGCGATCGTACACACCCGCAATGGTGACAGCTCCCCCTTGACTTCCGCCCACTTCCATGACATCGGCAAGCTCTTTTTCGGCTTCTGCCTGTTGTGGGCCGATTTCTTCTATGTCCAGCTGCTGGTCATCTACTACGGCAATATCCCAGAAGAGACCTATTATGTGATTACCCGTACCATGCTGGCACCCTGGAACAAGCTGGCATGGATGGTTTTTTTGGTTTGTTTTATCGGTCCATTCTTTGTGCTGCTGAACAAACACGTGAAAACACGACCCGTATTCATGGCCACGATATGTGCCATTGTCATCACCGGGATCTGGTTCGAGCATTTGCTCCTGCTGGGGCCGGCATTGAACCACGGCGCATCATCCATTTCCCTGGGTCTATCAGACGGATTGATATCCCTGGGTTTTTTTGGACTCATGGCTTTGGCCATCCAATTTTTTTTGGGGGTCTTTCCGGAACTGTCCGGAAATGAGAGGGCTGAACGTTGAATAAAAACAAAACAGCCATTCTTTTAATCGTGTTGACGCTGATTTTTACGGGCGGCTTCCTGTTTCTATTCTATGACGCATCGTCCGATGCCATGGGGCCGGAACAACCCATACCCTTCAGCCACAATGTTCACAGCGGTATTAAGCAGATACAGTGTCAGTACTGCCACCCCTATGTGGCCTACTCCAATTTTCCGGGTATACCGCCGGTGGAAAAGTGCCTGCACTGCCACAACTACATCATTGCCAAACATCCGTGGATACAGGAGGAACACCGCTATTTCAATACCGGAAGCCCGACGCCATGGGAAAAGGTCAACTATGTGGCCGAGCACGTTCTATTCAACCACCAGCGGCACATCAACAAAAAAATTGCCTGTCAGGAGTGCCATGGTCAGGTGCAGAACCAGCAGCGTCTGCCCGCCAAAATCTGGCGTATGGGCGTGTGCGTCGAATGCCATCAGAAAAAGGGTGCCAATCTGGACTGCTGGTTGGCGTGTCACAGCTAAACCAAGGAGTGACTTTGTCTAGCGAGGAAACTGAAAAAAAAGTTTACCAAAATCAGACCGCCAGAGCCTTTATCTTGACGTCTGCCTCCTGGTTCGCCGTGGCCACCACGTTCGGGCTTATGGCCGCAGGATACCTGATGGCGCCCGACTTCATGGCCAATATCGAATTTATTCACTTCGGACGCCTGCGCCCCATGCATGTCAACGCTGTGCTGTTCGGATTTGTGACCCCCGGCCTGCTGGCAGTTGCCTTTTATTACTTGCCCAGACTGCTGCGCACTGAACTCTATAGCCACAAGCTGGGTGTCCTGACTGCCATTTACTGGAACATAACCTTGACGGTGGGCATGGTCGGTGTTTCCCTGGGGCACACCCAGGGCCGGGAGTATGCAGAACTGCCGTGGATCGTGGACATCATGGTGGTCATCGCCTTCTCTTTGGTGGTCATCAACCTGCTCATGACCATCGCCAAGCGCAAAGAGCCCATCCTGTATGTTTCCATCTGGTATGCCATGTCGGCGGTCATCCTCACGGCCTGTACCTATTGTCTCGGAAATGTTATCTGGAAACCGGATACCGGTGCGCTGGTGGGTATCCCCGATGCAATTCTGTTGTGGTTTTATGGCCACAACATCTTCGGTCTCCTGTTATCCCCCATGGCACTGGGTGTGGCCTATTATGTTCTGCCCATCGCCACCCGCAGACCGCTTTACAGTCACACCATGTCTCTGGTGGGGTTCTGGTCGCTCATCATTGTCTATACCCATGTGGGAACCCATCACCTGCTCCAGGTACCGGTACCCACCTGGTTGAAAACCATCTCCATTGTGGACAGCGTGGCCATGGTTATTCCGGTTATGATTGTATTGATCAATCTCTGGTACACGGTCAAAGGCAAGTTGGGGGATATTCACGCAGACGTAGGCGCCAAGTTCGTATTCACCGGAACCATCTATTATTTCTTCGTCAACATGCAAGGATCCATGATGGCCCTGCCGCATGTCCAGCGCATCACCCACTTTAATAACTGGGTTGTGGGGCATGCACATATCGGTGTACTCGGATTTGCCGGTATCACAGCCCTGGGCGGTATCTATTTCATTCTACCCAGAATGACCGGCAAACCGCTTTACAGCAGATTCCTCGCGGACTTGCAATACTGGCTGGTCCTGATCGGGATCACCGGCTTTGCTGTGGTTCTCACCACCGTGGGTCTGATTCAGGGGAATGCCTGGTATAACGGTGAAACGCTCTACCGGACACTGCCTGAAATTCAGCCCTACTATATATTAAGGGCTTCTTTGGGCACCTTGATCATGCTAGGCGCTTATCTTGGATTGTACAACGTGGTTCGATCCCTGTATTTCAATCGTGGAGCTTCAACATGAAGATGACGCCAACCGTCATCATTGTCGGTATTCTGTCGCTGCTGACGGCCATTACCCTGACCATTGTCTATTGGCCGTATGCGACACGTATTACGGAGCCTTCTGAAATTTTCCGCCAACGGATGCCAATGGAGATCGCCGGACGCAAAATCTACCTGGAAAACGGCTGCGTTTATTGTCACAGCCAGTCCATTCGTTCCATCGACTGGGGCCACGGTGCAGATCGAATTGCCCAGCCCGGTGACTATATTGCCGATGAACCCATTGCACTGGGGTCTCAGCGTACCGGTGTCGACCTCTCCCAGGAAGGCGGCGAACACCCGGACGATTGGCATATAGCCCATTTTATCAACCCGCGCTACACCCGCCCGGCTTCCATCATGCCACCTTTTGAGTGGCTGGGCACGGCGCGCATCCAGACCTTGACCCAATACGTGCAGAGCCTGGGATTCAAGAATGCGGACAAACGCATGCAGCGGCAGCGCTACTGGAAAAAAGAATCCATTTCAGCCTACGAAGCCGGACCCGATGTCAATGCCCAATGGCTGTCCGATATCACGCCCCAGGGTTGGCGAAACATCCCCAACCCATACCCAACCTCCACCGCTAGTCTGCAGCGTGGTCGAAAAATATATCAGTATTTCTGTATCGGCTGTCATGGGCCCATTGGTGACGGTATGGGGCCGGCACAGCCCTGGATCTATCCACCGCCCTTGAATTTTACCGTGCTAAAGGGAAGAAACATATCAGGCGGCATTCTTTACTACCAGATTATGAACGGCATCACCGGAACGGCCATGCCCTATTTTAAGCGTGATCTGGAATCACAGAAAATTTGGGAAGTGGGCGACTATGTCGCGGTCTATTTTATCAATCAAAGCGATGCCAACGCAGAACCGCGGGGTATCGATTCGGCGTGGGAACCCTAAGGGCAGGGTCCAAGGGTGATACAAGGGTTGCAGGGTAAGCCCTAAGGCTGTGAGCTAAAAACAACCCAACAAACTCAATGAACTAAAGATCTCTCGAATCCTTTAAATAAAATAAGACAGGAAAACGGTCATGTACTTCCCCTATTACATCGCCTACATGACGGCCGGATTTGTCATCACCCTGGTGGTGTTCTTCTGGGCCTTGAACCAGGGTCAATTCAAGGACCAGGATCGCGCACGCTTTTTGCCGCTGGAGGCCGATGGCAATAGCAAGTCTTTAAAGGCTTCACGCTTTGCCCGTATGGAAACCATCGCGCTGTTTGCCCTGGTGGGTGTCGGCTTGGCAGCATCGGCGGCAGTTGTTACCTTTGCACTCTACAAGGCCTTATAAGGATAAGACGATGAGATATTTCGAACTTCTGGGGGTTCAGCATTATATCATGTATCTGTTCCCCGCTATTGTGTTCGCACTGCTGTTTGCCATCGGCCTCGGATTTTATCACTTCCGAACCAAGGATGCTGCGGATCGCGAAAATCGCATCATCGAAGAATTTCCCGACGGCATCCAAGGTCGCAACGCCCCGTTTCCGGCCATCGCCTACGTGACCATTGCAGGAACCCTCGTCTGGGTGTTGGCGTATATACTGACGATAGGTTTAATGGAGATGAACATTTGATGCCACAGACAGGACACCATACCTCGGCAATAAAAACCTGGTCCATCGTTGTTCTGATGGTGGGATGGGTGTTTTTCAAAGGCTGGCTGGCATATCATGTTGTCGGTGATCTTGGGCAGCCGGACTGGGATTACCGGCCCATAAATGACGTCCCGGCGGAATCCGCGTATGCCGTCAACAAACCATACCATCCGCTGCCATTTGCTCAGCACGTGCGAGGTCAACAGGGAAATGAGGAAAACCCATCACACTTATCCGTTGTGAGGGTTCAAGGTGTGCCATAAATGAAAAAACTGGGTGGACTCTTCATCGCCGTTACCATCATCGCCCTGATAGCCTATCAGGCCCTGATGTACTACGATAACAATTTCCGCTACGGTCGGATGCGGGAAACCCCGGGGGTAAAACCCCACGAGGATCCCCTGTTGATTCTGGAAACGGGTATTGTCCCGATCCATGGGGGAGATGCCGCCTATCGTTTGATGCCGACGACCGAACTCGTTTCACCGCTGAACATGAAAGCATCCACCACCATTGCCAGAGGTCAAGCGTTGTACCGGGTATACTGTGCACAGTGTCACGGCATCAACTACGACGGCAACGGTACCGTTGGACAGAGTTTTCAACCGCTACCGGCCAACCTCCTAAGCGCCGGGGTTCAGTCAAAATCGGAAGCTGAATTGTTCAAATCCATCAGCTTCGGTATTCCAAACGGTCGTCAGCCGGCCCTCGATACAACCATCACACAAGATGACCGCTGGTATATCATCGCCTTTGTCCAGTCCCTGGGTTCATGAATAAAACAACTTGTGATCTATGCGGCTTATCTCTCCGTCATGGTGCCGTTAGGGCAGTCATTTCCGAAAAATCACTGCAATTTTGCTGCTTCGGCTGCAAACAGGTCTATGAAATGCTGTTGGCAGCATCAGGCGACCTGGATCCGGAGTCCTTCAGAAAGACAGACGTTTTCAAGCGCTGTGTGGCGGCCGGCATCATTCCGGAATCCATGGAGGACCTCGAAAAAAAGAGACCGGTTGTCACATCGGGAAAAGATCCCGGCCAGATCCCGGAACCCGGAATCGTCGACACCGAGCCCGTGTCTGAATCGGATAAGGGGTTGTGGCTCGATCTGAATGTCAGGGGCATGTGGTGTCCGGCCTGCGCCTGGGTAATTGAAGAGACCTTGCTCAAAGAACCCGGTGTCAAACACGCCAGATGTCAGTTCACCACGGATCGCATCAAGATCAATTACAAACCGGTTCTCACCTCTCCCCGAGTCTTGATGGATGCCATCGGAAAGCTTGGATACCATGGCAGCCCTGCCGAGGATGGACAACCAACATCCGATTCCAGAAGCGCATTTGTCCGTCTGGGTATTTCAGCCTTTCTGACCATGAACGTGATGATGCTGTCCTTTGCCCTGTATACGGGCTTTTTCACCCAACTCTCGGCCGATGCCATCCATCACCTCACCTGGCCCATCGTAAGCATGGGATCGGTTGTTTTTTTCTACGCAGGCGCCCCGATTCACCGCAAAGCCCTGTCCGGGCTGACCTCAGCCTCCCCCGGCATGGAAACGCTCATCAGTATTGGTGCCGGGAGCGCTTTTATGCTCAGTTTTTACAACTGGCTAACAGGGAGCATCCACCTCTATTTTGACACCGCATCCATGTTGATTACCCTGGTACTGCTGGGCAAAACCATCGAACAGTCTGCCAAAAACAAAATCAGCGCTCAGATCAGCAGGTTTTTTGAACTTCAGCCTTCCAAAGTCCGAGTATGCACGGCTCAATTTCCCCAGGGCAGGTATGTGAACGCCAAACAGCTGTTGCCCAAAGATGTCTTCAGGGTCGAAGCAGGGGAAATCGTCCCGGCGGACGGAAAAATTAAGCGGGGAAGCGCACGCGTCGATGAAAGCACCTTGACCGGCGAAGCAAGACCGATCCATAAACAAAAGGGAGACATCCTGAACAGCGGTACAACGATCCTCTCCGGTTCTCTCCAGGTAACGGCTCACGCCGTGGGTGAGGACTCCCTGGTTGGTCAGTTGATATCCGTGATGGAAGCTTCCCTCGATCAGAAGTCCGATATGGAGGACATTACCGACAAGGTTCTTAAATACTTCGTTCCCGCCATTATGCTGCTCGCCTTGGGAACGGCCGTCGTCTGCCTGGGGCTCGGTTTCAGTTTGCAGCATGCCATCCTTCGTGCCGTCACCGTCATGGTGATCTCCTGCCCCTGCGCCTTGGGCGTTGCCATTCCACTGGCAAGGGTGGCCGGTATCTCTTTGGCAGGCAAACACGGCATCCTGGTTCACCACTTCTCGGCCTTCGAAAAGATCGGAAAAGTCAATGCCTTTGTTTTCGACAAAACCGGCACCCTCACCAGGGGCGAATGGAATTTGATTGAAACGGAGGCCTTGAACGACTGGCCGGTAAACAAGATTCTTGCCCTTGCCGCAGGCTTGGAGATCCATTCGCGCCATTATGCCGGAGAGGCCATCGCTCATGCTGCCAAGGAAAAAAATATTGCCCCGGCAACAGCCACACACGTAACGGAAACGGACAATGGTATTTCCGGCTATGTCGATAACCGTCTGGTCAAAATCGGATCTGCTGCTTTCTTGTCCGCTGAAGCCGACAGCGACCGGCAATATCATGGCCATGGAAAAACGGAAACGGCACCCGTCATTTCGACCGTACACATGCATGTTGATGAAAAGCCCTGTGCCCTGTTTCATTTTGGCGATGCACTTCGTGAATCAAGCAAAACCGTCATTCAAGGCTTGAAAGACCGCGCTATGCAGCTGGCTCTGATATCGGGAGACGATCAACGAACAACCCGTATGATCGGCGATCTTGTCGGTATCTCGGAATGCCACGGCAGTATGCTGCCAGAAAATAAATCTGAATTTGTTAACACCTTACGGGACCAGGGCTATTGTGTCGCCATGGTCGGCGACGGCGTCAATGATGTGCCGGCGCTGGCTTCCGCCGACCTGGGAATCGCCGTTCATTCCGGGCATCGCATCGGCATGGAAGCCTCCGGTATTACCTTGATGGGCAATGACCCCGCACAGATACTCAGCTTCTCTGCACTCGCCTCACAAGTCTCGCGCACGATTCAACAGAATCTCGTCTTCACCTTTCTTTACAACATCATCAGTATCCCCATCGCCATGAGCGGCCTGCTGAATCCGCTGGTTGCGGTTTGCGCCATGCTCATGAGCAGTCTGAGCGTTACGGGGAATACCCTTTACCTCACCCGGCGGGTATCTAAATTTATAACGAGCACAAAAGTGCGACAATGCCGCATCCAATAAAATCGTGTGACGATTTTATTTTGGTTGACAAATCAGGCGATTAAGTTAAATTTGAACCGCCCGTCTGCGACAGGGTGGTCACGTTTCTCTTGCCAGGGGTAAAACACGCATGTTCCCGAACAGTTGATGAACGAATCCAACGAAAATATCGATCTTAGCGAAATTCTGCATTTTGATCGTCATGCTGTGGAATGGTGGGATCTCAAGGGCCCCCTGAAAGCGCTGCATGACATCAATCCGTTACGCCTGCAGTATATTGAAAAACACGCCGGTATTGCGGGTAAAACGTTTCTGGATGTCGGTTGCGGTGGTGGGATCCTGTCGGAATCGCTGTCCTCGTCCGGTGGACATGTGACCGGAATAGATATGACCGACTCTGCCTTGCGTGCGGCCAGGGGGCATTTGAAAAAGACAAACAAGCTGGTTCAATACCGCCGCACAACGGTGGAAACGCTTTCAAAAAAAACCCAAAACCGTTACGATAGCATTACCTGCATGGAATTGTTGGAGCATGTTCCCCAGCCATCATCGGTGCTCAGTGCCTGTGCCCAACTTCTTAAACCAGGCGGCGATATGTTTATCGCCACCATCAACCGTACCTGGATTGCATATGCTTTGGTGATTCTGACAGCTGAGTATCTCTTGCGAATTGTGCGCAAGGGAACCCATACATATCAACAGTTTATTCAGCCCCAGGAAATTGACCATTGGGCAACGGATAGCGGCTTGAAAACAATGGATCTTTGCGGATTTTTATACAACCCCTTTACAGGAAAAACACGTTTTTCATCTTTCACCAAAATGAATTACTTGATGCATTTGAGAAAACGATGAACAAACCGATAAAAAACAAACCCAGCGACTGGAAACCGCCGGCCTGGCTTGATAAAAAGGAACGCCAGAAGATGTTCGATGCCCATGTGGACTCATCAGACACGGCCTACTTTGGGTTCAGGCCGCATCGGACCGCTGAAAAGGTAAAAACCGTTTTATCGCATTTCAACCGCGTGGCCCCCAAGTATGATTTTATGAACACCGTCCTCAGTTTCGGGATTCATTACGCCTGGAAAAGAACCGCCATCCGTATGCTCAATTTAAAACCGGGTGATCAACTCCTGGATGTCTGTGGCGGTACCGGGGACCTGGCGGTCATGTCCGTTCCACGCATCGGGGCTGCTGGTCGTGTCTTTATCTATGATATCAATCGCGCCATGATGATGACCGGAAGAGACCGACCTGAAAACCAGGAAAATCGCACATGTATTCACTATATCGAAGGAGATGCGGAACAGATCGCCTGCCGGGAGAATCGATTTGATGCGGCCATTGTCGGGTTTGGCATCCGGAACCTGACCCATCTTGAAAAAGGGTTCCGGGAAATGTACCGGGTCTTGAAACCGGGTGGAAAGGTCATGTGTCTGGAGTTCTCAAAGCCCACCAATCCCCTGTTCCGCTGGTTGTATGATTTTTATTCCTTCAATATAATGCCTTTTGCCGGTTCTGTCCTTGCCGGTTCGTGGCAGTCTTATGCCTGCCTATCCCAAACCATCCGTATGTTTGCATCTCCCGATGAATTAAAGGGGATTCTCGAAGACATCGGATTTGAAACTGTTTCCTACAAGCGCCTGACCAACGGTATCGCCGTGATCCATTTGGGGCACAAACCTCTTACCCGTCCTTCGATGCCTTAAGTCGTTTGTCGATATCCAAAAAGGATTCAGAGAATGTTTGACTACAACCGGAAAACCGATTTTGATCGTGGGAAAATCGTCCAGATTGACAACGTTCTGGATGCATCATCTCCCATCTTCTTCGGATATGATATCGAAGCGCAATTCGCCAATGCTCTCGAACGGTCGACCCACGATATGCCTGCCGACAGGCTTTTCTTGCTGACGGACCGCACGATCTTCGATCTTTTCGGTGAATCGTTTTTAGGCAGGCTCAGTGAAAGGTTTCCAGACACGGAACTGTACTTCCTGCCCGAGGGAGAACAGTGCAAAAATTTTGAGGTTCTTCAGAAACTTTGCAATCACCTCGTAGAGAAAGGGGTAAGCAAACAATCCCTGCTGATTGCATTCGGAGGCGGTTCCATCGGAAATATTTCCGGTCTGGCCGCCGGCCTGATATTTAGGGGCATTCGATTCATCGAAGTCCCCACCACGCTTTCCCACCAGACCGATGGCATGCTCAGCAACAAGCAGGCTGTGAACGGAAAGTTCGGTAAAAACCACTTCGGACTCTACCATACCCCTTTGTTTTCATGGACGGACACGCGATATCCTGAAACAGAACCCTTGCGGTTCAAAAAATCCGGCATCGTCGAAGGAATCAAAAACGGGTTGATCGATCAGCTAGAATTTATCCCCTATCTGGAAAAAGCCATCCAAAAGAATGGCGATTATTCTGCACAGCAACTCGCCGACCTCTGCTTCAAACTGATTATTTCAAAGCTCGAAATTCTCAAAAAGGACCCGACGGAAAAGCACTACGGAATTATCCTTGAATACGGACATACCTTTGCCCACGCCATCGAATGGCTTTCGAAAGGGACCCTGGCACACGGAGAAGCCGTTTCCATTGGCATGAAAATCGCGGCGGAACTTTCTGCTGAATTGGGATATATTGACAGTGACACACGCCTCCTGCATTACCGCTTAATCGATGACTTGTTGGCAATGAAACCCAGATTCCCCGAGAATCTTGAACCGGCGACCATTTTCAAAACCATGGTTGTCGATAATAAAAAAACGGGTCGGGATGTGAGATATGTCCTTCTAAAAAAAATCGGACAATGCCTAAAAGGGAGTGGCGACTATCTCATCAGCGTGGATAAGGAGATCGTTCAGTCTGTGATGGGTAAGTTTATTAAAAAGTATTAGAAGCCGTCTCAAAAAAAAATTTGGCCCATTTTATGTGTTCGTCCCTAACTTCAACGCCTCGGAATACTTCAGTATGCACCCCAAGGGTACTTCCTGCGGGCGCCTGCGGGTTGAAGATCGGGCCCGCCTTTAACTTGAACCAAAACCCTTTTTTTGAGATGATTGTTATTTATGGATCATCTCCAAAAGAGTTGATCTAAATAAAGGATTCGAGGGGTCCAGGGGTCCAGGATTCGAGTGATAGGCTTAAAAATTATAAAGAGTTAAACGTTTGGTAAATATCGTATACACTTTGCTTGCAATCTATAAAGTTTGGAAACCCAAATCATGATATCAGGTGACTTGGGTTATGTGGAAAAAGAGAGGCTTGATAAATTAAGAGGGGAGATAGGGGATGTTGAGAGAATGCTGAATGCGTTGATAAAATCTCTGGAAAGCAAACACTTGGATCCTTGAATCCTTGGATCCTGGAACCCTTTCTCCCAACTGATTGGGAGAAGAGCCTTTTTTTTTTCCTATAAAGAGCGGCCGAAATGGAGAATAGTGCGTTGAAAACATCGACCGGGGTTTCATTGCCCGTGACCGCCCCACCTCGTCGGAGCCGATGGGTCCGCACATTGAATGTGACCGATGCGCCGGCCCATACCGACGACCCCCATTGCGGATCCATCGGTCACGTTCTAGCGTTTCCCGAGAGTTGCCGTTTGGCTGAAAAATTTGAATATGATGCCGTCAATGCGGATCGTTCGTTTTTAAAAGAACACGGCCCCGCTCAGGTGGTTAGCCTGTTGAAACAACACAAGCTAGAGCCGGGGGCATTTGCTTTTTCGGCGGCATTCAATGCGTGCCATTCCGACCCGGATTTCGAGCAAAGTCTTGAGGGTTTCGAGCAGGATTTAGCCTTGTGCAGGGAGGCGGGTTTCAAATGTTGCGTGGGATATGTGCAGCCATCGTCCGATAGGCTGGACTATTATGATCACTTCTCGCTTTTGCTTGGGCGCTTGAAACGCATCAAACCCCGGCTAGAGGCATATGATGTGCGCCTCGGGTTGGAATTTATCGGTCCGACCACCATGCGGGTACGTCGAAAATTTGACTTCATCCACACCATGGACGGCATCAGGAGCCTCATCGCCGCAGCAAACGCACAAAACCGCGTGGGTTTAAAACTGGATACCATTCATTGGTATACCAGCGGTGCCGGATTATTGGATATTGAAAAGCTTGCCCCCGATGAGGTTGTTTATGTGGAGATCAACGACGGTCTCAAGGGGGATTACGACCGCTTCACATTACCCGAGTTTCAACGCGAACTGCCGGGAGCCGTTGGAACCGTCGATGTCGCCGGAATGCTCGGAAAACTGGATACCCTAGGCTTCGATGGGCCGGTGGTTGTGGAACCATGGAACGAGCAGCTTCGTGAAATGAGCCCTGTGGATGCCATAGAGAAAACAAAGCTTGCCTTGGATCTCAGTCTGAAAAAGGCCGGGATTCACTAACGCCCGTCTCCATCATAACAAAACCATTCGCATGCTTGCGTCTCCGGATGAATTTTCATGCCCAAACGCGCACAACGAAGCATGAAACGGTCTCTTTCATAAACAAAGGGTTCGACGATAGATGATCGATTCCGATAAAATCATCAACACCCTGATCCTTCTAGGATCTGATCCGATGATAGTAGCGTTGGCCATTATTGTGGCCACTTTTATTTTGGAGGATGCCGCAACAATCGCAGCCGCCATGCTGGCTTCAGATGGTGTGCTGCCGGTATATCTGGCGATAATAGCGTTGATAACGGGTATTGTACTGGGAGATGTGGGACTTTACGGTCTCGGCCGTTTGTCCACAAAGAGTCCCTGGGTTCGTCGTTTGCTTCAGCGACGGAGGGCCATTGATGTGCGCAACTGGATGGTGCCTCGTATTTTTCCCATGGTATTCGCTGCACGCTTCATACCGGGTTCACGGTTGCCCTCTTACACGGCTTCAGGACTGTTCGGTCTTCCTTTTGGGCGCTTTGCCATGGCAGCCTTTCTGGCGGTGACCCTGCAGACATCGCTGCTCTTTACATTGATGATTTACTTCGGTATCTATTTTCGGGATCGGCTGGGAGGGTGGCGCTGGGTTCTGGCAGGGGGGGTCGTATTGGTTATCATCGGTATTTCACGACGCTATCGACGCGCTCTTCCGTCATCAAGCCATTTGAAGGGCAGCAGATCCAACTCCAGAAAAACACAGTGGCCGACAAAGCACCAGAGAACAACAAACAAAGAACTGAATGGACCAAAAATAGTGGCCGGTATTCCAGGAATGCCGCCCATCGATCTCAATCAACCACCGCTATCCTTTTACGAATTCTGGCCGACCTGGTTGTTTTACATTCCCATTGCCCTGACATGGGGAGTGCTCGCACTTCGCTACCGCTCCATTACCCTGCCGACAGTGGCAAATCCCTTGTTTCCGGAGGGAGATTTAACAGGTGAGTCCAAGTCAAAGATATTGGACCTCGTCCTGCCTGAGGGGAAAAAATGGTTCGCCCGGCATGTCACCTTGAATCGATCTCATCCATCCGGGGCCGTTGTGGCAGACATACAACGTACAATGACACGATTATCTGAAGCAGGGATTTCTTTTCCCGTGGTTTCCAAACCTGACATAGGGTGCCGTGGCGTAGGTGTAAGACTGTCCAAAAATGAAAAAGAATTGGCCGATTACATGGCCAACTTCCCCCCCGGTCAAACGATTTTATTTCAGGAATACATTCCCTACGAACCGGAAGCGGGTATATTTTATATTTGCCTTCCTGGTGAGTCAAAAGGGTTTATTTTTTCGATCACTCTAAAGTATTTTCCCCGTGTCATCGGTGACGGACGATCGACACTGAGAGAATTGATCGAAAAGGATCCACGGGCAGGCCAGAATCAAGCAGGTCTATTTACCAAGACATGCCAGCCAGTTGGAAAGGGTGCTTCCTGCGGATGAAACTTTCAGACTCAATTTTGCCGGCAGCCACAGTCGCGGGACAATTTTCCGTAACGGTAATGCCTACATTACGCAGACCCTATGTGACACCTTCGATAAAGTGGCCAAAACGGTCCCTGGGTTCTATTTTGGGCGATTCGATGTTCGCTTTCCCGATTTTAAAGCACTGCAGAGGGGAGAAGATTTTAAAATAGTCGAAATCAACGGTGCCGGCGGGGAGGCCACCAGCATTTGGGACAGCGCCACCTCGCTAGGGGACGCGTATCGAACCCTCATCCGTCAGTGGTCCCTGCTCTTCAGAATAGGGGACTTAAACCGTGCCAGAGGCTTTCGGCCCGTTAGCCTGGCAACCCTTTTCCGAAACTATCGCCTGGAAAAAAAATTATCGAAGAAGTATCCATTGACCGAATAAATGTGCACCAAGGGTTTTTTAAAGCCTTGTGATAAATAGAGTAGCCCCTTTTGAGCGCAGGCGGAACCTTAGGTTGACAAATGCCGCCTAGCTGCCGATGGAATGGCTCAATCATAAGATCCCAAACAGGAGCCAAGCATGCCGAAGTTCATTGATTTGCAGAATACCGTCGATCATCCAGCGGCTCGGATGCTCATTAAAGTATTCCAAAAACCCTTGGAGCGTATACTGGCCCTGGATCGATTGAATGAGTTGTATGCCATTCTCCAGGAAAGATTGGAAAAGGGTCTTCAGGAGACTTCCGTATTTGATACGATTCTGGACGTGTTGGATGTTCAATATGATACAAAAAAACATGCCCTTGAAGAGATTTCCAACCAGGGTCCGCTTGTGCTCGTATCGAATCACCCTTTTGGTGCCATCGAGGGAGTTATTGCGGGTTCCCTGTTATTAAAAGCCAGACCCAACGGTCGTATCCTCGGCAATTATCTGCTGAATCGTGTTGCCGGTCTTCGCGAATACATCATCGCGGTGGATCCTTTTGAGAACCCTGGTATATCAACAACCAACCTGAAAGGATTGAAGCAGTGTCTCCACTGGTTGAGGCAGGGAAATGCACTGGTCACATTTCCGGCTGGAGAGGTTGCCAGCTATCGACTCACCAAAGGACGCGTGGTTGAACCGGCCTGGGCGTCACATATCGGCGCACTTGTCAGACTTTCCAAGGCGACGGTGCTACCCCTGTATTTCCCTGGGAGAAACAGCGTTTTCTTCATGCTGGTGGGACTGCTACACCCCCGTTTTCGAACGGCCATGTTGGTCCGGGAGTTGATCAAAAAAACCGGAAAACGCCTGACCGTCCACATCGGAAGACCGGTTTCATGGCAATATCTTCGTCGTTTTTCCACAGATGAAGCGCTTACGGGGTGCCTGCGACTGAAGATGGAAATCCTTAAGATTCGGGATCAAAAGCACCCGTTCGTTAGCCAACGTTTACATGTTCGTCATAAAGCAGAGCCGTCCTTGCAACCATTGATCGATCCCATCCCCATATCTCTTTTGAAAAAGGAAATAGGACATCTTCCCAAAGGTCAGCTACTGTTTGAGAGAGGCGATTTTAGAGTATTTATCGCAAACAGCACCCAGATACCCCATCTGATGAATGAGATCGGCCGCTTGAGGGAATTAACCTACCGCGATGTTGGAGAAGGGACCGGTCGTTCCCTGGATCTGGATCGCTTTGATGCTTATTATCTGCATCTCTTTTTATGGAACCAGACGACATCAGAATTGATCGGTGCTTATCGAATGGGACTGGTAGACCAAATCATAAGCACCAAGGGCCAAAAGGGTTTATATACCAACGCCCTTTTCCGTTTTGCGCCGGGGTTTATGGATTATTTGGATGGCGCCATCGAGGTCGGACGTTCTTTTGTAAGGCCCGAATACCAGAGAAAATTCAACAGTCTTATATTGATCTGGCGAGGGATCGGTGAATTTATCAGGCGAAATCCACGCTATCGAATTTTGTTCGGGCCTGTCAGTATCAGCAGCGATTATCATGCGGTTTCTAGAACGCTGCTGGTAAAATTTCTTAAAGAGAATAAATTCAATAATGAACTGTCAACTTTTGTGTCTGCCCGGTGCCCATTTCGATCTCCATGGACCGATCACCTGGATGAAACCTTGATGCAGGCCAACATACGCGATGTTGAAGACATTTCGTTTATCATTTCAGAAATTGAAAATGACGGTAAAGGGATTCCCGTTCTATTGAAGCATTATCTCAAGTTGAACGGAAAATTACTCAGTTTCAATGTGGACAAGACGTTTTCCGGTGTGCTTGACGGATTGCTGTATGTGGATCTGCGTGAAACCGATCCCAAGATATTGAACCGGTTTATCGGAACCAAACACCCGGCGAACATTGCCCCTAGAAAGTGCTATGAAGCAGGAAAGGTTTGCTGGCATCACTCTCTCAAGCCATAATGAAACATTTCGTAGGATGTATTGCCACCCAGCAGGGCATCAATGTTGCCTTGAATCTTCTGCCGTTTCCTTGTTCTTAAGCCAATTTTCCCAGTCATCGGCAGATGCCCAGGTGCTGATAACCAGATAAACATCAGGTCTGTCACTACTTTTCATGGTTTCACCTGAAATATACCCACTTTGAGCTGTCGCCAATGATCTCATCTCCATAAACAAATTTAACATTTTTCTGGATTTTTCCTGGGGAACGGTTCTTTTGATTAAGACTTTAATACTCATACCTTCCTCCTATATTCAGTGAGTTTCAATAATAACGCATCCCATCAATCATCGAACAGGCCAGAATTTATAATGCCGTGACAATGATACCGGCAATAGCTGTTAGCATTCCAAGCCCCTGCAGTTTCGTGATTCTGTCTTTCAAAAAAACAATGGCCAGGGTTATGGTCACTATCGATAAGGCAGAGGCTATCGGCGTAATCAATATGGCATCTCCGATCGTTAATCCGTAATTGACGACCGCGACCGCACCAGCTTCAATAATTCCCATGAATGCGACCATACATTTTGTCTTGGTGGTCACATTTGTTAACGCAAGCTCTCTATTTATGAAAAAGGAGAACAGCAGCAAGAAAATAATAATCCCGAGTTTCACAAAGAGGGTCGTTACTAGCCATCCAATTTCTTCGGATATAATCTCGCTAATGTTCCAAAAGACACCAAAGAAAAAAGCCCCTAGAACGGTTTCTTTGACACCTGATGAAAGTTGAAACCTTTGATTTTTAATATCGTTCCAATTTAAGGATGCCAGCGTAACGCCAGAAATAATCATCAAGACGCCCAAGGACTGTAGGGAAGAAAGCCGCTGGCCCATAAAGACAAAAGCAAACAGCATTGTAAATACAGCCCATAGATTCATGGTTGCGGCAACAATCGACACATTGCCTATCTCAAATCCTTTGAAAAAAAACAGGTACCCGGCAGAATAGACAATTGCAGCGATTGGGATCAAAATGACGACCAGAATGGGGAACTTGAGATCAAATGCAAAAAAGAATATCAGCACCAGGACAGAAACTGAACCAGCCAGCTGTGACCAAAAGATAGCTTTAAAAGGTCCTATCTGTTTGGCATAAACACCTCCTAAAAAGTCGTATATTCCCCATCCTAACATACCTACCATTCCGATCAATATGCTTAAGATGGCCGTACTCATGCGTGTCGTGGACCTTTGATTGATTCATTTGTTTGCGAAGTCTAATCGTGGTTGCCAGCCCTGGGCGGTCAAGGCTTCTTTTCAGCTTGCTGCAAAGACGCTTCAACAATACTGGCGGCCGCTATTTGTTCTTCGTCGATGGGTTCTCTATTTTTATTGGTAGCGAATCGGGATTGTATCGTGATCGCATCAAGCGCCACTGTTCAATTCTAGTTTTTCTTAATTTGATAGGATCTTTCCAGCCATTGGATTGCACACCATAGCCATTTCTCAATTTCATGCTCAAATTTTTGTCTCTATCCGAAACCGTTTGCTCATAGGTTGATTTGTCAACGGCATTGCCATCAAAATCATAAAAAATAGTATTGCCAAATACAAATGCGGCTGGATAAATCAAAACAAAAAAAAGGATACTGAAAAAAATGATCAACCGTGTGTTTTTCATGCTTGTCACCTCGATGTCTTGATGAATAGTTTAGATTCAGTGTTACAGCCCCTTTTCTAAACGACAGCTGTGATGATACTATCTGAAGCTTATCATAGAAGCTACCCGTTTTTCAAGATTTGGTCGCTTGTGATCAGATATCATCTTTGATCGTTCCCTTATCCCGACACCCTAATAGCGCAGTCCCTTCCAGATAAAATAGAGCCCCACCACCATCATCAGCAGCGCGCCGAGCTGGTAGACCTTTTCCCGATGCCGCAGCCAACGCAGATCCGTGAGTCTCGATACGAGAAAAAGTGCGGGTATGGTGCCGAGGCCAAAACTGGTCATGAGACCCGCCCCGGAAAGCACGCCGCCCAGGGTGTTGTCTGCCTCCATTCCGGAACGGGCGGCAGCAAGCAGGGCCGTGTAAACCGGTCCGCAGGGCAGCAGCCCCAGAAGCAGTCCGAGAGGCAGGTACATCAGCGAGCGTTTCTTTTTGTGCAGCAGCTTCGTAAAGATCTTGGTGATGAACGTGCCGATAGGCGGCGCGGCGCGAAAAATGACACTGCTGCGGATCCAGCCGGTCATTGCCAGACCCATCAGCGTGATGATGACACCAGCAGCCACCATGACCCCTTTCTGCAGGCCGTCGATGCTTTCCGCAAAGCGTGTAAAAGAGGCCATACCACCGACGACCGCACCCAGGAGTCCATAGGTCAATGTTCGGCCGACATTGTAAAACAGGTGCGGCCAGACCGACGGGCCGCCTTTCAATTGCAGCGAGAGCGATATGACGATGGGCCCGCACATGCCGATACAGTGCCCGAAACCGACAGTCACACCGGTTGTAAAAAACAGAATATAGATGGAATTAGTAGACAACATTGAAGGTGAACACGACCGTGCCGATATCCGGCAGGTTGACCATGGCCTGCCAGATGGTCTTTCCACTGGGGCAGCGGACAATCACACCCTGGCCTTCGTAGGTGGCGGCACCATTTTGCTTGAGGATTACCCGATTCGGCCCCATTTTCATGCCGGGCATGCCCAAATCGATGAAAGGCGTCTGGGAGAGCGGTTCACCACTGATTTTCACCTGGAAGGTCAGGTCCTTCATCGCTTCCACCGGTTTGGGCAGAATTTCCAGTTGGACGGTTCTGCCCTTGATCTGCTTCTGACAGCTGCCTGACTGGATGTCGCAGTCCAATTTGATTTCCCCTGCCAGGGCTGAGCCTGGAAAGACTAGCGAAAAAAGAACAAGATCGATAAACAGGATCCCGGCCCAGATCAATTTAGGTTTGATATTGCTTAGGTTCATAGGTCGCTCCTAGTTTCACCCCACCAGTTTTCGAGCAATTAGCATTCGTTGCACCTTGGCGCCGTCAAGCGACTACTTGGCTGTCAAGCGGATGACGCCGTCTATCCGGATGGTTTCCCCGTTCAGCATCGCATTTTCGACGCAGCAGAAGCTGTATTGATCACCACTCCCTTTGCGCCATCCTGGTTGGGCGTATTTAAAACCATTTTGGCCCACGGGACCAGACATGGTTTTTTCATTTCTGGCTTTGTTCTAACCTAGCCATCGCTTGCGACGCTTGTAATGTTTGACATTACGATAACTTCTCCGACCGCCGGACAGATTCAGGCCAAGATAGAATTCCTTGATGTCTTCATTTTGAAGCAGTTCCTGGGCTGTTCCGTCCAGAACAATGCGCCCGTTTTCCAAAATGTAGGCATGTTGAGCGATGGAAAGTGCTATCTTGACATTCTGTTCCACCAACAGGAGGGTTATTTTTTGCTTTTCATTGAGATCTTTCAGTACCTGAAATATTTCCTTGACCAGTCGTGGGGAAAGCCCCAGGGAAGGTTCATCGAGAATCATCAACTTTGGTCGGGCCATAAAAGCCCGACCCACCACAAGCATTTGCTGTTCACCACCGGAAAGGTACCCGGAAGTGTTGTTGCGCAGTTTCTCCAAAATCGGGAAGTAGTCGTAGACCAGATCGATATCCTTCCTGACTGCCTCGATATCATTACGCAAATGGGAGCCCACCAGCAGATTTTGCTCCACAGAGAGATGCTCCAGCACCTTTCGGCCTTCAACAACCTGCACAATACCAAGCCTTACGATCTCTGTGGGATCCAGCTGTTCGATCCGGCGTCCCTGGAAGAGGATCTGACCCCGGGTGACTTCCCCCTCTTCAGAATGTTCAAGGCCGGAAATACATTTCAGGGTGGATGTCTTTCCGGCACCATTGGCCCCGAGGAGGGCCACGATGCCCCCCTCGGGAACCTGCAAGGATACGCCTTTCAATACCAGGATGACTTTATTGTAAATCATTTCGACATTGTTCAGCTCCAACATCGATGACCTCCTATAATGGTAAGCGACGAAATCACTGATTTTCAGAAAGGTTTCCTTGCCATAGGCTTGTTTATTTGCGTTCAAAGATTGATTTTTCTACCAGGCGTTAATCTTTTTTTACCCAGCTGGGGATATCCGGTACTTGTATCCAGTCATTGCTGACGAGAATTTGCTTGCCGTCTTTTACGGTCGTGGCTTTTACTCTGAGATCTTTTGTGGAAAAAGGCGCCTCTTTGGTAAAGGTCAGGGTTGGCACCAGTCCAAGCAGATCCTCCTCCGTAAAGGGCTTGACATACATGGCATTATACATGGCTTCACCGGTAATGTTCTCCGGGCCCACCATTTCCGCCGCCCGCTCAACCGCCCGCAATGTCAGCACCTCCATGATGGCCGCCTGAACCGCGACAATGCTCCACTTGTTGTCCAGACCGAGTTTCTTGCAATACTCGGCGTAAATCTTGGCTCCCGGCACACTCAGGTCAACGGCCGGATCCACGCTCCCGGAATCATAATGCCCTTCGAGAAGATTGATGTCCTTGGATGCCATGGTCGACATCTGGATGCCGTCATGGGTAGCGCCGACAACGGGTATGTGAATCCCCAACTCTTTTTGAGCCTTGATGGCCCCGATCACATGGGTGGTGTTGGTGGAAATCCAGATGAAATCCGGATTTTTTCGCGACAAGCGCCGGACTTCACTCATAAGGGAGACCGGTTTCATCTGTACCCATTCGACACCCACCAATTCAGCCCAGGGTGTAACCTTGCAGAACGATTCCAGGCCATCGATCATATCCACATATGCGGGTGACACCTTGGAATTGATGGCCCCGATTTTGATGGGTCGGTCTTTTATCTGGTTTTGATGAACCCAGTTAAAAAAACCTGCGGCTTCATGGGCGTATGTCGGCCGTGGTTGAAACACCCACATATTCGGCAACCAGATGAATCCATAGGTTGCCGTCGACATGATTAGCGGCACCTTATCATTGGGCAGGCGTTTCATCAGGGCGGCCACATCCGGCCCGCCGAGCCCCATGTGAGCGATGGGTTTGTCACCGGTCAGGATGCCGGGCCAGGTACTGGCGACAACGCTGGGATCATAACGCATATCGTAGGCCTTGCTTTTCAAGGTAATACCAAGTTCCTTGCCCTTGGTTTCGTTCCACCAGGTGAAAAAGGCCTGACGGGACGTTTCGAAGGGCGGCATGATAACTGCGTAAGGACCGGTGTAATCCACCGAGCAGGTCACGGTATACTCGGCAGCCGTTACCGACGAGGTCACCAAAACCATTGCCAGCACAATCCCTAACAGAATCGTAATTACGCTGTTTTTTGTACCCATGATTCTCTCCTTTCTTTTTGTTATTGAGGTTTTGCTAGGTTTGAATAAAAATTCCCAGCTGATTGACAAAGATCCCGACGTACCGCGGTAGCGTCGTATGAACTCAATGAATGGATCAAGATCTTTCATTGGCGAATGGCGTGTTCCGACCGCTACATATGTGGAAACGGCCAGATGCGAAATGCCGCTTTACCGATTCGCCAGCGATGATAGAGCCCTCGCGGCTCGTAAATCAGAAAAACAATGATGACCCCGCCCAGAAGGATGTTCATTCCGGCGAACCAGATACCGCCGCCGACGCCGGGGAAGTATTCCACGAGCAGGGGTGCCAGATAGGTGATGATTTCCAACAATGCGCGAATAAAAACCACTCCCATGATGGCGCCCAGGATGTTTCCCAGCCCGCCGACGATGAGCATCCCCATGTACCAGACCGAGAAATAGAGCGTGAACTGGTCTGCACCCACAAATCTGAGATAATATGCCCACAGACCGCCGGCCACACCGGCATACATGGCACCGATGGCAAAGGCCAGGGTTTTGTAGAAAAAGAGATTGACCCCCATGATCTCAGCTGCGATGTCGTTGTCGCGTATGGCCACAAATGCCCGCCCGGTGCGTCCGCGGACGATGTTGAAAGCGAAGAAAATCATGACGACGGCCGTGACCATGATCAGGTAATAAAGGTTCGTGTCACTGTTGAAAGTGATCCCCCATAGTTCTGCCGGCTCAAGGTTCAGCCCGATTGCGCCGCCGAACCAGTCGTCCGGCATGTGCATGATAATCAGGGGGAATATCACCTGAGCCGCAATGGTTGTCATGGCCAGGTAAAAACCCTTTATTCTAAGGGCGGGAATGCCGAAAACAGCACCCAATAAGGCTCCGCCCAGTCCGCCGGCGGGTATGGTGATCCAGAACGGCAGGTCGAAATTGACCACCAGGGAACCGCACACAAACGCTCCCATGCCCATGAATGCGGACTGGCCCAGGTTGATCAGACCGGCATATCCTGTGGTAATTTGAAGACCCACCACCGCGATACAGATCATGGTCGCTATGTTGATCATGGCGATAAAACGGACGCTGAGAATATGCGGCAGCAGCATGAGCAATGCCAAAAATAGAATGAAGCATACCCATTGGGCACGGGTATGTATATAGGCCATATCCCGCTCATAACTTTCAAAGTGAACACCGCATGGAAGTAGCGCCATCGATCAAACCCTTTCGATAATTTTCCACCCGAACAGGCCCTGGGGCCGGATGAGTAAAACAATCAGCATGAGAACATAAGGAAATGCCTGGGACATGGCACCTTCGGTATACGGATCCAGATATGCGCCCGCCCAGGATTCACCGACCCCGACGATGACGCCGGCCACCACCGCGCCGGATATCGACTCCAGGCCTGCCAGCAGCACAACAGGCAGAGCATGCAGACCAATGGCGGCTGCCGCAAACGTCAGGGTCTGCCCGTTTAAAAAGACAATGGCCGCAAACGACGAAAGCGCACAGGCAATCACCCAGGCAACTGCGATGGATTTCTTGACCGATATCCCCATGGCCTGAGCCACCTGATGTTCTTCGGCAACCGCCGTCAGTTTCAGCCCCCAGCGCGTACGGTTGAACACAAACGTCAGCCCAGCGACGATTCCAAGAGAAATGATACCGCCCCAGAAAATGGAACTTGTAAAAATCAAGTCCCCGATCCTGACCGGTGCTTCGGGGAATATCTGTGGGAAAGGCCGTTCAATTCCCCCCCAGCTGACCTGGACAATGCCCTGGATCAGAATCATGAGTCCGATGCTGACCATGATGATGGCCCAGATCGGCTGCCCAATCAATGGTCGGAAAATAAAACGCTCGATGACCAGCCCCAACACAATGGCAGTGCAGAGAGATAACAGCAAGGCGACCCATAAAGGGAATATTGCCAACGAACAGAAGGTCCAGATAACGTAGGCCATGAATATCAGGATTTCCCCCTGGGCCAGGTTGAGGATACGGCCCGAGCGGTAGACGACGATAAATGCGATGGCGACGATGGCATAAAGCAGTCCCTTGAGAACCCCTTCAAACGTGTACTGGGCCAAATCGATAAAAAAATACTCCATTCATTTTCTCCAAGTCAGATAGCGGTGTTGATGCAGGTCAGCGTTTTGACCACACCGGTGCGCCCGTCGCGGTACTTGACCGGCACTTCGGTTTCAAATGTCTTATTACCGTCGTAAATGGCCTTGATGAGACTGGCATAGCGTTTTTCCAGCAATCCACGTCTCAATTTCCGCGTCCGGGTCAGTTCGGCTTCATCCGGGTCCAGTTCCTTGGGCAGGTTCACGAAGCGCTTGACCTGTGACTGTGGGTCAAGAACCCTGTTGACCCTGTCGACTTCCTTTTGGATCAAGACACATACCGCCGGTTTCTGAGAAAGATCCGGGAAAGACGTATAGGCGAGACCTTCCCTTTCCGCCCACTGCCCAACAGTCTCTCCATCGATATTGATGAAGGCTGCCACGAAATCCTTGTGCTTGTCTCCCAAAATCATGGCATCTTTTATATAAGGGCTGAAACGCAAACGTGTTTCGATAAACTGCGGTGGGAACAGGTGCCCGGAAGACAGCTTCTTTAAATCTTTCACCCGATCCAGAAAAACGATCTCACCGTTATCCTGCATGTTTATGGCATCACCGGTGATAAACCAGCCATCCTTGAGAGCGGCATCGGTTGCGGCAGTGTCCTTGTAATAGCCCCCAAAAGGCGTTCCGCCCCTGATCAGCATGCCACCGTCTTCGTCAATTTTCCATTCCAGCGCAGGCCCCAGATCCGGATGTGACCGGTACCACTGACCCAGGGTGGCCGGATCGAACCGCTGGCCCATGTGCTGGGTGTACAACCCCATTTCCGTACTGCCATAGACATTACGCAGTTTAAGACCCAGGGCATGAAAAAGATTGAATATCTCCGGTGCGGCAGGTGCGCCCCCGGTGAGTGCAAAATAGGTCTTGCGCAACCCCAGGTTGTCGCGAATGGGCCCCAAAACCAGCAGATCGGCAACCGGATACAGCAGTCGCCAAAAAATGCCGGCCCGAGTCCCTCCCGTGCGTTCGATGGCCAATTTCATTCCGATATGAACGCCGGCTTTATAGCACAACCGACGAACGGGACCTGCATCGTTCATTTTGACTTGGACCGTTGAGGCCAGACTCTCCCATTGCCGGGGACCGAACACCAGGCATTCGGCACCCAGTTCACGGATATTGGCCAAGACTGTCTCCGGCTCTTCGGGAAAATTGTAGACAAAGGGTAACAACAATCCCATGGTCACAAAAAAATGCTCCGTGATCCAGGCCGGTGAAAGATAAGACAGATACTGGGAAAAAGGCTTAAATTCATTGGCCATGACGACACGATAGGCATTGTCGATCAGAAAATTGTGGGTCAAAACGACGCCTTTGGGGATGCCGGTCGTTCCGGATGTGTAGCTAAGCATGGCGACATCGTCGGCTTTGCCGCTGTCTACCGTCATTTCAAACAGGTCTGGATTCAAGGAATGGTATTTGCGGCCCAGTTCAAGGACATCCTCAAACGCCATCAGGATGTCGTCGTGGTATTGCCACATACCACGCACATCCCAGTATATGACCTTGCGGATTTCAGGCAGCTGATGTCGAATTTCGAGATATTTGTCCACCTGTTCCTGATCTTCCGCCACCAGAAATACAGCCTCGGAGTGCTTTAGTATGTAAAGCATCTCCGCCGGCGTCATATCCGGATAAAGACAAACCATTTTAGCCCTGGCAGAAAGCGTAGCGAAATCCGCCCAAAATAGCTCAGGTGTATTTTCACCAATGATCCCAACCGTCTGCCCCTGCTGAAGCCCAATTCGAATGAGACCCAGGCAGAATGCGCGAACTTTTTCATATACATTGTTCCAAGAATAGCCCTGCCAGATGCCCAGATCTTTCTGGCGCATGTACACCTGATCGCCCCATCGTTGTACCCCCCGTCGCAAAATTTTTGGAAGGGTTCCGGCGGAAATTTTCGGCATATCGCTGCTTGATTCTTGCACAACGGCTCCTTTGTTCTGTCCCACCCCCGAACGATTCGGAATCATTCTTCTCCGAGATAAGCGTTGATAACTTTAGGGTCGGTACGGATGTTCGCGGGAGGACCTTCCGCAATCATGTTGCCCCATTCGAGCACCGCCACACGGTTGGATATATCCATGACGACTTCCATGTCGTGTTCCACCAGGATAACCGGAATTTTGCGGTATTCCTGGATATCGATGATAAAACGGGCCATATCCTCTTTTTCTTCAACATTCATGCCGGCCATGGGCTCGTCCATGATGAGAATCTCCGGCTCCAGCGCCAGGGCCCGGCCCAGGTCGACACGTTTGCGGAGACCGTATCCCAGTTCACCGACAATGCCGTCACGGATGAATTCCATTTCCAGAAAATCGATGATTTCCTCCACCACCCTGCGGTGGGCGACTTCTTCGCGTCGCACCCAGGGCCAGTGGATAAAAGACTGCAGAAAATTGGTTTTCATGCGCACGTGCCGGCCGGCCAGGATGTTGTCCAGAACGGTCATGTGGGGAAAAAGCTGGATCCCCTGGAATGTGCGACCGATGCCCAGACGTGCCCGGTGATGAATCGGCATGTGGGTGATGTCCTGACCGTGAAATTCGATTCGGCCCTCCTGCGGCTTGTAAAAACCGGAGAGACAGTTCATCAGGCTTGTTTTTCCAGCACCGTTAGGCCCGATGATAGATAGGATTTCATCCTGCTTAATGTGAAAGGAAACATTATTCAGGACCTGTATGCGCCCGAAGGATAATTGGATGTTGCCGGCCGCCATGGAAATAGACCTATCTTCTGCTGTAGGCTTCAAAAAAGCATCTCCTCTGCATGTGGCTAAGCGAGTTTTTCATGGTCGCGTCGGAATGACCCCTCGGCGTTGGTGCTGACCTTGTTTTGGGTTATGGTTCCGTTTTTTTAAAAAGGCCTTGTGGAAACACTTCACGAAACCCCTGCGTCATGCAGCATGCAGCAACCCTATCAATCCCAGCACCACGCCTAGCAGCGTAAGCGGGAAATAGCTCGCCCGGTTGAAGAGTGCCATGGCTTGCTCTCTGTCGCGTGTCAGGAACAGTTTAACGGCCGGAATCAAGAGCAGATAGATGCCGGCGCTAAGGGCTGAAAGGACAGCAATCCATTTCCCTACTGGAAAATTCTGCCAAAAAAGAATGACGATCAAAAGAACCGATAAGATCAGTGCCATCAGTGCCAGTAAGGCCGATTTCTGCGTACCCAACTGCACGGGTATGGTTTTGGCCCTGAATTGACGATCCAGTTCGATATCGGACCAATCGGCCGGGATGTTCTGGCCCCCGATTTCCCAGAAAAAAAGACCCAGGAAAAGGATGACCGTATACAACGGGGAAGGATGGGGATCAACAGCGAACAGGGCAGCAACAGGTCCCGAGTTCTTGACGAATCCGCTCACCGCAGACCGCCAGGGACTTACCTGCCATAAAAAACAATAGACGATTTCCAGAGCAGACCCCAATAAAAAAATGACCACACACATGGGGTTCAAAATATAGGCGCCCACCAGGGCAACCAGGGACCAACCCGTCGCCCACAAGAGACCCTCCCGGTAAGTCAGAAGCCCCTGGGCCAAGGGATGCCTGACCATCAGAGAATCGAGATAGTTCTCGGCTGTAAGAGCGCTTTTATGCCCTTTTGCCATGTCGGTTCGAAAATCGACGATGTCGTTGAGTGCATACACGGCGGTATAGCCCGCAAAGGCCGTCAGCAGGCCAATCACCACCACATGCAGGGGGGGAAACCCGCCGAGGTAGAGCAGTACGCTGAATGCCGGTGCTGCCATGTCCAGCAGACCGTGGGGAGTGCGCGAAAGGGCAAGCAAGCGTTTGAACTGCACCAGCCGGCCCTGCGTTTTGAATGTTGAATTTTCATTGGTAGGCATGAATTTTATCATTACCTCAGATTAAACCATAGAGCAAGTAATTGATCGCTGCGAACCACATCGGCATGTGCCTGGCACCTGTCTTACCTGAAACCTAAACCTAACTCGAAAATTTCACGCCCCTGACTTGTCTCGGCGTAGCTCATAGAGCGAAGACGGACCTGTCTCGGCGTAGTTCGCAGAACGAAGACGGACCTGTCTCGGCGTAGTTCGCAGAACGAAGACGGAAGGCTGAAACGAGACGCGTTAAACAGCTCGTTAGTGCCCATCCACAAATGGTCTTTTTCCGCGATATCGGCGTTGGACGCCATGATTTAATTCCTCAAAATAATCTTTTGATATATAAGGATAAATGAAATATTTCTGCTCAAGTTTCATGAAATGTTCGGGCTAAAACCGATATATCTTGCAAGCACTAGTTTTTCTTTGACACACACTTCCTATTGGGTCATATTGGTCGAACCATGCACCCTAAAATGCCGGACAATAACACCCGTATACCAAGGAGGTCATCGTGAAAAACGGTACTTGCCCCAAATGTGGCTCCGAATCAATCTACTGTGGCGATAAGATTCCTTTGAAAAATGGTCCATTCGGTAGCAACTCCATTCCGGTCAACATTATTACCATCGCAGCTCTGGACAACTACGTATGCACCGACTGCGGCTATCTTGAAAGCTACATTGCTGAAAAAGACAAACTCAAAGACATTGGTGAGAGCTGGCGGAGCCTGCAGGCAACAGAACCTGTCGGGAAATAAGAATCGCGCTTTATACCCGTTGTCAAAAATATGTTTCGCTGGCCCTTCTAAAAAAAACGCCGGCAGGTGACGGCAAACAAACGCTCGCCTGTTTGAAGCGCCTTAGCGATCGTTGAAAACGCCCGATGTTGGAATTGGGTTGCTAGCAACAGACGCTGGTAGCTTGCCTAAACCTATTTTAAATGTTTGGCATGAGTGTGCCTTACGAACGCTTGGTCGCAAGTTCGAGTGCTTGGTTGACGTTATTTTCCGGAGCGGTTATGGAACATTATCCTGACAACACCGATAACACCCATCGAAACGTTATGATGACAATCACTATAAAAGGCTGATGATATGACGTTTGTAGATAGAATTCGACGCATGCGCGGCATTCGAAGACTGGGACATATCTCCCGCATCATGGTGAAGCATGGGTTCGGTGATTTCATAGACCGGCTGTTCAGGCAGGGATCAAACGGCATGAAAGCCGATGACAGCACCGCGTATCCTCTAAAATCAGGATTTCCATCGCCTGTCAGAATTCGAAGGGTACTCGAAGAACTGGGCCCCAGTTTTGTCAAACTGGGTCAGTTGATGAGCACCCGGGCAGATATTTTTCCACCCGAATACATTCAGGAATTCATCAAACTCCAGGATAGTGTACCACCGGTACCCTTTGAAGAAATTCGAGCAGTGATCGAAGGGGACTTCGAACAGGATCTGGATGACATTTTTGAGTCTTTCAACCCTGAATCCATGGCAGCGGCTTCTGTGGCGCAGGTCCATATGGCAAAATTGCATACGGGCGAGAAAGTAGCCGTGAAAATTATTCGGCCCGGAATCGGGAAAAAAATCAGGCAAGACATCGAACTCATGCGCATGCTGGCCGAAAAACTGGAGCACCGATTCGATGTTGGTCGAAAAATAGGATTTATCAATCTAACGCGCGAATTTGAACGAACGATTTTCAAAGAACTCGACATGCTGACCGAAGCAGGTCACATGGAACGCTTCTCCAGCTATTTCCGGGAAAGCCATGAATTGGTTATCCCCAAGGTCCATTGGGCGTATACATCCAAGTCGGTTCTGGTCATGGAGCATATCGACGGTATCAAAATGGATCAGGTTGAAGCCATGCAGGCGCATGGTATCGATCCCAGGGAAATAGCCATGGTCGGGCTGCGAAGCTTCTCCAGACAGCTGATGGAATTTGGGCTTTTTCATGCAGACCCCCACCCCGGGAACACCATTGTGTTGTATGACGGCCGAGTGGCTCTGGTGGATTTTGGGATCACGGGGTATCTGGACGAAGCGTCCATGATGCAAATTGCCAATATCTTCCTTGGATATGCCGAGCACGATTACGACATGATCGTTGAAGCATTTGCAGACGCCGGACTCATCGATCCGGATCGTATGGACATGGATGCATTTCGTATTGATCTCAAAGACATCAGCGAACCCTTTTATGGAAGATCGTTGAAGACCATCTCTGCCAGAGATGTGTACGATCAAGTGATGCAGGTCGTGTTGAAACATCAGATCCGCCTGCCCAGGAACTACCTGCTGCTGCTGAAAACCTTCATCCAGACCGAAGCCCTCGGAAAAATCCTCGACAGTGACGCCAATCTGTTGGAGGTCACCAGACCCTATGCCAAAGCACTCCTGGAACGTGGGTACGATGCACAGAAAATACTCAGTAATATAGGGCGGGATGCACGATATTTCAGCAGTACCATGCGCCTGGTGCCGAAATTCCTGCATGATATTCTGAAAATGACAGCCCTGGGCAAGCACCGCTTCGAAATACGACACACCGGCATACAGGGAATGGATGAAAAATTTGAAAAAGGCCTCAACCGGCTTGTTCTGGGTATCGTGATATCCGCTTCTTTGATCGCCGCGGCACTGGTGCTCAACGCCGCCCAGGGCCTGATGGAATTCAACATAACCCTGTTGGGTCACACCCTCTCTATGACAACCTTGCTCGGCCTCATGGGCTATTGTCTGGCCACCTTTCTGGGTCTGTGGCTGGTGTTATCGATATTCCGCTCTGGAAAGCTTTGAGCCCTGAGCGGTCAGCGCTAAGCGCTCGTCCGTTCCCGAGCGCAAGACTTATCGCTTATGGCGTGGAAACCAAAGCTGCCGTTTGATATTTACAAACAGGAAGAATGCCCTATGTTAAAGATGTTATTGAATAAAATCACCAATCAATAGACAGGAAGACGCTCATGAAAAAATACAGCACCGTCTGGGTAACCGTCATCATCCTGGCAATTTCCGGAACAAGTATTGCGCAAACAGCCCAACAGTTGGGCCCATTTATCCTGGGCCATGATATCGCCGAATTTGCCGATTTTGTCCTAATGGATACGTCTCTTCCCATACGACACATGGAAAGTATTCGGGAGGTGGAAACAAAGCCCATAAAAGGGTTCAAAACCGGTCTCATCGCATACTGTACCTGTAGCGCGCCAAACCGCGTTGTTCGAATAAAGTTCAAATACAGCGACAACAGCAAGTCTTTTTACGACAATCTGAAAAAGCGAATCGAAAAACGATTCGGAAAAAGCGACGAATATCGTGGAGACCCCTTTCACATCGTCATCGGGTGGAAGTGGTCATTTGTGGACAAGGACAACAATTTAATCAGCCTGATCCTGCAACACAATATCAAGGATGAGGAAGAAAAAATGGGCAATTCCATCAAGCTCACCATGACCAATCTGCTAGAGGCGGACTGGGAATGCTACGAAAAAAAGAAACAGATGGAAAAAGCCAGCGGCAAGGGGTCCGAAGCCCAGGAGCTTGAACTCGAACAGACCGGATGGGATCTTTTTGTGCCCAGATAAACCGGCAAATCAATGGCTGGAATGCTGAAAACTATCGCCTGGAATGGCATTTGCTTGTGCGTGCCTTGCGCATGGGATCTTGTCCGGATTGACACACGGCACCTGTTTTTCGACAATCATGCCCGTCCTGCCATGGAAATCAAATGGAGGCCCGTAAAGGGTCGTTTCTCCCATCGCTCACATCTAAAAAAACTCATCGCTCAGCAAAAACACTATCCGGACCGGCATGTTGAAGCATGGCATCTGCCGTCCACCTGGGAAAAGGCCCTTTCAAACTTTATCGCCAAGGGATTTTCTTGGCAGTCTGGAACTGAAAATGGACGGGGTGCCATTCTGTTCTGTTCTGGCTGCAAGACAGCCATCATTTTCCAGATTTTCAATATGGCCGATCATTTGACCGATGAAACAACTCTCGAGATGCTGAAAAGCCTTCAAGATCACCGCAGCGACCACCAAACAGACTGGACTGTTTTCGACATCCACGCCCGCTTGCCCAAAACCTTTCAACTGGTCGACTATTTATTTAAACCTGGGAATTACAAACTTGCTTTGTCAGATGGATATCAAGCGCTCAAGCTCTTTCGATGGGCACCGGCATCTGCCTTTCTGTCACAAAGCAACCTGGCACAGTTTGCAGCAAGCTCGCTGGCATTTGAACAGCAGAACCTGGTCTCGACCCGCTTTCTTGATCACCCCGCTGTGGAATGGCGATCAAACACAACTGCCCGCTGGCACAATTGGCTGGGCCGGTTCAAACGAAAACCGGTCTTCCACTGGGTGCGTGTTTGGCATTTGGCAGAAAAAAATCGGATCCTGGGAATTCGATTCGACAGCAAAAGGCCTATTGACATGGATCTGATGACAACTATCAGTGCCAATTATAGTGTCAGAATCAAATTTTGAAACATCACCGAATATGAAATTTTCGAAAAAAAAATCCAATCGCTCACAGCTAACAAAAAGTCAGGCCCTGACGCTGGTACCTGTCAAGAGCATTGAAATCTCCGAAATAACCCTAAAATCCGGGCATACCGTTATCCGTTACCCCGTCACCATGCGGCCCTGGATGGCGAAGTGGATCCAGAAATTCAAGGGCTCTGCCCTGCAGGTTGGATCAAGGAAGCTGCAGTTAGACAATCTGGGAACCGACGTCTGGAAAATGATCGATGGGAAACGAACGGTTAGGAATATTGCCGACGCATTTGCCGAGTCTCATCAACTGGGGTATCGGGAAGCCGAGATGGCTGTCACCCAGTTTCTCAGGGATCTGGGCAAGCGTGGGCTGATTGGCATGCAAGAATAAATTCGTGGGGCGAATTTATGAAACTCGATGATGTCGCTTTTTTTAAACTGCCACAAGATCGCTAGAAGGACTTGAGCGCTTCATCCATTGTCCCCACGATCGGCAGAAAGGTATCAAAGCCTGCGATTTCAAAGACTTCCTTTACATAATCCTGCATGGAACAAAGCATGATCTGGCCTTTCTCGCGGTGCAGTGCCTTGGTAGCTTTCAAAATGACGCGCAGGCCTGCACTGGAAATGTAATCGATATTCTTGAAATCGATCACCATCTGTATCGATCCATCCGATATCGCACCAAAGATCTTTTCTTCGAAGTCCTGGGACGTGTTGGAATCAAGTCGGCCGTTGAGTTTGAAAACACAGATAGTTTCTTGTATTTCTTCAATTATTTCCATAAACATACCTCCAAAACTAGCTTAGTCCTGTTTTTGAATTTTACGTTTAAGAACAAGAATGTTTTTATCCGCGAGCCGTTGATATTGAACATCGTCCATCAGTTTTCTGATGAGATGAATGCCTAAACCGCCGATCTTACACTCCTCGATACCACACTGAAAATCAGGCGTCTTTGACGCCAGTGGGTTAAAAGGAAGACCATCATCTTCTATGCACATGTGCAGCAGATCTCCCTCGATGGTGATGACAATTTTGATGGTATGTTCCTGCTGGTCCTGGAAGCCATACGAGATAATATTGGTGAACAGTTCATCGAGAGCCAGATTCATTTCAAAGATGGACTTGTCCGAAATACCGATGCTTCGGCCGATCTCTTCACAGGTCTGGCATAAATGATCCAGTTCGGACAAATTATTTTTCAGCTCAAGATGATATACTTTCTTGGGCATCTGCCTTAACCTTTCCAAGGGATTGTCTTTAAACGAACAATAACACATCAACCGTCTCGCATCAACAACGAGGGTTGTTAAGGTCTATTGAAAACAAGACCATTCGCCCATGATCGATGAACCAGCTATAGCAAACTGACGCCGAGCTCCTTCATACAGTCAGTGCATTGATCTGTGCGGTTTGACAGGAAACTTTTTTCCCATCCATCGACACCGGCCACAAGCGCTTTGATCAGACTGGGCATGAGGTCCTGAAACTGGGACAGGGTGCGCGTAAATTTTTCCCTGGCAATGACAAGACAGTTCGTTTCCGATACCGCCTTCAGGGAAAACAGTCGCTGCATCGGGCCCATCAGAGAAAACCCACCAAAAAATTCGCCTTCCCGGCATTGACGAATCTCCCTGATGAGACCTTCTTTTTCCCTTTCCAGCACGGCATGGCCACTGATAATATAAAAAGCCTGCCCGTCGTCCTCGCCCTGACGAAAGAGATACTCTCCTTCCTGGAATTTTTCTCTGCCGCAAATATAGGCGAACACCTTCAAAGTCTCCAGGGGAACTGCCGAAAAGAGATAGGTCTGTCTCAATAGTTCGAGATTCTGATCCAACTCACAACCTGGGGCCAGTTTATCATTTTCCAACGAGCTCATATAGCGTTCCTTTCCGATCCATGAGGTTGTTGTAGGTATCCATTTCAAGGATTTTTCCAGCCTTCATTACCGCCACTTTATCAAAGTTTTGAATCGTATCCAGACGATGCACCACGGAAATCAAGGTGCTTTTTTTCTTCCAGCGCGTCTCCAGAAGATTGAGTATTCGTGCCTGAGACGTATTATCAAGGGCTGATGTCGCCTCGTCCATGATTAAAATTCTGGGATTCTTCAGAAAAGCCCTTGCAATGGCCAGTTTCTGCCTTTGCCCGCCCGAAAGATTGTCACCCTTGCTACCCACATCATAATGCATTCCGATTTCAATTATCCGTTCTAGAAGATCCTCTTCAACCAGAAGCTGGATAATGCTCTGATCGATGCGTTCCTGCGCAGCTAAATGGGTCGTGGTGGTCTTGCCGAAAAAGATATTGCTGAGAATCGTTTGAGAAAAAATGTATTTGGACATATGATAAAAAGTGTAAGTACCGGGATCGTCCTCGGTAATTTTCTTACGAAACAGTGCCCGTCCTTCCAGGATGAGACTTTCCAGCATCTGGGGCATGGACACCATTTTGTGGATGCCTGGTGCAAAACGAAGCACAACGTCCAGAAGTTTTTGGCGCTCCATATCGGAAAAATCGTGCAGCCGTTTCTTTTTCAGGGTATCCACCAAGATTATGAGATCATCCAGCTCTGCCGGCACGACGGGGCTTTGATTGAAGAAAATGGCGTCCTTTGGTAATTTGCTCAGAATATCGACCGATTGTTTCACCAGTTCGATTCCGAGACTCAGCAATGGTCGGGTTAAATCCGCTTCATCTAAAAATCGAAGAAAATAAGGACTGCGACAGAGATTCGCATCGGAAAAAGAGGACTGGTTCGGTGTACCAAAGGTCAAATTTTCAGCGATACTGGAATAGTGAAGGTATTGATCCTGGTCGAAAAACTCCACATAATCGGCCAGCGTTTCACCGAATGTCTGTTGGAAGTTGTTGCGCACGCGAATGAGGGTGTCCATCAGATCCTGGTTGTGATCACGCACCAAGACCGTATTTAATCCAAAGCGCAGCACATCCACAAAAATGCCTGTCTGATGCAGTATCGCAATGATATCGTCCAACGACGGCAAAAGGTTTCTGACGTCTTTCCCACGTCGTCCCAATCTGGCCTCACAGGAATACAGAAGATTCTCCTCGATGGTCCCATCGAAAATATACGGATTTTGGGCAACCAGACCGATGTTGTTCACGATATCCATTTTGGAAAGATCGTCAATGTCCTGGCCTCCGATATGGATTTTGCCGCTGGTATGTTTGTAGAGCTGGCCGATACATGCCGCCAGTGTACTTTTGCCGCTGCCGGAAAATCCAACCAGTGCCATGTGTTCGCCGGGTGCCAGTGAGAAGTTGATGTCTTCAATCAAAGAGATACCGCTCTCGGTAACAAAAGACAGCTGCTTGGCCTCGATGCTGCCCTCCAGCTTCAGTGCTTCCCGATCCATAGATTTTAGAAGAAACTCAGGTTCAGCATCGAAATACTCCATGGTCCGCTGGTAGGTTACAGAACCATCTTGAAATACCTGATAAAACTCCACGAGTTCTTTCCAGGGGTCAAACAGCTTCTCCTGGGCGGATACGAAAGCCATCAATGCACCCAGCTCCAACTGTCCTTTGATAGCCAGCCAGCCCCCCAGAATAAATACCAGAAAGGGACCCAGGCTAGTAAAAAAGCCATTCATCGACTTGACCCCAAATCGGTACAAACTCCAACCGATTCTTATTTTCTGAAGCTTGTCGACCATTCTGCCATATTTACTGTTTTCGATGGCATGAGCACCGTTGCCCTGAATTTCATGGATACCGGATACCGTTTCGGCGATGCGCGACGAAAAGATTCTGGAAGCATCCACGCGCTTCTTGTTTGCTTGGTTCACCCTTCGTTGCAGCATGGGCAGCAAAAGAATGGCAAGAGGATAGATGCTGAGCGACACCAATGCCAAGAGCCAGTTCAGCCAGAAGAGATACCCGGCAAATGCCATCAGGGTCAGAAAATTGGTCACAGGCGCCGCAATGGATAACCCCACGAAGTTTCCCGGCAGCGTCAACTCGGCAGACAGGGAATTCACCACCATACCGGCCTGTGTCTTTCGAAAAAAACCCAATGGCAGGGTCAAGATATGGGCGTAGAGGTCTTTTCTCATGCGGGCGGTGGTTCGCTCGGAAATCAGGGTCTGAATCACGTTGGTCAGAAATTTGAGGCCACTGGCTAAAACGACGGCAATCAAATAGACGCCGCAGTAGATGACCAGCAAATCGACATTTCTCAGATTGATGGCTTCGTTCACCACACGTTTCTGCATCTCCAAGGGCAATACCCTGGCAAATACCATCACCACAATAATCAGCAGCAGCAGCAGCTGCAATTTGAGATTGCCGGGCAATATCCATGAAAACAAGGGTCTCTTGACGACAGGAATGTCAGCCTTGGGCATAACATGCTCCTTCTGGCATTGTTTTTTGTCTTTCGTATGCTAGATGCAAAATGCGCTTGCTTCTCATAAGAGTTTGATAACCACCAGTGTCACATCATCTTCCTGCGGGACGTCGCCCCTGAATGCTTGCAGCGCATCGATGACGGCGTTTTGAATCGCTTCTGCAGGCTCCCGGCTATGTTTACGGATGATTTCGCGCAATCGTGTTTGCCCGAACATGGCATCTTCCCGGTTCCGGCTTTCAGGAATACCATCCGTACCGACAACGAGAACACTGCCGGGTTCCCATCCTTGCCGCTCGAACATCTGGTACGGATAATCGCCCACAACACCCAGGGCCATGCCCTTTCCCGACAGTTCTTCAAATTTGTCGCTTTTCGGCGCAAACAGGATGGCCGGTTCATGCCCGGCGCGAACCCAGCGGAGTTTCTGTGACTGCACGTCGATTTCAAGGAAGAACATGCTCAGAAAACGGCTTGTGGCTTCGCTGTCACGTGTTACGTACCGGTTGACTTCCTCCAAAAGGAGAGCCGGCCCCTGATATTCGCTCACGCTGAGGTGCAGAAACGCACGGGCGGCAGTCATGTGCATGGCAGCGCTGATGCCGTGCCCTGAGGCATCTGCCACCACGACTCCGAGCTTATGGTCAGGCAACTTAAGAAAATCGTAATAGTCGCCTCCAATTTCATCACAGTATAGGCTGGTCCCTGAAATGTCCAGATGTGGGTAGCTTGGCGACTTTTTTGGTAAAAGATTCTGTTGAATTTCCTCAGCAAGTTTGAGTTCGTTGACCAGTCGCATCCGGTGCCGTAACCCGTCAATCATGTTGTTCGTATGTCCTGCGATGATACCGAATTCATCGTTGGTGGCGATGGGCACTTTCCCTGTGAGATCCCCCTTGCTAACCCGCTCCAGAATGCCGGTTTCGTTTGAAAACAGGAGCTTAAGATTTTTCGAATAGGACACGATCAGGTTAATGACCAGGACGAGCATGACCACCATGATAAAAAAGATTTCGTAAGTAATCGACAACTGTGCGTCCGTTAGGGAGGTGGCAGCCGGATCCAGGTTTGTCAGCCATACGATGTCACGCGTAATTACCAGCACGAGAATCATCGAGAAAAACAATACCGATGTCAAGGCCGCCAGTAAAAACTTGCGCGTCATGGAATAGAGATTCTTGGGTGGCTCCTGAGGCTTGTTCGACGCTAGGGTTCTGAAAATAATTTTGCGTTCCCTTTCCAGCGCGGTGTCCAAAGCCAGAAAAAAGCCAGCCATCAGGCATCCGATCAACAGGGACAGGGTGCTCGTAATGGGAATCCCTATCACCAGCATATTATAAATGCTGGCTATAATACCGGCCAACAGGCTCAAGGAAAGGTCCAGAAAAAATTGGCGACTGGGTTGCGACGAATCCACCACCGGCAACACAACCATTTTCAGCAGCGGTTTTCTTGCAATCAGAACTGCTGCATATGCAAAAAAAAGTATTGCCCCCAGCTCCACGGGGGGCATGGCAGCCATGAACGGTCAGACCTGTCCACCATATATGGTCAAGGCAATGACTCCAAACGCATAGTGGGCAATGATACGCATGAGAGGGTCCTTTATTAAATCGCAGGGCGATGTTCGTTATTGCGACGATGTCGCTCTAATACCAAGTCAAGGTAACGATATGTGGCTTGGGTGTCAAGCTAGGGCAGTTTTGGCGATTTGCCTTTTAAATCATCTGAAGGGCTTTCCTCTTGTAACAGTTCATCCGGCAGTTTTGCCCCGTTGTCGGCTGCCTCCTGCGCCGCCTGCCGGACCTTGGCCTCCGCCTTGGCGGCCTTTTTAGCGGCCGATTCGGCCGCAGCCTCGGCATCGAAAACTGCGCTACGCACCGTTTGAACCCTGGCAGATGCCGCTTTAAGTTTTTCCACCTCTGAAAGCTGGGCCAGTTTTTCATCCAGGGCCAGGGAGGCCATTTCAGCTTCCTTTTCCGCTTTTTGCGCTTTTTTTTCTGCATCTGCCAGCTGATCCAGAACAGATGCCATGTCTGCGGCCTTTCCCTCTTCCGGCTCGGCCTCGAGATCGATGTCTTCAGCCGCCAGAACCATTGCCACGGAAGGAAGGCGCTCGATAATATTTTCAACCGGCTCACCGAAAGGACCCACGGAACGATCCCCTTTAAGTTGAAAAGGCATCATTACCAGGGATGCATCACCAGACTGTTGGGCAACCGTCAGTGAATCCACCGTTTCGAGCGCCACCGGCTCTGCCTCAATCCGGACATCTTCCAGAAAGGCCTTCAGGTTCTCGACGGATTCCCCTGCACCGGTCTTCTTTTTGCCACTCAAAATCCGGATCCTGGCCTCGTTCCAGTCCCTGGACCGCGTAATCAGGTGTGCCAGCAACAACATCAGACGGCCGGTTGCATCATCCCACCACCATACGTCGATACGGCGCTCGGCCTCGGGTATCGATAACATCTCCTGCCATTGCCCTGGCTTGGCATCCAGAACGATGATATTGCGCCCCTGCTTAAAAATCCGTTTCAGTCGATTGTTGTAAACGTTCTTGCGAATATGCGGCTTTTGGCTGGTTTCCTCGGACAGCCATCCGAACAGGATGGTGTTGGCTTGCAGCGGCCCAATGCCCGAGGCCTGGACCAACATGTCGACCCCCTGTTCAAAGTTCGGGGCCGATACCACCAGCGGGAATATGCCCAGATCATAGGCGGCAATTTCTTTTCCCAGTGTCTTTTCAGCTTCTTTCTGCAGTTTGAAGGCCCTTGCCCCGCGTTCTTCGATGATCTGAACCACCGTAATCATGCCCGTGTTTCCCGCAATCCAGCCGGCCAGTGTCAGAAGTGGGGCTCTTCTTTCGGGGCTGTCGGAGAACAAAAGCATCATAGGCCGCCAGTCTCTGGGGTGCTCGGGTTCTGCGGCAGCCGCCAGCAGGTGGTCCCGTACCCGCTGCAGGTGGTAGGATCGTTTCCCATCCGCCCATCTCGCTGGGCCGGACTTGCGCCGCAGGTACTGGTAGATGGAAAAAAGCACGGCCACGGAAATCAATCCTGCCGAAACATCGATGGCCAGCATCACACCCAAACATGACAAAGCACCCAAAAGGCTGAGGCGACCATCATACCATTTGAATCTGGGTCTAAAAAAAGGACTGGCAGCGCGGGTTTCGAAATACGTTGCATAATTGAGTAGCCCGTAGGATATCAGGAAAAACATTGAAACAATCGGTGCAATGACGTTCAGGTTACCCAGTGCAATGGTGACAATGGCAATGCCCCCTGCCAGCAGCACCCCCCGCCTGGGATTGTTGGTGGCACCTTCACCCCTGGCAAAGGGAAGCAGAAAAGGGAAAATCCGATCCGAGGCCAATGACTGTAAAATTCTTGGTGCCCCAAGAAAGGACGCCATGGCAGAAGAAAGGGTTGCCGCAATCACACCGGCCGTAATCAGAAAGCCGAATATCGCCACCCTGCTCATGGCCGCATAGTCGCTCGTGAGAACCGACTGCGGCAGGGATGCCGAAAAGATAAGGGCCGATAGAAAATAGACCACGATGGAAATACCCACCGCCAGGAACGTGCCCAGGGGAAGGCTTTTCCCTGCATCTTTCAGATCGCCGGACATGCTGATACCCTGGGTAAATCCTGTTACCGCGGGAAAAAATATTGCAAAAAGAATCCAGAAGCCTGGCCCATTTAATGGTCCTCGCCAATTCTGCGCCAGATTTGCGGACTCCCATTTCATGATACCGCCCCCAAAGAAAGAGATCAGCGCCAACACCAGAATTCCCATGACCAGATACTGAAAGCGGGTGGCCCAGTCGGCACCCAGCCAGGCCAGCACAAAAAGGCAGACAACCGCACCGCCCGCGATCATTTGCGGCCCATAAGAACCAAAGGCCGGCAGCGGCAATATCTGGGCCAGAACCTCTCCAAAGCCGATACAGTAGAAACCGATGGAGACCGACTGGGCCAGGAAAAGAACGATTCCCAGCGCACCTCCGAATTCAGGGCCAAGGGTCCTTGAAATCAGATAATAATCGCCACCGCCCTTGACCTTGATGTTGGTGGCAATAGCCGAAAGAGAGATGCTGGTTAAAATAGATATCCCGTTGGCCAGAGCCAGAATCATCAGCGCGCGTCCCAAGCCGGCGTTTCCCACGACATAACCGAGTCGCAAGAAGAGAATAATGCCCAGGATCGTGAGGATGCTGGGTGTGAAAACACCGGAAAAAGTCCCCAGCGTCCCCTGCTGATTTGGAGGTGTTTTTGTTTGGGCATGTTTTATCATGATCTGTTTGAAATAGTTTATTCCGCATGTTAAATCAAGTGATATGGACCAAATCGACGATTACAGCAGCAAGGAAAACATTCTACGCGAATCCTATGCCATTCGATCCTACGAGGTAAATGCCGGCGGCCGATTGTCCATACCTTCCATCTTTAATCTGCTGCAGGATGCTGCCAGCAGCCATGCATTGAAACTCGGTGTTTCCGTGCCCCAGTTACTGAACAGCAACTTTACCTGGGTGCTTTCTAGAATATATCTCAAAATGAATCAATATCCGGGATGGGGGGATGAAATCCAGGTTCACACATGGCCCTCGGGAATTCAACAGATTTTTGCGTTGAGGGATTTTGACATTCGTAAGAACGACAGCACCATAGGGTCTTGTGTCAGCGCCTGGATCATTATCGATACAGCCAACCGACGCCCGGTCCGGCCCGCGTCCTTTGCGCGGCAGCTAAACCCCGTGGACAGGCGACAAATACCGGATCACCCCCTCGGCAAGTTGCCCGTATTGACCACGCCCCAGGTTGAAAAACGGTTCGACGTCAGGTACCGGGATCTCGACATCAATCAGCATGTAAACAATGTCAGCTATATTGAATGGCTCTTGGAATGCATTCCCGGCATCGTTGAAAGCGACCGTTGTCTAGCGGAACTGGAAGTCAATTTTTTGGGAGAGGCGTTTTACAGAGATAGACTCCTGGCCAGGTGTCGTAATCTGAATGAACAAGGAACGCTGATTGCCCACGACATGGTGCGTGAAGCAGATGGCCGGGAACTGCTCAGGGCCAGAACGGCATGGACCCTAGGCAGGGGGACTAGGATGATTGCTCAACTTTCGAAATTCAGCGAAAGCGAAATGAATCATCCCCTATCGCATTGCGAACTCGCAGCAAGGGCTCCTAGCATCAGCGCCGGCCATCGTGTCAAACAGGCATGGCTGCCAAAAAAAGATTGTTTTCATATTGGATTTTCATTAGCATGCGCTGATGTAAGGTGCCCTAAGCGGCTCAAACAGCGCAAATCGCCATTGGATCACCCATTTCGCTCTAGCGAGGGTGAAACCCGAAGTTGATCTGACAGGCAATAGATAAACCGGAGAATTTATTGAACCCAACATACAGTCATATCATTCAATCCGTCCAGGTAAACATCCCCTTCACCCTGTTGGTGGACACCTATCTGGAAAAATTTCTCTCTTACCGCTTGAATCCGGAAATCGGTCTGGATGCCGCTGCGCTGGATCGGTTTTCGCGATCTGATTTTCAACAGATTGCAGCGGCGCTCGCGCGATACCACCCCACCATCACCATCCATGCCCCATTTATGGATCTTTCTCCTGGTTCCAGCGACCCCGAAGTGAGAAAAGTCACCCGTTATCGTCTGCAGCAGACGCTGGATCTGGTTCCCTTGTTCAATCCCTTGAGCGTGGTTTGTCATGCCGGCTACGATGCAAAACGATACGGATATAACCGTGAAAAATGGGTTCAAGTCGCAATGGAAACCTGGTCCTGGTTTGCCGATGAACTGCAGGCGCTCGGTTCGCAACTCATGCTGGAAAACGTCTACGAACACCATCCCCGGGAAATCAGGATGCTGTTGGAAAACCTGGACCGGAAAAGCGTGGGTTTCTGCCTTGACACGGGTCATGCCACGGTGTTCAGCAGAACATCATTGAAGACCTGGATGGCAGAGATGACCCCGTTTATCCAGCAGGTACACTGGCACGATAACAAGGGCGTCATCGATGATCACCTGGGTCTAGGGCAAGGGCAGTATTGATTTTCAACCCCTGATGGATTTTTTGATGTCACAAAAGAAGCACCCGCCTGTCATTACCCTGGAGCCCCATACGGAGAAGGATCTGTGGGACAGCCTGAAATTTCTTGAAAACAATTGGTCGCCGCCGCTATCGCCAAAAGACATACCGGTTTAAGTTGGGCAACCTATAAGATCAAGCATGACAAAACCGATTCTCATTATAAAAGCAGGTGAAACCCTGCCGCATCTTTACCGGCGGCGGGGCGATTTCGAAGACTGGATAATGGGTCCTTCGGAAAAGACCCGGGTTGGTTTCAGGGTTGTTTCACCGTATAAAGAAAATCTTCCACCCGATCCCACCGGTTTTGCCGGCATAATCATCACCGGGTCGCATGCCATGGTCACGGATAGGGAAGATTGGAGTGAGCAGACCGCCGCCTGGATACCGCGGGTCATTGCATCACGTGTACTCCCCTGCTCGGCATCTGTTACGGGCACCAACTTATGGCCCATGCCATGGGGGGTGTTGTGGGAAACTTTGCGGCCGGTGTGGAGCTCGGTACCGTCCCTGTCACCCTGACCGACAAAGCTGACAAAGATACGCTGTTCAAAGGATTGCCCAAACGTATAATGGCACATGTCAGCCATACCCAAACGGTTATTCAACTCCCACCAGACGCGATTCTTCTGGCTTCCGGTGAGAATGAACCCCACCATGCCTTCGCCGTGAGCCCCTGTGCGTGGGGTGTCCAGTTTCACCCGGAGTTCGATGCCGACATCATGAAAACCTATGTTCATGAATTTGCAGCGCTGATGAACACCCATGGTCAGAACCCGGAAACCGCCATTAAAAATATTGCGGAAACTCCTTGCAGTCGACTCCTTATAAATCGTTTCGTTGATCTAGCCATATCCCGCCAGACCCTCGACTGCCCCTAAAATCGTAGTACAATTTCATGAAGGGCCTTGCATATAGCGCCCTTTTATAGATATAGACGCATCTGACATCTGACGATAAAAAATATATATGAGGAAACCATGATTATTCAGGAGATGGCGGAAAAAGCCAATGCGGCCGGCATTCGACTCGCGGCAACGGACGGGGCCTTAAGGGACAAGGCCCTGGGCGTCATCGCAACGGCATTGTGGGAAAACCGGTCTGAAATTGTGACGGCCAACCAGCGCGATCTTGACAATGCACAAGCCGAACACCTTTCAGCGCCTTTGTTGAAGCGGCTGAAATTCGACGAATCAAAGCTCCTGGAAGCCTGCCAGGGGCTGGAAAGTCTTCGACGACTTCCGGATCCGGTGGGTAAAACATTATGCGCTACAGAACTGGACAAGGGTCTTGAACTTTTCAAGGTCAGCTGTCCCATCGGGGTGATCGGCGTCATATTCGAATCCCGGCCGGATGCCCTGGTGCAGATCGCTTCACTTTGCCTCAAAAGCGGAAATGCCGTTCTCCTGAAGGGTGGCAGGGAAGCTGCCCATACCAACCGGATCTTGGCGGATCTCATATCAACGGCAGCCAGGCGGGCAAAAATCCCCGACGGCTGGATAGGGCTTATGGAAACCCGGACCGACGTTCAGGAACTGCTTCGTCTGGATCACAGCATCGATCTGATCATACCCAGAGGGAGTAACGCCTTTGTAAAGCACATCATGGACAACACCCGTATTCCGGTGCTGGGACATGCCGATGGCATCTGCCATGTGTATGTCGACAGAGAGGCCAAGCTAGACATGGCCATTCACATCACCGTGGACAGCAAGTGCCAGTATGTTTCGGTATGTAACGCAGCTGAAACCCTTTTGGTCCACCGCGCTGTGGCCCAGGGTTTTCTGCCGGGTGTCCGGGCGGCGCTGGCGGCACGCAACGTCGAAATCCGTGGCTGCGCACAAACAGCTGAATTTATCGATGTCATTCCGGCCACAGAAACAGACTGGCAAACCGAATACCTGGACTATATCCTGTCCATAAAAGTGGTCGATTCCATGGCGCAGGCTATCGACCACATCAACTGTTACGGTTCCGGACACACCGACGTTATTGTCAGCCAGGATAAACAGCGCGCGAATCTCTTCATGCATCTGGTGGATTCCGCAGATGTGATGGTGAATTGCAGCAGCCGCTTCAGCGACGGTTTCCGGTTTGGTCTGGGGGCGGAGGTGGGCATCAGCACCAACAAAATCCACGCCCGGGGTCCCGTGGGTTTGGAAGGGCTCATGATCTATCAATGGCGGCTCATCGGAAACGGTCATATTGTCTCTGATTACACGGGCCAGGGATCAAAACCTTTTACCCACAGACCCATCCAGCAGGATCTCAAATGAAACTCGACCGAAAAACCTACCTGAAAAAAGTGAAGCGGGCCGTGATCAAGATCGGCAGCGGCGTGCTGACCCGCAAAAACGGTTTGAACCTGAATTTAATCGATGATCTGACAACCGAAATCTGTAAACTGCGCAACAGGGGGATCGAAATCGTTCTCGTCTCTTCGGGTGCCATTGCGGCTGGGTTGAAAAAGGCCGGTCTATCCAAACGTCCCACATCGCTATCACAAATGCAGGCCTTGGCCGCCATGGGACAAAGCCATTTGATAATGGCATATGAGGAGGCTTTTTCCAGACAGGGGGCCAAGGCAGCACAGATATTGCTCACCAGGGATGACCTCACGCACCGGCGTCGGTATCTGAATGCCAGAAACACCCTGATGACATTGCTGTCCTGGAAGATCATTCCTATTATCAATGAAAACGATACCGTGGGCACGGACGAGATCAAGTTCGGTGACAACGACAACCTCAGCGCCCTGGTGGTCAATCTGACGGAATCCCAACTGCTGGTGAACCTGACCAATATAGACGGTCTTTTCGACAAAGACCCCCGACTGCACCCGGATGCACAATTGATCCCGGTTGTTGAAAAAGTCGATCGACGGATAACCAAGGCAGCCAACACCATTCCCGGTTTTTTGGGAACCGGCGGGATGGGCAGCAAATTGACGGCGGCCAGAAACATTTCCCTGGGGGGTATCGCCAGCATTATTGCCAATGGTTCCAAACCCGATATCCTAAAGGATGTCTTTTCCGGAAAATCGTGCGGCACCTTTTTTCTCCCTGAAGCCAGCTCGTTGAACAGCCGTAAGCAGTGGATCGCCTTTACCAAGAAATCGAATGGCCTGATCACCATCGACGAAGGCGCAGAGAGCGCTCTGACCAAGAAGGGCAAGAGTCTGCTTCCCTCTGGCATCACCGCCGTTCAAGGAAAGTTCAGCGTGGGGGACACCGTGGATATCCAGGGTAAAAACAAGCAAAGAATTGCCATTGGCATGGTCAATTACAACTCAGGGGACCTCCAGAAAATCCTCGGCGCCCGGACCAGCGAGATCGAAGCCATCCTCGGGTATCGACACGATGATGAAATTATCCATCGGGACAATCTGATCCTCGAGTCCCGCCTGAGATCAAATTTTCAAGATTCGTTTCATCCATCAAAATGAATAATTCTGAAAATCCCGAACAATTTGGGTTGACAATATATCATATCTGACAGTTTTGTTGTTTAAGAGTCCAATAGACAAACCGATAGTCTGGCTTCATTATGTCAACTACATGATATCAATAATGATCCAACCTTCTGTGACAGAACCCCCAATATAGTGAAGCTGCCAGATCGCAGAAATCATAACCTCAGCCAGGAATCAAAATTCATACCTTTGTTCTGATAGTCGTTTTCTAAGTTGATTGTGAAATATCACTTTAAATTTACGAGTGTAAATGACTATCCAAGGCTGCAATTCAATAAAGCAGTCTTCTCGATGGGATTGTTTTATGGATGTTGATATTTTTCGGATTATGTCAACCGGTTGAAGGCTGATGCCATTCGAAGCTCTGTAACTTAATCAATTGTTAAGAAGGATTGGCGAGGATCGTGTTATCTCCTATTATCCGCAAAACAAAAAAGCAACGGCTTGTATTGGTAAGCTTTTCTGAGGGTAGAGATCAAAGAAAAAATATCGTGAGGCCACTATTAATAGAAATAGGTGGTAACCCACCGGTCAAAAGGGGGACCTTCTTTACTTTATGCTGCTTCTGCATGCAATTTCAGGCCAAGAGCCATAATAACCTTAAGAATTGTATCGAAATTAGGGTTTCGTTCTCCAGAAAGCGCCTTATAAAGGCTTTCGCGAGATAGGCCAGCATCTCGCGCTACTTGCGACATACCTTTTGCGCGAGCAATATCACCCAATGCTTTAGCAATAAATGCTGCATCACCATTGGCCTCTTCAAAACAGGCTTCAAGGTAAGCGGCCATTTCCGCTGGAGTGCGAAGATGTTCAGCGACATCGTATCGGGTAGTGATGGTATTAGCCATTGTAAACTCCTATAAATTCTTTGCTATGCGCAAGGCTGTCTTTATATCCTTTACTTGAGTACGTTTATCTCCACCAGCTAACAGAATTACAACTTGTCGCCCATGTTTTTTGAAATATACTCGGTAACCGGGTCCATAATCAATCCGCAATTCTGAAACACCCTCTCCCACCTGTTTAACATCTCCAGGGTTACCTGCCGATAGTCTTTCTATTCGAACTAGAATCCGAGCTCTTGCGCGGATATCATTTAGTGTATCAAGCCATTTAGCAAAAACTTCAGTTTTGCGAACTTCAATCATAGCCTGTATAGTAGCCATCTGGCTACACCTTGTCAACCATTATTCGGCATTCGTTCGGTATAAACGTTTACAAATGCAAGTATCAATATTGAAAGAGGGAGTTCCTATTGAGACTTCATCAAATTCATGGACTTTGAAGACGTCGAGGTTTTTTATGATTGAGTCTCCGGCTGGCGAATACCAGCCAAAAATGACCAAATCAACACAGAACAAGAGGCCACAGTTATAGGTGATGAAGCTTTGAATTGAGGGAATATAGGTGGGTTTCGACTTAATTGTTTAACCAACTGTTATCACTTAAAGGAGTCTTCTCGATAGGGTCTTCGCTTAGAAGTTATCATTTTTCGGATTATGTCAACCGATTATTATCAGGTAGATATTTGAGCTGTGTTATACAATCAACACCTAAGGGATGCTGCCGGGGATGACGTAATCAACCATATTTCTATAAAGTTCGAACTATGTAGATTGCATTTGGCAGTCTGAATTGGTCATATCCTTATATTGGTCTCTAATACAACGTCCGGCATAGGTGGCGGGCGGATGAAACACAACATCCATGAAATTAGCACAAATTGCGAAACAAATAGGAAACACAAAAAGCCGCAGAATATAGCCCGTCCATCTTGATGACTTTGTTATGACATGGGACTATTTTCGGATAATGTCTTAGAGGCTTGAGCCGGAATAATTCGTTGTTCAATATCAGACCAAATTTTGCGTTTCATCATTCGTAAATCATATTCAGTCTGTAAATTCAGCCAAAACTGAGCTTCGACACCAAAGTAGCGCTGCAATCTCAAGGCGGTATCGGTGGTAATGGATCGTTTCCCGTTAACAATCTCGCTAATTCTATTGGGAGGAACAAAAAGGTCACGTGAGAGCTTATTAATGCTGATATCGAAAGGTTCCATAAAGTCTTCACGAAGGATTTCACCTGGTGTAATCGGATCAAAATTTTTGTTAGCGCTCATGTCAATACCTCAATGATAATCTACAATTTCAACATTAAATGCATTCCCCTCATGCCATTCAAAACAGACACGCCATTGTTTGTTAACGCAAATGGCGAATTGTCCCTTCCGATCTCCTTTGAGGGCGTGAAATTTATTTCCTGGATTAAGCATTAAGGCGTTCAGACTAGGAGCGGCATGAAGCACCATAAGCCTTTTTCTCACTTGCCTTTCAAAAGATTGGAAACAGCGAACTCGTTGATCGTTGAATAGTTTTCAGTCTCTCGGCAGACAAATGATTTTATCATATGCACATATTTTTACGCAGCAGGTAATATGTCAAGCATGTGCTGTTGTAGGCATCATTCTTATTAAAGGATGGATGGGTATAAAATTGGTTTTTGGACCTTTCGATTTACGAGCCCAATCACCTTATATTATCTAATTCAGTGATATTTAGATTTCACGCGGATTATGTTAACTAATTGTTTTAATTATTTCTTTGAGCTGTGTTACAGAGTCTCAACCTGAAGGGGATCGCCGGGAATGATGAAATCATTAGTTCTGTCCATGTCGAATTTCAAAAGGTTCGTTTCGATAATCAAAAAGGGAAATTTTTGATAATAGTCATTGATCAGGGTTGACAATATATCATATCTGACATATTTATAAATTTCCATGCATTACTTTTAGAGGATAGCTATGACATTTCAATATAAAAATTTTGTTTCATGCTTCGTTGTGCGCGTCAGAGCATGAAAATTTATAGCTAATGAGTCCACATGACAAACCGATAGTCTGGCTACATGGAGAAATTGCCACACCACCATTTTCTTCCGATGCTCGAATTGAAGATGGACAAAAGAAAAAAGAAACAACTGGAATCCAAAGGCTACAAAGTCGGCACCGTAGAACAGTTTCTGGATCTGTCTAAGGAAGAATCAGAGTACATCGAATTAAAGCTTGCGCTCTCTGAAGCGTTGGCGAAAAGGCGAAAAAGTAGTAAATTGACACAGGTGCAACTAGCTAAAATTTTGAAATCAAGTCAGTCCAGAGTTGCTAAAATGGAAAAAGGGGATCCGAGCGTATCATTAGACCTGCTCGTCAAATCACTTTTGGCAATGGGAGCGAAAAAAGAAAACATTGCTAAATTCATTGCTTGATTGATCTGTTACAATTTCAATTTCAAATCAACACCCACCAACCGTGTCAGCCATTTTAAGATTTATTATATCAATATAACCACTCGATAATACATCAATTTTTGATATACTGCTACAAAGTCTTCAATTGGCAAGCACCCTCAGTATTGACCAAATCTTCACTTTTCTGCGTTGATAAATTTTCAAGGTTTCTTTTGAAAATCTTAATTGAGATTCTCTTTCTTTCGGTGTGAAATATATCCTGAAAACACAACAATCTGGATAATCAGAACAGTACATGTATCATACTAGATATCTGTAAAGTAGCTGTGTGGGACTATGTTGGAGATATCGTGCGGATGAGGCTTTCCAATGTAGTGTAGCGGAATTGGGATAGCCTCCATCTGCCTGTTGGCAAATCCTGTTGTTACCTCTCTGACGCTGCCTGAAGGGCAGCCACATCCCTGAATGACAGCTACTCGAATTCGATTGTTGCCGGTGGCTTGATGCTGATATCGTACGCCACCCTCGACGCGCCGGTATGCGCGGCAATTTTCTTGCCTATCTCAAGGAGCGCCGCCTCGTCTATCCGCACCGGACGCGCCAGCTTCGCGGCCGCGCTCTCGACCGCCCGCATGCCGATGACATACCTGGTTTTCGGTGCATCGTTTGCGCAAAGCTCGAGAAGAATGCGCGGAAGCTCGAGCTTACGCCACGCCTCGACACAGAGCGCGTTCAGTTTGTCATAGTCGATATCGCCGTCGACCTTTATCCACGAGACAGGTTTGTATATAGGGTTCTTGGGGCGCGTTCCCTCTTCGGGGACAACCGTCGTCTGGTTATCCATTTTGAAGCACTCCGCGTTCACGCCGAGAGTGCTGCGGGCCAGGTCTGCCAGGACAGGATCGAGCTCCATGTTCGGGTCGAGCGCAATTCCGAAGTACTGAAAGGGCGTACGGATGCCAGTAGTTTCTTCGTAAAGGTAGGGCCTACCATGTTTCTCAGTGTAATACTTCTCAGTCTCCTGCTCGATGATGTCGGACGCGAGCTGGCCTGTACGGAGCTTCTCTTCAGTGAATTCGCCAACAGTTCTGATGATTTGTGCGGGGCCGGGACAGGGGATCCGGTGCGTGAATGACGGTGGGAGGTCGAGGAACTCGCCGACCTTTCTGACCTGAGGCTTCGCGAGCGACGCCAGCGGCTCAATCTTCCCAACAGAGTAATTCCAGCCGACGTTATGCTGGCTCTTGAAGCCGCCTTCGGTTTCGATAATGTCCGGCGCGATCGTGCCATCCGCGATCCAGGAGGCGCCTACCTTGCCAATATGCCTGTCTGATACTTTCCTGTAATTGCCGATAAACGTCTTGCGTTTCTCTTCACCATCGGAAAGCCCTACCAGTGGCGGGAGAATCTCGTCCCTCACCTCCAGGACCGTGAAGTTCAGTTTACTGAAGATCTCACGCGTGACTTCCCCCTCGGGCTCGTCGTTTATGAGGCGACGGCAACCGTCTTCGATGAAGAACGCATGGAGGTCATTGCCGACGATACGGTCGAGGAGAAACGCGGCGATCGTACTGTCGACGCCCCCGGACGCGGAGAGAGCGATTTTCTCGCCCGGTTTCACCAGGCTTTTCACCCAGGAAATCGCTTTCTCAACAAAGTCCGCGGGATTGAAATCTGCGGGATTCTCGGGAGTGGCGTATTCAAATCTGTGCGTCTGAATCTTGTTGGCCTGAGTCGACATGTTGCCTCCTGTTTGGATGGGTGGAATGGGATAGTTTGCCAATATCACAAATCAGCCAAAACTGCATGTATGTTTAAGATACCTTAACTGCGGACTGTTGCCAATAGGCTTGAATTAGGACCAGAACCTTATCACCAAACAATTCTTTATGTATTCCTCGCTTTCCAAGCACCACTGATTAACAAACTGAGTCGGTAGGAAATGCTTTTTGGCGGCGTTAGAAGATTTATCGATATTATGTTAACAGATTGATTTTGTGAAAAATTTGAACTCTTTTATACAATCACAACATAAGGGGGGCCGCCGAGGATGATGTAATCACCGCTTTTCGACAATGGTTAAAAATCAAAGGCTTCTTTCGGAAATCCGAATAGGAGGTCTTTTCAATTTCGGGCCAATTGCGGAGGATATGATAGATGGCAAGCCCCCCATATATGGTATCAGAGTTCTTTAATTGTTCCTTATTACGTTATGAGTTTGGGGTACGGTACTGGCAGCGGCTCTGCTTGCCCGGCACCCGGAAACGATCCTTATAGGACGCAATCCGGAATTGGGAAAAACCCTTGTGAAAAACGGCATCCTTGTCTCGGGGGTAGTCTCTCGCAAGGCAGCTGTACACCATTGCACAACCCACATCCAAGATCTCACTCAACACGATCCCCAGGTAATTTTTCTGGCGGTCAAAACGTTTCAAATCGACCGGGTCTTGGACGAACTCGAAAAGGTGTACCAGCCCGGGATGAAAATTATCTCTATGCAAAATGGTCTCGGTCCCGAGGATCTCATCGCATCGCGATACCGACAGAGATCGATTTTCTAGGCGCCAAAGTCGTAGAATATGCACGCACAAAAGGTTTTGCAGTTCCCTTCTACAAGGCCATGACCGGTATGATGAAAGCCATTGAGCATGGATACCTGAAAACGATAGAAGCCTAAAAACAGCTAAATACTATTTTTCCACCACCCGACAGCAATAAGGGATGAGAAAATGGGTCAAGTGAATTTCTATATCCATGGTGGACGATTGGGATATCCTGCCAAAAAACCAAATATCAGGTAATTAAAGATACATGGAGAGATCCAGGAGATATCACCTCGCCCAAACAACTGTGTTTTCCGAGTATATCTGCAATGGAAATGCCGCAATTGGCCGCTACTGATATCTCATTTCTGAAAAAATCGATTCTTAAAAAACATGGACTACAATTGATCGCGCCATATCTCAAGCAGTGTTAAATCGTCATTTACCTTAGCATTTCCACGCCATATTCTGATTTCATCCAAAAGTCCCTTTCCCCTCGGCGATCCTTTATTATCTTTAATATATCGAACCAATCGGTTATTACCGAATAGCTCCTTATCGTCATTTTCTGCTTCGATGACGCCATCTGTGAAAAGAAGAACGGATTCTCCAGGAGATAGCAAAATCTCATGTTTTTCAAAAAGAGCATTCGGCATTACGCCCAATGAAATTCCATTCATCTGAGGCAGGTTTCCAATACCGTCGTCAATGATCCACAAAGGCTGCAAATGACCCCCCAATGCCAATTGCATTTTACCACTGACAGGCCAATATTTCACAAGAACAATTGTAGCAAAAAACCCTTCTTCGGATATCAGGTTGTATAGACTATTGTTAATAGATTCAAGAAGGTTATCAATTTCAATTTGCGTTTGAGCTTCACTGCGGATTTTAGTTGATAATGCAGCCATAATCAAAGCAGCAGGAACACCTTTATCTGAAACATCAGCTACATACGCCAGCAAGCTTCCATCATGCATTGGAATTACATCGTATAAATCGCCGCCAACATATGTCGCAGGAACAGATACTGCCCAAATGTGTCTCCCTGCTTCAAGTTCTATAATTTCTGGCCAAAACAAAGATTGAATTTTGGTAGCAGTCTTAAGCTGTATTTTAAGCTGAGACGACTGCTCAAGTACTGTGTCATGTAGCAATTTAATCCGTAGCATCGACTTAACTCGAGCGACAAGTGCAGCGTGATCTACTGGCTTAGTTAAGTATTCATCACCACCTGCATCAAGCCCGGCGACCACATCTTTTGAATCCGATTTTGCCGTAACCAAGATGATCGGCATGAAAGGTAAGGAAGGGTCTCCCTTTAGACGTCGACAAACCTCTAAACCATCTAATTTGGGCATCATAATGTCCAGTAGAATCAAGTCGGGATGCTTTTCTTTAGCCATATCCAGACCCATTTGACCATCTGTCGCAGTGATAGTATCGTAGTTATTTGCTAAAAGGCGCATTTGCAATATTTCTACATTCGCTGGGTTATCATCAACAATGAGGATTAGCGGTGGTTCTCTCATATGTATCCTTTACCAAAATCTATTGTAAAATATCACGGATTTTCATTAAGAGTGCTCGTGGACTAAATGGTTTCGACACATATGCATCACAACCAGCCTCAAATGCCTTAACATCATCCCCGCTAAGTGCATACGAAGTGACTGCAATGATCGGAATTGAACTTAGAGTCGGGATGGCCTTGATCCTCCGCGTAGCTTCATATCCATCAAAGTCTGGCAATTGAATATCCATTAGAATTAGATCAGGGTGATGGGTCTCGGCTGAACGAACCCCCTCCTCACCGGTGACTGCCTCTACTATTCCATAATCAGCGCTTTTAAGAAGATCTCGCATAATCCGCCGATTATCCTCTTGGTCTTCAATAACTAATATAACCTTACTCATATTACGCCATTTGCCTTTCGACTCGAACCGGCAACATAAACCAAAACCGAGAGCCTTCACCGAGAGCAGACTCTACCCCTATCTGCCCCCCGTGCATTTCAACGATTTTTTTTGAGATGGAAAGACCGAGACCAGTTCCGCTTTTTACTCGAGTGCTGGATCCGTCGGCTTGTTGAAATTCTTCGAATATCTTTTCCTGGTCAACTTCAGAAAGCCCGATACCTGTGTCAGATACAGAGATTAAAAAAGATTCATTGGAAATAGTTGCTTCCACTTTAACTTCTCCTTGTTCGGTAAATTTAATTGCATTTCCGAGAAGGTTAAGTATCACTTGGGCTATGCGTTGTTCATCTCCCTTGCCTTTTTCGAGACTCTTTGGGACTATAATCTTCAAATCAAGGTTCTTTTCCACCGCTAATGCCTCAACGGATGTGATGGCCGTCTGAATTGTATCCTGAATCGAATAGTCGTTTAAAGAAAGTGTAAGCCTGCCTGCTTCGATTTTGGAAAGGTCGAGTACATCATTAATCAAGCTAAGGAGATGGCGCCCATTTTTTTCCACGCGTTCGAGGACCTCTCGAATTTTTTCTGGGACTTCACCGTAAATGTTATCAATAATCAATTCCGAATAGCCAAGAATGGCATTCAAAGGTGTTCTAAGTTCGTGACTCATGTTGGCAAGAAACTCGGATTTATGTTTGTTGGCAATCTCAAGCTCTTGTCCCTTATCTTCGATTTCACGGAAAAGTCGAGCATTATGTATAGCGACAACTGATTGGGCTGCAAAGGTTTGAAGCATTTCAACAACCGAGAGTGGAAACTCACCTGGCGTCTTTCTTCGCACGACCAATCCTCCAATGAGTCGGTTTTCGCGTAGGAGGGGAAAGGCAAGCAAGGCTCGGTAACCTGCTTCTTGAACGGACTGAAGAAGAGGATAATCTGGTACATTTAAAAGATCCGGGATTTGATCCGGTGCCCGATTCTTAGCAGCTTGGCCGATTACTGTTTTGTCTCCCACTTGGAGTCTAGACTCTCGCAATGTGTCGATGAACTCTGAATTCAGGCCATAATTTATCCGTGGTATGAAGATTTGCTCTGTTTCGTCAAATTCGTAAATCGTTCCGGCATCTGTATTAGAAAGCTGTACAGCGTGGCGAACAATGCTTGTCAACACCTTTTCAAGATCGAGAGTGGAGCTGACCGCCTGGCTTACTTCCCCTAAAGCTTTCAATTCTTCTACTGATCGGGCCAGTTCCTTGGTACGCAATTCAACTTTTTGTTCTAAAGTGCGGCTGTATCCCTCTATTTTTTTCTTGCTCTCCCTCAGCTCTGCAAATAATCGCTTGATGGCACGCCGCATCTCATCTAAATGCTGGGCCAGCGTTCCAATCTCGTCATTGCTACTTTTGTCCACAAATGTTTCTAAATCTCCTTTTGCAATCAGAGACGCTGATGCTTGTAATTTCTGCAATGGGGTAGAGATATAACGTCTTGTGATGAAGATAGAAGTGAGCCAAATTGCGGCTATAATGAGGATTAATAAGGCAATTGTACCGTAAATTTGAAAAATCGCCTGCCTTTTTACTTTCTCACGCGACATTACAATTAAGATCTTGCTGATGATGTTTTCCTTAAAGTAGATATCGGATGATTTGGCTATCAGATCAGAATTTTTAACCAAAATTGGAGAGAACTCCGAATCAATATTTTCATGTTGAAAACCGGGGCGTTTTCTCTCAGTGATAATTTTATCTTCCCAAGATATTTTCAAATAAACCATTGAGTCATCTAGAAATAATGCCTCTACAAAATCATTTACAACAATGTAGTTCAGATTCCACAGCGGTGTAGGAAGACTATTTTCCGCAAACAAGATTGCGTTATCTAGCCGCTTCTGCATCACCGACTCAATTTTATTGACGTCATACAGTATGACGATTACAGTAAACGCGATCAATAATAGGGCTGTGATACTGATTAAAGTGTAGCTGAAACGGCGACTGATACTACTGGCATTAGAAGAGCTTGTAGATGAGAAGGCTTTCTGCATGGGCTTCATCCTCAATAGGGTAGAATATCAGCCAAATTTTAGTGGGGTCTTTTTAAGAATGATAATCATGTCCTAATTATTTATCTCTGGAAATGGATCATCGTCTAATCTTTTATTCCAATTTTTGCGAATCTGCAGAATAGTGCCATCAGATGACAAGGCATCAAAAGCCTCCTTCCACTTTTTGACTATTAAATCTGAAGTCTTTTTTGAAAAAGCGATCATAAGATCAATTTCACGCAGATGGTAGACCTCCTGGAACTCAGTGTGATCAACACCGGCTAATTCGCAGACCGTTCTCATGCCTGGTATTTTATAAGCCCATAAGTCTATTCGTCCGAGCGCAAGTTTTTTGGCATTTAATTGTTCATCCGACACAGGTTCAAGATTTTTGAATCCAAATGATTCTAGTAAACGTCCCCTGGTATCATCTCGAAGCGTTCCTATTTGGTTTACTTTTTTGGCATCTTCAAGCGTGTTAATAATGATGCCTGAGCCTTTTTTAGCGACCAGAATGTCTCTTTTTGTTGCCAACGGTCCGACCCATTTAAATTTATCATGGCGTACTTTTGTATACGTCATACCAAACAATACAACATTTTTATTTTCCAGAGCCATTTTGTAAGCTCTTGACCATGGATAAACTTGTATTGGTTCCAAAGATCCTACCCTTTTCTGAATCTCTTTCACAATCTCCACAGAAGGACCAACTAACACACCATTTTCTACATAGATTGCACATCATATTCGTTAGAAACATTCATTCTTGAAAATATTGAACCTGGCAGCAGCATCGCCACTGATTCTCTGCGAAGCTACAGTTTTCTTGATAAAGGAGCCTATGTCCATGAAAGTAACAATAAGAGCCGTACCAAGGGTTACGAAAACCTATATGGTGTTCACTTGGTGACATCCCTGGTAAAAAGACTCATACGGGGAACCTTTCAAGGACGCTTTGAACCGAAATATCTTCAAAATTATCTTGATGAGTATGTATTCCGTTTCAATCGTAGAAAGTCAAAGAGCATTGGGAAAAAATTTATGCGTATTGTCCAACAAGCGGTTAAATCTGTCAAAGTTACTTATAAGGACATCAGCTGGGACATTGACCCAATTTCTGAATACTACGCAACTTAAGCTTTATAGAGAACCACGTAATTTAATGGTGGCAAATTTTCTGTTAAAATAGTGAGTTCTTCACAATATATAGATTGGCTTCCAAGTATAATGACCAGCACAACAATAAAAAAAACTTTTTTCATAACAACCCTCCTGTAAAAACTTACTATTTACAGGCAATACTATCGCCTCGTTTACATGTGGATTTTTTTTGGAAATGATGAACAGCTTCTTACCCGTGTATAAATGGATGATGATCGCTTTGATAGATAATACCAGTTGAGAAGGAGCTCAGATTAAGAGGAGTTTATGTCAGTCTGTAGGAGATCAAATGTAAATTAAGCCTGTTATAAGGTTAATACATGAATTGGACCAGAGGGTCAAGATATTAGCATTTTCCGTAATGCAATTTTGGAATACCATATCCTATCAGAAAACCAAATATCACCCAAGTACAGCGTCGAGTAGACCAAGGGAGTTTCCCCCTCAGTCCCTCACGCAACCGGACGTAAATCTCTCAATTCATCCGGCTCCTATCGACCGGCCGTTTGTCGAACCATGATATTACGGGACCTTCGTTCAGAACGTGCATTACGAAAGCAATTTCTGCACGAACGTCACCTATTATTAAGCATGGGTAAACATAGCATCCTGTAGCGTAGGATTTTTGGGGCTCGCGGTTGTGCTCTGAATGGCTATCCTTTGCTTAGTGACTGAGTTTCTGTCGAATAATGCTTTTAAATATTGATTACCTTATCAGCTATCTGCATGGCGGTGACGATATCCAACATATTAGTGGTTTCACCGATTTTTTTAGCTTCAAGTAAACCAAAATGAGTAAGGCAGGTACCACAAACTAAAATGGTAAGACCGTCGTTTTCATAAGCGACAAGGTCTTCCAGTACTGGTGACCCATCAATGGTCAATTTGACACCATTGTTGACGAGCACCAGTCGCCAGAGCTCATCCCCCATTTCCCTGAGGGTTTTAATAAAGCTGATGATCAATTTTTTGCCCAGCTCATCATCACCAATACCCAGACGGTCGGTTGCAATCATAAGCATTATTTTTTGTTTCTGACCAGAGGCTGTCGGTTGTGGGGAATCCTCCGGCTCTGGAATGATTCCTGCCATATAGCCTTGGCGTTGGGCAAAAATTTTATAACCGTTTTCTTCCTCCGCGGTGCTAACTGAAAACTGTTGAGACCCTAAAAAGCGGGATACATTTTCCTTTGCTGCTTCGTTATCCACAATAACTTCTACAGTATTAAGGCTATCCTTCTCTACAGCGTCTTTTGTAATTAACACCGGAGCTGGACAAGCAAGTCCTCTCGCATCGAGTGTCTTATGCATTTTTCGAAAATTCCTTTTTACACGATGTTGATTGTCTCTTTTTCTTTATCATACACTTTCCCATCTGCCATTAAATCTGTAATCTTCAATGTATATTGATCTGGTGAATCGAAGGTTGGGTTTACTTATCAGGTTGATGCGACTGTCTCAATATTCGATAGCTCATCTTTCATTTGTAGCTCGGCATGCCACAAATCGTGTGCTTGCTGCATACGTAACCAAAGACCTGGTCCATTTCCGGCAAACTTGCCGATTCTAAGTGCCATCTCAGTAGTGATGGGATGTGTGCAGGCCAGAACACGGTGTAACTGTTGTCTTGAAATGCCTAATTTTCGCGCAGCTTCACTCACAGAAATTCCAAGCGAGGGAAGCACATCTTCACGCAATATTTCTCCCGGATGAGTCGGTTTCCGCTTTACAGGTTGTTTTGCAATGTATTCTTTCATGGTTAACCTCAATGATATTGTTCAAGATCAATTCGCAGCGCCTCACCTTCAGCCCACTCAAAGGTGTTACACCAGGGGCCATTCACGTGGATACAATAACGTTTTGGCACCCCATGGAGTCCGTGGAAATTAAATCCAGGTACATTCAAATCGTTTAAAACATCTGCTTGATCCAAAGCATCCAAGCGCCTGAGACAGCCTGATTGCAAATCCTGGCGCACTCGACGTGTTCGTCCGAATTCAAATAATTCACTGAGCCCTTTGTGCTTAAAGCTTTTGATCATATGCCCCATAGTAACACGTCTTGTTACAGTGTCAACTGTTTTGTTACAGTTTATTTGCGATTATTTAATTCATTCAGCTATAAGTTGAGATCATCACAGCTAAGAGCCACTTGTCTGGAAAAATATGATCAGATGGTATCGTTGGACTTACAAATCAAATCGAAGCAGATAAGGGTTGTTTGCATCCAGAAGATTTAACTGAAATATTCCAAAATTCTGATATTATACATAATCTTCAACTGGGAGGAATCACCAAGCTTGATGAAATCTTCGATTTCGGCTGAAGTCAATTATCGAAGGCTTGTTTCGATAGTACAAACTGGAAACCGCCAAAATTAATGAGAAAATGATATCACGAAAACCCTTGGGTACAATATTTTTCGGTGATAGCTGATACCATGCCAGGTAATCGCAAAATTGATTGGTTAATTTGCATAAATTCGTGAGATAAGGCATAGTGGATGACCATGGACCGGTACCTGCGATTACCTATCGCTCGATTCACGGGAGATCTTTTCATCTATTTTGAAGCACGTTGATCGTTTTGTTACTCATATGACCCTCCAAGGAGGACCTTGTGATTGTTGTCATCGGTGAGATTCTCATCGACATTTTTCAGGATTACCAACGGATCGGTGGCGCGCCGTTCAATTTTGCATTTCACCTCAGAAAGCTGGGGTTTCCGGTGCGGTTCTTCACCCGTGTGGGGAACGATCGGCACGGGAGGCGCATTATTGACCTGTTGATAAAAAACGGCTTTAACGAAGCCGACGTCCAGGTTGACCATCGACGTCCCACGGGAACGGTCAGCGTGGATCTGGATGAGCAAGGCATTCCGCATTTTGATATCTGCAAGAATGTGGCCTACGACCACCTTGACCTCAACGTCGCCGACGTGTTGGATACGGGTGGTCCAGAGATGATTTATTTCGGCACCCTGTTGCAGCGAACCGATTCCGGTTGCAGTCAGGTGCATCGTTTTCTTTCCCGTAACACCAACAGTGCCATACGCTTTTGTGACATCAATATGCGGCCGCCCCACGTCAACGTCAAGGCCGTGGCCGGATCGCTTCATCACGCAGACCTGCTTAAAGTCAACGAAGCGGAACTTGCAGATATTCAACAAGCGTTTGATGGTCCGACTGATAAAGGTGACGTCACGCCTTGGCTGATGGAAACGTTCAAGATCAGCGCCGTGGCGGTCACCCGAGGCAGCCGGGGCAGCACGTTTTACAACCGCGATGGCCGAATCAGCAGTCCTGCCGTTGCAGGCCCCCCTATTGTCGATACGGTCGGTGCCGGCGACGGATATGCCGCAATTCTGGCTGCCGGCCGCTTGCGAAAGCTTCCCTGGAAAGAGACCATCCGTCAGGCATCCCGCTTCGCTGCACAAATATGTGGTGTTGCCGGTGCCGTGCCTGATAACGAGAATTTTTACGATGATTTTCAACTGCTGATGAAAGGAGATGCCAATGGCCGCTAAGGGGCCATATGTCCAGCTGTTCAGTCTTCACGGACTGATTCGATCGAAAAACCCGGAGATGGGAAGAGATTCGGACACCGGAGGGCAGGTCAAGTATGTCATGGAGCTGGGGACGAGCCTCAGTACCCGAAAGGATATCGGCCGCGTGGATCTGTTCACCCGCCTGATTGTCGACAAGCGCGTATCTTCAGATTACAGCGAACCCATCGAGGTGATCAACGACAAGTTTCGCATCGTCCGCATTCAATGCGGGGGACGCAAATATATGCGCAAAGAGCTGCTCTGGCCCCATCTCGAAGAGTATGTGGACAAGACGATCAAGTTCATCAAGCGCAACCATGCCATGCCGGACATTGTACACGGTCATTATCCCGATGCCGGTTATGTGGCCATGCAACTGGCCAAAATGTTCGGACTGCCTTTCGTTTATACCGGCCACTCCCTCGGTCGTGCCAAAATGGCCAGACTCCTGGAACAGGGGATGAGCGAGGCGGAAATCATCAAGAAATTCAAAATCGACCAGCGTATCGATGCTGAAGAGCAGATCATGGCCCGAGCGGGCTTGGTGATTACCAGTACCCAGCATGAAATCGCGGAACAGTACGGCCTTTACCACAACAAAGATATCCCTGAGTATCGCGTTGTCCCACCCGGCATCGACATCGACACGTTTTATCCGTTTTATCATGATATGCTCGACGATGCGGAACGGTCCGAAAATGCCCGATATGCCCAGGCCTCCATGCTCAAGGAATTAAACCGTTTTTTCATGAGCCCAGAGAAACCGTTGATCTTGGCCCTGAGCCGCCCGGATAAGCGCAAAAATATTTCCGGGCTGGTGCGGGCCTATGGTGAAGATCTCGAATTGCAGAGTATGGCCAATCTGGCCGTTTTCGCCGGTTTACGCAAGGATATTGATGCCATGGCGGACAACGAGCGCGAAGTTCTCACCGAAATGCTCCTGGCCATGGACAAATACGACCTTTACGGCAAGATGGCCATTCCTAAAAAACACGATTTCGAATATGAAGTACCCGCCCTGTATCGGATTGCCGCTGAGCGAAGAGGGGTGTTCATTAACCCGGCCCTGACGGAGCCGTTTGGCCTGACCCTTCTGGAAGCGTCCGCCACCGGACTGCCCATCGTGGTCACCGACGACGGTGGCCCCAATGACATCATCCACAACTGCAAGAACGGTATCCTGGTGGATGTCGCCAGCATGAAGCAGATAACATCCGCACTGCGTAAAATTATCGCCAATAAGGATTTGTGGGAACGCTACTCGAAAAATGGAATCATGAATGTGCGCAAGCACTACACCTGGCAAAGCCATACCCTTGAATATACCAGCGCTATCCGCAAGCTGATCGCCGCCAATCAACGCTCCAATCTCGTAACCGCCAAGCCGTCAGATTCCATCGGCCGGCAGCTGATGAATCTCAACCATTTCATGATCACAGATATCGATAATACGCTGATCGGCACCGACAACACGCAGCTTAAAAAACTGGTGCAAATACTGAATCAAAACCGGGCTCACATGGGATTCGGGGTGGCCACCGGAAGAACCGCCGATTCGGCCAGATCAATCCTGGAAAAACACCGTATCCCCTACCCGGATGTAATCATTTGCTCGGTGGGCAGCGCCCTTTTTTATGGCAAGAGCAGCAAGCCTAGCCCGGAATGGGCCAGACACATTGCCAGCCGATGGAATCGGGATAAAATCGTTGAGCTGCTTAAAGATTTCGATTTTCTGGAATATCAGGAAGAGAAAACCCAGCGTCGTTTCAAGATCAGCTATTACATGGACCCGGCCAAAGACCGCCTGTCCACCATCCACAACCATCTGACGAGAAACCGGTGTCGATACAACCTGATCTACTCCCACGATCGCTACCTGGATATCCTGCCTTACCGGGCGTCCAAGGGAAAAGCCATTCGCTATCTGAGCTACAAATGGGAAATTCCATTGAAAAATTTTCTGGTATGCGGGGATTCAGGAAACGATGAGGAGATGCTTCGCGGGGAACCCCGCGCCGTGGTGGTAGCCAACTACAGCCATGAACTGGCGGATTTAAAGGGCAGCCGAAATGTCTATTTCGCAGACAGTGAATGCGCTGGTGGAATCATTGAAGGAATGCACCATTACCGCTTCATCGAAGAGGCGCGTGGAGATTAAAGGATGACACTTAAAAATGAAGTGCAGCTGATTGTCTATCCGGACAGCCTTGGGGGCGACCTCGTCGAACTGCATTACGTACTGCGCCGATACTTCAGCCTGGCCGTCGGCGGCGTCCACCTGCTGCCGTTCTACCCCTCTTCCGCGGACCGTGGATTTGCCCCACTGACCTATGATGAAGTGGACCCGGCCTTCGGAACCTGGAGGGATATCGATCTGATCGGACGGGAATTCGACCTGATCATCGATTTCATGGTCAACCATATTTCCAGGCAATCCGTCTATTTTCAGGACTACTTCGAAAAGGGATCGGACTCCGAGTTTGCCGACATGTTTCTGAGCTTCAACAAACTCAGCCCGACCGGTGAAATTAATGAAGCGGAGTTGGCCAAGGTATACACCCGTAAACCCCGGCCGCCGTATACCATTATCCAGCGTGCCGATGGCTCCAAGGAGAAGGTCTGGTGCACGTTTGACTATGAGCAGATCGATCTGGACTGGGATTCACCCAAAACCCACGAAGTGATGCGGCGCTACCTGATCCAGCTGTCGCGGACCCCGGCCAAAATGATCCGTATGGATGCCTTTGCCTATTCGACACTGAAAATCGGCACCAATTGTTTTTTTCTGGAGCCTGAAGTGTGGCACCTGCTACAGTGGCTTCAAAATTATGTCTCACCCTTTGGAGTTGAAATTCTGCCCGAAGTTCACGAACACTACAGCTATCATCAGAAGATCTCAGCTAACGGATACTGGACTTATGATTTCTCACTGCCCATGCTGGTCTTGAACACCCTGTACCATCACACCAGCAGGGTACTGAAACAATGGCTGACGATCTGCCCCCGCAAACAGATTACCACCCTGGACACCCATGACGGCATCGGTGTAGTTGATGTGAAAGACCTGATGACAGAGAAAGAAATCCAGCGGACTCTGGACGGCCTTGATGAAAAGGGCGCCAACATCCGCAAGATATTTTCCGGTCCCGAATACCAGAATCTGGACGTTTACCAGGTGAACTGCACCTATTATTCGGCGCTGGGGTGCAACGACGATTCCTATATTGCCGCACGGGCCATCCAGTTTTTCACACCTGGCATTCCCCAAGTCTACTACGTGGGCCTGCTGGCCGGTGAAAACGACATTGAGTTGGTTCAACAGACCAAAAACGGTCGCGACATCAACCGTCACAACTACACTCTGGACGAAATTGCTATCGAGATTCAAAAGCCGGTGGTACGGCGTTTATTAAAGCTCATGGAATTCAGAAACACATGTCGGGCCTTTGAAGGCCAGTTGGCCATCGAAGATGCTCCCGACGACCATCTCAAACTGACCTGGACCCATGGTGTCCACCGGGCCACCCTTCGGATCGATTTGGTGTGCTACGAAACCCGGATTGAGTATTTCGACGAAGGTAAACAGGCAATTGCCGAATTCGTTGCCTGAGGACATTATGGCCGGCAGCGATAGGTGGTATTTCTGTGTGGAAGCAACCGATCCGACAGAGAGGCAACTTGAAGGTCAGTCCGGGGACTATGCCTTCACTTAATAATTCTGCTTACCAATATTCGGATCGAGATCTAATGGGAAGCAGGCGGTATTTTTACAAAGATGGGCACCTAAAAGATGGACGCTTCTTCCCTAATTTGATATGGTGCATGAAAAAAGACATTAGCATGTATGGGACACTATAATGATTGAGGCGTATATAGATGCATTTCGAAAAAACGGGCTGTCAGCATTGACCGAATTGGACGATGACGATCAGGCATTGGTCGCCGACTGGGCTCAGGAGGTGGTCAATCGATATGGAGCCGTTCTTAAAAAATGCCCCATGAAGTTAAACGATGCAGATGAGCTGCCCTATCCAAAAGAAACCATTAAAATCGCCATTAAAACATTGCTACCGGTCTATGTAATGAAAGGTATGGACGATTCGGTGAGCATTCTGAAAGACCGTTATGTTCGCTTGGGCACGTTTCAGGAGATCAGCCCGGAAGACAAAAAAATCATCACCCGGAAAGAAGTTGACGAAAATCAAGCATCGTTGTCATCAGGCACTTCAAATTTGTCAACCCACCAGAAATACACGCAATTGGACCTATCAGAAGAAAAAATTCTCCACGAGGATATCAATACCTACCTGAGCGATACCTACCTGAGCGATAAAGATTAGCGCCGTAACTATCGCAGCGGTCGGGAAGTCTTAATCAATAAAAAAGTCAAGACTTTTACTAAAATTATGTATATATGGATAGTCTCTATAAACATTTCAAAGGAGACGATTAAGATGAACGAAAAAAGAGACGCCTATGTGCAAAAGCTGAAAGCTCAATTGGACGAATGGAACGCCGATATCAACAAGATAGAAGCTAAGTCAGATCATGCAGAGGCCGAGGCGAAAATCGAGTATCACAAACGGATTGCTGATTTACGTGCAATGCTTAAAGAAGTTGGGGATAAGATCAAAGAACTGCAACAGACCGGCGAAGGGCCCTGGGAGGATCTTAAGCAGGGGCTTGAAAATTCATGGGACATTCTCAAGGCAAGTTTCACAAAAGCCAAATCCGAGTATGAGCAGGGATACAGAGAAGGCAGGAAAGATTCCTAAGGGTGGATTATAAATGACGTATCGGTTTTTGTATTGGTGCTAAGTCTTTGATATCTCCTCCTGTCAAACAAAATACACCTCGGGGAACAAAGCCGGCGAGTTCAGGGGGTGCTGCCGCCTGTACAATAAAGAGGCGTGTCAAATTTCCAGCCGAACGCCGACTTCAATCGTTTGATCCGCTGAAAGATTAAAAAAAGAGGTGGCATCGGCTGCGTTGCGCGACATAAAAATAAAAAGGTTGGCACGCCAGCGCGCCGTGGCGGATGTTTCAGCAACCACCAGGTTTTCACGGCCGATGTAAAAACTCGTTGTTTCTGGATCCAGATCCAAACCCTGGTCGCGCGTCAGTGCCAGTAAACTCTCCAACGTAAGATCTTCCATGAACCCATAGCGGGCCACAATGCGATAAAATCCGCTGCCCAATTTTTCGATTTGGATCTTTTCAAGATTATAAACCCGCGGAATGTCTTCCACCTGAAAATTAAGCAATATTGTCCGGCTGTGAATGACTTTGTTGTGCTTGACGTTCTTTGCCAGGGCCACGGGCACGACATTTTTATTTCCCGTTAGATAAACCGCATCTCCTTCGATCTTGTTCGGCGGGTGACTGACCAGATCGACGATGAATTGATGCACCGGCGGCATGACTTTGTGCAGCTTTGCCGCCAGAATCCCACGTCCTTTGGCCCAGGTGAGCATCAATGTAAAACTTGATATAAATTCTTAGTCTCTTTGCCCGGCGTCGTACCCAAACAAATTCAAACTGTCGAAAATTATATAATCAAACTCCACGCCAGATTGGAAAAGTTCAGCCATATTGACCTCAACACATTGATTTATAATTGAATAATTAAATATGAGCGGCTGCCAATAAAGAAAGGACTGAACGTAAAATCATGGTTGCATGTGACCGATGGTCATATATGACCTAATTTGTTTGGAGATCGGCAAGCTCCTTGAAAGTGGTTTTGTATCTGATTGTTCATACAAACCAGGATGATGGGTGTCATGAAACGGTTTTAAAAGAACTTGGCATGAAACGTGAATTAGTAAATGCAGTACACAGTACAGGTATGAATCGATCGGTAAAAGCTCCCCGAACATGCGAAAAACGACGACGAGTTGATTTCGATAAGTCGACCCTTACAAAAAAAGCGCAGACGATCCTGAAAAGGAATATCCAGCTTCTGAAAGAAAACCCTAAAGCTCAAATTCTTATTGCAGGGTATAGCTCTGCTGCCGGCACTGAAGCCATCAATAAAAGTTAAGTGATAGAAGAGCGAACGCCGTCCAAACATATCTCGTTAACGAAAGAACTCATCAGTCAAACCGAAATCCAACAGGAGGAATACCATGAAACCTAGCAGCCAAGAAAACGCAGAGGGCAAGATGCACCAAATAAAGGGTAAGATCAAGGAGGTTGCCGGGAAAATAACCGGCGATCACTACTTGGAAACCGAAGGCAGGGTTGAAAACATAACCGGCAAAGTTAAAGAAAAGATCGGCGAGATCAAGAAGGTCGTTGGGAAGTAAACATAAGCATTTTTGACGGTGAACAAACAATACATGAAAGGGGATAATCCATGCCGCTCATTCAATTGGTGATCGTTTTGGTGGTCGTAGGGGTGATTCTATGGCTGATCAATAGCTACATACCGATGCAAACTACAATAAAGAAAATTCTGAATGCGGTAGTGGTAATTGCAGTTATTTTATGGCTTTTAAATGTCTTTGGCGTCATAGGAAACATCTCGGCGATTCGTATTGGGTAGCAATACTTCTGATAAGCCTTTTGAAAGAAAGATCCCCAAGCACACCGGTCATATTGATGACGGGTTCTGACAGGAAGACCGTCCAGCGGAAAATGGAAATAAAGGACCTGTTGACTCCATTATTTTCAAGCCTTTTAAACTGGGTTTTTAGTGACGTATATCAGATTATAAGATGTTCAACGTTTTTAGTGACGTATATCAGATTATAAGATGTTCAAGATTTTTTATCTGGTAATCTGGTATAGGCCCCCAATTCCCTACAATTATAATTCGGCCATCAATTAAACTGTTTTTAAATGAAATTTCAGATCACCATTTTATATCTTGGCTAATTGAATTAGATTTCTTTATTGCCGACCTTCGCATATCAATCCAAGCGCACTATCAAATCGTTGATTCAAATTTTGGTGGATGATTAGGATTGACGCGATCCCTAAACTGACCAAGCACTAAATGATATCACAAAGCACACGCAATGGTGACATTGGTCTATAAATTTGATTTGGTTATCCATCTTTTGTTTACTAAGGCTGACATGTGCAGCAGCTTGTCCGACTGATCTTTAATGGCCCGAACAACCTTTGGGTGGCAGTGCCTGGTGGCACACACCGACCTTCTAATTTTATTTAACGCACATATCAAATCACGCCGTAGTGTGTGCACACCTGATTAATTGGGTTTATACCTGACTTTTTCATTCCCTTGTGGTATGATTTTATTTTATGAAATCCAGCATTGTCTGTGCCATATTGGCTGTTCTGACATTGCCCCTGTTTCTTTTCGCAGGCACTACTGCCGATACGCTTGAATTCAAAACAGCCCGCCTGCGTATGGTCTCTCAACAAATTAAAGCAAGGGGCATTTCAGATCCAAAAGTGCTGATGGCCATGCAAAAAGTTCCACGGCATGCCTTTGTCCCCAAGGGTGTTCGTTCCCAATCCTATGCAGATCACCCACTGCCCATCGGTGAAGGACAAACGATATCGCAGCCTTACATTGTTGCTCTCATGACCGAAAGTCTCGGCTTGACCGGGAAGGAAAAAATTCTTGAGATCGGAACCGGATCAGGTTACCAGGCTGCCATCCTTGCGGAAATTGTCCCTTCCGTAATCAGCATTGAGATAAAAAGAAAATTGTTCGAACGATCATCTCGGCTCCTGAAAGAACTCGGATACACAACTGTGTCATCACAATTTGGAGACGGATATTTCGGATGGCCGCAGCAAGCCTCTTATGACTGTATCATGATTACTGCCGCTGTTGATCATATTCCGCCACCGCTGATACAGCAGCTGAAAAACGGTGGTAGACTCATCCTTCCCCTGGGCAACCCATTCAGCTATCAGCATCTGGTGCTGGTCACAAAAATGTCAGGCAGCTATTCAGTCCGGCAAATCACCGGCGTCCTCTTCGTTCCTATGACCGGGAATGCCATGTCCACAAAGAAAGAGTGATGTTTGCTTCCGTGTTCTTGACCTCCCTTTCTGCGATTGCATTTGAAATCCTGCTGACGCGAATCTTCTCCATTAGTCAGTGGCATCACCTCTCTTTCATGGTAATCAGTATTGCGTTGTTTGGTATGGCGACAAGTGGCGTGTACCTTAGCATCAGCGAGTCTCGTCGAACGCGATGCGCAGTACCGCACCCTCGACTCAAACAGATGGTTCGTCTCTCGTTTTTTTACACAACCAGCGCGCTACTCTCCTTTCTAATCGTCAGATATATCCCATTGGACTACTACAAATTGCCTATTCAACCGATCCAGGCGCTTTATCTGATGATCACTTACCTATCTTTAGCAGCCCCCTTTTTTTTCACAGGGCTCATCGTTTCGTATGCCTATATATCCATGCCGCAAAAAACAGGTCTTATATATTTCATGAATATGGCCGGATCTGCATTGGGAGCACTCGTGCCTGTGCTGCTGCTCAATCATATGGGGGAAGGCAACGTCATAGTGTTGATCGCCATTCTGCCCCTGCTGGTCTGTTTCACTTTCTCGAGCCGTACGAACGAGACGGGTCTGAGGAACGACACTTTGTATAGAAAGAAATCATATCGACTAGTCTGGACAGGTATCGCTTGCCTCAGCCTTTGCCTGGTCACGATCCTCCTTTTGCATTTCAGCCATCCGGTGATGAATATCCCATATTCGGACTATAAATCACTGCATCAGCTACTCCAATTCCCAAATTCAAGGGTAGTTGATTCCATCACGAGTATCAGAGGGAGAGTCGACACGGTACACAGTCCATACGTGCGGTTTTCACCGGGATTGAGCCTCCAGTATAGCGGCAACCTGCCCCGACAATTTGCACTGTTCAAAGATGGTGACGGCCGATTGGTATGTTATGATGCTTCAAGCCGCAAGGATTATGACTTTTCCACCTACTCGCTTCCATATGCCGGTTATCTCCTGGCTCCCAATAACCCAAACGTACTGATTATCCAGGACGGTGGGGGAAGCGCTATCCCCTGCGCCATTTCATCCGAGGCGCAAGAGTTGATGGTCATTGAAAAACACCCTCAATATGCTGAAATAATCCGCCATCATTATAAAGTCCCTGCCTTAAGTCTCAGCCCGCAATATTTTCTGGCTGGAACATCAAGTCGATTCGACATCATTCATCTTGAAAACTGGGGATCATCCTTGCCGGGAACTTCTGCGCTGTCTATTAACCACCTGTTTAGCCTGGACTCGATGACAGCTTACCTGGAACATCTCACCGAAGCGGGTGTCCTTATTTTGTCTCGGAAATTGATCCTGCCGCCATCCAGTATACTGAGGTGTGCCGCAACCGCCTACCAAGCGCTCAACTCACTAAATGTCACTCATCCTGCAAAGCACATGGCTATCTTGAGAAACTGGGACACATTCACTCTCTTGGTATTTAAAAATCCGATCCAGCGTCTCGATATCCTAGAAACATTTGCAAAAGGAAAAAATTTTGACATGGTCTGGCTGCATGGTAGCGATCCAGGAGGCATCAACCACTTCAATAAATTTAAAATCCCCTATTATGCCAACGCAGTCCGATCCCTCTTCAAGTCCTTCTCGAGAGGTACCGAATCCGGTTTCTTTCGAGATTACCCTCTAGATATTTTACCGCAGACTGACAATCGTCCATTTCCTGACAAATTTTTTAAATGGCGCAAGGCCCGTACAGTTCACCAAATGACCGGGAACCGTCTTTATACTCTTCTGCTCTCGGGTGAAATCATCATCGTCATCGTCTTTATAGAAGCGCTCCTTATCGCGGGTCTGTTACTCATGGGACCGCTATGGATTATCAGCAGACATCAAACCAAACCCGCCATTATAGATATGCTATATTTCGCCGGTGTTGGTGCGGGCTTCATATGGGTGGAAATCTTTTTCATTCACCATTACACAAAATTTTTTAACGATCCTATTTTGAGTTTTTCCCTGATTCTGGCCACTGTTTTGATCGCATCCGGCATCGGTGGGTTGATTTCCCAGCGATTAAGGCCATCGCGGCTGAAACCACTGCTCGCCTTTGTAAGCCTTTTTCTACTTCTGATGCCGTTCTGGTTTGCACCACTTCTGGAAACCATCTCCCGACTGTCATCGCTCCTAACTATGATTATAGCAACCCTGCTACTAGTGCCGGTCAGCATTATCCTGGGATTCCCTTTTCCGATGGGTATGCGCTATTTAGTGAATTCACCGGCGCACCGAGCCTATGCATGGGCAACCAATGGCGCCGCATCGGTTCTTGCGGCCATCATGGCGTCTCAGTTGGCCATCAGTTGGGGTTTGACAAGCCTGCTCGTGTGTGCTGTGGTGGCCTACGGAATGGCGGGTCTGGGACTGATGGGATCCAGATCTAAGCTGTAAGTATTAAGCTTTTAGCTATAAGCAGGTCCTATGAAATGAATTATTCTCTTATCCGGGTTTTAAAAGAACTGTGATCTGTCGGAAATATCAGAGGAAAAAAGGTGCTGAATCAATCATTCGCCTCTGTTCACATTTTGTTTATTCTATTTCATGCTTAATTTGTCTCTACTTTATACAAATCAATATGATATCCTACTTTTTGAATTAAGCCAATATTAAAAGGGGGCAATATGCAGAAACAATGGACATACAAAAATTATGAGATTCAGGAAGGATTAAAACCCGGGACAAAAACATTTAGATATTTTTTTCTTGTATCCGAAAACGGTATTAAAAAGAGCAATTATTGTGTCTGGATAAAGGATGATGCCTTATCCCGTTTCGATCAATCCAAGAACTTCGATACGATTATCTCGTCTCAAAGAGAAAACTGGGGCAAATGGATTAAAGGAAAAATAGACGCTCAGGATTTTCAAAATCGCGCTTTAAAATATGATAAAACAGGCGAAACGGAGATTAATTTAGCAGAAATGAATGAACATGTTACCATGGATTAAGAAGTGTTTTTCTTCTCCCCGCGCTAAGATAAGTGATGAGGTATAGGTTTTAATCCTCGAGGAATGCTTCATAGGCCTTCCCAGCAGCTACTTTTGTAATACCCGCATCCTTTGCCATCTTTTCAATCAATTCTGGTTTTGTCATGCCCCACCCTCTTTCAGGTTAAAGGTGAATATTGGAATTGCCCACACCACTAAAACAAGCACGCTACAGTATCATTATCGGGATGTTCCAGTTGTGTCAATAATTGGAGGTTTCTTTTGAAATTTCCAATAAGGTATCATTTATATTTGAGGAATATAGATCGCCGGTTGGCTTGCGGGTCCTTTGATTTACAAATTCAATCATTGCAATATTGACGTTATGGCTACGTTTAGATTTCCCCTTGGTTATGTCAACAACTTGATTTTATATTTCAATATAGAAACGGTCAGTCGAACACTGTCGACAGTATTATGCAGTTAGAAAAATATACCGTAGCTACGGGGCCACTTGTGAAGATGAAAACAATTTGAGCTCAACGATGCCTGATACGTTTAATGCCAGGCAGAATATTCTCATAATATCTTGCGACTCATCGAGTTGTTCTTAATCTTCAATTTAAGGTATTCCCAAGCTTGATTATAACTTCTATTTATTATTGAGGCTTATTATCATGAGATTATTGTAAATTGTCATAATGTGACCCTATCTCTGAAACTTTGAAAACGTTGATAATGGCTTAAAGCTCGCGCAGCCCTTTCGGGAGAAGGATACGCTGGTATCCCATTTTCACAGAATTTTTTCCGCATAATCGTTCCTTTTTCTACCAGGTCATGGCTGAAAATATCACTATAGATGATGCTGTTTCCGCCACCACCCGTTGCCAGAAAAACCCCTTTCCCGACAACAGTATCAGGCAGCAGACTCAAAGCGATGGCGGTGTCTACCCATTCATGAAATGATCGTACTCCGATCACCCCGGTTTGTTTGAAAACGGAGTCCCAGATCTCACGTTTTCCCACCATGGATCCTGTATGGGATGCAATGGTTCGATTGCCTGCATCTGAATTGCCGCCTTTCAATATCACGATCGGCTTTTTTCGATTTACTTCCCTCAGTATTCTGATAAATCTGCGTCCTTCTCTTACATTCTCCAAATAAAGGACAATCACCTTAATGTCTTGATCTTGGGCCATATATTCCAGGTAATCGCAGACGCCCAGAACTGTCGCATTGCCAATACTCACCGCTTTAGAGATGCCAATCCCCAAGGAACATGCCAGCTCTGTAAACCGCTGAGCAATTCCACCGCTTTGCGATATCATACCCAATGGACCGTCAATACCCGGAATCCCTCCCCAAGCCGTCAACTTAGATGAAGGAGAATAAGGTCCCATACAATTGGGCCCGACAACGTTCAGGCTAAATCTTTTGGAAATCGAATAGATACTTTCTTCAAGCTGGACACCATCAGGCGTCCCGAGTTCCTTGAATCCAGAGGTAAGTATATGAATGTGGGTTAAACCGATTTGACCGCACTCCTCCAAAATTGATGGAACTTTCCCGGCGGGGATGCAGACTATAGCCAAATCAGGAACCTCTGGTAATGATTTCAAATCTGGATAACATCTCAACCCCCTCATGGCATCCACTTTCGGATTGACTGGATATAAGCGCCCGGAATACCCGACCTCCTGAAGCCGTTGGAGAAAGCTCAATCCGCCAAACTGGAATTCGCGACTGGATACCCCAATAATGACAATACGTTGTGGATTAAACAATTTACCAAGATCCGGTGTTTCAGTAACGACCGCCATCCATCTTTACCTTTTAACAGGGTAGCTCTTTTATATCCATCATTTAGATGTAGACTTCCAGTTGTTATTTGACTTTATCCTGTTTAGAGAGACTTCACCATTCTCTTCATCATGGGGACCTGATGTTCATGCAGGAGCTCGGGGACAATGGTTTCCGCGATGCTGGTAAATCCAACCCTTTCGTAAAATTCTACTGCGGAATTGTCCGACTGCACGTCGAGATGAATTTCACGATATCCCGCTGAACGTGCTCTCTCAATTGCATTCTCAAGCAATTCCTTACCGATCCCCTGACCTCGGTACGTTTTGACTACGGAAAGCGTTGTCACATAGTAGGCTTTGTTTGGGATAACAGGATTGAGATATTTAACTTTGAACCCTTTATCACTGTATAGCATAAGGTCTTCTTCATTGACGGCAGCTGACTGCAAAAGGGTTAATCCAATTTTAATCAATCCCCTTTTTAATTCCCGCTGATCTTGCCCGGAATAACCGAGTTCAACGCCCATCAGTTCATCACCGTGAGTGGCAAGTGTGGCCTCTGTATGGGAATAAATATTACCCGGAGTCAGCCAAGAGGCTTCGATAAACTGTTTTAAGAAAAGGGGGTTGCCAAACCAAAAATCATAAAAAGCAGGCGCCGACATATGAATCAGTGCGGGTATGGACTTAACAATTTCTTTGGCCTGCAGATCATTTGGGCTTGATAACATCATAGACAGACTCCTGATCTGGATGAATTTGTCCCCCTTCCATCTTCGGAATCCGAGCGCCTCGAAGAAATCGAACGTGAATTAAAAATATCTAGCATCCCTCACTCGAAGAAAAGTCGTGTGACCCATCGTCATGGTAAGGCCATAAGTCCCTACGTACCTGACAAGGATCGGGCCTATTTGGTTTCGGTGCTTGGCTCCGAACAAAAAGCCGTTGGGCATTTATGTCTAATCGCCCCCGGTCCTGAGTGTTTCGATTCCGAACACGAACATAAATTATCGGTCCTAACTCCGGCCTTCACCCGCCTCATGATGAACCTTCTGCAGTACCGAGAGATCGTTGAACTCCAGCGGCGTCTCACCGTAGAAAAACAGCTTCTAGTTGGGACGGTACGTCGTCTGAGTGAAAATTCAATTATTGGTGCCAAAGCGGGTTTACAAAAAACCATGGATATGGTTGGACAGCTGACAGGCAGAGATGTACCTGTTTTGATCGAAGGTGAAACAGGGGTGGGCAAAGAACTGATAGCGGATGTTATTCAACGTGCCTCAGCACGACCTGATGCACCTTATATAAAAGTGGTTCATCTCCCATTTAGTTGCAGTCAAATCTGAGGGCTGAGTGAAACTCCCTTATTTGGTCTGAATAATCTCAAAGGGTTCAAGGGGTCCAGGGGCCAAGGATTCAAGTGATATAAGCCCATATTTACCATAAAATGAAAGCCTGGAATGTCACGGCGATCTCTTGGGTGGAATTATGTTAACCTGCTGTTGGTAGCGAGTTCGGTAAAGATATAATACACAACCTTCGGGATTAAACGAACGCAAAATGAATCATCCCCGGCGCTTTGCGAACTCGCCCTAAGGCCTTCTAACATCAGCGCTGGCCATATAGTTAAACAAGCATGGCTGCTAAATGGCCGCATTTTCAGATTGGGTTTTTTATTAGCATGCGCTGATGCACGGTGCCCTAATAGGCTCAAACAGCGCAAATCGCCATTGGATCGGCCATTTCGCTCTAGCTTATGGTGAAAACCGAAAGTTGCGTTTAAAAAGGCCATAGTTAAAATCGTAAATCTGCAAAGGCACTTATAATAAATCATAAATAACAATCACTTGAATCCTTGAATCCTTGAATCCTTGGACCCTCTTCTCCAACCAATTTGGAGAAGACCCATAAAAGTAAACTGTGGAGCAATGCCCGAGAATCTCATTGATAGTGAGCTTTTCGGTCATGAAAAAGGCGCCTTTACCGGTGCCACCAGAACCAGAATCGGTCGTTTTGAACAAGCTGACAGCGGGACTTTGTTTCTGGATGAAATTGGGGATATGCCTCTAAATGCACAAGTACGACTTTTACGGGTATTGCAAGACGGTATTGTAGAGCGGATAGGTGGATCATGAGCTATCCCTGTAGATGTGCGCATAATTGCAGCGACTCATCGTACTCTTGCGACTATGATACAGGGTGGTAATTTTTGCCCGGATCTTTTTTTCCGCCTCAACGTTTTTCCACTGAAAATACCACCATTACGAGAACGGCGCCAAGACATTCCAGCCCTCGTGAACCATTTTATCATTAAGAAGGCCAGACAACTAAGGCTGCCCAAAACGCCTCGTGTTTCAAATGCTACATTTCAGAAACTTCATACTTATCCCTGGCCTGGCAATGTTAGGGAATTGGAAAATCTTGTCGAACGCGCCCTGATCATAGATCCTGAGGGACCTCTTCAGCTGGATTCGTTTCTTCATTTTGATAATGATAGGCATAGTTGCGAGATAACTGATTTGGGAAACCGCAAAAGACATTCACTGATCAGGAAGAGACAAGCGTCTTTAAAAAACCATCCAACAACAAGTGAGTCATCTTCTGATCCGCAAGCCACTGACGACATATCCATTTTTCCTACGTTGGATCAGGCTATGTCTAAACATATCAGAGATGCTCTGACAATCGGTGGAGGGCCTGAAGACTTGATCAAATTCCAAGAACAATGCTGCGCACTGACTTTATGATTATATCAGTAAATTTTTAAGGGGGTTATACTACGCTACATGTTGTATGCGTGTTCTGCGAATTTTGGACGTTAACCTGTTATCGATAAAATCCTCAGGTCCAAAAGAATCCAAACATTGAAGACAGGCTTGCCCTTTTTGCCAATGCATAAAAGAAAAGGGCATCCTGAAAAAATAGTGGGATGCCCTTTTCAACTAAAAATAAAGCGCTAGATTACCGTAACATTTACAGCAGCTGGTCTTTTTTTCCTTTCTCAATTTCAAAGTTAACATGTCAAGCAGCAACATGTTCGATACCATCGAAATGAGTCTCATCCAGTTGACTGATCTCCCAATTATTTTGAAGATTTAACCAAAATTGTGGACTACCACCGAGGGCCCTTGAGAGCTTCATTGCCATTTCCGCACTAATGCCTCTTTTGCCTCGGCAAATTTCATTAATTGTTTTTGGCAAAACCCCTATATGCTTCGCAAGTGCCGATTGAGTGATACTCAGCTCTTCAATTTCATCTTTGAGTACTTCGCCGGGATGCACCGGAGTATAATGCATTTCATTCATTTTATTGCTCCAATGTTTTTTAATGATAGTCGGTAATCTCTACATCCGAAACATTTTCCTTTTCCCATTTGAAACAGATGCGATATTGATCATTTATTCGGGTACTGTACTGACCTTTCCTATTTCCTTTCAGTTTTTCAAATCGGTTGCCACGGATTTCCTGTAAATCCCTCAGAGATGTAGCCGCAGCCAATCGAGCAAGTTTAATTTGGGCTTTCCGGTGTAACTCTTTAGGAAGGATTCGGTCGGAATCCTTAGAAGGCCTCCCATAGTTTATATCCTCGGAGCCTTTATTTTTGAAATTTCGAATAGCCATGTAAATTAGATTGTGTTTTTACCAACTATACCGGATTCCGGTATAATGGTCAAGTCCCAAATTTTAAAATATTATATTTTAAACCCAAAAGGCCAAACAGGGACTCATGTGAAATCTGCCGCTAAGGACAGGTATTTAAAAAAAGATAGCATACCACTACATTCATTTTAAGGGTATTCCTGCAGATAAAGATAGGCGGATCTATCTTTCATTTCTTCATGACGGCCAATACTATGCTCGAATAATTGATTTCGATTGCGAATTGCAATGTGTGAATTGATTCAAGAATTGGAGATTTCATCAAATCAGGCGATAGAGGTCCGCAAGTGACTTTATAAGCTTTCGGTCAACAAATTCCGGCCCGGAATGACCAAGTCACCACCTCGTGGGACCCACCGCTGACAGTTGACTGCTTTATAGAGTCATGTGAGTGAATCTTTTCAGACAAAGAACTTTGAAGAGAGGTCAGATTGGTGTTGACAAATATCAAAGCAATATCCTTGTTTGCAGCCGGGATTGATTCTGAGACGCCATGACAGATCCGGGTCAATTCGGTTGAGGCTTTGTCCCGCGTGTGCTACTGTTTTGCAGTTTTTTCGATTCTGGAAACGCCATGAAAAATTCAACGCGCCCATATCGCCTTATATTGCTCGGTTTAGCCTGGCTTCTAGTGATGTTTCTCCTGGTTCCCGTGGACTTTGAGTGGACCATATTCCTGCGTCAACATCGCATTGCGTGGTTTGACCGATGGATGGCCCAATCCCTGTTTGAAGGCGAGTCCCTGGGCGGCGGCGATCCCGTCCTATTTCTCCTGTTTTTCGTGGCTTTGGCCTATTTCGCCGCCTGGAAAAAAGGTCCTGCTTCCCGGTTTTATGCCTGGCGCCCCCACTTGGGATTTATTTTGGTCACGGCAATGACGACCAGTGTCATGATGGTGCACAGCCTCAAGTGGGTGGTGGGAAGAGCCCGGCCGTCCTATGTTGTCAAAGGATTGCTTCCTTATACCGGCTGGTTCGAATTCGGCCCTCATTTCATAACAGAAGGGACCTATCGGGGCAGCTTGCCCAGCGGCCATACCGCCCAGGTATTCATCCTCATGACCATCGCCTATATTCTGTTGCTGACCCCACCTAGAATGAAATATCAACGTCTCATTGGATGGGTCTGGGGAGGGTCCTCACTGGTTTACACCCTCCTGATGGGTCTTTCCAGGTGCATGCGGCTGAGCCACTGGCTCAGTGATGTCGCCTTTGCCATGGGAATGTCCTGGATTCTCATGCATCTCATCTACTACCATCTTCTGAGGGTTCCCGAGCAAGAGGCCTTTTTGGAAAAAAATGGACAGCTCCCTGATCAACCCAGGGCATGGGAGATCCGGCTCTGCTTTATCCTGCTCGGCGTCGTGGTCGGCGGGATGGCCTTTGCGCTGGGGATTCGCTCCTTAAATCTGGGCGCAGAATGGCTGTTGACGGCCTCTCTTCTGCCCGCAGGTGTCTTTATGACCGCCTATTTCACCTGGAAATCCATACAGTTTGTCAACCGGGTTCGAAGGGGTTTTGACAACCCTTCTCGACAGAAGGAACACAACCCAACCTGGAAACAGGACAACCTGACGTGACATAAGGAGACGATTACATGACAAGTTTAACCGGCCTGATCATCCTGGCGACCATCGGCGGGGTGGCCGTTGCGCTTCAGGGACAGTTCATGGGTCTGATGGATAAAAATATAGGCACTGCGGAAAGCGTCTTTATAACCTATGTAAGTGGGGGAATTCTGGCAGCCGTGGCAATGATTGCTTCTCGTGGTGGCAACCTGAAGGCTGTCCAATCCGTACCGTGGTATGCATTGAGCGCCGGTCTGGTGGGCCTGGTTATTGTGGGGACCATTGGTTACACGGTACCCAGACTGGGTCTCTCCAAAGCCTTTACCATCATCGTGGCCTCACAGTTTCTGGTGGCATCGATACTGGATCATTATGGCTTGCTGGGCGCAGCCGTTCGCCCCATGGATTTGTCACGTCTGGTTGGTATGGCCCTTTTAATTGCGGCCGTCTGGCTCATCGTCAAATAAGTACATGTACCGATTTTCGAAACGTTTAGCTTAGCGCATAGCGATGTTAATGTGATAGGGTTTTCCGAGAACGCTTTTTAAATACTCGAGCATGAGCACCGATCTCAATTCATGCTTGTCCATTTTTAAAACCTGGCCGTCCTCGAGCAGGTCAGCCACCCATTTGGAAGACAAGGATGGGTCATTGGCGTATTTTGCCCGCATGGATTTCAGATAGGATCTATTCAGCTCTTGCAGCTCACCCATTTCCATCGCCATAATCTTGGAAAAGACACCTTCCACGACCGTGGCATCCTGGAGGGCTGGATGTTCCACAATCGATTTAAAGGTCTGGCCGAACCGCTCCAATCCTTTGTAAATATGAAGTTTTTTTACCATATTGATTTTCTGCCAACCGGCATCGAGCCACTTGAAAGCCCCGCATTTGACCCGCGTCACTTCCCCCCGGGTCTCGTAGTAAACGATAATGGAGGAGGAGTCATACATGTAGGAACTCACCCATCCCAGACCGGGTTTGTCCAGGCCTTTTTTATCAGAGTATAGATAGGTCCAGTCGGTGTCAGCCCCCAGTACAACCCCCCTTTTACCGACATCCGACACACCCGTTTGCTTGCTGAGTGATATCAGAACGTTATTGCCTTTATGTTTCATCAGAACCAGGGCTCGATCCAATCCGTATCGATAATATGCCCCTGTATTTTGATCCGGTGTAATTTCGATGGTCTCCCGACCCGTGACAAGAATGGGATTTTCATTACTATCCAGATAATCCCATAATTTCGGTAGGTTTTGTCTCCCATCACCAAATTCCGACCAGAAGGAAAGCCGCACGGACGAGGGGCTCGTTATAAACGTAGGGATTACTGGATTGCAATACAGTTTCAGGATGTGGGCCAGGTCCTTATCAAAGCTAAATTCATTGTAGGCCGAAGTCGCCGTGGATGTCCCGTCGGCATAATAAAGCCGGCCTTCCTCCTTTGGCGCCACTACAAAGTCGAGAAGCCCGTCGATAATCTCCGGATTAAACGCTATCGCACTGCCGGGTCCACTTATTGCCAAAAGATGTTCGAATGCCGGATGCAAGGCCTCGGGAACCTTCACTTCCGTCAATCCGGTTTCCGATCCAACCCCCTGGGGTGCCCAGGTAAAAAATACGCATAAAGCTATCGTTATCCACAACCATTTCAAATGGTTATATCGTTTGCTATCTATGTTCTTATTCCAGTGCATACATGTTCACTTTCAAATAGGGAAGAAAAAAAAGCCTCCCTCTCAAGGAGAAGCTCAGTAACTTTTTTTATCAATAAAATTTCCCCGAAAATAAGGCCCCAACAGCTCTTGTCAACTACATTTACCTAAAACCATCTGGCAAAAATAGGTTAAGACTGATGGCAATAGCTAAACCTCTTTAAATTTTTGATTAATCAGGGTTTTGTATTAACATTAACTTCTAATGCGATAACCTGTTTTGATACTTTTCTGATCAGCCTTCTTTTGTCTACCCTTCTGACCATGGATCGGATTTGTTGAGGCTATTAATTTTTTCTTGACAAATATATTAGTACACTAGTATATTAGTTATCCATCGAACATCATAGATGTCAAATGCTAAATTAACAGTCGTTGCGTACCAATTGGAGTGACCCGGAAAATAATTTTCCCGGCACCTTACAAAAGGGAGCAACACCATGAACAAGACCCTGCCCAACCACTACCAGTTATTAAGAACCCAGGTTTACGAATACCTGCGCGAAGCCATGCGCACGGGTAACATAAGGCCCGGCATGTTCATCAGCATCAATCAGGTTGTCAAGGAACTTGGCATGAGCCGGACACCCCTGCGGGATGCTCTACTCCAGCTCCAAACCGAAGGCTTTGTTACCTTCCTGCCCCAACGCGGTATCCGCATCAACGAACTGTCTGACAGCGAGCTGGTGGATATTTATGAAATGCTGGGGGCGCTGGATTCACGTGCCCTGCTGTCGGTGTTCGACAGGATTGGTACCAAAGAGGTGTCACGGATGAAGAAGATCAATGAACGCATGCTGCGTGCCATCCATAAAAAGGAATTCAACCGCTATTTTGAGCTGAACAGGGATTTTCACGATGTTTACCTGGATCTTTCCGAGAACAAACCTTTGCTGAATCAGGTCAATATTTTGCGCCAACGCCTGTTCGAGTTTGGCGCCAAGGGTGAATGGCTGGAAAAAGTTCCCAGGCTCAACTACACAGAACACCTGACCATGATTGAACTGATCGAAAAAGGGCGAGGTCGGGAGGCAGCCGATTTTATGCGTGACGTGCACTGCTCCATGAATTGGTAATACCAGCGAGATATTCTGTATAGAATGTAAGTTAAAAACTTACATAAATTAACTCATTAAAGGAGGAAAGCAAAATGAAACAGATGATGAAGTGCTTGGTATTTATCCTGGTAGCGACCATTCTAGCCGTACCGGCGGGTGCTGCGGAGAAAAATATGGTCTATTCTTCAGCCTACAACATTACCACGCTAGACCCCAGTGTCTCCTATTCTACTGAATCACAATACATGTCCAACATGTATGAAACACTCCTCAAGGTCAATCCTCCGGGGAGCAAGGAATTGTACAGTTATGTCCTGGCCACCAGTTTTTCGGCGTCCGATGACGGACTGGTATACACATTTGATTTGCGAAAAGGGGTCAAGTTTCATGACGGCACACCTTTTACGGCCGAAGCGGTCAAATTTTCCATCGAACGCACTACAAAAATGGGCAAAGGCGCAGCCTTTATCTGGGGCGACCTGAAAGAGGTCCAGATTGTCGACGATTTTACGGTAAAGATTATTCTAAAATCACCGGCGCCCCTGCCAATGATCACTGCCGCTGCCGATGGGTCTTACATTATGAGCCCCTCTGTGGGGGAGAAAGGCCAGGAGTGGTTCGATCAAGGCAACGAAGCTGGCTCTGGTCCCTACACCCTGAAGAACTACAAGAGCGGCGAGAGTTGGATCCTAGCCAAATTTGACGGCTACTGGGGTGGCTGGAGCGGAAAACATATCGAAAATATTCTGGTGAAATACACCAAGGAGGGTTTGGTTCAGCTGAAAATGCTGCAATCCAACGAAGCTATGCTGGCAAGCAGACTGCCCATCGACAGCTATGCCAAGGTTCAAGAAGCGGCCAACACAAAGGTAATAGACGGGCCTAGCTACGTCAATTACATGGCATTCTTCAATACCACCCGCCCACCGCTGGATCAACAGAACGTCAGAAAAGCCCTGGCCCATGCCATACCGTATGATGACATCATCAAGATCGGTTGGAACGGGGCGGCTACCCAAGCCCGCGGTCCTGTGCCCAAAGGGCAGTTTGGCCATTCTGAAAAGGTCATCCAGTATGAGTACAACCTGGACAAGGCCAAGCAACTGCTGGCCCAGGCCGGTTTTCCCGATGGCGGGTTCAAACTGACCCTGACCCATGCAGCCGAAAATGTTTCCGAGGGGCGTATTGCCCCCCTGATCCAGAGTGAATTTAAAAAGCTGGGTATCGAAGTCGAAATCAAGAGCATTGTCTGGACATCACAGTGGGCACAAGCCAAAGGCGATCCCAAAGAGGCCCAGGACATCTTTTTGCTGATGTGGTGGCCCACCTACGCGGATCCCTACGAAACCCTCTATTCACTTCTGCGCGATGAGAAGGACAAACCGGCCTGGAACCTGGCCTATTATGTCAATCCGGCCTATGACAACATGATCCGCAAGGCTTATGAAATGACAGGTATTAATCCTAACAAGGCCCTGGATCTCTACATCCAGGCCCAGAACATTGTGCAAAAGGATGCACCCGTGGCCTGGCTGGTGGATGTTAAGGCAGAATGGCCCATGAACGAAAAGCTGCAGGGTCTGGTAATTAATCCGGCGTATCCCAATACGCCCTTCTTTTATGACATGTACATCGAATAAGTATGAAAACTGCATAGGTCCCGGCTTTTAGAGCGGGGCCTATTCGTTTAGATCCTTGATCCCTTGAATCCATTCTCCCTATGAGAACCATATTAGCTGACCGATATGCCTTTGACTCTCTTTATTCTTAAGCGTTTCGCCGGACTCGTTGCCCTGCTGCTTGTGCTAAGTGTTCTGGTGTTTTTCTTTTCGCGGGCTATTCCCGGTGATGTGGCCGCCCTGTATGTGGGCGGAAATGCCAAGCCGCAACAGATCGAACAGGCCCGGCTGGAACTGGGGCTGGACAAACCGCTCTACACCCAGTACCTGCGTTACATGGGTAGACTGTTTCAAGGCGACATGGGCCTTTCTCTGAGATCCCACCGGCCAGTGTTGAAAGACCTGTCGGAGAAAATTCCCATGTCCATGGAACTGGTACTGCTGGCCCTGTTGGTTGCCATCCTGCTGGGTATACCTGTCGGGGGTATTGCCGCGATCAAGCAGCACACCTGGCTGGATGAAGTAATCAAGTGGTTTACTGCGGCGGCGGTGAGTTTGCCCATATTTTTTTTAGCCCTCCTGCTGCAGCTCGTATTTTTTGACCAACTGGGCTGGTTCCCGCTGCAGGGCCGGCTGGACAGTATGCTGGAGTTCACCCATCCCATCGAGCTGATCACAGGTTTCAGTTTTATAGACAGCCTAGTTACCGGGAACTACACCGCGTTTTTCAACGTGGCATGGCACATGGTGCTTCCGGTGGCAGCCCTAAGCCTGGGACCCCTGGGGTTTATTGCTCGCCTAACACGTTCCTCTCTGCTGGAAGTGATGAACCAGGATTACATTCTGGCGGCACGGGCATCGGGCATCAGCGAAGGTGTACTTTATTTCCGGTATGGGCTGCGCAATGCGCTTTCACCCATCCTGACCGTGATCGGGCTTATGGTGGCCCTTTTAATGTTGAACACCTTTTTTGTGGAGATTATTTTTAACTGGCCGGGTATCGGCTATTACGCCCTGATCGCCATTACCAGCCTCGATTTTCCGGCCCTGATGGGGGTGACCTTTACCATTGGTTCCATCTATGTCCTGGCCAATACCGTCACGGACGTCATGCGCAGGCTGGTTGACCCACGCATAAAGTGATGTGAATTTCAACCAGGGGTCTTTCCCCGAATGTGTATTATTCGGTAGCCAAACTGAAGCATATATTATGGAAACTGAAGCTCTCGATTTCAAAAAATTGGCCCAGGAAGCACTCAAAGATCATCGAAAGACCAGGGTCTACAACCTGCGTCTGTTTTTGAGAAAAAAACTGGCTGTTGCTTCCGCATTAATACTGGCTGTTATCATGCTGTCAGCTATTATGGCCCCCTGGGTGGCGCCCTATCCTGATCAGGGCAAGGGTGCCGTCAATCTTGAAGAAAGGCTACAGCCCTTTTCCAAAAAGCATCTCCTGGGGACCGATATTTATGGCCGTGACCTTCTGAGCCGGGTGATATTCGGTGCCCGCGTCTCCGTTTTCGGCGGCTTCTTCATCGTGATTATGGCCGCCCTGATCGGTGTGCCCTTAGGGCTGTGGGCCGGATACCGAGAGGGTGTCTCCGGGATGATTATCATGCGTAGCGTGGAGTTGGTGCTCTCTTTTCCATCAGCCCTGGTGGCCATGGGCATCTCGATTGTCGTGGGTGCCGGTTCGATGACGGCCCTGATCGCCCTTGTTATTCCCTGGTGGCCCTGGTACACGCGCATGGTGCAGGGCGAGGTGCTGTCTCTTAAAAACATGCTCTACATCGAGGCCGCCCAGATGTTGGGCTATGGCCGACTTTATATCCTGTTTCGCCACCTTTTACCCAATATTCTGACACCGGTCATTGTCCTGATGCTGCTGGATGTCGGCCCTGCCATTATCGCCATCGGTGTCCTCAGTTTTTTGGGACTGGGTACGCAGCCCCCCCATGCCGACTGGGGTCTCATGGTCTGGAATGGTTCACAGAATCTTCTGGGTGAATGGTGGATTGCCATTGTTCCCGGCTTTGCCATGTTTCTGTTGGTGACGGCCTTCAACATTTTCGGGGATGCCCTGAAAGAGATCCTGGATTCAAATTGAAAAAGATGGATATGCCAAGCAAAATACAGCAAGCACCCATACTCAGCGTGGAGGACCTGACCGTTGGTTTTGAAGGGTCCCGGGGTGTGGTAAGCATTCTTGAGGGGATCGATTTCACGCTTTATCCAGGAGAAGTCCTGGCCCTGGTCGGCGAAACCGGCTGCGGCAAAAGCGTCACCGCAAAATCGCTGTTGGACCTGATTCCCCAGCTTTCCCGTCGACGAACAGGCCGTATTTTCTTTAATGGAACCGATCTGCTCAAGCTTTCCAGCCGGGAGCTCGGGGAGGTGCGTGGCCGGTCCATCGCCATGATTTTCCAGAATCCCCAGTCCAGCATCAACCCGGTGTTTACCCTGGGAGAGCAGATTTACCGGCTAGTCCGCATGTACCTGAAGGACGAAATCGACCACAGATGCCAACAGCAAAACCTGAAGGAAAAAGCGGCAGTTCAGCTTATCTCCCGGGAAAAGCTGGCTGAGGTGGGGTTGACAGAAGCGGAACGCCTGCTGAAGTCTTATGCACACGAGATCAGCGGTGGCATGGCCCAGCGCTACAAAATCGCTCTGGCCCTTTTGAGCTTGCCTGAAATCCTGATTGCCGACGAAGCCACATCGGCCCTGGACGTGACCGTGCAGGCCCACATCCTGAAGCTATTGAAAGAGATGTCGCAGAAAAAGGGCACCGCCATTCTGTTCATCACCCACGATCTGGGAATTGCCGCCCAGATATGTGACCGGGTCGCGGTAATGTATTCCGGGCGCATCGTGGAGATCGGCAACACGCTGGATATTTTTGAAGACCCTTTACACCCCTATACGCAGGGTTTGCTGGCGGCGGTTCCCAGGCTGGGAAAAAAAGGCCCTCTTCAATTTGTTTCCGGCATGATTCCCGACTTGGCGAACCCGCCACCGGGCTGCCGGTTTCATCCCCGCTGCGGCCATGTGATGGCGATTTGCCGCAGCCAGAGACCGTTCTATACCCAAAGAGATGAAGATCACTCTGTGGCGTGCCATTTGTATAATACAAAGGCGACAGGTTAAGCAATATGCCAGAAGTGTTGAACGATTTAGAGAACATAACCACGTATTTCCCCCATAAAAAGACATTGGGTGGAAAGGTGACTTCGTGGATCAAAGCGGTGGACGGGGTAACACTGCAGATTTTTACCGGCGAGTGTCTCGGGCTGGTGGGGGAATCGGGTTGCGGGAAAAGCACTCTAGGCCGCACCATTCTGAAATTGGCCCCGCTCAAGTCGGGAAAAATAAAATTTAACGGTGAAGAAATACAGGATCTGGAGGATCGAAAATTTCAACCCTTCAGACCAAAAATGCAGATGGTTTTTCAGGACCCGCGGGCTTCCCTGAATCCGAAAATGACGGTTCTGCAGATTCTAAGCGAAGCGCTGGCCATATGCGCCGAAGTCGATAAAAACCATTATGCCCAAAGAGCCACGGAGTTGATGAACATGGTGGATCTGCGTCCCGAACACCTCTTTCGTTATCCCCATGAATTCAGCGGAGGACAACAGCAGCGGATCTGTATTGCCCGAGCCCTTGCTACTCAGCCCGAGTTTCTGGTGTTCGACGAGGCCACCAGTGCCCTGGATGTTTCCGTGCAGGCCCAGATCATCAACCTTATGGTGGATCTACAGAAACGCTTGAACCTGACCTATTTGTTCATCAGCCACGACTTAAGCATTATGGAACATATCTGTCATCGGGTGGCGGTCATGTATGCCGGCAGGATCATGGAAATTCAAGATGCGGATGCCTTGTTTGCCTCTCCCCGGCACCCTTATACAAAAGCGTTGCGTGACGCGGTACCTATCGCCGATCCGACCCAAAGGGATGGGATGGCCATCCTGGAAGGTGAAGTGCCTAGCCTGCTAAATCCGCCGGATGGCTGTCGGTTTCACCCCAGGTGTCCGCACGCTACCGGGCGATGTAAAAAAGTGGCCCCAGTGGCCGATCTGATCAAGCCCGGCAACTGGGTTCGCTGCCACTATCAAAAAGAGTTGTGGGATAAACGTACCCTGAGCGGTTAAACCTGGCTTTTTTTTTACATACATCAGAAAAATTCGGTGTCAGCGTTTATCGCTGTGTCGATACAAAGATATTGACAGTCATTAGCGGGAAGATTTCGGTTGCTTGTATCTAAAATAAAGGAAAAACAATGAGTCGACTGTTGGGCATTGGCGCCTGTCAAATGGAGTCTAATACCGGAGATGTTCAAACCAATCTCGATACCCTGGCCAAGCGTGTCAGAACCATCAAGTTTTACAGCCCATGGGTACAGCTGATCTGTGCACCGGAACTCATTATTCCGGGATTGTCCCCAATGAAGGATACAGCACAGACGATTCCCGGACCAATTACCGCCTTCTGTGCCGATCTGGCCAGGGAACACGGCGTCTACCTGGTGCCCGGATCCATGTACGAAAAGGCCGATGGAAAAATATTCAACACAGCCCCGGTATTCGATCCACAGGGTGAATTGATCACCACTTATCGCAAAATGTACCCCTGGCGGCCCCACGAAAAAACCGATTCCGGCAATCAGACGGTCACATTTGAAATTCAAGGTATGGGAATTGTAGGCTTGTGCATCTGCTATGACCTCTGGTTTCCGGAAGTTATTCGGGACCTGGTCTGGAAAGGTGCTGAAATCATTTTGATTCCGACGCTCACCGGCACTCAGGACAGGCACCAGGAAATCATTTTGAGCCAGGCCGCTGCAGCCGTGAATCAGTGTTACATCGTCAGTGTCAACGGTTTAAAACCGGGCGGAAAAGGCCAGAGTATTATCGTCGACCCGGAAGGCCGGATCATGCAGCGTGCCGATCAGCTGCCTGAAAACATGATTGCCATGCTGGACCTAGAACGGGTGACCCAGGTGAGAAAATACGGCACTTGCGGGGTCAGTCGGGTCCTGGGCAGCTATGTTCATGAATCCCACCGATTCGACCACCAGCACGAAACCTATCAAGATAGCCCGGCATTGAAATCGATTTCCGGTTTTAGGCCAGCAAATATTCATGGCCGCAAATAGCGCATTTGACCCTGGCGAAGCCAAAATGCAGGTCGTCGCAATCAAGGTATCTCTAAATCACATCAATAATTTATCGCGTTATGTAAGCTGGTTAGATTGCCAGGCTGTCGAAAACCCTCCCATAAAAAGGTGCTTGGGACTGAAACGGGAAGCTAAGGATCCCCAATACGTAGACGTAAATGCCGCGGCAAAGCTTGGTGCTCCCATGATAAATCCCAGCCATATGAGCGTTTCTCGAGAGGAATATGGGCTAATGCTGAACATAAAAAAGGGAAGAAATATCAAGACGAAATTGAAAGTAAAGGCCATTCCGAATTGGGCAAAAGAAATGAAAAGAACGTTTTGATAGCTTCTTTGATTCATATTTTGTCAGACTAGAGAAAGTTTTGATTTACTATGGCAGCTTCGATAGGGCATAATCCAAATCATCAATTAGATCTTTAATGTCTTCTATCCCAGCAGAGTATCGAATCAGGCTCTCGGGTATTCCCATTTTCAATCGTTCTTCTTTGCTGCATTCTACATGGCTTGTCGTTGCCGGAGGACCGACAATGGTTTCAACAGCACCTAGATTGGCCGCGGAATGAGCATACTTTAAATTTTCGAGCACCGTACCAACCGCCTTAAACGTATCCTCTTTGAGCATAAAACTGAGCATACCCCCAAATCCTTTCATCTGCGATTTTGCGATCAAATGCCCTTCATGGGAGCTCAACCCGGGATAGAAAACCCGCTGTACTTTAGGATGGGAATCTAAGTATTTGGATATTTCAAGTGCGTTTTGGTTTTGGCGTTCAATTCTGAGTGCCAGTGTTTTCACGCCCCGTAGAAGGAGATAGGCAGACATGGGATCCAGAGTTGCGCCATTGATTTCTCGATAATGATAAACCTGTTTGATCAATTCTTTGTTACCACAGACTACCCCTCCTAAAGCATCGGCATGTCCCCCAAGGTACTTGGTTGCAGAATGCAATACCAGGTCAGCACCCAGTTCAAGGGGTAGCTGATTAATTGGTGTGGCAAATGTATTGTCAACCACAACAACTGCACCATTGTTTTTTCCCACTCTTGACAAACGAGCCAAATCGATAATTTTTATTGTCGGGTTGGTTGGGGTTTCTAAATACAGCAAATCGCAACCCCTAGCTATCTCATCTTCAATAGCCTCGTGATCTGTTGTATCACAGAGGGCTACTTTTACATTTATTCTGGGAAGAAATTCAGTGAAAATCTTGTTGGTTCCACCGTATGTATCCTTTACGGAGACCACTTTTTGATCAGGCAAGAGCAAGGCAAAAAGGGTACTGCTAATAATTCCCATGCCAGTCGAGGCACTGGTGGCCGCATCTGCCCCTTCAAGGTTGCAAATTTTATTTTCAAAAACCTCAACAGTCGGATTACTATTTCGGCTGTAAATGTGACCCTGTTTTTTCCCCAAAGCCACCTGCTGCCAATCATTGACATTCTTGTATCCAAAAGAAACACTGTGCACCACCGGCACCTGGGTTGCATTCTGCATTAGATATTCTTCTTCGCCGGCCCATACTGAACATGTCCCTTTTCCAGGGGAATGCCTTTTCTTCACGAAACAGCCTCCTTTAAATATTTCAGTGCAACTCTGACCTGCCCCCAGTTTTTATATCATTTGTTAAGTTAGGCCTTGGTGCAAATGAAAATACTGAGAACCTAATTATTAATACTCAACTTTCGGGATTCGGTGAACGCGAAATGAATAATCCCCTGGCGCTTTGCGAACTCGCCCCAAGGGCACCTAACATCAGCGCCGGCCATATGGTTAAACAGGCATGGCTGACAAATGACCGTGTTTTCATATTGGATTTTCATTGACATGCGCTGATGTAAGGTGCCCTAAGCGGCTCAAACAGCGCAAATCACCATTGGATCACCCATTTCGCTCTAGCGTATGGTGAAACCCGAAAGTTGAGTTAATACCCGCAGATTAGAGACTTTTTTGATACTTCCACTCCATTATCATTAATAGTCTGCCGTTACCGCCGGAAGAAGGGCTACAAAACCACCGTAACACGTACCAAAAATGATAGCCAGCAATACCAGTTCCCAAATACGGGAGGAGACCAGCCACCATGCAAAGATAACCATATATGAAGTACGCCAGTCACTCCAATGGCTTTCAATCTTATAGCGATCAGAGTCATCAGGGAGCCCAGAGCTGGTATCAGGACCGAATCTATACCTGATTACGGCCATCTCCGGGTGTTAGTTGCTTTATGGAATTTATGGTTTTGTAAAAAACAGGTTTGGTTGAAATTAGGGAAATCGCCTCGGGACTGTAGTTCAAAAAAATGCATTCAATTATTGACAACTGTCACGTGACGGATTACACTCAATGGCATGATAAAAACGTTTGCCAATAAAGAAACTCAAAACCTATTCATAACAGGCAAATCGAAACGATTATCTTCGACATTGATTAAAAGGGCAATACGTCGTTTAGAATACATCCACTATGCTGGAACCTTGAATGACCTCAAGGTTCCTCCAAGCAACCGTCTGCATGCCCTCAAAGGAGATAGAAAAGGACAATATTCAATATCAATCAATGAACAATGGCGTATCTGTTTCCGATTCATTGAAGGCCATGCCTATGATGTTGAAATAACGGATTACCATTAAGGAATTAAAAAAATGGCCATACCAAACACAGCTAAAAGAAAATTACCCCCGACACATCCTGGAGAAATGCTCAGAGAAGATTTTTTGCCGGAGTTTGAACTCAGTACTACTTCATTGGCTACAGCTTTGGGTGTGTCACGTCAGACCATTAATGAAATTTTAAGAGAGCGTCGTGCAATAACACCCGCTATGGCGTTAAGGCTATCACGGCTTTTCGGAAATTCACCAGAAGTCTGGCTTAATGCCCAACACGCTTGGGATTTATGGGATTCAGAACGGCGTTTTAGAAATGAGCTCGAACAAATTCAACCCTTAAATGCCGCTTAGGATATTGTAATCAACACGACTCCACTCTTGAGCCATATGTAAATATTTACTCCTACTGAACTTTTCTTGACAAGGTTTCCTTACATGCAGGGCCACCATTGATGTAGATGTAATTGTCGAAGTTACAACCTTAGCCCGATACCATTGGTTTTCCTATCAGCTTCGCCAGTTGGGATTTATTGATGCTCTTTCAGGGCACTTACCGCCTGATGCAGCCAGTCAGGCCAGACCATCTCTGATTATCGATCGGCTCAAGGAAATTGCTGGGAGTCAGTGAAAACGTATAGCTTGCAGACGTAAATCTCAAAAATCTTAATTATTCGATAACTGGAGATTTGAACATTCTGACAAATTTGTAATACCCTTGATTACGGATGTAAATGGCAAGTGGACATTCGATGGCGGGTACCAGATTCGATCAATTCCAGATAGGATCGTTATTCTTGAACTCACTAGATACGACAATTTCAGAGGATAAATTCAGAAATGATCTCCTTCATGATCTCGGTGGTGCCGCCACCGATGGACAGAATCCGGTTATCCCGAAACAATCTTTCCACCAGATAGCCACGCATGGTTCCATACCCGCCGAATATCTGGACCGCGTCATAGGTGACCTTGTCGCTGACACTGCAGGCAAAATTTTTTGCCATGCTGATCTCCTTGATCTGGTTATGCCCGGCGTCGATCTTGGCTGCAACCCGGTATGTGAACTCACGGCTCGCTTCCACAAGCGTTGCCATATCCACCAGTTTGTGCCGCGTCACCTGGAATCCCTTCAGTTTCCTGCCGAAAGCATCCCTCTCCCCGGCATAGCTAATGGCTGATTCGAGCGCCAGTTGTGCCGTCATGTTGGCCATGATTGCCAGAGCCAGTCTTTCACCTTGAAAGTTTTCCATGATGGTGTAAAAGCCGGCGTTTTCTTCCCCCAATCGGTTTTGCATGGGAACGCGACAGTCATCAAAAAATATCTGGGCGGTGTCCGATGCCCACCAGCCGGTCTTCTTGAGTTTTTCAGAAACAGAATACCCCGGTGTATCCGATTCGATGATCAGAAGACTGATGCCGTGAGCGCCAGGTTCACCCGTGCGTACAGCGCAGGTTATCTGGTCCGCACGGTATCCGCTGGTGATGAACACTTTGCTTCCGTTGACCCGGTAAGAATCTCCTTTCCTGACGGCCGTGGTCTGCAAATTGGCCACATCGGAGCCCCCGCCCGGTTCGGTTATGGCGAGTGCCGCTATTTTTTCTCCCGCCAGAACCGGGGGGACAAAGCGTTCTTTCTGGGATTCGGTTCCAGCCGATAGAATCGGAGGGAGGGCGATATTCAGACTGCCTAGCCCCGCCACCAAACCGCCGGATCCCGAGCGCATCAGCTCTTCGGACACGGCAACGTGAAAAAAAATGTCGCCTGGAATACCTCCATAGGCTTCGGGGTATCCCGTTCCGAGAATGCCTACCGCCGCTGCCTTCTGGTAGAGCTCTCTTGGAAATTCCCCTGCCTCCTCCCAGTCGTCGATGAAGGGAAGGATTTCCTTGTCCACAAAGGCCTTAACCGATTTTCTCACCATTTCATGGGATTTGCCGAAATATTCCTGGCAGGTCGCTTTGGCGCTGAATTCGTATGACATTGTTCTAGCCCCTATCCTGATGAAATTCTATCGTATCAACAATACCCCGCTGAAAAAGAAACAAGGGTATTCTTTCCTATTTGTTTTCATTTGATATTCGATGTTCAACGTTCGATGTTGGACGTTCATCTTTTTGATACGAACCTATAAACCAAACAAAGGTAAGACGCTAAGGCTGCCTTCATAAAAGCGCCCTGGGCACTTCAACGATCTTGGCTCGCAGGTATTCTCCCAGGGTTTTGGCCTGGGGGTCGCTCCGGAGGGAGGCCGCCACCCCGTCGCCCAGCAGTCCTTTAATATAGAAATTCAAGGCCAGCAGATTCGGCAGCTCATATCGCTCGATGTCGAAATCCGCCAGGTCCTTAAGCAGTATTTTCAGACGTTCAACCGACAAATATTCCCTCAAAAAAGCGAATCCATTTGGTGTCTTTGCCCAGACACCCAGGTTGGCATTGCCGCCCTTGTCTCCGGAACGCGTGGCAAACAAGTCCCCAAATGGGGTCGAAACGGTTTCTCCCTTTGGAAGCGATGGAATCGATCTAGTCTGAAGGGGTGTGGTATCCAAAGCATCCCCCTGGACCGACGCTTTCACGACAATTTCTTGGCCGTCGACAAAAACATGCTGCAGGATATGCTCGTTCGACACCAGTGCCGGCCAATGCACGATCGCCGGAACGCCTTTGGTCGGGGGGGCTGTGGCTGTAAAACCCGGGATACTGGCCAGAGCCATCTCCACCAGCTTTGAAGAAAACAAGGCCACTTTTTTGGGATCCGGATCCATGACCGATATGCGCAGATGGGCGAACGCTTCTTCATTGGTTTGGGGATTTTTCTTGTCCGAGCGAACAAGCTGAACATCCAGCACTGAAAACACTTCTTTGCCACCCAGGCTTTCAAAGAGGACTTGGGTCACGATCTGGGCCTTTTTTTCGATGTCGAGTCCGGTCAGGACAATGGTCATGCTGTTGCGATATCCCCCCAGATTGTTGATACAGACCTTGGTGGTGTCGGTGGGTGGTTCTCCCTTGACGCCTTGAATCCGAACCCGGTCGACATCTTCCTGGTAAATATCGATGGAATCGAAACGGGCGGCCACGTCCGGCGTCAGGTATCTGGGTTCCCGGATCTCATACAAGAGTTGAGCGGTCACCGTGCCCACCGATACGAGCCCGCCGGTGTCGGGATGCTTGGTAATGACCGAGGATCCATCCTTTTCAAGTTCTGCAATTGGAAAGCCCACATTTCTAAACGAGGGAACCTCGTCGATAAAAGAGTAATTGCCTCCGGTTGCCTGGGCGCTGCACTCGATCACATGGCCGGCCACTGCCGCACCCGCCAGCGCATCCCAGTCTGTCTTCTCCCATTTGAATTGCCAGGCCGCCGGCCCCATGACCAGTGCAGCGTCGGCAATGCGTCCCCCCACGACGATGTCTGCGCCGTGGTTCAGCGCCTCCACGATTCCCCAGCAACCCAGATAGGCATTGGCTGAAATCGTCTGAGCTTTGGCATCCTTCAAGGCGATCCCCTTGTCCATGTGGGTAAAAGATTCCCCTTTGGCCTGAAGTTCCTGCAGCCGATGCATCAGGTTGTCACCCTCGATGTAGGCGGTTTTGGGATGAAGCCCCAGCGTGTCGGCCACTTTCTCCAGTTCTCTGGCAAGTGACGCTGGATTGAGACCGCCGGCGTTGACCACAACCCGAATGCGCCGGTCAAGGCACTCCCCCATGACAATTTCCATCTGCTTTAAAAAAGTCGTGACATACCCCGCCTGGGGATCCTTGAACTGTTTGCGAAGCAGGATGGCCATGGTCAGCTCGGCCAGGTAATCCCCCGTCAGGAAATGGATGGGTCCCCCCTGGACCATCTCTTGTGCCGCGGAAAACCTGTCACCGAAAAATCCACTGCAATTGGCGATGATCAATTTCCGCTTGCCCACATCTTCGCTCTCATTCATGGGGTTGCTCCTTGGATAACCTGCCGGTTATCAGCTGTTAGCGATTTACTCTTAGCCTTAGCTGTCTGGCATCCACCAGCCAAGGCCAACAACGAAGCGCTTCGGAACCTGGCGCCCTTTTTCCTATTTCCCCTTAAATTCCGGCTTACGCTTCTCGATAAATGCCGTGATCCCCTCAACGGCATCCTGGGTCGACACCACTTCGGTTAGTTTGCCGCAGAGGTAATCGACCGCCTCTTCCAGGGGCATGTCCGACATGCGGTGAAAAGCCTCTTTACCGAGCCGCAATCCGATGGGGCTTTTGGCAGTCAAGGCACCCAGAATCTCATCTACGGCATCATCCAATTTGTCAAATGGGACAACCCGGGTGACAAGACCCATTTCCAGTGCTTCGTACGCCGTGAGTTTTTCTCCCAGAAGCACCATTTCCATGCCCTTTTTTTGCATCACATTCCTGAAAATCAAGGCACCGATCATCATTGGAAACAACCCTACATTGACCTCGGGGGTTCCGAATTTGGCCGTCTCCCTTGCCACGACAATATCACAAGCCAACATGAACCCCATGCCGCCCGCCAGGCAATAACCATTGATCCTGGCAACGGTCGGTTTCGGGTATGCCGCCATACGCTTCAATAGTTCGGCATATGCTTTAAAGGAGGCTTTGCCATCCTCGGTAGCCGCACCCCCAAGATCGGCCCCGGAGCAAAATGCCTTGTCGCCGGCACCGGTCACCATAAGCGCCCGAACACGATCATCGGCTTCCGCCTTATCCAGGCAGTCCATGAATTGTGCAATCACCTGGGGTGTCAGGGAATTTCGTTGCTTTTCACGGTTGATGGTCAGTGTCGCCACCTGATTTTCAACCTGAAATAAGAGTGGGTTTTGCGCCATGATTGATCGCTCCTTTTTTTAAGCTGTAGTGATTGTCATCATAACGTTCCGATGGATGTAAAGTGCAAATCGCCATTGGATCGCCCATTTCGCTCTATTTAGGGTGAAACCCGCAAGTTGCGTTATCACTTATTTCATCAGATTCCGAATCCCTCCGACGATAAATTCGACAGCGTCACGCCCAATTGTTTGCAGGTCTTTGGGGCGATCCTGCCATATGAGATACTGATAGGCGATCCGTTCGTACATGCCCATGATACTGACCGCCATGACCTCAGCTGATATGTCACTATGATAAGCGACCCCGAGATTCTCGCTCACCCTGATCAAGGCCTTTTGCACATCCCCGATGAGTTTGTCGAAAATCTGCTTTCTGTGGGCCTCCATCTGCGGGCTTTGACCGGCGGATTCCCGAAAGAATATGGCTACCTTTTCCGGATTGTTGACACAGAATTGTTCGAAAAAAATAATGCCGGCCCGTTTAAATCCCTCGATGCTTCCATCAGCATTCTGGAACTCCCGGCCCAGGAGCTCGCGAAGCTGGTAGCCTATTTGTTCAAGCATCTGCAGTATGAGATCTTCTTTGTTCTTGAAGTAAAAATAAACCGTACCCACCGAGACCTCGGCAAGATCCGCAATCTCTTCCATACTCGTTGTGTGGTAGCCTTTACGGGCAAAAAGATTCTCCGCCGCCGCCAAGATGACCAGATAACGCTGTTCCCTTTCACGCTGCCGCCTCAATTCACTGCGGCTAGGCGTTTTTCTCTCCGGTCTATCCATAAATTCGCTCTTATCTTCCGCTCCTATCTTCAAACCCTTTTATCCCCCCTCAACCCTCTCTTGCGAGTTGGTGAGTTCATTGTGTTCGTTGTGTTCGTTGTGTTGCTAATGGTCGTCTGTGTATAGCCTTCAACTCGTTTCCGTTTCATCAACCCAATAAACCCTATAAACCCAACGAACACAACAAACCCTACCGGTACCCCAAGGCCCGATCCCCGATGAGCACCCGAGCGATTTCGGTGGAGGTTCCCGCAATCTGGGTGTACTTGGCACACCTGTAGGCACACTCGGCCTTGTTTCCTTTCTGATATCCGGTTCTGGAAAGTACCTGAAGCGCCTGGCTGGCAACCTTTTCAGCCGACTCGGTACAGAAAACCTTGGCGCACAGGGTCAGGCTGTCGCCTTGACGATCGCTCATGTCGGAAGTCCAGGCCGCACGAAAGGCCAGAAGCTGGGAGGTCTGGTACAAGGCCAGCATTTCGGCCAGTTTGAAAGCCACCTCCTGATAGGCGATCACAGGCTTTCCACCGCTGCGATGCGTATTGGCAAATGATTTGGCCGATTTGATAGCGGATTTCATCATCCCCAGGCTGGCCCCGATGAGAATCTGGTTTTCCCACTGACGGAGCTTCTCTACTACCCGGGTCTCATCGGGGGGCAGAATGATTTGTCGGGGTGGTAATAGGCAGTTTTCAAGACGAATGCCGCAAATGGGTACATCTTCATATCCGAGGGTGGCGAGAGGTTCATGGGTCAACAGGCCCTGGGACTCTTTTTCCACCAGAAAAACGGCCTCGCGGTCATGCATCCTGCCGACGACAGCGATCCAGTCTGCTGTCGGGCCGTTAATAACGAAATTCTTGACGCCCGATACCTGGACGCCCCCACCCGTTTCGATTCCTTTGGTTCCCAGGGGATCGTTGTGAACATTCATGGCGTCTTCGGACAGTGCAACAGCGCCCAGAATTTTGCCGGCCATCAACTGCCTCATCAACAGCGCCTTCTGCTCCCGGGTCCCCCACGCATGGATGATCCTACCGAACAGTCGTGTGCTCATCTCAACCCCAAGATACAGGGTCTGGGAGGCGGCCGCCAGAATTTCCATGCAGGCCGATAGATGAACGGATCCCCCAGGCGCCTTCTCTGATGCTTCGAGACCGAGGTTCAGATATTTGTTGCCGGCAAGCATGCGCAGACACTTGCGGAAGGTTTCTCCCGAAATACCAGTATCCCCCGTTCCCAGGTTCTCTTTTGCAACAAATCCTGCCAGATCATTTTCGAGCATGAGATGAAACTTGCGTTCTTCTTCACTAAAATCAAAGTTCATATGGATTCCTTCTTTCCCCGCCCTCCAGTCAGCCACTGCCAACCGAATGGAAGCAAGCCCCGTAAAAGCGGCAACACCGCATCGGAAAAAAATCGTTACCCGATTTTTTTACATCAGCTTCGAAATGATTTTCTTCTGGATCTCGGATGTTCCACCGCCGATGGGCGCCAATCGGCCGTCCCTGAAAATGCGCTCCACGTCAAACTCATGCGTAAATCCATACCCGCCATGCAGCACCACGGCATCGTTGGTTGGCCCCAGGCTGTAGTCACCGATGTAGAGTTTCGCTATCGCCGCCTCCAGATGGTTCAAGGGTCGCCCCTGGTCTTTGTACCAGGCCACCCTGTAAACGAGCGCTCTGGCCGCTTCTCCAAAAATTCTGATATCCGCAAGCTTATGCTTGATCGCCTGAAAATGACCGATGGGTCTCTTGAACTGTACCCGCCCCCGGGCATAGTGGGCACATTTTTTCAGCAGATAGTTGGCCGTTCCCACGAATGGTGCCAGCAGTGCGCTCCGATCCCATTCCACGGTCTGCATGGCCATGAGAAATCCATCACCCTCGTTTCCCAGAAGGTTTTCTGCTGGAATTTCACAGTCGGCGAATACCAGTTCAGAAGTTTGAGAAGATCGGACGCCCATCTTGATTAAGGGCTTGCCGGCCGTAAAACCGCGCGTCCCCTTATCGACGATAAATGCCGAAATGCCCGCGTGCTGGCGTTCCGGGTCAGTTTTGGCATAAATAACCGCTACATCGGCGATGGGGCCGTTGGTTATCCACATCTTGGTGCCATTGAGGACATATCGATCGCCTTTCTTGATGGCCGTGGTCGTCAAGGAGGCCACGTCCGATCCTGCCTCCGGTTCTGAAAGGGCCATGCATCCGATCATTTCACCGCTGGCCAGCTTTGGAAGATAGGCTTGCTTCTGTTTTTCAGATGCGTGGCACAAGATGGTGTCTGCACACAGAAATGAATGCGCTCCGTACGACAGGGTAAGGCCGCCATCCACCCCCGCTTCTCCCAGAGCTTCGCCTGCGATCACCGTCGTCACGACATCTGCGCCTTCGCCACCATATTTTTCCGGAAAATGAAGCCCCAGGATGCCGAATTCCCCCAACTTACGAAAGGCATCGAAATTAAAGGCCTCTTGCAGGTCGTATTCTCGGACATGGGGTACGATTTCCTTTTTGGCAAACTGAACAACCTCTTTTTTAAACATGAGCTGCTCTCGGCTCAACGCAAAATCCATCATCCCTCCGGTTCCAAATCATTATATGATTTTATTTTTGAATTTAATTCAAAATTCGAATTAAATATAAATTATCAGCGCCTGAAAAGTCAAGCACCCAGTATATTCGTTGCCCGAATTTATTCGACGCGACCGTGTCGGCACAGCGCTTGAACCGCGACAACGGGCGCATTCCCCGTGGGTTCTGCCGTTCGGCAGAACCTTCCTCGCAGCTTGCTGTGAGGTTCTTCAATCTTCATGTATCTGTGGCAGCTATATTTGATTTATTTCCCAATATAATCGCTATATTTTAATTGATTCACTATATTTTATATATAATATTGACATTATCATCAATTTAATTCATTAATATCTTAATGATCAATTTGAGGACATGATATTGCCCTTTTGTGCACCAAGATCGCGTTCCATAACATCGTGAAACGATTTTAATATGAAAATAGATGCCACCACCATCGACATCATCAAACACCTTCAGGACGGTCGAAAATCATTGAAAAAAATCGCGGACGAACTGTCGATTTCCGAGAATACCGTCAGATCGCGGGTCAACCAGCTCAAAAATGAAGACATTTTGTCTATATCCGGCCTGGTGCGACCCGAAGCGATCCCCGGCCATCGGTCGGTGTTGGTGGGCGTCAAACTTTCGACCATGCATCTCGTCAAAAAAGGTGAAGAATTCAGCAACCTGAAAGGTGTCGTTTCCGTAAGTGTGGTCACGGGACGTTTCGACCTGATCCTGATTGTGTTGCTCAGGGAGGGCTATGGCCTGCTCGAGTTTTATACCGAGCAGGTCGCTCAGATCAATGATGTCCAGTCGGTGGAAACATTCGTGGTATATAAAAGTTATGGCTTGAAGCTGCCCTACATTCTTTAATCAGCAATGCCGGTAAAGGAGCCGCCCATGGAAAATCTCTTCAAAACAATTTTGCACGATCGTCATGTCGAACTGGGTGCCCAGATGGTCGAATTCGGAGGCTGGAGCATGCCCATACAATACCCGCAGGGAATTGTCCATGAACACCTTGCCACAAGACGGCATGCCGGCCTTTTCGATGTGTCCCATATGGGCCGATTCACCTTTCGGGGGCAGGATGCACTGCCGTTCTTGCAGCATGTCCTTTCCAACAATGCCGCCGGTCTTGAGCAAGGAGAAAGTCAATATACCTTGATTCCAAATGACAGCGGCGGTGCTATCGACGATGCTTATCTCTACCGCTTTCATGCAGATGAATACCTGCTGGTGGTCAATGCCAGCAACCGTCTTAAGGATTGGGATCACTTTCAATCATATCTGCCTGATTTCAAAAATGTCAGCATGACGGATAAAACCGAAGACATTTCCATGCTGAGCTTGCAGGGGCCAATCTCCAAAGATATTCTGCAAAAGACAATCGACAGCGGAGCGCTTCCGGAACCCCTGCGCAACCATCTCAGCATCGCTACCATTCAAGGCAAAAACGTATTGATCGCTCGCACGGGATACACCGGAGAACCCCTTTGCTTTGAACTGTTCATCGACAGTGCCGACACGTCCGGTATCTGGGATCTCTTGATCGACCAGGGCGCCCAACCCGTTGGACTGGGCGCACGGGACACCCTCAGACTTGAAGCAGGTCTTCCGCTATACGGCCACGAACTGGGAAAGGATCCGGACAACCAGGAAATCCCGGTCTATGCATCGCCTCTGTCACGGTTTGCCGTGAGCCTGTCCCCTTTGAAAAAAGATTTCATCGGCCGCAAGGCCCTTGAAAAACAATTTGAAGCGTTTAAAAAAATTGCCGACCGGGACTATTCCCTGATTCATGACCTCCCGCGCTGCATCCTGCCGGTGGCCTTGAAAAAGAAAAGTGTCGCCCGCGCCGGGTACAAGGTTTTTCGGAAAAATCGTCATGTCGGGTATATCACCAGTGGTACCATGATTCCGAGATGGGAGATCGAGGGGCAGGGTATCTTCTCGAGATTGACCGAAGATCACAGTCTCAGAGGAATCTGCCTGGCACTCTTGGACAGCACGCTGGTGGAAGGCGACGACATCGAGGTCGAAATCCGGGGCAAACAGGTATCCGCGGTTGTCGTTCCCTTTCACATGCGCAGCGAAGCACCCCCCTTTGCCAGGTCTATCCCCTGGGACAGGATTGGGCAGGAAAAGGAATCACCGGGCAAAGAGGAAATCTCCAAAAACGTTCAATCGCTGATCCTTAAAACGATCCGCAACACAGAATGGCGTCAAAAGGAATGCATCAATCTCATTCCATCCGAACAGACCCAGTCCGAGCTCGTGCGTCTGCTCTCTGTCATGGACCCCTGCGGTCGGTATGCCGAACACAAGCAAGTGGGGGCCTTCAGTGAGGCCGAGGTTTTTTATTACCAGGGGACCGATTTCATTGCCGAAGTCGAGGCAAAACTCGAAACGGAGTTAAAAAAATTTTTTGGGTGTCAGCAAGTCGAAACCCGGCTGGTGTCAGGTCAGATGGCCAATATGGCCTTGTTCAGCGCACTGGTGGATTATATCAATCGAGCCGATCGAAAAAGTGAACAACGGCGACTCAGAAAAATAATCAACAACCATATCATCAAAGGCGGCCACCTGAGCGCACAGCCCATGGGCGCCTTAAGAGACTTTGTGGCTCGGGACCCCGCGTCTGAAAAACCGGCTGTGGTAAACTTTCCGGTCCTACCCGAAAACCCCTTTAAAATTGACCTGAGTGTCTGCGAGACCCTCATCGAGAGACATAAACCGGAGCTGATTATCTTTGGCAAAAGCATGGTCCTCCACAAAGAGCCCGTGGCCGAAATTCGCCGCATAATCGATGGCCTGGGGATCGATTCGATTATCATGTACGATATGGCTCACGTTCTGGGTCTGGTGGGCCCGCACTTTCAGGAGCCCTTTAAAGAAGGTGCGGATTTCATAACAGGGTCAACCCATAAAACCTTTTTTGGGACCCAGCGCGGTATTGTTGGCACGGATATCACGGATGAAGATCCCCGATTCGAGCTGTGGGAAGCCGTCAAGCGCCGAGCATTCCCCGGAAGTGTCAGCAATCATCACCTGGGAACGCTTTTGGGGCTCCTGATGGCGGCCTATGAAATGAACCATTTCAAAAACGAATACCCCAAAAAAGTAATTGACAACGCACGTGCTTTCGCCAAGGCTTTATACGATTGCGGGTTGAGCGTGGCCGGGGATCCAACAATCTCTTTTACCGAAACCCACCAGGTCATACTCGACGTTGGTTATGCCAAGGGGCCAGGAATCGCCCGGAAACTGGAAGAGAACAACCTCATCGTCAACTACCAGGCAGCCCCAATGGAAGAGGGCTTTACTGCTTCCGGATCTCTTCGCATGGGTGTGCAGGAAATGACGCGCTTTGGGATGCAGGCCGCAGATTTCGAAGAGCTGGCACACCTTTTCAAGGACGTTCTGCTGAATGGCAAGAATGTCAAAGAAGCGGTTGTGGCGTTCCGAAAGCGCTTTTTAGAAATGAAATACTGTTTTACAAGCGATCAGGTAAGGGATAGAATCCAGACATTGCATGAATTGTTATAGATCATAGGTGGTAGGCTATTAGACTGTCAGGCTGTTAGCTGCTAAATGCCTAACAGGCTAATGTCTTTAGTCTGATACTTCAAACCCAAAACGACTTTTTATAGGAGGCCGTTATGAAAGAATTGAGTGAACTGACTTTTCCGGATGATGTCCTGTATACCGATGATCACGAATGGACAAAAAAGGAAAATGACGAAGCCGTCATCGGCATCAGCGACTATGCACAGGATCAACTGGGAGATATCGTTTTTGTTGAGCTTCCGCAGGCTGGTGAGACCTTCGAAAAGGGTGCCGAGTTCGGCACGGTGGAATCCGTCAAAGCGGTTTCCGAACTTTTCATGCCGGTGAGCGGTCAGATTGTCGCTGTCAATGACACACTGGACGACACACCGGAACTGGTCAACAGCGAGCCTTACAGCGGGGGATGGATGGTACGGATCAAGCTCAGTGATTCATCCGAATTGGACCAATTGATGAACAAAAGCGCTTATCTCGACGCATTGAAAGGGTAAAAACATGCGATATTTACCACACACGCCAGAAGACATCGCCGATATGCTGAAAAAGATCGGTGCCAACAGCCTGGATGACCTGTTCACATCCATTCCAGAGAACTGCCGCAGAAAAACAGCCCTCAATCTGCCGAATGCCATGACCGAGTGGGAACTGAACCGTCACATGAGCGGGCTGGCGGCACAGATGGCGATCTGCCCGGATTACAAGGTCTTCATCGGTGCCGGCAGTTATGATCATTATATTCCGGAAGCGGTCAAGCAACTTGTGGGTCGGTCGGAGTTCTACACGGCTTACACCCCTTATCAGCCGGAAATGAGCCAGGGCACGCTTCAGGCCATTTACGAATACCAGACACTCACCACTCGCCTGCTGGGGTTGGACGTGGCCAATGCTTCCATGTATGACGGGGCTTCATCCCTGGCAGAAGCGCTCCTCATGTCCATTCGGATCACCCGGCGGAAAAAGGTGGCTATCTCCCGTCTCGTCCATCCGTTGTATCGGCAAGTGGTTCGAACCTACTTCGCCCCCACCGGGTTCGAGGTTGTGGAACTCCCTGTTCTGGACTCAGGCCAAACAGACATGGCCGGCCTCGAGGGTCTCGAGGCGTTTGCCGGCGTGGCAGTTCAATCACCCAACTATTTTGGCTGTATCGAAAACCTGGCGGCCATAGGAGATAAAATCCACGCCGATGACAAAACACTCTTCATCGTTTCTTTCACAGAGCCCCTTGCTTATGGCATTTTAAAGAACCCAGGCAGTCTCGGCGCCGACATTGCCTGCGGTGAAGGACAGAGCCTCGGAATACCCAGATCTTTCGGCGGTCCCGGTCTCGGCATGTTCGCAGCCAAAAAGGCCTATACGAGAAATATGCCCGGCCGGCTGGTGGGTCAGACCCAAGACTTGGATGGCAAACGAGGCTTTGTATTGACGCTCTCCACCAGAGAGCAACATATTCGCCGGGAAAAGGCCACGTCGAACATCTGTTCCAATCAGGGCTTGTGTGCCGTGGCTGCTGCCATGTATATGGCGGCCCTGGGCGGCACCGGCATTCGGAAACTGGCCGCCTTGAATCACGACAAAACCGCTTATCTGCAAAATGCCTTGAAAACCGCCGGGTTCGAACTCCCTTTTGACGCTCCTGTATTCAACGAATTTGTCGTCCGTTTTCCAGAGAGTTTTAAGGACACCTATGCAACCCTGCTGGCCAAAAAAGTGGTCCCCGGACTTTCACTGGCACCCGATTATCCGGAGTTTCCCGATCACTATCTGTTATGTGCCACAGAAACCATGGACAAGGCGGATATGGACCTGCTGGTCAAGGAGGTGACATCATGAAGGAAATGGTCGGAACCACCGGTTTGATACTCAATGAGCCCCTTTTGTGGGAAAAAGGCAAAAAAGGACGGACCGGGTTCTCATTGCCCACTAGCGATGTCCCCTCATCCCCCCTGGCTGAGGAGCTGATGGGAAAGGGGCCTGATTTCCCCGACCTGAGCGAGGTTGAAGTCATAAGACATTACACCCGTCTTTCCACCTGGAACTTCGGGGTTGACAGCGGCCTGTATCCCCTGGGGTCCTGTACCATGAAGTACAACCCCAAAACCAACGAACGTCAGGCATCTCTGCCAGGCATCGCCCAGGCCCATCCCCTGCTGCCACCCGAACTGGCACAGGGTGTGCTCAAAATCATGTTTGACCTCCAGAAACATTTGGCTGAAATCACAGGTCTCCCGGCCGTCACCTTGCAGCCGGCAGCCGGTGCCCAGGGAGAACTCACCGGCATGCTACTGTTTTACGCTTTTCACATGAAAAACAAAGCAAGACGAACCAAGATCCTCATACCGGACACGGCCCACGGCACCAACCCGGCCAGTGCCGCCCTGTGTGGATTCCAATCGATTCCCCTTGCCTCCAATGCCCAGGGAATTCTTTCACCCGACGATGTGGATGCCCTCATGGATGACGATACAGCCGGCATCATGGTCACGAATCCAAATACACTGGGTCTCTTTGAAGAGAATATCAAACAGATATCGGATATCGTACATGCCAAAGGCGGCCTGGTATACGCAGACGGCGCCAATATGAACGCCGTGATGGGTATGGTCAACATGGCGGACCTCGGTGTGGATGTCCTGCACCTCAATCTCCACAAAACCTTTTCAACCCCTCATGGTGGCGGTGGCCCGGGCAGCGGACCGGTTTGTGTCAATAAAAAAATTGAACCCTTTCTCCCGGTGCCCAGGGTGGTTCGGATCCATGACCGCTATGAACTTGCTTATGATTTCCCTGAATCGATTGGCAAAGTTCACGCTTTCTATGGAAACTTCGGAATCCAAACGCGAGCCTACGCCTATATTCTTTCCATGGGCGACCAGTTGAAAACAGCGAGTCAGCTGGCGGTATTGAACGCCAATTATCTGAAAGAAAGTCTGCGGGATATATTTCACTTACCCTACGACAGACCCTGTATGCACGAATGTGTCTTTACGGATAAGCATCAACAGGCACACAAGGTAACCACATTAGACATCGCCAAGCGTCTGATCGACTACGGTTTTCATCCACCCACCATCTATTTTCCTCTCGTGGTGCAGGGCGCATTGATGATGGAGCCCACTGAAACGGAAACCAAAGAAGATCTCGATCTTTTTATTGAGGCTTTGCGGCAGATTGCCCAGGAAGCCGAAAACAATCCAGAACTGCTGTTGCAAGCCCCGGTCAAAACAAAGGTCCGGCGGCTGGATGAAACCATGGCCGCGCGAAAACCCTGTCTGGCCGGATAGTCCGGATGCTCTGATTGGTGTGTGCATCATGATCGTTGGTTGAAATACCATGATAAATAGAAAATCGCTTGTCACGTTTCATGAAACAGTCGGGTTCGTCCGATGATAGAGCAACGGCCTGCCGCAGCGATCCAATCCTTCTGGTGCCTGGATCTCCATACCATGAACTACCCAGAAGCCTGGGAACTCCAACAGGCCGTTGTGAAGGCCAGAATTGAAAAGAAATTGTCCTCGGATGTCATCCTGATCCTGGAACACACCCCAGTTTTTACACTGGGTCGCAGAGGTGGATCGGAAAACCTGACCGTATCGGAGGCTTTTTTGAAAAAATCGGGCATCCAGGTCATTCAGGTGGAAAGGGGCGGGGATATCACCTACCACGGCCCCGGCCAGATGGTGGTCTATCCGATCCTGGATCTGGATCGTCGACGACTCGGCATCACGGAACTGGTCTTTATGCTCGAAGAAATCATGATCCGCGTGTCCGGCGCTGTCGGCGTCAAGGCGGATCGCAACCATAGAAACCGCGGTGTCTGGGTCGCCAACAAAAAGCTTGGCAGCATTGGCCTCGCTGTTCGAAAGGGAATCAGCTTTCACGGCATGGCACTGAACGTCAACCTTTCCATGACGCCCTTCGAATGGATCCATCCCTGTGGTCTCATGAACATCTCCATGACGTCCCTCGCAATGGAACTGCCCAAAGGGCCTTCCATGCAACACGTGCGGGAACTGACAAAGCAGCATTTAGGGGATGTTTTTGGGCGGCGTTTGGAGGAGGTATCGCGGGAAACCTTGGACGGGAAGCTTTAAATATTTGCCTTGCAATGGCTTATGGAGTACCGAGATTATGTCCCAACCAACATCAAAATTGAAAAAACCTGCCTGGCTGAAACGGCGTCTGCCTTCGGGACCTGGTTTTGAAAAAGTTCGAGCACTCATCGACAATTGCCACCTGCACACGGTTTGCCAGGAAGCCAAGTGCCCTAACATCTGGGAATGTTTTTCCCGGGAAACCGCCACCTTCCTCATATTGGGAGACCGCTGCACCCGAAATTGCCGATTCTGCGCCGTCGCTCATGGTCCCCAAGGCCCGCCCGACCCGGACGAACCCGGTCATGTGGCCTCTGCGGTTCAGCAACTGAAACTTGCCTACGTGGTCATCACCTCCGTGACCCGGGATGATCTACCGGACGGTGGTGCAGAACATTTTGCACAAACCATTCTGGCGGTAAGGGACAAATGTCCAGGGGTTGGTATCGAAGTGCTGATTCCAGACTTCCAGGGAAAACGACATGCATGGCAGACCGTTCTTGACGCAGGACCCGATGTTCTGAATCATAACATGGAAACCGTCAAACGTCTTTACCCAACCGTCAGACCGGAAGCGGATTACCAACGATCTATAGACCTTATCCGATATGTGGCGGACAACAACAAGGCCATCTCTACCAAATCCGGACTCATGCTCGGTCTGGGAGAAACAAGGAAGGAAGTTGTGGTGGCCCTTGCAGACCTGGTCCAGGCGGGGTGTCGTATCCTCACCCTGGGACAGTATCTGCAACCGTCCGCAGCACATCTTCCGGTGGCCCGTTATGTACCACCGGAAGAATTCAAGGAATTGAAAAAAATTGGCCTGGAAATCGGCTTCCAGGAAGTTGCCGCCGAACCCTTTGTCCGCAGTTCCTATCGGGCCAAGGAATTATTTGAGGGTAAGTAGAAGCCATTCCCTACTTCCAGTGAATCACGGGTGCTTTCCTCTCTGGCAATCGATGATATTTATACTTGGGATACCCGATCATCATCGGATAGAACCAGGTGTGTCCCTCGGGCAGACCCATGGATTCCACCAGCGCGGGTGTAGCCAGCATGGCCCCGCGGAGCAACCCGGCCCAGCAGGTGCCAACACCCAGGGGTAGGGCGGCCAGTTCCAGATAAGCCAGAGCGATGCTCAAATCCACCAGGCCGTTGGTGTTCTCTTTGGGAGCGGTTGGAACGATGAGGGTCTGGGCTGTGCGCAGGATGCCGTCGTAGCCTATGGCCCAGCGGGCCACCACCGGGCGGAAGTAATCTGCCGCCGGAGAGTCGGGTTGGGCTTCGATAACCCGTTCCATCCAGTTGATGGTTTCACGGGATAGCAATTCCAAATTGTCCCGCCCTTCAATTACGGTCCAATGAAGGTTCTGGGCGTTGCTGGCCGTGGGAGCATAGCGGGCTGTATTGATCAACTGTTCGAGGGTCCCCCGATCCATGGCCTTGTCCTTGAACCATCGGATAGATCGCCGCGAGCGGAGGAACTGTTTGGCCTGATCCCAGGACAGGACCAGGTCTTTTTCTATCTCAGGGCAGTCTTCAATAGCCACCCCGGTCACACTCAAGGCACCGTGAGGGCAGACAGCCACGCAGTGTCCACAGGCCATGCAGTTGACTTCATCAGCCTGTGCGAGTTGAGGGAAGCTCTTGTCATCTTCCTGAATGATAATCCCTCTGGGGCATTCGGCCGCACAGATTCCATCCTGTTTGCATTTGGTTTCGTCAATCGTCAGGAATGCCATACGTTTCTCCTTATGTAGTTGTTGAGACCAACGCTGTTAAAGCGGTTGTCATATGGTTCCGTTTGCTCATGATAAAAAACTCCGGCGGGTGACGGCAAACAACCGGTCTTCTGTTTGAAGCGAGTTAGCGATCGTTAATGGTTGTTCCTCGTTATCAACGATATCGATACCAAAACCCGACATGGATGGACGGGCAAACGCTATGTGGCGGCAGGGCTTGTTTTCTGCTACGACACAGCACTTTTCTTGATCGTCACAAAACAATTCCTTACATGATCCGCCGGCAAACGCTTTTGCTTTTTCAAAACCCATTTCGATAGCCTTTTGCTCTACCGCTGCCACAATCTGATGAAGCAGCTGCATGACACCCTTGCGTTCGTCGGAGAACATGACGGATGTCGGTAATTCTACACTTCTTTCTGATCCTCCACCTTGAATCGTTGATTGCCCGACAAGATCCATGTCTTCACTTCACCAGAGACGCAAGTTCTTTCACAATTTCCGACGGCTCCGGACGGTGGGTGTAATCGGGGTTGGCCTCGGCACTGAGCACATTCCCCTTTTGGTCCAAAATAAACCGGCCCGGTATGGGCAGGGACCACAGATCGTTGCCGTTAAATCTGACCAGGTCTATTCCGATACGAAACCGTCATTATTCGAAATTCTGAACCGACCAAACGTCGCCGGAGTCGGTTGTGTAAACACCGCACGCCACCTTGGTGTAAGTTGTGCTGGACATGTTAATGTAGTGGCCGTGTTCATTGAAGTCCTCTCCGGGGCCCTCGTCCCACATCATTTGCAGGCAACCGTCCACGATGCTGGCCTCGGACCCCCATCCGGGACATTCGTTCTGGGCCCATCCCCTCGGTGTACAAATGTCTTCTCTGAACCCGGCATGGACGCCGTTGGTCGAATCGTACGCGGCGTGTTCGTCCGCACAGGCTTCCCCGTCGGTCCAGCGATCGAGTGGGGGCAGGCATTGACAGTCCCATCTAAATTGGTTGATTCGCGCGACGCAATCTGCTTCAAAATTGCCGCTGTCGGGTACGGGACCGGGGGTACATCCGGCAATGGGTTCGGCGAGTGGACCATCCGTGCAATCCGCTGTATCGTTGCCATCGCCGTTCGAATCACCAGAGAAATCTCCCACGTCTGTGGAACCAGAACCGCTTGGTTCGCACCCCAGAAGTACGACGCCAAACAAAACCACCACAGCCACCAATATCATTCCGTATTTGGTATTCCGCATCCAGGTCCTCCCTATGTTTGTCGCAAATCAACGGCACATCGCTCTAGGTTGTCACAACTGCAGGAGCGGGTTATGCTTGGCAATAAAGCTCACGTCATACCAAAAAAGACTCCGGGGGTTCGTTGCAGACCCGGGCAACTGTTTCAGTTATTTAGAAGTGGTTTCAAAACCCCATCCATAGGGGTTGCTATAAATGATTGATATGTCTTTTTAAAAAAATAGGCAATTGGCGCCTCTCAGCACTGGCTATGCCCGCTTTCGGTCCTGAACAGGGAATCATGGTGGATGGTAAAATCCGACTCACCCATCATACTTTATTTAAAATACACATTGAACGCGAAATGACAAGGCGTCGCCGGTGGTTTCGACATCTGTTGATTCATCTGTTACCTGTAAACGCATATAATCAGTCATCACACGGTTAGTCACTGGTGTTATGGTTTCTTCTTCCAGGCGGGTTGTCAGGACGCAAAACCAGTTGGTCGCCCTGCTCCTCGCAGGTGCCTGTGACCGTGTCACCGGCAGATTTTCCTTCGCAGGCAGTAAAAGCCTCCGGAGGCGGACCTTGGTGCCTTCGGGCATTTTCCTGGGATAGGGCGGTATTTCCAAAAGAACTGAAAATCATAAGGATTCCCGCCAGAGCGATAACCATGGCTGTTTTTTTTGTGATGTTCATTGAATTGTTCTCCTATTGCTGTTGTTTTCCGGTCCTTTCCTCACCGGGTTGGGTATAAGATAATCCAGGAATGTAAAGATTGTTTGTCGTTTGGGGTCAAAATTGTAAAGGTTGTGTAAAATGGTTTGCCCTGGGATTTGAGAGCGTATAAAAATAAGACGCCATTTGATGATAAACGGTGGGAATGCCCATGGCCCATCCAGAGATTGGGTGTAGCGTATGAAAATTCTGATTGTCGATGATGACAAAAAACTGTGCCGGCTGGTGGCGGACTACCTGGAGCCCATGGGATATGAAACTGCGGTGGCCCACAACGGCGCTCAAGGGCTGCAGATGATTCGCGAAGGGGACTACCAGGCGGTGATCCTGGACGTCATGATGCCGGGCATGGACGGCTTCGAGGTGTTGAAACGGCTGCGCAATGAATCCGACATCCCTGTTCTAATGCTCACAGCAAGGGGTGAGGATAATTTTATATTGCCTATAAAATTGGCCTGGAAATCGGCTTCCAGGAAGTTGTCGCCGAACCTTTGTTCACAGCGTTTATCGGGCCAAGGAGCTGTTCAAAATGACGCGCGGGGGGAGGGGTGGGCGGCATCAGCATAGCATGTTCAGCTTCTGAGAAAGATGGGGCACAAGGGGTCGAGGATCGCGAATCGCGATCGGATAAGGGGCGGACACGAACCCGTTAACCCGAATACCCACTCGAACCCTGGAATCCCTGGCCCCTTGCACCCTGGTCTTATTACCAGTTCTCCCCCAACAGCTCGAAGTGCGCCTTTGGATGGGCGCAGGCAGGACACATCTCCGGTGCTGCCGTTCCTTCGGCCAGGTAGCCGCAGTTTCTGCAGCGCCACACAACGGGCTGGTCTCTCTTGAACACCCGGTCGGCTTCGATGTTGCCGGCCAGGTCGACATATCGTTTTTCATGTTGTTTCTCGGCAACGGAAATCATTTCCCAGACCATCGCAGGGGCAACAAAGCCCTCATCTTTGGCGATCTGGGCAAATCCCGGATACAATTCAGTATGCTCGAAGCGCTCACCAGCCGCAGAAGCCTTTAGATTGTCAAGGGTAGACCCGACAACACCGGCCGGAAATCCAGCCGTGATTTCCAGTTCCCCGCCTTCCAGAAAACTAAAAAAGCGTTTGGCATGCTCCTTTTCCTGATTGGCTGTCTCTTCAAAGATGTCGGCAATCTGCACATAACCGTCTTTTTTTGCCTTGCTCGCAAAATAGGTGTACCGATTGCGGGCTTGTGATTCCCCTGCAAAAGATTTAAGCAAATTCTGTTCTGTCTGACTACCTTTCAATTCTGCCATTTGTTTCCTCCTTATGTGTTTGATGGGTTTGTCGACACCTTTTGACAATCTGGACAGATACCAAAAAAGTCGATTCGGTGATTAAGAATGCGAAATCCTGTTTTTTGAACAATGTGCTGTTTCAAAACGTGTACTTCCAGATCATCCGCATCGATTACCTGTTTGCATTTCGTACAGATCACATGCGGATGTGGATAGGGACGTTTTCCGTCGTATCGATTGCTTCCCTGGCTGAATTCGAGCTCCATCACCACCCCCATTGCCTTGGCAAGGGATATGGTCTTGTAAATGGTTGCCCGGCTCGTCATGGGAAAGTCGCCCCTGACCTTTTCATAGATCTGTTCCACCGTGGGGTGGGCATCACTGGTAGTCAGAATTTCTAAGACAGCCTGCCGCTGAGGCGTCATGCGATGCCCTGCTGCCTTCATCTGTTTGACCAGTGGATCGATCATGGTGTGCGAGTTTGTCAATATGCGCGTCCGTGTTGTTGATGGACTTCGTCATTTATAAAGAATGATTATTTCTAAATAACAGGTCTCCTGTTTGTCATCGGGGAAATCGATTGTCAAGAAAAAAACGTCACCTGCATTTCATGAACTGTTCGTTTAAAGGTTTTGGACACCCTCGACACTCACCGTCAATTCTACCTGGTCACCGACACCCCAGAGCATATATTTCATCCCGTAGTCACTGCGGCGGATGCTAAATGTTGCCTGGAAGCCCGTCCGGAATCGTCCCTGCAGATCCTCCCGGCTTCCTGTCTTAAAAGCCTCGATAACGATTCGATTCGTAACCCCGTGAAAACTCAGGTCTCCTGTAACCTTGAATGATTCCGGATCCAGGGGTTCGATCGATACAGATTTAAATGTTACCCAGGGATATTTTTCAGCGTGAAAAAAATCAGGGCTTCGAAGATCATCGTCGCGAACCACATTGCCCGTATCAATATCCATCGCTTTTACTCGGATATCGATTTCAGCCGTCCCAAATTCGCTATTTTGGAAGGCATAGTGGCCGGTCGCATGATTGAACCTGCCATATACAAAGGTAATTCCCAGATGTTTGACGCGAAAAATAATGGAGGAGTGGTCCGGATCAATGATGAATTCACCCAGCGGGAAAGCAGCCTTCGGCGGTGTCAAAGTAAAAAATCCCACCAATCCGAACATTAGAACAGCGCGAAAAAAACATGCAATCCTATCGATCGTCACATTGCGCGTCATAATTAACCTTACCCTCAGCCCCCAATAAGGCGGAATCTACCCCACGCTGATGAGAATCCATCCAGCGTTTCGGGCTAGCGTTCTTGCATGCTATCTTGAAACAAGAACGACCGGTCAAACAAACCTGGATCGGTAAAGTGTGCACGTCCGACCATCTTGATGGCGTGATGACCCCGCTGCCTCATATACCCGATATCGTGAATGCCCATGGAAAAGAAAAGGTAGGGTTCGATTCTCCAGGAGTCTTTCATGATACCCTCCGCCGAAAACACGCTCTCTCTCTGATCTGTCCCTTTTGGCAGGGACTCCAAGGTATCATAGGGTGTAAGCGCATAAGCTATCCCCGGGGCGGAAGCGTCATCCGTAAAAACCTTTTGGACCTGATGCCACCCGGAGTTGACCCGCAGACGGATTTGCTTTTCCGGAAAATCCGCCGGCAACCAGGCCGGAACCAAAGGGGCGATTTCCCCCGGCTTTGTCACAACCTTTGCAACGATATCCTTGCGGGGAACAAAGAAATAATAACAGCCGCAACTGTTCATAATGTCCACCATCATCGGTTTTCCCTTCCTGTTCAGCGTAACACGATAGGTTAAACCATCCAGGGGGCCACGCTCTATCCAGGGTGCGTTTTTGCCTGCCCTCTCAGGATACCAAAATGCGTAATTCATCTGCAGTACCGGTTGGTCGCCCAGGAAACTGTGGGATGTATAAAAATAAGCCGTCGGTTGTCCTGGATCGACCCGCACCTGGTTCTCTTGCCATCGTATTTTACCGATTCGATCATAATCGTTGGCCATGTCCTGATAGATCATGGGTGCAAACCTGTTTGCCAGGCGCCGTTCATCCTGTTCCGTTAACACTGGCAGGCCGAACGCATCCACAGACGCTGGATTGTACAGGTTGTTCACGAAGGTCTGATCAAGCAATGAATCAGTGGTTTCAGGAAAGAACCGGACCATTCGGCCATCTGTTTCAAGATCGTTCAAAGGTGTTCGATGCCAAACGTGATACCGGCGATAAGCCATCGCCGTAGCGAGGGTGACGGGGATACCCGCCAGCGGATACAGGCCAATAAAGCGTGCCATGCTGGAATACTCGTCCGGTATGGTTACGGCCTTTTTCAAGATGTCCATGAATGCCGGGTGGGTCCGGTCGTCACGAAACAATCGAAGGGCGTGGCTTTCTGTTTTTTGGTAGATCGTATCCCGATCAATGGCTTCTCCTGTCGCTTCAAAAATTTCCAAAAGCGCCGCTTCGGGAAGGTTGGCAAGCTCCTTTCGACGGGACATTAAGTCCAGTTTCAACATCTGCTCGGTCCAATAGACACCAGCATCGGGATCGGCCAAACGTTCTTTCATAACCGCCAGAAACCGATTGCTTCTCAAATAAGGAAATCCCGGAACAACAAATCCAGAGGCATCCGAAACAGCATATTTTTCAACGGTCATGTCGAGGTGGTTAAGAAAAAGCGTCGCCTGCGGGTCCCTGGGAAACGCGCCTACCTGCTTCTCGACGATTGTGCCGGCGCAGCCCAGAAGAAAAATGCAAAGCACACCCCCGATGATCGGCAATACCTTCTTCATCATCCCTTCCCATCCGTATCTTCGTGAGCGTTCCATATAAAAAAATAACGCAAAAAATTTAAAATGCAATCGATGATCGGTCCTGACACTGTGTTATTACCTGGCTCTGGCATGAAATTTCATGGTCGAGTAGGCAAAGCAGCTCCCCGGTTAGCTGGTTGCCACCAAGCCCCTCACAGGACCGTACAAAGGGTAAATGACGACGGCTTCAGGCTGAAATGCCGTGCGCCGGAATCGATCAGGTTTGTGACTTTCCGGGTTAGAATCGATACACCGTCGGTTTGCAATTCTTGTCTATATCGATTCCGACGGTATCCCCGGTTTTGAAACCCAGGGTCTTAAATTTCTTGACCACCTCTTCATATCTGTCTGCGTGCCAGTAGACGCTCCACAATGGATTTCGAACTGTATCGATTCCATAGGCATCGTGGCTGCAAAAATTGAAACGGACCTTTTCCTTGGCGATCAACGTATCGGCTTCTGATATAAAACAATCGGTAACAAAAATGTTGTCCTGCAGGGCTTTGGACAATCGCTTCTGCTCTTCGGGCGTCTCATCCAGGTAATGATTCGCCACCTGATAAAGTCCTTCCGGTGCTTTGAGGCTCAGCCCGAGAATACCGAAACGTTGGTGCATGAGGGCAAATTTTTCCATTTTGTTTTCAGCATCTTCGATGATGGCAAGCACGTCCTCAATCTGCCAGGTCTTATCTGCCCATCCATGGTAACGTTTTTCACATCCACTGATAATGCGCAGGTAAAATGCCCTCATATCAATCACGTAGATAGACCGTTCACGATAACTTCTGCGAATCCGGCATCGGCGGACGCCATCCAAAGCCACAGAGCGTTCCTCTTCTGCCTGCTCGAGCATTTCAATGCCTGAAATGTCCTTGGCCTGCACCACGTGAATCTGATCCGACGCATCGATAATGTATTCAATTTCGCATTTAAAACCGAGGTAATCCTGAATCTTCTTAGAGATTTCGAGCAGTCGGATGTTGTGGGGTGTCTGGGTAATGTACGGATCATCCTGAAGCTTGCCAACCTGGTTCTTGCAGTACCCGAACTCCCAGTAATCACCGATCATCTTGGCCATTACGCTGGTGCCTTCTATCAGGGGCATGACGATGATGCCCGTGGTTTCGAAATCAATCTCCGGTGCATGGTAAAATATCTGCTGACGTTTGACACTCAGGCGGCGCGTGGTCAGCGCCATTTTAATGATCCGTTTTCGTGCATATTTGACCCCCCCGATATCAGCATATGTCTGCAAGGAATCAAAGGTACCGCCCCGATAAAACTCCTCAATGGGATGAGCGCTTCGGGCTAAAATTTTGTAACTTTCGCGGTGTTTTTTGAGAAACGCCTCCAGTTCTTCGAAATCTTCGTTTTCAAAATTTTGGGCTGGAACATACAGAAAATCAGGAACGTTGAAATTCCCTTTCGTCAGTTGTTTCAGCAGGCGTGCTTTTTCAGGTATCTTTGCTGTCATGGGGGCCTCTATGTTGATAAAAACCGCTAGCTGTTATTTTTTGACATGGTCGTTTTGGGCGGCAAGGCTTCTTCCTTAGCACTTACCCAAACCTTCTAGATATCATGCCAATGTCGAAATGTCCAAAAAAATACGGCCTCCCGAAAACCGGCCTGTACCTGTTATGCCAGTTGTTAAAAATTTCCGAATTCAAATTGCGCTTGCATTCCAATTAAAACTTGCCTTATCCAGCTTATTGCATCAAAGTGGGTTTATCGTCAAACGGACCATGGAACCCTTCACTCTACGACTTGTTGATGCCAATGGATAAAAAGAAACCCGAAGAAGCGGCAAATGCAATCATTCAAAATGCAGCCAAGGACGTGGTTCGGGTGACTTCCGATTCAAATCAGGCCGTCATAGATTTCAGCATCTACCGCAAACATGGCTCTAAATCGTCATCGAAGGTGCTGCTGGTGGATGATGAGCGCGAGTTCATCGAAACGCTTTCTGAGAGGCTTGAGATCAGGGATATAGGCGCTGCCGTCGCCTTCGATGCCAAATCAGCCATGGACCTTGTCGTTCAGGACGAACCGGATGTCATGGTCCTCGATCTCAATATGCCGGGCATCAACGGCATGCAGATGCTCCAAAGAACCAAACGGACACGACCCAACATAGAAGTCATTGTTCTGACCGGGCACGGCTCCAAAGACGACCAGGAGCTCTGTATGACCATGGAGGCGTTTGCCTACCTGCAAAAGCCGGTAGATATCGATGAGCTGGTAGCTGTGATTAAGAAAGCACACGCGAAGACCAACCGTCTTCCCCAAAAAACTGACCCGAATATTGAATGACCTGAACGCAGGCATAAAACTGTTAGGTGTTTTTAACTGGGTATATCGATCGTGCTGGAAAAATTTAAACCTAGATTTTGGGATCATTTGGAATCCTTTGGTGACCCTCACCACCGATCCTATGGGCTACGACGAAAATGGAAACTCATGGTGGCCCTCACCCTTGTTGTTGCTCTTTCGCCGTTTTTAGGTCTTTCCGTTGTCAGCTATCAATCCATGCGTGATGCGGCTCAATCCGAAGCCATGGATCAGACAAGACGGCTGCTCGAGAACCTGCAACAGATTATCACCTATTATCTGTCCGAAGATCAGGGTTCCATCGACATGGGAGCCGAAAAAAACGTCCTCGAAAAGACAGCCGTATCCAGAAAAGTGTCTCAGCTGCTTTCGAAAATATCCCTCGGGAAAGATGAATCGATCTCTATTGCCGACACCAACGACCTGCTGAAAAATTCTGCCGGTTATTATAAAGGCGTTCAGCATAAAATGATCCTGCCTGGGCCTGAATATGATAACGAAAGTCAGACGTTTCGGACAATGAACAATGCCGGTCGGTCTTTGATCGTGGGCCGCATTAAAATCCCCCAAACCTCCCTGCTGCTGATTAGCATTCAAGATGCTGAAGAGCTTTCGGCATGTTGGCGCACTTCCTGGATTAAGCTGGCTGGCTTTTACGGCATCAGTGTTCTGGTCATATTGATCATGGTCCTGGCCACGACCACCTATGTCATCAACCGAATCCACGAGGCTGACGAACAGCGTATCATGGATCTGCATAAAATGGAGTACGATAACAAGATGGCCTCATTGGGAAGACTCTCCGCTGGCATCGCCCATGAAATCAACAACCCCTTGTCTATCGTCAACGAAAAAATCGGACTCGTCAAAGATATACTCGTCCGCCAGTCCGATGACCTGCCGCTGGAAAGACTGGTCACCCTGCTGGAGGATGTGGCAGCGCCCATCAAACGCTGCGGCAGCGTCACCCACAGCCTGTTGAATTTTGGCAGGCATGTCAAGGCGCGCTTCGAGCCGGTGGACCTTTCACAGATATTGTATGATATTGTTGACTTGCTTAAAAAAGAGGCCGAATTTAGAAATATCGACATTTATACAAAATTCCCGGATCGAATTCCTGACATGATCAGTAACAAAGGCGGTCTCGAACAGATTTTTCTCAACTTGATGAACAATGCGTTTAGCGCCATGGAATCGGGTGGCCGTATGGACATCGATGTCAGCTACACGCATCCGGACCATGTGGCCATATCGTTTCAGGATACCGGCCGTGGTATATCCAAGGAGGATCTCCGCTACGTATTTGAACCCTTTTTCTCTTCCAAAAGCGCCGGGACGGGTACAGGGCTCGGTCTTTCTATCACCTATGCTCTGGCAAAGGAGCTGGGTGGGAAAATATCGGTTACCAGTACAGAAGGCGTGGGCACCCGGTTTACCGTCGAGCTGCACCTCGAGCCACCGCCCAAAAAAGACGGGTCTTCCAGCGCAATTCCTGATGTTGGCCCTTGATTTCAATACATTGGCATATGGAGACCACAGATGGACCAAGAGGACACCATCGTATGCAAGCAAATGTTGCAGTATTTTTTTAACATGCTTCCTTCTCTTTCACACGAAGCAAAAAATGCCTTGGCCATCATCAACGAAAATGCAGGCCTGATGGAGGATTACATCCTGATGGCTCAAAAAGGGAAAACTCTCAATTTGGAGCGGCTCAGTGGGTTGTCCGCAACGATCCAAAAACAGGTCGTACGACTCAATAGGTTGGTCAAGGGTGTCCGTCAAACCGCTGATGGGATCGGTATTCACACGCAGGATATCTGCCTGGTCGATCATACCAGGCAGGTGGTTGAATTGCTGTCCAAAAAGGCAGCCACGCGATCTATCCAGTTCGAAGTGTTTGCCATGCAGGAGCCGATTCTCATACACACCCGGTCGCTGCTGCTGTTACACATCCTTTGGGTCTGGCTAGAATATGCCATGAATGCCAGCGAACCGGATCGGCGGATTGGATTGACCCTGGAAAAAAGAAACCAAGAGGCGCTTGTCCTCATGACCGGAATCGAGGCACTGAAAGCGGCATCCATCGCCGCCATCCTGTCTGATGAACAACGCAGCACCGTGCTCTCGTCGTTGAATGCCGAACTGCTTGTCGATGAAAAAACAATGCTGTTGAAAATAAGGAAACACCATGACTGATCAGGTTCTACTGGTTGATGATGACGAAGATCTGATGGAAATCGTGTCGGAAAGGCTTAAAAACAGAGGTATGAATGTCGACATGGTGGGCAGTGCCGAAAAAGCGCTGCAATGTATGACAAATAAACACTATGATGCCATCATCCTGGACTTTATGATGCCCGGCATGGATGGCTTCGAGAATATCCGATCGATTCGAAATCAGCAGCCTGACATACGGATCCTCCTCGTGACAGGTCAGATGTTGGCCGACGAGGGCAGCGAAGCCATTCGAATGGGTGCCGATGTTGTCCTTGAGAAACCGGCCGATTTGGAGGTTCTGGTAAAATCCATACGACCCTTCGACGCCAACGAAGACGGATAATGCCGGCCGTCTCTTGCCTTGCAACCCATTGTCCTGAGTCAACCCGTTTCGATATTATAGTCCTAAGGGCTTGATCAGCTTGTTGACCATTGCCTCTTCAGCCCATCCCGTGTCTTTTTTTTCCTTGCCCTTTTGGAAAAGGACGATCATGCGATTAGCCATGCGGCGGGCTTTCTCATACCCCGCAGCAGCCGCAGCATCAATGACGCCCCAATTCTGATGGGTTATAAACGTATCGAAGGCGCTCACAATTTCCGGAAACAACGCCTTGGATACACCGTCCTGAAAGGCAACATAAAACCCGAGAGAGGCCCGTTTTTGTTTTGACACGATATATGTCAGGGTTCCGTTTACACCGGTATCGGCAAGCAAATCTTTAACGGCCCTGGCAAACAACGCCACCGCTGATTGGGGATACGCCGCGATAATTTCCTGCCAGACGTTTCGATCGAATACATTTTCCGATAGTTCACCCATCTCATGATACAGGTAGATTCCCATCATTTCTTGGATTAATTCGGGCAGGTTTGGCTGCAGGGCGGCTTGATCGTTTATGTCCAGACCATACTGTTTCAATGCATATTGCAGGGCTCGGCGTCCTGATTTTTTCACATAGACGATCTGGTCCCAGAAAATGGCCTGCGCTGTCTTCCGCCTGATGAGTATCGTTCTGCTCTGGGTCAAGGCAGGAACGGCAAAGAGATCGCGGGCCAGCTCCTGTCCCAAAATGGTTACCGGAAAGCCGTTGATCCGGGTTTCCCTCTCGATTTCAGAAAGAAAAAAGGTCGGTTTGAGACGGGGCCCGTAACCGGCACCATAGTAAAGACCATGCCGGTGCAATACCCGGTTCAATGCAAGGGTGTCGAACGGGTCATAGGTGTTGCCGAATACCAACAGATCTTCAAAGGGTTTTTCGGAGAGAACCTCCCAAGCGTCTTCCTTGCAGCCGATCCAAGCAAGAACTTCGAAGGGTTCTTTTTCAACCCAGGGGTCTAATCCCTTTTCCCATTTATACAGATCACGAAGGCGCAGAGCCAGACCACAGATCGAGTAGAACCCGGCATACCGTGAATCGGATACGGTGCAATTATGCTGAACCTGGGTAATGATATTTCGCAAGTGGGTCATGATAGGCGATTCTTCCTTTGAACGTTTGATCGCATTAATTCCTTGACTTCACAAAATTATCCATTATCTTACCGAATGTCAAAAAAAGGGCATCCATGGTTTCCATGGCTTGCCCTTGTTCATTATCTCAAAAAGGAGCGTGTCCCTATGTATTTTGAAGCCGTATTCAACCCCTCAAGTAGCCAGACGTATAGTACAGACGCCCAAAATCTTAGCGGGAAAAAAATAGCCATTCAGGCCGGATGGGTCATCAAGGAAGGCCAGTTCAAGGGTCAGGAATGCTATTATATCCCGAATTCGACCATCGGTCTGATCCCTGTGTGTGACCTTGAGGAATTGAAACCGCTGCCCTTTGTCAAGTGGAGAGAACTGCTCAGTCAGTTGGGATTTTAAACGTTCACTTTAGAGTGGAAATACCGCTCCCTTATCCGCACTACTCACGTTCGCCGCATACCGGGCCAGATAGCCGGTCTTTTTTTTCAGTTCGAATGGGGGCAGTTGCTCAATCCGCTTTTCGATTTCTTCTGCATCCAACTGAACATTTAATGTGTTGCCGGGGATGTCGATATCAATAATATCACCGTCTTGAATGATGGCGATGCTTCCCCCGGATGCCGCTTCCGGAGACACGTGCCCGATGGCTGCACCCCTGGTGGCTCCGGAAAATCTGCCATCCGTAATCAATGCTACATCCCGATCGAGCCCCATGCCGGCCAGGGCTGACGTGGGAGATAACATCTCCCGCATACCCGGACCCCCTTTGGGCCCTTCATAACGGATGACCAGCACCTCTCCCTTTTGGATCTTACCAGCCATTATGGTTTCAAACGCTTCATCCTCGGAATGAAACACCCTTGCAGGACCCGAGTGTCTTAGCATTTCATCGGCCACAGCCACCTGTTTCACGATAGCACCGTCAGGAGCGATGTTCCCTCTAAGTACGGCAAGACCGCCCTTGGCGTGCACCGGGTCATGGACGGGTCGAATCACGGATGCATCTTTGGTCCCGGCCTTGATGGCCGCCAGCATCTCGCCCATGGGTTTGCTTGAAACCGTCATTTCACGTTCATTGACAAGATTCTTTTTTATCAACTCCGCCATGATGGCCGGAACACCACCGGCATAGTAGAGATCCACCACGTGATGGGGGCCGGCCGGTGCGATGGAAGTGAGATGCGGCACCATCCCAGCCAGGCGACTGAAGTCATCCAAGTGAATGTCGACACCCGCATAGTAGGCAATGGCGGTAATATGCAAGACTGAATTGGTGGATCCGCCCAGGGCCATGTCCACCGCAATCATATTCTCGAAAGCCCCTTTCGTCATAATGCTCCTGGGGGTAATACCTTGCCTTGCCAGGTTCACCGCGTGATAACCGGTCTCTTTTGCCAGCCAGATGCGCTCGGAAAAAACGGCTGGTATGCTGCCGTTCAGGGGAAGTGCCATCCCCAGGGCCTCCGAGAGGTTTGCCATGGTGTTGGCTGTAAACATGCCGGAACAGGAACCTGCGCCCGGACAGGCGCTGCATTCCAACTCGCTCAGGTCGCTTTCGCTGATACTGCCGCTCTTCAAGCGCCCCACGGCCTCGAACACCTTGTCAAGACCGACGTCACGACCATGAACCTTACCGGGCAGCATGGGGCCGCCGGCAATGAATATGGACGGAATGTCGAGCCGGGCCGCCCCGATCAACATTCCCGGAATGATCTTATCGCAGGAAGCCATGAGAACGAGTCCATCAAAGGGATGAGCCATGGCCATGATTTCAATGGAATCTGCAATCAGTTCCCTGCTGGGAAGCGAATACTTCATGCCGTCATGATTCATGGCAATGCCATCGCAGACACCGATGGTGTTGAAGACAATCGGCGTGCCTCCCGCGGCATAAACACCCGCTTTCACCGCGTCTGAAAGTTTGTCAAGATGCGTGTGGCCGGGAATGATTTCATTGAAAGAATTGGCAATGCCGATGATGGGCTTCTGCAGCTCCCGTTCGGTAAACCCGCCCGCTCTCAAGAGAGACCGGTGCGGTGCCCGCTCCGCCCCCTGGGTCATGAGGTCACTTCTTTTTTTCATGCTGGCTCCTCCAATTCGGCCGTTCCATGATTTTATGGAAGACGACATTATACATTTGTGGCTGTTTTCTTTTCAAAGCGTCGTTTATCTTGGTGGGAAAGTCAATGTTTTATGGGAGTCATACGCACGATGCCCACTTGATTCAAGCTATTCAAAGACTTTTCAGATGTTCAGGCAGTTATCGATTTAAAGGAGTCTACTGGACGGGCAGTTAGAAAACGACTTGCGATTTAGCGACTTTTTGCGGTTGTATTTTACCGCTACCGATTTGAAAGTTGTGTTACAGTCACAACCTGGGGGCTCTCCCCAAAGATGATGAAACCTCCAAAATTATGCATAGATCATATTTCGGAGGTTTCTTTCACAAATTGAAACTTAAGATCTGATCAATTATTGGATAGGCAAACAACCATGTGACTCTCAAGTAGTCAGTCAATATACCATTGAAGTTACATTCAATTTTAAATTTATCCCACAGTTTTCTCTACGACGCCTTTTAAGTTATCCACTAAAGATGTGGAAGGGATAACAACGACTTCACGATCACTAACTTTTGTCACATACCGAGGTTTGTCCTGGTGAGCGATATAGGTTTTCCTGAGTTCTTCACTCAAGTTTTCGAGGCTGGCGGCAGAAAGCCCCTTTTTTTCTACCAAAGACTTGAAGTTAACGATTTTGTCACCTTCTTCGATCCATGCGATACCAAATTTTTTCGGTGGCTTTCCAATAAAGACATATACAGAATCTTCAGCTGGCACAACTTCGAGCGAATCATTGACCTCATCAGCTAGCTTTTTTAATGGGGAGCTTACAGATTCTATATATTTAGCGGCCGGATTGGATGCATCAAGCCTGGGATAATCAGGCTTCACACCAAAAATTTTTCCCAAAATACCCATTACGCCTCCTTTATGGTTACGGCGAGCCATGGAAATCGGGAAGAAGAAACGTGAGCAGTCGCGGGTTTCAGGGGATGACATGGCTTCACCTAGTTTTTCCCCTGGGCAAACTCTTAAATTACTGAATACCAGCTATTCGATTTTTTGTCAACATAAGGCCTCACGATCTCAGGTGTCATGCAGCCACATACGCAAGCCGCTCTGGGACTCTGATTGAAATCATTTCAAAAGTCGTTTTCCGTCATTTTGTGTCAAGGATTGGCGAGGATCGTGTTATCTCCTATTATCCGCAAAACAAAAAAGCAACGGCTTGTATTGGTAAGTTTTTCTGAGGGTAGAGATCAAAGATAAAAATATCGTAAGTACGGTTCGATTGATCGTTTTCATTTCTTATGAAACGAAATTATCTTGTCTTGTTTGCTTTTATTTACATTTTTAACTTTTCTCAGCAAATGTGGTGACACATTCCATTTTTGCCCTGCTTCTGTAATAACAGATACTGTTTTCTTATTGTACTTAACCAATGTGCCAAATTGCTTTTTCCGACCGGGCGCTTCAAAACAGACTTGTTCTCCCGGATTGAATCGCATCATCTCTTTATGGGTATGTATCGAATCTAAAAATTTTAGCCTTTCAACTATTTTATGATTCAATTCGACAAGTTCATCATAGCTCAAGGAATCAATCGAAATTTTCATAACAAATACCAGTTCTCTAATGGACGAAATAAAAATTGAACAGTTCTTTCGCTTTTTTTGAACCTTCAGGAGTGACAAAAACCGATTTAGCTTTACTTACAGGATCACCAATGTAGCCTTTGTTATGAAGACGATTCATGGTTTCCCAGTCAAATCCTTTCCAGGCCCGTGCACCGTATTCGTCTTCGTTGTGCATGACAAGGTAAAGCAATGCAAGGGTAAAATCATCTATTTTATCTTTATCGTAGCTCACGGCATATACCTCTTTGCTAAGAATTGATTTACTGGCTAAGTTTGGAGCTGGCGATGCGATTAAGGCTCACACCAGATTCAGCGGCCTGAACAACAAGTTTTCGATGAACATCCGGCGGGATTCTGACCATAAACTTGCCACTGTAAGATCTGCTGGCAATAGGGTCCGGAATTGCCTCTTCAGATGCACTCATATCTTTTACAACATCGGCAACCAATTTTCGGATACCTTTAAGAGCGGCTTCTGGAGTACGGGCAAGCCAGCTGAGGCTCGGAAATTCTGCACATAATCCTACATGTTCATTATCATCTTCGGACCAGGTTACACGGTACGTATATCGATCATTTGTTAGTGCCATGTTTGATCTCCAATTTTTCAAGTGCCAAATGCACCTGTTTTAGAGGTTAAGTTTTCGGCCAACGAACGCTGGCCGTGAATGGCCAAGTCACCACTGTTCCAGCGCTGTCCACGAAACAAGGTTACTTAGTGGAGTTGATAATTGAAGGAAAATCCCATGGGTAACTGTGATAAATGCACCTTTCGGGCAAAATACGATAAATCCCCTAAATCATTCCTGGGACGGTTATGGAAATGGCACATCCGCTGGTGCCCGGGCTGGAAGTCACACCTGAAATCACAATCCCAGGAAAAACGGGAAGCCCTCCTGAAGCAATACCAATAAAAGGCTGTTAGGCTAGTAGACTATAGGCTGTAGGCCGCTAACAGTCTAAAGCCTAAACACCTATAATAGGCCTACCGTATATCGCCGATCGCCAAGTGATCGGCGATATACGGCAGCAGATCCCTGAAATCCACCCGCATCTCGTCTGATTCGCGCCGGGGCTCCCCATTTTCATATGAAATACCGAAATAGTGATCGATCCCTATCTGTTGTTTGGCACAAAAGGCTTTGAGGGAAGGCTTGGCCATACTGGCCACACGAATGACGTTCCGGTCTGCCGCCCATTTAAAGTGGGGCCCGTCCCCGCCACTGTCACCCATGACCAGGATGTTTTGGGGCGCAATCTGGAAGTGCCTTGCAGCACGTTCCGTGTTGAGCGGCTTATCGCTGATTTCCTGCAGGTCGAAAAGGACTTGCGGGTCGCTTTCGCCGACCGGAAAGAGCAGACCCGGGTGTGCCGACAGTGCTGAAACCAGGGGAAATAACTTTTTGAAAAAAATACGCTGAAAATATCCCATGGACCCGGTGGTGTTGATCATGAAAAGAATATTCATGGAACGACACGCATCTATCAGTTCAGGAACGCCCTTATAATAGGTGAATTGTTCATCGAGGTAGGCATCCATCTGATCCACCGTTATCGGGGTTGGCAAAAGACTGTGGCACTGTGCCATGGCCTGGCTCAAGGCGATCTCGTTACCGGTGTATCGCCTGAATATGGCAAGCAATTTTGATTTGAGCTCAGGATAGACATAGACCATGAAGTCAAAAGGACCACTGGGAGATAGGCATTCGCTCCAGTCCGATGAAATTAAACCACGATAATTGCGCATTGGATGTCACTCCTAAAGCAGAACGTTTCATGAACCTTGTCGGACAATACGATATTCAACTTGATATATTAATTCGTTATCACGGACAATTCCACACCTGCAATGATTATAATAAATCGATAGAAAGATTTATAATTGACTAAACACTAAGAGTGAATACTGTATCCCCAGCAAAGTTGAAACTGACCATGGCAAGGCACGGGCAATGTGTTTGCCTTTCGGCTCATTTGATTTGAACCGGGAATACAAGGATGTGGTTGATTACCGGTAACATGTTCGTTCGGTGGTTGACCGACGCTACAAACCGAAAAAGGAGGAATCATATGAAATTGTTGATTAATATCAAGTTAACCCTGGCTGTTCTTTCGTTCTTGTTAGTGGGCGCTTGTGCGCAGGTACCGGTGGCATCCGACAGCAAGCCATCTGTGACCCAAACCAATCCAATGGAGTCCGTTGCCGGTTTAGAAGCCGACATCGCCAGGGCCAAACAAAATCAATTGCACGTTTTATCACCGGATGGATTCGCTAAGGCAGAGGAATACCTCATGAAAGCCCAAAAGGGCGCTAAAGAAGGTAATGAAATTTCCGCCATCCTGGAAAACGTTGCAAAGGGAAAACAAGCCCTGCAGCAAGCTGAAGAAACGACCAAAGTGGCTCGAACCATGTTGCCCGTGGTCATCGAAAGCCGCGACAAGGCACACCTGGCAGGTGCCGATAGCCTGGGTAAAGAATACGACGATGTCGAAAAGCAGTTTAAGGATCTGACACGAGCCATAGAAGACAACAATATCAGGTATACCCAGAAAAATGCACCCAAGGTCAGCGAGGCCTATCTTGCGCTGGAACTGCATGCCATCAAGGCGAATACGATCGGCAAGGTTGTCACCGTAATCGATCAGGCTAAAAAGGAAAAAGCCAACAAATATGTTCCGGACTCTTTGAGCCTTGCCCAAAAAAAGGTTGACGATACGGATGCGTTTATAAGCGCCAATCGTTATGCCAAAGAGGAAATCGATAAAAAAACCCGCGAAGCCATGTTCTTTGCACAGCGAACGCTCATTTTGAACAATCAGAGCAAAAGCCTCGAAAAGATGGAACCTGAGAACATTGCCTTACAGATGGAGAACAACCTGCACCAAATCACGACCCAGTTATCGGCCCCGGATGTTCGTAATCAACCCACTGATATTCAAGTAAAAACCATTCTGGGATCCGTCACGTCCATTCAAAAAGATAACCGTTCCCTGACCGAACAGCTGACCGGTCAGAAAGATGTTTCGAAGAAAGAGCTCATGTCTCAGAAAGATGCCTTTCAGAACAAATCGGCTTTAGATGAAGCGAAAATTGCCAGTTTGACCCAGCAAGTCGCCCTGCTCGAAGGCACCGCCAAACAAGAACAAAAAACAAAAGCGGAAATTCTTGCCGAACAGAAAGCTACAGAGCAGAAATTGCTGGCTGAAAGGGAGTTCAACAAAAAGTATTTGGAAGTCCAGACGTTTTTCAAGTCCGATGAAGCCGAAGTCTACAAGCAGAGAAATCAGCTGGTTATCCGATTGAAAGCCATACAGTTTCCTGTCGGAACGGCAATCATTGAACCTGAAAACTATGCCCTACTCGGCAAGGTGCAACGGGCCATCCAAACCTTTGACAAACCTTCCGTCATCGTTGAAGGCCATACGGACAGTACCGGCAATGATGTGACCAACCAGGCACTCTCGGAAAAGCGTGCCAATGCTGTTCGGGATTACATGGTGGCCAATAAAACCATTTCGGCCGATAAAATTGGTTCCATGGGTTATGGTCCGACGCGACCTCTGGCATCCAATACAACACCGGAGGGTCGAGCCATCAACCGCCGTATCGACGTGATTATTAGTCCTTCCCTGGTGCCCGGGCAGTAATTCAACCCGCGTGCCTGTGCGTAAGACATCCATGGAAACCCTCGTCCTTTTCGGGCGAGGGTTTCTATATTGGTGGTCTTAAATAGGTCCCCCATGAAAACCGCGCCCATCAAACCACAAAACAACACCCAAACAGAAAAAATTCGGGTCAGGTGTTATTGAACCTGGGCTTGCGCTTTTCCAGAAAAGCCGCCTGCCCTTCCTTGATGTCCGCACTGGCCAGGGATGCCTGTACAAGTCCCCTGGCTTCGTCCAGTTGTCGGTCATCCAGATGCTGGGAGGCTGAAATGAGGTTGAGGATCCGTTTGGTCCCCCTGAGAGACAAGGGAGCGTTGGCCGCGATTTCGTTGGCAAGGGCGTCGGTAAAGGGCGCCAGCTCATTGCGGGTCACAACATAGTCCACCAGGCCCATCTCTTTAAGACGGTCTGTTTTGTAGCGCCGGGCGGTAAAAAACATTTCTTTGGTTCGTGACAGCCCGATAATCCGGACAAACCGTTGCAATCCCTCCGGAAAATAGACCATGCCCAGCCGGGCAGGCACCATCCCCATCTGTATATGATCCGCTGCAATCCGCAGGTCACATGCCACGGCCAGATCGCATGCCCCACCGAAGGCAAAGCCGTTGAGCATGGCGATGACGGGATAGGGAAAATTGACAATTCCCTGGATGGCCAGTTCAAAGGGGCTTTTGTTTTGCAGCAGTTCTTGCACTTCCGGCGACACGCCCGTCGGGATGGCACTGATATCGTAACCGGATGAAAAAGCCCGGTCCCCCGCACCCCGGACAACCACCACCCGGATCCGGTCATTAGATGCATGTGCGTGAAGGACCTGGTAAAGCCGGATCAGCATCTCAGGCGTCAGGGCATTCTGCTTTTCCGGACGGTTGAGGGTCAGGGTGAGGATGCTGCCCTTTTCTTCAGTCAATAATTGATTGGATGGTTGCATTGTTTTTCCCAACCCGGGCAAACCGGATAAAAAAAGATCATTTATCACGAAAGCACGAAAATGTGAAATCACGAAAAAATCATGAAAATTTGAGGCGTAAGCCGGAAAGCTCACTTCCCTGATGGGTTCATTGACAAGGCATTCAGGGGCGCCGCCGTAGTCTGCTACTGCAAGTCCCTGATAACGCAGTCAATGGGCTCATCAGGGGCGTGAGCTTTTCGGCTTTACTAGTTTCCAGCCAGCATCCGAGAGGAACTGCACATAGGTACCGTAGGTTTTGGCATTGGCTGCACTGGCATTTCCGTCGAGCCCACGCCTGTAGACACCCTGGACAATCGCCGCCAGACGAAACATGCTGAAGGCCATGAAAAAAGACCAGTTGGGAATTTTGTTGCGACGGGTCCGCTCGCAATAGGCAGCCACATAGACATCTTCCGTCGGAATACCTGTGGACTCAAAATCGACATCCGCGTATCCGAATGTTCGTCCGCCCAGGGAAGGCAGGTAATAGCCCATGCAATTGTAAGCCAGGTCGGCCAGGGGGTGCCCCAGGGTAGAAAGTTCCCAATCGAGAACGGCCAATACCTTGGGCTCGGTGGGATGGACAATCAAATTTTCGAGTCGGAAGTCACCATGCACGATCGTGGTGCTGTCGTCATTCGGGATATTTTGGGGTAACCATTTCATCAACAGGTTCATGCTGTCAATGGGATCGGTCTGGGATGCCAGGTACTGTTTTGACCACTTGCCCACCTGTCTTGCCATATAATTACCGGGCTTGCCATAGTCTGCCAGTCCCATGGCCTGCCAGTCCACACCATGAATCCTTGTCAGGGCTTCGTTCATGGTATCGAAGATGGCAGCCCGCTCTTTTGGATCGCTCACTTCCGGAAGGCTCGGGTTACGGAAGATGCGTCCCTGCACATGTTCCATGACGTAGAACGGGGTGCCGAGAACGGCGGCGTCCTTACAGAGCAGCACCATTTTGGGTACGGGCACATCCGTTTTTTCCAGGGCTTTTAAAATACGGAATTCTCGGTCCACGGCATGAGCAGACGGCAGCAATTTTCCGGGCGGCTTTTTTCTCAAGACATAGGCCTTGTCATGGTCGGTCAAAAGATAGGTCGGGTTGGATTGGCCGAAACTGAACTGCTGGACTTTCAAATCCCCTGAAATATCCATTTTCCCCTGAAGGTAGGATACCAGCGCCGGCATATCCAGCTTGTGGGCTTCCCTGACCGCTCTGGTTTCATCGGTTGGTTTCATGAATCCGTTCCTCACAAAATCGGTGTACGATTTACGAGTTGTATATTCGCCTAGCCTGACGCCTGTCAAGGACAAAGGCTTGCCTTTGTTGTTGACTTCGTGTCTCCGATAAGCTTAACCCAGATCTGTAATTGCTGGCAGCATTTCCGTTTCATCAACCCAATGAACCCAAGAAACCCAACAAACGCAATGAACGTTATACCCTCGGACCCTTGAACCCTTTATTCTATTGCAGGGTGATTCAAATTTAAAAAGGAGTGTCTGATTGAAGCTCCCCGCTGCTTGCAGCTGGGTTAGCGCTCGCTGCTTCGGTTCAAGGCCGACGACAAAAGGACAAGGCATGGATTTCTTCTTCAACCCCAAAGGAATTGCCGTTATCGGCGCCACCCCCAACCCACTCAAAGGCGGATACAACATCCTGAAAAACCTTGTCACCGGATACCAGGGCGGGATCTACCCCGTCAATCCGAAATACGACGACATCCAGGGACTCGCCTGCTACGATTCGATCAAGAACGTTCCGGATCCGGTGGATCTGGCCATTGTCTTTGTGCCGGCACCGATCGCGGTACAGGCAGCAGCGGCATGTGCACAGCGCGGGATCAAGGGCGTCATGATTCAGTCCGCCGGGTTTGCCGAAACCGGGACCGCGGGCCGCGCCCTCCAGGACGAACTGCTCAGGATCCGGGAAAAAACCGGCATTCGTCTCTGGGGGCCCAACTGTATGGGACTCGTGGATGCCGTAAACCGCCAGGTGTTTTCTTTCGTTCTGCCCGGCATCTGGGAGGATGGCCTGACGCCCGGCGATGTTTCTCTCATCGTCCAGAGCGGTATGCTTTCGGCCGGATTTCTCATCGACACGGTTTCTCACGGCACCATGGGTATCAGCAAGGCCTGTTCCATCGGCAACAAGACCGACGTGGATGAATGCGACCTCCTGGAATACCTGATACAGGATCCGGACACCCAAGCCATCGGCGCCTATCTGGAATCGATCACGGACGGAAAACGCTTTCTGGCCGCCTGCAGAAGCACCTTAAAGCCCATCGTCATTCTCAAGGGCGGCAAGAGCGAAAAAGGGGCCGGCGCCGCCATGAGCCACACCTCCAGCCTGGCCGGAAATGCCGCCGTCATCAGCGGTGCCCTGGCCCAGGTCCATGTCACCGAAGCCGCCGATTTCAAGCAGATGCTGGATCTCTGTCGGACCCGGGCCATGTATTCACACCTGAAAAAACCAGGCCGGGGACGCACGGCCATTTTGACCTACAGCGGCGGCGCTGGAATTATATCCGCCGACTTCATGGATCGGATGGGTCTGGAACTGGCGGACCTCTCCCCTGCAACCTTAGAGAAACTGACCCAGGTCTTTCCAGAGTGGATGCCCCCGTCGAACCCGGTGGACATGTGGCCGGCCATTGAAAAAAACGGACCGGAAACGGTCTACGAAACCGCTTTTGAGGCTGTCTGCAGCGATCCGAATGTGGATGCTGTTTTTTTCCACGTCTTTATCGGCGGCATCATCGCCACCCTGGATATCTCGCCCCTGGTGGACATCGCCCGCAAACATGACAAACCTCTTTTTGTGTGGCTGCTGGGCAAACGCGAGGAGGCCTTAAGATTTCAACTGCACGTTCAAGCACTGGGGGTTCCCGTCTACCGCGAACTGCAACGTGCCGTGGAATGTATGTCAGCGCTATTCAAAAGAGGGTTTTAGGTATTAACACTCAAAACTTTGATATATGAACGATTACACTTTCATTGCTCCTTTTTACGACTTTCTGTTGGGTCCTTTCATGCGGTCCATCCGCAGAGATGTGCTGAATGCCGTGCTGCGACTGCGGCCGGAAACCGTTCTGGACGTCGCCTGCGGCACCGGTGATCAGCTGCGTCTGTTAAAGAAAAACCGTATCGACGCCGTGGGTGTGGACATGTCCGAAGCCATGCTCAAGATCTGCCGCAAGACCAACCCGGCCGCCGACTGCCTCCTGCAGGACGCCACAAACATGGCCTTTCAAAACGGGCGTTTTGCCCTGGCCATGATTTCCTTTGCCCTTCACGAAACCGAATGGGCGTCCGCCGTCGGCATCCTGGAGGAGATCCACCGGGTCCTGAAACCTTGCGGGCATCTCCTGGTTGTCGATTATTCGGATTTCAGTGCAACGCCATGGTATGTCAAACAGGCTATCCGCATGATCGAATTCATGGCCGGCGGGCGCCATTTCAGAAACTTTCGCACCTATCACCATAACGGCGGGCTGCAGGCTTTGCTCGATCAAAATCGATTCCGCCCTGTCTCAATAAGGTATCGCGCCGCCCGCAGTATCGCTATTCAGCTTTTTCAGCATTTGGATTGAGTAACGATAATCCGACCCGCAACATCCCTGAAACATACACGAGACTTGCTTTGCAGCTGTTCAGGTTGTTTTACAAGAGGTTCGACCTCTTTTCGGTCCCTATTACAATTCAGCAAGGTTTTTACGCCCGGCCAGCTTCTCCACCAGGATCGGAATAAACGTCTTCAGGTCTTCGACAATGCAGATATCGGACAGGTTGAAAATGGCCGCCATGGGATCGGTGTTGATGGAAACGATGAATCCGGACCCTTTCATGCCGCCGGCGTGCTGGGCGGCACCGGAGATGCCGCAGGCAATATAGAGCTCGGGCGAAACAATCGCACCGGTAACTCCCACCTGCCGATCATAGGACAACCATCCCAGGTCGACGACCGGTCGGGACCCGCACACCACTGCCCGCGGTATGACAGACGCCAGGTCCCGGATAAGCTGAAGGTTTTCTGCCTCGCCAATACCCCGCCCGGCGGACACGACAACCTTGGCTGTTGACAGGTCCAGGTCACTCGTCTGGAATGCTGTGGTGGAAAGGGTCGCCGATGCCTGGGGAGCAACCGCCATTGTTTTCAGATACACCGCCCCCTTTGTCTGATCCTTTTTAGGCGTCGGCCCATACGATCCCGGTTGTAGGGTGAGAACCGTTGTTTCGGCTGAAGACACCATGTGCGCGCAGATTTTACCCCCGTAGATATCCCGGGTAAAACAGATCGCGTCTTCCCGGGCTGAAACCGAACTCACCCCGCTAATGCAGGCAGCGCCCAGGCGCATGGCAAGCCCTGGAGCGAAATCCGATCCACGGGAAGAATGGGCGATGCAGATATAGGCCGGCAAATGTTCTTGCAGTACTTCATGCAGAACGGATTTGTACACCTGGCCATTGTACTGAGCCAGCTGGGGTGCCGATACCCCCAGCACATTCTTGCCCGTTGTGCTAGCCAGACTATTGGCCAGGTTTTCCACCTTGTCCCCTAAGATGAGTATTCGGATTCCAGTAGGTCTGACCTGCTGAAGGGCTTCGGCAAATCGCACCAGCTCATAGGTTACCGGTCGGATCTCACCCTTGAAATGCTCGGCTACGACAACGATGGACCCGGTTTGCAGAATGCTTCTCATGACAAAAATGACCTGTCCGACAAAAGGGTTATCAACTGTTCCGCTTTCTGTACGGTTGATCCTTTCAGGAAGACAGCCTCTCGTAATTTTCTGGGCAAGGTCAACTGCTTGACCCTCTGTTGCGGGTGGGAGGCATCCATCGTATTCACAAGCACGGTTTTCAACGTCAACCTGTTTGCCCGCAGCAAATTTGACAACGACGGATAGCGCGGCTGGTTGATACCGGTTTGAATTGTCAAGAGGGCCGGAAGCTGCAATGCAACCGTCTCCCGGTACCCCCCTTCTAGCTCTCGTTCCACCTGAACGCCCTTGCCGGCGGAAGTGATCTTCACCTCCACCACGGCGGTGGCACACGGCAGTGACAAACACTCGGCCAGCAGCGGGCCCACCTGCCCCTGCATCAGGTCTTCCGACATGGCACCGCAGAAAATGAGGTCGGCAGCGGAGGCTTCGGGTAAAGCCGCCACCCATCCGGCCAGGATGGAGGGGTCCACAAACCCATCCCCTGGCGTGAGGATATGCGTCCCATGGTCGGCTCCCATGCCGATGGCCCTTCGAATGACCGCTTCCGACCGCTCCGGGCCAACGGACAGAATATGAACGCTCGTTTCGGGGAATCGCTCCTTTATTCGGACAGCCGCTTCCACGGCACAGTCGTCATAGCGGTTGATCCTGAATGCCGGGGCGCCGCCCACCGTCACCCATCGGGAAGCTTTATCGATGGCGATGGGGGCTTCGGATTCCGCAACCTGTTTGACACAGACGAGAATGTTCATATAAAAACGTTCCACGATTTTATTATACGCGACCTTGTCGCTGATATATCATATGTTTAAACGGCCGTAAAAAATGTCAGTTCCTATCGGCAAAGGCGGGATCGTGTATCAATCCGCAGGAATACAGTTGTATTTTGAGGAATAGAAACGCGATCCCAACACAGAGATTGGGCCAAAAGACATTTTTGAGATGCTTCTAGTCGTCTTCTCTTTCGATAATCGTCGCCACCCCCTGCCCACCCCCCACACACGCGTTAGCACAGCCGTAGCGCCCGCCCTTGGCTTCCAGAATTCGTGCCAAGGTGCCTGTCAGGCGCACACCGGTTGCTCCCAGTGGATGACCGATGGCCGTGCCGCCGCCCATGATATTGACCTTGTCGGGATTCAGACCCAGTTCCTTGATGCAGTTCAAGGCCACGATGCAGAAGGCCTCGTTGATCTCCCAAAAATCGATGTCCGATGCCTTCAGGCCGGCTTTTTCCAGCGCTTTTCTGGAAGCGGGAACCGGGCCGTCGCCCATGATGGTGGGGTCTACACCGGCAAAACCGATGGATCGGATGGTTGCCAGGGGCTTGATGCCCTTTTTCTTTGCCGTTTCTTTTGACATGAGAATCATGGACGTGGCGGCAGCGTTCAAGGGCGAAGAAATACCGGCCGTTATGACGCCGCCTTTCTTAAAAGCGGGCCTCAATTGGGAAATACCTTCCAGGGTCGTCTCCGCCCGGACAGCCTGATCGGTATCCACGGTCATGATGGAACCGTCGGCCTGCTCTGCCTCGATGGGCAGAATTTCACCGGCGAAAAACCCTTCCGCCTGGGCTTTGGCGGCCAGTTGATGAGACCGAACGCCCCATTTGTCCATGTCTTCCTTGGTGAAGTCACACTTGGCAAACAGCTTCTCCGCCGTCAAGCCCATGTTCATGCTGGTCATCATGTCCCAGTGCTGGTAGGACGGGTCCATGAACAGTCCCATGTTGGGAACGATGGCGCCCCGATCGATAAGCGGGCCGCCCATGGGTACGCGGGTCATGTGTTCCATGCCGCCCACCATGACGATATCCGCAAAATCCATGGCAATCTCCATGAAACCGATGTGAATGCCCGCCATGGCGGAACCACACTGCTGGTCCACAAATTTTGCCGGTATGGTTTCCGGCAGGTTGGCCAGAAAGAGGGGGAAGCGGCCGCCGAAGGTAAACTGTTCCGAGACACCCGTGGCGCATCCCACGATAAAATCATCGATCTCTTTGGCGTCGATCCCGGTCTTTTTAATCACTTCCGGGAGGAGCTTTCCCAACAATTCATCCGCACGCATTTTACAGAACCAGTCCCTTGCAGGGTCGTTGGGGCGCGAGCGGGTCTGTGCGGTTCTCAAATATCCCGCGATGACAACTTCTTTCATGAGCATACCTCCTTCTTCAGCAGTAATCAGATTATGCGTTTATACCCCAGTGTTTAGCCAGCATAGAAACGCTTGTTGTTTTCCGCCATCTCCTTGAGCAGAACTGCCGGCTTGAAGTGAACACCATACTGGGCCTCCAGCTCGACGAGCTTCTTAAGAACCTTCGAAAGACCCCATGCATCGGCATAACGCAATATGCCGCCACGATAGGGTGGAAATCCCGTACCGTAGATCATGGCCAGGTCCATGTCCTGGGGTCTGTCACAAATCCCCTCTTGCATCATATAGGCGGCTTCATTGATGGCGTTCGCCAGCATCAAGTCGATAATCTCCTGTTCCGTAATCGTTTTGGGCGCTACGCCGTTGTCGGCGAGGTACGTTTTTATGACCGCAACGATCTTTGGATTGGGCACGGGCGTATCACCGCTGTAATCCATGTAACCGGCACCGGTCTTACGGCCGTAGCAACCGGTTTTGTAAATCAGTTCCGTCAGGGGGTGTACCCGGTACCTTTCCCCCAGTCTTTTCTCGAAGGTTTTATTGACGTGGTAGTTGATGTCAATTCCCGTGAGATCAGACAAACTTGCCGGCCCCATGGGCATACCGAAATTGAGCATGGCCTGCTCGACAGCGGAACCGTCAACACCGTCTGCGGTGAGATAGACGGCACCACCCATCAAGCCGCCCAACTGACGCGAGACATAGAAGCCGGGGCCGTCATTGACCACGATGGGAATTTTTTTGATCTGCCGTGCGAAAGCCACGCTCGTGGCAAGGGTTCGGTCGGATGTCTGCCCGGCACAGATGATTTCCAGCAGCATCATGCGGTGGGCCGGATTGAAAAAATGAAGCCCGATCATCCTGCCTGGCTCGAACAGCGCTGAGGCCATTTCCGTTATGGGCAAGGCAGATGTGTTGGTTGCAAACAGCGTATGTGCAGGGCAGATTCCCTGCAGCTGCTTCCAGATATTCTGTTTGATGGCCATGTCTTCCACCACAGCCTCGATGACCAGGTCCACGCCATCCAGCGCCTTGAGGTCGGTGGTGGTCTTGAACTGTTTCTCCAGCATGCTTTCGAGGTCTTCTTGCTTCATCTTACGCTTCTTGATGGGGTAAGCGAATGTCTTACGAACAGAAGCCACGCCCTTTTCAAGCGCTGCATCGTTGATATCCCAGAGCATGGTTTCACATCCGCTTTTCAACAGGAGGTGGACAATTGCGGAACCCATGACGCCCCCTCCCAGCATGGCCACCTTCTTGATGCCGGCCGGATCGATTCCTTCGATCCGTTCGAGTCTTCCGGCAGCACGCGTATTTAAAAATATTCCGATAAGGTTTTCAGCGACGTCCGACACGGCACAGTCGGCAAACAGCGCCACCTCCCGTTCGAGGTCCTTATCGATGTCGTAGCTCAGACCCTGGTCGATAGCCTCCAAGGCCTTCATGGGTGCGATATAGCCTTTGGATTGCGCCGCCACCATGGCTTTACTAAAATCCATCATGGCTTTTTTCTCGGCAGCACTTGGAATCCAGTGGTGTTGATTACGGGTCATGCGCGCTTTGATATTGAGTTGACCGCTGGTAAACCGCCGGGCTGCCTGGACGGCTTTTTCGATCAATTCCTTGGCATCTGCCACGGCATCCACCAGTCCCCTTTGATGCGCAATCTCGGAAGTGATGGGCTTGCCGATGGTAATCATTTCCAGTGCGTACCTCAGCCCGATCAGGCGGGGCAATCGCTGGGTACCGCCTGCGCCGGGGATCAGCCCGATCTGAACTTCCGGTTGCCCCAGGTTGACGCCCCTGGCGGCCACACGATAATGACAGGCCATGGCGATTTCCAGGCCTCCCCCAAGGCAGTTGCCGTTAATGGCCGCAACGATGGGCTTGGGGCCTGTTTCCAGACTACTGATGAAACGCGTGCCTTCGAGGGCACGCGCTAGAATGACCTCCCGTTTTTTGACCCCCTGAATCTGGGTGATGTCCGCCCCGGCAATAAAATTTTTACCTGTACCGGTGATAACCAGGGCCTTGACGTCGTCGTCCTCGTAGGCATTCTTGAGGGCTTGGTTCAGATCCGCCACAAAATGTTTCGAAAGCTGATTCACAGGCGGATTGTTCATGCTGAACACGGCCACACCGTCTTTTACCTTAACCTGAATGGTCTTAAAATCGGTTTTCATACACGACTCCCTATTTTGGTTTGTTGTGTTCTTTACAGCCCCCCAAAGGCGGCATCTTCCATCTCGACGGCCGATCCATCAAGATCCTTGATCGACGCCATTTTTCCCTGGGTCACGGGAAGAACCGTATTCATAAAAAACTTGGCTGTCTGGATCTGGCCCTCGTAGAAGCTGACATCCTTTTTCTTGGCACCGCCCTGAAGTTTTTCAGCGGCAATGGCAGCACGCCACAGCAGCATCCACCCCATGGTGACATCCCCCATGACTTCCAAAAACGGAAATGCATGCGCAAAGGCCTTCTTGAACTCGGGAGACATGGCTTTTTGACCCAGCAGCAGGGCGGATTCTCCCATCGCAGTCACGGCTTCTTCCAATCTTCCGGCCATAGGAACAAGGGTCTCGTGTTTCCTGGCGTGGGTGATGGTCTTTTGAATCTTCCCCATAAAGTCCATAAAAACCTTGCCTTCTTTCATGCCCAGCTTACGAGCCAGCAGATCCATGGCCTGTATACCGTCCGTACCTTCGTAGATGGAAGTTATTTTACAGTCTCTGGCAATCTGTTCCACCGGATACTCCCGGGTATAGCCATAACCACCGTACACCTGGATGGCCTCGATACAGACATCATATCCTCTCTGGGAACAGTATGCCTTGACCAGCGGCGTCAAAAGATCCAGCATCCCCTGATAGTGCTCCTTTTCCTCATCCTTTTCGGTGTTGGCCAGTTTGTCGAAACAGCGGACCGTGTAGTAGGCAAAACTGCGCATCCCCTCCACATGGGCCTTCATCCAGAGGAGCATGCGTCTCACATCAGGATGCTGGATGATCGGCACCTGGGGCGCTTCCCGATCGGCAATTTTTTCCAGATCCCGGCCCTGGAGCCGTTCCCGGGCATAGTTCAGGGCATACAGGTAGGCAGTTGTTGCGTGTATAAAGGCCTGAAAACCGACACCCAGCCGCGCTTCGTTCATCATGTGGAACATGATGCGCATGCCATGGTTTTCCTCCCCCAGCAAGAGCCCCCGGCAGTTGCCCTTGCTCCCCAGGGACATGCTGCAGGTGGCAGAGGCATGAATGCCCATCTTTTCTTCGATACCGGAGCAAACCACATCGTTGGTCTCACCCAGACTGCCGTCTTCGTTGACCCATATCTTGGGTACAAGAAAGATCGAGATGCCCTTGGTTCCCGCCGGAGCCCCTTCTATTCGGGCCAGCACCGGGTGTATGATATTTTCCTGGAGATCGTGTTCACCATTGGTGATAAAGATTTTTTCTCCCTTGATGGCGTAGGTGCCATCGGCGTTCTTGACCGCCGACGTGGTCAGTGCCCCCACATCTGAACCTGCCATGGATTCCGTCAGGAGCATGGTCCCGCCCCACACACCGGTATAGAGTTTCTTTAGAAACATGGACTGCTGCACCTTTGTGCCATAGAGTTCGACCATCTTGCCCGTGCCATGCCCCATGCGCGCATAATTGACCAGCGGGTAGTTCCCTCCCACAATGTATTCGGCCACAGCCATGCCGATGCTACTCGGCAAGCCCTGACCCCCAAGCTCCGGGTCTTCGTTCAAGGAAGTCCACTCCCCTTCGATGAGAAGCTTGTGGGGCCTGTGAAAACATTCGGGAACCTTCACCTGGCCTTTTTCCAGGCGCAAACCGACGTGGTCCCCCTCTGCATAGGTGGGCAAAAGTTCCTTGATGGCAAAGGTTCGCGCCTCTGAGATGATCATGTCAAAGACCTTCCTGTTAAGACCATCATATCTGTCATAGGCCAATAAATCCTCAACCTGCATCTGTTCATAAAGGACAAAATCCATGTCTCGTCGATCTGCGATTACCTGTGTCATTCGTTTTTATCTCCTTGTAACTGTTACAAGTTATTTCCGGTTCATCTTCTCCAACTGATTTAAAGAAGACCCTAATATTAAAACTTCGTCGGCCAATTGGCCAGCCGATGCTCCCCGATACCCTTGTTTCGTGCGCCCCGGCTTATTTTCAGGGCCCGGTCGATATAATCGCGTGTCTTTCGGGGATCAATCACATCGTGAATGTAATGCATGCCTGCAGCCCCGTAGGGAGACGCATCGTCCACCATCTGCTGAACTTTTTTCTGCCACGCTTTCTTGTCCCGCCCCGTAGCGGGCGTTTTACCACCAAAGACCACATTGGCCGCGATTTCCGGGCTCACGAAACTCATTTCCGCCGTGGGCCACGCCACGATAAAATTGGTAGCACAGCCCGAGCCGGCCATATTCCAGAAAGCCATACCATATGTTTTCCTGACGACAACCGATAGTTTGGGAACCGTTACCAACCCCAAGGCATTCATGAAATTCATCACCCTGGCTGCCACGCGGTTTCTTTCGGCCGTTTTTCCCACCAAAAATCCCGGCGTGTCGTGAAAAAACACCAAAGGAATATTAAAGGAATCACACAGGCATAGAAAGCTGATGACCTTGTCGATGCCGTCCGTGTCCATGGCGCCGGCATTGACAAGTGGTTGGTTGGCAACAACACCCACCACATACCCCTTGATCCTGGCCAGTGCTGTAATGACGTTGCGGCCAAAATCGGGCTTGATGGGAAACAGACTTTCCGTATCGAATACAGCATCCAATATCCGATGCATGTCATAAGCCCGGTTTCGTTTTTGCGGCAGGATTTCCAATAGATTGCCCGGATCTTCTGATGAATCGGAACCCGCCAGACAAGGCGGCGCTTCGCCGTTGTGCTGCGGCATATAACTCAAAAACCGCCGTAGGATGCTGAAACAGTCGTCTTCGTTCTCGGCAATCCGGTCGGCCATACCGGTGATTTCTGCGTGCACATGCCAGCCTCCCAGCTCTTCGTCGCTGACGGACTCGCTCAGGGCAAGCTCCAGGATTCTCGGCCCTGAAACCCCCATGGCGCTCCCCTTGACCTGCACGACAAAATCGGACAGGCAGGCCATCCAGGTTGGCATGCCATAGCATTCCCCCATGACCGCAGTCATCATGGGCGTTTTCCGAACCCGGCTCATAATTTGAAGATAGGTGTCGAACCCCCCGCCCCCGAAAGATGCAAGACCCCTGGCGCCCATGATATCCGGCATTCTGGCACCGCCGGCTTCCCCAAGATAGATCACTGGATACCCGTAATGCGTTGAGAGTTGTTTTAATTTCACCTTCTTTGCGCCCTGCCACGCGGCTTGAGGTGGCAGCCAGAACGGAAAAGTCGTTGGACAGGATGCCCACCGGCCGACCATCGATGGTCCCGTAACCGCCTATTTTGCTGTCCGCCGGGGTCCTGCTTTCCATTCCCGGTACATCGGAATGGTTGAACATGCCCACCTCAAAAAAAGAATCCGGGTCGAGGAGGCGCTGGATGCGCTCCCTGGCACTGAGTCTGCCCTTGGCGTGCTGCTTCTCGATCTTTTCCCTGCCGCCCATTTCCAGTGCCCGGGTTTTTCTTTTTTCCAGGTCTTGCAGTTCTTTTTCAAAAGGCATCCGTGTGTCTCCCTTTCGTTATCCTTCCGCTTCACCATAGGGTACCCGCTTCCCGTCCGTCGTATACCGATAGAAACCCTTGCCGACCTTTTTTCCCAGTCGACCCGCCTGGATCATTTTTGGGATCAGGTCGGATGTCGACACCAGGTGTTTTTCTCCAAGTTCCGCCATAGATTGCCCCACCAGGGCAAAGGTGTCCAGGCCTGCGTTGTCGGCGACCTCAAAGGGGCCCACATGCCAGCCGTACCCCAACCGCATGCCGACATCCACATCTTCGGGACTGACAATGCCCTCCGACACCAGGTCCACGGCTTCCCGAAAGGCTGCTGAAAATATCCGGTTCATCACAAAGCCGGGGATATCACGTTTCACACGTACAGGCGTTTTGCCGATCGAGGTAACAAATTCGACCCCCGCTTCAAATACCTGGCCGGTCGTCTGTTCTCCTTTGACCACCTCCACGAGCCCCATGAAGGGTACCGGTCCGAAAAAATGGAGACCCAGCAAACGCTCCGGCCGACTGAGATGTGCGGCCATCCGGGTGATGGGTATGGAGGAGGTGTTGGTGGCCAGGGGGGTTGTTGCAGATATTTTTTCTTCCAACACTTTAAACAGATCGATCTTCAACTTCTCTACCTCCAGTACCGCCTCGATGACCCAGTCTGCATCTGCCGCACGCGACAGGTCGGCATCATAGGAAATACGGCCCAGAATTGTATCGGGTGCTTCCTGGAGAAACCCTTTTTCCGACAGTTTTTTGATTGACCACTGCAACCCTGTTTCTGCCTTGCCCAAAGCCTCCGGCTTGACATCGTTCAAATGAACCTTGTATCCGGCCTGGGCACAAACCTGGGCGATCCCGGTACCCATAAACCCGGCCCCGACGACAAAAACAGTCTTTTGCACCATTTTTTTCTCCTTTTCAGGACATCAAATCATCTCGGGTCGACTAGCGTACAGCCTTGCCCTCGTAATCTCTCAATATTCTACGCGCAACCGACACCTTGTGCACCTCGTCGGCACCGTCGTAAATCCTTGCGGCCCGCTCATGGCGGTAGAAAAAGGAAATGATCGTGTCATCGGTCATGCCCAGGCCACCGTGCACCTGAAGCGCCCGGTCGATCACCTTCTGCATGGTGTTAGCCACCATGAATTTGATCAGCGAAATATCCTGGCGGGCATTTTTGACACCCAGGTTATCGATGGTCCAGGCCGTGTGAAGCACCATCAGCCTGGCCGCCCGAATTTCCGCTGCACACTCCGCAATCCAGGATTGAATGATCTGTTTGCTGGCCAGTGTTTTCCCCGGAGCGATCACCCGGGTCGTTGCCCGCTGGCACATCAAATCAAAGACCCGGTTGCAGATACCGATCCAGCGCATACAGTGATGAATCCGGCCCGGCCCGAGCCTGTCCTGGGCAATGATAAATCCGTGCCCCTCTTGCCCCAAGAGGTTTTTCTGCGGTACTCTGCAGGATTGATACAGGATCTCGGCATGGCTGAAGTAATCATCCCCGGCATGTCCCATCACCGGAATATTGCGGACGTGATTGAAACCCGGCGTGTCCGTGGGCACGATGACCATACTGGCACGCATATAGGGCGAGGCTTCCGGATCGGTCACGGCCATGACGATGGCGAAGGCTGCACCATCAGCGGAAGAGGTATACCATTTGTGACCGTTGATCACATAGTCGTCGCCGTCTTTTACAGCGCTGGTATCCAGCATGACCGGGTTCGATCCGGGAAGATCGACTTCGGTCATGGAAAAGCAGGACCGGATGCGGCCTTCCACCAGCGGTCTGAGCCAGATCTCCTTTTGCTCTTTGGTACCATACTTGTGTAGTATTTCGATATTCCCGGCATCGGGTGCCTGACACCCGAACACCAGGAAACCCAGCATGGTACCCCCCAGGGCCTCTGACACCAGGCCGTGCTCCACCAGGTTCAGTCCCATGCCCCCGTATTCTTTGGGGTGGTTGGGCGCCCACAACTCCATCTGCTTGACTATTTTCTGCTTTTCCGCAATCACCGGGAGCAGACTCCGGGTGTCCTTTGTTAAAAAATCATGTTCCAGGGGAATGAGCTCTTTTTCAACAAACTCCTTCATCATCCCGAGTATGGTCTGCATTTTTTCCGATATACTGAAATCCATGGTGCCTCCTAAAGTTGTTGTGCGTATTGAGAAAATAGGATCCCTTTTGCCCTAACCCCCTAGAACCAAAACATCGAGCGCATTCCTCGTGGTTTGCCGAAGATAGCGCTTCATCAAGGCTGCGGGATTCTTCAATCCTAGGGGCGGTCAACCTGGTTACCGATAGGTCAACAGACGCTTGTCGTTTTCCAGTTCAAGGTGCGTGATATCATTGAAACCGACCAGCGCAATGCCTTTGGCATTGTACTTGAATCGGGTGATGGACGCATTCATGATCTGCCAGGACAGGGCCATGGTCATCCGGTCCGTCAGGTCAAGGGCTTTTTGAACCACCGCCGAAATGGGCCCTCCGGAAGTAAATACCACCAGTGTCTTTTGGGCTCCTTGAACCTGTATGATCTGCTGAACACCATTTAGCACCCGGCCCTTGAAATCGTTCCAGGTGCTGCCCCCCGGCATATCGAAGTCCCCTGAAACCCAGCGGTTCATCGCCTTCTCAAACAGATACTGAAACGCCTTTTTGTCCCGGTATAGTTTCGAAAGCACTTCAGAAACAGATGGGTTCTCTTCCAGCATACCGGGAATTTGGGCCTTGAAAACCGACTCGGAAGGATACTCGTCAAAAGCGTTTTCCCGGATCAATTCCGGAACAGGCATCCGCCCGTCTCGATAGGCCGCACTCAGGGCACCGGCCGTATCGATCTGTCTTTTCATGCCGCCGGTATAAACGGCATCGAGCTTTCTTCCGATGGCTACCCAGTGCCTGGCCACAAGTTCCGCTTGCAGCAAGCCCGTGGGCGACAGTCGGTCATAGTTCTTTTCACCAAACGACGCCTGGCCATGACGGATCATGTAGAGTTCGCTCATTTCATGCGCCCTTGGCAGGGTTCCAGGGGTCTCATTCTCAGTTGCGGTTGTCGATCAGCGTTACCATGGAATCTTCGGCGTTGGTCATGGGCTAGTAAACGTCCCCTCGGGTCATAGGATTTGAGAGCTTTAATCCGGCAGTTGAAATTTCCCGCCGCAAGACGTTTCGGTGCACTCAAGGCGTGTCGCGACGAAGCTAGCCCGAACGCTTCAAATAGCATGCCATTCTTTCGCAGACAGATCAACTTTCTAACTATTTGATATCATATTGATAATTCAGGATTAATACCCTCGGTGTTATAGATGACGGCCATTGTACGTGCCATATCACAAATGTGTGTCGGCACATAAGTGCGCCTTGGCACATATTTCATAGGCGCCGTGAAGGATCAAGCCCTATTTTTTATATTTGCCGAGCAGTTCTTGGAGTTCAATTAGTTTGACACGCGAAGTCAAATCAACACTTAACGGTGTGACGGACACTAGCTTGTCGATGGCAAATACAAAAACATCTGATTCAGGATCAAGATCTGCCTCATTGACATGAATGATGGTTTTTCCGTCACCTATTCTGCTGTTAACACTTGGATTGGCCATGACTCTTGAATAATACCCCCCCCTTGATAACCTTGTGACTTTATATTCAGTCAAAGGGGTGGCATCATGCGGAACGTCAATTTTCAATACATCCACATCGGCATGTAATTTTGTTGCCAATAAGCGTTTTGCAAAGCGATTCAAGAAAAAGGATGCCGCTGACCAGTCCTGATCGGTATACCGCTGATGTGATTCAATATCGGTTTGTTTGGATATGGCGATACCGGGGATACCGGAACTGGACGCTTCAAGCGCCGCACCGATAGTGCCTGAGCTTGTAATATCGATGCCGAGATTTTCTCCATAATTGATTCCGGAAATGAGCAGGTCCGGCACATTCTCTTTGAAAATCGTTCTTAAGCTATGCCTGACAATCAGGGCCGGCGAGCACTCGCAATGATACGCACGAATTGTCCTGCCGTTGACACGATAGGCAACGGGCTTGAGGATTGCATGTTCTGCCCCCACCCAGCCACGCCCAGCACCTGTTTGCTGGTGGCTTGGCGCAACAACGGTAACATTTCCAATGGGTAATACTGCCGCTACCGCAGCGTGGAGACCTGGAGAATCGATGCCGTCATCATTCGTTATTAGGATATTGTGCTGGTGCATGATGTTTTTTTGCTTCAAGTTCTTGTTCGTGCTGGCCACGATACGGACATCGGCGCGGATGGTTACGGAATCGCCCACCCTCTCGAATTCTTTGTCCTGCAGAACCCGCAGTAGTTTCAGCTGAACCGCAAAAGCGAGCGCATTCCCCGTAGCTTGCTGCGGGGTTAGCGAGCGAATCTAAATTAGACAGAATTCCTTACGGTCGATGCGAAGCACTGCCGTACGGCAGAACATTCCTCGTAGCTTGCTGCGAGGTTCTTCAATCCTGGGGGAGATGTCACCGATTTCATCCGAATGTATGGTGCCCCCCTCGGCTGTCTCGAAACGGCCCCGGGCATCTTTGACGGCACCGGTGAATGCGCCTTTCACATGACCGAAAAGCTCGCTTTCGAGCAGATTTTCAGCCAGGGCCGAGCAGTTCACCGTGACAAAGGGTTTGAAGGCCTGGTAACAGGCCTTGGCTGTCACCGTCACGACCTGGTCTGGTTTTTCATGAAACTTCCGGATTAATTTGGATCAAGACACGTCTTTATCGTTGCGATCCATGACGCAATACAAGCCCTTACCGGCCATGATCGGTCCGAAACACTTGTTGTCGGAAAGACATGCCGACCGAGCCAGATCCCCGGAGCGCCAACGATTGATCAAGCCCGGTTCCCGAATAAAAGGCCGGCACATGGAAACATAGTCGGCTATGCCGCTGTCGATAATCTGTCGGGCAGTTTCAAAGGACCGGTTCCCCCCGACCAGTATCAATGGCACATGAACGTTTTTCCTGAAAGCCGCGGCCTCTTTTTGAAAATAGGCCTCTTTTTCCTTCGAATGGATACCCATGCGGCTGGGACTCATTTTCTGGCCGATCAGCAGGCCCCCGCTCAACTCGATGGCGTCGATGCCCCTTTCCGCCAGCATCTCCCCCACCTGGATGGCATCCGTCAGTTCCAGGCCGTTTTCCATAAAATCACCGCAGTTCATTTTGATCAATATCGGATAATCCGGCCCGACAGATTTGCGTATGGCCTCCAGGACGGCCATGAGAACGCTGGCTCTGTTTCGAATATCGCCGCCGTAGGCATCGGTTCTCTGATTGTAGATCGGCGAAAGGAATTGGCTCAAAAGATATCCGTGAGCGGCGTGGATCTGCACGCCGTCGAAACCGGCCTGCTTGGCCCGCCGGCCTGCGTCCGCAAAAGCCTTTATAATGGCTTGGATGCCCGCTTCGGTTAACACCTCACGGGCGGATTTGGCCATTCCTTCCACAGCCGATGGTGCCACCGGCATGGCATGGCTCAGTTTTCCATTGGCATGATAGCCGGCATGGGCCAGCTGCATCACGATCCTGCCGCCCCTGTCATGAACTGCAGCGGTCATGCTACGCAGCCCGGGTAGGAGATCATCCGCATGGACACCCAGCTGCCAGGGACCTGCCTGGCCTGGCCTGCTTACATAAGCATGGCTGGTAATGATCAGCCCGACGCCCCCCTCGGCAAGATCGGTCATCAGCTGGATCAAAGCGGGCGTGGCAGCACCGGCGTCGGTGGCCATCCCTTCCCAGGTGGCTGAACGAACAAAGCGGTTCGCCAGTGTCAGGCCGTTTATCTCGGTCGCTTCAAAAAGTTCCGTCACCTTTGTACCCCCTTTTGCGTGGTCACCTGAGAGAATTTCTCCAGGATGATCTGTTGCGCCTCCGCCATGATACGATCCAGCAGTTCCTGACATGTTGGGATGTCCTGCACGAATCCCATGGTCTGGCCGGCAGCCAGAATCCCTTTTTCCATCTGTCCCTGCTCGAGCATCTCCTTTCCCACCAGTCCGGAAACAAAGGGAACGATGTCCTCGATTCGGGTGTTGCCCCTGCTTTCAATTTCCAGCACCTTGTCCACGACCCGATTGTGCAGAACCCGTTCAGTATTTCGAAGCGTCCGCATGATCAGACGCGTGTCACGTTCGTTGTGTTCCACCAGGGCCTGCTTTACGTTGGGGTGCACCGGCGCTTCGCGGGTGGCCACAAAACGCGTACCCATGTTGATCCCGTCTGCACCCAGACCCAGTGCACCCACCAACCCGCGTCCGTTTCCCAGGCCGCCAGATGCGATGATGGGAAGATCGATGGCATCCCGGGTGAGCGGCACCAGGATCATGGTGGTCACATCGTCTTCACCCGGGTGTCCTGCGGCTTCGAACCCATCGATACTGACGGCATCACAACCGATTTTCTGCGCCTTGACGGCGTGCCTCACCGAGGTACATTTGTGAATGACCTTGATTCCGGCGGATTTAAGCTGGTCCATGTAAGGTTCGGGGTTTCTTCCGGCAGTTTCGATGAAGCGGATGCCCTCCTGGATGCAGACATCGATATAGGCGGGATAATCCGGCTGCCGCAGGCTGGGCAAAAAGGTTAAATTGACACCAAAGGGCTTGTCCGTCAATTCCCGGCACTTCCTGATTTCTGCCCGCAGCCCTTCCGGATCGGGAAAGGTCAGGGCTGTCATAAACCCGATTCCGCCGGCATTCCCCACCGCCGACGCCAGCTCGGACCTGGCAATCCACATGAGACCGCCCTGGACAATGGGCCGCTCGATACCGAAAAGGTCGGTAATTCTAGTTTTTAACATTCGTTACACCTTTCTTTGTTTGGTCGAACGGACAACCGACTGATACCCTCCAAACCTCAGACCCTTAAACCCAGTTTTTTACCCTGTACCCCTTGTATACACGGACGCGCTGGGATGCCGATGTACACTGACAGCTGTTAGCTCCTTGTGCCCCCCTTAAACCTTATAACTCAATAGCCCCGCTAAGGGGGGCCTCCCAGTCGCGTTGCTGATCTGTCACGACCTGGGCATCGAATTTCTGCGTGATGTCTTGGGGCATGGCCACCGCTTTACGCAATTTCAGATCCGCATGGGTCCCCAGTACCTCGAGAATGGCCGCCAGCTTTCCCGTGGTTTCATTGATCATAAAATTCATGAAGTGAAACCGTTTCTCGGTGCGCCCCAGCAGGCGGATACGCATGGCCACGGTTTCGCCTGCTTTAACTTCAGCAAAATACTGAATGAAATGCTTCAATGCAAAGACACCCATCTGTTTCTGGACATAGTAGTTCTCATCCAACCCGTGGGCCATGAAAAAATTCCAGACCGAAGTGTCGAAAAGGGCCATGTACCAGCGGACATTCATATGTCCCATGGCGTCCAGATATGATTGCGGTATGATTTCGCGGTGATACAGGGGCAGCATCGCCAGCCTGTCCAAGGGCACCAGACACCTTTTTGTTTTTTCCCAGATACCGCATTCCGACGCGTTTTGCATTCTTGTTCCCCTTTTCCGGTGTCGTTTCCCGAAGGCCTAATACAGATCCGTCCGGATGATTGTCAACGTATTGCATTTTATTGTTCCTGCCCTGCAAGCGGCTATAGCCTCTATGGCATATGTACCCACTGCGGTAATGAGCTGCCGATGGCCGACCACCAGCTAAGAGCTACCGGCCATGAGCTACCAGTGAACATGATCAGATGTTCCTGCCCGCGGCAAACCCGTTGTGCACGGCATCGAAGGCCAGGGCCACCTTTCGAGCGTCTCCCACGACCTGGTGCGGAATGCCTTTTTTCTCCAACAGTTCCTGCAACGGGTTGTAGGATTCGGATCCCACCGCCAGGACCACGCTGTCCGCCGGAATGATCTCGGTCCGACCACCCATTTCCACGTTGACCCCCTGGGGGGTGATCTCCAGCGCTTTGGTGGAGACGTTCGTCTTCGACCCCGATGCGTGACATATCCTGGAGCATGCCCCAGCGGGTCGTCAAGCCGATGTCCTTGCCGACCTTCTTGACCATCTCGATGAGCACGACATTCTTGGTTCCCTGGGTTGCCAGTTCGTACAAGTCTGCGGGCGTTTCGGCCTTGTTCACCAGGAGGAATTTAAGCGCTTCTCCGGAAAGGGTTCCTTTTTCACCCAGGAACAGGGCCGTCTCCACCCCAACGGCCCCCCCGCCGATCACCACCACCCGCCGGCCCGTGGCAACCCTGTTTTGCAGCACATCCCAGGATTGAACCACGTGCGGAAGATCCACCCCGGGAATGCGCGGTGTGATGGGTTTGGCGCCGGTTGCCAGAAGAACCTTGCCCGGTTTTTCATTCGCCAGGGTTTTTTCATCGACGGTGCAGTTGAGAACCACGCGAATCTGATGAACAGCCACCTGGGTGGCCAGGTCTTTGGCCAGTTCGGCAAATTCGGCCCTGCCCGGAGGCGCAGCGGCCAGGTAAAGCTGCCCACCGAGGCGATTTTCCTTTTCGTAAAGCACCACCTCGTGCCCGCATTCTGCAGCGGCAAGGGCGGCGCTCATACCGGCAGGCCCACCCCCCACCACCATGACCTTTGAAGGCGAATCCGAGGCCTGCAAGCGGCACTCCTTTTCATGCCCTGCTCTGGGGTTGCACAAACACTCCACCTGTTTCAATTTAAAAAGGTGATCGAAACAGCCCTGAGCACAAGCGATACAATGTACGATCTCATTCTCACGCCCCGTGGATGCCTTTTCGGGCAGGTAGGGATCCGCAATCAGGGGCCGCCCCATGGCGACCATGTCACACATACCGTCGGCAATCATTTCTCTTGCTGTGGCCGGATCGTTGATACGGTGGCTGGCAATGACCGGCACGTTTACCAGATTTTTTATCCCCTTTGCCAGATAAGCGAACACACCTCTGGGGACCGAGGTGGTGATCTGAGGCACCCGGGCCTCGTGCCAACCCACATTGATACACAAGGCGTCCACACCTTCATTTACCAGCACGCTGGCATATTCAGCCAGCTCCTTGCGCCCCTGGCCACCGGGCATGAAGTCGTTGCCGTTCATACGCACAATCAAGGGAAAATCGCTTCCCGTGACCGCCTTGATCCGCTGTACGACCTCGCGGCCAAAACGCATCCGGTTTTCGTAGGATCCCCCGTATTCGTCGGTTCGTTGGTTGGTGAGGGGGGACAGAAACTCGGAGATGAGATAGCCGGTTCCGGCGAGGACCTCCACGGCATCAAATCCGGCTTCCTGGACGCGCCGCGCGGCCTGCGCGAAGCTTTCGATGATCCCGTCGATCTCTTCCACGGTCAACTCGCGGGGCGTTTCTTTGGTCATTCGAGAAGGTATGGGCGATGGTGCCACCGGAGTTTTACCCCCGGTAAAAAAAGAAAAATTATACCGACCGGCATGGTTCAACTGCACAGCGCTTCGGGCACCGTGAGATTTGATGCCGTCAGCAAGGTCAGCCAGTCCGGGAATAAATTCATCCTTGTGTGCACCGATGTTCATGGTCGAGCCCGACAGTTCATCCACGGTGGCATACCCGACGCTGATCATGCCCACCCCCCCGCGAGCCCTCTCGGCATAAAAGTCCACCAGCTGTTCCGTGACCTTGTAATCCTGAGCCATGTTCAGGTGCATGGCCGGCAGATAAATCCTGTTCTTGATCTCAAGTCGGCCGATGTTGATGGGAACGAATAAGGGGTCCTTCATGTGGTTCCTCCTTTTGATAATATCGTGTGGCAGACTTATGTATGGATATGGAAAGATTTGTCAAGAGCCTTGAGTCATAAGAACAGGCGGTGGTTTGCCTAACAGTCCAGCCGCCTCACAGGTCTGATGAAAGCTTAATGCTTTGAATTTCCCTCCAAATGTTGTAACCTTACCCCATGCTACGCGTATTTCAAAACGACTTGTTTCGGCCGGGTGAGTTCCTCACCACCCTGGAACTGGTTCCGGGCAAAGAATCTAGGGGTCGATCTCTGGACATCGTCATGGGCATCGCCCGGGATTCCTTTTCCGACGGCAGGCTTTCAGCCGTATCCATCACCGATAATCCCGGCGGCAATCCCTCTCTGAGCCCGGACGTTCTCGGGCATGATATCTTCAAAGTCGGCATGGATGTCGTCGTTCACTTTACCTGTCGAGATCTGAACCGGGTCGGAATGGAAAGCCGGGCCCTCCAGCTGTCCTTGATGGGCATGAAAAACCTCCTGGCCTTGACCGGAGACTACACCGGCAAAGGGTTCGGTGGCCAGGGAGCACCGGTTTTTGATCTGGATGCCGTAAGTCTTTTGATGATGCTGGAACAGCTCAACGACCGCTTATACGAGGCTGGTGACCCGGACGGCTTTTTCACGGGTTGCGCCGTATCGCCCTTCAAATACACCGCGGCGGAATGCTTCGTCCAATACGCCAAGCTCTGCAGAAAAATTTCAGCCGGTGCCAACTTCATCATCACCCAGCTGGGGTATGACGCCCGTAAGTTCGCTGAATTGATGACCGTACTAAAGCAGCTTGACGTGAACCTGCCGGTCCTGGGCTCCATCTACCTGCTGACACCTCGATCGGCCAGAATCATAAACCAGGGATTGGTACCCGGGGCCGTGGTCACGGACAAATTACTGGCAAGAACCCTGAAGGAGTGGCAAGATCCCAGGGCAGGGCGCATCAAGGCCATCGAGCGTGCGGCCAAGCTGGGTGCCATTCTCAAGGGACTCGGTTACAAGGGCATGCACCTGGGAGGCATTCATAAAAATTTCGATGGCGTGGGCGAAATCCTGAATCACATGAATGCTATCCAGGATCAGTGGGAGAATTTTATACCCGAATTCAACGACCCGGTTCCCGACGGTTTTTATGTTTTCCCGGACAAACCATTCGGAGATTCGTCCGTGAACGGTTTTAAGAATCGGCCGACAGACAGCCCAGTGGGTGAGAAAATGCACCACGCACTGATGAAATTCATGCATGAGCGGTTCTTCAATTTCGATGCCAAGCATGCCCGGACACTGAAAAAAGTTTGCCGATGGATCAGACATCACCCACCAGCTGAGAAACTTATGGCGTTTTTCGAAAACGCCTCCAAAAAAATTCTATTGAACTGCCAGCGCTGCGGGGATTGCGCCATTCAGCACCTGGCCTTTTTATGCCCTGAGTCCCAGTGCCCCAAACATATTCGGAACGGTGCCTGCGGCGGCAGCCGCGGTGGCAGGTGCGAGGTGAATCCCGATAAATACTGCGTATGGGTGAAAGTTTACCGACGCATGACTTCCAGCGACGTCTGTCATGAGTTGCTTTCAGGGTGTGTGCCCCCCAGGATGTGGGAGCTCAACCAGACGTCAGCCTGGTTGAATTTCCATCTCCAGCAGGATCACCAAAGCATTTCCACGGGCCTTTCGAAATATTGCAGCCCGGTGTCATGTCAGATGTCTTTTTGCGAACATTTTGGCAAGCCTTTAAACCATGAATGATAGACGGTCGCCTGTAAACGGAAATGGATAGGGGCCTATCTCACATTCGCCTGGCGCCTGGTTCAGATCACCTCTTCCACAGGCAGGACAAAGGCGCGCATGCTTTCTTCCGGTAAGAGCGTTTTCTCACATTCCTTTAATGCCACGATCAGCTCGTCTTTTTTGTGCTCGGGGACAACCGTAAAAATTACCATTGATTTTCCCGGCCAGATGCGCGTTCCAAATCGCTTTCCTTTTTCACCTTCGCCGGTGACATCATGCATTTCCGAGTAGGAATGCACATCGTAAGCTGCAATCAGATTCCGAATGTCATCGGCATTCTTTTCCGGACAGATGATCATTAGCATTTTCATGATGGATACCTCTGTAAACACAACGCAACAAACCCAATGAACCCAAAAAACCCAATAAACCCAAAAAACACCATGTACCCTTAATCTCCAATCGTCTGTTTGACCTGTTTCTTGCTGTAAATTAGATAATAGACAACCGGTATCACCAACAGCGTGAAGGCCGTTGAAACGATCATGCCGAAGATGATGGACCAGGCAAGGCCGCTGAAAATGGGATCCAGGGTAATCGGCCAGGCACCCAGCGTTGTGGTGCCTGCTGTCAAAAAAATGGGCCGGAAACGTACGGCGCCGGATTCCACAATCGCATCCACGAGAGCACTTCCCCGCTTGACCTGGGTCCTGATAAAATCAATCAGGATGATGGCGTTCCGAACCACGATCCCGCTCAGGGCGATCATGCCGATCATGGCCGTAGCGGTAAAGAAAACCGGATTTGCATAACCACCCACGGGATTGTTTACGATGATATTCAGGAGCGCAAACCCTGGCATGATCCCGATCATGGTCAATGGAATCGAAAGCATAATCACCACCGGTATCAGGTAGGACGCGGTTTCATAGACCAGCAGGACATAAATGCCCACCAGGGCGGCCGAGAAGGCAAGACCCAGGTCCCGAAACACATCAAGGGTGATTTTCCATTCGCCCTCACCACTCCAATCCAGACGGATGCCTTGGGGCAGGGGATTCTCCTTGAAGTGCTTCTGAAGTTCGAGCACGGCATAGGCAGGGCCCCTGCCGGCCATCTCAGCCGTTACATACACCACGCGTTCCTGGTTTTTGTGGTAGATCGACTTGTCCTGAATCGTTTCCTCAAACCAACCCAACTCTCCCAGTTGAACCCTGTTCCCGGTGCGACCCATCACGGTGATAGTCTTTAAGCGTGCGATGTCCGATCTGGCTGCCCGGGGGAGACGCAGAACAATCGGCAGTTCATTCTGTTCCGTCACCAGGTGCACGATTCCTGCCGGCATGCCATCCAAGGCGATTTTGAGCGTCTTGACGATATCCTCGCTAGAAATGCCGTTGAGGCCGGCTTTTTCGCGATCCACACGGAAGAAATACTTTTGTTGATCCGCTTCCACCATGTCGTCGATGTCTACGACCCCATCGGCCTGATGCATCCGGTCCTTGACCTTCCGTGCAGCCTCGATCAGTTCGTCATAGGTTTGATGGGGCTGACCGTATATCTCGGCCACGAGGGTGGAAAGAACCGGCGGACCGGGTGGTGCCTCAACCAATTTGATGCTCACACCGGTCTCTGTGGCAATGGCTGCCATGTCTTTTCGAATCCTCAGCACCATGGCATGGCTCGACATCTCACGGTCATCCCGGTGCAGCAGGTTCACCCGCACATCGGCAACATTGGCGCCTTCCCGAAGGTAGTAATGACGCACCAGACCGTTGAAATCCATGGGAGAGGCGGCACCGACCGTGGTGATGGTGTTGGTGACTTCCGGCATGGCCATGAGCAGGTTTTCCACCTTCTGGACCACGGCATCGGTGGTCTCCAGGGTGGTGCCCTCCGGTGGATCGATGAGCACCTGAAATTCGTTCTTGTTATCGAATGGCAACATCTTCAGCGGGACATGTCCCGTAAGTGTCAAGGCTATGGACACGAAAAACAGGACCGCAATCACGAAAAGGAGCACAAAGCTCTTGGCCTTTGAGTTGACAAAAGGCAGAATGACCCGGCGGTACAATCGGTAAGTGCTTGTCTTGGTAAGGTCATAGGGTTCTTCACCGGCATCCTCCTGCTTCAACAGTTTGGCGGAAACCCAGGGGGTGATGGCAAAGGAAACGACCATGGACATGAGCATGGCCAGGGGCACATTCAAGGCCATGGGCCGCATATAGGGACCCATCATGCCGGTAATGAAAAACAGGGGCAGAAAAGAAACAATAATAGCCAAAGTAGCCAGGATTACCGGTGGCATGACCTCGTTGATCGCGATGGAGATGGCTTCCAGTTTCTTGCGGCCCCCCATGGTCAGGTGCCGGTAGATATTTTCCACACTCACAATGGGGTCATCCACCACGAGCCCCAAGGCCAGAATGAGGGCAAAAAGCGTTACCCGGTTGATGGTGTAGCCAAACAGGTAGTTGAAAATCAGGACCAGGGAATAGGTGATGGGTACCGCAATGGCCACAATGGTACCGGTGCGCCACCCCATGTAAAAGGTAATCAGCGCAATCACGGTGATAATCGCTTCCGCAAGGCTCTTGACCAGGCTGTTGACCTTGTCGTTGGCGGTTTCTCCGTAATTTCGTGTGATTTGGTAGCTCACGTTGTGGGGCAGCACGTCCTGTTTCATCTCCTGCATGCTTTCTTCGATTTGCCTGGCAACCCAGACCGCATTGCTGCCCTTTTTCTTGGCCACCGCAATGGTGACCGCCGGGTAGGTTCTGCTGCCCGACACCTTGTGACCGTCATCTGGATGGGCCGGTCCGAAACCTATTCGGCTGTAGGAAAGCACCTCCTCGGGGCCGTCCAGCACCGCTGCGACATCCCGCAGGTAGACAGGCCTGCCCTGGTGGAGTGAGACGAGCAAGTTCTTGATCTCTTGAATATTCTTGACAAAAGGGCCCGCTTCGACCCGAATCACCTGATTGGCTTTTGAGTATTCGCCGCTCTGCATCTGGGCATTTGACACCTGAATTGCCCCGGCCACTTCCATGGCGGAAAGACCGTAGGCAGCCAGGCGTTCCGGATCCAGATAGACGTAGGCCACTCGTTTTCGGCCACCGTGCACACTGATTCTGGCGCTGTCGGGAATGTGCTGCAATTTTCCGACGACCTCCTCGGCTATACGGTACAAATGGTGATCGTCCACCGCCTCACTGTAGAGAGTCACATTGACGATGGGAACGTCGTCGATTTCAATGGGCTTGATAATCCATCCGCTGATCCCGGGCGTCACGCGATCCATGTTCTGGCTGATTTTATTGTAAAGTTTGATGAGACTCTCTTCACGATCCTGCCCCACATGGAATCGAACCGTAACAACGGCCATGCCCGGACGCGACATGGAATACACATATTCGACACCATCGATTTGATAGAGAAGCCGTTCAAGACGGGCAGAGACCAATTTTTCAACCTCTTCGGCACTGCCGCCTGGATAGGCAATCATCACATCGGCCAAGGGAACGACGATCTGCGGCTCTTCTTCACGGGACGTAACGGCCAGGGCCACCACACCTGCCAGGAGGCTGATGATAATCAGCAGGATAGCGAGGTTTCCCTTCAGAAAGGATTCGATGATGTTGGAGATGACGGATGGTTTGTGATCCATTTACAAATCCTCCTTCAGGGGGGATACCAGGATGAGGTCTCCCTGAGACAGCCCGGACAGAATTTCAATTTCTTTTCCGAAAGAGGGGCCCGATTTCACCATCCGTCTGACCACCCGGTTCTTCTGGACCAGATGGACCATTTCCAGCTGCCCCGACAGGATAATGGCACTTGCCGGCACCAGAACAGCCGGGTGGGGGTCTTCGAACACCCATACGCGGCCGAATGTACCCGGAAGGATCTCTCCTTTATTGTTGTCGATGTGGATCTTGACCTCTTGGGTTCGGCTCAACGGATCGATTTCACTCACAATTTCAGACACCCGCCCCCTGAAGGGTCGATTCGGACGATCAAGACTGATATCAACCACCTGCCCAAGGGACAGTTTCTCGATCAGGCGAACCGGAACCGGCACTTCAAGACGCATCTTGAGTGGATCGTATACACCCAACAGAACCTGGCCTGGGTTGGCCAGATCGCCTTTCTCCACCCGCCGGTCCGTGACCATACCGTTGATGGGAGATTTAATCTGGGTATAGGTGAGCAGGACGTTGATTTCAGCTATCTGGGACTGGGCGCCCTTGTAGATGGACTCCGCGGCCGTCAGGGACTGTTCCGTGGCAGCCTTTTGTTTATAAAGAGACAGCGTTCTGTTGTATTCCGTGCGGGATTGTTTGAGTTGAATGTTGGCCGCGGCCAGTTTCTCCTGCATTTCGCGACTGTCCAGTTCGATCAGCACCTGCCCCTTTTTGACTGACTGACCTGCCGAGGCAAAGATACTGCTGACATAGGCACTGATCCGCGCGCTCAAATGCACGCTTTCTTCCGAAGCAACCGTCCCCACCACATCGATTTTTGCCGCGACAGGTTTCACGTTGACGGTGTACGTCACGGCATTTTCAGGCAAGGGTTTCCCCACCGCGATGTCTAGCTTCCCTGCCGCTGTTTTTTCGTGAAAGACCCCCCCTGTCCATGCGATCATGAACACCAGACCCACGATAGAAACCGGCCATTTAATAAAGCGTATCACCCTGGTTCCCTGCCCTTTTTTCTGCTCAGACATGTTCGCCCCCTATTGATGCCTTCTGCTGTTATTTGCCTTTCAGGCGTCATTTGTTCTATCGAACGACATTTCTTCCCCTCGAACCCTTGGATCCTTGAACCCATGAACCCTATTCTATAAAACGCTCCACCGCCAACCCCCGAGCCCTGTCAAAATTGGATAGGGCTGTCAGGTATTCGTAATATGCCGCAACACTCCTGGTTTTCTGAGTGGTCAATCCCACCTGAGCTGTCAACAACAACGAAATCTCCGCCACACCTTCTTTGTAAAGCTCCGCAGTAATGCGCAGCGCTTCACTGGCACTCTCGATACTCTTTTCACTCACCTCCAGTCGCTCCCAGGCATCCATCGCCTGGAGATATGCCTGGTGGAGATCCAATCGAAGGTCGTTGCGGGTTTTTAGGGTCTCATTCTTAGCTGTCTGCCAGTCTGCCTTGGCGGCCCTGGCCTTGTTGGGTCGATGATAGCCATCAAAAAATTCCCATTCCGCCATGACCCCCATGAGATAGCTGTTTTCGACTTCTTCAAAATCACCACTGTCGAAATCATAAGACCCAAAAGCACTCATGGTGGGACGATTTTCACGAGAGGCCTTTTCGTAAGCCTGTTCCTTGATGTTGGACATGGTGGCAGCCGCTTTCAGCTCGGGCCGGTTCTCGATAAGGCTGAAATCGAGATCTGCGGGCTTTCTCGAGACGTCTTCACGATCCGGAACCGGGAGCCCGGCATGTGAAATCAGATCCGATCCGATGGCCGTGTTCAGGGATGCAATTGAAAGCTGGACCATATTTTTTGCCCGTATGGTGTCCTCTCGTGCCTGTGCCAGTTTGACCTCCAGATTCAACACATCGGTCTTAACCGAGGACCCCGCGTTGAAACGCACCGTCGCCACCCTGAGACTTTCTTGCAAGCTTTTCACCGTCGCCTCCTGTACGGCCACAAAGGACTGGAACTGCAATACACCGTAATATCCCCGGGTCACCTGGTGGATCAGTTCGTTTTGGACCGCCCGTAGCCCCAGTTCACGTATTTGCTTTCCCGCTTTCGCCAGGCGGACATCAATGGCACTGATGCCACCGTTATAAAAGCGGTACTTCAAACCGACAGAAAGCCGCATATTATCGATAGGATCCGGATCATTCGGATCAAAATCCGGATCCGCCATGTCGAGATCTTTCTGGTTGAGTGCCATCATGAAAACCTGGGGCGGATTGTCGGTCACAGAATAGGTACCCGACAGATACAGGCGCGGATAATAAGCTGATTCAGCCTGTTTGATCATGTATTTGGCAGCATTAATGCGGGTGATGCCGGCCTGAATATCCGGGTTGTTCTCGAGAGCGGTTTTGATACACGTCTCAAGTGTAACGGCCTTACTCGATAGCGACAGACCTAAAATCATTGCCAAAACCAGGGCGGTACCCAACAGATAGCGACTGGGTCGCTGAGGCGTCCTTACATTCATGTGCTTCTTCCTTTTTTTCAACCGTAAGCTGTAAGCGATAAACCATAAGCAGGTAAAATTTTATGGGCTTACGCCATCTTCAAGCCTTCCGACAGCATGATCGAGGCCGGGCTTATGACGCAGGGATCGGTCAACACGTTTACGCAGGCAGGCTTACCTGAAGCCAAGGCCCGTTTTACCGCCGGGATCACCTCGTCATCTTTTTCGACGAACTCGCCATACCCGCCAAGTGCCGAGACCATTTTTTCATAGTGCACGATTCCCAGTTCCGATCCTGTAATACGTTCATCTCCAAAACACATTTCCTGACCGTGCTTGATCATCCCCCAGGCCTGGTCATTGTTGATGACACAGACAAAAGGCAGGTTGTGCCGGACCGCTGTATTGAATTCCATGGCATTGAAACCGAAGGATCCATCTCCGTTGATAACCACCACGGTTTTGTCCGGTCTGGCAGCTTTGGCCCCGATAGCAAAGGGGATACCGGTACCCAGGCATCCGAAAAGCCCGCCAGCCGACCCAAGCACCGAAGACCGTTCACGGGCATGCAATCCGGTGAGACCATAGTAAGAGGTGTCGCCGCCGTCAATGATATAGATGGCTTCATCCCCTACAGCCTTTCGCACCTGTTCGATCAATCTGGCAGGATGCAGTGGTTCGGACGGTGACATCCTGGCATCGATTTCCCCCTGTACCAGTGGCGTATAGGCCTCTTTCAGGGACCGGCGCCAGGTCATGTGTTCCCCCCGTTTGACCCGCTTGTTCAGCGCTCTGAGGGCTAATTCCATATCACCCACCAGCCCGATGTCGGAGCAACGGTTTCGATCGATCTCAGCCGGATCGATGTCTACACGGATAACCTTGGCCTGCGGAAATATTTCACCATACATCAAAATCCAGTTGAACCGCACACCCAGCGCGATGACCAGGTCCGCCTGGCCAAGGGCGGTCATGATCGCCATGAGACCACCGTCCCACAAGGAAAGGGGGTGATCATCGGGAAGTGTCCCTCTGCCGTTGTTGGAAAGAAAAAAGGGGATACCGGTCTTTTTGATAAACCTTTCAAATGCCAGTGCGCATGCATTCGAAGAAATGCCGTTACCACCGATAATCAACGGTTTTTTAGCCGATCCGATCATGTCTGCGGCCTGGTTTATCAGCACCCGCTCGGGTTCCGAGCGATGTCGGACGCCGCCTTTTTGCATCACCGGCAGCTGCTCTTCTGCAATGCTGGTATTAAGGATGTCCGGCGGCAGTTCAAGAAAAACAGGACCCGGACGACCTGTCACGGCATGACGAAATGCCATGGCCAGATACTCCGGTATGCGCCGGGTTTCGTAGCAACAGCTGGTCCACTTGACTGAATTTTTGATCATGTCGGCCTGCTGAACATCCTGCAGAGCCCCCCTTTCCCGGTCTTTTATGGGTGCGGTTCCGCACAGAACCACCAGAGGTGCATTGTCCAAGTAGGCGTTGACAATTCCGGTGATCACGTTCGTGAACCCCGGCCCGGCGGTGACAAGGCAAACACCCACTTGATCCGTAAAAATGGAATAGGCATGCCCCATCATGGCGGCAGCCTGTTCATGACGGACATCGATCAACCGAACCTGGTAATCCAGAAAGCCGTCGTAAATTCGGTTGATATGTCCGCCCGAAAGTGAAAATACCGTGGAAATACCTTCTATTTCCTTTAAATATTTTGCCACCAGGTGGCCACCAAAAATTTCCGACATACACGCCTCCTTCGTGTTTCGATTAACTATTGTTTTGATGTGCTCAAAACCAATGAAGGTATCAGGGTTTCAGTGGGATATGCCACTTTTTCATGTATTTCCAGATGGCGGTTCGACTCAGACCCACACGCCTTGCAACCTCTGCCTTGTTCCAATCACATTCCGATAAAAGTCTTTCAAGACGCCCTTTGGTGAGCCGTTCGCGGTGCCTGGGCTGCGCTTGGGGCTCACAGAGCCGGCCGGCCGATTCCGGCTGATAGCTCGCCTTTCGCAGTTCAACCGGCAGATCGAAAATATCGATCTCTTTTTCATCACATAGCACAAAGGCATGTTCGATGGCATTTTCCAGTTCCCGGACATTTCCAGGCCAGGAGTGATCCATGAAGAGACGCAGGGCGGCCTGGGAAAGACCCTGGATGTGTTTGTCTGTTTTGGTATTCTGCAGGGCGATAAAATGACTTGCCAATAAAGGGACTGATTTCCCCGATCTCGTCCAGAAAGACAGCCCCCCCCCTCGGCTTCCTCGAATCTGCCCTTGCGATCCCGAATAGCGCCTGTAAAAGCACCTTTTGCATGTCCGAAGAGTTCGCTCTCCAGCAACGACTCGGTCAATGCGCTGCAGTTAACCGTAACCAAAGGCTTCCCGGCCCTGTCGCTGTTGTAATGAATGGCTCCGGCCACCAATTCCTTGCCCGTGCCGCTCTCGCCCTGGATCAACACCGTCGCTTCACTGGCGGCTGCCGACCGGATAGCGGAAAATACGTCCTGCATCGCCCGACTCCTGCCTATGATATTGTCAAGCCTGTGAACATCTCCCAGTTTGCGTGAGATTTCCTCGATCTGCTGACGTGCTTTTTTCAATTCTGTCAGGTCCGTCACCGTTTCGACAACCCCGATCACGCTGTTGTGACCATTCTTCACAAGCCGCGCACTCTTTAGTACCGGAACGTCGTGGCCGTCCTTGTGGCGCAGAGCGCATTCCTTGGCATCTACGGCGCCTCTTTCATAGATGCCGCATTCCTTGATACCGCTGGGGCAGCTCTTTTTGAGACATAAATTGAAACTGAGCATGGTGCAGGTTCGTCCCAGGGCTTCCTGAGCGCTGTAGCCGCTGATCTTTTCCATGGATGCATTCCAAGAGGTAATGATACCTGCCCGATTGAGCGTAAAAACGCCATCAGCCATGGATTCCAGAAGATACCTGGCAAACCGGGGGTCAAGCGCGTCCTGCATATGTTGCATTATGATCACTTGCCTCAATAGTAACGTTACCTGACGATAGAACACCAACATAAAGCCATGCAATGCTTTTGTCAATTTGATTCATAATGACCACTTAAAGAAAATCTTTGATTTTTTTCATATATTATCAAACTGTTAATATATATCGGTGCCCTTAGCCCACACCTATTGAGACCTTGCATATCAGCATGTGCCTGCGAGCACACACCCACAAACGAATTTTCAGTGGTAATGTTACGCAGGGTACCCGTGTTTTGATACGACGACAGCGTTGGAAACGCGCACTGTTTCAGCCGCTTACACGTCTTGGTGGCGTTCGTCGCGTTGTGTTTCGGCGCTTCCCGATCGGTTTTTCCTTGACAACATGCCCAAAGAAACTTAATGGATCTACCTTTCGTTTCCATCGAAAGTTGGCGTTACCGCCGATGGTAATGCAAGCACGTCAGGCTTGAAAAAATAGATGCTCAACAATAGCACTTCAGCCGTTATGAGGATTTCGCCATGATACTGCCTGTCGAGTGGACAACAGATCTCCAGTTGTTGTCTAAAAAAGACCTCATTCAAATTCATGAGGCCAGCCTGAATATCCTGGAACATACCGGTATGGTCATGCCCCTGGGGGAAAACCGACTGGACGATCTTTCAGATTTTGGATTACGGGTGGACCGCAAAACCAATCGGGTCTGCTTTCCGCCGCACGTCGTGGAAAACGCCATCCAACGTGCACCGACGTCTTTTAGGCTCCACGCCCGAAATCCGGAACATGACCTTGCTCTCGATGGGCGGCACGGCTATCTCTGCCTTGACGGTACCGGTCTCAAGGTCAAGGATTTGGATTCCGGTCTTATTCGAAATTCCACGTATGACGATCTGGCCGCCGCTACGCGGGTCGCTGATTTTCTGCCGCAAATTTCCTTTTTATGGCCCTGTGTCAGTGCTCAGGACCGGCCTTCTGCGACCCAGCCCCTCTACGAGCTGCAGGCCCTGATGCACAATTCGGGGAAACACATCCAAGCCATGACCGCCGCGGACCCCCTGACCGCCAAAGGAACGGTTGAGATGGCTGCCGCGGTTGCCGGCGGTAAATCCGCTTTGAAGCAAAAACCGATCATATCCAATTTTCAATCCACCATCAGCCCTTTGACCTGCAGCGCCAAGGGCATGGAAGCGGCTTTGATCTTCGCGGAAGCCGGTGTCCCCACCGGCTTTGTGACCATGCAGATCGGCTGCGCCACCGCACCGGCCACCCTAGCCGGCAATATCGCCATGGGTAATGCGGAAATTCTGGCAGGCATCACATTTCTGCAGCTTTATTATCCTGGAACGCCTTCATTCTACGGATCGTATGCGACCATGATGGAGCTTAAAACCGGCGGCATGACCAGCGGCAATCCCGAAGATTTCCTTCTCCAGGCGGTCGCCATTCAATTGGCACGGCACTACGGATTGCCCATCACAATCGGAACCTTTGGTACGGGGAGCATGCGCGGCGATTGGCGCAGCGGGGTTGAAAATGCCATTTCCTGTGCCGTCAGCCTGTTTGCCAGAGGTGATATGATCTGTGGAGCAGGCTTGTTGGGTGGTGCCACTATTTTCTCTTTCGAGCAGCTGATCAAGGATTGTGAAATTTTCGATATGCTGAGGATCGTCAGCAGCGGTATGTCCGTCACACCCGAAACGTTGGCCCTTGACGACATCCACCGCATCGGGCCCCAACATCACTACATGGTCAGCGATCATACCCTGAAGCACATGCGTGATCTTTGGCAGCCCTCCGTCAAGGGGCGCTACGACAATAGGGAAACAGCGCGTAAGGGTGTCTCGAATTCAGACGCCGCAGCCGCAGAAAAGGCCCGTGAAATCCTGAAGAGCCACTTCCCAGCCCTCCCGGACAATGCCGAACTGCTTCAGGAAATTCTCGACGCCTACGATCGCCTGGCTACAGAGACATAAAATCCCATTTCATGGGTCACCACCATCATGGTCATCCCCTGTTCGGCCAATCGCTGCATAACGATGTGGAAAGTCGATCCCTACCAAGGCCTAATTTAGGAACCGCTGAATTGCGGGTCTCGCTTCTCGATCCGCGCATTCAAAGCTTCCATAAAACCGGACTGTCCTGTCAAAATAAAACGGCCCATAACCAATACCTAGTCATCTCGAAACAGCGCATGAAAATAAATATCCGACCCCAGAGGGGCCGGTATTTATGGAACCCCTGAAAGGGCTTAGATTGCCCCGAAAATTGTTAGTACTCTAAGGTCTCAGACCTGCGTTTTTTTGTTCTTGGTGCTTGATGTATTTCTGAACCATTTCCGAGTCCAGACCAACGGTATCAATACAATACCCCCTTATGGCCATTGGTTGAACCCTATCTTATTGACAAATTCTCATTTTGGTATATACCTGACACATTGAACCGCAACAGCGAGCGTATTCCCCGTGGGTTCTGCCGTACGGCAGAACATTCCTCGCAGCTTGCTGCGAGGTTCTTCAATTCATTTGTTCACCAACACTAACAGGAGGACGTGTTATGAAAAAAACAGGAATTTTTGTAATCATTTTAGCGCTGGTACTGATCGCCGGTGCGGTTCAGGCCAAAGACTGGAAAGTGGTTCGCATCGGTGTAGAAGGTGCCTATCCCCCATTCAGCTGGGTGACACCCGACGGGGAACTGAAAGGATTTGACATCGATATCGCCAAGGCCCTCGTGGCCGCCATGGGCGCCGAGGTCAAGTTGATACCCCAGGACTGGGACGGCATCATCCCGGCCCTTCTGGCAAGAAAGTACGATGCCATTATTGCCTCCATGTCCATCACCGAGGAGCGCAAGAAAAAGGTCGCTTTCACCAACAAGTATTATAACACGCCCGCCAAGTTCGTTTGCAAGAAGGGCACCATGAAGGACTTTACACGCGCAGAGGTTGCCGAGGCCACCAAGGGTAAGAATATCGGTGTCCAGCGGGCCACCATCCACGACCGTTTTATCACCGACAAAGGCGGCGAAGGTGCTTCCATCAAACGATACGGCACCCAGGACGACGCTTATCTGGATCTCGTGGCCGGCCGTTTGGACATGCTGCTGGCAGACAGTGTTGCCATCGACGACGGCTTTTTAAAGAAACCCGAAGGACAGGCGTTCCAGTTCATCGGGCCGGATCTGAGCGAGAAGGAATATTTCGGTGAAGGCGCCGGGATCGCCATCCGCAAGGAAGACACGGACCTGGTGGAAATGTTTAACCAGGCCATCGTAAAGATCCGTCAGGATGGCACATACAAGAAGATTCAAGACCGATATTTTCAATTCAACGTCTACGGCGAATAATTTCTTTTTACAAATCGATAGGATGCAACGTCGTCGCCATTTAGACAAAAAGGGGGAGATTTTCTCCCCCTTTTTATCTAATGAGGGTTGTGAAAAATGACCACCAAAATAGTTGAGAAGCAGTCCCTGCCGGTCTCCAGTATGGGAAACGAGCGCACGTTGACCTTCATCCGTTACGGGAGTGGCGCTGCCGGAAAGAAAGCCTATATTCAGGCAGGGCTCCATGCGGACGAAGCGCCCGGTTACCTGGTCATGCACCACCTCATCAACCTGTTCGATGCGGCGGATGCCGCAGGGACCATTGCAGGGGAAATCCTGCTGGTTCCCGTGGCCAATCCCATTGGCGCAAGCCAGTGGCGTGACGAAGTCCTGAGGGGCCGCTTCGATAATTTCGACAACACCAACTTCAATCGAAAGCACCTGGACATTACGGATACAGTTGCCGAAAACATCCGCAATGCGCTGACCGATTCCCCGGATCAAAACAGGGTCACCATCCGTCAGGCAATGGCCGACATCCTCCGTGGATTGTCACCCAGCGATGAATCGGCCCAGCTCAAACACCTGCTCCTGTCCCTTTCCTTTGATGCGGATATCGTTCTCGATCTCCATTGTGACCACCAGGCAGTCACGCATGTCTATATGGGAAGTCCGCTTTGGCCGGATGCTGCAGACCTGTCCGCCCAGATCGGATCGGCGGTGACCCTGTTGGCGAAAGTCTCCGGCGACAACCCATATGATGAAGCCTGCAGCAGGATCTGGTGGGAGCTGGCCGAAACGTTTCCCACCTTCCCCATACCTTTTGCCTGCCTGGCCGCCACCATCGAACTGAGGGGAATTTCAGACGTCTCACACCATCTTGCCTCCCGTGATGCTCAAAATATCTTTCTTTTTTTGCAGAGAAGGGGCTTGATTTCCGGTGAGGCCCCGGAGCTGCCGCCATTGCGAAACCAGGCAACACCGCTGCGGGGAGTAGAACATATCAAAGCCCCGGCACCAGGTGTGGTGGTCTATGTCAAGGGGCCCGGAGACAAGGTCCAAAAGGGAGATGTCATAGCCGAAATCGTGAATCCGCTGCAAGCCGATCAGCGCAGCCGTATCACCCGTGTCAAAAGCGATATCGAGGGTATTCTCTTTTCTGTAAATGTCGATCGCTTTGCCCGGCCGGGCCGTACCCTGGCCAAGGTTGCGGGAAAAAAACCCTTAAAGGGCAAAGGGGAGAATCTACTCACGCTGTGATAGGCCTATTCTCACTTAACGCAGACCGCGGGTTTTGATTGTTCTCCTTAAAGTGAGAAAAAGGTTCAAGGGGTCAAGGATTCGAGTGCCGTGCGAGCAATTGGCCATGGGCAGCCGGTTGCCTACCGATTAGGTGAAGATTTTACGGGCCAGTTCGATGTCCTCCGGGCAGAATACGAAAAGGCATTTTGCGTCCGGTGAAGACACGGACCCGTAGACATAATTGATGTTGATGCCTTCTTCCCCAAATTTGCTTGTGATTTTGGCAAGCTCACCGGGTCTGTTTTCCAGTGCCAGGGCGATCACCGGCATGATATCAAAAACATACTCGTTTTCGTTCAACAGATCCATGGCCTTGTCCGTGTTGTCGACCAGAAGACGCAGCAGCGCAAACTGGGCCGAATCCTTGCGCATGGAGTTGTAACTGGCGGCAGAAGCGATCCGCTTGAGGGATTTACCCCTGGCCTTGAAAAGTTCCTGAACATAGCTCGACGCATCCTGGATCGTCATGGCATCGATATTGATACCTTCTTTCCCGAAAGCCGTTGCCAATTTTCCCAGTTCACCAGGCTCATTTTTCATGAAAAGCGAAATCTCTGTTCGTAGCATGGGACTCTCCTTGTTTTGAACGGTTGTCACAATCTCATATCAATATTTTGTTTCATACCTGGTTTTGCGCCCGCTCATGTATGAACGCTTATAACAAACGCTCTAACCGTACAATTCCTTAACCTTCTGCCGATCGATTTCACCCGCTCCCGTCAGGGGCATCTCGGTAACAAATTCGACAAACTGCGGTTTCTTGAAACGGGCGATTCGTTCTCCTACAAACTCGATCAAGGCTTCGGGCGTGAGCATTTGCCCGGATTTGAGCTGGCAGACCGCCTTGATCGCCTCTTTCCATTTGGAATCTGGGACACCGATCACGGCTGTCTTTTCCACAGCCGGATGCTGCATAATCACCTTCTCGACTTCGGCCGGGTAGACGTTTTCTCCGCCCGGTTTGATAAGTTCTTTCTCTGCTTTACGCCCGCAATACCAGAGATATCCATCCGCGTCAAGACGACCCAGATCTCCGGTGTGGTGCCATCCGCCGCGAAAGGTTGCCTGGGTATCCTCAGGCAGGTTCCAGTACCCTTTAAATACCAAAGGGCCTTTAACGGCAATTTCACCGACTTCCCCTTGGGGGACAGGTGTATCGTTATCATCCAGAAGCCGAACCCTGGCAAAGGAAACCGGCCGCCCTGCGGATCCGGGTCTCTCGCTGTACGGACTCATGCTGACGACACACGACGTTTCCGTCTGCCCGAACATACTGTAAAACGTACCACCGCTAAGCGTCTGATAGGCTTCGATGGTTTCAGGTGAATCAAGGCCCACGACGGCTTTCAGAGAGCCGATGGACTTGCCGATTTTTTCCCCGGCGTCCATGATGGCGGACAGGATGGGTGAAAAGTCAAACAGAATGGAAACCTTGAACCTCTCGATCAGCTCGACGGCCTTTTCAGCGTCAAATTTGCGCATATTGATATTTTGGACACCGGCCTGGAAACTGTTGGTAGCCATGAACAAACCACCCACATGAAAAAGGGGTAACAGGTTGAGATGGGCATCACCAGGACCCAGATTGAAGCCGCAATTCAACACCAGGTTTGCACACAGCAGGTTACCGTGACTCAAAAGCGCCCCCCGAGGTCTCCCGGCAACGGCTGCGGTGTGAATAATGACAAAGCCGTCCGTCCCGGCGACATCCACCGCTTCGAACAGACCGTCATTATCGAACAGGGGTGTCATATCATCAAAATGACCTTTGTCGGTACCGAGGCTGTAAATGTCCTGGATGGAAAACAGCTGATCCCTGATGTTGGAAATCATCTTTGAAAATTCCGGACCCACAAAGAGCACCACCGGTCCACAGTCGTTGAGATTGAAGGCCACCTCCTCGCCGGAAAGCCGCCAGTTGACGGGAAGCATCACAGCGCCGACGGCTGCTGCCGCACCATAAAGCGAAAAATATTCCAGGCTGTTCTGGCCCAGCACCCCGATCCGGTCGCCCTTTTTTATCCCTATCTTCTGTAACCCGGCGGCCAGACAATCGACCATAGCCTTGAACTGGCTGAATGTGACCGTTCTTCCGTCATCGGCCTCATACCAGGCCGGGCAGCCGCCAAAGACAGCGGCATTCTGTGAAATCAGGTCATAAAACGTAAGATCATACAATCCCATGATCAGAAATCTCCTTTATCATCGTCAGGTGTGTTTAAAAGGCTAGATTATATCAGCGGTTTTGAGGCGTGTGTATAAATACGTCTAAATAGCGGCGCAGCCGCGTCTCATACCATCGCGCAGCGAGGTTACTATTTCACCGATATGACGGGGCAAGACGCTTTCAGGATGATGTATTGCGCTGTAGATCCCAGCAGCAGCTTGCTGGTGCGTGATTTTTTCTGGATACCCACATAAATCAGGTCAACCCTGTTCTCTTCGGCAAAAGAAACAATATCCTCTCCCGGCGAAAGACCACGGGCCAACTGGGTCACCTCGCAGGGGATGCCTTCCTGGTCCAGCGCCGTTTTGATCTCCTCCAGCCGGATCGACATTTTGCTGATCTCTTCCGGGTCTTCGCCCTTGCCCCCTTCACTGGAAGATACGAGCAAGATCTCGGCATCGAAATACCGTGAATGCGTCTTGGCGAGTTCCAGCGCCAGCTGCGATTCTCTGGTATTGGCATAGGCCACCAGTATTTTCATCCGTACCTCCTTTTTCCAGCTGCCTACATCCAGCGTTTACGGCGTTTGTAGGATTTGACCTCTTTGAAGGATTTCCGTCTGCCGCCCTGGGTGATCCCCATGTAGAATTCCTTCACGTCGGGATTGTTTTTCAATTCCCTGGAAGGTCCCTCCAGAACGATTTTCCCGGACTCCATGATGTAGGCATAGGTCGAAATTTCCAAGGCGATCTTGGCGTTCTGTTCGACGATCAGCAGGGTCGTTTTCATATCCTGGTTGATCCGCTCGACATTCTCGAAAATTTCCTTGACCAGCAAAGGCGCCAAACCAAGAGACGGTTCGTCCAGCATGAGCATTTTGGGTGACGACATCAATGCCCGGGCAATGGCGATCATCTGCTGCTCACCACCGGAACAATACCCTGCCAGGCGGTTGGTAACCCTGGACAGCCGCGGGAAGTGGTCGTACATGAGCTCCTGGTCTTTGCGGATATTCTGGGTGCCGTCCTTGCGGGTGATGGATCCCACGCGGATGTTCTCGTCCACGGTGAGATGTTTGAACACCCGGCGCCCTTCCGGCACCATCACCGCACCCAGTCTTGACCACCTGGGTACCCAGGACGTTGGTGATGTCCTGTCCCTCGAATTTGATATACCCGTCCTTGATAAAACCGTTCTCCGGCTTGAGCAGACCGCTGATGGCCCGCAAGGTGGTCGTTTTCCCGGCACCGTTGGTTCCCAGAAGCGAAACGATGCTGCCATCGGTCACGTTCAGGCTGACGCCGCGCAGCACCTGGACGATGTCGTTGTAGACGACTTCGATGTTGTTGACCTCGAGAAGGTTGCCGTTTGTTTTTTGGGTTTCCATACCGATCTTCTTTTTAGGGGGGAGGGTCGTCATGGACGACCCTCCCTGTTCACTTGGTTTAAGCAGCAAAGCCGCGTTTAATAATATCGCGAAGCGATATTATTATTTGATCTTCTTCACATACTCGGAAACGAACGGTGTACCGACTTCATAGAAAGACGCCCTCCTTGGAAACGTAAAGCTGCAGGGTGTCCACACCTTCGCGGTCGGTTTTCGAAAAGGTGACCGGACCCACGGTGGTCAACGAATTAATAGGCATTGAACCCGTTCATGGCCAGCAGTTCTTCGTACAGGGTCGCGCGGGTTATCTTTTTGCCTTTGGCTTTGGCCCGGCGGATGGTCTCCACGGCCACCTGAGCCACCATGATGCCGTTGGTGTAGTTGGCATCTTTGGCCAGACTTGTCATCCCGGCCATAGCGTTTGGCCAGCGCCAACTGGGCATCCCTTCCCGGGCCCATGGCGGTCATCATTTTGTAAGATGTGGTCCAGTAGTAGTTCTCATCGGCAGCCGAACCGGCCAAAGCCACAAGCGCTGGCCCACCGGCATAATGACAACCCAGGAAGGTGATCTTACCGGCTTCACCATAGGTCTTGGCAATCATGCCCAGGCTCTGGGCGCCTTTGAGCATGGTGGCGACCGGCGGTTGAACGGTCTGGCTGATCACGTACTGAACGCCTTTGCTCTCAAAGCGTTTCAGCATGGCCGTGTTGTCCAGGTCCTTGCCGTGTTCCACAATTTCCACCAGATCGATGTCCAGACCGCACGTCGATTGCTTTTTGAACATCATCGCGGGGTGCGCGCCCGAAGGCCGACGGATGAAGGAACATAGCCACTTTGGGTTTGTCGCCGCCCTTGTGGTTGGCCGCAACATATTCGGCCAAGCCGACCGCCTGGCTCGAATAGGAAGCAATGGGCAGAAAAACATAATCGTTTCCCTCCAGGTTTCCCGCATGAAAGGAAGCCGGCAGAACCGGGATTTTCTCCTCTTCAAAATCCTGGCGCAAGGCCATCGTGCTGCCGGTGGAGTAGTTCAGATAGAACACGATGTCTTCATCCAGGAAATCTTCGAAATTTCGCTTGGTAACTTCGGTTTTGTAGCCGTCATCGCGGATGAAGCAGACCAGCTTGTCGTCCCCCAGAAGTTTTTCGTCGTTGACATATTTGACATAGTCCTCGGCACCCTTGGCATAAGGGCTGCCCACGTCGGATGTCGGTCCGGTGATGGCCAGGGACAGACCCATTTTATAGGTTTCTGCCGCCAGGGCCTGCGTGGAAAATCCCAAAATCAGCAGAAAAGACAGTGCAACCAGCATGATAGTTCCTTGTTTTGTTCTTCATTTCTTCCTCCCCTTTGTTTTGGTTAACCGGTTAAGAACATATCGAACGTCAACATACAGCTTTATCGACGTATCCGTAAGTGACCATCAATACCGGAATGGCCACAGTTTGAAGTAGGAGCGGGTGATGCGCCACCAGTTGGCGATTCCCCGGGGCTCGAACATCAGGAACAGCACGATGACGAGACCAAAGGACAGCGGTCGCAAGGCCGTGGCCACATCGCCCACGGCCGTGAAGTAGTGGCCCACGTCATTTCGGCCAGGTTTTCCACCTGCAGCTCCAGCATCAGGATGGCCGCCGGTCCTACGAATGAGCCCACCAGGGTACCCAGACCGCCCACGATGGCCATGGCCAGGTAGGATATGGAATGGTGCAGGGTAAACGACTCAAAGCCCACGCCCCGCCACAGGTAGGCGTGCAGGGCACCGGCCACCCCGGCAAAAAATCCTGCCAATGCAAAGGCGTACACCTTGGTAAGCCCGGGGTGCATGCCCATGGCATCGGCGGCCCGGTCGTTGTCACGCACGGCCACCAGACATCTACCGTAACGGGTGCGCAGCAGGTTGCGTACGGCAAAACCCAGAATTATGGTCACCACCAGAGTGGCGTAGTACCAGAAGAAATAGTGCTGATTCCGTTCCACCTCGCCCGTGAACCAGAACACGCGGCCGATGGCAATGGTCTGTCCCTGGTTGAAAAACCTGGAAAAATTGATGAACCACTGGAAGATCATCTGGAAAGAAAGAGTGGCAATCACCAGGTAGAGATGCTTCAAGCGCAGCGATGGCAAGCCGACGATACCTCCGAACACCGCGCCCACCAAGCCGGCCACCACAATCATCAACGGCCAGAAATGGGTCAACAGCACGTGATCGCTGCCCAGCAAGCGAGCAGAAGACTTGCCATGGTGTATGCCCCAACGCCCACGAAGGCAGCGTGGCCGATGGAAATCAGACCGGCAAACCCGGTCAGGAGGTTCAGGCCGTACACCGCCACGATGGCGATCAGAATGCTGTCGATGACCAGCATGTATTTGTTGCCGACATCTAAGACCAGCGGCCACACAAACAGGGCCGCCAGAAAACAAACGAAAACCAGGCGATCGATGTGCGTCAGAAATATGCGCTGTTCCGCTTTGTAGGAGGTAAAAAAATTACCCGTAGCTAACCATCGATTTTCGGACATAGATTACACCCGCTCTATTTCATGGATCCCGAAGAGTCCATGGGGTTTGAACAAAAGGATTATCAGGAGAATAATATAAGGCAATACATTCGCTGTGCCGAAAAGCCCCCAGTTACCGTCCAGGTAGCCGGCGGCGAACTGCTGGATCAAGCCCATGATGATGCCGGCCACGATGGCCCCGAAGATGGAGTCCAGGCCGCCCACGATCACCACCGGAAACACGATGATGCCGAATGATTGTAGCACATCGAAATTCAGTCCGGTGATATTGCCGATAATGCCGCCGGCGGCCGCCGCACTCAAACCGGCCGTGGCCCAGGCCAGACCGAACACCCTGGGCACGGATATGCCGATGGACATGGAGGCGAACTGATCGTCCGACACCGCCCGCATGGAGATACCCACCGTGGAGGCCTTGAAAAACCAGGTAAAGGCACCGATCATGATAAAGGTGATGATCACGCCCACCAGCTGGGTCCAGGACATGGAAATCCCCCAGAAGGAAATCGGTGTTTTGGGCAGAAACTCGGGAAAGGAAAAGTTTTCGGCGCCAAACGGTGTCATGTAGATGAGGCCGTCGATAATGGACATCAAACCAATGGTCACCATGATCACCGATATGATGGGTTCGCCGATGAGTCTACGCAGAAAAATACGCTCCACACTCATGGCCAGAAAAAAGGTGATGACCATACTCAGCAGAAAGGAAATCACGATATGGATACCGACAAACACGGTCAGGGCATAGGTAATGAACGCCCCGGCAGCGATGATCTGTCCGTGGGCGATATTCAGCACACGGCTCGATTTGTAGATCAAAACAAACCCCAGGGCCGACAGGGCATAAATGGAACCCACCACAATGCCGCTTATCACCAGTTGGAAAAAATAACTCATGCAGCTCCTTCCATGGTGTAAAATGCCATTTCGGCCTCCACGGTGGTGGTCTGGCCGTCCTGATACTGGAAAAATGCCTCGATCTTTTTGCTGCTGACGCTTAGATCGTAAAGGGCATCGTAAAGGTCTTTGTATTTTTCCATGACAAATTTTCTGCGCAGTTTGCCTGTCTTGGTCAGTTCACCGTCGTCCATGTCCAGCAGTTTGTAGAGCAACAGCAAAGCGAATGATTTTAAAATGATCTTTTTCAGCACGCGCGTTGACGTCGGCTACCGCCCCCTTGAGCAGCTCCGCGACCTCCTGGTTGCCGGAAAGATCCATGTAGGTGGTAAAGGATATCCCCCGGTCTTCAGCCCATTTGCCCACCACGATGGGATCTATGTTGATCAGGGCAGACACGAAGTCCCGTTTGTCACCGAAAATGACCGCCTCCTTGATATAGGGGCTGAATTTGAGCTTGTTCTCCAGAAACATGGGACTGAACATATCCCCCTGGCTGTTGTGCATCACGTCCGCCACCCGATCGATAACCACCAGGTGACCGTTTTCGTCGAGGTAACCGGCGTCGCCCGAATGAAGCCAGCCGCCTTCCAGGAGCTCTGCGGTCTTTTCCGGCAGTTTGTAATACCCGATACAGACCGAAGGGGAACGGGAGAGGATTTCGCCCATTTCGGAAATCTGGCACTCGGTCTCCGGCAAGGGCTTGCCCACCGTGTCGGGGCGCACATCGCCGTCTCTGTGCATGTAGGCAATGCCCACGATTTCGGTCTGGCCGTATATCTGTTTCAGGTTGACGCCAATGGCCTGGTAAAAAGTGAACAGCTCAGGGCCCAGCGCCGCACCACCGGTGTAGGCCCGCCGCAGTCGCCTTAGGCCGATCTGGTTGATCAGCGGGTCCATTACCAGGGTCTTTCCCAGCCAGGCCATGAAACGCAGGGATGCGGGCATTCGTTGCCCGCTCATCCGGTAGCGGGCGGCCCGCTCCCCTATTTTGATGAATTTATTGTAAACCAGCCGGTTCAACCAGTAGGATTCGTCGATTTTCAGCCATATCTGCGAGCGTATGGTTTCGTATATCCGGGGTGCGCCGAACATGAAATGGGGCCCGACTTCCTTGAGATCCTCCATACTGGTTTCCACAGACTCCGGGAAATTGATGGTAATACCGGTGGCCATGGCCACACCGAAAGAGTTCATCTGCTCACCGATCCAGGCAAACGGCAGAAAGGAAAGGTACTCGTCGGTGTCTTCCAGGCGATCCACCTTGGAAATTTGAATCCCCATGTTGATGTAGTTTTTGTGGGTCATCATGGAAGCCTTGGGAAGCCCGGTGGTGCCGGATGTCAAGCAAAAGTGACAAACATCGTCAGGTTTCCCCTGGTCGATCAGGGTGTCATATCTTGTCGGATCTTCAGCATCTGACGCTGCGCCTATTTCATACAGATCTTCAATGAAAAGATACCAGTCGTCGGACCGGTAGTTACGCATGCCGCGCGGATCTTCGTAGATGACGTTGCGCACATTTGGAATTCGGTCACGGACATCGACCAGTTTGTCCACCTGTTCCTGGTCGTCGCAGAAAACGGCCGTGACATCCATGTAATTGATCAGGTCAGCGATCTCGTCGGGCAGGGTTGTCTGGTAAATCCCGGCCGAGACCGCTCCGATGGACTGGGCGCCGATGGCCATAAACAGCATTTGCGGGATGTTGTCCCCGATCAAGGCCAGTTTGTCTCCCTTTTTGACGCCCACCTTCTCGAGCCCTAAAGCGATTTTTTTTACGTATTCATAATAGTCGTTCCAGGTGTAGTTGTTCCAGAACCCGAAATCCTTTTCGCGCACAGCGACTTTCGATCCGGTCTCTTTTACCCGCCAGCGCAGCAGCTGCGGAATCGTATATTTCAAAAGTTCAGATGTGTCTTTCATGCCGGTCTAATCTTCTCCAATGTAGGCTTCGATAACCTGGGGTATTTTTACCACCTCTGCAGGCGTTCCGGAGCCGATCAGTTCGCCGAAATCGAGCACACAGATACGATCCGATATGTCCATGACCACGCCCAGGTCGTGTTCCACCAGGACAACCGTTGCCTTTCGCTCCTTCTGGATGTCGATGACAAAGCGCACCATGTCCTCTTTTTCTTCGATGTTCATGCCCGCCATGGGTTCGTCGAGCAGGAGCAGTTTCGGGGCCAGGGTGAGGGCGCGGGCGACTTCGACCCGCTTTTGAATCCCGTAGCTGAGGTTACCCACCGTGTGCTTGCGATAGGGCTCCAGTTCCATAAAATCGATAACTTCTTCCACATAGCGCCGATTTTTTGATTCCTCTCTGGATGCTTTCCCCGAATAAAACAGGGCCTGCAAAAGGTTGTAGTGCAGGTTTTGATGTCGCGCCAGCATCAGGTTGTCCAGAACGGTCATACCCCTGAACAATTCAAGGTTCTGAAAAGCGCGTGCGATGCCCAAACTGGATACCTGGTGCGGACTGGCCTTGGAAAGCTTTCGATCCCCGTAATATATGTCGCCTGATGTGGGATGGTAAAACCCGGAGATACAGTTGAGCAGGCTGGTTTTCCCGGCTCCGTTGGGCCCGATGATGGAGGTGATCAGGCCGGGTGTGATGTCGATGTTCACATTTGAAAGTGCTGCCAATCCACCGAAGGTGAGTGTAACATTCTCAATTTTTAATCTGGCCATGGTTAAATCGTGTTCAACAGCTAATATTGATTATCGTAAAATAAAAAGAATCCGAAAGCATGTGTAAGGGTTGTGATCTGTTTCAGATCCATTTCTGCGAGCGTATTGTGTTTTCATATTTATAATATGAATAAAATTCATTTTAGAAAACATATCTTATATCCGATGCCTTATATAAGATCAAGTAATTAAATTCCTTTCATTGTGTTTATTGCGATGCTCAGCGATATATTTTGGACGGATAAATCTGTCGCGCAGTTGGATCATGACAACAATTGTGACTACGTTATAGCTATATGCTAAGGTTTGTCAAACAATAATAGCGCCCAACGATTTTATAATATGACCACTTTTTTAACGTAATTGACAATTTCTTCGGGTTCATCCATGAAGTGCAGAATCTCCATGTCCTGCGGTGACACCCGTTTGTCTGCCAGAAGTTTGTTTTCGATCCATTTCTTCATACCGCCCCAGTGGTGGCTGTCCACCAGGATGATCGGAAGCGGCCGGATGCGATGGGTTTGAACCAGGGTAATGACTTCGAACAATTCATCGAGCGTCCCAAACCCTCCGGGCATGGCGATGAAGGCCGTGGCATATTTAATGAACATGACCTTTCGAATGAAAAAATATTTGAATTCCAGACACACATTCGCATATTTGTTCGGTTTCTGCTCAAAGGGAAGATGAATGTTGAGACCGGCCGATGTGCCGCCGGCCGAGGCCGCCCCCTTGTTGGCCGCCTCCATGACCCCGCCGCCGCCGCCCGTGATGACGGCAAACTTGTTTTCCGCAAAACGCCGGGCGATTTCTTCTGTTTTGAGATAAATGGGGTCCTCCGGGGGAATCCGGGCCGACCCGAAGATACTTACCGCCGGTCCCAGATCGTGGAGCGCTTCAACGCCATCCACGAATTCTCCCATAATCTTGAATAGACGCCACGATTCCCCCAGTTTAAAATCATCGATAACAAATTGTTTTTCCATTCATATTTCCTGTTTTTTTGTAAGCCATATTGCTTGATTAAACCCAGATACCCGGCTAGGTGGACCAGACAGTTCAGAAAACAGACGTCAGGAGACAGCATGATTCTGAATTCTGGATCCTGGCTTCTTTCTCAAAGTGCGTCCGGCAGACTGCCGGATGGTCTAAACCCTTCACCCTTTCCCGTTATAACCGATGACCACTTGTCCCTGATCAACGATCACCGGGACTTTACGGTCTCCTTTTGAATAGGTCAACATGCGCGCCATCTGTGAGGCGTCTGACAATACGTCATGATACACGACCATTCGACCCGCCTTGGCAAAAGCTTCCCGAGCTTCGGTGGTATACGGTCAGGTATTTTTACCGAAAACAATGATCTTTTCCGCCATGACGTCCTCCCTTCTTTAACCGTACTGTGGGCGTTAAACATGTGGCGACACGGCTGGAGGGCTTCGAGTGAGCCTCAACCGAATGCCTCGTCAAAACGTCTTGCTGTAAGGTTCTTCAATGAACACTCAAGCGGGCTTTTAAATCAGTGATTTGCCAGTTGCGAATATTATTATAAATACCTTGTAAACTCAGACAATTATCACAACACAAAATTTATTAGCAGCAAATACCGTGAATGTCAACGATTGCGGATTGACAATTGAACGACGAATTGATTAAATCGAGTGCTTTTGTGACAGGCTATTAAGCTTTAGCCTATTAGACCATAGGCCGTTAACCGTCTAGCACCGAACAGTCTAAAAACCTGTCGATAGCAGACCACATATTATGACTATAACGCAACAAACACTTTCAAAGGAAGTCACCGTGGTCAATGACCTTGGCATGCACGCAAGGTCTGCAGCAAAAATTGCCGAACTGGCCAGGAATGCCACCTCGAAGGTCTGGGTGCAGAAAAACGAAGACAAGGTGGATGCCCGGAGCATCCTGGACATCCTGACGCTGGCAGCCCAAAAAGGTTCGAAACTGACCATTATGATTGATGACAGATCGGACATGCAGACCCTCAACCACATTGTCGAACTCGTACAGGATGGATTTGGAGAATAAAACCGGATGTCGGACAGCGAAAAACAGCCTGAAATTGTATTAACCGGAATCAGCGCCTCCCCCGGAATATGCATTGGCAAGGCCTACCTGGTGGATCGGGAAGGCGTGGATGTCATTAAGCGATATCAAATCCCTGAACAAGGACTTCAGAAAGAGAAAAACCGCTTTAAAAAGGCGGTTAAAAAGGCCAAGTCAGAGCTCAATGACATTATTGCCAATATACCCGAAGGCCTGTATCAGCATTCCGATATTCTTAAATCCCATATGGTGCTGCTGGAGGACAAAATGTTCTTTGACCGCACCCTTGATACCATCGATCAGGAAAGGGTGAACGCTGAATGGGCTCTCAAGAAGGTCGTATCCAAGGTCAAGTCTATGTTTCAGGATATTTCCGACCCCTATTTGAAAGACAGGGAAACCGATGTTGTGCATGTCTCGGATAGGATCATGACGCACCTTTCGGGGGGCAACTCGGTTAAAATCGCCGACATCGACAAGCGTGTCATTCTGGTGGCACACGATCTGTCCCCTGCCCAGACCAGCCAGATCAATCTCGAACGTATCAAGGGATTCATAACGGTTCGGGGCGGGATTACCTCTCACACCAGCATCATTGCCAGGACCCTGGGAATTCCTGCCGTCCAGGGGGTTGCGGACGTAACAAATCAAATACACACCGACGATATCATCATCGTGGACGGCTCGGTGGGAAAGGTTGTCGTCAACCCTTCCGAACAGACCCTGCTTGCATATGCAGAACGCCGGGAGCGATTTGAATCGTTTCGGGCCAGCATTGCCAGAATCAGCCATCGGCCGGCTGAAACCCTTGACGGACTTCGAATTCGAGTGATGGGCAACATCGAGCAACCCGAACAGGTCGTCTCGGTTATCGATAACGGCGGGGAAGGGATTGGTTTATACCGGACCGAATTCCAATACCTTTCACGTGCTGCCTTCCCGAACGAAGACGAGCTCTTCGACAAGTACCAGGACGTGGTGGAGGTCATGCCTTCGGCACCTGTGACGATTCGGACGCTTGACATCAACGGTGACAAGGCCGTCCACAACTCAAGTCGGGCAGAGTCCAATCCTGTATTGGGACTGCGGGCCATCCGCTATTGCCTAAAGCGCCCGGAAGTGTTCAAAACTCAGTTGAGGGCCATTTTACGGGCAGCCGTCTTCGGAAACGTCCGGGTCCTCTTTCCCATGATATCGACCTACGACGAACTCATGGCATCCAAAAACATGCTGGAGCAGGCCATGGAGACCCTGGACAAGTCGGGTATTGAATTCAACCGTGACGTTTCAGTCGGCGTGATGATCGAAGTGCCGTCCCTGGCGATCATGGCGGACATGATCGCCCCGGAAGTCGATTTCTTCAGCATCGGCACCAACGATCTCATTCAGTATTCCATGGCGGTGGACAGGACCAATAAAGAAGTGGCCCATCTTTACAATCCGCTTCATCCTGCTATTTTACGAATGCTGAAGTTCGTATCCGACGCCGCCAAGAATCACAAAGTGCCACTCTTCATGTGCGGCGAAATGGCTGGCGATCCGTTCAATCTCCCCATTCTGATGGGTTTGGGTTTGGACGAGTTGAGCATGAACCCGCAGGCAATCCCCATGGCGAAGAATGTCATACGATCCCTCTCCGCAGCGGAAACCCGGCCATTTTTAAAGAAGGCCCTCAGGCAAACCACCGCCAGGGACGTTGAAAACCTCATCCGTGACGCATACGGAGAGACGATAAAAAATGCGACATCTCCGGGATAACAATATGAAGACTATAGGACAGCCTTGCGATTCTATTTCAGGAGTTAACCATCCATGAACCAGGAGCGCATCAAAAAGGTCGCTGAAAACCGTAAGGCGCGACACGATTATCATATCGAGGATACCTTTGAGGCTGGAATCGTGCTGCTGGGTACCGAAGTCAAGTCACTCCGAATCGGTCGTGCCAACCTGAAAGACTCGTACGCCAAAGTCACCAACGGCGAGGTTTTCGCACACCAAATTCACATCGGGGTCTACCCGTTTGCCTACTACGACAACCACGAACCGTTGCGGGTGAGAAAACTCCTTTTAAAACACCATGAAATCAAAAGGCTTTATGGTAAAGTCAATGAGAAGGGATATTCGCTGATACCCTTGAGCATCTATTTCAAGGGTGGCAAGGCCAAAATGACCCTGGCCCTGGCAAAAGGAAAACGTAAATTCGATAAACGGGAAACCATCCGCAAGCGCGACGAAAAACGGGATTTGGATCGTCAGATAAAAGAATACAAATAAAATCGCGGCGCGATTTTATGAAACGCGGCGCTGCCGCTATTTATTGCAATTGTCATCATCTCACTTAACGATAAGTTATTATAACAACTTTCGGGATTAAGCGAATGCAAAATGAGTCATCCCATGGCACTTTGCGAACGCGCCCCAAGGCCTGCTAATATTGAATACGATAGAGCCCCTAATAGGGTGCGGGTGATGGAGTCTACACATGTCCCAAAGAAAAACGCCGAGCGGGTCTGAAAACCGTGAGCGGGTTGTCGCCCAGGCCCGCCGCGACCAGTTGCACCGCGAAAAAAGCTATCGGGAAAGGGCTCTCAAGATGTTTCCCTGGATCTGCGGCCGCTGTGGCCGCGAATTTACAGGGCAACGCGTTCGAGAGCTGACCGTACATCACAAGGATCACAACCACGACAACAACCCGCCTGACGGGAGCAACTGGGAATTGCTCTGCATATACTGCCACGACAACGAACACGCACGGGACCAGGTGGCTGAGTGGTATGATCAGGATGACCCGAATACTGAGCAGCAACCGGCGTCCGGCCACAAGCCGTTTGCCGGCCTGGCCGATCTATTGAAAAAATAATACCAGAACAGAAGGGGTTTGGATGAATAAAGTGCCTGCAGTAGCCGTTGTCGGTACATTCGATTCAAAAGGAGAGGAACATTTGTTTCTCAAAAACCGTATTGAAGCATTGGGGCTCCAGGTGCTAACCGTCAATGTTGGCACCAAAGAACCCATTCCGTTCGATGTGTCCTATGACCTGTATGCGTTGATGAAAAAGAACGGCAACCTGGATGACGGCAACAGAGACAAAGCCATTCAGGGCATGATCCGTGAAGGCATAAAATTACTACATCAACTGAACCGCGATGGCAAAATCCACGGCATGATATCTGCCGGCGGTGGAAGTGGAACCCACCTCAGTTCCAGTATCATGCGCGCGCTTCCTCTTGGCATTCCAAAGGTGATGGTTTCAACCGTTGCCTCTCGAGATATGAAGCACACCGTCGGTACCAAGGACATCACTATGATACACAGTGTGGTGGATCTGCTCGGGGTGAACAGCATTTCCGGAATGATTCTGGACAAGGCGGCAGCAGCCATTTGCGGCATGACCCGTAGTCAATGGAAACCGGACACTGAGAAAAGACGCATTGCATTGTCTTTTTTTGGCTTCATCACCCAATCGGCGCAGGCAGTCAAAAAGGAACTGGAACGATTGGATTATGAGGTGATTCCGTTTCATGCCAATGGTACCGGAGGGATGGCCATGGAGGAGCTGGCAGCGGAAGGATATTTTCATGGCATCCTCGATCTGGCAACCCATGAACTGGCCGACGCGTTAATGGATGGTTACTGCAGCGGCATCGGGCCAGGCCGTTTCGAGCCAAGCCCGGGGAAAATGATTCCCCGGTTGGTTACGCCGGGAGGCCTTGACTGTGCCGTGCTCGAGTTTACGCGCCGGCATATTCCAGAAGCATACAAAGACCGCAAGGTTTTCTTTTATGACTTCAGATCCGCCATTCGCCTGACGCTTGAAGAGAGTCGCATATTGGCTGAACAACTGTCTGAAAAGCTGAATAAGGCTGTATCCGATGTTCGTGTTCTCGTCCCCACGCGGGGTTGGTCCGAAGCAGACAAGGCAGGCGGGCCACTGTACGACCCTGAAACCAATGCATATCTTATTCGAATATTCAAAGAAAACTTGCACAACCATATTCAGCTCCAAGAGGTCGATCTGCACATCAACGACCCTGTCTTTGCACGAATGGCCGCCAATGTAATGGATCAGATGATCACAGGGCTCGCAAAGTAATATCCGGGTTTGCAGGTTCTGGTACCAATGAATTCCGATAAGGATATGCTGAGACACATATTCGCTTTCTGGATCATCTCCAAAAGAGTTGATCTAAATAAAGGATTCGAGGGGTCCAGGGGTCCAGGATTCGAGTGATATGCTTAAAAATTATAAAGAGTTAAACGTTTGGCATAAATCGTATACACTATTGCATATGGTTCAGTCTGTGAATTGGAAACCCAAATCATGATATCAGGTGACTTGGGTTATGTGGAAAAAGAGAGACTTGATAAATTAAGAGGGGAGATTGGGGATGTCGAGAGAATGCTGAAAGCGTTGATAAAATCTCTGGAAAGCAAACACTTGGATCCTTGAATCCTTGGATCCTGGAATCCTTTCTCCCAACCGATTGGGAGAAGGGTCGCTTTTTTTAATTCTAAATCCGAATATCGTGTATAGGATTTAATAAACGGAGCTCTTTATCAATGCGTCTCAAACCCGATTGCGTCCCATGTATCTTAAGTATGTCTTTGAGCTATCTTCGAAAGCTATCCATTGCTGAGGAACGCGTTAAGAATATCTATTCCGATATTCTAAGCATGGGACCCCTCAGGGGCGAAAAATGGGATATTTCGAGCCCGGAGGTCATCGAGCCGATCATGATCAAAATTATGACGGCGGTCGGCAATACGGACCCTTTCCGGGCCGAAAAAGAAAAACAGAACCAGAAGATGCTGGCGCTGTATCCGGAACTGCAAAGGATGGTAAAAGCAGATAAGCATCCTTTGAGGGCAGCCGCCCACCTCGCCAGTCTTGGAAATGCCATCGATGTCATGATGGGTGGCGGTGCCGCAGATATTCAAAAAATCATTCAAGAACAGCTCGCTTATCCGCTGCCCAAGAAAGCCTTTGAGATATTTGAAAAACGGATATTAAACAGCAGCCGTATCCTCTATTTTGGCGACAATGCTGGAGAAATCGTTTTGGACCGGTTGTTCATCGAAATGGTCAAGGAGCGGCATGATATAGAGATTGTCTTTGTGGTCAGAAGCATTCCCACCCTAAACGATGTAACCCTGAAAGATTCAGAACAGGTCGGGATGGTCAACCTGGTGCGTGTAATAGAAAACGGTATCGACGGCCCTGTTCCCGGTACCCTGCTTCAACGATGCTCAAGGGACGTGAAGGACCTGTTTCAACAGGCGGACCTGATCATTTCCAAAGGCGGTGGAAATTTTGACACCCTGGATGAACTGCCGAAAACGCTCAAACGCAAGATATCGTATCTGCTGCTGTCAAAATGCCGCCCCTATGAAACGGTTTTTGGCGTGGGCTTGCATCGATCGATCTTGTTCAATTCATAGAAAACACCTGCCGCAAGGCGGTTTATCTTGCATCATCCGTGAGCATTATGCGGAACATATATTATACAACTGGTATAACCTTCGCCGAACAGGAGATCTTCATGAAGAAAAAAAATGTGCTTCTTGTGGCCACGATGGACACCAAGTTCAGAGAAGCCAGTTTCATCGAGTCCTGTCTCAAAGAATCGGGCCGCTCGGTCCAGATTATGGACGCCGGCATTCGAGGTGATAGCCCCGTGCCCGTCACCATTGCAAGACAGGACGTTGCCCGGGCCGGTGGAAAGACCCTGGAGCAAGTCCAATCCATCGGCCACGAAGGCAAGGCCCTGGACATTATGCTCAAGGGGGCCTGCAAGATTGCCAAAACCTTGTATGAAAAAGGAGATATCAATGGTGTCATCAGCCTGGGGGGATCCATGGGAACCACCCTCGGTACCGGTGTCATGCGTCAATTTCCCATTGGAATTCCAAAGGTGATGATTTCCACCATGGCCTCCCGGGATACAAGGGCTTTCGTGGGCACAAAAGATATCCTGATGCTGCATGCTGTCTGTGACCTGTCCGGTCTTAACCGATTTTCTAGAAAAATACTCCAGAACGGCGCAATGGCCATGGTCGGCATGACATCCAAAAGGCAAAAAGACATCTCTTCCGACAAACCCATGATCTTTATTTCCACACTGGGAACCACCGAGAAATGTGTTCAGGAAATACGCGCTTGCCTCGAGACACAGGGCAAGGAGGTGGTCGTTTTCCATACCGTCGGTTCCGGCGGAAGGGCCATGGAGGAATTGATGGCGTCTGTTGCCATCGAGGCCGTGGTGGACCTGTCGCTTCACGAAATGGCGGATCATCGCTTCGGCGGGGATTACGATGCAGGGCCGGAACGAGGCTCCGTGGCGTTGAAAAAGGGGATCCCGGTCGTCCTGGTGCCCGGAAACATCGATTTTCTTGTGGCAGGACCACCGGAGCAAGCCCAGAAAGACTTTCCCAACCGGCCATACCATGTTCACAATTCAGCCATCACCGTTGTGCGGTCGACTCAGAAGGAGATGGAAATTATCGGCAGACAGGTGGGGGATTTTTGCAAAAAGGCGCCAGGACCGTATACCATCGTGGTTCCCATGCAAGGCTTTTCAGCATTCGATGCCAAAGAAGGGCCGCTTCACGACCCCCAAGGACCGTCACACTTTGTCAAAGGTCTCAAAGAGCGACTGTCCGATGCATCACACCTACACACCCTGCCGTATCATATCAATGATTCGGAATTTGCCACAACGGTGATTGACAAGCTTCACGACCTGCTGCGATTGAGGCGATAAAAGACAAACTCGGCTATCGTGCCGGAGAACGGAAGATTGTCAAATCGGATGTTGCAACCTTGCTTTACACGAGGATATCCTTCAAATTCGCTATGCTGTCAATGACGGCATCGGGGTTTTCCCTGCTCAATGCTTCCCGGTGATCGAATCCGGTCAGGACCCCCACGGTCTTCATCCCGGCAGCTTTGCCCGCCTGGATGTCGGTACGTGCGTCGCCCACGTACATACAGTGTTGCGGCAGGATGCCGAGCAGCTTGCTGCATTCGAACAAGGGGTCTGCCGAAGGCTTTTTCCGGGGTGCATCGTCGGCGGTAATGATGACTTCCATTAGATCGTTTATGCCCGAGTCCACCAGCGGATACAGCTTGACCTTCATGTTTTCTCGGGGTGTGGATGTCGCAATGCCAAGCTTGATCCCTTTTTGGGAAAGCATCTCCAATGTCTCTTTGGCTTTTGGGATCAATTTTACCTGCTTTCCAAAGAGTTTCGGGTAGATCTCGGCAATGATCTGCCTGGTTTTCTTGATCAGGCGGGTCTTCTGTGCGGGTCCTGTTTCCGGAAAAACAAGCCCCCATTCAAACTCACCGTCTTTGGCCGCCTCCTGAATTTTTTCTTTCGACGGCATGGGGAAATCGAGTCTTTTCAACACAATTTCAATGATCTGAAAATATATACCGATGGAATCCAAAATCGTACCGTCGAGATCGAATAGAACGGCGTCCACATTCATTCTTATGCGTTTCAAGCGCTGCTTTTCTCCTTGTTTTCATGCATCCAGTAATAGGAAAAGGCCAACACAGTCATGCCATTGTCTATTTCTTTGCTATGGATCTTGCAAGGAATATCTGCCAGGGGCATTTTAACAACTTGCATATCCTCGCCGGCATCCAGTTCCTGCTTCTGCTGGAATTCGGCTTCCGATGCCAGACATACCCAACAGCGGTTACTCAATATGGCCGGCTGGGGAAAACATTCACCAATGATATCAAGATCCGCAACGCCATAGCCGGTCTCCTCCAGAAGCTCCCGCCGTGCGGCCGCAAGGGGAGACGGATCATCCGGGTCCACCAGCCCCCCGGGCAGTTCGAGGTGAATCTTCTCGGTGCCGTGACGATATTGACGGACCATTATGACTTCCTGTCTTGCGGTAAGGGCCAGAACCACAACCCAATCAGGGAAATGGATGGCCATCACATTCATCGGCTTGCCTGTTCTGGGCGAACAGGCTTCTTTTGCCTCTATCTGCATGAGCTTGAAATCATGCAAGGTTTTGCGATTTATAATGTCCCATTGTCGAATCATCCTGGCATCTCCCCCATAAAAATGAAGCCCAACAGCGAAGTTGGATTTCTTACGAAACTCTCAACGTTGTTGGGCCAGTATTTTCAACATCAAGGCCCCGATATCCTGGGGCCGCATATCTTCGGACCGCAATTTCTTCAAGACTTTCTCAAAAGCCCTGGCAGCTGCGGACAAAGGCTGGTTTTTCAAATATGCAAAACTGACATCGAGAAAAATCCGTTGCCCTAACAGCGGAATCGTGGCCAATTTTCCTTCTTCGATTTCCGCAGCCACACACGCTTTCACAAGAATGGAAATCCCTTCCCCTTTTTGAACCAGCTGTTTGATAAATTCATTGTTGCTGGTTTCCATAAGCGAGTTGGGTGTGCAGTGATGTTGTTCAAAAAACAGGTTCACGCGCTTTCGCGTACCTGAACCCGTTTCCTTCATGATCAGCGGTTCTTTGGCCAGTTCCTGTGGAGAGACACTTCCTTTAGCCGTCAAGGGATGATTTACCGGAACGATGATGATCAACTCTTCCTGACTAAAAGGGACAAATGTAATACCTGGATTCTCCGTTGCCTTGGCAATGACAGCGACTTCGTTCTTAAATTCCAGGAGGTTGTTGGTCATGTCCAAGGAACTGCCTTCATCCAGATGGATTTTGATATGCGGGTAGTCTTTATGAAAATTGGAGAGGAAAGAAGGCATAAAATAACGCGCATAGGTCTTGGTCGTTCCTACCCGCAGAACACCTCGCTTTAACTCCTTCATGTCATCGAGGATATTTTCGATCTCTTTTTCGTATTGAAAGATTCTTTGCGTGTATTCAAATAGCGTTTTACCCGCCTCTGTCAGATGTATCTGGCGTCCTTTTTTTATGAATAACCTCAGGCTGCATCCTTCTTCCAGCGCTTTTATCTGGGCAGTGATGGCCGGCTGCGTAACGAACAGTGCGCTTGCCGCGACAGTAAAACTTCCATGTTTTGCTGCATAATGAAAGGTCCTGAGCTGATTGAAGTTCAACATGAATTCTTTCCTATTGAATATTTTTACTTATGACTAATATCTTATATAAGAAAAACTTATGACTAACATAAATATATTTGAATTGACAGAATATTGTTGCTCATCCATAAATAGACTTGATTCTTTTTCTTCTTATGGCAGACTGTATTCGCCGGCACGTCATGCTGAATCGGGTTCCAGATCCTCCACCATTGATTGTCTAAATTTACCCTGCGAATCTCCAGGGTTCGGCACTATCCCTATTAACCCCACACAAAAAGGAGGATAAAAAATGCCGAACGAAAAAGGAAGATTTCCAGATCCGCACGAGTTTCAGGTTCCAGCCGAACTTGAAGGCTGGGAAGAGATGTACCCAGACCATCACCTGTTTTCCAAGGACAGATCAGACTGGGAAAAGGCACAATTCTGGTATCAGGACAAGATCCACGCACCTGAACCCGTGCCGCCACTGGACCTCATTTTTCAAGAAGCGTGGCAAATATCACTTTCCCAATACACCACCCGGGTATTTTGTATTCCGCCTGCCCAAGGAATTGCCCAAAGGATGGTTGGGTGTTACCTCTACATCTGTGCCATCGCCCCCCCACCCGATGAAATTATCGGCGAAAAAGCAGCCTTATTTGAAAAACGCGTTTTTTATGTATTTGAGCACTATGATGAGTTGTGGGAAAAATGGCTGACAAAATTCAAAGCGCTTGGCCAAGAGATGGAAGCGGTGACGGTTCCTTCGGAACTTCCCAAATACGTTCCGGAAGATCAGGTACTGCCCGCGCCCACAGGCTACTATGACTCATACAACCTGCTCGAAGCTTTCGACAAACTTGTCAATCAAATGTTCAAGGGCTGGCAGTATCATTTTGAAATGCTCAATTTGACCTATCTGGCCTACCTCATGTTTGCCGATGTTGCCAGAAAACTCTTTCCGGGAATTAGTGAAAGTGCCATCGGCAAGATGGTTGCCGGGGCATATGTTTCCATGTTCAAACCGGAAGAGGAGTTGTGCCGGCTCTCCAGATTGGCACATTCAACAAAAGGCGTGGCAGACATTCTGAGGGGTGACAACCCGGCTGCAGAAAAGATCGTGGCGCTTGAAAAATCATCGGAAGGCCAGAACTGGCTGGCGGAATACGATAAAGCCAAGGATCCTTGGTTCTCTGTATCCTGCGGCAGCGGCTGGTTTCATCACGAAGGCAGTTGGCTGACCAACCTCGATATTCCTTTCAGCTACATCAAAAGTTATGTGGACCGGCTGGAAAAAGGTGAAACCATCGAGCGGGCCCTTGATGCCATCGGCAAAGAACGCGATGAAGTCGTTGCGGAATATAGAAATCTCATCAAAACCGATGAAGACCGAGCGTCGTTCGACGGTGCCTACAACACCATTAGAACCATCTATCGATATGCCGAAGATCACCTCTTCTGGGTAGAGCATTGGTTCCATACCATTTGGTACAGGAAAATTCGGGAGATTGGTCAGCTCCTCGTGGATAACGGCATGTTGGATCAAGTGGATGACATCTTCATGTTCAACCGCTACGAGATACCGCAACTCCTGACCGAAGTGTCCACCGGGTGGGCGCTCGGGGTGGACATCCCCATGAGAAGCTCCCATTACAAGGCCAAAGCGGCCAAGCGTAGAAGCATTCTGGATGCGGCAGGAAAATGGAACCCGACGCCGGCGTTGGGTGTGCCGCCCGAAGAAATAGCCGAGCCGTTTACGATCATGTTGTGGGGTGTCACCACAGACAAAGTCCAGGAATGGCTCAAGGGAGTCGATGCGACGAAGGCAGGCGATATGTCGGAAATCAAAGGCTTTGCTTCTTCCGCCGGTGTGGCCGAAGGACCTGCCAGGGTACTGAAATTACTCAAGGACATCCTGGACCTCCAACCTGGTGAGATTCTGGTTTGCCCATCTACAAACCCATCCTGGGCACCTGTGTTTACCAACATCAAAGCCACCGTTACCGACATTGGCGGACTCACCAGTCATGCGGCCATCGTCTGCAGAGAATACGGTATCCCTTCGGTCACTGGGACGGGTGTGGCCACGTCTGTTATCAAGACCGGCGATATCATCAAAGTGGACGGAGACGCCGGTGTTGTTGAGGTGCTAAAGCGGGCAGGCTAACACCTGACGCGTGCGATGCCCAAGGAAACAACTCAAACGTGTTTGGAGCGGCCATGGCCGCTCCAAACCCCCTCAAACCAGTAAACCGGGGGTAAAGATGGATTATGTCCTAAGGTTCCAGGAGGTAGACAAAAACTCCCTGCCCATGGTTGGTGGTAAAAATGCCAGCCTGGGAGAGATGATAAAAGCGGGTATTCGGGTACCGCCCGGCTTTGCGGTAACAACGGAAAGTTACCAAAACTTTATCACAGAAACCGGCATCCAGGATGATATTTTCCGGGTACTGTCGGCCTTGAAAACAGGGGATATCGCATCTCTGAATGCCGCCAGCGCCCAAATCCAGGGCATGATACAGGACTCAACCCTTGCGGAAGATATCAAACAGGCTATCGAAAAAGCATATGGCGAGCTGTGTGACAACTGCCAGGTCGTTGCCATGCCGGTGGCAGTTCGTTCGAGCGCGACTGCAGAGGACTTACCCAATGCAAGCTTCGCCGGCCAACAAGACACCTATCTTTGGATTCAGGGTGCCCAAGAAGTAATTGAAAAGGTTCAGTATTGCTGGGCCAGTCTCTTTACACCCCGCGCCATCGACTATCGCGTGAAGAATCATTTTCCGCATGAAAAAGTATTAATCAGCGTGGGTGTTCAGAAAATGGTAAATTCCAAAGCCGCCGGGGTAATGTTTACCTTGAACCCAACCGATGGTGATCTGTCAAAAGTTGTTATCGAAGGCAGCTGGGGGCTGGGGGAGACCGTTGTCTCCGGCTCGGTAAACCCGGATAAGTTCGTCGTCGACAAAGTGGTCATGGAAACATCCGATAAAACCATTTCCACCAAGCATATCGAGTGTGTGTATGATCCCCAAGCAGGCAAAGTTGTGGATACGGATGTCGATCAGGACATGCAATGCAAGTGCTGCCTGGAAGATCAGGAGGTCAAGGCGCTGGTCAGTCTGGCAAAAGTGATCGAACGGCACTACCAACGCCCCATGGACATCGAATGGGCCATCGACAAAGACTTGGCGTTCCCCGAGAATATCTTTATCGTACAGGCCAGACCGGAGACGGTATGGAGCCGGCGGAAGGCCAAGTCGGTGTTTGGCAGCAAAAGCGGATATCAGCTTTTAATGGAACAGGCCATGAAAAGGATCAAGATACCCAGTTAGTGCCCATCCACAAATGGTCTTTTTCCGCGATATCGGTGTTGGACGTCATGAACTGCCATTTTCCGCCGGCCATCCATCGCACTGATCAGCTGTATGCCTTAGCAATACTGGCCGACCGCACAGCTCCATGGCTGAAATTAATGAAGCTCCCCGCGGTAAGCTGCGGGGTATCAAAGCGGAATTCGCCCAAGCCATTCACCCCTGCAACAAGCTGCAGGGTATTCCAGCCAAGGCGAATGAAGTCCAACAAAATAGAAGGAGGGTAATTGATCCATGAAAAGTATGAGAGATTTCATAGCACAAGGCGAGGAAAAGGGTCTTTGTAAACGGATTTCAGCCCCAGTCGATTGGAACCTGGAGTTGTCGCACATTGCCAAACTGAACGAGGAGGCAAAGGGACCCGCATTGCTATTTGAAAACGTGAAGGACTATGACACACCGGTCATCACCAGTGTGTGTACCACCACAGAAAGATTGGCCTTGATCATGGGCCTACCGTTGGCGTCCACCCTGGTGGATCTCTATAAAGCATGGGCAAAACTGGGTGAGCATTTGCTGCCCCCCAAAGAAATAGATGCTGCAAAAGCGCCCTGCAAAGAAAACATTTTGACAGGCGACGATATCGACCTCTACAAGTTCCCAGTACCCCAATGGTATCCGTTGGATGGCGGTCGCTATATCGGAACGGCACATTTCATCATCACAAAGGATCCTGAATCCGGGTGGATCAATCTGGGTACTTACCGAAGCCAGCTTCTGGGAAAAGACAAAATGGGCACCCAGTTTATCAAGGGCAAGCATGCCGATATCATGCTCAAGAAATACCAGGCTATGGGGAAACCCATGCCGGTTGCATCCGTTATTGGATGTGACCCCTTGTTGTTTATCATGGGTGCTGCCCGGGTATCTGCCTTTGTATCCGAGTACGATGTGGCAGGTGCCCTTCGAGGAGAACCCGTGGAAGTGGTCAAAGGCGAAACCGTCGATCTGCCCATACCCGCCCATGCGGAAATCGTTATCGAAGGCGAGGTGGATGCCGATAAATTCATGCAAGAAGGGCCGTTTGGTGAATACACAGGCTACTATTCGGGCGTGGGAGCCGATCCGCGCAATTTTATCGATGTTAAATGTATCACCCACAGAAACAACCCTATTTTATGGGGAACCACTGTCGGCCGGGCCGTGACGGACACCCACATGACCATGGCGCTGTCCTACGGAGCAACCCTTTGGCAGCAGCTGTTGGCCATGAAAATCCCTGGCTTGAAGGCCGTTTACTGTCCACCCGAGGCATCGGGAAGGTTTTTGGCCATCATCTCCATGAAACAGATGTATCCCGGGCATGCAGATCAGGTGCTCACGGCTGCTATTTCAACGGAAATGGGTGCTTACGGTCTGAAAACGGTCATCGTCGTCGACGAAGATATCGATCCCTGGGATATTCCCAGGGTTCTGTATGCATTGAGCTTCAGATTCCAGCCCAACCGCAGCCAGGTAATCAAGAGAGGGCGTTCCACGCCGCTGGATCCGTCTCTACCCATCAATGCGAGAGAAATTACCGGTAGACTCTTGTTGGACGCCACCATCCCTTATGACTGGAAAGAAAAACCGATTCCCATTGTACTGGACCCGGAAATGGTAAAGAAAGTCAAGTCGCGATGGTCTGAATTGGGGCTATAACCACCAAATCGCGGTCGCGATGTGATACATCGCGACCGTGTCGTTTCTTGGCAAAAACGAGTACCTTTATACCTGCTGTTTCGAAATACAAACACCCGATTTGAGCGATTGTCGGTGCTGCCGCAGGTACAAGGAAGATGCTGACCCGCTAGCGTGAACCAGGCGGCGCGGCCAAGGAGATAGATGATGCCCGATACCAGCATGATAGAAGGCAAAAAGGTTCTGGTAGTCGATGATGAACCGGACATTCTTGAAGTTTTGGAAGAGCTGCTGGATATGTGCCATGTGACGACAGCCTCGACCTTTGAGCAGGCTAAAACCATGTTGGAAACCCGAGCATTTGACGCCGCAATTCTCGATATCATGGGGGTAAACGGATATGGCCTGCTGGAAATTGCCAACCAAAAAAAGATCCCTGCAATTATGCTGACGGCGCATGCATTCTCTGCCGACAACCTGGTGAGAACCATCAAAGAGGGAGCCTACGCCTACGTTCCCAAGGAAGAGATCAGCCGGATCACCGAATTTCTTGCCGATGCCTTGACCGCCAAAAAAGAAGGCAAAAATCCCTGGCACGTCTGGGAAGAAAAGCTTCCTTCTTCTTATTTTGAAAAAAGATGGGGGGCGGCCTGGAAGAATTCGGACCGGGAATTCTGGAACAACTTCAGGGAAAGCATTAAAACACGCGACAGCAAGAAGACCTAACATATAGCTGAAACCTGAGAGGGAGGGTTCAATTGAAACCGATTCGTTATCAAGAAAATATGATCAATGAATTTGTGAAAGATGGTTACTGGACAGAAGAGCTTTTCTATGACTTTTGGGCTAGAAATGCCCGCGAAATGGGAGACCGGGAAGCGCTGGTTGACTCGAAGTATCGTTTGACGTGGGCAGAAGCCATAAAGTTGGTGGATGCCATGGCCATTTCCTGGGTGGAAATGGGAATCCCCAAACATTCGCGGGTCATCATTCAATCACCCAACAGCGTGTACGGCTTTCTGGCACGAATCGCCTGCGAAAGGGCCGGGCTCATTTCGCTTACAGTCTATCCATACCTTCGTCAGAGGGAATTGGAATATATGCTGGAAAAAACAGAGGCCCAGGCAGTCGTTATTCTCAACGTCTACAACAAATTCAATTATCTGGGAATGTACACGGAGCTCCAAAAACAGTTTCCCCATTTGAAATACTTTTTTCTTTTCGACGATGAGGTTCCGGACGGCGCGCCCGCGGGTACCCATTCACTACCCACGATGACCCAGGCCCGGGCGGAAAAACCGCTGGACGCATCCGTGCTGGCGGAACGCCGGTTGGACCCGTTCTGGAACATCGCTCTGCTTACGACGACATCCGGTACCACCGGTATTCCCAAGCTCGTGGAGTGGCCCACCGCACCCCGTGTCTGCACCTCCAAAGGTAGATGTGCCATCTGGAAACTGCAGCGCGACGACATCACCATGGCGATCGCTCCCCATGCCGGCGGAGCGGCTGGAACGCTGACCTATTTTGCCGCCCCGATTGCCGGAGCCAAAACCGTGATGCTGGAGGAGTTCTCCGGCGAAGGTGCGCTGGCTCTCATCGAAAAAGAGAAAGCCACGGCCATCGGTGTCGTTCCTACCCACCTGATACGGATGCTGGAAGCCGACGTCTCCAAGTACGACTTAAGTTCCCTCAGGTTTATCCGCTCAGCCGGTGGGTATTTGTCGCCCCAGGTGGCCGAAGAGGCTGAAAACGCCTTTCAGGCAAGCATTACCAGCGATCTGGGAACCCAGGACAAAGGATCCGTGTCTGGATGCAGCGTAGAGGATTCTAAGGATCTTCGTCGAAGAACCGTCGGCCGCATGCTGCCGGGTAACAAGGTCAAACTGCTGGATAAGGACACCGGCAAGGAAGTGCTCGAAGGGGAACCCGGCGTACTCTGGTTCAGGGGCCCCCACGCCCCCGCCGGTTATTTCAGAGATGAAGAACTCACCGCCACCGTGTTCGATAAAGACGGATGGACCACCACCGAAGACATCGTCAAGTTCGATCAGGGCTGTCTGTGGATTCTTGGGCGCGCCAAAGATATGATCATCCGCGGCGGCCAAAACATTTATCCGGCGGAAGTCGAGGGTCTGCTCAACGATCATCCTAAAGTCTCTTCCGTGGCGGTTGTGGGATATCCGGACCGGGAGATGGGCGAGCGCTGCTGTGCATACGTCATCCCCAGGCCCGGCGAGGATTTTTCCTTCGATGAAATGGTTTCTTTTCTCAAGAAAAAAAACATCGCCCTGTACAAGCTTCCGGAAAGATTGGAAGTGGTTTCGGAATTCCCGGCCGTCGGGGACTCGGGCAAAGTGAACAAGGAGACCTTGAAGAAACAGATCAAGGCATTGATCGAGAAAGAACATAGCTAGTGTCTGTCCAGAAATGAAAATTTTTGCGTGAGATCAAGGCGTCCAACGCCGATATCGCGGAAAAAGACCATTTGTGGATGGGTACTAAATAGGGTTCGGGTGCTAGGCTGTAAGCCGCTTACGGCTTACAGTTTATTGCCGCACCATGAACCCTTGGCCCCTTATAGAAATTGCACAACCCCGAGACACGAATGGCATGCCAAAGCAGATCCTGATCATATCCACCCTGGACACCAAAGGGGTGGAAACGTTTTACCTGAAGCAGCAAATCGAAGCCTTGGGACTCTCCGCCATCCTCATGGATCTGTCCATGCGCCCTGACGTTAAGCATTCGGCTGAAATAACCAATGCCCGGGTGGCTAAAGCAGGCGGAAGCAGCATCGAGGAAATCGGGCAATCCCGTGAACGATCCAGAATCACGAGAATCATGACGTCCGGGGCTTCCAAGCTAGCAAGGCAGTATCATGACGAAGGCAGAATTGACGGTGTAATCGCAATGGGCGGATCCACCGGCACCCTGATGGCATCCGAGGTGATGCGGTCCCTCCCTTTTGGCGTTCCCAAGCTAGTGATATCTTCTACGGCAGCACTTCCCGGTCTTTCCACCAGATACATCGGAACAGGGGATATTGCGCTGTTTCACTCGGTGATCGAAATCGCCGGTCTTTCTAATTTGTTAAAAAACGTGATGGACAGAGCGGCACACGCCATCGCCGCCATGGCCCATGATACAGTTACGTCTCTGGTTACGGGAGAGGGAAAAGCCATCGCCCTGACCATGCTGGGCCCCTGTGAAAAATGTGCCAGTATTGTGCGCATGGCTCTCGAAAAAAAAGGGTACCAGGTCATCGGTTTCTCAGCGGCCGGCATCGGTGACCGGGCCATGGAACAGATGATCGCCGAAGGGTTTTTCCAGGGTGTTGTCGACCTGGCGCCGGGTGGGGTTGGAGAGCATCTTTTCGGTTTTATGCGCGATGCCGGTCCCCATCGCCTGGAAAATGCCGGCAGGATGGGCATTCCACTGATTGTGTCCACCTGCAGCGTCAACCACATGACACCGTCAAAATCCAGATACCAGCCCGAATACCACCAGCGCCGAAAATATGACCTGGACAAATTTCGCACCTGGATACGATTGTCGCCGGAAGAGCTGCAAAGCGTTGCTGAAGCCTTTGCCGTAAAACTGAACAAAGCCGTCGGCCCGGTAAAGGTCCTGATACCTCAAAATGGATGGTCTTCGGTGGATGCGTCCGGCAACCCAACCCATGATCCACAAGAGGATCGACTGTTTGTGGAGGTTCTGCGAAACAACCTGCAACCGGAAATCGAAATCACGGAAGTCGATGCCAACATGGAAGATAGGGTGTTCGCTGAAGCCGTTGTTAAAGCGGCATTGGAAGTGTTTTAACATGACCGAGAAAACGTTTACGGTTCACACCAAAGAAGTTGAATACGATATAAGCGCCGGCGTCAGGCTGATCGGCCAGGATGTGCTGGTTGCCATCTGGGGTGGGGAAAAACCGCACATCGGCGCCGTCGCCATGGCACAGCCGCGGCCGAGTCTAAAGGACCCCGATGTCACCAGTTCCACCGTCTCGGTCTTTGCCTATGTGGGACACAAAGAAGACGAATTGGCCAAAGCCACGGCAGAGATCCTGGCTGCGGCACTCAACACCCGTGTGGTGGTTACCGCCGGCATCCATTGGGATAATTTGCCAAAAAAAGGCATTCGACAGATCATTCGCAACGCTGAAATTCTGGTCGACATGATTCTAAAAAAAATAGCTGATATCAAACGCTGAATTCGATCTAGAAATAAGGTCTAGACGCTATATTAAAAATAGGATTTTTGAGATAGCTTCTAATAGAAAGAGGTCCCCATGTCCAAACGAATCGTGATAGGCATATCCGGTGCAAGTGGTGTGACATACGGTGTCCGATTGCTCAGCTTGCTGAAAGAGAGCGATTATGAAACACACCTGATTCTATCCGAAGCCGCCAAACTCAATATCGAGATTGAGACAGACTACACACCCGATGCCGTTCAGGCCATGGCCAGCCATGTGTATGACCACAAGAATATGGCCGCTGCGCTGTCATCGGGATCTTTCTTAACCAACGGTATGGTGGTAATCCCCTGTACGATAAAGACCTTGTCCGGAATCGCCCACTCCTACAACGAGAACCTCCTCGTAAGAGCCGCCGATGTCACCTTGAAGGAAAAACGCAAACTGGTTTTGGTTGTAAGAGAAACGCCGCTGCACGTTGGTCATCTGAGGCTCATGACATTGGCGGCGGAAATGGGAGCCCACATTCTGCCACCGGTCCCCTCTTTTTATCATCAACCCAAAACCATCGAAGACATCGTCGATCAAACCATCGGTAAGGTATTCGACTACCTCGGTATCGCGCACCAGCTATTCAAACGCTGGGGTGAAAACGAGAACATTTCGAAGAATTCCGATACGTTTTTAAAAAAGCATTAAAATAGATCGAAAGGCCCCTCGCTAACTCCGGTTCAAGCAATCGCAATACGAACATCTTGATATTGGGCAAGAACCGGCGTTCCTCTCATTCAGCTCGCTCTGAAAACCCAGGGCTTCCGGCAATACCGGTTCGTTTGCGGGTGCGCGGGCCCGCAGCGCCGCCAGGCCGCCAGTCCCTCGCTTTTCGTACCTCATGGATCAAATGAAGTTTGTTCTGCCGCTGAAGCCTTTCATAGATCTGTCCCCACGCACAGGGCACGTCCGGATCGATTTCACAACTCTTGCCGTTGCTCCCCCCGCAAGGTCCGTTCAGCAGGCTCTTTGCACAACGGGCAAGCGGACAAATACCACCGGTGTAGGTCAGGAGACAATCACCGCACCCCTGGCACATTTCCTGCCAGATACCCGGTTCAAACGAAGCACCGAGAAATGTGGTGTTTAAGGCCGGGATCACCGGTAAGGGATCAAATGCATCGGCCAGGGTCTGCACACCAGCCCCGCAAGCCAGTGAGACAACAGCATCGGTCCCTTCAGGAAGATCGTGATAGGATTGGATGAGATCCAGTTCGCATTGCCTTAAAATGACATCGACGCTTATGGGTGACGGCTGGGTCCCCTGGTACACCTTACGGTTGAGCTCTTGAGCGAGCATTTGCACTTCACGGTCCCCACCCGAAAGACACACAGAAACACAGCTTCCACAACCGATGATCAATATTTTTTCATAACCCGAAATGGATTGTATAATCTCTTCAATAGGTTTGATATCACCGACAATCATGACGTATCCTCATTTTTGTCCCATAAAGTGAGCCTTGACTTTGAGCGCAAGGGCCGGTTTATGGCGTTCGCAAACAGGTAATTCAGGTTTGCCCAAGGTTTCTGCGACCGTTTCTCTTAGGGCGGTGGTATAAACCGGCTCGCCACATACACTGCAGTGATCCAAATCAAGCGCGATGACATCGTCCCAGCGGTTATCGAGCATATGTTGAAATTCGACGGCCTCCTGAGGGCACACACGCCAGCAATTTCCGCAGCGCGAACATTTGGCCATGTTGTGTCGCAGTTTTCTCTTTTTGCCGTCATCCTGAACGTCGATGGCATTGGCGGGACAATTGTGTAAACAGGCCAGGCATCCGTTACATTTGCTGTTGACCTGGAAAAAGGGCATTTTAGTACTTCCTCCTTAAGCTGGCGGAGCGGATGCACGCCGCTTGAAGTTGATCGGCATCTTCCCATATCAGCGCGCCGGGCTCGCAAAAATGAACACATTGCGGATTTCCATTACACAAATCGCACTTGAAAATCACCTGTCGAATTTCGTCGAAACCGATTGCGCCATAGGGGCAGGCGGCCATGCAAGTCCGGCAGGATACACATCGATCATAATCGACCACGACCCTTCCCCAATCGTCATTCCAAACCATCGCATCTTTGGGACACACGGCCATGCAAGGTGCGTCTGCACACTGTTGGCAACAGTTCGGTAAAAAGATAGCACCCGGGCGCCACTCGATAACACGAATACGAGATCGGGAAGTGTCTATGTCGCCCAGATGGTAAAGAGAACAGGCGATTTCGCAGAGTCCGCACCCATTACACATCTGCGGATGAATGCCCATGACTCTCTGTGAGATATAACCATCTTCCGGTTGGGGGGCCAGCACGTTTGTGTCGCCGTTTCTCAGTCGCTCCACAATCTCTTCCGGGAGAATGTTTTTCGTTTCTTGAGCGCGCTTACAGATACCCGAGTTGATCATTGTTGATCCCCTGTTTCTTCATGGCTGGCCAATAGGGTTTTTCTCTTTTTGAACACGTGCGGTTTTTTCGTTCATTATAATGAACTAAATATGAATACACTCTACCGACTAAGATGAATTCTTGTCAACCAAAAAATGATATATTACAGGCATTATATCAATTTTTTCCTTGACAGATAGAGCTATTTGCTAATATGAATAGGTTAAAATAATTCATTAGGATGAACGATAGGTTTATAGCGAAACAAACAAATGAGGAGTGCGCCATGTCAATCGACTCAAAAAGTCTTTCATCGGCCGAATCGTTACAGAAAGCTCGGACATTCGGTAAAATCAGGTGCCACAATCCAAGCTGCATGGAAAGGATGGAGCCGTCGGCAGGCGACGATCACGTCAAGTGTGCGACCTGCGGCATGGAATACCGGCTCTTCTGGGTGCGTCCGGATCTGCCCCGAATCCGCGGTCCGGTCTGGGACGTCAACCGTAAGATAGCCCAAGAAAAGCTAGCCAGACTAGCGACAAAATCCAGCCGAGATTCGAAGAAAAAAACCAAAAAAGAGGGGGTATCGTAAGATGGCATTAGATCGAAAAATAGCATACATCGATCTTTCCGAAGGTAAGATTGAATCCAAGCCGATCCCGCTTGAAATCAGAAAAAAATATTTAGGTGGCCGGGGACTCGATGCCTACCTGCTATATAACCACGCACCCAAAGGATGCGATCCTCTGGGGCCCGACAACCCGCTGTTGATCAGCGGCGGCATCCTGACGGCGACGTGTGCCTCAGCAACGGCACGAACACACATCATGGCCAAGTCGCCCCTGACCGGTCTTTTGGGAAGTGCCAACATGGGTGGCTTTTTTGCCCCTGAACTGGCATGGGCGGGTTTTCATCACCTGGTCATCACCGGCAAGGCAAAAAAACCGGTCTATATCTGGATTCACAACGGCGTCATCGAAATCCGCGACGCCTCGCATTTGTGGGGCAAGACCACGACAGAAAGCCAATGGGCCATTCGTGAGGAACTGGGGGACGATGAAATCAAGAGTGCCGTAATTGGTCAAGCCGGTGAAAACCTGGTGCGTTATGCCAATGTAATGACCGGTATTAAAAATGCTGCCGGCCGGACGGGCATGGGGTGCGTCATGGGATCGAAAAATCTGAAAGCCGTTGCCGTACGCGGAACCATGGACATAAAAATCGCCCATCCCGTTGAAGCCCTGGAATACAATAAGCGCTTCATCGATCAGATCACCAGCGCCAAGGTCAACAAAACCCAGGGCGCTTTGGGCACACCGTTTATATGGGGTGCGACCAACAGCTGGGGTGGTGTACGCAACCGAAATTTTCAATACAATCAGCTTGAAAACGCCGACGACATCGAGCCCGAAAGAATCGATGAAATCGCCACGGAAACCATGGGACCTTATCACATGGCAGGCTGCTTTGGCTGCCAGGTCCACTGCCGCGCCCAATACAAGGTCCCGTCAGGTCCCTATGCCGGAAAATATGATGAAGGCCCGGAATACACATCCCAGGGAGCCTTTGGTGGTGAACCGGACTGCAGAAAAGTGGAAACGGTTCTGACGGGAAATCACTTGGTTGATCAGTACGGTGTGGACAACCTGGAGATCGGCAGCCTTATCTCATGGGCTATGGAGCTTTTTGAACTTGGCATCATCACCACCAAAGAAACCGATGGGTTGGATCTCAAGTTCGGAAATGATGAAGCCCTGCTGGAGATGATTCACCGAATTTGCCAACGCAAGGGGTGGCTGGGAGATATCCTGGCCGACGGCGGCATTCCAGCATCCCAAAAGATCGGAAAAAATTCTTTCGATTACCTCATCCAGGTCAAAGGGATGAGCAACCTTCACTCCGACGAACGCGGCACACCGGCCTTGGCCCTCAATGTTGCCACTGCCTCGCGCGGTTCCGATCACCTGCGTAGCCGGCCGGCTATCGATCTCTACCATCTTCCGGAAAAAGTGCTTCGAAAGATATATGGCAGCCCGATACCTTATGACGGTCCCTTGAGCTCGGAACACACCGAATATATCGGTAAACCCTGGCAGGTCTTCTGGCAACAGAATTGTTATATGGCCGTCGACTGCCTTGGAATTTGCAAATACCATACCGTGTTTTTAGGAGCGACCCTGCCCAATTTCGAGGACTGGCCCAAGGTAATCTACTACAACACCGGTCTTGAATTTACACCCGAAGAAATATGGGAAGTTGCCGAACGTTGTAACAATATCGAGCGGTTGTTTAATTTGAGGGAAGGTCTTGAACGGGAAGATCCCGTCAAAGGCGATACGCTCAACCACCGATATTTCGATGAACCGTTAAGACGAGGGGCTCCCGATATTGTCGGTTTGACCATCGATCGGAAAAAATTCAAAAAAATGGTCGATGAATTTTATTCACATAACGGATGGGACAAAAAGGGCATTCCAACACCCGAAACCTTGCGTCGGCTTGGCCTGGACCAAGAACCAGCCCACCTATTATAAAGAATGGAGAGGAAAAGACAATGGAGAAAGTTCTAGCTGTCGATTTTCAAAAGTGCACCGGTTGCCGTTTGTGCGAAATGGTTTGCTCGGTCATGCATGACGGCGTTTCCAATCCCGCCAGAAGCAGAATCAGAATTGTGAAATGGGAAGATGAAGGCCAGTATATTCCGATGATCTGCCAACAATGTGAGGATGCGCCTTGTCTGAATGTCTGTCCAGTGGGCGCCATATCAAGAGATGAGGATTACGGGTTTTTAAATGTCGACTACAATACCTGTATCGGTTGTCGATCGTGTGTAAGCGTCTGCCCTTTTGGGGCGATGAATTACACCCGCATCGACAAAAAGATATTCAAATGCGACCTGTGCGGGGGCGATCCACAGTGTGTGCGATTCTGTGAGGTGAAGGCTGTCGATTTTATTTCATCTGATCGCATGAGTGCCGAGAAGAAAAGAGATGCGGCAACACGTTTCTATGGCGCACAAAAAAAAGCGGCAGCGCTCCAAGAGCCATTCTAGGCCTGCTTCAACAACCGGGGGGTTCCGTCGTCCAATACACCCAAGACCACTGATCCAAGGCGATTTTTTTTGGTGACAGTGGTCTTGTGATTTATCAGGGCGGGTATTTCGAGATAACAAATGGATATCAACACAATCAAATTACGTTCCGTGGGTATCGATGTCGGCAGTTCGACATCCCATCTGGTCTTTTCGAACCTGGTATTGGTAAGGGATGCGCTGTCCCCCTCCCGTCGTTTCAAGATCGAGCAAAGGGAGGTGATTTACGAGGGCAGGATCGTCGACACGCCCCTGCACGACAACGATACGATTGACGTCAGTCGATTGATCGGCTTTGTGAAAGATGAGTGCAAGCGGGCGCATATCGATCCCCAAGACATTGATACGGGTGCCGTAATCATAACGGGAGAGACGGCAAAAAAACGTAATGCACGAGAGATCGTGGAGGCCTTGTCCAAAGATACGGGAAAATTTGTGGCCGCGACCGCCGGGCCCAATTTTGAAAGCCTTCTGGCCGCGATGGGGTCCGGTGCAACCGCCCGATCAAAGGAGCTGAACAAAACCATTCTGTCTTGCGACATAGGGGGCGGGACAGCGAACATGGCCATATCTGTCAAGGGTGAGGTTGTCTCCACAAGCTGCATTTCCGTCGGCGGAAGATTGCTGGCTATGAACGCCGACGGCACGATCCGCAAACTGGACGAACCGGCAAGAACGGTCATGAAACATATCGGTCTGACGTACGACGTGGGAGATAAAATCCCCAAAGCAGATCTGGAAAAGATCGCGTCATCCATGGCCGGCGTGTTGATGGAGGTCATCACCGGCCCTGCCGCGACGGTGCTGGCGAAGCAGTTGATGACGACGCCTGCGCTGGATTTTCACTATGAAATTGACGAATATTCATTTTCAGGCGGTGTGGCCGAGCTTATCTATGGCCCCCCGGTCGATTATGACGACATCGGCAGCGTGTTGGCAGAAAAATTGATTACCTTGTTCCCCGGACTTAATGCACCGGTTGTCGAACCTGTGAACAAAATTCGAGCCACCGTTATCGGTGCGGGCGCTTATTCATTATCCATCTCGGGTTGCTCCGGGTTTATGGATGACCGATTGACCTTTCCATTGATAAATATCCCTGTGCTGAGGGTCGACGTAGAGCGCTCAAAATTAAGTGTCGAACATGTCGTGTCCCAGGTAACCACCGCCTACAGACGATTTGACTTGAATGAGGGTGAAGAGGTCGTGGCCTTATACTTCAAGGATCCGGTTCAGGCATCCTATCCACGCCTGGAACTCTTTGCAAAATCCATCGAAGCCGCTCTTGTCAATTCCATTCATAAGAAAATACCGATCATTCTCATTTTTGAAAAAGACGTTGCTTGCAGCGTTGGAAATGTCATCCAGCGTGAAACCGGTTTAAAAACAAACCTGCTTTCTTTGGATGAGCTGCTTTTAAAGGATGGAGAGTGGATCGATATCGGTGCGCCTTTGGTCGATCGCCAGGTCTTTCCGGTAACCGTGAAGTCTCTTGTGTTTCATTCGGACATGACCGAATCCTATTCCGAATATCTCAAGAACTGAAGAGGAAAAGAGGGGCAATGAATCCTTCAAGCCGAATGGGCAAACCGGAAGGACATCCATTCGTTATCCGCCGGCCAGCATAAGGGTAATCTGGATTTCATCACCATCCTGTACAGGCTTTTTGAGTTCGTCCGGATAGGTACTTTCCAGATTGAGATATATTTCGATGAGCTGCTTGAGGGTTCCGTCAGGTTGATACAGAACGTTTCTCATCGCAGGAAAACGTCCGATCAGATCGTCGAGGCACTCCCCGACGGTCCGGCCGTTGACCGCGAGGGTTTTTTTGTTTCCGGTGTACTGGCGATGACTTGAATGTATGTTGATCCTGACGCTCATGCTGCCATCCTGAGGCGTGATATCGGGCTTACGCTATGCATTTGCTTGCTTTTTGATGGGTGTTAACTAGTGTTGCTTATGTTATCAGAAAGATATGCAAAATAGCAAGGGGCCGTTGCGCTTGACTTGCTTCTTCAAAGGAACCTGTTTATGTCGATACTCGAACCGCTTACCAAACAACCGGGCTATCAAGCGCCGGCTGTTCATAAGGCTTTTCAGTTGCTTCGCACCGTTGCTGCGTCACACAGACCCCTCGGGCTCACCGAACTGGCCCAGCAGCTCGGTTACAGCAAAAGTACGACCCACGGCCTGGTGCATGCCCTTTTGCGAGAAGGCGCCTTGGCTCAGGAATCGAATGGCCGCGGACTTTTTCTGGGCCCGGTCGTTTCGGACCTGACGTTCACAAGCTGGAACTACTTGAAAGTGAATGAGTTGACTCAACCAGTTATCAACACCATTCGAGATGATGCGGGCGAAACCGTGTTTTTTGGCGTTTTAATCAATGAACGGGTGATCATCTTGACCATCGCAGAGGCTGCCGTTCCACTAAAGATTTCCGGATCGACAGGGACAAGCATTTCACTTTTTGCCGGCGCCGTCGGCAAGGTCTTTCTTGCGGATGCAAAACCCAGTCTTGTAAAACAATTTCTCGAGAATAAAAAACTCCCGCAATATACACCACGCTCGATATGGAAAAAGGACGCCTACCTGGCGGAACTGGAACAGGTAAACAGGCTGGGCTACGCCGTTGACAATGAAGAATATCTGACCGGCCTAAAGGCCGTGGCCGTGGCGCTTCACAACCAAAAAGGGCCGCCCATGGCCGTCTGGGTCGTTGGGTTGTCCAGCACCATGAATACGGCAAAAATAGATCAAATAGCCGATTGTCTTGTCTCAAAGGCTGATATGCTCCGCCAAACATTGGCTGAAAACATGTGACATGGAATGGAAGCGCTATATTCAAGAACTTTATCAACTGGCTGAGCCTTACCTGAAGCTGAGGAATGATTCTCTTCACACCCGGGTTGCCCACGAATATGCATTGCTGCTGCTCGAAAGCGAAGGTGGTGACCGCCACATCGTCGAACCGGCCATCATTCTTCACGATGTCGGGTGGTCAGCACTCGAGCCGGAAGACATCAAGATTGCCTACGGGATTCGGGCAACCGGTGAAAAAGCACGCAATCTGAATCGCTTTCACGAAGTCGAGGGTGCCAGGATTGCAGAAGAGATCTTGTTGAAACTGGGTTGTGACACACCGACGATCCGCACCATCGTAAGGATCGTTGAAAGGCATGATTCCGGGAAAAACCCGTCCACGCTGGAAGAAAAGCTGGTAAAAGATGCAGACAAACTGTGGCGGTTTTCAAAGATCGGATACGCCTATGAGTTGCAAAGGCAAGCCACGACCCATGAGGTCAGATACGCATTTCTTTCAAAAAATATTAGCAATTGGTTTTATACCGACGCCGCAAAGACACTGGCAGAAAAAGAACTTCGAGCGCGAGTACGGGGACATTCCTTGGATAATTGATTGTTCTTCTGTGACACCGTCAAAATCAGTTGCGCCACAACATGTTCGGTATGGCTTACACCTTGCCGCTGCAGGGTACATGGTTCACATCGTTCGAGGCCATAATGTCGGCCATAGAAACATCGGGTTGTAGTCCAGATTGGGGCGGCGGGTGACGCTGGGTCCAGTACACGCAGTCCACGTTTCGTGACATATTTGGGTCAGCCCGGCAGCTGACACTCAGGGCAGATATGGCTGCTGCGCTGGCCCACGAGTATGCGCTCGATGGTGGCACCACAACGCAGGCAATCCTGACCGGTGCGACGGAACACGTTGAGTTCGTCGGCATTGCGGCCTTGACGGCCGGCTACCGAGTAGAAATTGCCCACACCACTCCCCAGACTGGTGCCCATGTTTCTCATCCCTGTGTGCAGCACATGGGGTATGGCCCGATGCAGGGCCGCAATCTCACTTTTCGATAGCGAATGACTGCTACGACGGGGATGGATATTGGCTTTCCAGAGAGCCTCGTCCACATAGATGTTGCCCAGCCCGGCAATAAAGGTCTGGTCCAGCAGCAGGGGCTTGATCTGGCGCCTGCAAGCCTGCAGTCGCTTACTAAAATCCGCCAGTGTAAAATCATCCCCCAGGGGTTCGGGTCCCAATTTTCTCAGAACAGCCTGTGGGTCCGGCGTCAGGAAGATACGCCCGAACTTGCGTGTATCCTGGAAACGCAATTCCCTCTTTCCCTGCACTTCCAATATCACGTGTTCATGTCTGTTGCGCGGCTCCCCCTTGGGTTCCCAATTCAGATGCCCGGTCATCCGGAGGTGGATCAGCAAGGTCATGCCCTTGGACAATCCAATGACAACAAACTTACCTCGCCGTGAAAAATGCTGAATAATGCAGCCCTTTATTTTCTTGCAGAATGCGGCAGGCGTCATGTCGACAACGGTCCTTGGCCAGAACACCTTTGCACCGCTGATGCGGCACCCGACGATCTTCAGCTTGCTCAGGTTGTCGACCACCGTCTGCACTTCAGGCAGCTCAGGCATGACGATCGGCCCTCAATTGCCCAACCGCCGCAGTTCCGCTTCCACGGCGGCTGCGAGACTCTCTATATTGCGCCGGCGCTGTAAGCGCCCGTTGATGAAAACCGCGGGGGTACCCCTGACATCGGCTTCTGCAGCCCATCGGACATCCGATTGAATCTGATTTGACACCTGAGGGGCCTTGCGCTGAGCGTCGAAAGCATTCTTGTCCAGGTTGAGGCTGGCACGAATTTCTTCGACCTTGGCTTCATCGAGTTTGTTATAGGCGGCGAATAGCGCGTCATGAAATTCCCAGAATCGACCCTGGGCATGTGCTGCCAGGGCGGCCGTGGCGGCCTGACGAGCAAATTTATGACTTCGCAAGGGGAAATTCTTGAAAAGAAGTTTGACCTTTAGGGGGTATTTCTCGAGCAACTGCTCGAGTACCGGCGCGAGCCGGGCACAGTACGGTCATTGAAAATCGGTAAACACCGCCACTGTCACCGCTGCGCCGTCAGGCCCCCTGGTGGGAGATCCACCAACGGGGATCTCCTGGATAAACGATAGGTTGAGCACCTGGATTCTATTGCCGGCGGCGTTGATCAAATACAGACGATTCTCTCTCGGATCCGATTCAATGCGTTTCACCCCGGGGTCCACCGGCAGGGTATCGCGCAGTTCACCGTTAGTCTTGAAAACCTGTAGTTTGGCGTCTGTCGTAAGCACGTAAATATAGCGACCATTGCCGGATAGTGCCAGGTCGACCGGGGCCGCTTTGAGCTGGAGGGTTTGCACCACCTGTGCATCCACTTCGGCATGGGCGGTGGCAGCCACCACCAGTAGCAAGATCAACAGTATGCTGCATTGTTTTTTTCTCATCAAGACATCCTTTCTCGATTGCAAGTCGATTCTATTCATGCAAGGTTTCCCTGCCATGGCGCAATCGCTAATGAAGCCCTACCATATCGTCAAGACAAATAAAAGCGTTACCAACCTACCAATTGACAAGCGCTCAAACACCGGTTATTCTCGTCAGGCAAAATAACGGTGTTAGGTTTTAAGTGCTAGGTTTTAGAATGGATAGCCGTCCGTCGCATCACTGAAACCTTCGTCCCATTAGCACTTCCTTACACCTAAAACCCAACACGATTATAGCTATGTCTTCAGTCAATACCATCACCCTGTTCGTTCAATGCCTGGTGGATGGACTCTATCCTGAAGTGGGAGAGGCCATGCTGACCCTGTTTAGGCGCCTGGGTATCCGGGTGGACTGTCCCGTGAACCAGACCTGTTGCGGGCAGCCAGCCTTTAACGCCGGGTATCGGAAAGCCGCCAGGGTTGCCGCCAGGCGGTTTATCGACATTTTTAAGGACGCCGAGTGGATTGTCTGCCCCTCGGGGTCCTGCGTCGACATGGTCAAACACCACTACCCGGAGCTTTTCAAAGACGAACCCGCCTGGGCTGAAAGGGCCAAACAGGTGGGCGAACGCACCTTTGAACTGTCCCAGTTCCTGGTGGACGTTCTCGGTATCGAGGATCTGGGCGTCGCCTACGATGGAAAAATCACCTACCACGACGCCTGCCACCTGCTCAGGGGACTGGGTGTCAGGGAACAGCCCCGGCGCCTGATACGGCATTTGAAAGGGGCTGAACTGGTCGAGATGAAAGACCCGGACCGCTGCTGCGGGTTCGGGGGAACCTTTTCCGTCAAATACCCGGACATTTCCACGGCCATGGTGGACGAAAAGATCCGTAACATCATCGCTTCCGGAGCCGACACCGTCACCGCATGCGACATCAGCTGCCTCATGAACATCCAGGGAAGGCTGAGCCGCATGGGATCGCCCATCAGGGTGCTGCACATAGCCCAGTTACTGGCTGGATAAAAAGACAGTGAATTCGTCAATCTACAGCAATAAGTCCAAAGCCGCCATCAAAGATCCCGTTCTACACGCGGCCCTCGCCAATCTCCAGGAGCGATTTGGAAAGGGTGCGGCCCGGGGGTATCTGGCGTTTCCAGAAGGACCGGGTCTGCGCATGAGGGCCCATGACATCCGCATGAATGCCATTGAAAACCTCGACATTCTGCTGGAATCCCTGGCCCGCAACATCCGCAACAGCGGGGGGCATGTTCACTTTGCAGAGGATGCCCGGTCAGCGATCCAATACTGCCTGAGCATTGCCGAAAAATTCGAGGTCACCATGGCGGTCAAGGGCAAGTCCATGCTCACCGAAGAACTGGGTCTCAATGCGGCCCTTGCCGATGCCGGTATCGAAATTGTGGAAACCGATCTCGGTGAATACATCATTCAGCTGGCCGGCGAAACACCTTCTCATATTATTGCACCCGCTATTCACAAAACCCGCCAGCAGGTGGGTCGTCTCTTTCAAGAAAAGTTGGGCATCCCCTATTCTGAGGATCCGCCCACCCTGACCCTGGCCGCAAGAAAAGCCCTGCGCCAAAAATTTTTAAAGGCCGACATGGGCATCTCCGGCTGCAACCTGGCTTGTGCGGAAACCGGTCACATCACCACGGTCTCCAACGAGGGCAACATCCGCATGGCAACGAGCCTGCCCCGGGTTCACGTCGCCTTCATGGGCATGGAGCGGGTGGTTGCCGACCTCAAGGATCACGATATCCTTTTCCGCCTGCTTGCCATGGGGGCCGCCGCCCAAAACATGGCCGGCTATGTCAGCTATCGTGGAGGGCTTGGAAAAGAAGGTCTTATTGCCGGACCTCGGGAATTCCACCTGATCATTATCGACAACGGCCGCAGCCGGATCCTGGCCGACCCGGACTTCAGGGAAATGCTCTGCTGCATCCGCTGCGGGGCCTGTCTCAACATCTGTCCGGTGTATGGGGAAATCGGCGGGCATGCCTACAGCTCGGCCTATTCCGGGCCCGTGGGTGCCGTGGTCACGCCCCTCTTGAAGGGGATCAACCGGCACGCCGATCTCTGCCAGGGGGAATCCCTGTGCGGGGCCTGCATGGATGCCTGTCCCGTCAATATCGACATTCCCCGAATGCTGCTGCTCCTGCGCCAGAAACTGGCCGAGGGAGACCGTGACTGGGATGTCAAGGTGAAGAGCCGCCTGGAACAAGCTGCCTTTTCCGTCTGGTCGGTCCTGATCCGCAATCCGCGGCTTTACGATTTATTTCTGAAGTCAGCTGTTGTGGGTCAGAACTTCCTCCCCGGAAATAAACAGATGATCAGCAAGCTCCCCTTTGCCGGGGAGGGCTGGACCCGCAGTCGTGATCTCAAGAAAGTGGCCGGCCGGCGCTTTCTTCGTCGCCTAAAATCGTGAAAGGATTGTATCATTCGCTGGAAAAACCCATGACAGATACCGAGCAAACCCGATTTATCGGAAACATAAAAAAAGCCCTCAATCGAACCGATGCCAGCCAACGCCGACTGGAAGACCTCATTCAAACCCATCCCGATGACGATGACACGCAGTTGATGAAAACCATCCATGGCCGCGACCGGGACATGCGCCTCGCCCTTATGGAAAAAATGACGGAAGTCGCCAAAACCATCAACATGTCGGTGATTGCGGTCGATACCAAGGACGACATCATTGCAACCATTGCCAACATCGTTGCCGAACGGGATGCGGAATGGGGAGATAAAAAATCCATCGTAGCCTGGGATCACCCCCTGGTGAACCGCCTCCAATTGTCCACGGCCATGGAACCTTTAGGTATCCCGGTCTACACCCTACAACACGATCCTGGAACCCGAGGGGAGGCGGCCTTTCGCAGACAGTCCGAGAACGCGTTGATCGGCGTCACTTCTGCTGACTTCAGCCTGGCGGAAACCGCCACCCTGACGATGAAAACACGTGTTGGCCAGGCCCTTCACGTATCCCTTTTGCCGTCCATTCACATTGCCGTAATTCGTCTGGAACAGATTCTCTCCAACCTGAAAGAGCTATATACATTGCTCAAATGGGACCCCCAACAACAGGCCGAGGGTCTCACCCACACCATGACCTTTATCACCGGTCCCAGCAAAACAGCCGATATCGAAGCCACGCTGGTCCACGGTGTCCACGGCCCCAGGGAGCTGTTTGTCTTTGTGCTGTTGAGCTGATCAGCCGGGATGCTTTCAACAGCCACAACCCGCATCACAAAAATGAGCAGGCCGACGCCAAGGATGCGTAGGTCTAACATTTTTTCAGCCGATCAGATTCCGGAAAACAACACCTTTTCTAACGCCCTTTTCATTTGTTCCAGACGAACTTCGAGACTGCCGGTATACCCTAAAGCGATACGCAACAAACCCGGTGACAAGCCCATTTTCTGCTGGTCCTGGGGATCGATTTCGGATGAGGTGGAAGAGCCGGAACAGCTTATCAAGGTATCGAAAAACCCCAGAGACACGGCAATCAGTCCAAATTTTTCTTCATTCTGCAGCGCCTCCATCATGGCCTCCGCTTTTTCACGACTGCCGCAGTCGATGGCCAAGACGCCGCCAAACCCGTATCCGTCATTGCCTAACCGATGGGCCAGTTCATACCCGGGATGGTCCGGCAGGCCCGGGTAGATCACCCTGACAGCCATTTTCTTCAACATGCGGGCCATGGCGACAGCCCTGATGCCATGTTCGCGAATGCGAATGGCCAGATGAGGCAAGCGTTGGATAACGTCAAAGGCCACGCGCGGATCCATGGTCGGCCCCAGCAGCATGACACGGCCGGTATGCAGGTTCATCAATTCATGGATGAATGACTTGTCAGCGCAAATGGCACCACCTATCAAATCACTGGCCCCGTTGATATATTTGGTCAGCGAATAAACCACCACATCAGCTCCCAACCGATGCGGTGAAAAAATCATTGGCGAAAAAGTGTTATCGACAATGAGCTTGATTTGCCGATCATGGGCCAGGGTGGAAAGGGTCGGTATGTCGGCGATGTCAAGGGTGGGGTTCCCCATGGTCTCTGTATAGATGACACGTGTTTCGCGGGTGATGGCACGTTTGACCGCCTCTATGTCGGTGATGTCCACAAAGGTCGTGGTAATGTTCATCTGGGGCAACAGCGATTCAAGCAGGGCGTGGGAACCTCCATAGATGGTCTGGCTGGCAACAATGTGATCCCCGCTTTGACAAACCTGTAAAAGCGCGCATGAAATTGCTGACATACCGCTGGCCGTGCAGATAGCTGCCTGTGTGTCCTCCATGGCTGCCAGATAACGGGAGAGGACACCCACGGTCGGGTTGAAGTGACGACTGTAGAGAAAACAGCCCCCCGCCTCCGGTCCTTTCAGACCCTTAAATATTTCCGGCATCGTGTTTGGATGCATTACCGTAAAGGTAGCTGAACGTTCAATAGAGGGTGTCACGCCACCGTGCTCGCCAAATTCTCTACGTGCGTTTAAGAGTGCCTGCTCAGGGTTATACGATCGCATGATATGCCTCCTTTGGTTTGGCATCTGCAAATGGCCATTGATTGGACGTTTCAATTTCCGAAAAAACCAGATGTGTTTCACAGCGACCAAAATCCGGCAGTGACGTTATGCCGGTTTTGACCAGGACACCCAGTTGACTCAGATCCCTGGCAACCAGGTGAAGCAAATAGTCGAAGCGACCGCTTGAATGGTAGCAGGCTTTAACGTTGGGAATGGTTTTGATGCTTTTTTCAAAATCACGAATATCACTCGATTCATGTCTATCCAGGGTGACGGTAACAAATGCCTGTACGGAAAACCCGATCATTTTTGGGTCAACAACGGCCTGATATTGTTTAATGATACCATTTTTCTCCAATTTTCGAATACGCGCCTGAAGCGTTGTGGCGGGCAGACCGAGCTCTCTTGCCATTTCACTTTTTTTGATGCGCGCATTGTTGTGAAGTATTTTCAAGATTTGTTTGTCGATCACGTCCATGGCGTCTCCCCGTTGGTAAGTCTTTTTTGTTTCATGTCCTTATGGATAAATACTTTACAACACAAAAAGTCAATATTTTTCGTATATTTTACATATATTCGAATATGTTTATGTAGAAAAAATATAATAATATGATAAAATATGTTTTTTAGTAAGTTTGCTGCTGGCAGGCACCTTCGTTAAAAACGTCAAATCAGGCCTTCCAACGCCGGCAGGGCGCGAAAAGACCATTTGTGGATGGGCACGAATTAATTACCGCTGAAGCCGTTATCTGAGCTTAATTGAAGACCCGCGGTAAGTCCCGGGCTTAGCGATCACCGTTGTGGTTCACAGGCTTGACAAAGTTTCTCCAATAGTGAACGATCAAGATATCGGCATCATAAAAACCAACCGGAGAATGGTAACGAATTGATACGTTTGGGGAGGAAAAATGGATTTGGGTATTAAGGGAAAGATCGCTTTGGTCGGCGCATCAGGGCAAGGCCTTGGTTTATCCTGCGCCAAACGATTGGCCATGGAAGGCTGCCGGATCGCATTGTGCGACATTAACGCCAGGGCCTTGGAAACGGCCCAGGAAGCGATTTGCACGGCAGTTCCAGACGCCACTACTGCACAATTTGTGGTGGACTTCGCCGACGCCAAGGCCATAGATACCATGATGGCGGCGGTAAATAAGACACTGGGGCCGGTGGATATACTGGTTACCAATTCGGGTGGGCCACCGCCAGGCACCTTTGATCTGGCCACCGACGCAAAGTGGTACCGTGCTTTTGATTTGACGTTTATGAGCGCAGTTCGCCTGATCCGGCTTGTGTTACCACATATGAAGACCAACGGTTGGGGTCGTATCGTCAATCTGACGTCGCGGACCTTGCGGGAACCCATCGCCAATCTGATGATTTCCAATGCCGTGCGTCTGGCTGTCGCCGGGATGGCCAAAACCCTGGCTGGTGAAATCGCTCATACCGGCGTGACGGTCAACAACGTCGGGCCCGGTCCAACCGCCACGGATCGCGCCATTGAATTGGCCGGCGCCCGTGCCGTTCAAAAAGGGATTGACATGGATACGGAAATCGCCCTGACCAACCAGCGGATCCCACGCGGCCGCATGGCCGAACCAGGTGAAATTGCCGACATGGTGGCGTTTCTGGTTTCTGATTTAGCCGGTCACATCACAGGACAGGGAATCGTGATCGACGGTGGTGAAACCCGAGCGCTTTAACCGGCAACCGGAAGCACAGCAAAGGTGTTTAGCTGATGAAATTGGCCACTATTTTGTTGAACGGAGAGGAAACCGCAGCCATACGTATCGCTGGTGGATACCTGCCTGTATCCGATATCAATCGAGCGGCCAACCGGTCATGGCCCACCAAACTTCAAGAGATAATTCGCTCAGGTGCATTGGACACCTTGCAACGCTATTTGCGCACCCACGGACAGGCAATATGGAGCCAAGGAAGCGCCGCCGTTATCAAACCAAGCCGGGTTATTTTTGGCCCCCTATATCGTGACCCTGAAAAAATATGGGGCATCGGTCTGAATTATGCGGCGCATGCATCGGATTTGTCGGAAAAACCCCCCACCATCGCGCCGGCCAGTTTCATGAAACCGAATACAGCCATCATCGGTTACGGCGACACCATCTATATTCCAAAAATGTCGCAAAAGACCACTGCCGAGGCTGAGCTGGGCATTATCATTGGGAAAAAATGCCGTGACGTTTCCCCTGAAGATTGGTTGACCGTGGTGGCCGGTTTTACCACGATCATCGATGTGACCGCCGAGGACATACTGCGACAAAATCCCCGCTACCTGACCTTATCAAAGAGTTTTGACACTTTTTTCAGCTTTGGGCCGCAATTGATCACACCTGACGAGATTGAAGACGTTCTGAAACTTCGGGTGCAAACCATCGTTAATGGGAAGGCGTATGCTGCTGACCGGGTGTCGGGTATGACCTTTACGCCCGATCGATTGATTGCATTTCACAGCCGGGTAATGACCCTCTTACCGGGTGATGTCATTTCCAGCGGAACACCCGGCGCCGTGCCCATAGCCCACGATGACCAGGTCAGGTGCACTATTACGGGATTTAGATCTCTCGTCAATCCGGTGCAGGATCTGAAACGGGGTGTCGGCAAATAACAAAGGAAGATAGAATGCAACTCAAAGGCATATATCCCATCGTCCCCACACCTTTCAAGGCGGGTGGAGAATTGGATTTTGAAAGCATGCTGCGCTTGATTCGACATCTGACCTCAAAAAAGGTACATGGCCTGGCTATCCTTGGGGCTCTGGGCGAAGGGCAGAAGCTGCTCAATCAAGAACGGGTGGACGTGATCAAGCACTACCGCAAACACATGCCCAATCATATGCATCTTATTGTGGGGGTTCGCTCGGCGGCCACGGATCCAGCCAGGCAGATGGCAGTTAGAGCCATGGACCTGGGCGCGGATGCCTTGCTTTTAGGACCTCACGATGTGCAAAAAGATCCTGCTTTGCTTGGATATTACCTGGCAATCGATCAGGCAGTTAATATTCCCATCATCATTCATGATTTCCCTTCGGTCACTAACATCACAATGTCTGTGGAACTGATCAAACAGATGTTTACCCAAGGCCGAAACATTCGATACATTAAATTGGAAGACCCGCCAACCGGTGCAAAGATGCAGGCGCTTGAAAAAGTTGTCGGCTCCCATCTCAAGGTATTCGGCGCCTTGGGCGGCATGTACGCGCTCGAAGAGCTTGAGCTGGGTGCGGTGGGCATCATGACAGGTTTTGTTTTCTCCGAACTTCTGGTAAGGTTGTTTGATTTGACCCAGGCAGGAGATTGGCATGCGGCAGCCCGTTTTTTCTACGATTTTGTTCCTCTGAATCGTTGGGAATTTCAGCCGGGCATCGGCATAAGCCTTCGAAAAAAAATTTTCAAGCAGATGGGTATCTTTACCTCCGCGAAAGTCCGTCATCCCGGGGCTGAGGCAGATGATCGATGCGTACAACAACTATGGCGCATGGTCGAGTATTTGAGGGAAAAAGGCTATCAAATATAGACGGTGACACGGGTCCTGGAATTACCCATGAACACAAATCCTGACAAAGTCATGGCACTGCCAGATGCCATATCGAGATATGTCTCGGACGGTTGCCATCTATCTATCGGTGGTTTCACCATCAATCGAAACCCCATGGCAGCAATTTATGAAATCATCCGCCAGGGCATCAAGGGCCTACATGTATATGCGCATTCCAATGGCCAGGGTGTTGACGAGCTCGTCGGCGCGAGCTGTGTGACCAGGCTGGAAATTGCCTATGCCGGCAGCGGGCGCTTTGCACCCACATGTATTCGCTTCAGAAAAGCCGTAGAAAACGGATCGCTTGCGGTGGAAGACTATTCGAATTATCAGATGACCCTCCGATTTCTTGCAGGGGCCATGGGGCTGCCGTTTATGCCCACGCGTTCCTCACTCGGGACCAGTATTGTCGACAAATGGGGTTTCGAAACGCCCACCAGGGAATCCGATCCCAAGCTTCCGAACAAAAAACTAGTTGTCATGGATAACCCTTTCGAAGGCTGGGGTGATGCCTCGCGCTTAGTACTCGTGCCAGCCATTTATCCAGATGTCACCATCATTCACGTCCAAAAAGCCGATCGACAGGGAACGAGCCGAATAGAAGGGCTGACGTTTGCCGACATCGAGCAGGTCAAAGCCGCCAGAAACGTGATCATCACCTGCGAAGAATTGATGCAAACCAAAAAAATCAGAACACATCCGGATCAAAACCAAATCCCCTTTTTTTGTGTGGATGCCGTCGTTCCAATGCATTTTGGGGCTTATCCAACAGCCTGTTTCCAGTATTACGATTACGATCCGGTCTACCTGAATGACTATCGCACGGCTGCAGAGGATGAAACCCGCTATAGGACCTATCTGGACACGTTCGTTTTGGGAGTCAGAAATCACGAGGAATTGTTGGCACTTGCCGGCAAAGAAAGAATTGACAAAATAAAATCGGATCCCCGAACAGGCTATGCCGTGGGTCTCGATCGCAAATGATGTGTTGTGTTGAACCGGCAATAGCGAGCAAGGGATACAACCATGACAACATACAGCCCCAGAGAGATGATGGCGATTGCAGCTGCCCGTCAAATTGAAGACGGTGATATCGTATTTTGCGGCACCGGCATTTCAATGTTGGCTGCCATGGCGGCTAAACACATCAGTGCTCCCAACAGCGTCATTTTTTTCGAGACAGGCGCGATTGATTCAAGACTCGAAGAAGTTCCCCTGGCCGTCGCAGATTCACGCGTTATGTACGGGACCTCCGTCAACGGCAGCCTGGCAGATGCTTTTGCAACCATGCAAAACCGGCAGACCGGAAAACGGGTCGTCGGTATCATGGGTGCGGCTCAGATTGATCGTTTCGGCAATTTGAACTCGACCGTTATCGGCGATTACCATAAACCCAAGGTCCGGTTTTCAGGCAGTGGCGGCGCCTGTGACGTGGCGTCATTTGTGGGCCGAACGATCATCTTCATGCAGCATGAGAAGAGAAAGTTTGTCAAACGGGTCGATTACCTGACAAGTCCCGGGTGGCTCGGTGGCCCGGACGGGCGGGGAAAAACCGGTCTTCCGCTCGGTGGGCCTTCGGCGGTGATAACGAACCTGGCCATTATGGGCTTTGACCCCGACACGAAGGAAATGTATCTAAAAGGCTGTTTTCCAGGCATTTCATCACTGAAAATACAGGCGCACATGGAATTTGAGGTAGATGTCTCGCAGGCCATTGACGTAGAACCGCCCAGCAAGGATGAGTTGCGAATCCTAAGAGAGGTTTGCGATCCTCAGCGACTGATTTTGGGTGTGTAGAATTTTTGAAGCACAACGACCACGACCAGTGTGGCCAGGCCGACAATATCCGCCCAGTACGCCGGCCAGAACAACCCGGCGGCTGCAATCCAGAACAGGATCGTTTCCGGCCAGGTGGCGCGCCGGAGAAAATAGCGCTCTATCCCGGATGCAAAAGCCACCAGCCCCAAGACTGTAACGACCATGGTCAGCCCCACCTCCCAGTGAAACAAATCGTAGTTTTGGCCCACACCCAGCAATGGGCGATATGCCATGATGATCGGTATGATGTACAGCCCCTTGGCAAGTTTCCATGAGGTGAACGCCGTTTGCATGGGATTGGCCCCAGCAATACCGGCCCCGGCGAAACTGGCCAGGCTTACCGGCGGGGTGACGTTGGCATCTTGGGAATACCAGAATACGATCATGTGGGCGACCATGATGGGCACCCCCATGTCCAGGAGGGCGGGGCCGGCCAGGGTGGCCAAAACGATATAGCTGGCCGTAACCGGCAGCCCCATGCCCAGCACCAGTGAGGCCCCGCCGATCAACAAAATGGCCAGGGCCTTGATACCGTAGCTCAGATCCAGCACCAGGCTGGAGAATTTGAGACCCATACCGGTGAGCGTGACCATACCGACGATGATACCCGCCGCAGCACATGCCACAGATACCATGACCGCGTTTTTGGCGCCTTTTTCGAGCGCTCCGAGCACTGTTTTGAATTCCCGGACGCAGAACTGTGATACTGTTTCGCGGTTCGATCCGCCTGCCGGCCGGTGTCCGGTGTTGAGAGCCCAGCGAACGGTGTTGGCAAGCAAACTGGCCGCCAGGGTGCTCATTACGGCGACAAACCCGGCCATCATGGGCGAATAATTGGAGACCAGGACATAAATCAGGATAATCACCGGTATAATAAAGTGCAGACCGTCTTTGATCACCTTCCAGACCCGGGGCAGGTTTTCTCTTGGCTGCCCCTCCAGACCATATTTTTTGGCTTCATAGTGCACGAAAAAAAGTAGCGTCAGATAGTACATGATGGCTGGCGCCAGGGCCACTTTGATGATTGTGAGATAGCTGGTGTTGGTGAACTCGGCCATTAAAAATGCGCCGGCGCCCATAATGGGTGGCATGAGCTGTCCGCCGGTGGAGGCGGCCGCTTCGATAGCACCGGCAACATGGGGGCGATAGCCCACCTTTTTCATCATTGGGATGGTGAAGGAACCTGTGGCCACAACGTTTCCGACGGCCGAACCGGATACCGAACCCATAAATCCGGATGCGATCACAGAGGTTTTCGCCGGACCGCCTGCAAAGCGCCCGGTAAGGGCGTACGCCAGATCGATGAAGAAGCTACCCCCGCCGGTGTATTCCAGAAAAGCCCCGAACAGAACGAAGACAAAGACGAAGGTTGCGGCCACGCCTATGGGCAGCCCGAAAATACCTTCGGTGGTCAACCATAGCGTGGTGCTAATTCGCTCGATGCTGTAGCCCTTGTGTATGATCAGTTCCGGCATTAAGGGCCCGAAATAGGCATACAAAATGGCTGTTGCGCAGATTCCGGTCATAATCACACCGATCACGCGACGGCAGGCTTCTAACACCAGAAGGGTCCCGATGATGCTCACCACGATATCGCCGGTCAGCCAGTCGCCCTGGCGTTCGAAGATGACCGTGAGGTTGCTGCAAATGTAATAGGTGCAGTACACAGCCGCTATTGCTAAGCACCAGTCCAGAAACACCCAGACATTCAGCTTGTCCTTACGAACCTTTTTAAAAGGGGGATGAAGCAGAAACGTGAGGCTCAAAATGGCGCCTAAATGGATGGAGCGCTGCACCAGGGCGGTCAGGGCCGCTATACCAGCCGTGTATAGCTGGTATAGGCTTAACCCCACAGCGATAAGCATCACCACACGAGCCGTTGCAGCTAACCAGGGCATGGTTGCGGTCTTTTGGCAGGTTTGGCGTTTGCCTGCTTGTCACCTCCTGGACATCCTGTTCAGGCATGTTTAACTCCTGTTTCGCATGCTCGTTTGGGTCTTCAAATATCCAACCTTGGTGTCGCAGGATTCGGATGAATTTGACGCTTCAGGCGATGTAAAAGGCTCACCGGTTTGGCCGAAAACCGTACGGCCACGTGCGGTGCCATCGCGGAAAGATTGGTCCGGGTGCCACGCCAGATAACGGTATGGTTGACACCCGGGCTCCCTATCCTGAGCACAAAATTGCCCGTCGGCATGTGCATGTCTTCTATCACTTCAAAAGGGTCTCGATACACCAGTCTCCCCACACCGGGCATCCGGCCCATTCCGGCACCAAACTTTAAATAGCGTTCTTCTTCAATGTAAATTCGCCCGTCTTTATCGAGACTGTGTGTTTCCCAGATCGGGGCGTTTTCCACCGAGTGATAGTAATGTATGGTAAAGGGCTCACCCGGCTGAAGTGGCAAGACAAGCAAGGGCCGGCCGCCTTTTATGGGAACGATCGCCAGCTCGAGGCCTCCTGGCGCAACCCCCAATACAACCATCAGCAGAATGAGCAGCCCGGCCGCTGTCGAAACACTTATGCGGACCAGCCTGCTCAATGGTACAGCCTCATGGCATCAATTTCTCTGGTACTGAAATACCTACTTCCTTCAGGTATTTGATGGTGCCGGGGTGTAGCGGTATCGGCGAGTACTTCACCGCATTTTCCGGTGTCGTGTAGGCGGCGGAAGGATGAATTTTCAGCAGGAAATCATTTTTCTCATACAGAGCTTTGGCCAGTTCGTAGACCAGTTCGGTGTCCAGAGAAGCCTGACAGATCATTACGTTCCACACGCCGATGGTGGGTACCGGGTTATCCACGCCCCGATAAACACCTCCTGAAAGATCCACAGATGAGTATTTGGAGTTGGCAGCTAGAATTTTACGGGTCTGCTCAGGTGTAAAAGCAATGATGTGAATATCGTGGGTGGTGGCCAGATCCAGAATGGAACTGGTGCCGGGTCCCACTGACCAGACGCCTACGTCTATGGTTCCGTCTCTGAGGGCATTGGCGCTTTCAGTAAATGACAACCGGCTGTCCTTGAAGGAATCCAGGGGAATATCCAGGGCCTTAAAGACAGCTTCTGCCATGAAGTTTGTGCCGCTGCCCGGGCTGCCGCTGCTGATATTACGCCCCTTAATCTGCTCTATGTCTGTGATGCCGCTCTTTTTCAGGGTGGCGATCTGAAGCAGGTTCGGGTACATGATTGCCAGGGAAAGAATGTCGTGCTTCTTACCGTTGAATTTACCCGTGCCGTTCAAACCGGCATCGGCGACGTCTCCCATGACCTCTCCGATTACGGTTTCGCCCTTGTGGGCCAGTTTGACATTTTCCACGCTGGCACCGGTAACCTCTGCAACCGCTTTTACTCCGGGCACGTATTTTGACCAGATTTCAGCCACACCGCCACCATAGGGATAATAGATGCCGCCCGTACCACCGGTACCGATACTGATAAAAGTGGTTTTGGCAGCAGCGGAACCCACGAAAAGCAAGCTAAGACAGAGACACAAAAGGATACTGATTCGTTTCATGTTAACCTCCCATCGATTGAACCCAAGGTTCATCATTGACACGGTTTAAGTCAAACCCGAGCTTTCAGTAATAGCTATGCTATGGCACGACCGTACTGATGTTTAAAACAATTTCTTTAGGCTTAGCGGTCATTCCGGTAACCGGATATTCAAAGGATGCGGATTGGCCGGGTTCTACAAGACCGTCCTTGGTGGTCCTCGGTATCAAGCCGCCCACAGCTTTGCCATTGTCCAAAAAAATATGGATCCTGAATCGCTGGGGTGTGTCGCTGACATTCTTGATGGCCACGTTGAAATGCAGGACGTCTGCGCCTTCGTAATTTTTATAGAAGCATATAAAATCCGTCAGTTCCGCCTCCGGCGAAATCGACTGCTCCAATTTCCCGTCAGGGACACAAGGGGGCACGCCTCCGGCAAGGGAATACCCTGTAATGAAAACACTGATCATTACCCACATGAAAACGGACAAAGGCAAAAAACCGACAATTCGTTGCATTTTACCACCCTCCTTTATTGAGATTAAGCGCCTTATTTGAGCGAAATTGCGTCGTTTCAGGCCCGAAGAACCGAAGCAAGAAATAGCCTGCTAGTCTGCAGTTTGCTGCAGCGGTCGATATGTCAGCCCTTCGCCAAGAAGCGACACCTGCTCGATTGATACCATCGGCCATAAGATATCATTTGTGTCGTCACACGAGTTCGGCGATGTTGACCTTGTTGATGTACATTAGGATCATGTTTAGAGGTACCGAATTACTTGACATATCTATTTGATATATGTCAAGTCTATTTCATCGACTCTAACTGCTTGATAATATTGATCCGTAGTAATGATAGGTTTCAAATGATATGCGATACGATATTATTGTCATTGGCGGAGGGATTGTCGGCCTGTCGACTGCCTGGCAGTTGAAAAAACGGTATCCCGAAAAACGTATGTTGGTGCTGGAAAAAGAACCTCAACCCGCCCTGCATCAAACAGGTCATAACAGCGGTGTCATTCACGCTGGGGTTTATTATGAGCCCGGCAGCTTGAAAGCGGATTTCTGCATCCGCGGGGCCGCTCAAACAATGGCCTTTTGCCAGGAGCACGGCCTGCCGTACGAGCAATGCGGGAAGCTTCTTGTCGCTACAAATTCTATGGAATACGAGCGTATGAAAGCACTGCAGATACGGTGTACTCAAAACGGAATCGACAATCAGCGCCTGTCGGAAACAGAGCTTCGAAAACGCGAACCTGCAATTATCGGAAACGGCGCATTGTTTATACCTGCAACCGGCATCACCGATTATCGAAAAATTTGTGTAAAAATGACCCAGCTGTTTGTGGATCTGGGGGGTAAGGTTCGTTTGCGAACGGAAGTCAAGGCCATTCGGGAGCGTTCGAATACGGTTGATATCATTTTGGGGGCAGAAACGGTTGTCGGCCGATATGTGATTGCCTGCGGCGGTTTGATGGCCGATCGCTTGGCCCGCATGATGCAAATCGATATAGATTTTCGCATCGTCCCATTTCGGGGCGAGTACTACCAACTGCCCCGCAAACACAAAAAGATCATCCAGCACCTGATTTATCCGATTCCGGATCCTGATTTGCCTTTTTTGGGTGTTCATTTAACCCGCATGGTCGACGGTTGCGTAACTTTAGGACCCAATGCTGTATTGGGTTGGAAACGAGAGGGTTACGGACGTTTTAACCTGAATTTGAGAGACGTTGGAGAGATGCTGATCTTTCCCGGGTTTTGGAAAGTTGTCACATCTAACCTTAAATCAGGATTTGACGAGATGCGGGATTCCTTGTACTTGCCGGGTTACTTAGAACGCGTGCGCAAATATTGTCCACAACTGAAACGCAGTGATTTGTTGCCCTATCCTGCGGGCATTCGAGCCCAGGCGGTAAAAAAAGACGGCCGTCTGGTGCATGATTTTCTGTTCGCCGAGAGCCCTCGCTCGTTGCATGTCTGCAATGCGCCCTCACCGGCAGCAACATCGGCATTGCCCATCGGTGCCTACCTGTGTCAAAAAGTGGCCGAGAAGCTGAATATCAAAGGGGTTTTTTGAAGTGTTTTAAGGTGCAAATGCACAATCGTGCGCAATACAATAACAATAAAACAGGACCACCATGGAGGTTTAGATGCTTAAATTAGGTGAAAAAGGCGCAATACTACAACGTGACAAACAAACCTACGCTATCGCCCCCCACATTCCCTGTGGTATCGTCACGCCTACGCTACTTCGAAGGATCGCCGATGTATCCGAAAAATTCCATGCGCAAGCCATTAAGATCACCGGAGCGAATCGAATAGCGATTATCGGGCTGAAGGAGGAACACATCGACCAGGTTTGGGATGCGTTGCAGTTGGACAAGGGCGCCGCAGTGGGTCTTTGTGTTCGAAGCGTCAGGTCTTGTCCGGGAACCACGTATTGCAAGCTAGGCCAACAGGACGCTCTGGGCATCGGCATGCAACTGGATAAGCGTTACCACGGCAAACAATTGCCAGGGAAATTCAAGATGGCCGTGTCTGGGTGTCGCTTGAGCTGTGCCGAGTCTTGGGTGCGCGATATTGGCCTGATCGGACAAAAAGACGGTTGGCAGATTGTCATAGGTGGTAACGTGGGCGCCGAGCCTCGAATTGGTCAGCCGATCACTTCGGGCCTGGATGATGCCCATGCATTACAAGCCGTGGACGCCCTTGTTCAATGCTATCAGGAAAGCGCAAATAAGGGCGAACGCCTTGGCAAACTGATCGAACGGATTGGAATAGAACGATTCGAATCCGTCTTCATTTAGGCGCCCCCATGCATATCAAAATGCCCTTGACAAGGGCCGGGACAAGACCGTTGCAATAATTTTTCGGCCTCTAAGCCATACGAAGGCATCTCGAAACGCCGAGGGGTGATGCCTCGGCGTTAATGCTAACCTTGTTTTGGGTTGGCGTTGGGTTATTTTTTAACCTCGACAATATTGTTCTGACTTCCAAAACAATTCGAACAAACTTGCCCGTTTCTCGGATCCATCTGCCAACGGCCGTCGACCAGGAACTTGTACTCGTATTTTCCGGTCGGAATGACGGCATCTTTTTTCCAGGTACCGTTGGCCTTTTTTTTCATCTGATGTTTTTTCTCGTTCCAACGGTTAAAATCCCCCACCAAAACCACCTGCTCGGCATCGGGTGCGTTGAACGTGAAGGTAACCCTTCGTTTCTTCTTTTTTTCGGACACTGTCTTTGCCGTCATGGCATTGTCTCCTTTCGGGTCTAGCCCTGTGTTTGTTTCAAGCCTTTAATATAAAGCTTTTCGATGTATTCCTTGACCATCCGCCTGGCAGAGAACATCGGTGCACAACGTTTAATGGACGCTTTCATTATACGGACCCACGCTTCTGGGATACCATCTTCAGAAACCTTGTAATACAAAGGAATGATATCCTGCTCGAGGATTCGATAGAGCGCTTCCGCGTCATGGCGGTCTCTATCTCCATCTAGCTCTTCGTGACCGAAGGCCCAGCCGTTTTCCCCGTTGAAACCCTCTTCCCACCAGCCATCCATTAGGCTTAAATGCGGCACACCATTGATGGCGGCCTTCATTCCGCTGGTGCCGCTGGCCTCCATGGGTGGCACGGGGTTGTTGAGCCAGACATCCACCCCGTGAACCAGGTATTGTGCCAGCTGTTCTCCATAATCTTCGACAAAAGCAATTCTGCCCCCCATCTCGGGATCGCGGGCCGTATTGAATATTTTCTGAAGAAGTTGTTTGCCGGGGTCATCGGCCGGATGGGCCTTGCCGGAAAATATTATTTGAATTGGATGCCAGCGATCATTCAGCAGTTTTTTCAAGCGATCGAGATCATAGAAAACGAGATCGGCCCGCTTGTAGGTGGCAAAGCGACGGGCAAATCCCAAGGTCAACACGGACGGATCCAGCAAGGCCCCCCCGGACAAAACAATCGAGGGGTTGGCACGATCGCTTGTCCAGCGCCTGCGGGAGCGCTCCCGTATGGCATCGATCAATTTAATCTTCAGCCAGTAATGCGTGTTCCAGAGTTCGTGGTCCGGTATCTTGTCGATCATTTCCCACAACAGCGGGCTGTCGTGATCGTCGATCCAGTCCGGTCCAAGGTATTTATTGAATAACAGCATTATCTTGGGTTCGATCCAGGTTGGAACGTGAACGCCATTGGTGACATGTCCGATGGGCACGTTCTCCTCGGGCAGATCGGGCCACAACGACTGCCACATACGCCGGGAAACCTGGCCGTGCCGTTTGCTGACCCCGTTTCGATATTGCGACATGCGCAGGGCGAACGCCGTCATGTTGAATCCCGCCTCCGGATTCATAGGGTGAATGCCCATCTGGAGAAACCGGTCTCGATCCAACCCCAAAGCGGGCCAGTAGGTGTTAAAATACTTTTCCATCAAAAAAAACGGGAACACATCATGGCCTGCAGGTACAGGCGTGTGGGTGGTGAAAACCGTGCTGCGCCTGACAGCGTCCAATGCTTCTTCGTAATTCATTCCCTTGTGCATGCGGTCCTTGATCCCTTCCAGCAGGGCCAAAGCGGCATGGCCTTCATTCAGATGAATCATTGACAGCTCGATGTTCAGATGCTCCAGCACTTCTGAACCGCCGATCCCCAAAACGATTTCCTGGCGAAGTCGCTGCTCCTGATCACCGATATAGAGACGTGCGGATATACCCCGGTTCCAGGGATCGTTTCTATCGATGTCTGTATCGATCAGGTAAAGGTCCACCCTGCCAACGGATATTTTCCAGACTGCCACGTAAATAGGCGGTTCGATCAGGGGAACCCGGACCACCATCTGACTTCCGTCACTGTTCAAGACTTTTGAAATGGAAGCGTTTTCACGCTCGAAATGCTGGGAGATATTTTCCTGCCAGCCGTCGTCTTGTATTCTTTGAAGCAGATATCCTTGGGGATACATAAACCCGACGGCAACCAATGGAATCCTTAAATCACTGCATTCCTTGATGTAATCTCCGGCTAAAAAACCCAAGCCCCCGGCATAGAACGGCAGCGAGCGATGCAGTCCGTATTCGGCGGAAAAATAGGCGATGGATTTTATTTCCTGGTTAGGAATACGCTCAGCAAAAGGGTCTGGCGCTGTTTGGATATATTTTTGAAATTGAAAATAGCTTACATCATAGTAACGCAAATAATCCGGATTTTCGGCGGCCGATACCACAATGCCCGTCGGAATCTCTTTGAGCATTCTGACCGGGTTGTGACCGCTATCCTTCCAGGCCTGGCGATCCAACATTTTAAAAAGCATTCTCGCTTCCGGATGCCAGCTCCACCAGAGATTCCCGGCCAGTTCCCCAAGACCTTTTAGCCGTTCCGGAAGTTCGGGAAATTCATTTTGTTGAAGTCTCATGTTGTGCGACGCTCCATGGGTCAGTAAATCGGTTTTGAAGGGGTAAGCAAAAAGGGATCTTTAAAAAAATTGCATTCAGGTGGACGTTTGAAAAAAAGAGTGCTTTTTCATGCGTTGGGAGTCGCCTTGAACCGCAACAGCTTGCTGCGAGGCTCTTCAATAGGTCCACCCGAAGGTAATCGCTTCTTATTTAGAACCGATAACCCATTCGTTGTCAATATCTTTTGCGCTTAGCCTGTCAACCCAAGTGAACTTGGCAAAAAGAATTCTCGAAGCGATCCGCCACCGACGTCCATGGGCGTTAATTCTTTCTGTGTTGAACACGCCAGTCAAAAAATGTTATAAGGCCATTTTACGGAGCGGAGGTCAAAGTGAAAAAACGTATCATTCTTGTGGCTTTTCTACTTTTACTGGTGGGCGCCGGTGGCTCGGTCTTCTGGGGTCAATACCGCAAAGGCAGCAGTGAAATATATTTCTCCGGGATGATCGAAGCGACCCAGGCCAACCTGGCGTTTCAGACAACCGGTCGTGTCCGCACGGTTCGGGTGGATGAGGGCCAGGTGGTCGAAGCCGGTCAAACATTGGCCGTTCTCGATCAGGACAGCGCTCTGGCCAACCGGGGTCAGGCGCTCGCCAATCTGAAACGGGCCGAGTCGACCCTGGCCCAGACGGAACTGCTGTTGGCGATCAATCGCCAAACGCTGCCAGCCGAAAAAGAAAAAGCCCAGGCGGCGGTCCAGGCCCTTAAGGCCCAACTTCTGGAACTGGAAAGCGGATACCGGGACCAGGAAATACAGCAGGCCTTTCTGATGCTGGAATCGAAACGGATAGCCATGGAGGACGCACGCAAGGATCAACTAAGGGACGAGCAGCTGTTTCAAAGAAAAGTGATCCCCGAAAAAGTTATGGACGCATCCGCACTCAAGTATGAAACCGCCATTAAGGAACACCAGCGCGCCAGGCAGGCCTATGCACTGTTAAAGGAGGGTTATCGCAAAGAATCCATTCAAGTGGGTCGCTCCCGGCTGCACGAAGCGCAGGTGACACTCAAGCTGGCCCATATCAATCTCCAGCAGATCGAGTTGAGAGAGAAAGAGGTCGACGTCGCCCGGGCCCAGGTGCAGGCGGCACAGGCCGCCCTGGCACTCGCCGAAACCCAGTTGCGTTACACCGAGCTTAGCTCTCCTTTCAAGGGCATTGTCACCAGTCGCAATGCCGAACCCGGAGAGGTGGTCACGGCCGGCCAGGAGGTCATCTCAGTTTCCGATCTTTCCGAAGTCGATCTGAAGATTTTTGTCGATGAAACGGAAATCGGCCGCGTTACACCGGGTCAAGCGGTTGATGTAAAAATCGACACCTTTGCCGATCGAACTTACCAGGGCACGGTGACCTTCATTTCACCCGAAGGTGAATTTACACCCAAGATTATCCAGACGCGCAAAGAACGTGTCAAGCTGGTGTACCTGGTAAAGATCAAAATTCCGAATCCTGATTTCGAACTCAAATCCGGGATGCCTGCCGATGCGTGGCTACGCTGAAAAACAAATGCATGAACCTCCACAGCAAGCGCCTGACGAACTTGTCATCCAGGTAGATGACGTATCCAAGAATTACGGATCCCTGTCGGCTGTATCGCATGTCTCCTGCCGAGTGCAAAAGGGAGCGCTTTGCGGGCTGGTGGGTTCGGACGGGGCCGGAAAAACCACGCTCTTGCGTATGATTGCCGGCATGATACCGCCGACATCCGGCAGTATTTATGTCAATGGTTTCGATGGGGTACACCAGAGAAAGGAAGTCAAGGAGCAGGTCGGTTATATGCCCCAACGTTTCGGTTTGTATCAGGATCTGAAGGTGTCCGAAAATTTTGATTTTTTCATGGACATCTATGGCATCACCGGTGCCGAAAGAGACCGAAGACGCGAGCGCTATCTGGGATTTTCCAATCTCCTGCCTTTTTTAGATCGCAAAGCCGGAGATCTTTCGGGCGGCATGAAGCAAAAGCTCGGATTGGCTTGCATTCTGGTTCATGAGCCGCAGGTGCTTATTCTGGATGAACCGACCAACGGTGTGGATCCGGTGTCTCGCGAGGAATTCTGGCACATCCTGGCGGAGATGAAAAAAGCAGGGATGTCCATTTTGGTGTCGACAGCCTATCTGGATGAGGGTCAAAAATGTGAAATGCTGATCCTCATGCACCATTCGCATGTGCTCGATATTGCCACGCCACGGGAAATTCAATCCGGGTTCCCTGATTTGGAGGAAGCCATGATTTCCCGAATTCAGGCCGCAGACAGCGTGGTCGGAAAGGGTCGTTTTGCAAGCTGAAGCCGTAAACGTCAGGGATCTGCAAAAACGCTTCGGTCGATTTGTGGCCGTCGATCAGATTAGCTTTTCCGTAAAAACCGGCGAGATATTCGGTTTTTTAGGGCCCAACGGTGCAGGCAAATCCACCACCATCCGTATGCTCTGTGGACTGATAACGCCCAGCAGCGGTTCCGGCCATGTGGCCGGCTTCGATATCGTCAAAGAGTCCGAAGAGATCCGTCAGACCATCGGATACATGTCTCAAAAATTCTCCCTGTACCTGGATCTGACGCCTTTTGAAAACATCCGCTTTTATCTCGGCATCTACAACGTTCCCGCTTCGCAGTGGAAAGAGCGCATCGAATGGGTGTTTGAAATTGCCCGGCTGGGCGAGATCAAAGACCGTCTGACCCGCGATCTGCCACAGGGCTGGCGGCAACGCCTCGCGCTGGGGTGTGCACTGCTGCACCGGCCCAAAATATTGTTTCTGGACGAACCGACCTCAGGTGTGGATCCCCTTACCCGGAGACATTTCTGGGATTTCATCCGGCAGCTTGCGGCGCAAGGAGTGACGATCTTCGTGACAACCCATTACATGGATGAGGCGCAGCACTGCAGCCGGGTGGTAATCATCAACGAAGGCAGAATCGTGGCCCGTGGTGCGCCGGAGGACATCATCACCGAGGTGCTTCCCGAAATCCCGGGAGCGGATTTAAACGATGCTTTTGTGGCCTTGATGCGCCGGAGCGGCAATTGAACCCCAAGAAAATACAGGCCATCGCCCGCAAAGAATACTACCACCTTATCAGGGATTTTCGCAGCCTCTATCTGGCATTCATTATCCCCTTGCTGCTGATTCTGCTTTTCGGTTATGCGCTCAGTCTGGATGTCGAGGATATCCAAACGGTGGTGGTCGATTACAACAACACTCCCCAGAGTCGAGATCTCGTTCACAGACTGGATGCTTCGGTTTATTTCAACGTCAGGGCCTATCCTGAGGACAGGGCTTCCGCTGTGCGGTACCTCGATCACAACCAAGCCATCCTTGCGATTGTGATCCCACCCGGTTGGACCGCAAAACTGAAAGCCGATCGCAGCAGCCCGTTGCAGGTAATCATCGACGGCAGCGATCCCAATTTTGCCGGCAGCACCCAAGCCTACATCACGGCATTTATTTCAGCCTACAACCAGGAACAACTGGTCACATTTCTCAACCGCAACGGCCGCGAAGAGATACAGCGACCGGTCGAGGGACGAATCCGGGTGTGGTTCAATGAAGACTTAGAGAGCCGCAACTTTATCATACCCGGCATTATTGCCATCATCATCATGATCGTGGGTGCATTGATGACCTCTCTGGTGATTGCCAGGGAATATGAGAACGGGACCATGGAAACCATTCTCTCACTTCCTGTGCACCCGTCTGAATTCCTCTTAGGCAAGGCCATACCGTATTTTCTGATTGGAATGGCCGACGTCCTTATCGCCATATTGATGGGTCAGCTGCTGTTCGGTGTCGTGATGAAATCCAGCTTCTGGTTGATGATCGCGGCGTCATCCATTTATCTTGGCGTTGCGCTTTGTATCGGGCTATTGATATCGACCCTGACAAAGTCCCAATTGGTGGCGAACCAGATGGCGATTCTCGTTACCTATTTGCCATCACTCTTGCTTTCCGATTTTGTGTTTCCGCAGGAGAACATGCCGGTCGTCCTTAAATGGATATCGTCAATGGTCCCGGCGACCTATTACATCGATATATTAAACGGGCTGTACCTGCGAAATTTGGCACTCAACCAACTTTGGGCCAGTTATCTGGTATTGATGCTGATGCTGGTTGTACTGGCGGCGCTTAACATGGCGGCCTTGAAAAAAGAGGGCTTTTGATATGCGCTGGCTGAGCATTCGTGAACTGGTGCGCAAAGAATTCATCCAGATTTTCCGTGACCGGAAAAACAGGCCCTTGTTGATCGTTGCACCATTGGTTCAACTGATCGTTTTTGGTTATGTGGTAACCACCGATGTGCGCGATATCCGGGTCGGTATGTGCGATCAGGCTCACACACCGGAAAGTCGGCGCCTGATCGAGGCCGTCGACGCCAACAAGACCTTCAGAATTACCCATTTTCTGGATCACAAGCAGGGTCTCGATCAGCTTCTGCTCCAGCGCAAGATCGATCTGGGATTTATCATCGGACCGGATTTCAGTTCGAGGCTCCGGAGCCGCAATACCGCCGAAATACAGATCCTGGTAGACGGCAGCATGAGCAACATGGCCGCCATCCGAATATCCTACACCAACGTGCTGCTGGAAGGATTCAATCGTCGGCTCATTCGGGAACTGTACCCCCGTCGACTCGATTACGGCGAAATCGACGCTCGCATACGAACCTGGTACAATCCGAATCTGGAAAGCCAGTACTTTTACGTGCCGGGCATCGTGGCTTTTCTGGTAATGTTGTTGTCACTGCTTTTAACCTCCATGGCGATCGTCCGCGAAAAGGAGGCCGGCACCATGGAGCAGTTGATCGTAACGCCCATGCGACCCATCGAACTGATCCTGGGTAAAACCATTCCGTTCATCATCATCGCCCAGATACAAATGATCCTGGTAGCCCTGTTTGCCATGTTCTGGTTTCGAATCCCCATGGCGGGCAGTGCCCTGCTGCTCCTGGGCGCCACCTGCATTTTTTTACTCAGCACCCTCGGCATCGGACTCTATATATCGACGGTGTCCAAGACCCAGCAGCAGGCCATGATGACCAATTTCTTTTTCATTCTGCCCTTCTTCATGTTGAGCGGTTTTGTTTTTCCCATCGGTAACATGCCCGAAGCGGTACAGTGGCTGACCTATCTGAACCCGCTGCGATATCTGCTGGTGATTGTCAGGGGGATTTATCTCAAAGGCACGGGAATGGACGTTTTATGGCCCCAGTTTCTGGCACTGGGCATACTGGGCGGGGTGGTTTTCACGGCCGCGGTCAACCGATTTAAAAAGCGCCTGGATTAATAGATGCCCGCTCCGGTTTCCTGAAAAAAATATCCTTTCCCATCCACAAGAAAAATGACGTCGGTGGGTCCGTTTTCTTCCGAATAGATGATGATGGTACTGAAGCCGACGGCATTGAAACTATTTCCCGCTACGCGATGCTTAAGGCGTAATTTTTTTACTGATTCATAGTTTCCCTTTGCAAGATCGATGCTGCTGATGGCTTGCGCTTCCTTTGCTAGGCTGACCAGCACGTCGTCTGCATCCATTAAATTTTGGAGACCCATGGAACCGGTTTGTGTCGTGATACCTTTTGGATTTCTTTGAACAACGACAATATCGCTTCGCTTCAGGATCTTCTCAACGCTGCTTTTGACGGTTGAAACGTCTATTCTAGCGACCGAATTTAATGGCCTTGTTTAACCTGTTGCGTGCTTCCTGCTCATGCCTGCCGCAGGAGCTGCAGTTGTATATATATTTATAGTAGCTAACGGCCGTATTTTCCTTGATGGTTCGGTTCCATATCAGCGATTCGATTCTCATCTGACACTCTGCGATAAAGATACTGTTGGGATATTTTTCAAGGTACGTTTCATATGCCTCGAGCGTGTCGACCGTTTTTGCTTTTTGATAATCATCTTCATAAATTTTTAAAATAAGCTGGTTTGCATAATTTTTGAACAGCTCACTGTCGGAAGCATCGATAAATTGCTCGTACGCCGACACCGTATCAACGCTTTTGGCCATTTCAAAATTGATTTCCTCTATTCTTGTTTTGGCGGTGTTGGAATATTCACTCACGGGGTGATTTTTGAGAAATCCCTGGTAGGCGGCGATGGTGTCAATTCTTCGGGCTTCCATATACTGAGGTTTTGCGGTCGAGCAGGCAAAAACAAAAACGAGAATGGACACCATAATGACAGACACTGAAATATTGCGTGTTGGCATGATTTTCTCCTGTTTGATGCTGAATCGGGTTTTTTCACTTGAGAACGTTCCCCACGATTGTCCCAGATGACGGGCAAGACGGATCAGCCGGCGATGCTTCCACCGTCCACGACCAGTGCCGTGCCGGTCACGAAGGCGGAATCGTCGGATGAAAGACCCCGGCGTTATTGAACAGCACGTCGATCTTGCCGAAGCGCTCGAGGGTCTCTTCGACCGCCCGGCGACACTCCTCAGCGATGCGAACATCGGAGCGGATGAACAAGGCCTCGACGCCATGCGCAGCGATGGCCTGGACAACCTGCTCCCCCCGCTCGGTATTGCGCCCGGTGATAGCGACCGTCGCCCCCTCGCGTGCGAAACGAACGGCCGTGGCACTGCCGATCCCCGACGTTCCGCCGGTTATGAGGGCTACCTTTCCTTCTAGTTTCATATCGTTACCCTTTCCATATCGGTTTAAAAGTCTGTTTAAGTCAGATTCGCTCGCTAACCCCGCAGCCCCGAAAAAACGGGGATCTACGTCAAGCTAGGGGAATGCGCTCGCGATTGCGGTTCAAGCTTTGACCCCATTCCCAGCACATGATAGTCCGCGTCGAGGAGGTCCAGGGGATCCAGCAGGGTGATTCGATCCAGATCGCGCATGATATTCCACACAAAAGCGTTATAGGAAAGATCGGGTGCCGGGATCGCAATCGAAAGGTGCAAGTGCGGTAAGATATTGGCCTTGGATCGGTGCGTGTCGGCGATGGTGGCGATGATGTCGCCCTGGCTTACCTGCCTGCCGGACCTTATCTTGTCCAAAGGATCGGTATGGGCATAGACGGTTAACATCTTGCTGTTTTCATGTTTCTCAAAGGAATGTTCGACAATGATGGCCTGGCCCAGATAGTCTTTGAACATGGCCCGGACAACCCCGTCGAACATCGCCGGAACCCGGGTTTCGGGTCTCAAGCAGCGCGTTCGCATCGATCGATCCAGGAAAAGACACAGGTCGATGCCCTCGTGCGGGAAGTCCCGTGTCCCAAAATCACGCCACCATTTGTGCGCAGAATCGAACATCATCCCGGGATGGAAAACCCAGCTGTCAAAGTCGTCCAGTACCGGCTGGTTTGTATCCATCAGCATCCGGGTGAAAGGCGGGGGCAGTTCGAACGTTCTTGTGGAAAATCGCAGGGTGTCTTTGACGATCTCGGGTTTTTTGTGAGGTTGTTTCTGCACGACCTGATCCCCAGGGGGAACCGATCTATTTATTAGCATGCTGGTAACAAAACTGGACTTGAATACACACGGATATAGCCTTGTCATATTAACGCTCCGTTTAGCAAAAGGGGTTAACCTTAGACCCTCGATGGACAATTGAGCTGTTTTAAATATGTATTGAAGGACATTTGTCGATGGGCAAAATTACACCGCGAATACGTTCTATTTTCATCAGACGTAACCACACAGGAGTATCCGTCATGCATGCCTACCCCTACATCGTTGAACTGTCTGTCACCCAAGCGATCGCCTTCGGAAAAAGTCGATCTGCTGCTGGATCGCTTCGCCGTTCGTTTCCGACAAATCATGGACGCGGGCTGCGGTGTGTCCATACCGGACAATCCCATGGGAACGCCCCGGCTGGGGGCTCTGGAAAGCATGGATCTCATGGACCTCCCCATGGATCCCGAAAAGGTGATAATGAATTTAAACACCTTTCACGCCAAGGACGAGCTGGACGGGCTGCTGAACCGGGCCGCAGATTCCGGTCTGAAATACCTTTTGGTGGTCAGGGGGGACGGCGGTCCGCTGCTTTCTAAACTGGATCCCCGTGAGATCGGCGGTAAAAAAAGCGTAACCACATCCATCGATCTGATCCGCTACATCCACAGGTCCTGTCCCGGCCGTTTTATCACCGGTGCGGCTTTCAACCCCTACAAACCCTTGCGCATCGAACTGGACCGGATGAAACAAAAGATTGAAGCCGGCGCGTCATACACGGTTACCCAGCCGATTATCGGCAGGGATACCGGTGTCGACAGCCTGCTAACGCTTGGCATACCGGTGGTGGTCGAAGCCTGGATGTCGACGAATATCGACTTGTTCAACAAAAGTGTTGGCCGGCAAAGCACCGACGATGCCGATGAATACGATCCCCTTGCCAACCTGAAGACGCTGCACGCGCATTACCAAGATAGCTGCGTCTATCTGTCCATGCTCAGTTTCAAACAGCCTTGGGGTGACAAGCTGCCCCGGTTGCCATGATAACCCGTCATTGCGACTGGCGTCCCATATCGCGGGCCGTAATTCGGGTCGGACCGAGATATCATTCTGTAAACACATCATAAACCCACAATTGAAACCTGATTTTCTGTCTTAGCGTACTCATTTTGCCTATTAAAATGGCTTTATTCTATGAATTATCAGTAAGTTGTTTCGGTCCGACCCCAGATCCCAGATCCGATTTACCCTAAGTTCCTTTTCTTCTAAGGATAACATTTCCGGATCCCTTTTGGATGGGTTTTTGCTTTTTTTTGTTTTGATCTTTCTCCTGGACTTCGATCATTTGTTTAAGTTTTGCCTCCAATTTCCTGCGGTCTAATCCGCTTCGTCTTTCAGGGTCATTATATTTGGAAAAATTCTTTCTCCTGTCCATATCCGCACGTCTGTTTTTATAAACTATTTTTACTGGCATGAGAATCTCTCTTGGCAATGTTTAAATAAACCGAAAGGCACCTTGATGTATATCGAATTGACATTGTATACTATATTGTGGCATTGATTGACCATACAATAATTGGAGGGAAAATAAAATATGTCCGATAAAAAGGGAAATTTATCAAGAAGGGATTTTATCAAAGCCGCTGGAGCTGCCAGTTTAGGGGCATCATTTTTACCCTTAAACGCTACGGCACAGGCATCTGAAAGCGAATCAACCATAAATTCCGAACCCATGATCGTGCCCACACGACCCTTTGGGAAAACCGGTGTCGATGTATCGATTCTTTCCCTCGGTGGTGTGTTGGGTATGTCAGACCAGCTCATGTTCAGACAGGCGCTTAAAACGGGTGTCACCTATTGGGACACGGCAGATTCATATGGTTGGGGAAAAAGCGAAAAGGCCATCGGCAAATATTTTTCCAGGTTTCCAGACGACCGTAAAAAAGTGTTCCTGGTAACCAAATCAAGCGCTTCAAGTCCTCAAACCTTGACGAACAAATTAAACGAATCCCTTCAAAGAATGAATACATCCTATATCGATTTGTATTTTCTTCATCATGTGGGGGATGTCAAAGACCGACTGACAGATGACGTCAGGGGCTGGGCTAAAAAAGCCAAGACCCAGGGAAAGATCCGTCTTTTTGGATTCAGCGCCCACACAAATATGGAAAACAACATGCTTGCCGCGGCTGAACTTGGATGGGTCGATGGTATCATGATGAGCTATAACTACCGGCTCATGGTGAAAAGCGAAATGAAAAGAGCTGTTGATGCCTGCGTTGAAGCCGGAATAGGATTGACAGCCATGAAAACACAGGCCTCTTTCTCGGCTAATTTTTATGCTTCCATAGGGTCTGAAACAGATGCAGCGGAGAAAATGACCGACTAGGCTGTTGGAAAAAGGGTATACGGCTGAACAGGCCAAACTCCGAGCGGTGTGGGAAAACCCACATATTGCCAGCATATGCTCGGCCATGCCGAATATGACAATTCTTCAGGCCAATGTTGCCGCGGCTTTGAACAAGAAAAACCTATCTGCAGGTGACAAACAGCGTCTGGATCTTTATGCTCAGCAGACGGCCCCTGGTTACTGCGCCGGCTGTGCAGATATTTGTGAATCCTGCGTGGAACCGAATATCCCCATCAGCGATATCATGCGCAACCTTATGTACGAAAATGCCTATGGAAAGCCGGAGCTGTCCGTTGGATACTTGAGAAAAATTGAACCGGCCGTGGGCAGACAGCTCCTTGCGACGGATTTTTCAAAGGCCGAGCATCGATGTCCCCAGAACATGCCCATAACAAAACTTATGCGGAGAGCGTATGAAAAACTTAGCCCGGGCATTTCATGATTAAAGAGAGGGAACCTGCGGACAATTGCAAAGCAACCCATAGGGTCTGGGTGATGATTGGCCTCGCAATCATCATGTCTGGTATGCTCTTGGTTTTTGCTGCTGGGGCGGGGCAATCTGAAAAGATATCGCCGGCCATCGCCCCTCCCCCTGGTCTCAAAACGTCTGGTCCTGCGGAGAGATTCAGCCCGGACACCCTCTGGGAGAAAATTGACGGCCAGGCCGAATTTTATCTTTCAGCAGGCTTTGTTTCCCTCACCAGCCAGTTGTATGAAGATATCGACCTGATCGATTCCATGCTAGAGGTCAATATCTATCACATGGGCAGCATATTGAACGCGTTTTCTGTTTTCAGCCTGCAACGGCGTGATGATGCAAAAGTGATTGACGTGACGGCGTTTGCATATCAAACAGAAAACGCCGTTTACCTGGTGCATGGTCCTTTTTACGTGGAAATAATTTGGATCCAACCCCTGGACGGTGACATATCCCTTCTGAAATCACTGGCTGAACAATTTGTAAGAGATACACCCATTAAAGATCAGAAACTTCCTCAACTGGCCCTCTTTCCATTGGAAAACCTCGTTCGGGGCAGCGCTTCCTTGATTTCCAAGTCCGCCTTTGGTTTCGATCCCCTTGACAGTGTGTTCACAGCCGAATACGAGGTCGGTGAAGACCGGGCAACGGCCTATCTTTCAAAGCGCAAAACAGATCAAGAGGCCAGGGAGTTGGTGGATCGTCTTTACACCTACTTCAAGAACTTCGGCGGCAGAGATGTGAAAGCGGATACCGCCATCCAGGATACCCGAATGATAGAGATCATGGGCAGCTACGATCTTATGTTTTCCGTGGGACCCTATTTCGCCGGTGTACACGAAGCGCCTGACCAGAAGCTGGCCGAAAAAATCGCGCGTGCCTTGGCGGCAACCTTGCTGCCAAAAATGTAGAAAATAAATCATAATTTAGGGACGCCCTTAACTTTTAAATTTATTCTGTTTATTCCCACGCTGTTAACGCGCAATAATTGCTGCTGCAGCTGCAAATCACCTCAGGTCGTCTTCGGTAATATTTATCCAAATTTCCAAAAGAAAAAGGGAATAATAAGGGGTTTATAATAGGTATTACTTATTATATTGTTACTCCAAGAGCCACATCTTACCGTAATCATACAAATAATTGGCTCAATGGGATGAACGTGTCGGGTATCCAGACAGGCTTGGGGTGCTTGTAATTCGAACTGCCGAACTTAATGTAGGATAAGTGAATTTACCAACTGAAGGGAGAAAGTCGTCATGAAATCTTATCAAGTGATTATATTGTCGGTTATATTTCTGGCCACGAATGCTATCGCAGCCGGGAGTTCAAAACAATCACCAGCTGTTTCAAAAGATGTCAAATTATACAACGAGGGTGTTGAGCTGATGTTGGCCAAAAAGTTTGCTAAGGCCGAAAAGCAATTTCGCAAATCCCTTGATTTCAACGAACAGTTTTCTGAAGCGCATAATAACTTGGCCTATACCTTGAGAAAGCAGGGTCCGAAATATTACGCGGAATCGCTGAAGCATTACACCAGGGCCATTGAATTAAAACCCGGCATGGCCGAAGCGTATATGTATCGGGGGGTGTTACACATGCAGATGGGCAACCGGCAACTTGCCCTAAAAGACCATCAAAAACTCGTAAACTTGGGTTCAGTACTGGCCGTTGAATTGGAATACGTCATAAGCGAAGGCCGTGAAAAAGAGCCTGAACAATTTTTTGGTGTATCGGGTAATATCAGTTAGCTGGTGCCCATTCACAAATGGTCTTTTCGCACCCCGCCGATGTTAAAAGGCATGCTTCAACACCTCAAAAAAGCACCCTGTTTATGCGGGTTAAATCTGACTTCCGCCTCGGCAAAGCACGAAAGACCCTATTTCTGGACGGAACTAGCGAATGAATAATTGAATCGATTTCCCAAAAGGGCAGGACGGGCATATGAGAATAGGGCCAAGATTTTCAGCTATTGTACGACCAATATAAACCAAATTGCAAAAGTGGCTTGAAGAAAATCCGGCAATTGCGAATGAACTGAATTGGTGGCCAAGAAAACCGAATTGACAATTGATTGCTAGCAACGGGGGTGAAAACACTGTGATTTAGCTGCGCGGTGAAAAACGTTCGGGATGACACGTTGGATATCGGGCATAAGGAGTTTCTTGCCGATAAAGGAACTAACGCGTTTTAATCGTGCCGATGGTCATTATGTCGCCGGTGCTGGATCGATGAACGATGACCAGTTCGCCCGATGCAGGATAAATGCCGGTCAGGGCCGTGATGTTGACTTGATGGGTAACGAGAACGATTGGCCGGTCAAGGTTATGCCTTGCTATCCATTCAAATAACATTCTGGTTTGTGATTCTCGACGCTCGTATTGCTGAAAAAAGGAGTTTAATGCCGCAAGTTCCTCGACCGGTCCAAGCTTGAGTAATTTTGCCGTTTCCAGGCAACGGCACCATTGGCTTGAGAAGACCTGTGCGCTCGTAATTCCTTGCTCACGAAAACGATCGCCAATTTTTACGGCCTGAGCGCGGCCCTCTTCAGACAAATTTCTTTGAGTCGCACATTGACCCAGCTCAAACTGAGGAGGGTCACCCGTTCCCGGGGCGATGGCGTGACGTAAGAGCGCAAGGTGTTCGCCCGATTGCAGCATCTTCCACAGCTGTGTGTCTTCATCTGAAGAAAACGCTGAAACACTGCAGCAAAGACATAACATTGCCGCGAGAACAACCACTCTAAATCGTAATGACAAGCGATTATGTAAGGTATTTTTTTGCATGATCTTGATTTTCTTTTTGGCAAGTTTGATCGTATAAAACACACTCTAATACACCTTGGCACTTTTTCAACAGGAATGAAGATGAATACTGTTAGCCAGTCTAAAATACGCGGCGCGCTTTTAGGGCTTTGCATAGGTGACGCACTTTCCATGCCGGTCCACTGGTATTACAATCGCTGGGCCCTTGAAAGTGACTATGGAAAGGTCGTGGATTATCTAAAACCGCGCAACCCCCATCCGGACAGCATCCTCTGGCGTTCCCAATACAAGGCGTCTACTGCCAAGGGCGAAATTCTTCACGACCAGGCGCGATACTGGGGCAAAAGAGGCATACACTATCACCAATTTCTGAAAACGGGAGAAAACACGTTAAATGTCAAAATTTGTCGACTGCTCGTCGATTCTTTGAATCAAAACCGGGGTTATGACGCCAACGATTTTCTAAACAAATACATCGCCTTTATGACGACCCCAAACAGCCATCGCGACACCTACATCGAAGAGTATCACCGCAATTTCTTTTCTAACTACGCGGCCGGGATTGCGCCGCATAAATGCGGTGTTGAAGAAAAGCATATCGGTGGGCTGGTGGGCATCGTTCCCGTTGTTGCTTTTTATGCCAATCAACCTCAGCAGGCACGTGAACATGCCCTGGAACACCTGGCTTTGACACATCCCGGCCTTAAAATGCAAGTTTCGGCATCTTTGATCATCCATATTCTGCTTCAGGTATTTGACGGCAATCCACTGCAGGAGGTGATTTTGGGGCAACTGCAGGTTCAAAACAATCCTTTTCTGGGTCACCCATTTGCAAAGCTGTTGAAGGAAACGGATGAAACGGTCATTGGGAAATATTTCAGTCCCGCCTGCTATGTCGAGGATGCCGTTCCAGCCGTCATCTATCTGGCCTTAAAATACCATCATGACCCGCAAAAAGCGCTGATCGTCAATACCAACCTGGGTGGTGACAATGCCGGCCGCGGAGCGGTTTTAGGAGCAATACTCGGCGCCGCCCACGGTGCCAAGAAATTTCCAGAGCGCTGGTTGAGCGGGCTTGTGGATCCCCTGCCGGATTTTTTGAAAGGCGTCTAAAGAAAATCGAGATCGAGGTAAATTTCTGTGCGAATTTCTTTCTCTTCTATTCTATGAATTATCAACAGCTTGTCTCGGTCCGACCCCAGATCCATTGCGGTGGAGGAGGCGGGGGTAATCTTTTTTATTTCTCGGCGGAGTTTCTTTTACGATAAAGAAAAGATGGTAGGATTATGCCGGACGCCGCCCAGACAATAAACAGGCTCCCTCTGGGCTTATCTTGCAGACCTCCAAGTATCGGCAGTTTTGACGCCATCTCAGATATTTCGACACCTCATCAATGGTTCGCTTGTACTCATCTCCTTGATCCCTACCAGTGCCGCGGTTCTTCGGCTCATGGGGCTCATAGCCCAAATGATCAACCAATTCAGCTTCTAATAGTCGCTCAACTCACCGTTTGATCGGCTGTTTGAGAAGTCTATTTTCCTCCAGAGTATCCTTCGGGTCACCGACATCTTCAATTAGTTCATCGATAAGGGTGTCTGGTTTAGATTTTTTTCTGGTCATCCTTTGTTCCTTTCTATATGATCGCTATAGCGCAAGATAACCTTTTACACAGTTATTGATACACCCTATACACCAATTTTTTTCTCTCATGAATAAAGAAAATAGACCTGAAAAAGTGATTGGATGGCGAGAATGGATATCTCTTCCTGATTTAAACATACCCGCCATTAAATCCAAAATCGATACGGGCGCACGAACTTCTTCTTTGCATACGATTGATCTGCAAGAATTCTATGCCAACGATATTCTAAAGGTTAGGTTTATTGTAAAGCCGTTACGGAAAAGAAAAGGGCTTGAATTACTATGCGAAGCAGACGTTTTGGATTACAAAAAAGTTAGGGATTCGGGAGGGCATACCGAAGAGCGATACTTCATTCAGACAACCGCTGTGCTTGGCGGTGTTCATTGGTGTATTGACATGACATTGACAAACCGGGATACGATGCTGTTCCCGGTGCTTCTGGGTAGAACCGCTCTCAAAAACCGTTTCACTGTGGACCCCGGGAGATCCTATACTACCGGTCGGCGCTTATCGAAAGCCTATTCAAAACGTTAGAAAGAATCACAAATTATGAAAATCGGCGCTCTGTCAAGAAAGTCAGAATTGTACCCAAAGTCTCGTTAATTCGATGTGGCCAAGCAGGTTAAACGTGACGTACATGTTATCAATTCCTTGCGGTGAAACCATGATGCGAAAAGGGAGTGAAGGATGTCTCGTGAACCAATGATTATTGCAGGAGTAACAATTAAACCAGGGGAAAAGGTAACCACCGTCATACCGGTTGCACGCCTTTATACGAATACAGAGATGGGCATGCCGGTTCACGTGATTCATGGAAGAAGGAAGGGCCCCAGGCTTTTTGTCTGTGGGGCCATTCATGGAGATGAAATCATCGGGACAGAAATCATACGCCGACTTGTCAAAATGAAGAAAATCCTCGGACTCAAAGGGACACTCATCGGAGTTCCGGTTGTTAACGTGTATGGATTTTTAAACCAATCACGCTATTCTCCTGATCGCCGGGATCTTAATAGATTTTTTCCAGGGTCGGAAAAAGGATCTCTGACATCTCAACTGGCCGATATTTTTATAGAAGAGATCGTTAATGGAAGTGCTTACGGAATTGATCTCCACGCTGGATCCAATCATCGATCCAATCTGCCGCAAATTCGGGCTGACCTTGATAATGAGGAAACCAAAAGGCTCTCAATCGCCTTCGGAGCCCCGCTAGTTCTTCACAAAAAAATAATCAAGGGGTCATTGCGCAATGCGGTCGCTGACAAGGGAATTCCCCTGCTGTTGTATGAAGCCGGGGAAGCGCTTAGATTGGACGAAATATCCATTCAGAGCGGCGTACGTGGGGTATTGTCTGTCATGGAAGCGGTGGGAATGCTCAAACCCAAACCCTCCAGAAAATCTAAAATAGAGCCGTTGATTGCCGATACTACGACCTGGGTAAGGGCTCTTGGAAGCGGTATGCTTCAGATGAGTGTTCCCCTTGGGAAGAAAGTGGAAAAGGGTGAAGTTTTGGGAGAAATCGCCGATCCCTTTGGGACGCATGTGGAAAAAATTTGTTCACCGGTTGACGGCATGGTTATCGGCCGTTTGAATTTGCCTCTTGTACACCAGGGAGATGCGGTGATCCATATTGCTCTAATCGACAAGCCGACTATGATTGACCCGGTAATCGCGGAGTATAATGAAGAACTGCGGAAAATACAGCAGTAAAACACGCTAACGAGTTGAAGCCATATATTTTGTCAATTGAAGAACCTCGCAGCAAGCTGCGAGGAAGGCATTGCGACACCCCTCATGGAGTTATCTCACTCTATACGAACTTTTTCTGCCCTGGGTGATTCGGGCAGATCCTGTACCTTCGGACGCCTCTTATTACGAATTTTTGTTGGAATCAGATTACGCATCAACTCCAGTTTACCAAAACAAAGCAGTCGATCGCCAGCTTCAAATTTTCGCTGCGATCGAGGGTTTGGAATGACGGTAGTTCCTCGATAAAGTGTCAGAACTATGATGTCTTTATCACGCAAACCAGAATCTTGGATTGATTTACCAATGTAATCAGAGCCCATGGGAATGTATATCTCTGCAACTCCATACCCCCGGCTCACAGTAAGTCTCTGGCGCAGATCGATTTCTGGGAAATCTATTTGAGCTGATATGTAATCGATAATGGAACCGGCGATGTCAAGTTGGGTGCACCCTTCAATACCTTCCAGGCCGGGGGAGGAATTGACTTCCATAATTTGGGGGCCGGATCTACCCTCAAGCATGTCAACGCCTGCAACACGAAGGCCCAATATTTGAGCAGCGCGAACGGCTGTTTCACAATACGCTGCATCAAGCGTGATCGCCTCGGCTATACCGCCTCGGTGAACATTGCTTCGAAACTCCTGTCCTTGGGCAACGCGGCGCATGGCCGCTACCACCTGATCTCCCACCACTAGGGCTCGAATATCCCGGCCTTTGCTTTCGGATACAAATTTCTGGACCAATACATTTTGTTTTTGACTCTGCAGTAACTCGATAATGGCCTCGGCTGATTTTTCGGATTCTGCTAAAAGTACGCCGATTCCCTGGGTTCCTTCTATCAGTTTGATGATAACCGGTGCTCCGCCGACTCGCTCTATTGCCGGCATTACATCCTTCTTGTCGCGAATGAAAGTTGTTTTAGGAATACCGATTTTATGCCGACTAAGGATTTGCAGGCTGCGAAGCTTGTCTCGTGAATTTGCAATGCCTCCTGATGAATTTGCGCAGAACACATCCATCTGCTCAAACTGCCTTACAACCGCTGTGCCGAAGTAAGTAATCGACGCTCCGATCCTCGGCAATACGGCATCATATAGCGAGAGTTTTTTCTGCCGAAAGTACAGATTCGGCATACCTTCTTCCAGGTCAATCGCGAATTTGAGAGTATTGAGCACTTTAACTTTATGTCCTCGTTGTTCAGCCGCTTCGCGAAGTCGTCGCGTGCTGTAGCTATTTGAATTGCACGAAAGAATTGCCAGTTTCATTTATTATGCCCTTTTTTTTGCTTATATTTTCTTTGAGGCGGTAATTTTGTTTTGTTGAACCGCAACAGCGAGCGCATTCCCCGTGGCTTCTGCCGCACGGCAGAAGATTCCTCCCAGCAAGCTGAGAGGAATCAGGTTTCCGGTTTCCAGCGTTTTTCCAGGGTCGGACCAATCCATCATATTGATATTTATAAAATATCTTTCCAAAAATACTCATTCTGAGGCCTTAGAACCCCGTTTTCATCCTCGAAATTGCCCTTGTAAGGAAATTGTGATTCCCGCAGACTGAAGCTGTCGTTCTCGCTAATCACCTTGCGCCCTTTAGCTCTATGTCCGAGTTTCCTTTTTAAGACTTAACATCAACCCATATTCAATCTTATTGGTTTTAAATACAATTAGTTAACGCGGTCCGATCCGGATATCAATGACGTCTAGCGCAACGAGCCATTGAACACTGAGGCTATCAGGATCCTTTGAGTGCGGATCGGAAGCGGATAAAGGAGAAACGGGGTTATTTCTTTTCAATGGGAAACGTCATGGTAGCGCCAAACCATCCCAGAATCGATATCATCGGAATGAGAGACAAAACCAGAAGCATATAGAGCATGTTGGGTCCCTCAGGGCTTGTGACCACCATGGGGTCAATCAGCCGCCAGGCAAACAGGACGATCGCAACACCAAACAGTAGCAATGATAATGGGAGCTTGATGGCTATCGGCTTCATCATCTTGGCCATGTAGTTGTACCACCAGGTAAGCAGCCCCGTGGCGATGGCAACAACGCTGAAAAGAAGCCCACCGGCAAGGCAGTGAACAGCGGTCGTCTCGAAGGAATTCTCACCTGTGAGCAAAAACAGGATATTGAAAAATGGATTGGCGAGAAAAAAAACAATCGGAAAATGAACCGTCATCGGGTGGGGATGGCGGCGGAAAAACGGATTGGTCTCCATCAACCATTTGACCGCCTTGGGCATGCTTATATCTGGGGTGGTCTCCCTTGTTAATGTTCCTGCCTGGGGGTAATCATCCAGAACGTCGATGCTGTGAGGTGCGGCCTGGATATCTGTCGTTAAATCCGTACCAGCCCTGTGCCGGCGCATATGGAGTCCTGATTTCCAGTGCTTGCTTTCCGACACATCGTACACCTTGCCGTCATAAGCCACATATGCCGGCTTGCCATCCTGACCATCGAATTCAGCCAATGCTTCGAGAGTAAATTCTTTCATCCTTACCTCAGGATTTCATTGTGTCAATCGTCAGACCCTGCTTCAGGGTTTGTTTCGATGCTTCCATAAGGCGATTTCAACACTGTTGAAACGGTGTAACCTTAGCACTTTATCGGTATGGCAACAACCACAAAACGCCCTTGCTCCTTTGAATTGAAGAACCTCGCAGCATGCTACGGGGAATGCGCTCGCTGTTGCGGTTCAATAAAGGCTAAAATTTTGACTGACTGTGTTTTCAGATCAGATCGAGATAACATTTTGTAAATGAATCACCATCCAATGTGGCTTAAAAGCCTGTTTATCACCCCGAAATTATCGGTCCAAGACGTAACAACCACGCTAATTTATTTTTATTCCATGAATTATCAGAAAGTTGTCTCGGTCCGACCCCAGATCACCAGATCACGTCCGGCAGGGCGTTCTGCAGAGAGTGGCAACCGACGGTGGGCTCATGTCCCGCAAAAGGTTCGGTATGGCTGTGCCAAAGGGCGCGGAGGCAGGTGATAACCGGCTTGTTCCGGCGGATCCTGGTAGGGTTGGGACAGAAAACCCAGCAGTTTTTCCATGACCGTAAAATCGGCCTGCTCCACGGCCGCTTCCAAGGCTACTTCTACCCGGTGGTTGCGAGGGATGACCGCCGGGTTGTGGGTGTTCATGAGCCGGCGAGATGTCTCCCAGGAGTCGGGTTGCCGTTTTAGCCGGGCCTGCCAGCGCTCGAACCACTGCTCAAAATCCAGGGCCCGGAACGCGGAGGCCTCCGGCAAGGATCCGGATGCCAGATCGCGGAAGGTGTTGGTAAAATCCGCCCCGTGTCGATGCATGCACTCGAGCAGGTCCTCCACCAGGTTGCCGTCATCCGCTTCCCGGTTCAACAGTCCCAGTTTGGCTCGCATGCCCGTCAGCCAGTAATGCCGGAAGGTATCTGAAAATACGGAGATTGCCTCGTTTGCCACGGATACGGCCTCTTGCGGATCCTCGTGAATGAGCGGCAGCAGCGTCTCGGCAAACCGGGCAAGATTCCACTCGGCGATCTGCGGCTGCCGGCCGTAAGCGTATCGGCCGTTGTGGTCGATGGAACTGAAGACGGTTTTCGGATCGTAGGCATCCATGAAGGCGCAGGGGCCGTAGTCGATGGTCTCTCCGCAAAGCGCCATGTTGTCCGTGTTCATGACGCCGTGGATGAAGCCAACCAGCAGCCATTGAGCCATTAGAGAGGCCTGCCGCTCCATGACGGCCCCAAGCAGGGCAAGATACGGATTTTCGTCCGCGGCCAGATCTGGAAAGTGACGACGGATGGTGTAATCGGCCAGCGCCCGGATCTCCTTGGGGTTGCCCCTCGCCGCCGCATACTCGAAAGTGCCCACACGAATGTGGCTGGCCGCCGTGCGGGTGAGAATCGCCCCCTGCAGGGCGGTCTCTCGGAATACCGGTTCACCGGTGGTCACCACCGCAAGACTGCGGGTCGTCGGTATGTCCAGGGCGTGCAGGGCCTCGCTGATGATGTACTCCCGAAGCATCGGACCCAGGGCCGCCCGTCCGTCCCCTTGCCGCGAAAACGGTGTCTTGCCGGACCCTTTGTACTGGATGTCGAAGCGCTCGCCCCCCGGTGTCACCTGCTCGCCCAGTAGTATTGCCCGCCCGTCGCCCAGCATGGTAAAAGAGCCGAATTGGTGCCCCGCATAGGCCTGAGCGAGCGGCTCGGCTCCCTCGGGGATACTGTTGCCCGAGAAAACGGCGCTGCCCTCGTCGCCCTGCAGGACATCGGGGTTCAACCCCAAAAACTGCGCCAGCGCCAGGTTGAAAACCACGAGTTCCGGCCTGCGCACCGGTGCTGGATTCAGCCGGGCATAGAAAGCCTCCGGCAACCGTGCGTAGCTGTTCTCGAATTTCCACCCGGCGTCCGGGCGGTTTTGTCTGCCGCTGAGCGTCATAGATTTCTCCTGCACACCTAATGAAGTGAATTTGAGCATAAGATTGGGCTGAAATAACCGTAGGTCAAGGGGCAGCCGGCATAAAATGACGCCCAGGCAGGCAGACGGTAACGCTTCAACCCCTCCAACTCATCTTTAAAAGACTTACCAAATGTTTACTGAATAAAGCTATTGTCATTTACATTCTATTATTCTGCCACCCACACCGTGCAGTCGCGCGCATGGTTGACGATCTTGCTGGAGACGCTGCCGAAGAGGAACTCTTCGCTTCTTGATTTTGAAGGTCAATGCCACGGATATTGATTGGGAGTGGCAAAACAACTGAATTTGTACGTACCATATATCGGCCAATTAACATCGGTATCCACTATATGGTGTGGTAAGGTGTTGACAATTTCCACCTTGGCTTGTAAGTAAACTGGAACAACCCATCGTTTCGAATCCGCTTTCAAGAAATGTGATCGGCTGCGTGTCCAAACCATGCCACTGTTAATGAAATGCCGGAATAAAAACCGTTTTTTGTTTTAATAACGCCATATGAAGAGGATGAGCCACCATGATTATCAGTTTCGTAAATCGGAAAGGCGGTGTTGGAAAAACCACCACGGCAATCAATCTGGCGTCCAGTTTGGTCAGGAAAAACCATAAATTGGTATTGGTCGATGCCGATCCCCAGGGCAGTGCCGCTACTTGGCACAGCATTGAGGATAACCAGGCTTTCGAGATTTTAGACTATTCGGGCGAATTGACCCAGGCCGATATCGAAAGTTTGGAGACCGCATATGATTACGTCATCATCGATGCACCGCCGACGATGAACGACAAAGTGGAAATCATTTTGAAGGCCTCAGATCTGGCCATTTTGCCGGTGACGCCTAGTTCTCTGGACCTGTGGTCCTGCAAGGAGACCTTGGACACGATGGATTCTCAATCAGAGGTGCCTCTAAACGGCAAAGTCCGACTCCTTATTAACCGGAAGATCCCCGGCACCCGTGTCGGTAGAGAGGTGCGTCAGGCTCTGGACAAATTTGATACGCCCGTTTTTGAAACCGAATTGTGTCAACGGGTGGCTTATATCGATGCCATGAAATATGGTGTTTCGGTGATGCAGTTCGCCCCTGGCAGCAAGGCCGCCGGTGAGATTGAACTATGGAGTCAGGAGGTGATCGCGTTATCAGGCGAAAAGATGTCTGAGGAAGATGCCACGGACAACGCCATTGCCAATCTCTATAAGGAAGAGACCGACAATATACTATTTCGCAGTTTTCAGAATTTTTAATAGATCTGTTGATACAGGAGGTAGAGATGGCCAAGATGAAGAAACGCAAATTGTGCTGGAAAACTTCGCAATCCCAGCAAGTGGTTGGGTACCGGCTCTACTGGGCAGAGGGTGGAGAGGTGGGCTACGACTCCCCTTTTGCGGCGTTGGGCAATGTCACCGAAGTGGTTGTACCGGATGATGTAAATGGTTTTTCGCACAGATGCGGCCCCATAGAATTTGGCGTGGCCGCTGTGGACGAATTGGGAAACGAATCTGACCTTACCATCTTCAAGGCGCCCTATCAGTTTAACATCCCCCTGGCACCCGAGGAAATGTGGATTGAGACCTTGGATGAATTCCAAACCGAGAAGGCAAAACCCGATGATGAGATGCCCCCAGACCCCGTAACCTTGTTTGCCAAGGGCGGTGATGCCAGGGTTCAAAGTGAAGCATCGGCCGTGCCCACTGAAGCAAAAGATGAGGCTGGAAGCTACCCTTCAGTGCAACTTTACGGTCGCCCCGATAACAACAGGGGTGTCTAGTCTGGCCCAAGTCTCCAGATATCGTTGGATCTTCCAATTTATTTTGCCCATAAAATTGGCCTTGTAAGGTGTCTTGGGTTGTCGATTGTCCCGCAGTGTGAATATGCTGGGCGACACAATGTGGCTTAAAAACCTGTTTTTCACCCCGAAATCATCGATCTAAGACCTGAAAACCGCGCTGAATTCTGTCTATTCCATGAATTATCAGGGAGTTTTCTCGGTCCGACCCCAGCTCAACCAGCTCATCGTGCCCAGCACGGTCAGCGAAAAGCCGTGTCAGTCCGTTGAAAGACCGGCTTTGGCCATCAGTGCCTTTAAATCGCCGTTGCCGCCAATAGCAATTCTGATATCGGCATTCAGCTGCAGACGCTGCATCACGGTCTTGAGGGCGGCCTTGCATTTGTGCAGGCGGCTGCGCGGGGATGTGGTTTCCAGGAAGAACTGCCGCTCTTCGGGGGTGAAGCCATCCAGGGCGGGAATCATGAAAGACAGCAGGGCCATGTTCAGTTCGGTCATGGCCCGGTAGTCGCGAAGGGTCCCTGACAATCGGTCCAGATCCTTCAGCAGGCGCAGGGTGTCAGCCACCAGGACCGGGTCGTCGGCCGAGGCGCTTTCGGCTTCATCCCTGAAAAACATAACCCTGGCCTGTGTAAAGGGGCGGCTTTCGTCCGTCTCCCTGATGACAAAACGTTCTTTGCCCCGTGTGAGTATATCCAGGCGACCATCGTCGTATTGCCGGGTGACCGCTTGGATTTCGGCGGTACAACCGATTTTTTGAATTACGGTACCGTCGAAATACACGATACCGAAGGTCTGGCCTGATTCCAGACACGTATTGATCATGATCTTGTAGCGCTCCTCGAAAATGTGCAACGGCAGGTCCATGTGCGGCAACAGGACCAGCCCCAGGGGAAAAAGTGGGATCAGCGGATACATGTTGTCTTGTGATACCGTATTCATAGGGTCAACCTCGATCAGCTAAAGGCAGTTTTGACTTTCTTCAGGGAACTTCCCCTGTGTAAAAAAAACAGTTCGCCGCCGACTTCACGATGCGCAAGCGTTGTAGAATATGTAATAATTGAAGAACCTCGCAGCAAGCTGCGAGGAATCTTCGACCGTAAGGAATTCTGTCTAATTTAGATTCGCTCGCTAACCCCGCGGCAAGCCACGGGGAATGCGCTCGCTGTTGCGGTTCAAATAAAAACTTACCGAAAAATATTAATGCTTGTCAATAAGATGAAAGAAACACTGCGACCAGCGTCAGATAGCAGAATGTCTTATTTCGGCAGCCCCACAGGCTGCATGCCGATAGCAGCAGCATAGCGTGCCACGGCACTGCGCAGGGCCTTGCGGTCGGCTGTGGATACACGCCGTTTGGCATTGTCGGTTTCAAACCTGTATGACAGGACATGCAGCTTGCGAATGCTTCTATCGGCTTTTAGATCGACCCGTGCCACCAGTTTCTCTCCGGCCAGCACCGGCAGGCAATAGTAACCGTAAACGCGCTGGTGGGCAGGTTTAAAAATTTCCAGCACCTGGTCGAAACCAAACAACCGGCGCACCCGTTCGCGATCCCACAGCACCGGATCGAAGGGGGAGAGGAGTACACCCTGGTCTTTGCGCGGTCGCACCCTTTGAAGGCGTTCGGCCAATTCGAAATCTTGCGGACGAACCCAGCCGGGGGTTCGTCTGCCGCCATCATTCACCAGGGAGCAGGCAACGATGGTCCCTTTTTCCCTCAATCGCGCCAACGCCGCCCGAATAGATTCGCCTATATTGCGCAGACGCCAGGTTTGTACGAGGGTTCCCGTGGTAGCCCAGCCGTGCCCCTGCAGCCCAAGCAACAATAGATGCTCGAGTGCGTCGTCCCGGGTCAGTGCATCCTCGCGCCAGCGCTCCGGTATCACCCGTTCGGTCAGGTCGTATACGCGCTGAAAATTTGAGCGCTCGCGGATGGCCAGAATACCGGCCGACCAGAGGGCGGTGGCCATCCGTTTGGCGATCTTGAGATCCCACCAGCCGCGGCTGCCGCGACCTTCCAGATCGAGGGAGCGCAAGGGACCTTCTTCCCGAATACGCCGAGTCAGATCTTCGGCCATTCTGGGATGCTGCCCGATCAGATCCCCCCACCAGGGGTGATGCTGAAATTCCTGCCGACGAAACGAAAACACCGGGTACAGGTCGATGGGAAGCCAACAAGCCTCGTGCCCCCAGTATTCGAACAGCGGCTCACCGGGTTTCAGCAGAGTTTCCGCCAGCGCCGGATCGAACCCTTCCAGACGAGACAACAGAACGATAGCATGGCTGCGGGCCCCAGCCACGGCCACCGTGTCCAGCTGCAGATAACCAAAACGCTGGATCACGCGCTGGGCTGCCCGACGCGCCCGCCGGGTGAAGCCAGTCGCCCGCCGGGGCATTTCGCTCCATTCGGGCTTGAGCAGACCGGCCCGGGCCAGCGCCAGCCGCCGGGCTTGTGTCAGATTGAGGGTTTCCATGAAAAGAGGTACCGTTCCTGTCTAAAAATTAACGTTCCAGCATGGCTTCTGTACGTTTATCAGACGTGACAATAGCACAATTTGTGTAAAAGAAAATAAATGGTTGAGACGGCGGGAGTTGAACCTAAGTCCACCCACAGCTGACCCACCGTCAAATTTGCCTCAACCTTCTTAAACTGGCGCAGACTGTATCAGATTATCCTGCATGCACTCCTTGAAATTAAAGCGTACGATTACCTCTTGGCCAATCCGGTGGCTGATGCTTCCTGGGAAGGGTTTGTAATCGAGAACATCATCACCCGATATGATCGGTGGAGGCCGTCTTTTATACGCACTTCCAATGGGACTGAAATAGATTTGATGTTAGAGCGGGCCGGCCGTCGGCATCTTTTTGAATGCAAGCTATAAGATTAAAAAGAGGATTATTGATGTCAATATCGCAAGGATCGATGGGGGTTATTTTGGTAGGACTCCCTTGCCAGTTAGAGTGGTGAAGGAATAAGTAGACCAATAAGTAGGAGGTATACCACTATTTAAAGGTCTCGAAAAACATGTGATATTGAAGAACCTCGCAGCAAGCTGCGAGGAATGTTCTGCCGAACGGCAGAACCCACGGGGAATGCGCTCGCTGTTGCGGTTCAAATAGATTGAGGATGCTGTAACTTTTGGCATCAGCGCTCATGATTGCTCTGGGATTAGGTGTGACTTTTTTTCTGCAGTCACGAATCACCGCTATCTTGTAAATTGTGGGTCTGAAGGAGATGATACGTCTTTGGAAGGTACTACCAGATCGAGAAGGAGGCCAGATTATGTGCGATATCAGATGTATTTTTACCGTGTATAAAAATTTATACATGATCCGGTGGAATGGGTCAAGGGATTGCTATTAGCAAAGCTGTTGTTTTTGGATCTCCTGACAGTATCCCACGTTACTGCCAACCTGTGATCCATGGAAGAAGTCCAATTATACAACCACAATATCTTAATTAACATCAAAGCAAAATCTAAATAAAAGATGCACGAAGAATAGTATAATCATCCTCAAAAACCCCTCCTTTGCTGATTTGGAGGATCTGACCATACAAGCTGTCGAGAGAGTTATGTTCATCCGAATTAAGACTGGAAAGCAATGAAATATATTCACCGAAATTCCACATAGAGCCATCTTCCTTTTCAATTTCATAAACTCCATCAGAAAAAACATATAGTGATGCATCCATATCAATACTCTGAATCCTTTGCTCGTAGGCAACGTCAAGCATCCCACCAATAACAAAGTTTCGTGTTTTAAGCTGAGTCACAGTTGATTCTTTTGTAAACAGAATTGCTGGTGGATGCCCTGCACTGGCATAGGTCAGCGTACGAGTTGGCAGGTGATATACACCATACCATATGGTAAAAAACATATCGTTATTCTCTTCCCCTGGAAAAGCAATGTTCAGTGCCTCTAATACTTGTTCAGGATCTTTGAAATCAGTATTTGGCAATGACTGAGAACGCAGCACATTCATTACCGAGACGGAAAGTAAAGCAGCCCCAACACCGTGACCACTAACATCGGTCAAATAAATGGCAAAATGATCTTCATCCAGCATGTGATAACCAAATGCATCGCCGCCCAATGATTTTGAGGGGATGAACCGCCAGTCAGTGCGAATTGAACCTTCGGTTATAGGAGGAGGTAATATTGTTCTAACATATTCAGCTGCTTCAGCAAGCTCTCGGTTGAGGCGTTCCAAAACCTGATTGCGCTCATTCAATGCTGCGGCAGTCTTTTGGTGTTCCTTCTCAAGTTTTTTTTCTGTCGTGATGGCGGCCTGATAATATTGATACGAAAGATAGGATAACAATGCGCAGACAGAAAAAATATTACCGTAATTGAATATGGCAATATACAGTACGCTCAGTTCCATATGGGGGGTGGTTACGTTCGCATAATAATTCATAGCAGCAAAAGCGCAAGTGTATATCACTGAAATAACGGCCTTTCTAAGCGTTTTTCCAGGCAAAAGGAATACGACTGCTGGTTGGACTAAAACATAATACTGAAATCCAACATGCCATCCGATTTCGGTGATACATATGGCCGCGTGGGCAATAATTTCGATGGTAATAAGGTAGTAGGCTTTCCAAAGATACCCTCTCCTGTGGAGAAAAATAGCAGTGGCCCAAAGAATGACACTAAATATGTTAAAATAGGCTAAAGCTGTTGCCCCTATCCATGCAAAAATGACTAAAAATAAGACATGCGCAAATAAACCAGCAGGATAACTGTAGTTCCCGAAAATAATGCCGCGGGTGAATAGGGGTGTATAATACGTTCTGGGAAATTTACCTTCGGGGACCTCGCTAAAGCTTTTTAAGAATAACTTGACAGTAGCGATCATTTTATCTCCTTATTATCAAGTAATTGAAGAACCTCGCAGCAAGCTGCGAGGAATCTTCGACCGTAAGGAATTCTGTCTAATTTTGATTCGCTCGCTAACCCCGCAGCAAGCTACGGGGAATGCGCTCGCTGTTGCGGTTCATGAGGCAGGCACAAGATATTGCAGACGGCCAATCAAACGAACATTACTGATATATGATTGAGATTACCACTAAAACAGGAAACGTGCGATAAAATCTCTAAAATCGCTAAAACATGGGCAATTTTCCTAATTACTCCCTTTCATGTGGGATTTAAAGAGAAGAACTCAATATGTGGTATATCAAAAGGAGCGCGAACATCAGATGAGAAATCGGATGCGATTATGGAGATAGAAAACCACCACTGGCCAGTAGGAATTCGAAATCCAGAAAATGCTTATTCAGGTTTATAGCTAAATCAATCGGATTTCGTCAATTAATATTCAGGATTCTGTCAGGTGGTGATAGATGAAGAAAAGTCCAGTTATCGAACTCAACAAAATAATTGCCGATACCATCTGGTCATACCCAGCGTACCACGGGGGACCCTATCAATGTAAGATATGGTCGGTGGTGATTATTTTTAGACATCGGTGAAATTTGAGGGGCCTGACATCTAGCGTTTTGTTTGAGATATATCATATGCAGACTTCAACTAAAATTAGCAATTTATTGTCTTTGACGAACACACCGAACATAAAGTTCAAATGTCTTCTCATCGCTGATTGTCATACCATTGCTGAAATCAATAGCATACGCAACACCATCCCCTCCCTCGTATGTAGTTGCAGACCAGTAGTGTGAGGGCTTGGTTTGTGGAAACGCAACCAGGTCAATCGCTATACCGGGACCTGTTATTTCTACAATCGTTTCTAATGCCCTGATACTTGGCAAACGCCAGTCCTGGTGGTTGGCATAATCTAACTCTTCGCAGTAGGTTATTGCGGCTTCCCAGTCCTTTTTATTATCTGTTGTCTGCCAGATTAGTCCTGTGGCAGGATCCGCAAATACATTATCCTCACTACCTATGAACTTTTTTGTACAACCACTTACAAAGAAAACAGATGATATCAGTACAATTAAAATGACATTTTTCATTTGCGTTCCTCCTTTCTCATTTTTATAAAAGGGCACAGAAATGGCTATCCTCCTGAATAAGATTAAGTGCAAATACAAGATTATACGTCTTTAAAAGGTAAGAACAGATTGGGATTCAGTTCAGATACAGATATGAAGATTCAGCTTCAAATCAGGTGTGATTTAAGTGAATATCAAAATTAAAACACGAATAGCAAATCGGGTCAAGTGATAATTATTTATAGTTCGTATTACATATCTATTTCCTAAATTTGTTGTCTTGTTAAAAAGTCGTCTATTATTATCAGCAGACACGAACGTTGAAACAAAATGTGATTTTCGTCCTATTGTTTTATTTCAGCCAAAACTGCTTCGATAACACCCACAATCTCTTCACATTTCTGTGGATTTGTTGGGTAGATCAGCCGTTACCGACTTTCACCCCCGCAGATCCCATCGTGCGGCTTTCCCGCAATGGGCTCCTCCTGAAGGTAACCCAAGGTAAGTTGAGGCAATCGTTTTAGGTACGAATGATTCTTGGCGGTGGCAGAGGGAATACCTTAAGAAGCCGATTAAATCGTTCCCAGGTCATCGCGCTTTTCTGACTCCGTCGGAACAATACCCGGAACCATAACTTACGTACTTCGTAGGCAAAGTTTGACAGCGCTCGCAAGTTCCCGAGAAGCCCGTAATAGGCATAATGGCCCCTTAAAACAGCGCTTAACCAGCGTTGCTGTTTCTTCAACGACCAGTGCATTCGACGCCTGGCTTCAATCCTCAACTCCTTGAGTTTACGTATCATGCGGGCCCTTAGAGTCTTTCTCATGACAAAGAAACGTCCTTTCTTGTTCATGCTGCAATATTGCGTGAATCCAAGAAAGTCAAAAGTCCCTGGGCGTCGCATACCACGTCTCTTTCTCCTCTCGGCTGCATACCTGCCGAATTCCAGGAGATGAGTTTTCTTCTCATTGAGACTGAGGCCAAACTTTGATAGCCGCCTTTTAAGATTCCCCAGCATAATCTCTGCATCTACCTGATTCTCAAACCCCATGACAAAATCATCACAATATCTCACGATGATGACATCGCCTTTACCATGGCGACACCGCCACTGATGAGCCCAGAGATCAAGGCTGTAGTGCAAAAAGATGTTGGCTAAAATCGGACTGACTCCAGCCCCTTGGGGCGTAGGCTATAATTCATTCGTACATCATTGAGGGTAATCAACAATAACTTAGACAGACCTTAAAGAGTGGATAAAATTCATTTGCTATCGTTCGGAAGGCTATTTCATTGACCGGGTGCAATCTTAGAATTATCAAAATGGTCATGCACAATGGTTGAATAGATCAGCCGTACATCAATGGGGATGGTCAATGGTTGTTATCAGGGTCCATAAAAGGATCTGGCTTCTTGATATCGCCAACCATTTCGGTGCAACCAATGAACAGATAGCGAAATCATTCGCTGTATCCATTAGCACCCTCGAACAATGGACGCGCGATCATCCGGAATTTGCAAGGGCCATTAAAAAAGGTCGGGATAACCATAACACCGGAAAGGTGGAACTTATTCTCTTATCACATCGTTCTTGACAAAGCACAGCTCATTTCCTAAAACGAATCATGACGAGCTTATAACACAGCAAAAAAGCATATTTTATATCTAAACTGACAACTTATTCCTCTTCTCGCATGTATCAGAAATACCAGCATCAGTTATAAATTCTATTTCTGGCATCCAATTCTTTTCGCGTTTTTTCTGTGTAATTTCAAATGAAGTTCAAGATGCTTTTAGCCACACAGCCTGCTTAATACCGCCCATATAACTTGAATAAGAAAGGGTCTTAAAATGAAGTGCCAGAAATGTCATTTCAACAATCCTGAAGGTATGAAGTTTTGTGGAGAATGTGGAATAAAATTAGAAGCTCTTTGTCCGGAATGTGATTTTTCTAATCCCGCTGGTTTCAAATTTTGTGGCAAATGTGGACGCAACTTAAATCAATCACCCGAACCCTCTCCTAAAGAACTGTCCCTTGATGATAAACTGTCAAAGATAAAAAAATACCTTCCTGAAAAGCTCACTGAAAAAATACTCTCTCAAAGAGACAGAATTGAAGGTGAACGAAAACAGGTTACGGTAATGTTTTGCGACATGGTTGGCTTCACTGCACTGATCGAAAAAATAGGATCTGAAAAGGGATATTCAATTATGGATCAGGTTTATGAATTATTGATTCATAAAGTCCACGATTATCAAGGCACTGTAAATGAAATGACCGGTGATGGGATAATGGCACTTTTCGGGGCGCCAATTGCCATTGAAGATGCCCCACAACGAGCAATCAGATCGAGTTTAGCCATCCACAGGGAGATGGCTAAATTTAGTGAAAAAATTGAACAAAGCGGAATATCAAATGTAAAAATGCGAGTTGGTATTCATACTGGTCCTGTAGTTGTGGGAACATTAGGCAATGATCTTAGGGTGGAGTTTAAAGCAGTGGGTGATACAGTAAATCTGGCATCCAGAATTGAGGCGTTAGCATTACCAGGTGCCACTTATGTTGCGGAAGACACATTCAAATTAACTGAGGGATTTTTTCGTTTTGAAGCCCTTGGTGAAAAACAAATTAAAGGGAAAAAAGAACCAATTAAGATTTACCGGGTAATAGCACCAAGTACTAGCCGGACAAGATTTGATGTCAGTGCTGAGAGAGGTCTGGCACCATTTATAGGAAGAGAGCGGGAACTTGACCTTTTGATGGAAGGATTTGAACGAGCCAAAGAAGGCCATGGACAAGCTTTTTCCATCGTATCTGAGGCTGGGATAGGCAAATCTAGACTTTTGTATGAGTTTAGAAAAAATTTATCTAGTGAAAACGTGATGTTTTTAGAGGGAAGATGTCTCTCTTATAGCAGCAGAGTCGCGTACCATCCAATCATAGATATCTTAAAAGCAAACTTAGATATCCGTGATGGTGACAAAGACTCTATTGTCAGTGAAAAAGTCAAAAGAGGCTTAGAATTATTAGATATAGATGAAGCATCCACTCTTCCATATCTTCTAGAGCTCTTATCTGTGAAGGATAGTGGTTTTGATAAGGTTCAAATGAGTCCCGATGCTAAAAAAGACAGAATTATGGAAGTAATTAGACTATTTACACTCAAGGGTTCCAAAATTCGCCCGGTCATTACTGCTTATGAGGACCTGCATTGGGCTGACAAAAGTTCAGAAGAGGTACTGAGATTAATTTTAGAAAGCATACCAGGGTCAAGGGTTTTAATGATATTCACATATCGACCTGAGTTTGTGCATGCATGGGGTGGCAAATCTTATCATAATCAAATTAACCTGAATAGGCTTTCCAACCGAGAAAGTCTTACAATGGTAACTAACCTCTTGAGTACCGAAGAAATTGATCATGAGCTTGAAGAATTGATTTTGGAAAAAACTGAAGGAGTTCCATTTTATATCGAGGAATTAGTAAAATCTTTAACTGATTTAGATGTGATTGAAAGAACACAGAATTCTTGCCGATTGGCTAAAGAGATCAAGGATATTACCATACCTTCAACAATTCAGGGCGTCATCATGGCTAGGGTAGACTCATTGCCTGAGTTGGCAAAAGAGGTCCTTCAGACTGGTTCCGTGATCGAGAGGGAATTCACCTATGAATTGATTAATCGTGTAACAAATCTTCCAGAAAAAGAATTACTATTTTGCTTATCCGTTTTAAAGGATTCAGAACTATTGTATGAAAGAGGAATATATCCTGAATCCACTTATATTTTTAAGCATGCCCTAACTCGTGATGTCGTCTACGATTCAATACTCACAAACAAAGGGAAAAGCCTTCATGAAAAAATAGGCGACGCTGTTGTAGACTTGTATTCTGACCGTGTGGAACAAAAATCTGAATTGTTGGCTCATCATTACAGCCTTTCTGAAAGTTGGGAAAAAGCTGTTCGCTTTGGAAGGCTTGCCGCAGAAAAGGCATATAGATTTAGCCAGTTCCAGGAAGCGGTTAAGTTATATGAAATGGTTACTGATTGGATTTTGAAGCTTCCTGAAAGTAATGTCCAAAAGGAGAAATTAGTAGATATTCAGCTAGAGATATGTTGGAGCAATATCGGCTTGGGACAGTTTGGCAAAGTTGAAGAAGTAGCTAAAGAAGCTGAATCTACAGCAAAATTGTTGGGTGACCGAACTCGACTTGGTATAGCATATCTCGGATTAGGAACTGCTTACGTTTATCGCGGCAATTTTGAAAAAACTGAGCATTACGCATTAAAAGCCATTAAACATCTTAAAGGAACCTCCGAAGAACGTTCATTAGCAATCGCTAATCTTGTGTTGGGGGCATGCTATATCGGACAAGGCTTGTGGAATAAATCTGAACCATGCTTTTCAAAAACCATAAGAACTTATGAAAAACTAGGTCTGAAAACTGAATATGTTATGGGGTGGAGTGCCCTTCCATACACAATCGTGTGTGGCCAACTGGGATACAATCTTGCCGTTATCGGTCGAGTTGCAGAGGGTAAGGAACTTATCGAAAGGGGCTATTCCTTAGAACTGGAGAAGGTCAGCAACCTCACTACAAAAATGGCTTATTGTTCATGGCAGGGGCTCTTCATTTCTCTCATTGGAGAAGACCATTTCAATGCAGGGATAAAGGTTGATCAGCTGGTGGATATAGCTGAACGATCGGATTCACCTTTTATGATGCTTGTTTTTAACGCTGCAAAAGCTAATGTAATGTTAGGGATTGAGAATTATAGGCAAGTGCTATCGTCATGTCATAAAGCTTTAAATGCTATTGAAGGCAAATCAATTCGCACTGGTCATGTGGCCAACGTATATTACAACCTGGTTATTGCGGAGTTGAGATCGGGCGACTTGGAAATGGTAAAAAAGCACTATAAAGAGGGGCGATTATTGGTCAAATTGGCACCTAATTGGTGGGAACCCCGATACAGTTTTTTAGAGGGGTTAATTCTTATGAATGAGGCTTCTCCTGACTATTTTAAGATTGAAAAGTGCTTTGAAAAATCGATATTAGGTGACGAAGATGTTGGTGCCATAGTACCGGCAGCGCAAACTCGTTATTACTTAGCCAAAACTCTTGCCCGCAAAGGTGATGCAGAACGTTCCCTCAAGATGTTCACGGATCTCCACAGTAAATTTCAAAGCTGGGACATATCTGTCTGGCAGCAAAGGTGTAAACAGGAGCTTGAGCCATATCGCTTTTGAATTCGTATCAATAAGAGATCTCTTTATTCTGCTGTGAAACGAGAATTAATTGCTATGGTGGCTAATGATATTGAATAGTGATAATAATTAATCTGAAAATAGAAGTATGAACAAATAACGATATCACAACAGCAACTTTCCTGAGCATATTTTTAAAGTCAATTAAATGGTTGCTGGCGATGGAGATGTCACCAGGTTTTCGATGAAGATTTTGCCTTTGATCTCCAAACGTAATCGCAGGTTTTGTTCACAATCAGCGCTCACTACATCTTGGTGTGCAACTAATGCTTATGATTGGTATGGTTGACCTTTAGACAGTGGCCTAAACTCAAAAATAGGATAATTTCTCGAATTCATGTTAATGAGCAATCCCATCCCAACGCAGAGTACATTCTGCTCAATTGCGTTTGATAGATGAGGCCCAGGTGAGTTCGATCAAGCGCATCAACAGTGAAAGGCTCAACAGCCGTCGATGGTGCGAATTACAATATAGTTACATGATTCAGTCTATCGTACAAATCGATGCCAATCCGAGCTGAGAAACCATTTTTGATATAACTGATCGAAGCGACCATCGGCTTTCATGCGGGCCAGAAAACCATTTAAAAATTTCATGAAATCCGGATCATTTTTATGTATCGCCCAAGCGATGGGCTCTTTGGTAAAGGGTTTATCCAGAAAAACCAGCTGATCGGACGGGTTCATGGCACTAAACACGGCATTAAACGGAAAATCATAGACAAAAGCGTCTGCGGTACCTTTAAGGACCCGCAAAGCACCCTCAATTTCCGTATTGGCGGATTCATATGTGGCATTTGGAATCAAACGCTGGACCGCCTCTTCCCCGGTGGTACCGGGCTTGGATACCACAATGAACTTTGAATCATTAAGGTCCTCGTAAGATTGAACCAAACCCTTGTGCCTTGCATTGAGTAAAACGGTCTGCCCGACAGTCATGAAGGGGTTGGCAAAATCCACGAGCTTCTTACGCTCCTCCGTAACGGACATCCCACCATAAATGACGTCAAAACGACCCAGATTCAGGGCAGGAATAATCCCGGGCCATAAGGTATCGACAAATACCGGTTTGACCCCCAAAGCCTTGGCCATCTCAATCCCCATGTCGATATCGAAACCCATCAAACTTAGTTGGCGACCCTTGCGCCGAAGTCCTCCGTGGCGGATCTCTTTCTGGCGTATACCGCTGCGTTTATCGATCATTTCAAAAGGCATAAAGCCCACTTCCAAACCAATGCGCAGTTCACCACGCTCGACAATACCTTCTAAAGTTGAGCCTTTTGAAAATTCCACGTCTGTGGCCAGCACCGGCACACCTCCTTGCCCCAGCCATAGCCAGGACAGCATGAATGCAGTGATTATTTTATAGCAGATAGTCTTAAACATATCCGTATCTCCCTTATTGTTATGTTTCTGACGCTATAAGCGATGACATGCCTTGCTGTTAAACGGAGCTTTGTTCGGGCACAAGGTCGGGCGTTTCCACCTCCTCCTCCAAGGGATCGATGGTAATATTGAACCAACCAAAGAGCATCGAAACTATCGGCGTGATCCAACAGAAAAAGTTGAACGGCAAATAAGCAATGGTGGGCACACCCAAAGTGGCTGCCTGGTAGGCGCCGCCAGAGTTCCACGGCACCAGATTGGCCGTCACCGTAGCGCTGTCTTCGATGGCCCGTGACAGGTTTTTGGGATGCAGTCCTTTGTCTTTATACGATTGGGCGTACATCTTGCCGGTCATCACGATGGCCATGTACTGGTCGCAAAGGATCAGGTTGGAGCCGATGGCGGTCAGGATGGTGGCCGTAATCAAAGAACCTGTGGTTTGGGCCTTTTTAAGTATGACGTTTACGACCACGCGCAGCTGGTTGGTCTTTTCCATAATGCCACCGAACATCATGGCGCAGATCACCAACGATACGGTGTACATCATGGATTCAAAACCGCCTTTGGTCAATAGGTTGTCGACTGCTTCGACGCCGCTGTTACTGGTGTAGCCACCATACGCCGCGGACAGAAGACTTCCGAAGGTGTTTCTCTGGAAAATCACCCCCAAAACACCGGCTGCCAAAATACCGATCACAATACCCGGGACAGCTGGAATTTTCCGAAACGCCAGCACCATGATAATAACCGGAGGGATCAACAATAGGGGGTTGACGCTGAATTGCGTGTCGATGCCTGCCAGTATTTGATTGACGCTTTCTAAGTTCGCCTGCCCACCACCGTAAAAAAAGCCCAGTACAAACTCAATCACCAGCGTAATGCCATAACTGACACCGGTCGTATAGCTCATGTGCTTGATGTGCGTATAAAGGTCGGTGCCCACCATTGCCGGCGCCATATTGGTGGTGTCGGACAGGGGTGACATCTTGTCTCCAAAATAGGCGCCGGAAAGAACCGCACCGGCCACGACTGGCAGCGGAAAACCCAACCCCCCGCCGATACCGATCAGCGCAATGCCAATGGTTCCGGAAGTGCCCCAGGAGGTGCCGGTGGCCAGAGAGGTGATCGAACATATAAGTAAGGCGGCAGGCAGAAATATTTTAGGGTGCAAAATTTTCAGACCGTAGTAAAGCATCGTTGGGACCACGCCGCTTAAGATCCAAACGCCGATGAGAATGCCGATAATGCCTAAAATCACAATGGCCTGCAGCGAATTGGTGATGCCGTTGAGCATGCCGGTTTCAATCTCTTTCCAGCTGTAACCGGCCCGCATCCCGATCACCGCCGCCACGAACACGCCAAGCAAAATTGGAACATGGGCATCTGATTCATAGCGCACGACGGCCAGACTGATAAAAAGAACCAGTCCCAGGATCGAAATCAATGCTTCCCAGAGATACGGGTCACGCTTTTCACGTTTGGTTGCCATGGTTTTCCTCCTTTAATTCTTTGTGTTCGTGAAATAGCATTCGTTTCAGTTGCATTTGATTAACATGACGGGGACAGGCGCGAGCCTGGAGACCTTTTCAGCGACAGAGCCGAATATCACTTTTTGCACCGAGGTCCCGGTACCCATGATGATCAGATCGATCCCCTTGGAATCGACATAGTCCAATATTTCCTTGTAGTGTGTCCCGGTGACGATCATGGCGTTTGCAATCTGAATGCCCTTTAAATACTTTCCTTTGAACGCTTCGAGTTTTTGTTGTGTCTGCTGTAGCAAATGACTTTCAAAGTCACTGGCAATACGTTTAAAATCAGGCTTCGGAGGATCGGAAACATACGTGTCCACAAACCAGTCAAATCGACGTAACACATGCAGTAGGTGGACCTGTGCATTGAGTTGTCTGGCCATGGTCACCACATATGGGGCCACTTTGGGTGAAATATCAGTCAGTGCAATGGGGTAGAGAATATTCTTAAATTCTTCCATATGCGCCTCCTTTTCGTCTACGTGGGTTCGTTTGACAGGTTATCTATTGGTATAATGAGATGACAACCCGAATTACAGACTTTACCTGCATGCTGGCTAAAACAATTAGCGATGATTGTAACTGAATGATTCTTGTATTATGTTAAAACCTGCCATAATTAACAAGGCAGGATGGTATTGAAATAAGATTACAAGCAATGTCGCGATAGGTCGGTGAGGATCAATTTATATAACAAATCAGCGAAAAGCACAATTTATTGCTTTATCAAAAAAAATTACCGTGGACATCAAATGTTGTGGTCTAAGCGCTGCATAAAAAATGTTAGAAAAATGGAGAATATTCCTAACTTGTCGTAATTACAGATAACATCATTCTGGACTGTCAAGTCAAGTATATAGTGCAAGGTTAAAATGTAAAGTAACCTTCGTCTTTTGACAAATTGGCTGTTTCGCGTATCGATCTTGCGGACCAACCCCGTCTTCACTTCGTGCGATGCCTAAATTTTCAAAGGAACGCACCTATGGTGCTGATCTTTAGAATTCAAGTTCAACGGTTTTTGCGTCCTCGCCCCTAATGGTGGCGAAGTCACCACAGGGCGATTAATGATCGGCCTGTGTATCGGAAGGATTACCCCTATTCAATGGCACTTTGGACGCAGGTTTTGTGCAGGTCGGTAGTCCGGTCACTCCACGAAATTTTGAGTACGCTCGCCGCCGTCCATCTCATAAATCGATTTATCAGACAGACCTCGAAACTTGCATGAGGTTTGTGGAGCAACCCCAACGCCAGTTTCGATGGAAGCGGCGGCGATGCTTTCCATAACAAACATTATGGAAACTAAAATTTAGCTCCGCTCCACGGGGCGTGCCGTATTCGTTTCGTCCTATTCTGGACGAGGGTCTCTGGGTTCTGTATATAGAAACTTAGGGTAGACCCCGGGTCATTTCTGCTTCGGCTCAGGGGATAGTCATGTAGGTAAAATATTTGGATTCCATAATACGCCTCCTTATTTCTTGCTTCTGGTGCTAATAATCTAACATTTTTGAAGCTAACAATTCCTCTTATATGATCCTCCATAAGACCGTTGCGGTGCTATCCGTAGATGAAGACCGCTATGGTAGAATCGTTGGATCGGTATCTGAATTATTGCTTCTACGATAAAACCCAATAAATTCACCCATAGAAGCAATTATGAAAACTCCCTCTTATTAGGGACTTCCTAAATATCTCAGGGTCTGAACTTTCCTAATCGTTTTCAAGACTTCAATGCTGCTTTTTAATCCTTTAACGTATCTGGCCATATTTATAGCCCCTCCGGCTATTTGAGCCAGCGCATCAACAAAATTTATATCATCTAACGTGAACTCCCAAGTTTCAGATGTATAAACACGCACTGCCCCCATTAGTTTTCCCCCGACAACAATTGGTACCGATAGTATTGAGGATATTCCTTCTTTCTTTGCTTCCTTAGAGTACTGGATTCTAGGATCATCCATAACATCATCAATCGCCACCGGCCCATCCTCAAGTGATTGGGCAATTGAGCGCAATGCACTCACAGGACCTTTATTTATATACTCATCACTCAACCCGAATGAAGTCGCCAGTTCCAGTTCTTTTGTTTTCTGATTGAATTGTCACTGGTCGTATCTGCTAAACCTGCAAAACTCAATGACCCCAAAAACGTCTATTCCAAGAACACCCAAAACCAAAAGAAGCGACTGAAAGACTATCTTTCCAGTTGCTTGAAGAAAGGAATTCAGACTGGTGAGTTTAACAAGGTACCGGTCAAAGAGACTACCAGTATCTTGATGCTGATGATCGATGGAGTCCTACGGCAGAGTGTTCAATCCGGAAAGAGGTTGATGGATACTATAGTGGCGTTTCTTCATAAGAGCCTGGTCGCTAAATGACAAAAAAATAGGGCTGTAGCAAACACAACCCCCGGGCAAAGCACCCCTACAACTAAAACAGGATGTTCGTTCTTCAGATCTTTATACACCACACCGACAATCTTCGAAAGATGGCTATATTTTCTCTGCTTCTCCGATAAGTTTGTCAAACTGCTCCACATCCACTACCGGTGATGTTGTGAAATGAATTCCTGTCTGTTTGTACAAAGCGACCGAGGTCGCCACGGCTTTGTTTGCATCAGGGAAATCGATCGTAAAAACAAGATCATGTTCACCCATGACGGCATACATGGATACTATCTTTCCACCGTTTTTCCGAATCACTTCACGGGCTTTATCTGTTCTAGCTGAACTGATGTTTTTTACCGACTCAGATGAATATTTACCGAACATTAAAAAGATAGACATTTGAGATCCCCTCCTTTCAACGAAACGCTGTTTGGACAGATGTCAAATCTTAGTCCTTCTTCCTCCTGTCTTTGTCACTTCTCCGGTATCTTGTGCCTCTTTTCTCTGGGCCACGGTATGATGATGCGCCACCTTTTCTTGTATCTTTATTGACTCTGCGGTCTTTACCGCTTCGTTTGTCTGCCATTTTATGCCTCCAGCTGCCTGTCTATTCTTTTACTCTTTTAGCTCAATTAAAGCAAGCCTAACATCAATTGGGCAAGTTGTTGATATCTAAAAACACAACTTCACTGGTCACAGGTGGGGTAACGATATGGTTAAGTGTCCCGGGGGAATCTCACCCCTACACTCTTCAAGGTAGGGTCGAGGAATGGCGCGGTGCTCTCAGAGCCCGTTTCCGAGGTTATAAATAAAATTGCCTAAAGTTTCATTCGGTATCACTTTGAAGGTATCATAGAAACTTGGGTTTTCTTAGAGAATCTTCAGACTTGAATCTAAAACCCTTCACAAGTGCGCTTTGTAACGAGAATGCGTTTTTTTTATTGAGATTTCTTTCCCCTTATATTTTCAAAAAATAACTGCATATCTTCTATATCAGCATTTAAATTTCCTGAAGGATATATTAATGGAGCAAAGTTGATACTCTTATTCTTATAATCAAAACACGCCATCAATATTGGAACATCAGCACCTATTGCAATACGATAAAAGCCGGATTTCCACTTCTCCACTTTTTTTCGGGTTCCTTCAGGTGCTATGGCGAGAATGAATTTGTCCATACTTTTGTATTGGTTGATCATCGTATCAACCATGCCGTGAGATGAACTTCGATCTATGGGTATTCCACCAAGCCATCGTACAATACCACCAAACGGTTTTCGAAAGAGTGGCTTTTTCCCCATCCATGAAATTTTGGCGCCTAAAATTAAAATAGCCGCTATACCAAAAACGAAATCCCAATTGGATGTATGTGGTCCAAAAATAATCACAAACTTGGGAATATTAGGGAATTCATTTTTGAAACCCCATCCGAATATTGCAAATATTAATTTACCTATCCATGAAAAAAAATAAGTTTTCTTTTTGGGTATATTTTCACCAACAATCGGTCCGCTTGTTTTGCCATTAGGAGTTTTCAAGAGCCACCTAATATCTTCACCTAAACAAAATGCTATTAAACAAATGCATTCTACATGTTCCGATATCTGATGTGAGACGTTAAATCTGAGTTATGAATTGTGAAACTATTGTGGACCGTGAAGGCGCAATAATGAACCATGCGTGCCATGGTACCATGTCAGATCAGGTTGATTTCAGGTCAGTTTCAGAAGGTTAATTTTCAATATCAGGAAATTATGAAAACCACAAGATATGGTTAATTCGGGATCAAAAGAAAGGGTGTGATATGCTCTGAAATATTATCTGAAAACTAAATATCAACCGAACAAAGATGTATGGAGAATAAGCCACGTTTGCACTATTTCCATATATCATCATTAATGATGCTTTGGCGAACGATTTGATGATTTCACATCAATTTTACCAGCACAAAAACAGCATATGGAGTTATCAACGGATTTGTAAAGCATCTTTTTCTGGCAGTTTAAGCGGGAGCGTCAAAAGGCTTTTGCTGCCTTGCAGAAATTCCATATAGTGACCGGCTGTCTCTTCCGGTCTTTCCATCATTGGGCAATGACCCATGTCTTTCATTATTATAGTGGTAGATTTTGACAGGCCTTTTTCAAGAATCCTTGTTGAAGAAACATCATGTATGCGATCCTTATCACCCCAAAGTATCAAGGTAGGCGATGTAATGTCCTGAAGTTTTGCTTCCAATTGCAGTGGTGATTCAGTAACCGCCACATGATAAGAAATTTTTTTCTTGATATTGACGTCAGCCATGGTTTGCTTGAAATATACCTCCCGGATCGATTCTGAGACCTCAGGCAATTCAACAAACATATATTCCAGCATCTTATTGTATTCTTCGCGTGTACTTGGAATTAAAATGTTTTCACCTTGTTGCATAAGTATCCAAAATTCACTCTTTCTTGCAGAAGGTATGCCTCCAGTGGAAAACAGAGCTAGACTCAATACCTGTTCAGGATACGCAGCGGCATATTCTCCAGCAATTACCCCTCCCATTGAATTTCCTAAGATATGGAATTTAGACAATCCCAATGCACCGGCAAATTTGTTTAATCGTTCTACCTGCATCTCTATCCGATATGATTCTCCCATCAATTTTGAACTTTTCCCGTGGCCCGGCAGGTCCATAGCAATCACACGATAGGCTGGCGTGAGCGACTTTGCGAATACGGTCCACATTTCCTTGAACCCGCCGAACCCATGTAAGAGAAGGATGGGTTCTCCGTTCCCACCTTCATGATAAACTATTTTAAATGCATCAACCGTCGTTGTTTTCTCGATTAAACCTGCAGATTTAACCATTTGCTCCAATTCGACGTGATCGGCGGTTGTTTTGGTTTGTGATTCTTGAGATGAATTACACCCCGACAGCATCAAGAATAAAATCAGGATGGTTAGTTTCTTCACGATGATCTCTTTTCTGATAGGGATTAATTTTAACAAAATTGGTAGCGTAATAAAGTTGAGAACAAGTATAGAGAGAAGGCAGTTAAGTATAAAAAATCAGTGTCAGTTCAGTCGTGATTTAAACGAGTTGTACCTTACATGATTTCTATTGATAGGTCAAAAGGTTGGGATTCACGCTTTGATTAAAGCCTATTTTGCAAAAAAGAACAAATGACAACGAATACAGATGTATGGAGATACACCTGACATTTTGGAATTTAAGGCAAATTCGCTGATACCATATTGTTATGACCAGCGTACCTCGGGAGACTATCATCAGGGGCAGCTAATCCCCCTGAGATACGATCTGAAAAACAGCTGGTGCTATCCTACCATTTCTGCATCCTGGGCACTAACCTGGCCGCTTGAATGTCTTTCGGTTTTTAAATTGAAATCCGCAATTCATACAATAATAAGGCTTTAAATGTATTCGTTTTTTCTGATGCTTGAGTGTTTTTTCTATGAAAGTCAGATGATGGTAAACATCTTTTTCCAAGATACCAATTGATTGAGAAATATCCCTGACTGTCAGGGCATTGTTTTCAAGTTCATCGATGATCTCTTGCCTTATGGTTTGTTTTCTTTCATCGATCATAACATATGCCCTAGAACCACTCTCCCAACTGTGATTATTTTCGCACATCGTTACTTTTTAAGGCACCTGATATCTACCGTTTTGTTGGAGTTATATGGAATTTGAAAAGAACCAATTTCTATGTAAAAAGCATAATGTATGAAAGGTTATTATTGACATAGAAAATACCAATTGTTACTATTTAACCGTTCTTTTTTGATGATCCAATCATAAATACATGGAGCCTCATCAGGAAGGAGATGAAATGAATCTCAAATTCCTTGTGTTGCCAAACATAATCGCAACCTCCAAAAGATATCGACGCGAAACCACGGATCTCACCCTTCCTATTCTATTCATCTGACAACCGAACACTCTTTGAGCAAGCACACTGGACTGCAGCAGTGACAGCGTTTACATCACCAGATGTATGATCCGGATTTTAATGCTGTAATGGAGTAATCAGCATAAGGGGGATATGCAATGCTTTCACGAATCAACAATTTCCAATATGGCTTAATTCTTCTTTTTTTGTTTGCCTTCATGACTGCCTGTGGCGGCGGCGGAGGTACGGATAGTAATGGAGATGGCTCCATTAAAATATCTGATATTGAAGGTCTTTGGACGATATATTTTACTGATAATAATGCCGATACAGCAAATCGTATGCAAGTAATCTATCTGATGGATAGGGACGATGATTTGTACTGTTTAGTGGAAGATTCTTCCGAAGTAAAAGACTATATTGCAGATCTCAGCGGTTCGAGCATTTCGATGAATTGGAATAAGAATGGCGGCACACTGAATCTTGAAGGTATCGTTTCTGATGGCAAGATGACAGGAACTTGGGACGAATCAAACAGCGGGTCAGGCACTTGGGAGGCCATCTACGGTTTAGATCTTGAAGACCCCAAGGTCACTTTGGGCGATGGTCAAGACATTCTATTGAAGATAGAGGAAGCAGATGATTTCGGCACGTCAACGTATTACGGTACTGATCCAGGAGATGGCAGCGATCCATTAATAATAAAGACCGTTGTTCAAATGGATAGTGATGAACTAACAATTGATGCAGGTAATGATGGTCAGATTATAGGCATCATCTTCGCAGAAACAAAAGTTAGCCTTGAATATAACACAGATGGTTCATTCGACTATGAAATTAGATACAAGGATGAAGTAACATACTCAGGTGTAGATCTGGATGTAGGAACTAATAGTACTTTAACTGATAAGAAAATTGGCAAATACAGCCAGTCAACAACTGAGATATATACTGTGCTGAAGCCAAGCATAGATGTAAACGAAAGTATAGAAAGCCTACAACCTAGTTTTATAGACAGTTTTCAGACCATTCTGGCAGCCTCTACTCTTTTCATGATAAACCGCGAAACAGCTTATGGAGAAGACGGTGACACTGATGAAGTTTCCTTTGGAGATCCTTTTGTACAAGTAATGTTTGACAACAAGGAATATGTTGAACTTTCTTCAACACGCGTGGTACTCGGGCTAGTTTGGGAGTATCGAGTAAAAAATATAAATAAGCTTTGCAGTAATGCTGATAATCCACTGTGCCTTGAACGTGCTGAAGTCGTTAATAAATATTTAGTAATGCATATCAACATTATTGAGGAGATCATACGTGATATTATCAGGCAAGAATGGGAAAAGTATCAAAACAACGAGGATGACGAGGATGATGAAGGAGTTACTGTAATAGATGATACATTTGAAAATAATATGCTGGGCTGGACAGTGGAGTTAATAGACGCAACAGATTGGGATTACCATTTTTCAAGCTCTTTAGGACTGGTGATTACAAACATAGAACCTACGATAATAAACACAAGTATGGGGGGTGAGCATGCTGTCGTGAGATTGACTAAAGCATTCACAAAGCTCTACGACTTTCATCTTGAGGCTAAAATCGGCTGGGATACAGGGGAGGGTCTTCTCGCTGCTCAAGCATTAGAAATTATTCTATATGGTGAAAATGACACCTGGCTTGGATTCTTTGCAGAATACTCTGATAACTGGGTAGGCGATATTGGGGTTGGGAAAGCAATGGCAGATAATGAACCTCCTTACGATCCATGGGAAAGCGATAAATTACCGCTTGCGGGAGAGGCAGATATCGAAATAGTGCGCAATAATGGCGCAGTAGAAATCTTCTGGGACAATACAAGGGTCGTTGAAGGAAACATTTCAACCCCAATCTCCAAAATCCGCATATGCTTCTCATATTATGCTTATAACGGGACATATGGGTCAACTTATTTCTGGAGAGAATCTATTCGTTCTATAAAGGTCTCTGGAAAAGATGCTCCTTGAGAGGAAAAGCAAAGGTTAGAATATAAGGATCATCTCCAAAAGAGTTGATCTAAAAGAAGGATTCCAGGATTCCAGGGGTCCAGGATTCGAGTGATATGCTCAAAAATTATAAATAGTTAAACGTTTGGCAGAAATCGTATAGGCTTTGTTTGTATATATGTAAAGTAACGAACCGTTTTCCAAAAGATGAAATGTACGGTTTGACGTCAAAAGTCAGAAGATCTGCTGTTTCTATTCCATCGAATATCCCCGAGGGGTATGGGAGGTTTCTTTATATTGCTTATGGATCAGTCTGTGAACTGGAAACCCAAACGATGATATCTGGTGACTTGGGTTATGTTCAAAAAGAAAGATTTTAGGAATTAAGAGAGGAAAATCGGGGATGTCGAGAGAATGATAGCAATGATCAAATCCCTGGAAAACAAACACTTGGATCCTTGAATCCTCGACCCCTGGAACCCTTTCTCCCAACTAGTTGGGAGAAGAGCTGAATATAAGTTAGGAGTAGAATTGAAGTGACCCCAAATATAGGCTAAAATGCAGGTCGCTTAAATATTGCTATGGTGGTGATACTCTAAAAAACCTGTAACTATTAGAAATCTTAAATAAGTTGGAGTAACCAAAATTATTTACAGGTCAAAATTATTACAGATATGTCAACTATAAAGAAGTCTTCTTGATGGGATTGTTCTAACCTATACACTGAAGTTCATTCGCCCATGCAAATAATTCCGGAGTACCGCCTGTATGCCAGAACAAAACGGTCTGACCTTTTCTGAAATATCCCTTTTGAATTAGGTTAATTAACCCACCCATAGCCCGCGCTGTATAAACTGGTCCTAATAATATTCCTTCATATTGTGCAAGATCCCTGATGGCATTGTATTCAATATCGCCGGGCATTGCATAACCCGCCCCTAAGTAATCACAGTTTAGAGAAAAGTCTTCTTCCACCAACTGGATGGGAAAACCAATTCGTCGGGCGGTTGTATTGGCAATCTCTGTTAGGACTGGGGGGAATGGTTCATCTCCGGTTTTTGTTTGATCAATGCTGATGCCTAGAACCTGGCCCTTAAAATTTATGATCTTTGCCCCTAAAGTCAGACCGGACTGGGTTCCTCCGGAGCTTGTTGCATACACGATTGCATCCAGCTGGATGTGCATGTCTTTCAACTGAGTTTCAAGTTCTAACATGGCATTGACATATCCAGCAGACCCTATGCTGTTAGATCCACCAACAGGTATTACATAGGGTTTCTTTCCCGCAGCTACAAGATTTTCAGCAACCTGGTTTAACCTACTATCCCTATCTTTTCTATCACAGTAATGTATATTGGCCCCAAATATTTTATCCAGTAAAAGGTTACCATTAAGACTCTCCGGCATTATCCCGTTTAAGACCAAATGGCACGACAGACCCGCTTTTCTTGCTGCAGCTGCTGTCAGACGGCAGTGGTTGGACTGTAGTCCCCCGGCGGTAACCAACGTGTCTTTATCCTGTTTCAGGGCTTCACCAATGAGAAATTCAAGCTTCCGGGTCTTATTTCCCCCCATGCCAAGCGATGTGATATCATCTCTTTTCATAAATATAGCAGGGCCATTACAGGCATTTGAAAATGATTCAAGATAGTGAATTGGAGTTGGGAATTCAGCCAGATGAAATCGAGGCAACGCTTCTAAATTCATAAAAACAATCCTTTCAATTCAAGATCTGTCCAAATTTAATAGGGCAGACTCCCGAAAATTGCTATCCTAATTCTATTTCAGGCTTCGGACCGGCAGAACATAGCCAGCACGATTCTTAATATCATCGTAACAAGTGGTTCCTGATTCGATATATACAATCCAGGCCATTTCAGAATAACTGTCAAGTGTTGTCGCGGACCAATGATAGCCTGAAGGAACATTCAAAAACATATGGCCGTTTGGTAAGGCCGGGTCTCTTCTGCTAAAATCGATCAATGTGCATAGTTCTTCCATTGTCGGTAGGCGCCAGTCGCCGGCAGACGAGCTATCTGATAAAATAAGTGTTGGATCTGGACCACAGTCTCCATCCTTCAGACTTTTTACTGCCTGCATAGCACATTCCCAATTTATCATTCCAAAGCAATTCGTATTCTTTAGCCAGGTGAGCTTGGTTAGGCTATCGGTAACTGTACCATCTTTGTTATCAATAAAACGAGAAGTGGGGACGGGCTTCTTGAGCAGGAGTTCTGCATACTGTCCCTTAAAGTCACATGGGACAATGTTCCCTCGCCAGTCATAGCAAGTTGAATTATAAGGATTAACTATAGCAGCAAACTCATCCTCATTTGGAGATCCTGATAGCAGATTATTTTCACCAGCATAGGCACAAAAGCCAACTACAAGAATTACCAAAACATTTATGTGAACCAATTTTGAAATATTAACTTTCATTGATGAACACTTCAAAGCTTTGGAATTGATGCCAAGCCGCTTAATAACACATCCTGATCTTTATATTTTGACCAAGTTAGCTTCAGGACTTTTCGGATCAAACCTCTTGTGGTAGCCCATTTACTAGGACGAGCGGTACCGCAAACAAAATACCCTTACCTGGCTCACAAAGGTCACTTAAAAAATACTTGTCGAATATCTCCGGGGAGTTTTACGCCTATGCAGCGTCTAATTTATGCTATCTGCTCAAAAACATCTTTTACCTTTATGCCTCTTTTCTTCAGTTCGGTCATGAAAAGATCGGGGGGGATGTCTTTGGCCGGTCGAAAGAACTCCCTTTTTCTTTATTATACCTTTCACGATCATTTCTGCGACAATACAGGCTGGATAGGCCACGCCCATACTCATGGCCATCAATCCTGTATTCAGATTTCTTTCAATTGATAGAGAACAGGTCATTAATATCCGCTTACCGTCTTTTAGGCCTTCAAACTCATTCAACATCACCGCTAAATCTTTTTCATCTTTTTTGTATTGCAGCCGAGGCGCCAGCAGTTTGGCCATAAACTCGTTTGGCGTTAACTCGCAGGGCAGACCCTTTACCGGTTTGTCACCAAAAAAACCAAGCTGCTTCATCGGTTTCCAAAAGTCACACCAGCCAGGCCATCGAAGCGAATACCTCCCGGTTTCGATAAGTTTGTCTTCAATATTCAGCAATCCGCAAAAATAGGCCGCATCCCCATTGGGAATAGCTTCCAGGTTACCTAGACCCGGGAAATCGATTTGATGTATGAATTCGTTATCATGCTGATGGGCAGCGGGGATATGTATGGTCTTGCGGTCCTTAACCAAGGTCGCATCTCTGTTCTGGCTTTTCAAAACGGCATCCAGATTCCAACTGACCTTGTAATTAATGGGGTTATCACAGGCTGCTTTTTCCGGAATCCCCCCACAATAGGAATTGATTTTGTAAACCTCGTCGAAATGCATCAGGCCATGCTGGTAGATAACAAGGTCAATTCCTGGATCAAGACCGCATTCCGGGATGATGGCGATTCCCTTTTCTTTGGCTGCATGATCCAGATCAAGGATATCGTACGCATAGTTGGTGTTGACCAGATTGACACCACTGTTTATCGCAGCCTCTGCAACGATACGAATACATTGTGGTGGCAAAAAATCAAGAACGATATCAAATTTATTGTCCATTATGGACATCAATGCGTTTGGGTCATTGGCATCTAAACCAACAGACTGAATTTTGGTCCTGTCTAAAAATTCAAAGGAATGAATGAGATCAGGCTGTATATCTGCACAGGTTATCTGCTCAACACTTTGATTTCGTGACAAATCGTATAGTGCCGCTCTTCCTTGAATACCACAGCCGCCTAAAACGAGCACTTTCATTGCTTTTGACTCCTATTGAGATCCGAACTTATTGAGAGACATCTGTACATTTTTTTACGCCAGCAGTTTGTTCAATTCTTTTGCAGGATGCCCTGAAAGCCCTAAAGTTTCCATTGTGCGTCTGGCTTCACCCAAATAGTCTCGATTCATCAATAGAGAAACCAGTGTGATCACAGCCGACATAACCGGTGTTGCTACACCGATCTGTTCCCCAAGTTTCTGGAGGAACACCAGACCATACCCCACATCTTCATTGAAATAACGGTAATCCAGACTACTCTGGGCCTTTACCCCCTCGAATCCCGGTGCGGTGTTAAATCCTTTGTCATACGTGGCTTCCAGCATATAGCCCTGCATGACGCCTAATTCCGGATCGGGAATAACGTTCACGCCCAATTTTTTCCCAATGGCAATGCGTTCTCTATCAACCGCTTCGATCAGCCGACCGACTGCAGGAGTGACGCCGTCGTGATAAAAATCGAAATTCCCCTTGGTGCGTTCGATTAATGCGACATTCAGGAGCGTAATCGCGGGATGAATGACCGGGTTGCCATTCTGTAAACTGGTCTGAAGGATATTCTTTGCCGCGCTCATCGCCGGATATACATCGCACACCTGCTCCAACACAAAATCGGTTTTTTTCGCCGGGACCGCCGCCAAGAACAACCCGCCTTTGAGCTTGTTAAAAATCCTGATTTTGCCGGGTTCAAGCAGTCGCACGGCATACGGCAGTGTCGAAGTCTCTGCAACGACAATATCCTCATCACCAAGATCCAAACCGGCGCCGTTTTTAAATTCAATACTGCCGCCGCAGGAACTTGGGTTTACTGATTACGATCTGCCCTCGTTTGAGGTAGGGTTTACAGGCTTCGGCAAAGGGTCTGGTGCTGTACGCAGGGCCAACGGCATAGATGATGTCAGCTCCGTCCAACGCCGTTTCAATCTCATGTCCGGCAGACACTGCCGGCTCAAATCCTTCGAGAACGCCCTGACAGTGGATGCCGCCATTTTTCTGGACGGCCTGGATACTCGCCGGAAATTGTTCAAAATCAAACAGATTGACCTGGTGCCCATGGGTTGCACAGTCGAAAGCAACGGCACAGCCCCCGTTTCCCGAACCCAATACAGCGATATTCATGTCGTTATCCTCCTGATTTCTCTGAGTGAGTGGTAGGAATTGCTTTAAATATATTGTTTCGCGGAACTCTACGAAGATCAAGCTGTGACAACGGACACGGATATCAGTGGGTGAGGATCGATTTCAAAAAACTCGCGCCCCGGTCGGTCTGGGGGTTGGTAAAAAAATCATTGGGTGGCGCGACTTCGATGATCTGCCCTTGATCCATGAAAACAACCCGGCTGGCAACCTCTCTGGCAAAGCCCATCTCGTGCGTAACCACCATCATGGTCATGCCACCCTTGGCCAGGTTTCGCATGACGTCCAGCACTTCATTGATCATTTCCGGGTCAAGGGCCGATGTGGGTTCATCAAAAGAGCATGATCTTGGGTCGCATGCCCAAGCCTCTGGCAATGGCCACCCGCTGCTGTTGACCTCCCGAAAGTTGAGCTGGATAATGATTGATTCTATCTCCTAACCCCACCCTGATGAGCGTCTCCTTGCCAAGTTTTTCGGCTTCTTCTTCTTGACTTTCCTGACCCTGATAGGGGCAATGGTAACGTTCCCCAGAGCGGTCATGTGAGGATAGAGGTTGAATGATTGAAAGATAAACCCGATCTCCGCTCGGATCTTGGTCATATTGCTCTTCTTGTCATGGACATTCATGCCGTCGACGATGAGCTCGCCTTCCTGAATTGGCTCTAAGCGGTTGATACAGCGAATCAGGGTGCTTTTACCCGATCCGCTCGGACCGCAGACAACCACCACCTCCCCGTGAGAAACCTCGAGATTGATATCTCTCAGGACGTGAAGTTCGCCGAACCATTTATTGACATTTTTAAAAGAAATCATGGTCTCATTCCCCAATTAGAATTAACAGGTTCCTGCAGCCGCCGTGTAAATCTCATTTAGAGCCTGGTAGCTGTCACCGTCATCCGCCTTTCCATGTAATTCGACAAATTGATTAACGGGTAACAAATCGCGAAATATAAAATGCCCACAAGGCCGAACACCATCAAACCTTCCGGGATGCGCTGCACTGTCAGCCAGCCTACCCTGGTGACATCAACCACTCCGATCGCAGAGACCACGGATGAATCTTTTACAATAAGAACATATTGTCCCACCAAAGGGGGTATGATGGATCGCATGGCCTGGGGCAAAACAATATACCGCAGTTGCTGATAGCTGGAGAGTCCGGATGCAGTCGCAGCCTCTCTCTGGCCTTGCGGCACAGCCAGAATGCCGCTGGCTACGATCTCGCAGATAAAGCTGGCACCCATATTGCTCAGGGCGATAACCGCCGCCGGAAATGCTTCCAGTTCTATGCCGGCGCTCGGAAGAATAAAAAAGATAATGAAGACCTGGACCAGAAAAGGTGTTCCACGAATGAGGTCCACCCACGCGCCGATGATGGATCGCAGAATTTTATTCCGACCGGCTCTCACAATTCCTAATATAAAACCGATGATGGTCGCTGCGATCAGACCCAGACCGGCAACCGCTACGGTCATCCAGAGTCCCTTGAGGAAAAAGGGCAGACTGCGCATCAGTTCATGAAAATAGAAACTCCACATATCTTATTCCCCTATCATCAGTGAGCTTCCCGGAAGATCAGTCGTTTTTCAGACCAACCCGAGAAGGTTTTGAGCAGGTAGTAAAGAAGTAGATAAAAAACCGCAGTAGTCAGGAACCCTTCTGTGGGCATGAATCGATCCGATGTCAACATCTGGCCTGCACGTGTCAGCTCCATAATCGAAATCAGAGAGAGCAGCGACGAGTCCTTAACCAGAACAATGGCTTGTCCCAGCATGGGCCGAATCGTCATACCAAGTGCCTGAGGCAGAATGATATAGCGCATACGCTGGAAATAGTTCAAACCGGAAGCGATCCCAGCTTCGATCTGCCCGTAGGCAATGGCCTGAATGCCCGCCCTAATGATCTCGGCATAATAGGCACCACTGTTCAGGGTCAGGGCAATAACGCCCGTAACCCATTCCGGAAGCATAATACCCAAGGTTGGAAGACCGAAATAGAAGAAATAGAGCTGTACCAACAAAGGCGTGGAACGGATGCTTTCGATATAAACAGCGGCAGTTCTTGAGATGGCCCGAGATTGACTCAATCGCATGGCGCAGGCAATTATTCCCACCAGGATAGCTCCGATCAGTGACAAGACAGACAGCCAAAGGGTGGCCATGAAGCACTGCAGATAGAGCGGCATGTATTCCAAGATAACTCTAAAATTGAAGGCTTCGAGCATAATTTTTACCTGTAATGTTTTTATGCCATGGGTTTGATGGTTCTACAAACCGTGTGCTCGGCAGGCAGTTTCGAACCTAAACTTGCGAGACGTACCGTCTCCTTTGGATTTCCCCCATTTTAGGGGAAATCCAAGCCACCTGTTTCACGGGTGGTAGTTGACCGGCGGGGTGCGAACCGGTATAACCGGCTCGCACCAGACAATCGGTCACCCGCCTGAAAAGAAAAATTTGTTTAATGATCTTCCTTCCAATCCAGAGAATTGACCCAGTAATTCAAGTTATCATCCAGACGACCGTCCAGGCTGATGTGCAGAAAGAAAAGATTGAGCCACTCGCGTAAATCCGAAGAGTCATAACGCACGGCAAAGGCCAGCGGAGATTTGGACAACTGTCCATCCAGAATCCGAAGGCTGCCGGGCGGGAAACAGGCAGCCTGTCCACGCACGGCGGACCCGTCATTCACCCCGGCATCGGTGTGACCGGCAACCACCGCATTGATCAGAATCGGTCCTCCGCCCTTATAGGTCTTCAACTGGGCCTCGGGAAAAGCATTTTTGGCATCGTTTTCACCGGTTGAGCCTAACAAAACAGCCAGTTTGGTCCCAGGTTTCTTAACATCATCGATGGATTGGATGGGGCTGTCCTGCTTCACGAATACCACGCTTCCGGTGTACATATAAGGATCAACAAAAGAGATTTTCATGGCCCTTTTCAAGGTCGGGGTCATATCGGCCGCAAGCATGTCGGCCTTCTTGGAAAGCAGGGCCGGAATGAGACCGTCCCAGTCATAGTTGAGGTACTTGATCTTTACGCCCATTTCCTTGGCGATCATCTCACAAAGCGCTATGGAACTGCCGGTCCGCGCGCCATTTCTATCCACAAAGCTGAAAGGTGCGCCCTGGGTCTGACAGGCGACACGGAGTTCCCCTCTTTGTGCAATTTCATCAAGAGTTCCTGCCGAGGCAGCACCGCAAAAAACCAAAAGAATCGCCAATGAGACAATTACCGAAAATGCTTTTACTTTTTTCATTTTTCTCTCCTTTTTATTTCTTGTGCCATGATTGGTTCTGTTTTCCTTACCTATCTTTGGACGTGGGCGCGGAACGTTGGTTAAGCCCAAACACCTTGTTTGATATCCTTAAAAAAAATCAGGGCGTTCGGCAAAGACGAAAACCGATATGTCGGAACCTGTAGTGCGGGGGACTCCCAAAGCGACTCGCACACCGGGTATCACGGGCCGGACTGTACCAGGTGCCGCTTCTCATTGCCCGATATGAGCCCTTGGTTGGTCCTTTCGGATTGGTCACCTCATCGTACGGGTAGACACCAAACCAGTCCTTGCACCACTCCTGAACATTGCCGTGCATGTCATAGAGACCCCAGGCGTTCGGTTTTTTCTGAGCCACGGGCTGAATCCTACTTTTCGAGTTCCAGCAATACCAGCCTATTTGATCCAGATTGGCATCTCTGCCGCAATCGAGCTCCGTAATCCCACCGTTGGAAAACGCTTCTGTACTGCCAGCCCGGCAGGCATACTCCCATTCGGCTTCGGTGGGAAGTCTGTATTTATCTGTCCCTTCCCGCTGGTTGAGCTTGCCGATGAATTCCTGTGCATCATCCCATGAAACCTGTTCCACTGGGCAGTTATCACCGCAACCCTTTTGACTAGAAGGATTTTTGCCCATCAAGGCTTTCCATTGGCCCTGGGTTACCTCCGTGGTCTGCATGTAGAAAGGATTTGTCAAATTTACTGCGTGTGGTATTTCGCCTGTATACCGGCCGGATTCATTTTCAGGGCTTCCCATCATAAATTTGCCTGGTTTTATCAGAACAAACTCTATCCCCAGGCTATTGGTGATCCTTTCCTTTGGTTGTTCAGCATAAGCACTAAAAACAAGGGCTAAAAAGATCACGATGAATTGGATTGGAATAATATATTTTTTCATCGCCCTATCCCCTTTGGTCAATGATTATTAATGACGGATTTACATTTTAGCTCGATTGAAACCGAAAAATAATCTCACAATTCCTCATTTAGATTCCCTCTACACCTTCGGGCAATTGTAACCAGTTCTTTCTGGATTTCATGAAGATAAATGTTTCACTTCTAATAACATTGCCTATTTTGAGAATTGTATCGGTGGTAAATCGATATAACTCATCCTTTCCTTCCACACAAATTACCTCCGCAAGAATATCGTAACGGCCGGTAACCACGCCTGCCCAAGCAACATTCGGCAGATGGGCTATCTTATCCAGTATCTGATCCAATTTTCCTTCTGACCGGACGCTCATGGCGACCAACGCGGTCATCATTTCTCGATGCCGGCTTGGATCGATCAATCCTGAAACTTTAAACATACCATTTTTCTCAAGACCTTTTATTCGGCTTCGAACGGTAGGTGCCGTCACATTGAGTTTTTTGGCCATTTCACCGATCGGCATTCGCCCGTTTTTTGTTAACAGACGAATGATCTCATTATCCAATGTATCAAGTCTTGTTTTATCCAAAGGGCCTCTCTATTTTTTAATTAGAATATTATTTTTTTATTAATATCTATATAAATAATTTGTCAAGTAAAAATTATATTAATAGATAAAAATATAAATAAATATTTTCCTTTTAAAATTAAACGCCGCCTAAGGTGATATTTATTTATGCTCGATTGGTGTGATGCGATGGATGCATAATGGAGAGACAAGCGTGGAGCAGACTACAATGACTTGATTGAACCTTCGATCAATGAAAACCGGGCGAAAGTGACCAAATCACTACCATCTAGTAGTAGCCGCGGACTTAGAAGACTCCTTATGCAGTCATGGAATGCGAATTTTTTCAGACAAAGAACTTTAAAGAGGGGGCAGATTGTGAGGATATCACAACATCCATCAAAGACCGGGTAGCCGGGGGCCATGCTGGCCCCAAGCCCCCTAACCGTACGTGACAGGTTACCGTCATACGGCTCAAGCCCTTCAAAAGCCGACCTCAGCCAAGGGCGACCCAGTCGTCCTGTTAACAACAAAGTGAAGATTTGATTGCAGGATTGTAAGTTCCAAACAATCATTTGGAAAAATACCCCTGCCATCTATTGTCGTAAGGATTTGCCTTGCCACGGATTTTCGTATGACGAACTATTTTTACCGTGGCCATATAGACCAAATCGATGACGTCAACCCCACCTCCCTCTGCCTTTGGCCGATACATAACCTTTCATTTAGCCGACCACTTGACTTTCGAATGGACGCTTATGGCTGAACCAACCTTATACCCGCGATTTGTACGGTACCGACTGGAGGAGGCATTGAAGGATACTCCGGTAGTGTTGGTCCATGAGCCGCGCCAGTGCGGCAAAACCACCCTTGCCCGTTTGGTCGGTGATGCTGCTGGCTATGAATACATAACCTTTGACGATGATGTTCAACTTGCTGCCGCCAACGCCGATCCGGTGGGATTTGTGGCCGACTTGTCAGACAAAACCGTTCTTGATGAAGTCCAGCGTGTTCCGGCCCTTTTTCTCGCTTTGAAATCGGCTGTTGACCGGGAGCGCCGGCCTGGGCGCTTCATTCTAACAGGTTCGGCCAATGTGCTGTTGGTGACCAAATTGGCGGATTCATTGGCGGGCCGCATGGAGATCCTGCGGTTGCACCCTTTAGCCCAGGATGAAATTGAGGGCAAGGCGTCTTGCTTCATTGATGTGCTGTTTGCTGCTCAGTTTCGAAACCGCCGCTTTGAACGCCTTGGACATGAACTGGCTGAAAGGATTGTTGCCGGCGGTTACCCAGCGGCACTTTTACGCGCCAAGGAGAAACGGCGCGCGGCCTGGTACCGGGACTACATCGAAACAATCGTGCAGCGGGATGTGCGCGATTTGGCGCGCATCGGCTCTGCTCGGTGTACACGCCGAATTCCTCCTCAAAGACCGCACCATGCTGGGACAGCTTCTGGAAACGTTTGTCTTTCAGGAACTCAAGCGACAAGCAAGCTGGAGCGACCCACCGGTTCAATTCCACCATTTTCGGAACAAGGACGGTGTGGAGGTGGATATTGTGATGGAGAAAGCCGGGAAAGTGGCCGGTATTGAAATAAAAGCCGCAGCTACAGTGATGAAAAAGGATTTTCGAGGATTAAAAAAGCTTCGGGAAACAACCGCAGAACGATTTGCCGGCGGGGTTGTGGTGTACGATGGTGAGCATGTGGCTGGCTTCGGCGATAAACTGTATGCTGTACCCATCCGTGCACTCTGGGAAACGGTGTAGTTGTTTAATACCAGAATTTTAGAAAATAATTCCAGTCAAAATTCTCCCTTGCTTTTTCGAAGATTAGAAATAGCAATATTAATGTTGCTGGGACCCCTGCCGATAAAGATTACAGCTAATCTGGGGGATATCTCTGTGCGTTGACTTTATGATTGGATCATTAATATTTTTAGAGAGTTGCAGTCCACTACATGCTGTATATGACATGTTCTTTGCATTTTGCACTTTAGGCTTTAATCGATAAAATTCCCCAGATCCTACGAATATTCTCTTATCACAAAGTCACAAAGTTGATTGCATCTGTAATATTTAAAAATATTCGAGGTTGAAAAGTGCTCGTCCGATGTCATATTTATATCCATTCTTCTGTCCATTCATTTTCAATCTCGATGGAGACAATTTTTGCGTTATGACGGTCCCATATATCGACCTCCGAGTGAAGCCGATAGCCTTTTGATCCAGGCTACGGTGGGCTGCCCGCACAACAAGTGCAGCTTTTGCATGGTCTACAAAAGAGGCCCGCGATTTCGCTGCAGATCGGTCCAAGAAATATACGCAGATATCGACGAAGCCTTTGATCGATTTGGCCCAAACGTGCAGTCGATTTTTTTCCCGGCCGGCAATACAATCGCCATGCCCACACGAGACCTATCCGCCATATGCCGCTACAGCAAAATGAAATTCCCGAAACTGCAGCGCGTCACGGTATATGGATCTTCGCAATATATCGTTCAAAAAGGGTTGATGGATATGAAGCTGCTTCAGCAGGCCGGTTTGAGTCGCATTCATGTGGGGCTTGAAAGCGGTGATGACACGATCCTGAAAAGGGTGAAAAAAGGAACAAACGCTACGGAGCAAATTCAAGCGGGCCAGATTGTCAAACAAGCTGGAATTCAACTCAGCGAATACGTCATCCTCGGTCTGGGCGGCACCGATCGGTCGACAAAGCATGCCTTGAAAACAGCCGAGGTGGTCAATGAAATTGAGCCTGATTTCCTACGCTTGAGAACCCTGGTCCCCAAAATCAACACCCTGTTGCTGCACCAGATCAACAAAGATCGATTTCAACTGTTGTCCCCCCATCAGGTTCTCTTGGAAACACGCCTGTTGATTGAGAACCTTTCCATTTCAACCATCCTGACCAGCGACCACTATACCAACTATCTGAATCTGTCAGGAAAATTGCCGGAGGATAAAGACAAACTGCTCGAGGCTGTCAACCAGGCCCTGACCTGGGATCCAGGCCGTTTTCGCCCCAATTTTATTGGGACCCAATAAATCTATGATTTTAAATGATGGTGGTGAGTGGTTGCCAGTTTAGCCATCATCCTGGTTACGTAATCAGGTGGTTTTCCGTTTAACCAGCCGGGCATCCCGCCTGCTTCGATATATTTTATGATTTCCTGAAACACCACTGCGCTGAAGGTATAGTCACCGAAGTCGATGCATATTTTAGCGAATTATAGTACCCTTGGCAAATGGAGGATTATTCCACATTATGGTACGTGCAGAACATGCATTACAAAAGAAATTTCTGCACGAACCCCTATTTTTTCAAATTCTACTTAGGAGGAGCCATGGCTTTCTACATCGTCCAACACGGCATAAGCTTAACCAAGGATTTTGATCCTGAAAAAGGCCTTTCACCTCAAGGCATCGAGGAGGTGGAAAAAATCGCCCAAGTCGCTCAACAATATGGGGTGAAAGTGGCACGGATTCAGCATAGTGGGAAAAAACGAGCCCGTCAGACAGCAGAACTTCTGGCTACATTCCTGATGCCGGTGCTTGGATTGCAGGAGGTAGTAGGTATCAACCCTCTGGATGACGTTGCGGCTTTTGCATCCCAGGTGAATTATACGGCTAATATGATGGTGGTGGGGCACCTGCCATTTTTGGAACGACTGATTTCCTTTCTCATAATCGGTCGGCAAGGCCCGACCGTATTCAAGCTCCAAAACGGTGGCATTCTATGCCTTGACCAAATTGAGAATTGGGACTCACCAGCCATCAAATGGGCATTAATGCCTCGTGTGAAATGAGGGGTTCTGGGAATCCGCTCTCGTCCTATATTTGCTGGGATGAGGGATCCGGTGTACAATCCAACAATGGATTAAGCCTGCTCTTGACTCATACATGAAAATAGACTGATCTCTCCAGATAACTTAAAAGACCCTCAGGATACCACAGAAAGGGTGGTGGTCGATTTTAAACTCGGCCATAAAAAATCACCAAATCCTTACTGTCACAACACTTGATTGAATTTGAGGAGGATTTCAAGTATTATCATACAAATTCTGAGTCCATATAGAAAAGTAAAATGAAGACCATTAAAATCGACAGTTATGCCTTCGGATCCATCTTGATAAACGGGAAGACCTACACGGACGATCTTATTATCCTTCCTGGTGGTACGATCCTGAACTCTTGGTGGCGGAAACGGGGGCACCAGCTCACCATGCATGATTTACGGGAATTGATTGATTCATCACCGGAGGTCATCGTAGTCGGGACAGGTGTGACCGGAGGGGTGATACCGGACATAAATCTTAAACCGGATCTTGCGAAATTGACCATCGAGTTCATCGCGGTACCGAATGAAGAGGCGATCAAGATTTTCAATAAACTGGCACCGGAAAAGAGAATTGGAGGCGGTTTTCATTTGACGTGTTAAACGAAATTGGAATAATCTTGATCTGCCTCTAACCGAAAGAGAAATCCTTGAGTCCTATCAATCAAATTGGGCATAACGAAAGCACGTGCTCTTCCTCCCCGCGACCTTTTCATACTTCTCCCTCGGCCACCCCAGTGCAATCACGGCGTAGGGCGTTTCATCTTCCGGGATCCCACGAAGCGGTTGATATTCAGATCCCTTTTCATGGCCTCGATCACGTATCCGATCATGCAGGAGCCCAACCCGATAGCATGGGCACCCAGTTGGATGTTCTGGGCAGCCAGCAGGGTGTCTTCGGACGGGCAGGAGGCATCGTTGAGCGACCCGACAATGATTACGGCCGTGGCTCCGTGAAACAAAAGATCCTTTCCTTGTTTTTCCCAGAGTGCAAAGCCCTCTTTGACGGTCCTATAACGAGTTTCGTAATAGTTGGCCAGGGCTGGCTTATTGATCAGCTTCAACAAAAATCTAAGCCATCTTTTTTCGGCGAGCCGGTTGATCTTTTCAAAAAACTTGCCCACCCGGTTGCCTAAGGCCAGCACGGATTGGCGGTCCGGCAAAATAGTGAAGGACCAGAGTTGGCAGTTAGAACCCGAGGGCGCTGTGACGCCGATCCTGATCAGGTCTTCCAGGATATCGGGCGCTATGGATGATTCCAGCTAGATCTAAGCTATTCCCTTCTGACCAAATAGTTTCAAAAATGTTGGACAGCAAGATATGTTCGCGGTCGACAATAGGATCTGCTTCCATTCCTAAAATAGCGAGAATACCAGTGGTTGTCGTTTGAATTCGCTCACGAAATAAATCAGGATCTCCAAGAATCTCGGGTGGCGGTGGTGAGAAGAATCTTAGAACGCTGACTGGAATACTGGCATAGCTACCTGTCCATGATAGCTCAAATAACCTCTCGACTCACGATTGTCTCTTTTGAATGTCCCTTAGTTTCCGAATTTGCGAAATGTCGAAACCAGTTCTGGGACAAAAGACTTCAAATTCTCTTAGAAGCTTTTCACCTTTCTCCAGATTTTCGAGCATCTCATCGTTACAATATTTAAGTGCGGCAATATTCAAAGATTCCAGCAAGGCAGTCACGGGCGTAACGCTGTCAAAAAAGGACAGCCCTCCAGACGGTACGGTAATTTGAAACGTAGCAAGTTCTGAAGCCGGGGAAAATTCGCTGTCGGTAATCAATATAATACGGGCATTTTTTTCTGCAAAATATTGAGCTATTTTAAGTGTTTGTTTTCCATAAAATTGCCTGAATATGCATAAAAGCACGGCATTCTCGCTCACATTGGTCATCTTATCCGGAGACATGGATACCTCCGGTCCCAGTAATATGGAATCCGGCCTAAGTCTTGTCATAAGCATATGAAATAGATACGCCAGCGGGTATGAACTTCTTTGACCGGTGATGAAAAGACGAGACTCCGGTTCCATTAGCAATTTAGCCACACTTAAAAAGATTTCGGGATCAATTTGTGTATGTGCATATTGTAGATTATTAATAATATATGAAAAATTTTCGCCAATTATATCCTCTTGCCGGTGTTCTAGATGCTTCTTTTGGAGTAAATATCGTAAAGATTCTTGCTTATTTACGAGTTCATCACGCAGCTTTTCCCTGAAGTCTGCATACTTTTCATATCCGAGCTTTGCAATAAATCGTACAATGGTAGATTTGCTCACGCCGGTGTTCTTGCTGATGGAGGTGACATTATCAAATACCAGTTCCTGTTCATACCTGGAGAAATATTCTGCGATTTTAAGCTCGCTGGGGGTCATTTTTTTTAGCGCGCGGATTTGCTTGATGATATTTTTTTCAGTCATGGCTAAGCAATCTTTTTGTTGCATTTAATTTATAATTGAAATAAATGTTTCATTAACTATCACATAGTGGTTAGCAGGTCAACATGATGCATAATATAATATTTTGTTTAATAAAGAAAAATAGAGAGAATAACCAATGAAATCGATTGATTCTGAATTTTCAAGATGGCTCGTCGATGTTCGTCGTGATTTCCATATGTATCCTGAAATCGCCTTTGAAGAGACCAGAACCAGTAATAAAATAGCAGACATCCTGCGGTCTTTCAATATTGAAACCCATAGCCTGGATGATATGACCGGTGTCATCGGATTGCTCAGGGGAGCTTCAGACGGTCCCACCATCGCTCTCCGATCGGATATCGATGCACTGCCTATTCAAGAATTGAACAATGTTTCCTATAAATCCCGAAATGAAGGAAAAATGCACGCATGCGGCCATGAAGCATGTGTGACAATATTGTTGGGCACGGCAAAATACCTTGTGGAGTCCGGTTTGGCGGCAACCCTCAAGGGAAACGTAAAGTTTCTTTTCCAACCGGCCGAAGAACGCGGAGCCGGCGCCAAAGCGATGATTCAAAGAGGCGTTCTGGAACATCCAAAGGTGAACCGGATCATTGCCGGCCATATGGATCCTTATTTATCGATCGGGCAAATCGGTCATTTTCGGAGCCTGGGATACGCATCCGCGGATCGTTTTATCATGAAGATCACAGGAAAGGGCGGTCATGGAGCCCGTCCGGAGTATTGCATTGACCCGATAGTCGCCGGGGCACATTTTATTACTCAAATACAGACTATCGTCGCCAGAAACATCAAACCGACCCAAGCGGGCGTCGTCACGATTGGCAAGTTTGCTGCGGGTGATGTGTCCAATGTCATTCCTGAAACGGCATATTTGGAAGGCATCATCCGGGCGCTATCAGCCGATGTTCGTGAACAAATATCAAAAAGATTACAAGAGATTGCTTCTGGAATTGAAAATTGCTTTCAGGTTCGATGCGAACTACGCATCAATCAGGGAGTACCCTGTCTCACCAATGATACCCAAGTAGCCGAATTTCTCTATGCTATATCCGAAACCGTTGTGGGGTCCGAAAATGTCCATTATCTCGATCCAATTATGGCATCGGAGGATTTTTCCTATTTTACCGAAGCTTGTTCGGGAGCCATCATGCGCTTTGGGTGCGCTAATGAAGAAAAAGGGCTGGCATATCCCCTGCACTCACCTTACTTTGATATTGACGAAAACATCCTTGAGATCGGTGTGAAAATATTCACAAACGCAATCTGTCGTTATCTAACTGACTGATATTAATATTTTATAATTTCTTACCTGTTCCACCTTCCATCGATATTCTATTTATTTCAATCGGTATCATTTTTTTGTTGACAGCATTAAATGAGTATGATAGCGGTTTGAAATAATTGTTTCATAAATTATGGCTTTGGTATGATTGTTTCATACTTTATTTGATTACGATTCTTCATAATTCCAAGTCCTGCTCACCGCCGATAGTAATTTAAACTATATAGACCTTTGAAAATACCCAATTTCGTTTTAGCATAAGGAAGACGAAAATTTTAACCACTTGCATACATAACGTATTTTGAGGATTAAGATTTGACCTGATGCCGAAATTGAGCCAAAGGATTTTTTCAAAGATCTCACTATCTATACCCGGTTTCCCAATAAAAAATTAACCATTAGAAACAAGGAGGAAAGTGAAATGAGACGATGCCTTTTAAGACAGGTGTTTTCAGTACTGATCCTGATTGCCATTGTTTTGATGTTTACGACACCGGCCATGGCGGGGAAAAAAGATGATACGCTCTACTTTTCGTGGGAAAAGGAACTGGAAACCCTGGATCGCTACTATAACACCGCCCGTGAGGGTATGGTCGTCAGCCGCCAGATATGCGACGACCTGTTATATCGCGATCCGGACACCAATGAGTACAAACCGCTTTTGGCCACGTCCTACAAGTGGCTGGATACGACCACCATGGAATTTGAGCTTCGTCAGGGCGTCACCTTTCATAACGGCGAGAAATTCGATGCCGACGATGTGGTTTTCACCCTCAACTTCATGAGCAATCCGGACAATAAGGTCCTGGTGCAGCGAAACGTGGACTGGATCGATCGCTGTGAAAAAACAGGCCCTTACAAAGTGAAGCTTTACCTGAAGAAACCCTTTCCCTCGGCCCTGGAATATCTGGCCGGCAATCTGCCCATATATCCCAAGGATTATTATACCGAAGTGGGGTCCAAGGGCTTCGGCCGCAAACCGGTGGGAACTGGTCCTTATAAAGTTGTGGAAAATGAGATCGGCCGAAAGATCGTTTTTGAAAGATTTGAAGACTATTACAAGGACAGCCCCAAAGGACGACCCGCCATCCGGCGTCTGGTGCAGCGTACGATTCCGGAAGTCACCAGCATGGCGGCTGAGTTGATCACCGGCGGTCTGGACTGGATCTATATGGTACCCATGGATCAGGCCGAAAAAATGGCCAAATATAAAAAACTCCAGGTTGTCAAGGCCGAAAGTATGCGCGTGGGCTGGCTGGTTATGGATGGCGCCGGAAGGACTGGAGAGAATCCCTTTCAGAAATTGAAGGTGAGGCGGGCGGTGGCCCACGCCATCGACCGTGATTCCATCTCCCGGAATTTGGTTGGCGGGCAATCCCGGGTGATACATTCACACTGTTTCCCTAGTCAATTCGGTTGCACCGACGATGTCATGAAATATGAGTACGATCCCGCCAAGGCCAAGGCGCTCCTGGCCGAAGCTGGGTATCCCGATGGTTTCGAGATCGATATGTACGGATACCGCGACCGCCCCTATGGCGAGGCCATGAGCGGTTACCTGCGCAAGGTGGGTATCAAAGCCAACTTGAAATATCTGCAATATTCGGCCCTGCGGGAAAAAATTTATGGGGACCAGGTCGCCTTTAACTTTGACACCTGGGGGTCCTACGGTGTGAACGATGTCTCCAATATCACCGGGCGTTTTTACAATTTCACCGAGGTGGATTTCGCAAGGGATCCCCAGGTGCGTGACTGGCTCGCAGAGGGGGATTCCATCATCGATCCGGAAAAGCGCAAGGCGGTTTATAAAAAAGCACTGCAGCGGATCGCCGAACAGGCTTATGTGCTGCCCCTGTTTACCTGGGTGGCCAACTATGTTTATTCCAAGGACCTGGATTTCAAGCCTTATCCGGATGCCGTGCCGCGTTTCTTCCTGGCAAAATGGAAATGATCCTTGAGAATGACCCCTTGGGGACTCGGATCCCGAGTCCCCTTATAGCCCATTTAAGTTTGGAGCGAAGATAATGCTCATATACATCGGAAAACGAATCGTCCTGGCTTTTCTGGTCGCCGTTGCTGTCTCCTTTATCAGCTTCATGATCCTGAATTTATCGGGAGATCCTGCCATTGCCCTGGCTGGTGCCGACGCAAGCCCGGAAGAGATTCAGTTCATTCGGGAACAGTATGGTCTCGATCGTCCCATTCTGGTTCAATACGTTGAATGGGTCGGTCGCGCTTTGCGAGGCGATTTCGGCGAGTCGCCCTACTTCAATATGCCGGTAAAGGAGATCATCGGTGATCGGATCGGGGTCACCCTGCTGCTGGGTACCTGCGCCTTTGCCTTTGCCATCTGCCTGGCGATCCCTTTGGGTGTCATTGCCGCGATCCGACCCAATACCTGGATTGACCGCACGGCCCTGACCATTTCCGTCTTTGGTCAGGCCATGCCCAATTTCTTTTTCGGCTTGATGCTGATCATCTTTTTCGGGGTCACATTGCAATGGTTGCCGATTTCGGGTGACGACACCTGGCTGCATTTCATCCTGCCGGCCGTCACCTTGGGCTATTACGCCTCGCCATCCCTGATGCGGCTGACGCGAACCGGTATGCTGGATGTCTTGGCGTCGGACTACATTCGCACCGCCAAGGCCAAGGGATTAAAAATGCCCCGCGTCCTGTTCAAGCACGCCTTGCGCAATGCCATTATTCCGGTGGTTTCGCTGGCCTTTGTGCAGTTCGGATTTATGCTCGGCGGCGCGTTTGTGATTGAATACGTTTTTTCTATCAACGGCATCGGTTTTCTGGCGGTTAAATCCATCCAGCGAGCGGATCTGCCCGTTGTTCAGGTCATCGTGCTGTTGTTATCCGTCATCTATGTGACCATGACATTGGTGGCTGATGTGTTTAACGCTTTTCTGGACCCGCGCATAAGGGCAAAATAAAAGCCTTTAAGGTGTTCAGGCTGTTAGCTGCTAATTGCCCACAGTCTAACAGCCTGTTTTTTTCTCGAACCCCATAAATCGAAATGGATAATTTAACTCTGTCATACGAAATGTAGAAGCGGAAAATTCATGAAAGCAGAAAGAGAAAAAATTAATGGAAGTCACAAGTCCTTTTAAAGAAGTCACCTTTCCGACACCGATGCAGATGGTCTATCGGCAGGCCAAGCGCCACACAGGCTTTCTGGTCGGGGGAACTGTTTTGCTGTTGATCGTTATCGTAGCGCTTGCGGCGCCGATTCTGGCGCCCCATGATCCTTATGAACAAGACCTCGACGCCCGTCTGATCGGTCCCATTTGGCATGAGGAGGGAACCTGGAATCACATCCTGGGTACGGACAATCTGGGTCGGGACTACCTGAGTCGCCTCATGTACGGCGCCCGTATTTCGTTGCTCATCGGTGTGATGGCGATGCTGATTTCGGGGGTGATCGGAACTATCCTGGGGGTGTCCGCCGGTTATTTCGGGGGGCGGGTGGACATGGTCGTCAACGCCATTATTACCACGCGCCTGGCCTTGCCGATTATGCTGTCGGCTTTGGCCGTGGTGGCTTTGGTGGGCGGTTCTTTGCCGATCGTGGTGCTGGTTCTGGGCTTGATGATTTGGAACCGCTTTGCCCTGGTGATGCGCGCATCAACGCAACAGCTGCGCTCCATGGATTATGTCAATGCCGCCAAGACATCCGGCTGTTCGACCCTGAGAATCATTATTTCCGAAATCATGCCCAATATCATGAACAATCTGATCGTGGTGGCGACCCTGGAAATCACCCGGGCCATACTGATCGAAGCAGGGTTGTCGTTTCTCGGTATGGGGGTTCAGCCGCCACTGCCCTCATGGGGTTTGATGGTGGCCGAGGCCAAGGAGTTCATGCTTTTTAGCCCCTGGATGATTATGGTCCCCGGCGCGGCTATCTTTGCCCTGGTACTTTCCATTAATCTGCTCGGTGACGGGATCCGAGACATTACGGCACCGGAGGGACGATAGTGAAAGCACTGCTCGAAGTTAAGGGACTGCATGTTGACATTCCATTGGAAGCGGGTGTTTTGCATGCGGTGCGCGGCGTTGACATTGCCGTCGAGCGCGGCAAAACCCTGGCGCTGGTAGGCGAGTCAGGTTGCGGAAAATCATTGAGCGTGCTGTCGGTGATGAACCTGCTGCCCCAAAAGGCCAAATGGCGCGCTGACCGAATTTTTTTCGATGGCCGAGATCTCGACCATGCCAGTTCAAGCCAGATGGCGGATATCCGCGGCTCAAAAATTGCCATGATCTTTCAGGATCCCATGACCTCGCTCAATCCCTGCTATACGATTGGTAACCAGCTGGAAGAAGCCCTGCTGACCCATAAAAATGTGTCCCGGCAGGCAGCCCAGGATCGCGCGGTGTTCCTATTGGAGAAAGTCGGGATAACCGCCGCCGCCAGCCGCTTAAGGCAATACCCGCATCAACTTTCGGGGGGCCTGCGCCAACGGGTGATGATTGCCATGGGATTGATGTGCGACCCGCCCTTGATTATCGCCGATGAACCCACCACCGCCCTGGATGTGACCATTCAGGTCCAGATTCTGGCGCTACTGGCTTCCATACAGAAGGAGTTCGACATGGGGATGATCCTCATCACCCACGATCTGGGCGTGGTGGCCCGTATCGCCGACAAGGTGAATATTATGTATTGCGGACAGGTTGTGGAGTCCGGAGAGGCATTCGATCTGTTCGAGAACCCCCTGCATCCCTATACCCAGGGACTTTTACGCTGCATACCCATTCCAGGTAAAACCAATCCCGGAGCCCACCTGGGATCCATCCCGGGCATGGTCCCCACCCCCATCGGAGAACAGACCGGGTGCGTGTTTCAAAACCGGTGTCAATATGTGATGAACCAGTGCCAGTCAACCCGAGTGGGGGTGACTCAAATCTCGGCCGGTAGAGAATATCGCTGTCTTTTGGACCCGGAAACTTGCCGGAAAAACATGAACAAAGGTAATCGCAAATGACAACTGCCCTTTTGCATACAGAGGATCTTACCAAAGTATACCAGATCAGCGCCGGAATTTTCAAGGGCAAGAAGTCCTTGACCGCGGCCAACGGTATCAGCATTGATATCAAACAGGGGGAGGTGGTCGGACTGGTGGGGGAGTCCGGATGCGGAAAAAGTACGATAGCCAAAATCATCATGGGTCTGGAAAAGGCCACCAGCGGAAACGTTTTTTTTGCCGGAGAGCCCATAGAGAATATGAATCGTGAAGAGATGTCACGTCGCATTCAGCCCATATTCCAAGATCCCTATTCATCCTTGAATCCGCGCAAATCAATCGAAGCGATCGTCTCGCTTCCCTATCGGGTACACAAAGTGGGTAATAAAGCCCAAATGGAGGCCCGCGTCGAAGAGATTCTGGAGATAGTTGGGCTCCCCTCCCGCATGCGTTACAGTTATCCCAATCAACTCTCCGGCGGGCAACGCCAGCGCGTGGCCATTGCACGCGCACTCATGATGAGCCCCGAGCTGGTGATTTGCGACGAACCCACCTCTGCCCTGGATGTGTCGGTCCAATCTCAAATTCTGAACTTGCTACTAGATCTCCGTGATAAACAAGGCTTGACCTACATGATCATTACCCACAATCTTTGCGTGGTGGAGCACATCGCCACCCGCGTTGCGGTGATGTATCTGGGGCGCATTGTAGAAGAGGCCGAAACCAAAACACTTTTTGCCAATCCGCGCCATCCTTATACCAACGCACTGCTGGCTTCGGTGTTGACCCCCGAACCGCATCTGGGTCTGCCGGAGACCCATCTGGGCATCATATACCCCAACCCCATCGATCCGCCCTCCGGGTGCACCTTTCATCCGCGCTGCCCCAAAGCGACGGAGGTGTGTGAGCAAACCCGCCCGGGAGTCATGGTTGAAGCCGACCACCTGGTGGCGTGCCACCATCCGGAACCAGCTTAATATACGTATCTTCTTTGCCAAACTCATATTTTCATTTGTAATGAGCACATATCTTCGATGATTCGTTTTTCATGTTCTTGAATATTTTCAAGACTATTAATTTCTCTCCATAGCCAGGTATCAACATCTTTTAACACTAGATTTTCAAGCGGATCCTTGGAGTTGATATTCGTGTATTTCAAGTAATGTTGAACAACTCTTTTTTGTGTGGCATTATTTTCCTTTTTCATTGTTCCCTCCTTTATTTTTATTGATTCATTTTTACGTTTAGGAGGACATTAAGCTATCGCGGCACAATTTGGTTCACATTGCCAGTTAAATTTTGCCATGCTTTAACGATATATCATTAGCGACTGGTTTTAGAAGTCATTACGCTTGAGATTATAGCAAGCCAACATTAGGATATAACTCTGGCTTCTTTAAATAGCATGAGATTTGAATTATTCCTTCTTAATATTTCTCAATTATATTTTCATCAAATAGAAGACGAGTCGAATTCAGAAGTTATTTAAATTATTACAAATAAATGGTGGAGGCGGCGGGAGTCGAACCTACGGTGGTCCTTACAGCCACAAGGGTTTGCAGCGGTTTACCGAATGTTTACCGAATATCCGCTAATCTACGACCCAACTTTCGTGCACTTATCCAGCAGTTCACGGATATATCCAGCAACATCCGCCTGAAGGTCAGGGTTGGGCTCATTGTATTGAAACTGCGCAACACGGCTCGGCCCAATACTATCCGGATCTACAAAGTCGCGGGACAAGATTTCAAGTGCGCTTTTTGTTTCTGCCTCCTTCAATAATGGGCTGAGGCATTCGCAGACCTCCTCAATACCGCTGCCATAGTTTCGGATCACAAAATAGAGATCATACGCGTCCTTATTTTCACCTCTTTGATGAAATGCCAAGGCTTTCAGCACAATAAAGGCACCAGGACCACACACCCATATTTCGCGTTCAGTTTTTTCACCCTTCAATGTGACACCTTTTAATGAAACTTTCTTTTTATCCTGAAATGCCAAACGAAGGCCTGGCGTTATTACGGCTGCAAATTCCTTTTCAATGTGGCGTAAATCCCCTCCCTTGTCAGTATCAAGACTTGGAGGGATCAGAAAATCCACAGTCACCTTCAAACCAGAAGAGGTGCTAACCTTCCATCTTTGAAATGTAATATTGCCCTCCTCGTTCTCATCCGGCTCAAAACCCGATCTGTGAAGCCTTTGGGTAAGATCCTCATATCGTTCCCTGTCAAGGATCGCCAAAGAAAGGCCAAGATCCAAATCCATGGTCCCGATATGGACATCTTCACCTGCAGGAAGGGCTTCATCCGGAATCAAAAGCGAGGGTACTAAGCCACCAACGACCACGAGATCATCCAACAAATCCCCGAGTTTTGTGGCGACGTAAAGGCAGGTTTGGCGCACTAACTCGACATTTTCTTTTGTGTAATCGTACGCGAATAAAGGTTTTTCAGGCATCCCGCCTCCATTTCAGTTTTTCCTGGCGAACCATCGAAGCCGCCTCTTTCGCCCGTTCAGGATGCCCCGTGAGATCAAGAAGTACTTGCACAGGATGCACGCAGACAATACCTTCCTGGTCCGACGATCCATGGAAAACACCTTTATCGTTGGGAACGACCAGCCAGGTGTTGGCGCCACGATCATCCTTACTAAAATGGAGCTGGTCAAAAAGGTTTTTCCCGGGTGAATCAGCTAAAAACAGAGTGACCATACGGAATTTGGTGAAGTGGGTATACTGCCAGGCTCCGGCCAGTCCAGTTGCCGCGTAATCGACTTTTTGCTCAGCAAGGATCTGAGTCATCTTTCTGAGCAGTTCCTCTCCCGATCGAGCGGCAACGTGTCCTTTGATGATCTGATGCTTTGAAAAATCGTAAGCCTCAAGCCATGCCTCAAGAAGTTCTTCCGGATTTGATGGTTTCAAAGCCCCCCTGTCATCTCTATCGATCAGATGGAGCTCTTCCAGTCTGCGGACAATCCGGCTGGTATATCCTTCGTCCAAACCTGTGATTTGCGAAAGCTCTCGCTGGTTGCGGCCTTGTTTCGGATCAATAAGCAACTGCCGCACGATTCGGGCACCTTTAGGTGCAAACACGTTGGCCGGCCGGCCGACTTTTTTAAATTTGTTTGGCCGGCCCTCGATATGAATCAAGAGCCCTGAAGCTTTGATATGAGCGTTTCCTGATAGATCGATCCAGGACACACCATGCTCTTTACAGAGATCCATTCCGGATCTTCCCATATAGGGCACGACAATCAACGGAATGTCGTCCTTATCAAAAGAATTCCTGGCCTCCGTAACTTGACGCAATGCCATAAGCAGTGGCGCTCTGGAAGATGAGCTTTTACATTCCACCAGGAAATGGTAGCCAGCTGCTTTCAAGAGAAAATCCAGACCAGAATCGATCTTTGGGGAAACAACGGCCACATCTTTTTCCGGTAACTCAAGCAATTTAGCCAGAATCTCCGGAACTTTTGTAATAGCCTGTTTTTCAGTTGAATCCATCATAACTTGATTAAATAGCCCAACTTGACATTTTTGTCAAGTATATATATTTAGACAAGTTTGTTAGCCCTCCAGCTTGTTTAAATCCATTAACTTGCAAGCTTTAACAAGTTCAGGCTTTTAAGCAAGTTACGATAGCAAGATTGAGATCTACAACTCGATTTCCTGTGATTTCTGAAAGGACTCAACTAGCTCATTAACCCTGGCTTGATGGGCAGAAAGGAGCGCGCACATCGTGGGAGTCCGAATAAGCTGCTCTATGTTTTCTCTGGTGCTTGCGCTAAATTTCGACATTATCCAGATGAACTCAACGGTGTAATCTGACTTCATTTTCAACCGGGAGGTTACAGATGGCGTTGTAAAACCATAACTATTGGTATCACAAGATATTTCGTCTGGCTTTCAGTGTTTGCAAGAATATTCTCCTATCGCAGGTTCAAATAAACCTGCGATCTATTAAATATGCCCCAGGTATAAACGATTAATTTTGCGTCACAGATCTGATAGCTGGCTTCCAAAATATCTTGGGTACATTTCGGGTCAATAAAAAGGACAGCATCCTTTGAAGATCGCACAATCACAAAACCATTGTTTCTTGACTCCCTGGCTTATACAGATAATGAAATGGCCAAAATTTGCTACAATGCCTGTTGCAGGATTTTTAACAACTCCTTTTCGATCAGCTGAACAGGATTGCCGTTCATACTGCTTGCCACCTGGGCCTTTTCGACCAATAGTGGAAAGTCAGCTTCCGTTATTTTATATTTCGATAGGGGCGGCAGTTTTAGGCGTGAGCAGATATTCCGGACCCAATTGATTCCATCGGAAGGCTCGGCTACCTTCTTTCCAGTCACAATCTGGGCAACCTCTCGGTAGCGAGTCAGTGAAAACGATTCTGGCTTACGCATCTGCAGTGCTTTTATGTTCATTTCCATCACAAAAGGCAGAAGTCGGCCGCAAATAGCACCATGAGGGGCTTTGAACATTCCCCCCAGCGGACCGGCAATGCCGTGCACCGCACCGAGTTTCGCATTGGCCAAGGCCAATCCACCGAAAAGACTTGCCAGGCTCATTGCTTCACGTGCCTTGGTATCACCGCCATCTTCAAATACACGAACTAATGCGTGCGCGGCGAGACGCAGGCCTTCGCGACAGATTCCGTCAGTTAAAGGATTGGCCTTATTGGAAACAAACGCCTCCAGAAGCTGGGTAAAGGCATCCAGACCTGTGCTGGCGGTGATGGGCGGTGGCATGGTATAGGTTAGTTCCGGATCAACGACCGCCCATCGAGGAAGCATGAGCGGACTGCGCATGCTCACCTTTACACGGTGTTCCGGAGACTCCAGCACGGAATTACGAGTCACCTCAGCCCCCGTTCCAGCGGTGGTTGGAACGGCAACATAGGGGGCAGGCATCTTCTCTATGGGTTTTCCCTTGCCGATTACTTCCAGATAATCCAGCAGTTTACCCTTATTGGTGAGCAGAGCGGCAATAACCTTGCCGGTATCTATGACACTTCCGCCACCGATACCGATAACCCAATCGCAGGCAGCTTCGCGCGCCTTTTGAGCTCCGACCAGGGCTATTTCAGTTGTCGGTTCTCCCGGCACACTGAAAATAATTGACCCAATCCTCTGCTCGGACAGCTGTTCGAGTATGATGCCAGCCCGCTCTGGACTGCGGCCCGTTACGACCATTGCCCGCCGTCCCAGGGTCTGGGCAAAAGCGCCGATTTCCCGTGCCTTTCCTGCCCCAAAAATAATTTGCGTAGCCGTCGAAAATTCGAATTGCATGCTTTGCTGTCCTTTTTTACCCCCAGCCGTTTTCGTCTGGAAAAATGTTATGGTATTTGATGGCTCGGCGTGGCTCCGCCATCATATCTTCTACTATGTCGCGCCATTTCTGATAATGCTGTGTTTCCTTGTGGCGGGCTGGATCATTTTCCCTCCGATAGACTTCAAGCAAAACAAATTGGCTGGGATCATCCTTTTGTTGAATGACATCAAATCGAGCGATTCCGGGTTCTTTGACACTATTGCTTGCGTTTTCCATCGAGGCGGATTTAAATTCCTCCACATTATCCGGCTTTACATGCACAAAAACATGTACGATAAACATGGTTGCTACCTCCTTTCCGGACTATGCTGGGTCCATGCTGAACGTGGCATCCAGAAAATCGTCGGATTTAATGATCATCAGAACCAACTCCTCGAAAAAGCCAGAGCTGATATCTGGCAATTTTACAGAGATCTTAAAAAATATTGAATACCAGAACAAGTATCCTCCTCTTGCCGAAATTATGGAATCCCAAATGGAGCAACCCGTTGGATAGGTGCGCCCTTACCCCTGACTTATTGAGAAGTTACCGTTTGTCAGAATAACGTTCCGAAACTGCTACGGCAAATAACGTTAAACAGCCGCTCGAACTTGCCAATAAGCGTACGTAAAGAAAACCAGCGCAAAAAAATTAAAATACGTTTGGCTGGACAACAGCGCCTGAGTACTATAAATCCAATCCAACCTTGTTCAATATTTTGTCATACCTCAATAAATAGACGCTTCACATTTTTTAAATCGTCAGAGGAAAGCTCAAAATCAAAAACGTTTAGGTCTTCTTTCATATGCTGTTCAGAGCATGTTCCTGTAAGGGGAACGATAGCAGATTGGTTGAGATATCGAAAGAAGGTTTGGGCTTCGGTTTTTTTATGCTTTTGGGCGATGTTTTTAATGGTATTGCTGTATAGTATATGAGGGTTGGCTGTGAGGGTCCAAAAACTCTGATAAATGACGCCATTCTTGGAGCACCAATTACGCAAGTCTCTATCGTATCCGGTTTGCTGATAAAACCGGTTTTGCACAATTGCCGGCTTCACATTGGCATCAGCATAGAGTTGTTCCATAACTTCAATACTGTAACAGTTACTGATTCCCAACTGACGAGTGCCACCAGCCTTTTGAAGCGCTTCCATTGCAGCCCATGCCTTCATCAAACGTGTATGGGGTGATATTGGTGAATGAAGGATAAGAGAGTCTACATATTGAGTTTGGAGGTTTTTCGTCGAAACCTCAAAAGATTGGGTAACCTGCGACGCTATAGGAGCTTTCTGATCGTAAGGCACTTTTCTCGGATCTTGACCGTCAAGTGGGGTAAATTTGGTCTGTACAAAAAGGGCTTCGCGTTTGATACCACAGCCATATAGTCTTTGAAGCGCCACCCCTACCAGTTCTTCATTGTAGTGCTTCGGTTGGCAGGCGGTATCAATTCCTTTGAATCCTGTTTGGATGGCCTTCACAACCAAATCTGCGGTATGCTCTTTTTTCCAGGCCGTACCGTAAATAATCCATGGCATTTTCACGCCTGCTGCAGTTGTAACAAATTTCTGATCTTTCATTTTTTCGGGTTCCAATGATTAAGGATAACGTTTGAACTCAGCGGCTCATAGGGGTTGCAGGTGATCACGTTCTGGACAATATCTCTGCCCTGGATCAGGACCTCTACCACAGCTTTTTCGGTTTAAATCGTCTCGCACGGGAGTTAATGAAGATCGATGGAGCCAAGTATTCAAAAAAAATTCCATGAAAAAATCGACGCTCTCTTAGCCGGCCAGAAAGAGTCCCGTGATGAACTTGTTTTCAAACAGTTGTGGTCAAAACACCAAACGGATGAGCAGCAGGGATAAAATCAATAAAGCAACCCCCACAATAATGAGGATCCACCCGATACGAGCCGGGTCGCCCTCCACATTTGGCTCTCTTTTACCGGACTTTTTTTTAGGTTTTGAATACAGCGCCTCCACTTCTTTCCGGGTCAGATAATCCATATCCCAATGCGTGGTATGGCGGTCTTTGGCCTGTTCTTTATATATTCGGATCTTTTTATCTTTTTTTCCCATTTTACATAATAATGATATCCGAGGGTTAGATTTTCATGATGGGACTGATAATGACAGCTGCCATCGCAAAGGACTTTTTTCATCCAATGGATATTACCTAAGCCTTTATGTCACGTGTTAGCGATGAATTAAACACTTAGTTGCACAGGATGTCAGCTCATCCCAAATAGCCTTGACAGGGCTCTGAATTTATTAAATTGTATTTTCTATAATCAACGACCGTGTTTATGCCCATTGTTTTATGATTGTATGGCAACATTGTCTCATAGCCGATGGACAATTCAAAATCAAGATCATTAGCTCAAAAATGCGCGAACTCCTCTTGTCCTGATCAACAGATGGATTGAAGTCGCTAAGTCATTTGTTGCTCGGTGCTGCTGTACCGTCTGCACTTAGTACATCACACGCCGATAACAAAAGACAGGTTGCGAACAGCGGCATACACCTTGTCCGAAAATTCGTTTACATCTGCTTTCACGGCACTATGTTATGCATTATCGTATATTAAATGCCAAACCGATGTGAGCCTTTTGTTAATGGAATAGACAGAGTAGGTATCTGATCATGATCCGCACTTTCACAGTCACCATTATGAGCATACTGATTTCGTCGAGTGGCGCAGCGAGTGAAAAAAACAGGGTTGAATTGGGTGATTATTTGTGGAAAAAACGCCCCCTTCTCCTGTTTGCGCCATCGCCAAACAGCCCCATGTACCGATCAGTCCCAGACAGCCTGTCTGCCCATATTGACCAAATCCACAATCGCCATATGGTGATCATTGAAGTGTTCCAAAATGGTCTGGTCCGTATCGATGGGAAATCAAACAGCCGGCATACAGCGGAATCTTTTCGGCAGCAGTTTTCTACTAAGGAGGGCGAGTTGACAGCAATACTCGTGGGTAAGGATGGGGGACTCAAACTCCGGCAGAACGGCAGCCTTGATCTGGGTAAAATCTTTTCCCTCATCGACACGATGCCGATGCGACAACAGGAAATGCGAAAGAGCGTTGAATGAGACTTTGTCGTCTGAAACGGATTCAAAATTTACCTGTCTCTCAAGAAAAAGCGTGGCGGTTTTTTTCTAACCCGATCAATCTGCCGGAAATCACGCCCCCTTGGCTCAGTTTCAGATTGACACAAACGGTGCCGAGCAGGATCCATGCTGGAATGCTAATCTCTTACCACCTGAAACCGCTTCTTGGTCTACCCGTCACATGGATTTCGGAAATAACCCATGTGTACGAGCCTGATTATTTTATTGACGAGCAGCGCTTCGGCCCCTACAAATTCTGGCAACACCAGCATTTATTTGAAGCTGTCGGCACCGGGACGCAGGTGAGAGATATCATCCACTATGCAATCGGTTACGGAATTCTGGGTAGGCTGGTACAGCGCTTCATTGTGTCGCCGCGATTGTACGACATATTCGACTACCGACATGAAAAATTAAAACAGATGTTTCGCGACTGCCCGGTAAAATAGGCAAACGATATTCGATCCATCAGGGTTCCTATCGGTGCTATAAGCGTACTAAAAAAATCCTTGAAACGACGACTGGGATCGGAAATACGATAAAACTTGCTCCCGATTCGAATCATCATTCCCGGTGCAAATGGTTTAAGAGCAAGACGGTCGAAGTCCAGCATACGTTGGGCTTCGGGATACGCGGTTTGCAGCACCTGGAATCCGTAGTTCAATCTAAACCCGTCCACGTTTTCGGTTTTAAGTCGTCCGCCGATTTTACCTCCTGCTTCCAAGAGGAGAAAAGAAATATTTTCTTTCATAAGCCGCCGGGCGCAGGACAAACCGGCTATACCGGCACCGACGATAATGACATCCGCATCTACAGAGGATCCCATGTTACCCTCCTTGTATGAATTGTAAGTTTGTTTGTCATGTTTTCTCAATACAATGGCCGATAAACATTTGTACAGCGGCAAAACGTGTCCGGTCCATATGGATTGGAGGGTGCAGCATGTTTGATCAGGGCTGTGGTTTCAATAGCGCCTCGAGAATTATATCGCTGCCCTCAGCATCTTTTCCAGTCACCAGCGTATTGAGACCTTCTTCAAACCTTTGCGGGTTATGTTGTTGATCGATTTGCATGAGCTCTCGGACCTGACGGTTCAGGGAGACAAATTCGCGATAAATAATTTGATAGTCAGAGAAGAAGTGCCGCATGTATTCGATCAATTCACCATCGAGTTCGATGAGATCGTCCGTTGCAGTGTGCTCTGGAAGTCCCTTCAATTTAACGATATTCAGGTAAGCGGAATAGAACACCTTGTAGATATTATGGATCTTGATTTGGGCGGATTCAGGCAGATTCGTGATATTTCCCAGGTGATAATCAATAGCAGCTGGAATAATGGTTTCAATGGTTTCCATATCCATGTTGTTCATCTTGCAGCCTTCCTTTTCGAGTGTCCCGCCAAAGTTTCCGCTTTTCGAGGATGACGAGCCATGGTTCATCGAAGATGTGTTTGAACGACGCCTTCGATCGCTGCCAGACACTCATCCAGAGAACCATAGACGTAACCCGCCAATAACGCACCCTCTTCATAAACATCGACAGCAGGTGTATATGGCGGGTGGGCCAAGAGGACATTAATTATGATTGAATGGGATGAAAGCCGCGAAAACAATAGCACGCCATCATCCCTCGGTGTGGATTCCTGCACCGGAATTTCCAAACCCTGATTGGAATACATAAGCTGGTTGCGAACGCTAGACGGTAAGTAGACACCGCAAGCACTATCAGGGACATGGACACGATTGAAAATATGTTGAAACTGTTGCTTTTCTTGAGGGGAAAGATGTTGAAAGGTAATGATTTGCGCCGGCATCAGGTAAGAACGCATCGAATTTAGGAGATCACTCAGCAACGCGTGCCAGCCACCCAGCAGTTCATTTTGACCGACTCCCGTGCGATGGGATATGGTTTCTGCCACAGATGATTGGTTGTTTTTCCATTTTTCTGCCATTTGTAACTTCATGTGCAACGGTTTTCAATTTAGCATGATTAGGGAACCGCAGGTACATAACGGTTCCCCTTATCAGACTTTTCAGGTTAGATCGATCTTTAGACCAGGCTTAACTGACCACTTCGCTGGGTCGCGGAATAGCATACCCATCGGCTTCCTCTGTGCTCAGCAAGTCGTTCTCTATATCCTGGCCTTTCAGGTCTTCATATGCGTTGGCCGCTCCTTCAGCAGTCGTGCGAATAGGGAACTTAAAGCGTTTGATGGTTCCGTTACGGAACTTACACGTCCACATCACATCCTCGGTTCCCAACATGGGCATGACACTGCTGCCGAGTGGCACAAAGTCAGAATACCCTCTAACCTCGATGGCTTGCGTCGGGCAGATCTTGACACACGAAAAGCACTCCCAACATTGGTCCGGTTCCTGATTGTAGGCCTTCATTTTATTGGGTTCCAGGACCATCAAATCGTTGGGGCATATGTACATGCACGCGGTCTTGTCGCCGCCTTTACAGCCATCACACTTTTCTGAAATGACGAAACTTGGCATTTAATATCTCCAAATTTGGGTTACGTAATAGGCGCCTGTCAGATGTATAGGAAGGCCACCATATTCTGAATGGCACCACAAGTGATGCCGAACAGCATCAGGTACATCATATGTATCACCTTGTGGCATGTCAAATCGAATGGATCGAAAAGATAACGGTCAGATAGAATTCAGTATGTCCCACCATTTTTTGAAATATTTGGGGCCAAATTGCGTTCCAATGCTCACTCCGGACTTTTTGGTCATATGGTTTAATCTCCAGTCTTCCCCGGGGGCTTCCTAATATGCATTTTTTTCGGCATGTGAAGGGTATCAGCGGTGTTACAGCAGAAGCGAAGTTTGGATCGAGGTATTTATAAATATTGGAAAAAAGCCTGTTGTGAGCTCAATGTGGAAGGAGTAGATCTTTATGGCGGCACACGCCATTCTACTGTGACGGCACTAAGTGAGCATTTTACACCGGAGGAAGTCAAAGGTGCAACAGGACATACATCGAAAGCTTTTGAACGATATTTTCAGAATAGACAAGCCAGAGCAAAGAAGGTTACAGCAAAAATCAAGACTCTCAAGTCTAATCAACATCTCAACAACATTGTTGACCTACCTAAAAAGGCAAAAGCCATTTAATTTTATATAGTTAAATGGTGGAGGCGGCGGGAGTCGAACCCGCGTCCGAAAATAATCCACCGTGGCATCTACATGCTTGTCTCGATATTTGGTGTTCGCCGTTTCAAGTCTCCATCGAGCGGGATGCTTAAAAGACTATCCTGTTAAAATTTCGCCAGTCTGGTAACAGGATTAACAGTCCGGCTATCCTGCAAGTCGACGCCCTATCCGGATTAGCAGGAATGGTCCGGTAGAACGCTAGCCTTAAGCGGCTAGAGCGTAGTTATAATCGTCTGCGATTACATTAAGTTCCGTCGTTTTTACGAGCTGACAGATGCTCGGCATGCAACCAGAGTTTCTTTATCCCCGTCGAAGCCGTTTCGCCCCCAATACTCTCAAAGAACAATAAAATTGCTGCGCAATTTTATGAAACGCGGCTGACGCCGCTCATTTACCTATGGAAAGGTCAGACTCAAGGTAATCAGGATTGGGGTGATTGTCAAACAGGAATAGAATCACCTGAAAATAAGGCGAAACCCCCTCGAAGCCTATTTTTTATTCTTGATCAGAAGACCGGTCAGATAGGTGCCGCCGATGGCCAGGCATTCCATGTCGATGTGTTTTTCCGCGGACTGCCGGAAAAGAATCGATGACTGGGCCGGAAAAAGGTCATCCCGGTCGTTGAAACGCAAAAACACCGCTATGCGCGGCAGCATCTGGAACATGACGGCCACATCGAAGGCAGGCGCTTCCACAAAACTGCCCCCCATGCGCCGGCAGGCGGATTTCAGTAGATTGGTTCTGCCGGCAAAGGTGGTTTCGATGATCTTGTTGGTGTTGGTGGTAAAATAGCCCGTCAGCGGCCCGGCATCCTTGAATTCACGATAGGTCACCCACTCGCCGGGCTCGGGCTCCTTTTCCGGGCACTGCAGCACATAGCAGCACAGCAGAACGCTGACCGCAAAGGTGGCCCTTTGGCTCGAGGCCTTCAGAACCCCTGCTTTGGACACCCTGTGCGGTTCCCCGTAAAATGGAATTTCCAGGGCCCCGTCAATCACCTTAGCCCCCAGGATAGCGGCTCGGGAAATGAGATCGATGTCGGCTATCTGTTGCAGGTAATTGTGGTAGGTAACTTCGAAAACTTCCGCTTTTTTCATTCCGGCCTCTGCATGCAGGGAGCTTTTATTGTACGATGACGATTCCGGCCAGCGTTCCCTTGGGTATCACCTGGGGCTTGGCGCCGCTGCCGATGGGATAAATATCCCAGCCGGCCTGGGCCACCATCCGGTAGACGTCGATACCCACCGCCTCCATGGACGGACGGGCGATCAGCGAGAACCGGCATTTCCTGCCTTCCATGGCCTGGCAGGTGTCCATCTTTCCACAGAAGGTGTGGCGACAGGAACCTGCCGCAAATCCAAACGCCAGATAATGGCCGTCATAAAAGGCCTTGGATTCGATCTCACTGACCATTTTGTATACTTTCTGATACGCCTCTACCCGTTCTTCGATGGTGTTCCTGTCACGGACGATCACTTCCGAAGGCACGTCCATGGTGAAAAACACGGCCCAGTGGTAGCTTTTTAAAATTTCCCGCAGTTCGTCCGGCGCCAGCGTATTGGGCGGGCAATGCGCCCCGGTACCGTATCCGAAACAGCGCGGGACCTGGCACTTGAGGGTGATCCGCCTGTCCACGGGGATGTCCCCGGCCGAAACGATGGTGGCACGGGTGGCCCCGAGCGCTAGCACGTTTTCACAATACCTGTCCAGGTTTTCCTGGAGAGCTCCTTCATTTCGATCTACAGTGATTTTACCGATCTGCTTTTCCAATCCGCCCCCCTATTCTTCAGAATCACACACGCCTTAAACATACAGGCATTCTGTCTTTCAAAACCGTCCAAAAGGCATCTCAAAAAGAGGATTTTGGGTCAAGGTCAAGGCGGGCAAACATTTCAACCCGCAGGAATACAATCGTATTTCGAGGCGTTGAAGCGCGAGCCCAACACAGATATTGATCCAAAAGACCTTTTTGAGATGCTTTTTAACAGGCGATGTCCATCTTAAACGTCTTCATCAGAATACCTAGCTGTATCACAGTCAGGTCAATTTTGCGAACATTCACTATTGAGATTTACAGCAAGTAAGTTTATAGTTACCGCCATGAATGATAAGCGAAAAATTGAAAGAACCGTCTGCAATAGGCAGGTCTCGTTTTGCATCGATGGAAACGATTATAAGGGCACCATCGAAAACATCAGCAACGTCGGAACGCTTATCCTGACGGACACCCCAACACCTATTCAACTGGGCAGGGAAATATCCATCACCATTACGAGCGCTGATCAAGGAGAGATGAAAAAAGCCAGGGTCGTATGGGCGGATGATGGGGCGTTTGGAGCTGAATTCCTCTAGAAGTGGTTTCAAAATTCCATCTAACACCCAACCATGGAAAAAGAAAAAATCAATAAAATCGTTGGACGATTTTATTGGGACAGGAGATTCTCCAGCGCTGCCGGGGTGTGCACCATATGGTCGGGTAAGCCCTCGCTGAGTTTTTCAGTGGTGTGCCAGCCCCATGTCACGGCGATGGTGACGGCGCCCGCTTTTCTCCCCTCGATCATGTCACCCTTGGTGTCGCCCACATAAAAAGCCGGCAGATCCCGATAACGGGACATGGTCTGTTGGATTTTTTTAATCTTGCTTCTTTCGATCTCCGCACCGATCACCTCATTGAAGCAGTCGATGTTTTCCTTTTTCAAAATCTGTTTGACCATACTGGTCGCATTGGAAGTGATGACGGTAAGCACGTTATGGCGTGACAAGGCCTTCAGGGAGGCATGTATCCCGCGGAAAGGCTTCACCCTGGCGATATGCTTTTGCAGTTCGCTGTCGAATGCATCACCCAGAATTTCTTCGATCTTGCCGCTGGAAAGCCCCAGTTGCGCCAAGGCCTCGAAGAAATTGCCATCGAACAGCCTGATGACCTGTTCATGGGTGTTAATGCCAACATATCCGCACGCATGGCATGCTGCCAGGAATGTTGTTGCAAAGACATCCTGGGAATCGACAATCACGCCGTCATAATCGAACATGATCAGTTTTTTTTTGATATGGCCCCCTTTTTCACCTATAATCGTATGCTTTATATGGTGTCGAATTTATCAAAATAACAGCCAAACGACATTTTCCTTGCCAAACCCGAAATCGTGCTATATCTTATGTTCTGACGTGCTCCACCTGTCGTAATCCAAGGAAACAAGAATCCAGCCTGGGACATCGTTCCACAATTCACTTTTCCTGCGTTATTGCATTACAGTCACGTTACACCTGCATCCAAGTGATGTTGCTAAAAAATAATGAATTGAATCCGCCGGCATACAGTGTGCCGTCGGCGATTGAAAAAAAATAAAGCCGCTGAGTATGTTCGGCCAAAAAAAAAGAAGCGCTATGGAAAACCATAAGATCAAATTGTATGAAAATCAGTTAAAACGGCTGTTTAGAGCAGCCGAGCAAGACGAAACAGAGACATCAAAACCGGTGCCTGTTCACCGAGAAAAAATCCGCGTCATCCGCAGAAGAAAAGGCGGTCCCGACCAGTATATTACCGAAAGTTCGCGCCAGTACGCCCTGGCAACAGCAGATGCGGGATAACCCCGACTTTTCAGCCACCTAGCACAAAAGGTTGAACCGCAACAGCGAGCGCATTCCCCGGTTCGTCCGGCCTGAAGACTTGTCCGGGGTCATTTGCTCGTTAGTGCCCATCCCACATATGGTCTTTTTCCGCGATATTGGCGTTGGACGCCATAATCTCACGCAATAATCTTCATTTCTGGACGGACACTAGTTATCCTTTCGAACCACCTCGATCTGCCCGATATCCATAATGATGAAACGGGAAGGATCCAGGCTCTGCCGTGTAATCGTTTTTTTAAGATCCAACACCGGGTATCCCGGTGGGTTGTCGCCCAACTGAAACGCACCCCACTGGGTTGGGATGAAATATCTGGCACCCAGTTCCTGGAAGGCCTGAACGGATTCTGGCGCGTTCATATGGGCATAGTGCATGAACCAGCGTGGGTGATAAGCTGTCAATGGCATAAGGGCATAGTCGATTCCTGGAAATTGCTTCCCGATTTCCCGATATCCAACGAAAAACCCGCTGTCCCCGCCATAATATATGGTCGCACCCGGCGTCATCAGCAGATAACTCGCCCAGAGAGAAGTATTGAAATCCTGTCCGATCCGCCTTGACCAATGCTGTGCCGGTAGCGAAACGAGTTGGTTGCCGCCCCCAAGGTCGATGCGTTCCCACCAGTCCACTTCCTGAATTTCTCCGCCAAAGAAAGCCTGCACGGTGTCCTTCAGCCCCGGTGGCACAAAAACACGGGCGTGGTCCGGTAGCGATGCGATGGTGTCCTTGTCCAGATGATCGTAGTGATTGTGCGATATGAGGACGTACAGGGGACCCGATATTTGTTTTAGCGCCTCCTTCGTCAAAGCCGGCGGGGTGACTCTTTTTGGGAGCAAGGCCCGTTTTGATAGCATCGGATCGGTAAGCCAGGTGACGCCTGCGGTCCGAATCAAAAAGGTGGCGTGCCCAACCCAGGCGATGGTGTCCTTGCCTTCGTATGCCTGAAGACGTTCGGACAGATCGGTGCGAACCGCGGGTAAAAACGTGCGCTCTTGATCGGTATAGGCGGCTTTTTTGGAGAAGCGCCATTTCAGGAACAACCGAAACCGGTCTGTCTCCATGGGGCTCCAGGGATTGAAATAGGCACCGTCTCTGATATGCGGACTGTACAGCAGTTGGGTGCGCTGGCCCGCCACTTCCCGCTGCCAGGCATCCTCATCAAATGACGGAGGCGTTGCTATACAGGACGCCAGGATCAGGGCCAGACAGACCCAGATCAGGATCAAGACAACGCTGCTGGATATTTTATGATTGAAGAAAGCACTCCCTCCTTTTCAAAGCTCTTTTACAAAAAAAGCGCTATTTCCTCTGATTGCCCGATGATTTACCCTAAGAATATGTTGTCCGCAAAGGCAGTTTGTCAAGGATGTATGGCATTTCAATAAATAGGTCTGTTTCATGCTTTGTTGCCTGCGGTCGCGCATGAAAACGAATCAGAGCAACGAACACGATGAAATGGATAAAATCGTTTAACGTTTTTATTTGACAAATCGATCTGTTTTTTCCACCATGTCGCCGAGCTCGAGGCTCCCGGCGGGCAAGGCCCGGGAAATGCGCGCGTAATTTCGTTTCATGAGACATTCGGGTATGGGCGTTACCATGGATAGAACCGACCTTCAAACGTTTATCGATGACCACCACATTCAGGCCACCATAATGCCCTTGAGCGAGCACACCCTCACGGTGGGGGACGCTGCCAGGGCACTAGCGGTGAACACCGATCAGATTATCAAGTCCCTGGTCTTCCATATCGATGGCAAGCCCCTGCTGGTGATCAACAACGGTCTGGCGCGGGTAGACCGCAGGAAACTGGCCGTTCATCTGGGCGTGGGTAGGAAGAAAGTCAAATTTGCCAGTCCGGACAACGCCTTTGCCCTGACGGGTTTTGTCGTGGGGAGTATGCCGCCCTTTGGCCACAAGCAGAAATTGCGGACCCTCGTGGACACGGCCGTAACAGAAATGGATATCATCTACGGCGGCGGTGGGGATATCGATGCCATGATGCGCCTGACGTCGGAAGAACTCCTGAAGGTCAGCCAGGCAGAAGTGGTCGCTTTTTCTGAATAAGCAAGCATGCGGTTTGTGGAAGAAAAAAACGCTCCCTCCATTGGAAAACACGATCCTGTCACCGGCAAGAATCGTTCAAGACGAATGCACCCCTTCGGTCAAGTTCAGCGCGTAATGTGCTGCCCCGATCAGGGCGGCCCTGTCATTGAGAACGACCTGCACAGGAATCTTTTCAAGCAGCGATTGAAATCGACCTTTGTTTGCGAAAGCGCGCATGAAGGAACCGTCCTTGAGCTTGGACAGTATTTTAGGCGGAATACCACCTCCCAAATAGACACCGCCTGCGGCCATGCCCGTTAAGGCCACGTTGCCCGCAACTGCGCCGAAAATGGAGACAAACCGGTCCAAGGCTTTAACGCACCCGCTGTCTTTATTCGTGAGGGCCGTTTCGGATATGACCCTGGCCGGGTCCATCTTTGCAAACATTTCTTTGAGCCAGTCCGGTGTGTCCCTTTTTTCCGATGCCACCAGCCATTCGTAGATGTTGACGAGACCCGTTCCTGAAAGGACTCTTTCAATGCTGACATGGCCAAATGTTCGGTGTAGATATCGCCAAAGATCCAGTTCCACTTCTGAATTTGGGGCAAAATCCGCGTGGCCGCCCTCCGACGAAATCGGTTCATAGACACCGTTTTGACAAGAAACCAGGGCCAGACCCAACCCGGTACCGGGGGCAATCAAAGCAAGGTTTTGTCCTTTCTCTGCCGCCCCATGATTCAAGGGGCTAAAATTTTCTTGCGGCAGCAGTGTGATGGCCATTGCCGTGGCAGCCACGTCGTTGACCAGCCGGACTCGTTTTAAACCAAATGCCGTTTTGATCAATTCTTCCGAGACATCCCAGGGCAGATTGGTGGTTTTGGCGACACCATTGACCACGGGTCCCGCAACACCAAAGCATGCCTGGGCAACTGGCCTGGGATGCCTTTTATAGAATTGTCGCAGCATGTGCGGCAGGTCCGGTTCCCTTGCACTGGAAAACACCTCGAAGGCTTCCGGAATCAACGGGCCTTTGGTCTTGCTGAAGAGACCCAGATTCGTTTTGGTTCCGCCGATATCTCCAGCCAATACAAACGTGTTGTCGTTGGATTCAGCCATGTTTAAAAGCCTCCGGCAGCAATGAAGCTGCTTCGCGATCCAGCAACCAGGTCAACTTGCCGTCTGAAGGCCTTATTGCCTGGGCCGGGTATTGAATCGTCGGGTCTGTCAGAACCGATTGGAGCACCTCTGATTTCTCCCTTCCAGACACCAGGAACACAACGTGACGCGCCCTGTTCAGCAGCGGCAGCGTCATGCTGATACGGTCTTCGTATGGGTCTCCGCCTCTGGTCGCCACCACCAGTTGCTCTTTTTCTGCCAGCACCGAACTTCCCGGGAAAAGAGAGGCAGTATGACCATCCGTGCCCAGACCGAGAAAAATCAAATCAAAGCGGGGAAACGATCTGTCTGTAAGGGCAAAAAACGCCCTCAACCGATCTTGGTATATGCCTGCAACCACAGACGGGGATGTTTCACAGCTTATGAAATGTATCTGGTTGCGGGACACGGGCAATTCATCCACAAAGTCCCTTTTGGCTGCACCATAATTGCTGGCCGGGTTTTCTTGGGGAACACAGCGTTCATCCACCCAGAAAATATGGGTCCTGGACCACGGTATGCGTGCCCGCCAAGGATCTTCGATCAGCAGCCGATGCATGCCCCTGGGCGTGGATCCACCGGACAAGGCGACGGAAAATATGCCGCGCTGTCTGACCGATTGCAGGGCATCGCTGACAAAGGTCTCGGCCGCCATTTCCGCCAGCCCATTCTGGTTTTCGCTGATGCAAATAGCCTGGTCGCAGTTCATTGACGACTAGATCCTTTCAATGGCCTGGGGCCCCCGGGTTCCAGATTCATAAAAGTGGAGCATGGTCGGGCTGACATCACACGATTCACACATGGATAATATCGGGGTTAAAAATGACCAGCACGCTTCAACCCCATCCTGGCGCCAGAACAGCATCTGATCACCGAGAATGCAGTCCAGCAGAACTTTTTCATAGGCCTCAAGCAAGACTTCATCGCTTGCCTGCTGGTAGTGAAAATCCATGGTGACGGGTCGCAGATTGACTTGTGCTCCCGGTGATTTAGTCTGGAAGGTCAGTGATATTCTCTCTTCCGGATAAACACCTAATTTCAATTGGTTGGCAGTAATCCTTCTTCCCAGAACCTCCCTGAACATGGAATGAGGGACCCGTTTGAACTGAATGCTTATGTCCGTCCGCTTTTCCATGAGACGCTTGCCGGATACCAGGTAAAAGGGCACGCCTTGCCAACGCCAATTGTCGAGGTACAATTTCATCATGGCGTATGTCGGCGTCATGGATTGATCGGCAACCCCCGATTCTTCGCGGTAGGACGGTACTGCCTCACCATTTAGCGTCCCCTTGTCATACTGCCCCAGCACAAGATGCTTTTCCAGGGACGCCTTTTGAAAGGGTCTCAGCGCGCGGTATACCTTGATCTTTTCATCACGCACACGGTCGGCCTCGAATGCCGACGGCGGCTCCATGGCAATCAGCGCCAACAGCTGCATCATGTGATTCTGGAACATGTCGCGCAGGACCCCGGACTGCTCATAATAGCCGGCCCGATGCTCGACGCCAAGACTTTCAGCAGCGGTAATCCGAATGCTTTCGATATACCTTCTGTTCCAGATAGGCTCGAAAATACTGTTCGCAAATCGGAGCATCAAAACGTTCTGAACCGTTTCCTTGGCCAGATAGTGATCGATTCGAAACACCTGCTGCTCGTGAAAATACGCGTGTATTCCTTTGTCCAACGCCATTGCAGACGCCAAATCACTGCCAAAGGGTTTTTCCACCACCAACCGGGACCACCCGTTGCCCTGGGTTCGCTCTGAGGCAAGACCGGCTGTTCCAATCCCCCGGGCCACCGGAAGATAAAGCGTTGGGGGCAGTGCCAGATAGAAGATTCTGTTTCCTTGCGTACCCATATCGCGGTCCAGTTCTCTGAGAAATGTCGACAGATTATCATATGCGGCCTGGTCGTCATATTGCACGGCCTGATAATGCAACCGGGCAACAAACCCGGCCATCATTTTCGAATCCTGGACACCCGAATGCTGCAATGCCTCTGACATGTGGGCGCGGAACTGGTCGCTATCCTGTGATGTGCGACCGCATCCAACGATTGAAAAAGCGGGTGGTAACTTATCTTTCTCATAGAGATCGAACAAGGCCGGTATCAGTTTGCGGGCCGTCAAATCTCCCGTGGCGCCCATGATCACGACCGCACAGGGGTCCAGACAATTCCCGGTATCATCGGATTGCGGTGTTTGCCCTGGTTTTGCGATGCAAGGCACCTGAATCGGTTTTTCCTTGGTTGCCTGTTGGGAATTTTTCATATCAACACCCCTTCTAAAATGGTATGCGCCTCGATATTGAAGTGTGCCCTGTAGCGATCCGCAGGCTATGATTTTGTTTCTTTGACCGCGTGGCCCCCGAATTCACGTCGCAGTGCCGCCAGGACTCTGTCTGAAAAGGTGTTGTCCTGACGGGATCTGAACCTGGCAAACAAACTCAGCGCGGTTATCGGAGCGGGCACATCCGTATCAATGGCCTGTTGCAGCGTCCAGCGCCCCTCGCCCGAATCCTCGACATAGCCCTTGATCGCCTTGAGGTGCGGATCGCGGGCAAAGGCATCCTCCAGCAGCTCCAGCAGCCATGATCGGACAACGCTGCCCTGGTTCCAGAGCTGCGCAATTTTTTGATAATCAAAATTTTCGCTGTACTGAGACGCTTCCAGAATTTCAAAACCTTCCCCGTAGGCTTGCATCAAACCGTATTCGATACCGTTGTGAACCATTTTTACAAAATGACCCGATCCTGTTTTGCCGCAGTACAGGTATCCGTTTTCGGGAGCCAGGGTCTTGAAAACCGGTTGCAGCTTTTTGACGATGGCCCTGTCACCACCCATCATCAGACAGTACCCGACCTTTAGTCCCCAGATGCCGCCGCTGACCCCGACATCCACATATTCAATGCCGCTGTCTTTTAATCCTCCGGCTCTGCGTTCATCGTCCCTGTAATACGTATTGCCGCCGTCAATGAGGATGTCACCCGCATCCAGAAGCCCTTTGAGCTGCTGGATGTGGTCGTCAACAATGCTGCCGGCAGGCAACATCAGCCACAAGACACGGGGTTGCGCCAGTTTTTCCACCACTTCGACCAGCGAATAAGCGCCCGTGGCACCTTCTTCCCTGACCAATGTGTCGGTCTTTTCCGGTGTCCGATTATAGCAAACGATGTCATGACCGCCGCGCAATAACCGCTTGGCCATGTTCATGCCCATTCGCCCCAACCCAATCATTGCGATCTTCATATCGACCCTCCCAGGTGTTTGCCTGTATTTGATGTCGTTCACGAGCCCCCACGCACCCGTTTGATTGTTCTACAAACCACGTGCTCGGCACGCGGTTCCGAACCTGAACTGTGGGATTTTTCTCTCGATCCGTACCAATCTCCTGCGGATAGAGGGTTCGCAAAAAATCTCAACAGATCCACTGGTATGCCTACGTTTTTTTTCGAACCCTCCTTGATCAAGATCTCGGCACATCTCTCTGTTAAAAATCGCTCTGTTCAGGTAATAACATATGAACGGTTTGCTAATTATCAAATAATTTATATAAGAACGAGACGATGACGCAAAGAATGTCTATGATGTGAGGGACACACCCATAAAAAGGGGGCCTCAAATGAAACAGACCGCCGAGCACAAAAGACTCACCCAATACAGAGAACACACAAAAAACTGGAAAAAGTGGGGACCCTATCTGAGTGAACGTTCCTGGGGAACGGTGCGCGAAGATTACAGCCCGGACGGCAGCGCCTGGGAGTATTTTCCACACGACCGGGCCCGGAGCAAAGCCTATCGCTGGGGCGAGGACGGCATCGCGGGCATCTGCGATCGGTTTCAGTTTCTCTGTTTTGCCCTGACGCTCTGGAATGGAAAAGATCCGATCCTCAAGGAACGCATGTTCGGCCTGAGTAACGCCGAAGGCAACCACGGTGAAGATGTCAAGGAATACTATTTTTATCTGGACAGCACCCCCACCCACAGCTACATGAAAATGCTCTACAAATACCCCCAGGCAGCATTCCCGTATGACGATCTCGTAGCCGAAAACAAGCGTCGCGACCCCATGGAGCCAGAGTACGAACTGGCTGACACGGGTGTGTTCGACGACCACCGTTATTTCGATGTCCTCATCGAATATGCCAAGGCGGACCAGGATGATATCCTGGCTAAAATCACAGTCACAAACCGTGCTTCCCATACAGCGCCCTGCTATCTATTACCCAGCCTGTGGTTTCGCAACACATGGCAGTGGGGATATCCATCCGGACCCATGGGAGACGTACCACACAAGCCAACACTCAAAGCCTTAGAAAGCCAGGCCGACATGGGTCTGGTGGAAGTTATCCACCCCAGCGCCGGGACCTACTACCTGCATGCAGAAAGGCCACAGGACCTGCTCTTCACGGAAAACGAAACCCGACCCTTAGAGACGCATGGCGCGTCTGGTACCATAACCTATTTCAAGGACGCTTTTCATCGCTATCTCGTCAATGGTCAAACAGCGGCCATCAACCCGCATCGAACGGGTACCAAGGTCGCTGCGCTTTATGGCGGAAACATCGATGCCGGGGATTCCCGAACGGTTCGACTGCGTCTTTCCCGCAAACAGCACCCCACGGCGTTCAAGAATTTTGAAAAGATTTTTCGACAGCGCCTGACCGAAGCGGACGAATTTTACGGATCCATTCAAGCGCCCGGTCTCAATGATGAAGAGAAACGACTGCAACGTTTGTCTCTGGCAGGGTTGTTGTGGTCCAAACAGTTTTTTTACTACAATGTCGAGCAATGGCTCCAGGGAGACCCCGGTTCACCGACACCCCCTTCGTCCCGCCTACTGGGCCGCAACCACGCCTGGCAGCATGTCAACAATTTTGACCTTATTTCCATGCCCGACAAGTGGGAATACCCGTGGTATGCAGGCTGGGACCTTGCTTTTCACTGCATCCCTCTGGTCCTTATCGACCCCGATTTTGCCAAACGCCAATTGGTATTAATGGCCAGGGAATGGTATATGCACCCCAACGGCCAATTGCCTGCCTACGAATGGCAGTTTGGCGATGTCAATCCACCCGTACACGCCTGGGCTGCCTGGCGGGTCTATAAAATAGACACAAAACAACGCGGCCACGCTGACAGTGCCTTTTTGGAGGGAATTTTTCACAAGCTGCTGCTGAATTTCACCTGGTGGGTCAACAAAAAAGACAGCGAAGGCAAAAATGTATTCCAAGGTGGCTTTCTGGGTCTTGACAATATCAGTGTTTTTAACCGCAGCGAGCCCCTTCCCACCGGCGGGCACATCGACCAGTCCGACGGCACCGCCTGGATGGGGTTTTATTGCCTGGTCATGCTGAAAATTTCTCTGGAACTTGCCGTCAAAAACCCGGTTTATCAGGATACGGCCAGCAAGTTTTTTGAACATTTTCTGCGCATCGCCCAGGCCATGACCGGGGATTACCGAAATGGGTTGAGTCTTTGGGACGAAACAGACGGTTTTTTTTATGATGCCCTCCATCTGCCGGACGGAAGGTTGGTCCAGCTCAAGGTGCGATCTCTTGTGGGCCTGATGCCCCTGCTGGCAGTTGAAACGCTCGAGCACGACCTTGTTGAAAGCCTGCCTGTTTTCAAACGACGCCTGGAGTGGTTTTTCGAAAATCGTATCTATCTCCGGGACAGTGGGAACCTGGCATGCACCCGCGATCCAGGCAGCCATTCCCGGCGGCTCTTGTCCATCCTCAACCGGGAACGGTTAACCAGAGTTCTGGGAGTGATGCTGGATGAAAATGAATTTCTTTCCGAGTTCGGTATCCGGTCCCTCTCGAAATACCACGAAGCCCAACCGTATTCCTTCTATGTGGATGGGCAGCCGCACACCATCAGTTACCAGCCGGCCGAGTCCGAAAGCGGTCTTTTTGGTGGAAATTCAAACTGGCGCGGCCCCATCTGGTTTCCCATCAACTACCTGCTGATAGAAGCATTGCAAAAATACCACCACTACTTTGGTGATGATTTTGCCATCGACTTTCCAACAGGTTCCGGGCACAAAATGACTTTGCGCGAGATCGCCACTGAATTGTCGCTTAGATTGACAAAACTGTTTATCAAGGACCCCGATGGAAATCGGCCGATTTACAGCGGCCAGTCCCTGTTTCAGCAAGACCCCCACTGGCGTGAGCACATTCTGTTCCACGAATATTTCCACGGCGACAACGGGGCCGGTCTGGGTGCAACCCATCAAACCGGCTGGACCGGACTGGTGGCCAAGCTCATTCAACAATCCTGCGGCAGAGAGCCGTAAACGCTATGTCCGGAAAATTATCTCATGAAAGAGCTGATACGCGACAGGATCCGAAAGCAGGTCCGGGTGGATGGGGCCGTGGACATCTTGGCCAAAAAGAACTTCCTGTCCTTCCGAACGCACCAGGTATACCGTTCATCGACCGCACAGCTCCAGCGCATAGGCAATTTCATCGGCCACGAGCCCCTTTGCACCCGGCCGGATCCGATCCAGGGCAGAGCGCCCCCCGCCGCCCCCGATTCGACCCAGGGACCAGGCGCACATGCTTTTCACCCGTTCATCCTCCGACACGTTAAATTCTTGCACAAGGTCGGGGATATGACATGGATCCAAGGTATTTCCCATGGCCCTGGCCGTGTTCATCTTCCAACGCCAGATCTGGTCGGATGACATATAGAACATGTGGGGCCATATGCGTTGCTCAAAATAGGGACGATCCATATGCAGCAGTTTGGCCAGGTCGAAATCGGCAGCTTTGCGGTCCGCTCTTTGATTGACGGGCAGGTCTGCCGCAAGCCAGGCCTGGTTCCGGGGGCAAACATTCTGACAGCGGTCGCAACCATAAATGTACAGACCCATGGGTTCCCTCAGATCTCTAGGTGTAAGGCCCGCCCCATAATAGGTCAGAAAAGAAATGCAGCGCCGGGGGTCGATGTGACGCGGTCCTTTGAAAGCACCGGTCGGACAGGCCACCATGCACGTGTTTTTACACCACTTGGGGCAACCTGTTACCAGGGTGGGCTGGCCGGGTTCGAACACCACGTCCACCACCACGGCGATGGGCAGCACCCAGGAACTCTTGCGGGCCACCCGGTTGGAATAGAAAAGACAGTTTTTCCCGAAGGTACCCATCCCGGCCCGCCCGGCAGCCAGACGGTGAGGCAGATTAAAGGGGACCTTTGACTGGATACCGTTATCCCGCAAATAGGAGCGAAAGGCCTTGATGCGCGTGGCCAGGCCATCCCGGGTTATCCGATCATCATCCAGGTAGCAGCGACCAAAAAACGGCTCCATGCTGTGGGGATAGGATTCACGAAAATAGACTTCCATGAGAACAAAAATCGACTTGGCCCCAGGTAGAATGTTTTGCGGGTCCGTTCCGGAAACCAGATCCAGACCGGCGGTCATGGCCCAGGCATATGATTCCTTCCGTTCCGCCAGGATATGCTGCTGCGATTCAAACGGCTCGGCGCTCGTAACGCCGATATCTTCAAACATGAGTTCGTGCGCCCGGTCGATTATCTGCTGTTGGGTCAACATGAAATATCCTCCCGCATTGTCAACCATTGAAAAACCTAACGGCCACTGACAAGGCGATGGTGGTTACGGTTCATTGAAATGAGCTACGATATCGCCGTCATCACACAAGAAATCGTCAAACGATTTCTTATGTGATGATGACCTTGGTGGTGAAGGCTTGTAACCGGATCGCCGGTATCAGCGTCAGTGTCTCTGCAAGAAATTCATGGAAGCGCTTCCATGATTTCTTATCGGCCGCCTCCTGATAGCGGGATCCACCCAAAACGGTAAAGGCGTGCTGTGCCCCACTGTAGGTGATCATCTCATGAGAGACGCCGGCCGCTTCGAGTTCCTTTGTCAGCGCTGCAAACTGGTCCATGGTGATAGCCGAATCTGCCGAACCATGCAAAATCAACAGCGATCCTTTTGTCTGGGAATAATCCTGCCCGTCCGGTGTCGCCAACCCCCCGTGAAATGTGGCAAAGCCTTTCAAATTCACCCCGGACCGCGCCCATTCAAGTACGGCTGCCCCGCCGAAACAATAACCGGCAGCAATGGCATTATCCACCCGGGCCCCGTTTTGTTTGGCCGTCTCGAGTGCAGCGTTCATCAAGGCCCGCATTTTGTTCCTGTCCTTGTAAAGTTCACCGGTATGCTGCCGCATGTCCTTCATCTCGGTGGGCCGTACACCAGCACCGAACAGGTCTGCGGCAAAAACAGCATACCCGGCTTCGGCAAGCATATGGGCTCGCTTGATCTCATAGTCTGTAAGACCGTCCCAATCATGAATCAGCACCACCAGCGGTGCTTTGTTCGCGGGACTGATATAGTATCCCTCATAGGACTGTCCATTGACCTGATACATGACCGCAGAACCGTCAGCCCCCATGGCCGTGGTTGTAACCGTAAAAATCAACATAATTGCTAGTATGTATTTCATAACATCACCCCTTGATAAATCGTTAGCTGGTTTTATTTGACGCGGCAGTGTCGCTTTAAGAAAAATGATTTGCCAGCCTATTTTATATTTTTAGTGGATTCAATACCACATTGTAATACATTTTTTGACTTCGTCGAGAGGGTAAGCTGTTTTTTTTGTCGTGTTGCGTCTGAAGTCATTTATAAATCCCGCATGATATCCGTTTGTTTCAGCCAATGGAGAGTGCTTGTCACGGGAACGTCTTTAGGCTATATATGGGTGTCGAGCAGTGAGCCATAAGCTGTAACTCAACTTTCGGGTTTCATTATAAGCTAAGCGAACGGGTGATCCAATGGGGATTTGCGCTGTTTGAGCCGCTTGGGCACCTTACATCAGGGCATGTTAATGAAAAACCAATAGGAAACCGACGGGAATGACCTGCATTGTCCAAAAATACGGTGGCAGCAGTGTCGCCGACATTGACAAACTGCGACGAATCGCCCGCTTGATTGCCGACGTCAGACAACAAAAGATCCAGGTGGCTGTGGTGGTTTCGGCCATGGGAAAGACCACCGACAATCTTCTGTCCATGGCACGGGAATTTTCCCCCAAACCACCCAGACGCGAAATGGATATGCTCCTTTCCACTGGTGAACGTATCACCATGGCCTTACTTTGCATGGCCTTGAACGAAATGGGTATCGAAGCCGTCTCTCTCACCGGTTCGCAAGCCGGCATCATCACCAACGACCGGCACAACGATGCCCAGGTCATCGAGGTCCGCCCCTTCCGCGTACAGGATGAAATGGCCAAAGGCAAGGTGGTGATCATCGGTGGTTTTCAGGGTGTCAGTTATAAAAGGGATATCACCACCCTCGGTCGCGGCGGGTCGGACACATCGGCTGTGGCACTCGCTGCCGCACTGGATGCAGAATGCTGTGAAATCTATTCGGATATCGACGGGGTCTATTCAGCTGATCCGGCAGTCGTGGCCGACGCTCGACACCTGCCCGAAATTTCCTATCCGGAAATGCAGGAAATGAGCAGCGCCGGTGCCAAGGTACTCAATGCACATGCCGTACAGTTCGCCAAAGAAAAAAACATCGCCCTTTATGCCAGGAGCACATTTCAACCCGGTCGAGAAACCATCATACGAAAAATGTCTCCCGGCAAACTCCTCGGCGTCCAGGCGGTTGTAAAGGAAGAACAGATCGAACGCATCCGGATGTCCGGAAAGGATGTGCGCCGGCGTTTCCAGGCCGTGATATCTTACCTGGAAACCGAACAGGTGCCGGTCAAGGAAGTCAGCGTCACCCATGTTGCCGAAAACGGAGGTCTCTCCCGGGCAAGCTTTGTGGTGCCTGCCGGTCAGATATACGATTGGAAGGGCATCAAAACCGGTCTGAAAAACAAATTCGGTCCCGATCTAGCCTTTGATGCGGATCTTTCAGCGGTATCCCTGATCGGGGAAGGACTGAACCGCAACAACCAGACATTGCTGGACACCCTGGAACTCCTTGCGGATAACGGCATCACTACCCATGCCGTCACCACCACTTCATTTCGGATTTCGCTCCTGGTTCCCCGGGGACACGTGGATCAAGGCGTTCAGCTATGTCACGATCGCTGGATAACGAGCCCTATTTCATAAACCGTTAACTGTTATCAGGCTGGAAAACCACTGAACATCGAACGTCCAGCATCGAATTTTGAATTTGAAAAGAGGAATAGCCGTATGCAACCAAGCTACGACTGCATCATCATCGGGGCCGGGATATCCGGAGCGGCCATCGCCTACGAACTTTCCAAAAAAGGTTATCAAACCCTGAACGTGGAACAGTTAGCCGCTGCCGGGCACGGCTCCACCAGCAACACCTGTGCCATCATTCGGACCCATTATTCCACCCTTGAAGGCACCGCCATCGCCTATGACAGCTGGTTCGACTGGAAAAACTGGCCTGAATATATCGCTGTTGCCGATGAAAGAGGCTATGCCAAATTCCACCAGACCGGTCTGATCAACATCTACCACCAGGGACACGATCCCAATAACCATATGCGACTTCACGATGCGCTGGGAATACCCTACGAAATATGGAGCAGGGAAAAACTGCTCCAACGCATGCCCCATTTTGTGGACGATTCATTTTTCCCGCCACGGCGGCCCGAAGACGGACGATTCCATGACCCGCCCAAGGATAAAATCAGCGATACCATTCTCTATTACCCCAACGACGGCTATATCAACGATCCGGTCTTGTCGGTTCACAATATCCAGCGGGCCGCGGAAGCGAAAGGAGCCGCATTTATCTTCAATGCGACGGTGGCAGCGATCCGTTACGGCGACAATGGCGTCATCGGTGTGAACTTGAAAGACGGCACCCGAATCGATGCCCCGGTACTGGTGAATGCTGCCGGACCCCACTCCGCTCGAATCAACCAGATGGCAGGCGTTGCCGACAAAATGAACATCAAGACGCGACCCCTGCGTCACGAGGTACACTTTGTCCCCTCGCCGGAAACGTTCAGCTATGAGAAGAACGGCATGGTTGTAGGGGATGGGGACCTGGGTGGCTATCATCGACCCGAAACAGGCAATCTGATCCTGGTGGGCAGTGAGGACCCGGCCTGTGACGAAAAAGACTGGGTCGATGATCCGGACCGCTTCGACCGGGAGGTGACCCTGGCCCAGTACCAGGCCCAGGCCTATCGTTTGGCCAAACGCATACCAACGCTCCAGATTCCAAACAACCCCAAGGGAATCGCCGACCTCTATGACGTCACCGACGACTGGATACCTATTTACGATCGATCCGATCTTAAGGGATTTTATCTTGCCATCGGAACGAGCGGGAATCAGTACAAAAACGGTCCGGCCATCGGCCGCCTGATGGCGGAACTGATCGAGGTCTCTGAAAACGGCCACGACCATGACACAAACCCGGTGCAGCTTCGTTTGAAGCATGTCGATGTCACCCTGAACACGGGTATTTTTTCCCGCAACCGCAAGATCATCCAGGGCAGTACCTTTTCGGTTCTAGGGTAGCATCGTGAAACACCGTCAACGGTGACCACTGTCTAGATTCGAAGCACGAAACTCGAATGCAGGATTTAACCCACTAGATGTAACGACCCATGGTTTCAGCTCTCGATCAAATCAGCACCTTCTTCTCTTCCTATGAACAAAGGGAAGATGCTTTCAGGCGTGCTGTGGCGTTCAAACTGGCCAGACGCTATGCCGGCCCCTCGGTTTTCTGGCAGGATTTCAGCCGTATCTCCCGTGGAAACATGAGCCCGCAGGAAAATGGTCATATTGCCTATATCCCCAGTAATCCGAGGGATTGTCTGGCCTTTGGAACGCCCCACCAGGTGTTGATGGCAAGCCAGATGTCGGCCGGAAAGACCGAGCCTGCGGCCACAAGGGCGGTGATGGACACGGCCTCCCGATTCGATATTTTGGATCAGCTGTCCCAGCCCATACGAACGCTCTCGGGTGGAGAAACCGTTAAATTGGCACTGGCCAAAACATCCGTGGGCCTTGCCGCCTGCTCACAGGCGGTTGTGGCCAGCCCTTTTACATGGCTATCCAAAGCCAACCGGCACCTGCTCGAAACCGTCGTGACCCAGGCACGTGACCTGCGCAAGCAGATATCCATTCTGGCTCTCGCAGGTGAAGGAGAGCTTGCCCCTATTTGTGGTGCGGATCCCTTCCTGACGCCATCGCCGGCAACAATTCCCTTTACCTTGAATCTGTCGGAAATCAAAATCCCTTTGTCTGTTTCTCTCCACCCGCTTGCAGCGGAAGCGACCCATGCGTCCATCGAAAACAGCTCCCTGAGTCTGTCCTCGCCGTGCCTGATCGTCGGTGACAACGGCCAGGGAAAAAGCCTTCTGGCCCGAACCATCGCCAGGGCCATTTCCTTCAAAGGGCGTGTCGAGATTGACGGCCCAGCTTCAAAGAGGCCCCCCTGTCTCCTGTTTCAGGATGTTATGGCCCAGACCATGCTGCGATCGTTTCCTGCGCTCACAGACACCATGGGCGGCAAACAAGAAGAACGTTCGCGAAAATGTTATCGTGAAATGCAGCAACATTATGCTGCAGCCCTTAGTCGGTGCACAACAGATGTCCCACCGCTCGTGGGCGACTGGGAAAACGCCCGGCACTCCCTTTTGGACATCAAAACCATCCTGGTGGCAACCCGTCTGTCCGCCAGACCGGCCGCGATGATTCTGGACGAACCGGATTGGGGAATGAGCCGTCCGAGTGCCATTGCCTTTGTTTCGGCCGTTCTGTCGACAGCTCATCGCCAAGAAACGCCGGTGTTCCTGATATCCCACAAACCCTGGTGGCGCCCCGTGATGCCGCAGTGGTATCCGGGTTGCCCGGCGTGCTGGCAGTGACCGGGGAACACCCGACGCCCCGGTCTTTAGCATCACCCTGACCATGGAAGAACTGCCGATATGACATGGCGAATCAAATTCATCGTTTTGTGTGTCCTGGCGATACCTGCTTTTATTGGATTTCCTCTCAATCTCATCGAGGGGAACCTCTTTCCAGGGGCCGGAAACGGTTGGGTGGTCTATGGGTCGCTGGTGCACCTTGCCATACTTGGCCTTCTGGGTAAAAAACCTTATCGGATTGCCATTTCCATCGCTTTACTCATCTCGGCCCCCGTGGTCTTTTTTGGGGCCGGAATTTCCTTTGTAGGGCTTTTTTTCAGTGGGTGGGACCCAATGGACCGGGCGTTCATCATCACCCACTATATCTCCCTGGCCATCACCATGATCACGGTAATTCCCCTTGCATTGTCCATGGTTGCGGTGATACCTATTCAGCGGATAGAAAATCGCTTGCTAAAGCAAAGCCGGGGTGTCAGTCTGACCGGTAAAAGCGTACTCATGTTTGTGAGGGTTTTTATCCATATCATCTATTTTGTCATTCCCGACATACTGGAAGTCCTGCGGGAAGAACGGATTTTCGCTGAAATCGTGGGGCACAAGAAAACCAGGGGCGCCCAAAAGATAGCGCTTCGAATTCGGGCCCGGGCCTTGATCCGTACCCTGATTCAGATCGGTGTCGAAGGTATCTGCTCCGCCATCCGCTATGTCCCCCTGTGGGCCGATGAAATATCGAGACTTCCCGGGCGGAGACCTGAAAAACCCGGCAACAGCTATCCGCCGACTGGAGGCAATGAACATCGTCAGTAGCTAAGGGGATAATATTTAGGGTCTGAGGTTTGGAGGGGACGTGCAAGTTCGAGGGTTTAAGTGTTAAAGGGAATAAGATAGGCGCTGTAAACGGTGAGTCGTACCTCGCTTATGGCGGTAGACGTTTTCTCAAACCCTTGAAATCTGGACCCCTTGAATTCTTGAACCCTAGCGATCTTTTAATTCGAGGTACCATCCATGATACCACAAAAAGAATCCAGCCTACTGTTTCGGGTCGGTATTGTGGCGGCATTCGCCACCCTTTCGTTTGTCGGCACCATGATTATCCGGATCCCCATTCCGGTCACCGGTGGCTATTTCAACCTGGGCGACACCTTCGTCATGGTTGCGGCTCTCCTCTATGGACCGCTGGTGGGGGGACTGGTGGGCGCCATTGGGCCTGCCGCCGCCGATGCCATCGGATTCCCCCAATTCATCCTGGCCACTGCCGTGGTCAAAGGCATCGAGGGCTTGATCATAGGGTTGATTGCATCGGGCAAGCAGAAAAACAGAGCGCTGCCTCTTTTGGCCATTGCCGCAGGCATCGGTATTCTGGTGGCTGGTTACTACGTTTTCGAAGCGGCCATCTATCCGGCCATGGCCACGGCCATGCCATTTTTCGGGGTCACGGATGCCAAAGCCGCTCTGGCTGAGATTCCTCCCAACCTGTTGCAGGGCATCTTATCCGGTATCGTGGCCTATGGGATTTACCGGGTTTTTACGGCCCGAACAAAGTCCTAAACTGTAAACAGCTTGTCGCTGATGGCTCAGGGCTCAAGGCCCTGATTTGTCGGCTTTAAGCATCCGGTCCGTTTTGCCCCCCTGCCTGGCCATTTCAAGATACCGTCGAGCCTCGGTCGGGTGGCCCTGACGCAGATAAATATCACTGATTCTGCCAAAATATTGGCCCTGGTTTTCAGGGTTTTCGCGGCAAAGCGAAAAATAAGTTTCCAGAAGCCCGCTGGAAATATCACCCGCCTGATAACTCAGCTCCGCATAGCGTTGTCTGACAAAGGGATTTACCCGTCTGCGGCAACCCTTGCAGTCGGAAATAACGTCCCGGTAAGCCACCAAGGCATCTTCTCTTCTGTCCATGGCCTCATAGGTTTTTGCCAGGGCGGTGGCAATGAATTCGTTCCATCCAAGATATTCGATGCTTTTCTGGTAGAAAGAAACGGCCTGCGCGTACTTCCCGGATCGGAAAAGCGTTTCGCCCATCAATAGCAGGAGGGGCATCGATGTCTTGAGTGTGTCCGGACATGACTGCAGAAGGGTGTCCGCCAGGTCATAGGTTTCAAGTTCCCAATAGATCTCGCAGAGCACTTCATATGCCCGTAATGATTCCGGGAATACGTCGATAAAATCTTCCAGGAGGGCCTTGGCTGCCTCGACATCACCCAGATTCAGGTAGACCGTGGCAAGTTCCAGGTGGACATACGTGATGCGGTCTCCCTGATCAGCCAGGGCCTTCTTCAACAGGACCGCTGCGGACTCGAATGCGCCCTTGTTCAGGGCAATATACCCGGATTGAAAATTTTCGCCCAAAGCCGCGTAGGCGATCTGGACGTCATTCGGCAAGGTGCTGCAGAGCACCAGAAAATAAGCCTCTTCGTCATCCAAATCAAAGGTTTCATCATCCATCTCTTGCGATAACCCGCTGTCCAATTCCATACGGGCACCTGCATCTAATTCGGCCATCAATGCTTCGATGTCTTGGATCAGTTGCAAGTCGTCGGTCAATTCCCGCGCCAGTTCTAAAAGTTCCCCGGCTTCCCCAAAACATTTTGCCGCCAGCAGCTCTTGCGCAGAAACTTTATGCTGCAAGGCCAATGACTCACGGGCGTGCTTATTTTTTATCTCGATTCTTTGCCTGTGTTCCAACACATTCGGCAGCGACGGATCTTGCAGGCGTGACAAGGCCTTTTCGTATTGCAGTTTCGCAAGTCCCAGATCGTTGGACCTGACCAGTCGATCGCCCTTTTCTTCGAAAACGTCAAATTTTCTTGGAGAAAATAATTTAAAAAATTCCATGGTGTAAAAAACTCGTCGCTGATGGTTAACGGCACATACGCGTCAGCGTGCCTGTCGCTTGATCACCTCCAGCACGTACGGATAGAGGGTATCCAGGATACGGCGATATCCCTCGGGGTTCGGATGCATTCGATCCGAGAGGTTGTAGCGTGCGTCGCCGGCCACGCTTTCCAGAAAAAACGGAATCAAGGGGATATCGTGCTTGTCGGCCAGTCTTGGATATACGTCTGTAAAACGGGCTGTGTATATAGGCCCGAGGTTGGACGGCATTTTCATCCCCGCCAGAAGAAGAGCGATGCCATTGGCCTGGATGGTGATGATAATCTCATCCAGGTTTTTTTCGAGCACCTTCGGGTCGACACCCCTGAGACCGTCATTGGCGCCTGTTTCCAGGATAATGATGTCCGGATTGAGGGAGTTGATCACCCATTCGATACGGGACAGGGTTCCGCTGCTGGTTTCGCCGCTGATACCCGCATTGATGACCTTGAAAGCGTAACCATCCGCCAGGAGGCGTTTTTCGAGCAAGGCCGGATAGGCCTCTGTTTCATCCACATCATAACCGGCTGTCAGACTGTCCCCGACAGCCACGATGGTGCCAAAACCCATATTCTCGTTGCCCTGAGACCCGGACGGGCTCTTTGCTGATGGCGATTCATTGCTGCAGGCAAAAAAAACCACTAGGACAATCAAAAACACCATGACCAGAAGCAGCCAATTTCGGGTCAGCAGACGGTTGCCGGTCAAATCTTGAGGCGTAAAAATAAGGCCTGGATTATACATCGGGCTGCTCCCTTAAATAGGTAATCGGTTTTTTTTGGAGTATCGATCTTACCGAGACGATCCCGATACCGTTGACAAGAACGACCGCAGCAACGACCATCAGCGTACAGGATGCCAAAAACATCCGAAAGTCAATTTCCAATACGTAGCGGCAGATCAAATAGGTTCCCAGCTGGGAAATGACAAGGGCCAGCAGACTGCTGGCAAACCCCATCAACAGGTTTTCGAGTGAGAATACGTTTACCACAAATGACTTCCGTGCGCCAAGAATCTTGTAATACACCGATTCGGTTATCCGTTCCGCCCGGGTGGCAAAAACCGCGCTAATGAGTATCAGTACGCCCGCCAATATGCTGAGAACACTGAAGCCACGAACAATTTTCGACAACTGTTTCATGATGCCTGCAAACACGCGAATCGTTTCAGACACATCGATGACGGTGACATTGGGAAACTGTTTCACCACGCGGGTTTGTAAAGAGCCGATGTCGCCCGGGGACACACGCAACGCTGAAAACAGGGTTTGTGGCGCCGATTTGAGGGTCTCTTCCTCGAACACAAAGTAGAAAAAAGGGCGCAATGAATCTTTGGTTCGGGTCCGGATACTCGATATCCGTGCCGTCAGCGGCACGCCCTGAATATTGAATTGGATGCTATCCCCTATCTTCATTGCGTGCATGTCGACCACGGTGTCCAGCACAGACACCTGCGTTTCCTGCCAGTCAGCGCGAAAAAGCGCCTTGCCCTGAACGATGGCTTCATCCTCCAGCAGGTGCTGCCGGTAGGTCAGATTGAAAACCCGGGCCAGATTGTCACGTTTTTTTGCGCGCTCGGACTGCCGATCGATGGCAACACCCTTGACATGGGTGACCCTGGCCCTGACGATCGGGTAAAACCGGGCATCTTGATTGACGGCCTTGGAAAAGCCTGTCACCTGATTCGGCTGGATGTCAAGAAAGAAGAGATTGGGCGTGTCCTGCGGAAAGGATTTTAAATAGGTGGCGTCGAGATTCTGCTCCAGCAGATAGATGGAAAAGATCATACACAACGATGTTGTCAACGACACCATGATCGTCTGCGTCGCGCCACCCTTTCGAAACAACCCCTTGACAGCCTGCCTGAAAGCCAGGTTTTGGAAACGCAAGCGCTTCAATCCACGGAGCATCCAATAGGTGACGGCCGTTGCTGTCAGAACCAGGGTCCCAACCCCGGCCACAAAATAGAAACCCAAGCGCATATCCTGCATATGCCAAAATACCAGCCCAAAGAAAAAGACACTAAAAACCCCGTATGATACGAATATTGGCCAGCGCCGGGTCAGATCAGGGGCTTCTTTTCGTAAAATCATGATGGGCCGCATCCCCTTGATCCGATAAAGGGGCACAAATGAAAAGATCACGACCACCAGCAGACCTAGAATCACACTTTCCAGCAGACCTGACCATGCGATCAAAAATGGCGTTCCCTGCGGCAGAAAAGCGGAAAGAAGATTCGCCAGTCCGTACTGAATGAGAATACCGGTCAGGATACCCGTGCCCATGCCGATGCCCCCTAAAATAATAACGATCATCATATAATGAACCAGAATGTGCTGGTTGGTTGCACCCAGGGTCTTCATGATGCCGATGGCATACTGCTTTTCATTCATTAGAGCGGTCAGGGTGCTCTGAATACCGACCCCGGATAGAACCAAGATGAAGATGCCCATCAGTTTCAGGAAAAAAATGAAATTGTCGAAAAAACGTTTGATCCGCGAGCGCGCCGTTTGAAACGTATCGACCTGTTCCCTTTCCAGGTCTGCGACCTGTCGCAACTGTTGCGCCAGCACATCTGTCTGCTGGCTGTTTTTGACTTTCAGCAGGTCGACTTGCCGAATGCGGCTGCCGGTTTGGAGCAACCCCAGGGCGTCAAGATCCTCGCTGGCGACAAAAACGCGCGGTCCAAAAGAAAAAAGATTGATGGGGCGATCCGGCTCGGACAAGACCACGTCCCGAATGGTCAGGGAAGAATAGCCGACATGAATGGTATCGCCCACCTTCAAGCCCATACGGTCCAGAAGCGTGGGTGCTACGACAGCCCCACCGGATGTCAGCACCTCGTGAAGCGGGCGGCCGGATTGCAGCACGACGTTACCATAGAAAGGATATCCTTTTTCCACGACTTTCAACAATGAAAGTGCCGAGGCGCTGTCATCGCCTGTTCGAATGACAGTGTAGAATTCGTAATAGCGGACACGCTCGGTGCGGCCCTCCCGAACCTGTTTTGAAATCGCCTGTTCAAGTGGATCTGAAAGGGCCTCGTAAGACCGGATGATGATGTCGGCGGCATGCAACTCTCTGGCATCGTTTAACAAAGACTGGTGGATGCTTTTCGAAAAGCCGCTAAATGCCGTCAAGGTGACCAGCGAAAGCCCCACACAAAGGATGAACAGCATGGCCTGATTTGAAGAGCGGGAGATTTCACGGCGAATGAAACTTGGGTGAATCATCATGGCGCCAGCCCCCGGGTCCCGGGAGTGTCACGGGCAAGTCTGCCATCCTCGAGCATCAGCACACGATCGGCCGCCTTGGCAATCTGCGGGTTGTGGGTGACCAGAACCAGGGTGGCACCCTGTTCATTTTTCAGTTCAATCAGCTGGGAGAGGACCAATCTGCCGTTTTCCGAATCCAGATTTCCTGTGGGCTCATCCGCGAACAACAGTTTGGGGTGGTTGACCATGGCCCTGCATAAGGATACGCGCTGTTTTTCTCCACCCGAAAGCTGACTCGGCATGTTGTCCGCCCTGTCCGCCAGTCCCACCCGTTTCAGCAGTTCCATGGCAATTTGTTCGGCATTCTTTTTGCCCATGATTTCGGCCGGGAACATGACGTTTTCCCTGGCCGTCATGGAAGGCACCAGATGAAAGGATTGAAAAACAAACCCGATCATGCGGTTGCGAAGGGGCGCCAGTTTGTCTTCGGTTGCACCGGTGATCTCCTGCCCTTGGATGATGACTTGACCGGAGGAAGGCTGGTCCAGTCCTGAAAGAAGCGTCAAGAGGGTGGTTTTCCCGCTGCCGCTGCTGCCCGTGATAACCACGAACTCTCCCGCAGCGACGGACACTGAAATGTCCTCCAACACCGTTAAGCGACGCTTCTCCACCGTATACGTCTTGGTCAAATGCCTGGCTTCCAGAATGTTCATGACATCAACATCTCCTGTGTTCCTTTATGTTTCTTCGACGAAGTCCACGGATCATCCATTGCACCTCATTTGGCCGAAACCCGAAACTTGCGCTATAACTTAATACCGACATGGGTGAAATACAAGGTATGCAACCCCATAGGTCTATGCTGCAGGAAAAAACGGTGAGGAGATATCACACCCCGAACGGTCTTTTCCAAAACGATGGCAGGCGTGTGTGGCATTTGCTTGCGAACACCTGATAGGTATTGCGTTTTTTGCCCTCTCATGTCATGGATGGCGTATGTATTTGGCCAGAAAATTCATCAACCGTCACATGCATTACACCATTCGCGAAACCTGCCGCGAGGGTGCTTGTTTGAGAAGCCGCGATCTATTTCATCTGGGCACGGACCCTTCCAAATTCATCGTTTATCCGGGAGGAAAGGGTTACTACTTTGACGAGGTGGTGGAAGAAACCCTCAGAGAACGCGGCCTAAATCCGACGCAGGATGAACTCGACCAAATATTCTGGGAATTTCTGGACCCTGAAATCCAACGCGTTATTCGAGGATTCGAGAGAAAATTAGAAAAGCCGGTCTTCGCGTCGGATAACGTCGTCCAGGATTTTCATCTGTTCGATAAACGGCGAGTCCATTTTCTAAGATTCGGGTCCCTGAACCAACAGCATCTTCATGAACTGCCGGACAAATTCTTTCGCGCGCTCTCGAGCAAATCGCGTGATGAACTCGAGCAGTATTTCATCAAAGAAGAACGCATCCTTCGCCCGCGTGAATTGCTTCGCTACCTTTCTGTCATCTTCGGTTTTCAGCAACACCTTTTATTTTCCCGACCGGACCAAACCGACGGTGGCGTTCAACAGGAGAAGGTTGACACCCTGTTTATCGAATCCTTGTGTGCCTTGAGCAGGGACGACACCTTCTGGGCCGGTATGCCCAGGGCCGACGAACGACAGGAATATCTCCGTCGATATGTCATTCTCTATTTCGATCATGCCACCCAGCAGGCCGCCCCTATTCCACAATACCTGCATGAATTTATGAATCGTCATCGCACCTATCGGCAACCGAAAAAGGTTCGCTCGAACATGGTTGAAGCCAGCCGGCTGTTTGAGACGACATGGGAAAATCTGCGTCAAATGGACAGCACCGCGTTTACACGGCTGTTTCGCAAACAGGCCCTCAAATTACATCCCGACCAGGGCGGCAGCCAGAAAACATTTGTCAAGCTGAAAAATATTTACGAGGGCCTGTTAAAAAGGAAGCGCCGGTTTCAAAAATAGCTCTCAAGCCATTCAGATATCATGACAATACCCCAAAAAGATTCCATCGCTGCCTGACCGGTCGTTCGCGCGTATTGGTAGTACGCCAGCAACTTGTCGATTTCGAACAGCCCCATATCTTCAAGCGCCGGGCTGTGCAGTCGTTTAGACACGTAGTCCGACCAGTCGTTTAAGACCCACGAATGATAGGGTATTGCAGATCCAAATCCTCTTTTCTCCATGGTCACGATTTCGACTGGGAGCCGCGAGGTTAACGCTTTCCTGAGCATCATTTTGTTCGACAGGCTGTCTTGTTTCCAGCCAACTTTCTGGCTTGCCGGTATTCGCATGGCCAGCTCCATCATCTTGACGTCCAGAAACGGTGAACGATATTCCAGGGAATTCGCCATGCCTGTTATGTCCGGAATGTCGACAATGCTGTGCTGGCTGGTGAGCATCAACTGCTGAAAGAAAAACCCGTCCAGGAGACGTCCAGCACCGTATTGGTCAAATCTTTCGCTCAATAGATCGGAGGGATCGCTTTCACCGACAAGGGACTTCATTTTGTCGCTGTAGATGTGGTCAAAAAAAGGTCGCATCTGACTGAAGCGTATGGAGGCCGCAATTTTGTTGAGCGGAATCTGCTGAAGTGCTTGATATTTTTGCCTGGAGCGTTTCAGCCCAGCCAGAGGAATAACGCCGAGGCAGGGTGCAAGATGCCATTTTTCCAATAGCCCCCAAAGGTTCAGTTTGCGGTCGATGGATCGCAGCACCTGACAATCGGCATAGCCGCCAAAAAGCTCATCCCCCCCGTTGCCGGTCATGGCGACCTTCACATATTTTCGAATCAGGGATGCCAGTGTGTGTGCGTGAAGCGGAACAAACGTGGCAACCGGTTCATCAAAGCTGCAAATGACGTTCCGAATGCTGGACAGCTGTTTTGTTTCAAAGGTCAGTTCGTGATGATTTGTGTGGAAACGTTCCGCCACCTTGCGGGCAGCTGACATTTCAATTCCGGCGGCTTCCATTTCGCCGCTGACACAAAACGTGTCGATCGTCTTCATCGTACGGTGCATGGAAGCCACCACGGCGCTCGAGTCGAGGCCGCCCGAAAGGGTGGCCCCGATCGGAACATCGCTCCGGCAGAGAAGATTGACGGTTTCATCGAAACAGCGATTGAATTCATCGGCGGCATCATTCGGATCCGTGATCAGCCCGGCAGTCGTGAACATCGGTTTCCAGTATCGATGAATAGACACGCGATCGCTCGTTACCGTCATATACTCGGAAGGTCTTAGCTTTCGAATATCCTTGAAGGCGGAATAGGGTGCGGGAACATTGACATAATGCAGGCCCAGGTGAAGACCCACCGGGTCGATTTCTCTGGATATTTGCGGGAGGGCCAGGAGGGACTTGATTTCCGATCCGAAACAAAACAGGCCGTTCTGGTTCGTGTAGACGAGAGGTTTTTCCCCGGCCCGGTCGCGCGCCAAGAAAAGTCGTTTCTCTTTGCGATCCCAGATGGCGAAGGCGAACATCCCCCGCAGTTCGTTTAAACACGCAATCCCCTTATGAACGTAGAGTTGCAGCAGAACCTCTGTATCCGAAGCACTGTCGAACCGGACACCGCGTTCTTCGAGATCCTTCTTCAATTCGATATAGTTGTATATTTCACCGTTGAAGGTAATGGCATAATCGCCGTTCCTGATGGTCATGGGCTGGTTTGCCGAATCGGACAGATCGATGACGGCCAGGCGGGCGTTGCCCAGGGCAATCGACCGGTCAAGATAGATATTCGTTCGATCCGGTCCGCGATGCTCAAGGGTATCCGTCATTTTGCGGATGAATTTCTCTTTGGCGATCACATCTTCTCGTCGTGAAGACCGGTCAAAAATACCGCATATGCCACACATAAAACCAAGCGCCCCTTTTTTTCACACGCCAGCGGACCGTCACCAAAGCCTGCAACCGATTATGATATCATACGCATAGAGTCCGGCTAAAAGGCAACCGTTTTCTCGTTTCTCTGCATCGGCGGGAATCGATTCGGCAATTGCCGACCTCTGAAAAGCACTTGACCCTTCAGGCAACATGCTTTGGACCACCTGGTAACCGTCACATTATTGTTTTTTTTATTGACATTTTGGCCCACTCTGCTAAAAACTGAAGCCCATAATCGGAAACGGATTGGTTGACCCTGGTCGGGTGGCATCCTCACGGCGTGGCAATGTTTGACCATGACTTGGATTGCCGCCTTTCATTAACTGCTGTAGAAATTCAAACCGATGTGAGGTAAAAATGGAAGAGATCGAAAAAAAAGAAATTTCCAAGCCCGAGTATGCTTCACCCGAAATGACAAAACATGAACCAATCAAGATTGTGCAGGGTTCGGCTGGATCTTGCTATGGTCTCTACTACGTTTCCTTGTATTACAATTACTGATTGGCGTATCGGTCTAGATGCAAAGGCGGGGATTCATCTAATCCAAAAAATGATTGCTTGTGCAAAAAAGGGATTGCTTCCCGCAACCAATAGAGAAAGAACTTTATTGCATACGCTGTTCACGGGCATACGCTTTTCTCATTGAGAAGAAATATCACCTTTTAACGTCGGCGTGGATCCCTTGTTTAGGGAGATATGCCGACAGTTGTTTTATGCCACATGAAAATCAATCTTGCCGGGAAACCCGCCCACATTGCCCGAAAAAACTCACCGAATCGATTCGATATATCAATCGGAATTCTGACGATCTGTGTTCATTGCGACAAGAGCAGCATTCTCAAAAGTCTGAAGGCTCAATTCGGAAACAGTGACAACGGCCTTTCGAACCTCAAAAAAATTGACTGCTATGTTACCCTGGACAGGCAGCGCTTTGAGGAGCTGAAACGCTTGGTTCCCTTCAATCCACCCAGTGTCGACGTAAGCCCCGGTATAACCATCCGCTATGCATTTGATCGGCAAAAGACATGGTTGCTGATTTCGTCAACCGCCATTATCGAACTCGACGACGGCAGACCGGAAATCAGCCGTGTGTATCTGGATCCTCAAAGCTATCGGCGTGTTGACCAGGGGTGCAAGCGGAGAAAAGCGGACCCGGAAGCCTTTTTTTATCCATTGCTGGCCGAGTGGATTCGAAACTTTGACGCCTGCTTGATGCATTGCGGGGCCGTCACATTGGGTGATCGCGCCATCGTTTTGACCGGCCCGCCCGGAAGCGGCAAATCGACGCATGTCCTGCGCATGCTTCAAAAAGGGGCTCACTTTCTAGCCGACGATCTGGCGATCCTGCATCGATCTCCGTCAGGTCTTCGAATGTTGTCCCTGCGGGAGGTCGTCAATGTCAGCGGCCATGTTTTGGGGATGTTCCCCGAATTGGCCTTTCTAAAAGACTGCCCGAAAAGAGGGGACGGCAAGTACACCCTGAACGTGAAGGAAAACATGGGTCTGGACATTAAGCCCTTTGCATACCCCGGAACAATCGTTCGAATGGCGCCGGGTGAGGCGCAATGGCTCAGGGCCTGCAAGCGCAAGCAACAGATGGACCATATGCATTCAATGGCCTGGTTCGTTTCCAGACCTCGGGCAAGTGAAAACCATTTCAATCTTCTGGCAGACTGGCTGCTGGCATCCTCTCAATGGGAAGTCTCTCAGGGTTTTCTCAAGAACCGATTAGACGATTTTATGGAAAGCATGTCCAAGGGATTGACGCCTTGATGAAAACAAATACCGGGTCCATTGCAGATTTTTATGCCTTGCTTGTGCCGCAAAGTGAGCATCGTTTACAAAAAATCATGATGGATCGTCTGCTTCTCATATCGTCACCCGTAAAGACACTGGCCCAAGCGTTCGTCTCGGCCTTCGGCTCCCTGAACCATGGGTTCATACAAGAAGGAGACCGCATCACGGACGGCTGCATCATCGACGTTGCAACATCACACCCGGAGTGGAAAGACTTGCTTGAAAGCAACATCAAACGTAAGATCGTCCACGACGGCGGCATTGGAGAACTCGAGGCCTACGAAGCCAAGGACGGCATCGTCATCGTCAAACCAGCTCTGGGAATCGTGATGATTGCAGAAACCGGTGAGATTGTCTGCCTTGTAAACGGGGAAACCGGGCCTGATCGGCAGCCGGGGTTACTCAATCTTTTCGTTTTTTCTCAGATTCTTATGGTTGAACTTCTCGCCAGGGGACAATGGACCATCGTTCATTCCGGGTGTGTCGGCCGCAATGGAAGGTGCCTACTGATCACGGGTCCTAGCGGCAGCGGAAAGACCACCCTGACACTGAGACTGGTGAGCGAGGGATGGGACTTTTATGGTGACGATCAGGTTGTCGTGGGTTCCGGTCCCGACCGTTACTGGAAGGCCTGGCCGTATTGGAGAACGGTTCGGGCTTCGGCTGAGACATGCCGTTCCCTTCCGCACCTCAGGCAGCTTGCCGATCGATGTTCATCCGCGGCGGAACACCAGATCGACATCAAGCAATTCTATCCCCAAAAGCGCCCGAAGCCCGGAATCATCGATGCCATTTATTTTCTCAACACAAACAGCGAACCAGCGCTTATACGCCTGAACGTCACCGAGGCGATGCAGCAACTCGGGCAGTGCTTTCTATATTACACCCAGGACCGATATGCCGAGAGAGCCTTGAATTTTTTGTGTGACGTTTCAACCGTCATCCCCGTGTATTCCCTGTCCCGGGGTATGCTGAACGCTGAAAAAATCATTTTTGGAACCCCTCATGAAACATAGCATCGTCGACCTTCTGACCGGCAAACCCGATAGCGATCTGAAAATGGGTCTGGCCATCATGGGACCACGGCCTGAATCGTACGTTCTGGAGCTGCTCGAGGCAATTTCCATTTCAGACGATCGTCGACGGCAATTTTTGGTGGACTTCTGTCAATCTCAGTTCCCCTTTCTTTTTGACACATACAGCGAGACCGGCCGCGTCGCTGCCGGGAGACGCTTCGATGTCGGTGGCGACATGTACGAAAAGGAAACCGTTTTTCTGCAAGGCGTCGAGAATTGGCTTGACGGTCGAAAAACGGACCCTTCGCGCTGCTTCTACGTGTTAGCAGGCCACAAAGCGCTTTATGGTGAATACGAAGCCCTCATCGAACCGCGATGGGGAAACGAAGGCCTTCGGTCGTTCAGACATGATACCCATGCGAGAAAGGACGCCGCCGAAAGGCAGCTGTGCCTGGTGCCGACCTATAAATGCAACCTCGATTGTGATTATTGCCTCAGCTCCCAAATGCCCAAGAAGGACGTGTCGCTCAAAAATATCCTCTTTTTTCTCAAATGGTCGCAGGCCGCCAATGTCAAAAGAATCCGTCTTTACGGTGGTGAGCCAACCCACTATACACACTTTCCTGACCTCGTGTCTCTGGTTCAGGCATCAGGGATGAAACTCTATTTTGCATCCAACCTAATTTTCCCCAGAGAGACGCTGCGCGCCATCGACCCCAAAACAGTCGAACTGATTACCGCGCACATCCGCTCACCGTCCATAGCAGGTGACCTGCAGAAGACCTTTTGGTTGAATGCAAAAAAACTGCGCGACCGGCGAATTAAGCTCATGTTCCGCTACAATGTCATGGATGAAGACTGGCAGTTTATCGTAGAAAGATTACAGCAGCTGAAGGTCAATGAAATTTCGTTTGCGAATGTGGTGGAGCCGGGAGCGCCGGTGGATCTGAATGCTGAAAAATGGCTCGAAAAAGCCAAAATTGCGGGCCGATTTGCAAATGTGATGCTGAGCAACGGTATCACACCGCTTATCGCAAAACCACTCCCGCTATGTCTCGTCGATAGGGCAGGCTTCAAGGACCTCTGGCATGTTTTCAGGGGCCATTGCGGCGTGCACCTGGTCGACTATACCTGGAATACACTGATAAGACCAGATATGTCCCTGGCCCTTTGTGACGGTGATTTTCTGCAAAACCGACCTTTTCTATGGGAGTTTGAAAATTGGGAGAAACTCACTGCATACGTTGCCCCTCGAATGAAGGCCTGGCAGGAAACGCTTTTCAAGCCCATCTGTGAAACCTGCTATTTTCGCTTCAGGGCGCTGTGCCAGGGATTCTGCCTCGCGATGAAAGGGGCGAATTCATGACCGCCATCGATCTGCGAATTTACGCCGCGGGTGGTGGAAATATAGGATGATAAACGTTTTTGGAACATATACAGCGGTTCTGCGCCGCATTTCGCGTGTCAGCAGAATCACGAAAAACCGGAATTTCACGCAGCTGGTTGCGTCGGTGGAGTCCGGGTTCGAGATGATAGCACTGCCGAAACCGGCAGAAATCAGTTTTTTTTTGGCCCATGGAAGTCTCTGGAAACTCCATTCGGGCTTTCGAAAAAACATGTGTTTGTATTATACCATGATCTGCCTGGCTCACGAGCTTTTTAAGGGCTCGGATCCCGAGGTGAACGTGTGCATCTCTATCGACAACATGGATTCAACCGACGGCCACTGCTGGCTCACACTGAACGGCCGGGTTATTCACCGCACGCCGTTACAGGACAACAAGGGATATGGCCAAATGTTCACAAAACACGGACGCATTCGCTACTGGCTGAGAAACGCGAAGGTCGAACCAAATATCGGCCATAATACGGTCGTCAAAAAGGGGTGAAGCAGCATGGCAAATCTGATGTTAACGACCCGCTGTAATTTTGATTGCGATTACTGTTTCGGCAAAGAAATGATCGGAAAAGGGCATGCCCAGCAAACGATGTCCATGCCGCTTTTCAACACAATCCTCGACTGGTTCGAACGGGCACAAATGTCGCATCTGGATATCCATCTCATGGGAGGTGAGCCCACGCTCAGTCCCCATTTCGGCGACATACTGTCGGAACTTGCAAGAAGACGTTTGCGGTATGTCGTCTTTTCCAATTTTTCTACAGTATTGGATCCCGGTTTACTTGAAAAATCCGTCCGCCAGGATGGGCGGTGGGTTGTCAATGTCAACGACCCTTCGAATTATACCCGGAATCAGCTCACAAGGCTTCACCAGCATCTGAATTCAGCCGGTCGCTGTGCCATGTTGACACTGAACATCACCGATTCCACGACGAGGTTCGACTATATTCTGGACTATATCGATCGTTTTGGCCTCGACCGGAAAATAAAAATCGGGGTAGCGCTGCCGACGCTTGATCATCGAAACATACATGTCAAAAGAGACGAATTTCCCGCGGTTGCCGAACACATTCTCAGGCTTGTGGACGAGGCTGCCGACCGAAAAATTGAAGTCGCGTTTGAGTGCGGGGTGGCATACTGTCTGTTCACCGACATACAACGTGAAAAGCTTGAGGGTGTCCACATCAGTCACTGTGGTTCACGTCTTGACATTACACCGACCGGCAATGTTATCAACTGTCTTCCCCTTTGCAGCATCGCGTCCATCCCCTTCGATAACTTCAAGCATTATGGGGAAGCCTTGTCCTGGTTTCAAAATACATTGTCCCCTTACCGAAGCATTGGAAGCGGTGCCGAATGCCTGACATGCCGATATCTTACTGAGGGTTTGTGCCAGGCCTGCCTGGCCGAAACGTTGTGGAAACTCAACAAGATCGCCATACCGCCGTACCCGGATGCCAAGGAGCAATGCCGACTTTCAACAACTTGAAGCCAATCACAGGCAGTAACGCGTGAATTTCTTGCTTACCACTATTCTGCGACGCAAAATTTTACGGGCAACCGGTCACCAGTCAGCCCGTCCTGAGGGTATCATTATCGAGCCGACCAATCACTGTACGAACAGTTGCCCGATATGTGGTTCGGTTCAGAACTCCTGCAGGCGTTCCAAGGGCTATATGGCGTGGGATCTGTTTACGCGCATCGCTGAACAAACGGTGGCCATCCGACCGGCGTTGGTATTTCTTTATGCCCAGGGTGAATCGCTGATGCACCGGCGTATTGTGGACATGGTCAAGGAACTTTCCAAAAACGATCTCGACACAGAAATCGTAACCAATGGCGACCTTTTGACGCCGCATTTGGTAACATCGCTCTATGAGGCCGGGTTGACAAACCTGACGGTCTCACATCCCGCAGCCACACCTGAAAACTTTGCGCGCTGCAGGGGTAAAACCTACCGTTCCGAAGATGAAAAAAGACTCTTTGAAGCCCTGGGATACTGGGAAGGCCAAAACCGAGACCTGACCATCCGGAGTCTGGTCGTTCCCGATCTTTTGTATCACCACCTAGACAGCCTGGCCGATTTTTTGGAAAGATGTTTTGCGGTACCGGCAGTCAACCGGGTAGATCTGCATGGATATCTGCCGTGGCCACGCCATTTCTGTATCGATTTAATGCCCACGATATTTGAAAGACCCTGGCGTTGCGAATTGGGCCTGCAGAATTTGACCGTCTTTTGGGACGGTACGGTGACACCCTGTTCATATGATGTAAATGCTGAACTGGCGATTGGACATGTCGACAAGACCCCTCTCTTCGAACTCTACAATGATAAAAAAATGAGAATGCTGCGCAAACGTTGGCATGGCGACGGTCGCAACTGGCCGGAATTGTGTAAGGCCTGCATGATCAGCCGCTGCAAGTCTCCGACCGTGCCGGTCCTGAAAAAGAAAACCAAGCATCGTGCCCTTTTTAATCCCGAAGAAATGATTTCAATCTTCGAAGGCCAGGTGGTGTGGCGGGATAAAAAACGCCTGCTCCGATATTTGAACAGCGCTGTAAGAAATATTGACGGAAAGCTGGATCACCGAACCGCCTAGCCCGATTGTTGTGGATGGGTACTATTCAATTTGTGCGCCCATCCCTGCGCCACCCTGCCACTCGGAAAGCGAATGGGCCAGGCATCCGCCGCCACAGGCCCGAGTGTGAAGGCTTCGACATGCATCGACGTGAACGGGACAAAAACCCCTGAAAGGCATTAGCCATTGATCCAATTCTGTGCGAAGAGCGGTGATGGATTCTTCTTTCTGGATATGGATGGATCGGGGGCCTTGGATTCTGGGACAGTACCACAACGAGCCATCGGGCCGGATGATCAAGGATTCACGGCAGGTGGCCATCGGCCACTTAACGCGCGTCGCCGCCATGGCGCCGAGCTGCTCTCGATTGAAAATGCAGAGTGGAAGCCCACACAACCATCGGAACGAAACGCTATGGCGCGTCAGTTCGCTGGCTAGCGCGAGAAGCAATTCGGACCAGGCACCATAATCCTGTTTTACAATCCGTGACGGACCGCTCGATCGGTCCTGCCAGGCAACCCCCATTACAACTTCATGGATGTTCAAACCACTTTGTAGAATCTTTTTCAGGTCTAGGGGGTCGAATCGGGTCGAGTGCAGGGGCAGGAACACATTCAACGCAGCCGCTTCTTTGAGACGATGACTATCCGTGTCCCTGGCTTGGGTGGTCAGGCATCCGGCATCGACGGTCAGCGGAACCTTTTTTTCGATTAATATGCTGAGCGTTTGATTGTCAATAGGCGCATCCAGGAAAACGTCGGCGTGGATTTTTTTTGTTTCGAGCAGCTGAACATATCGAAGCAAGCGGTCTGGGTGTATCCTGCCTAACCACAGATTGGCGCGATAATCGTTTTCCCTTTCCATCAGGTCGATGATGTGTTGAAAACAGGCCGGTGTCATGACCGCACCACAAGGGTTTCCATGCCCTTCAGGGAAATCGTTCAAAAAGAGGCTAATCATTTTTCACCTGCTTCAGGTTTCAGAATCCGCGTCCTCGACAAACAGCCACCGTGACAGGCGCCTGACGCTAAATTCAGGCATGTTTGGCACTGATCGGTATTTCCCAAACCCTGAACGTGTTTCCACCGCTCATCGAAATACGCGACAATCTCGTCATAGGTTTTAAAATCCGTCAGCTTGACACACCGGTCCGTCGAAAATGGAAAACACCGCCACACCATGAGATCGGGGCCAATATCCAAAACAGGTCTGCAGGCAAAAAGGAATTCAACACCGCATTGCGCAAGAATCCCAAGCGCTGATTTGGTAAATCCACACAGCCTGAATCCACAGTCGAACCCGACATTGATCCCGGATTTGGCAAGATCTTCAGCCATGATGACGATTCTGCCATACGTTTGGGGCAGATCTTTTTCTTTCAAGTAGGTATTCGTGGTGCCTTGAATGGGTTGGGTTAGGCCCAGGCGAATGGTGGGCTTTAAGCCACACTTCAGGATGATCTGCCTCAGGAAATCCCATGAAAAATCAGGCTTGTAGATATTGAAGGACAGCTGGAGATTGGGACCGAAGGCGCGGCAGTTGGCTTCGATCTCGGCTTTCTCGCTTTCGCTGTAGGTGCCGGGGGGGTTCAGATTTAGGATGACGGCCAGGGTATGGGTGTCCATTTTGCCAAGAAGCCTTCGGAGTACCGGGCTGACACCGTTGGTGAAGATTTTGACGAAATGACCCGTCTGGAGGGCCAGCGCCACGATCTCGTGAAAACGCGAGTGCAAGGTCGGTTCTCCACCCAGCAAAGATACCGGGTCAAGTCCGGGTTTCAGATAGGTCAGAATGACCCTGAAGTCTTCCTCGGGCATTTCCCACCGGGGTGTATGCGTGTCCAGGTAGACACGCTCCTTGGCAAAACAATAAGGACAATTTCTGTTGCAGTAGTTGGTCAGCAGTATATTCGGCATAATCGTTCATTCGAAAAGGATATCGGTGGAACGTCATCAACCCGCTAGGCCATTTAAGCGCCGGGGTTCTTTTCCATAATCAGCTTTTCGGTTTTCCATTCCTCCAGAAGCTTCAAACATTCCGAGGTAACGACGGATTCATCGGGGGCATGCTCGAAATCGTCGCAAATCTGCCGAATGGCCGCTTCGAATCCATTGCCATCGACAATCAGTTTTTCCCACAGTCGGGAACCGGTTTTGTTTACCGTGTAGTAATTGCCGGTGGATACATTCAAAATGACATAAACGCCGTCATTTTCACGCCAAATGATATTTTCGTTGCTTTGCCACATAAACGGTTCCTTTCATGAATCTTTTTGATGCTTGTTTGGGTTGCCATAAAAATCAGCGCGTGAAATTGATGACGCCTTTTCCAAAAGACCCTTTGAGCGCGGCATAAAACCCGCTGATTTCATTTGCCGATATCATGGGCAGCAAGGTGCGGATTTTGGCCATGAAGCCCTCGGCTTCAGACAGTTGTAACTGCATGCGCAAGAGAAACTGTCCCAGGGTTTCACCGGCATATTGCCACGATATTTTCCAATACCGATCGACGCGCCTGTCAAATGTTGGGTCACTATGCCACCTTTCGGGTTTCCACGACGCCGGTATTTCCCATCCAAATTGCTCCATGCCCCGCCAGGCGACCCAGGCTGTGCGAAGCAAGCCGACATCCCGGAAGGCCATCCATATTTCGTCTGGATCCGGGTTTCGAACCCGCCACCATGCTGCAACATCCCGCAGCCACAAGGCCTGCCTGTACTCATGGTGACGTGCATGCAGGACCAGCATGAGCGCCTCATCCCGACGATTCAGCTTGAACAAAGGCCGATACGTAGCCAATTCTTCCGCTCTTGCGATCATTTCCCATTCAGGCAGGAGACCCCAATATCGGCGCCTGCCAATCGGTTTTAAATGAACCTCTATACGCAGACGGTCCTTGGTAAACACCCGTTGCACCCGAAGATTGTGCATGCTGTAGCCTTTTTTCACCAGTTCATCGGTCAGGCAAGGCACATCGTCCGGGGACGCAAGTATGTCGAGGTCCCTCACTTCACGAAAACGGAAACCACCGAAGGCTTCCGCCACATAGGTGGGCGACTTCAACAAAACCAATCGCATCGCATGACGCCGAGCAATTTCTCGCAGATCCTTCAGTCCGCCTTGCAGCAATCGACCCAGCTGCTCAGCCATTTCCTGAGCGATCCATATGTCATTCTGTATGTTCGCGGGAGCCATAAGGTCCCCCTCACACAAGGGTCTAAAATCCTCGATAACCCGATGATGATGCCCCATGAAGCGGATGAAGGGCCAATCGATCTGCGAAAGATCCCATGCTCCTTCGATCGATTCGCCCCGCCAACTCGCCTCCAGTAATGCCAGAAAAAAACGCCTGCTGTATGAATCTGCGAGACGTGTCGTCGCTTTCGATGACGTTTGAATCATGGTAGCTTAATTTTCTTCGTCTAAGGGCTTATTCCAGGCGGGACAATGCGCTGGGCCATGCACATGTACCTGAACAGTGGGCATTCCACATACAGTTTTTCAGGTGTTCCAATTCCCTCTACCCCGTCCTGTCCAAGAACCAGGATAGTGTCCGCATTTATGGCCAGGCTCATTCGATGTGTGATGATCAGCGTGATGCGGGAAGACATCCCTTTTTTTATCAGATCGACAACCGATGCTTCCGACTTGGCGTCAAGTGCGGATGTTGCCTCGTCGAGGAGAAGGATGTCCGGGTTCAAAAAGAGCGCACGCAGTAAAACGAGCCGCTGGGCTTCGCCTTCCGACCAATTGGTGGCATTTTCGTTAATGTCGGCAAGGTCCAATCCATTTCGTTTCCGTACGGTCTGTTCCAGCCCCACGGCACGCAAGTGCCGCCACAGTTCCTCATGATCGATAGCGTGGGAAAATTTCAGCAGGTTCTCTTTAAGGGTGCCACTAAAGAGAGCGGGAGGCTGAAAAACGGCGCCGATGCACTCTCGCCAATGCTTCAGGCTGTAAGTGTCCAGCAATTTCCCATCTACCCGTATGCTGCCTTTCTGGGGCTTGACAAAGCCCAGAATCAGTTCGATCAAGGTCGATTTGCCGACACCACTGAGCCCGACAATGGAAAGGGTTTCACCTCTTTTCACATGAAAGTCAATATCTTTCAGACAGGCCTCCTGATCATCGTATGAAAAGGTAATGTTCTCAAAAGAAAAATGTGAAATGGGCCGCGAGAGCGGTAGCGGGTGGCGGGGCTCCAAATTTTCTATGGTGAGGGACAAACTGTCGAGATAGCGTCGTATGGCAGACCTATAATTCTGAATTTCTCCGAGTATACCGGATACCTTTCTGAGCTCTCGCGCTATCAGGACGACGCCAACGAGAATGGGCACCAGCTCTCCCAGCGTTTGGGTGCCGTTCTTTATCATGGACCTGCCGATGAGCGCTACGGTGATGAAGCAGCAGGTCATGATGAACGTTGAAACCTGGCGGGCTGTAATTGACAGGAGTCTCGCTTTCCAGGCAAGTGAGATATATTTTTTTGACCAGTCGTTGATGGATTGTATGCTGGCGCTCTCACCACAGAAAGCTTTGATGGTTTTGATATGCAGAAAGGTTTCTCCAATTCGGCCGGCCAAGTCTCCGATCTGCTGCATCATGGTTGCACTGATCGAAAGGAGCCGTCTGCGCAATAAAAATGCAGGCAGCACACCCATGATGGCGCCTATAAAAACCACCCCGGCAAATGACGGGGACAGTTTGAAAATAGAACCCATGTAAACAAGAAAAGTGATCGGAAACGCAATCAGAATACGCGGCAGTGAAAAGACGCCCTGCTGTGTCAGGCGTACGTCATGATCACACCGGGCAACCCATTCTCCGACCGGTTTTTTTTGAATGAGCGGTAACGGTAGATGAACGATGTGTGAAAATATCCTGAGGCGAAGCGCTTCCAATACACGGATACCGTGATTGATGTCGATACTTTCGGATACAAAGAACAGTATTTCGCTAAAAATGAGCAGTCCGCTTATTTGAAAAACGATCAAAACAAATCTGCTGTCGAGCAAACCGCTGTCAAGTTCGATTATCCTTCGTACAGAAAAAAGCAGTGCTGCCATCAAACCGGCACCGGCATTGCTCAGGACTGCAGACATGACAAGACGCGCAAGGGAGCACTTCCCTATTTTACCGACCTGCAAAAACGCTTTGTAGCCGACGCTGCTAGGGTCAGAGGCCCTGAATGCCGGATTCGGGGATACGGTACTCGATTCCCTCATAGGGTAAACCTATAAAGCACTTTCTTCCGATATCTGCCTAGAATCAACGAACCGATGAGTTGCGCAAAGGCAGCGCATGGGGTTGGTGCCGGTCCGCAATCCAAAACCACGGAACTACCCTGCCGGCGGCAGGGTCACCGACATTCCCATTAACGGCCAGAGGACAAATACGGCAAACCCGGTGACAACCATCAATAGGATACTGGCCGGTATGCCGTAAAGAAAAAATTCACCGGTTGTAAACTGCCTCGAGTCGTAGGCAATGGCATTGGGGGCCGCACCCACCAACAACAGAAAGGGCATGCCGGCCGTCACCAAGGCTGCGAACAGAATGACCTCGCCGGCAACACCCAGATAGGGCGCAATGACCAGCGCCACCGGTAATGAAATGGCTATAGCGGCGACGTTCATGATGACGTTGGTCATGATCATGACAAAAAAAGCGATGCTCATGACAAATACGAACCAGTTGGCTTCCTGAAACATGGCCAGCCAGTTAACCGCCATCCAGTTGGCAGCACCGGTCTGCCAGAGGCAGTTGCCGATGCTCATGGCGCCGGCAAAGAGCAGAATGATATTCCAGGGTATGGATTCCAGATCGTCCAGATCCATGATGCCGGTGACAAAAAAGAGGATCGTGGAAACCAGAATAATGGCGGTTTTGTCAATGGGCGCTAAAACGGGCAGAAACTGTTTAGCCGCCATAACCAGAATACAGGTCCCCACGATCACTGCCGCTTTGATTTCATTGCGGGTCATGGAACCCAGTTCATTGTTGAGTTGTCTGGCCTTTTCCCTCAAACCGGGGATGGTGGCTTTTTCGGGTTTAAAAAAGATCATGAAAAATCCCCACAAACAAAAGGTCATAAGCCAGCCGATGGGAAACATGTACCAGGTCAACTGAAAAAAGGTGATGTCCACGTGCATGATATCTTTGTAAAACCCCAGGGCCACGGCACCGCGGGCAGCGCCCAGCAGGGTGACGATACTCCCGGCACCGGCCACATAAGCCATGCCGATGAAAAGACCCTTACCGAACCTGGTTTGTTTGTCGCCTTCTCCGTAGAGCGAATAAATCGAAACCAACAGGGGGTAAATGGTTGCCGCCACCGCCGTGTGCGCCATGATGTGTGCCAGGGCCGCGGTAACCAAGAAACAGCCCAGATAAATCATGCTGGTTTTTTCACCGACGATGATCAGCATTTTATAGGCCAGGCGCCGGGTCAACCCCGTCTTGGTAAACACCAGACCGATCATGATGGAGGCAAAAATAAACATGACCGAGGGCACCATGAAATCCGTAAAGGCATCCCTGGCCGAACGGATCAGGAACATGGCCTGCAACACCCCGATAGCCAGGCTGGTGACGCCGATGGGGACCACCTCGAAAACCCACCAGGTAGCAGCCAGTAAAAAAACGGCAATGGCACCTTTACCCTCACGGGTCAATTCGAAATGTTTTCCCACGGGATCTACCGCATCCGGCCAGACCGGAGAAAAATAAACCACGCCAAAAAGCACCACGCCCAGTAAAAGAAAGCCCGTTTTTTTCCAGTCGAAACTATTCTGTTGCGCGTAATCGGCCGTTGAATCGCTCATCAAGCCCGTCCTCCTTTATAAACACTCTCGCATCTTGTGATAAACGGCCTCAAACACATCCGTCAACCGCAATATTCCGCAAATGGTTCCTTGTTGCATCACCAGCAAAGATTGATGGTTTCCCAGAACAAGCTGATGAATGGCCTCATCCATGGTTGCGTTTTGTTCGATATATTCTCCTTCAGAAGGTGTTCGCATGAATTTCTTGACATTTTGTCCCCCGGCTTTGCAGCACATGTCCTCCAGTGAGCTGTCAAACAGGTGATATTCCTTTAGCATGGATTTCATAAATTCTTTGCTGAATCCCAGATGATGGGATCTCCGTCGATCCAGCATGGTATCATATTTGGGTTCGAGCGCTTTCAGGGCATCCATCTGGGTCAGCTTGCCGATAACCTTGCCGCTGTCATCCATCACAAGAATCGCCCTGTGCCGGTAACGGGTTTGATTAAATTCTTTCTGGGCCTTTTCCAGTTCTGAAACCGCCTCAAAAAGCGTTGCGTCTTCAGACACCGTGGCATATTCCGAAAGTGGCACCATCAAGCTCACGACCTTAAAATCTTTCATATTGCCTCCTCAAGCGTCCAACTTCCTTGCGCTAGCCCTTGTGGTGATCCTGTTTGAGTTTGAGACCTGATGACCCTTTGCATTCCATCTAAGAGTGCATGCGTCGTTTACTGCTTCAAGCTCTTGATAAAACAGGTAATAAATCCGTCAGGGAGCGCCCTTAGGGTGAAAATATTCGGCTTAGATGCCGTACTTTTTAATGCTGTCCAATACGCTTTCCAAATGCTGTTTTTGAACCACCAACATCTTTTCCGCTTTGGCTTGTTTTATTTTTGTGGCAAGTGCCTGCATGTCGGTCGGTTTTTCCAGATAATCGGACGCACCGCCCTTTATGGCCTCGACACTCCCTTTAAGGGATGCATGTCCGGTCAGAAGGATAATCTGTGTCTCGGGGTGCTTGGCCTTTATCTTTTTCAAGACAGCCAGACCGTCCATCTCCGGTAGCTGGTAGTCCAATATAACAGCGTCAAAAACACCGCTTTCACTCTTCGCCAAGGCCTCTTTTGCGCTAGAGGCTGTCGTGACATCCATGCCCCGTAAGCGCATTCTTTCAGACATGGATTCCAGAAAATCTTTTTCATCATCCACGAGCAAAACTTTTGCTTCCATGGGTTTCTCCTTGTTTCGGTGATATCATTTTCATGCTTGTTAGACCAAGCAAAAAGGGTCCTATCCTTTACTTTCTTTTAGGCAATATGTCAAGAAAAGGTGCCAAGAAGTGGAATTCGAAACGTCAGAAGGGTTGTGAGGTCTGCATTTGAGCGATAAGACGTAAACTGCATGCCATGGGCTGCTTACAGCTTATCGCTAGAGAAGCTGAATCGCCAGATCCGACAACTCGGATCTCTCGCCTTTTTCCAGGTTGATATGCGCGTACAGTTTCTGCCCCTTCATCTTTTCGATAAGGTAGCTAAGACCGTTGGACTGGCTGTCCAAATAGGGGTGGTCGATCTGGTAGATATCACCGGTGAAAATAAGCTTGGTCCCTTCCCCGGCGCGTGTGATGATGGTCTTGACCTCATGGGGTGTTAGATTCTGGGCTTCGTCAACAATAAAGAACACCTTCACGATACTCCTGCCACGGATATACGACAAGGGCGTAATGATGATTTTTTCCTCTGACAGAAGTTCTTCGATGCGGCGGTGGGAACCGTTTTTGCCGCTAAACTGATTGTGTATCACCGCCAGGTTATCATACAAGGGCTGCATGTAGGGATCGAGTTTCGAATTGATGTCTCCGGGCAAGTATCCAATGTCTTTGTTGCTCAAGGGGACGATGGGTCGCGCAAGAAAAATCTGGCGATAATGGCGTTTGGTTTCAAGGGACGCTGCCAGCGCCAGCAGCGTCTTTCCTGTGCCGGCCTTGCCCGAAAGCGTTACCAGCGGAATATCCCTGTCCAGCAGCGCACTCAGAGCAAATGCCTGCTCGGCATTTCGCGGACGAATGCCGTAACAACTTCTATTGTCGATGCGTTTGATCTGATCCACCTTGGCATCATAAACGCCCAGGGCGGATTTACTGCCGTTTCGCATGATCAGAAATTCGTTGGGCAGCAGGTTGCTTTCAAAACACATCTCTCCGGCGCCAAAGGCATAGGGTGTTGTGAATAAATGGTCGATGATCTGTTCGGAGATGTTTTCAACAACACGCTTTCCCTTGTACAGGTCAGAAATGTTTTTAACATGATCGGTGGTATAGTCCTCGGATAGAAGCCCGACAGACTTTGCTTTCATCCGCAGGTTGACATCTTTGGTGACCAGTACAACCTGCTGGAAAGTGTTACCCAGGGCTACATGATAGGCAGCATTCAGAATGTGATGATCGATCTTGTCTTTTGAAAAATTGGAGATGAGTTTTTTATGAAACTCTTTTCCGAGCGTGACCGTAATGTTTCCCTTGCCCTCACCGATGGGAACACCGCCGTTAAAAATACTGTCGCCCGTCAGAGCATCCAGGGAGCGAAGAAATTCCCTGGCATTGCAATTGAGAGTGTCTTTGCCTTTTTTAAATCTGTCCAGCTCTTCGATGACCATGATGGGGACCACCACGTCATGCTCGTCAAATTGGTAAATGCAGGTACTGTCGTGCAGGATGACATTGGTATCGAGAACAAAAACCTTTTTTTTCTTAGCGGAACTGGAAGAGGCGTCTGGACCGTTCATGACGCCATATATAGCATACAATATCTGGTGATGCAACAATATGCAGCGGTTATTGGGCTAAAATTATGTTTCATTGCAATCCACCCTTTTTGGCTATATTGTAGGTTTGTCAGGCGCTAGGCGTCGATGTCACATATCAAAAGAATAACATGGAGAAAAAAAATGGAAACAGCCAAAAGCATGCTGGTGGACAAGGGGCGTGAACTCGTTTCGGTTCCCGTGGGCACAACGCTTCTTGCCACACTTGAAAAAATGAATCAGAATAAAGTTGGCGCCGTTCTCGTCACAAGAAAAGACAAGATCATCGGGATATGGACGGAAAGGGATCTTATGCAGGATATCGTCCGAGATGACGTTGATATTAAAAGCGCCTTGATAGAAGACTACATGACCACCGAATTGATTTCGGCGCCCCACACCGATACGGTCTTCAATCTCATGGATAAATTCTTGGGACGTAGGGTCAGGCACCTGCTGATCGAAGAAAACGGCAACATCATCGGTCTGATTTCGGGTGGGGACGTCATGAAATGCGTCATCCACGAAAAAGATACCGAATTGAAGCAACTCAATTCCATGGTGAGCTGGGATTACTATGAGAATTGGAAATGGAAACCCAAAGTTCGTTGAAACGTCGATGCCCGACGACGCTATGCCTGTGATGATGGTCTGGGCGGACTCACCAAGGCCTCCCCTTCCAGAACAGCGACCGCGTCTTGATTGATACAGATTGTTTTCAGTCGCACCTTCTTCTTGTCTATTTTTTCGACGACTTCCACACGCGCAGTGACGGTATCCCCTATATGCACCGGTGCTAAGAAAGAAAGGGTCTGATGCATGTAGATCGATCCGGGACCCGGAAGCTGTGTCCCGATGACAGCCGATATCAATCCTGCCGAAAGCATGCCGTGCGCGATACGCGTCTTGAAGTAGGTCTGGCGAGCATAGGCCTCATTGATGTGGGCTGGATTGAAATCCCCTGAAATTCCCGCGTACAGATAAATATCCGACTCTGAAAAGGTCTTCGAAAATTCAGCGCTATCTCCCACACCGATCTGATCATATGTCTTTCCAATCATTGTTGACGCCTCCTATTTTAGTTGTGAGAAAGGGACCTCTCGAATCCTTTATTTAGATCAACTCTTTTTGAAGATGATCCAGAAAGGCTTGGCACGGGTGTCCCTTACCAACACGGGGTCGTAAGTTCGAGCGCTTGGTTGACGTTATATGCCGAAGTGGTTTCTAAATAGCCAAGTTACGTTTCCTGTCCGGGTCTGTCAATAGAGTCTCGTATCGACAGATAAGGCTAACCCGATAGTTTCATGAAATGTTCGGGTGAATCCTGCCCAGGCTTTATGAGATGGGGTGCCAATTTCTACCTTGACATATAGATCCCCTGAACCCTATGTTAGTGGGCAATTAAATTTCCGGCCCTTGTGCGGGAAACAACCTATGACATCGACATTGAAACACGATATCTGGCCCTTCGCGTCTTAGCGATTGGAAACCAAGAACGAGATGCGGTCTTAAAGGGATTTAGAGGGGGTTATTATGAAAAAATATGACATCATTAATACGGCAACACGTCTTTTTGCCACCCAGGGTTTTGATGGGACAACGACACTTCAGATCGCAAGGGAAGCCAAGGTTACCGAACCCTTGATTTATTACCATTTTGAGGGCAAAGACGATCTCTTTACCCATATCGTTCGCAACGGATTTGAAGCTTACTTTGCGCGACTGGAATCGCTGAATCAAAAAACATCGACCCAGTTTGAAAAAATCGAAAACCTTTTCGCGCTACACTTTGATTTTATCAAGGAACGACCGGATGAAATATACCTGGTTGTCAGTGCATGTCCGGCCAAGCTCAAGGACGCCCAGCATGTCTGCACCCAAAAGCTCGAAAAACAGCGCAAGTGGCTAACGTCTTATCTGAAAAAATGTATCAAGGAAGGCATGGCGAGCGGTGAATTCAAAAAGATGCCGCTATCCGATACGGTGACACTGCTGCTTGCCTTCATCAATGGCATCATCCGGCAGCGCACCCTGAAGCTGGAGTCACGCAAGGGTATGAAAAAAGCGGTCGTAGAATTCTGTCGCAGAAGCATGACGAAACAGGATTAGCCGGCAAAAAAAGACTGCTAAACGTTCCCTTGCACAGGCATCGCTGGATCAGAAGCCCGTGACGCCGCAACGCCCGCTGACGCCTCATCCCCTTGCAAGCACGTCAACGCTGAAAACAGTGATCGATTGGCCACAATCTATTGACCAAATAACCCACGGCAGGTTGTTGCAGGAAGCGTGACATGACATTCGAACCCCAGCTGGTACCCACCCTCAGGGAGGGCATCGATGTAATCAAGATGATCCTGTACAAGGAACTGAAATCTTTGTTGATTTCCAGACACAAAGACAGGAAATCGGTCAATGTCAATCTTCTGACGGCGGCTGTCGTGAATGCGCTTTTTGGTGTGCCGCATTCGGGCCCGGCCGTCGAAACCGTCAGCCGAGCAGACTTGGATACCATCGAAAGGACATGCCGGCTGATCGCCGCAGAATTCGACCACCTCAGGATACCCCTGACGGATGCCTTGCGTATTCAATTTATTTGTGATGACCTGGAAGGTTTCGACAGCTCGGCTATGTTGGAAAAAGCCGAGCGCTATGAAATTCTGATCGTGGAAAGGGATGTGCCACTGCCGGGTGCATTCATGGGTATTGTTCGCAGTTTCGGCAGGGCTTATGGGATCCTCGACCCGCTACCATCAACAGCACCACAAACGACCCAGATGACACAAAATGGAGCAACAGGCGGATGAAAGATCACTTGAAAGAACCGCGTAAAAACCTCCCAAACGGTACAGAACTCCATTTGGATATCCTGTCCGATCATGCAGTGGACGAACTCCACCACAGCACCCTGCAAGTGTTAGAACACACCGGGCTTTTTATCGAAAACGCTAAAGCCATGGATTGTTTTGAGGCAGCCGGTGCTCGAGTGGACCGCAATGGCGGCATCGTCAAGATACCGCCGCGCCTGGTGGAGGAAGCCATTCAATCTTGCCCTTCAAAAGTCCTGCTCGCCGGTCGCGACCCAAAACACGACCTGGTGCTTGGGGAAAATCGGGTGCACTTCACCAATTTCAGCGAAGGCGTTAAAATTAACGACCCCTACAGTGCTGAAAACAGGTCGCCGGTCAAACAGGATCTCGCCGATGTGGCACGGGTAATCGACTACCTGGATGAAATCGATTTCTGTGAAAAGGCCATCGGTGCCAATGATGTTCCCCAGGAGACCGTTCCCCTGCACAATGCCGAAGCGTTCCTCACCAACACCACCAAACATTGCGCTTTTGGGCCCGGCAACGGAAAACTGCTCAACAAAATCCTCGAGATGGCCGCCGTCATCGTCGGTGGTGCCCAGCAGCTGATCGAACGACCCATCGTATCCTTCACTACCTGTCCTGTGAGCCCCTTGAAGCTGATCAAGGAATGCTGCGAGATCATCATGGCATCCGCCAGAAACAACGTCGTTTGCAACATATTGTCCATGGCCATGGCCGGGGCCACGTCCCCCGCAACCCTTGCCGGCACCCTGGTGACGCACAACGCAGAAATCCTGGGCGGTATCACCCTTTCTCAGCTGACCCGCAAGGGGGCTCCCGTGATATACGGAAGTTCCACCACCGCAATGGATTTGAAACTGGCCGAAGCATCGGTGGGCACACCCGAGTGCGCACTCATCAGCGGGGCCGTGGTCCGACTGGCACGCTATTATGCCTTACCCAGTTATGTGGCCGGTGGCTAGGGCGACGGCAAAATATCAGACAGCCAGATGGGCCACGAGAAGACACTCACCGGATTGATACCCGCATTGGCAGGCGCCGATATGATTTACGGTCCGGGAATGCTTGAAAGTGGCATCACCTTCGATCTTGCCCAGCTGGCTCTGGACTGCGAATTTGCCCGAATGATCAAACATACCGTCAACGGCATCCCCGTCAGCAAAGAAACCATTGCCCTGGATGTCATCCAGGAGATCGGACCCTTTGGAGATTTTCTGGCGCATAATCACACGTTTCAGCACATGCGGGAACAGTCGCGGGCTGACCTCATTGACCGAAGAATGCGAAGCGCCTGGGAAATGGACGGCGCCATTGACAGCTATACCCGGGCACTTCATAAGGTCCGCCATATCCTGGAAAACCATTTTCCGGAGCCGCTTGCGCCCGGCGTACTGGCCGGCGTCCGGCGTATTGTCACCCAGACAGAGACGGAAATGGGCGTTGAAAACCTCGTTCGTTCGAACAGATAATGAAACGTAACAAGGAATTCTTTATATGAACAAACGAATTCTAACCAGAATGGGAGACGGCGAACGGGTGTGGCTGCGCTCATCCGACCTGAGCGCCGATATTGACGAAGGCACGGCCGATGCCGCCAAAAGGGCTCATATCCCCGAATTGACGGACGAAGAGCGAAAACAGCTCTTCGACATCATGGCAGATCCCTCGAGGGTTGTAAGCGTTGCCCCGGGTGAAGAGGTCATTGTCACCGATGACGGCTGCAGCATGAGTTTCTATTCGGGCCAGGACGGCGGCGGTGTGGGTATCCCCTTGAGCCGGATGCAGGCCGTTCTGACCTATGAAAGAGCATGCGGCGGAGACACAACCTCCATTGGCCACAGTGATTATTCTTTCAAACCGGTCAAATCGATCGTCAATTTTGAAAAAAATGACTATTACAACATTTCCATGGTCTCCACCGCACCTCTGTTCTACGGGGCGCAACCCAACATGGGCCTCTATTTTCAACCGGATGGCCCCTGCCCCAATCCTTCGGAACTTCTCCCGGTCGGTAAAATTGCCGAAGCACTGCAGGCGCAGGAGCAGGCAGCCGATTATCTTACCAGAGATTTAGTCTATGTCGGGAAAAAGATGGCCGAGGTGGGCTGTGAAGGGCTCAATTTCGACACGTCGGGGTCGGCGGGCGATGCTGATTTCCTTGGGGCGCTCAGGGCCGTGGCATCCCTGAAGCAAACCATTCCGGACATGCCGATACTCATGGGAGCTTCCGGGGAGTTTGTCATCGGTATGCATGGTGATGTGACCTACAAAGACCAACGCCTAGCAGGTCTGTACCCTCACGAGCAGGCCAAGGTCGTCTCGGATGCCGGTGCCGATGTCTTTGGTCTGGCCATCGGCACCAACACGACCCGCTCGGTTGCCTGGAATCTTTCGAGAGCGATTACCTTTCTCAAGAAAACCACGGCCATGTCCCCTATTCCGGTGCATGCCAACGTGGGCATGGGCGTTTGTGGCATCCCCATGATGGAGCAGACGCCCATAGACAGTGTGACGCGGGTGTCCAAAGCCCTGGTTCAGATCGGCAAAGCAGACGGATTGTAGATTGGCGTCGGTGATCCCTTTGGGATGCACACGGCCCATATTCTGGCTTCATGCATGGGAGGCATCCGGACGTCCGGAGATCTGGTCGCTTGGATGCAGATAACCCGTAGAATGAAAATCCACCAAGCCAAGGCGTATGTGGCGAAAAAACTGAAAATCGATCTACTGGACCTGACCGACGAAGAGGTGATGCGCCCCATCCGTGAAGATCTGGGTATCGGCATGGTTACCTCCGTTGCCGGAAGCCCCAAGGGCATACGGGCAAAGTGGAAAATTGCCGATCTTCTGGACATTACCATTCGCTCGGTGGATTTGTTCAGGTCACAGCTTTAGCAGCTAAATAATGTATTTATCGCTTGTTACGGCTTGCGAATCGATTCAATTCCATCCACAGTTTGACGTCACACACGGCATTGTCATCAGAGAGGATGCGGGTGGCATCCCCGGGGGAGAGCAGGTGGACTTCGATGATCTCGGTCCCCTGATTTTTGTCGGTGGATGGGACACCGTCACAGTCACAATAGACCAGCACAACCGATTCATCGGCCAGTCCAGCTGTGTTGTACAAGAGCGGGCTGATACGGGTAACGCGTGTCAGTGCCAGGCCGGTCTCCTCCATGAGTTCACGTCGGGACGCCGCTTTGATGCTTTCGCCCCTGTCCATCAGACCTGCTGGAAATTCATATTGAAAGCCAGCCAGCGCTACGCGGTACTCTCTTAAGACAACCAGCTTCTGCTCGGTGGTATGGAACGGGATCATCAAGACCGCGTCAGGCGTATCGAACCGACCCGAGACGCACTTGGGTCGCTGGTTCCTCGATGCGACCTGCCAGTTTCTATCCTGGCCGCTTTGATCCATATAGGATACATCGAACAGATTGATCCATTTGGCATCCGTCAGTTTTTTAAAGCCCGTTATTTTCATGAGGCCCCTCTTAAACCCCAATCGGAACGTTCTTATGACAATCACTATAAGCGCTTGTCATAAGAACGTTCCGCTTGAGGTTCGTTTATCGCCAAAATTTAGAGCGAAATAGGTGATTTAATATTTTTTATTCATACTACGACATCAAACACGAAATAGAAAGGGCCGGTTCGTTTGCCGCTTGTCCTAATAGCTCGAATAGCGTAAAATGCCTTCATGATTCTGGTCACGCCCGACATTCAACTTCATGAAAGCGATATGACCTTCGATTTCATTCGATCATCCGGCCCCGGCGGACAGAATGTGAACAAGGTTTCCACGGCCGTGCAGCTCCGCTTTGATGCCCGACAATCCAACAGCCTTTCCCCCCAAGTTTACCATCGCCTGAAAAAACTGGCCGGAAAGCGGATCAACGCGCAAGGCGTTCTGATTATCCAGGCCAGGCGATTTAGAAGCCAGGAAAAGAACCGTCAAGATGCCCTCCAACGACTCGTGACCCTGGTTCGAAGGGCAGCGGAAAAACCGAAACCACGCAAGAAAACACGGCCCACAAGGGCCTCGAAAGAACGCAAGCTGGCCGCTAAACAGATGAGAGGTCAGCTGAAAAAGACACGCCAACGCGTGTCGAAAACCGATTACTAGCCCCGGAAAAAGAAGGGGCTTCTCATCAAAAAGAAAAGATGATGACAATTAATGGAGGAGGCGACGTTTGAGCGGAATGATCCTATTTATTGCGGTATACTTGAGCATTTATGGCGGTGCACACGTCTACGCCTTTATCAAGGTAAAACAGGGCCTGGAGATTGGTGTCTGGCCGGGGCTGCTGCTGGCGGTCTTCATGGTTGTGATGGTGGCGGCGCCCATTATGGTCCGGATCGTCGAAAAATCCGGGCACATCCACAGCGCTCACATCCTGGCCATTATCGGATTCACCTGGATGGGGTTTTTGTTTGTTTTTGTATCGGCCTTGTTTTTCTTTGATGTTTACAGACTCGTTTTATCCATCGGTCGTTTTGTTTCGGGTGCCTACTTGTTAGGCATTACCCCCACAGCCGGATTTTCCCTGACCGTGTCCCTGTTTCTGGCAATGAGTGTCATGAGCTATGGCTTTTTCGAAGCGCGCCATATTCGCCTGGAGCACGTCACCGTCGTCACCGACAAACTACCCAAAGACCTAAACAGGTTGAAAATCGCCCAGATATCGGATGTTCATCTTGGCATTCTTTTAGGAGAGAAACGGCTTAAAAAAATTCTCGATCTAGTCAAGGCTACCGAGCCCCATATACTGGTGTCCACGGGCGACCTGGTGGATGGGCAGCTGGTCAACCCGGGTCGTTTGGCAAAGATGTTCCAGGACGTAAAGACACCCCATGGAAAATATGCCGTCACCGGAAATCATGAGTATTATGGCGGTCTTTCCCGCGCAATCGATTTTACCATAAAAGCCGGCTTTATATTGCTTCAGGGTGAGACCCTGACCCTGCCGGGCCTGATCCATATTGCCGGTGTCGATGACCCTGCCGGGGGATCTCAGGGCGCCGCCGGCAAAGAATCAGAAAAGCGCCTGCTCTCAAATCTCTCCACCGATCTGTTCATCCTGTTGCTGAAACACCAGCCAAGCATCGACAGGAACGCTGCCAGACATTTCGATCTACAGCTTTCCGGTCACACCCACAACGGACAGATTTTCCCCTTCAGCCTGTTGACGAGGCTTTTCTATCGATTACACCCGGGCCTGACGCGGCTCCAGGAAGGTTCTTTTGCTTACGTGAGTCGTGGATCCGGTACCTGGGGACCACCGGCCAGGTTCCTGTCACCACCGGAAGTGACACTCATTGAAATCGTGAACAAATGAAGAAGCAACGTTGCGTAAGTGCGTTGCTTGAATGGGTTTGACAGCAATAATTGTTATTATTCTGCCTTGAAACCTTCCTCACCCAGCGCGAAGGGACAGCAGTGTTTTGGTTAGATCCGCAATTGTTTCAAAGACAATATCCGGATCGGCGGCATCGATCTCTTCCCGCGTGCCATAACCGTAGGACACAGCCGCCGTCATGACCTTGTTTTCTTTGCCGCCCTCGATATCGTATACCCGGTCTCCTACCATCATCGTTGCCGCGGGAGCGAGTCGCTCCTCATGGAGGATGTGCGCGATCAACGCACCCTTGTCCGACAGGCGGCCATCCAGTTCGCTTCCATAAACCCTGTGGAAGTAAGTGGTCATGTTGAAGTGATCGAGTATCTGTCTTGCAAACACCCTGGGTTTCGAAGTGGCAAGGAACAGGTTGAATCCAGCCTTGCGCAGCCTGGTTAGAGATGAAACCACACCGGGATATAGAATGTTTTCGAACATGCCTTTTTCAGAAAATCGCTTTCGATAAAGGACCAGAGCCTGGTCGAGAATGGTTTCGTCCGTGGTATTCAACAGCTGTGTAAAAGAGGCTCTCAGGGGTGGGCCGACACACCATGTGAGCTGGTCTGACAACGGCATGCTAGCCCCGAGCCGCTCCAGGGCATAGCGGATGCAGCGGGTAATCCCCTTCCCGGGGTCCGTCAGTGTACCATCCAGATCGAACAAGACATTCGAAGTGTTGGACAACATCTACTCACCATCTTCAAGAAATTCTTTTTGGCGCCGAAAATGTTTCCAGGACAATATCCTGGCTTTTGTTTAAAGAATAGTATCACCATACCATTGGCGAAAATTCAAGGATTGTGTGCCTGGAGAATATCGCAAAGCTACAACAGGGATGGATATTTCCCGTGCCAGAGAATCTCACGATAGTTTACGGGATCTGTTGCGCCCTCGGTATTAAAAAGGAGCACCCTGGCCCCGGGACCTATCTTCAGCGCTTGTCTTAGGGCATCAAAATCAGCCTTGTTTGCCAACAGGTCCAGCATCCCGATGCCAACAGAGCCGGACTCCCCGGCTTCTAGCGCTTTATCGCCCTCGAGAGGGTTGGCCAGAATACGAATGCCATTGGCCGCAACAAAATCGTCGCAACACATGTAGCAGTTTGTAAAATTGCGTAAAATGTTCCAGGCAAAGGGATTGGGTTCTCCACAAGCCAGACCGCTCATGATGGTGGAAAGGTTTCCTTTAACGGCGCAGGGAAGACCATCAGCGGAAGCCGCTGAAGCAAACATGCAGGCCGCATTGTTGGGCTCCATGATAATGAAGCAAGGCGGATCGTCTTGAAACCTGTTGATCAGATAGCCCACCATGGCGCCGGCGAGTGAGCCCACACCTGCCTGGATAAAGACATGCGTGGGACGGCGGATTCCTTTTTGTGTCATCTGACTGACGGCCTCTGCACACAGGGTCATATAGCCCTGCATGATCCAGCGCGGTATGTCAGCATACCCCTCCCAGGCCGTATCCTGGATGACATGCCATCCGTTTTCCTGAGCCCTGCGACAACACAAGCGTACCGTATCATCGTAATTCAGATCAGTTTCTTTCACGGTGGCCCCGTGGGTGCGAATGTTTTCCACACGTGAAGGTGCCGATCCCTTGGGCATATAGATCATCGCTTGTAACCCTAAGCGTTCCGCAGTCCAGGCAATGCCGCGCCCGTGATTCCCATCCGTGGCCGTGGCCAAGGTTATCGGGCCCATACGCCGTCGCGCCTCGTCGCTCGCCAAATAATCAAAGTCGACATCATGGATGTCGATGCCTATTTTTTCACACAACAGCCGTGCAACCGCATAACTTCCTCCCAGCACCTTGAAAGCACCGAGACCAAATCGCGTGGATTCGTCTTTGATCAGGATTTCTGCAAAACCCCATGATTGGGCCAAGTTGCGTAGACGTATGAGCTGGGTGGGCTGATAGCCTGGAAGTTGACGATGAAAGTGCAGCACCTGTTTAGATGAATCATCGGAAAAGGCCTCTGGAATACTGCCGCCCTGAGGCTTTTTCATCAAATATTTAAATGCATGACCTGGAATGTCTCTTGGCATTCGTTTTTTCCCCTTTGCGAGATCGTATCATCTTCCCTGACCAGAGTAAAACCTTCTCCCCTTTCAAAGTAATATATCAATACCCGTCCCCAATATGGGTGGGCGCATCATTCCATATTGTATTCGTAGGGATGATATTATATATGTGTCGAGACATTTTGTGAACCCTTGATCGGCAAGAAATTGATGCAGATCGGAAGGAAAATCGATCAGTTCAGGATAGATAGCCCATGAATCACCTTTGCGATCATAAAGAGGACGTTCCGATGAAAAGCGAACCCAAGTTTCTGGCTTACTGCGGGCTCTACTGCGGTGTGTGCGGTGTGTATTATGCCACCCGGGACAACAACGACAAGTTCCTGGAACGGCTGCTGATCATGTACCAGGAAAAAATTCCGGGTCTCGAAGGGATTTCCATTGAAGATCTCAAATGCGAAGGCTGCCTCTCGGACAGGGTCAGCCTGTTTTGCAAGACCTGCGGCATCAAGGCCTGTAACCAGGAAAAAGAATTTAGCGGCTGCCATGAATGCCATGACTTTCCTTGTGGCCTCATCGACAAATTTCCCATGCCCGTGGGGAAAAAAGTCATTTTGCGCGCCATACCCTACCGGCGTGAGCACGGTGCTGAAAAATGGGCCTACGACGAACAGGCGCGCTATGTCTGCCCGGAGTGCGGGCATACCGTTTTCAGAGGCGCAAAGCGGTGTAACAATTGCAAGGTCACCGTCGACCTGGACTAACCCGAATATTTTTGGGCGTTAATCCTGCGCGCCAGCCTTAGAGAGGAATCATTAAAACATCATGACAGACAAGCATCGGGAAGTCGTTATTACCAAAGAGGATGCCGTTTTCTGGATGGACGGCAACGGCCGCTGGCACAACCAGCACGGGCAGTTCGAACACAAGAAAGTTGTCGCCTATTTCAACCGTTCCATCGGGTATGATGCTGACGGTTACTTTGTCGGTCAGACGCGGGGGGACGTTGTGGAAAAGGTCTATTTTCGTTATCAGGAAACCGCGCTCTTTGCGGTCGATATTTTTCAGAACGGGGACATACGGCTGCTGTTGAACACCGGAAAACAGATCCCATTAGATCCGCAACAGCTCATCATCCGTAACGACTGTCTGTTCATGCGCCTTGAAGACCAACTGATCAAGTTTACGGACCGCAGCATGATGAAGTTGTCCGAACAGCTTGACGACCTGAAAGACGGGTTGGCAATTCACCTGAACGGCGTGCGCCACGTCATCCCCCATGCCTAGCCCGAAAATTTCACGCCCCTGACCTGTCAAACCAGGCCTTTCCTTTGATAGGTAAACGCCTTGGGAACCGCGGAGCAGTAAATCTGCCCGTGGGTTTGGTCGTCGAGTGCGCCCATATCCTCCAGCACCTTTAGGACTGTTTCAACCTGATTTACCCCGATAATCATTTCGCTGACCTCTCGTGCCGGCGGTATGTCATTGGTTTCTGCTTTGCCGTGTTGCGGTATTTTATCTGACTGGTTGTCGCTCCGCCTGCACCGGCGTCCATGGCCGCTTTGACCAAATCCGCGCTGCGTCCCTCATTGCAGATTAGGGTAAAATTCACCAGATCGTTTAAGATATTTCTTTTCTTACCGCCAGCTTGATGCTTGGAAAACTCACGTCGGCGCCACTTGGTCCCGCCTTTTATCTCATCGATGACGGAAACGATCTGTTCGATGCTGGCCGCCTGACGGCTCAATCCCACATACGCTTTCACATCGACCAGCCCTGTCTTTATGGGATACAGATAGATAAATCCCTTGCCGGGATTGTCCAACGCTCCGATATTGATCATCATTTTCATGACGTTCTCTGCATTATGCGACGTTGTTACCAGGTTTACGATTTCCTTTTCGGCCGGTATCGCCACTCGCCAGAGCCCGATTTTGTCTCTCAGACCCGTTCCGACACCCAGGGTGATGGAAGGAACACCGCTGCCGGTGTCCAATCCAACCTTTGCCAACAGATCGCCGTCTCCTCGCTGGGCGATACAGCAGATGCCGGTTAAATCGCTGTAAAACCCTCTTTTTTCAATGGCGGTGTCGATATTCAGGGCCTTGTTTTCCCGGCAGTGTTCATGTGATTTGAGCAAGGCAACCTCTTTGCTGAAGACCGAACCTCTTCCAGGAACACTCAACCCGCCTTTCTCAACGATGAAACCGATGACGGCCAGCTCCATTTCCGGAGCGATCAAAAAGGTAATGATGGTAATGGGATCATGCAGCACCGTACTGTCGGTTCCAAGCAGTCGTAACAGGCCTTTTCTCTCCTGCAGCAGATCCCTTCGCCCTGGAATGGAATAGCTGTAGGTCAGACCGATGGATTCCAGTTCCTCCAGAATGGCGGCGGCTGTTTCCCTGTCGGAAACGAGCGTGATTTCAATGGCCTTTTCTTCGGCGTCCATCATGGGGCGTATCCTCTGTCTTGAAATAGAAAATTGAAACCAAACGCGGCCATTGGCGCGTCGTCAAACACCTGCGCTTTCCTGCCGTATGGCCTTTCTTTTGCGGTTGACAAAAAGGCCGACCGTCAGCACCGCCAGAATCGGGAAAACCGATGCCATGGACAATATACCAAAACCCTCTACCACGTTCACCTGGTTGCCGATCCCCAAACCGATGGCCAGCACCAGGGGTACCGTGATAGGTCCCGTGGTAACCCCTGCACTGTCCCAGGCGATGTTTACAAATTCCTCGGTGGATATTTTTGTCACGATGAGAAGCACGAGGTATGGCGGCACGAGCAGATATACCAGCGGTACGTCCCAGATGATTTTGACCACGCCCACGAGCATACCCATGCCCACACCGATCGCTACCGCCTCCCGAAAATTTCACGCCCCTCCCACCAGTCGCTGCTGAATCCGCTCAACGGCGTTCATGAATGCAGACCGGCTTTCCCCGGCATATGGGTTGTAGGTATGCATGTCTTTGAACAACTGCCAGGTATCGTTTTCCACGACCCCGAGAACATGCAGCAGCCGCTGGTAGCCTTCGGTATCGACGTCCATGGGTTCTGCCCCGAACTCGGCTAGGCAACGCCCGATAAAATGGGTCAGCGCAAGACTGACGGCGATCTGCCGGTCATGTAATTCCGGGGTGGTCTCAATGACCACCAGTCCCTTCGACACCAGGTAGGATTTTATTTTCTGATAGGCGAAATCAGCGATTCTTTCTGCGCACAAGACGATTTTTCTCCCCGCTAGCGCATGGGCGGCGCTGTCGGGACCGAACATGGGGTGTGTCGCCAGAAGGGACACCCGTTCCGGCAGCAGCTCTTTCATGAGCCTGACCGGATAGGTCTTGACCGAGCACACATCGATCACCAAAGCATCCGGAGACAGCAACGGCGCTGCGGCCTCCAGGGTTTCACGCAAAGCAGATATGGGCACCGCGAGAATGACTGTTTTCTGACGGCAAGTCACTGCAAGGGACGCTGGTTTCGCGCCACTTGCCAAAATGGCGTCGGCATTGTTGCTGCGGTTGAAGACCAGGACATCGCAATCTTTGGCAAGATACGTCGCCATCAGTTTTCCGAATCGACCAAATCCCAAGATTCCAATCATAATTCGCTCGCAATTCTTTCGAAACCGGTAATCAGCAATTTTTCCGGAACAGCATAGGATATTCGAATATGGCCGCCCATTCCAAACGCCTCCCCGGGAACCACCGCAACGCCGACTTTTTCGAGAAGGCGGGCGGCCAAGGTCTCGGAGGTTTCCCCCGCTTGCAAACACCGCGAGACATCCGGAAAAAGGTAAAAGCCGCCCGCAGGTTTGATGCAGTCGAACTGTCGCACGGCATATTCATACGCCAGATCTCTTCTTTTCTTGAGCTGTGCGCAGCGCGCTTTCAACAACAACGGGTCCAGAAAAAGGGCCGCCAGGGCTCCTTCCTGGGCAAAGGTACAGACATTGCCGGTCAGGTGGCTCTGAAGTCGACCCAGGGCTGCAATGCATTCTTTAGGCGCCGCCACGTAGCCGACCCTGAAACCCGTCATGCCATAGGTTTTTGAAAAACTTCTTACGACGATAAGTCTGTCCCGAATATCCTCCAGATCAAAAAACCCGTTTTGCAGACCGTCGTCATACACAAAGGCGCAATAGGCTTCATCCGAAACAATGATCAGGTCGTTCGACACGGCGATATCGGCAATCTTTCTCAAGGTATCGTAAGAATAGACAGCCCCCGTGGGGTTGTTGGGGGAGTTGACGATAATCGCGCGGGTTCTTTTGGTGATGGCTTCCGACACGGCCCGCCAGTCGAGTTGGTGTGCCCGGGTATCCACAAATACCGGAACCGCTGAAGCGAGTTTCACCTGCTCGGAAAAACTGACCCAGTAGGGCCTTGGAACGACCACTTCGTCCAATGGGTTGCAGATCAACTGGAAAATGGCATAAAGGGAATGCTTGGAGCCGTTGGAGATGATGATGTTCTCTTCGCCATAGCCTTCAAACTGCTCCGAAAGCCGGGATTTCAGTGCCTTGATGCCCTGTACGGGACTGTAGCGTGTCTTCCCGTCGTCAAGGGCTTTCTTGGTGGCTGCAAGCACCGCCGGGGGTGCTTCATGTTCCGGCTCCCCCACTGCCAGGTTGATGACGGGCATGCCTTTTACGACACGCTCGGCCAGCCGGGAGGTAAACTGTGCCGTCCTCGATTCCGCTACACCCTCTATACGATCCGAAAGTCTCATAGCGGACCCTGTGTTCTCGTTTTTTGCTGCAACAGCATGTCCGCGATCACCAGCGCCGCCATCCCTTCGACAATGGGCACGGCACGTGGAACAACACATGGATCATGGCGCCCCCCGCTTTCCAAAACCGTTTCAAGACCTTCGAAATCAACCGTCTTTTGAGCCATCCCGATGGTGGCCGGGGGTTTGAAAGCCACCCGAAAGTATATCGGCATACCGTTGGTAATGCCGCCCTGGATGCCGCCACTGAAATTGGTTTTGGTTGCCAACCCGTTTGCCGTCAAAATAAACGGGTCGTTGTGATCCGAGCCCTGCATTCGGGTCCCTGAAAAACCGGACCCGATTTCGAAACCTTTCGTGGCCGGAATCGACAGCATGGCCTGCGCCAGCAGCGCCTCCATTTTGCCGAATACCGGCTCTCCCAAACCCGCCGGGACCTTCCTGCAGACACAGTTTACAACACCACCGATTGAATCCCGTTTCTTTTTAATGGACGCAATCAGTCGGGACATCTCTGCTGCGGTCCCTGGATGGGGGCATCGGACCGGGTTCTGATCCACCTCACCCCGGGTGATGAGGTCCATGTCCATGCCGGGGGCTTCGATATGGCCCACGGCACTTACCCAGGCGACGATTTCCACGCCTGCTCGTTCCACTAAAATCTTCTCGGCGATGGCGCCGCCGGCCACACGGGCGATGGTTTCCCGGGCGCTGGCCCTGCCGCCGCCACTGATGGACCGCGTGCCGTATTTTTCCTGGTACGTGAAATCGGCATGTGACGGCCGGGGTGTGCTTCGAAAGCGTTCGTAATCTCCCGGCAGCGGGTCCCGATTGGCCACATAAAAGGCAATCGGCGTTCCCAACGTCCGGCCATCTTCCACACCCGAGACAATTGTAACCGCATCCGGTTCTTGCCTGTCGGTTGTCAGGTGGCTCTGCCCCGGTCGTCTGCGATTCAACTGTGGTTGAATGTCCCTTTCTGTGAGGGGGATGTGGGGAGGGCACCCGTCCAGAACGCCGCCCACGCTTTTCCCATGCGACTCCCCAAAGGTGGTTAGGGTCAATATCTGACCAAAATGACTCGACATGCTAGCTCCTCTGCGTTGAGTGCTATTGTTTATAGATTCGTGCTAAAGCGTTTCCAAAACCTTCCAAAAATTCGGAAACGACTTTTCCACACATCCCGGATTTCTGATTTCCACACCCTGCACCGCCAGTCCGGCAACGGCAAAACTCATGGCGATGCGATGGTCATTGTAGGTGTCGATGACGGCACCATGGGGTTTGCCGCCCACCACCATCAGCCCGTCGTCTGTTGCCCTTGCGACGGATACCCATCTTGTTCAACTCCCTGACCACGGCCTCGATGCGGTTGCTCTCCTTTATTTTGAGATGGGAGACATTTTTGATAAGGGTCTTTCCCCTGGCAAAGGCCGAAACAACCGCAATGGTCGGCACCATGTCCGGCATGTCCGACATGTCCGCCTCGATGGCACGAAGCTCGCCCCCAAGGACGCGCACGCCGTCTCTCTCTTCATCGATCCGGCACCCCATGGACTCCAGGAGTCGAACCATGCCGACATCTCCCTGGTGCATGTCAAGGCGGGTGCCCTTGACCTTGACATCTCCGCCGGTGACGGCCGCCGCTGCCCAGAAATAACCGGCCTGAGAGCAGTCAGGTTCAACCGTATGCACACCGTGTCGATACGTCTGGCGGCCAGGCACCCTGAATGTTTCGTATGCTGTCCTGTTCCACCTGGATGCCGAATTGTTGCATGACATACCGGGTCATGTCCACATAGGGTTTGGACACGGGCCCTTCCGTTACCTGAATCTCGATCCCCGCTTGGGTACAGGGGGCGATGAGCAGCATGGCGGACAGATACTGGCTGCTCTTACCGCACCGAAGCGCAGTGCGACCGCCGATCCGCCGCCCGCCTTGGATGGTTACCGGCGGGCACCCGTTGCCGTTTATGGATTTTGCCGCAACCCGGATCTCGCATGAGACCGTCCAGCAAATCCTGAATGGGGCGTTCGTACATCCTTTGCGTACCGGTGATGGTGTATAGACCCTCCCCCAAGGCCGCCAGTGCGCAGAAAAACCGCAGGGATGTGCCCGAATTGCCCAGATAAACAGGTTGCTGGCAGGCGGAAAACCTCCCGTTTTTCCCTCGCACCTGAATCTGTTCTCCCGCCACACGCATCGTGACACCCATTTGTCGTAACCCATCCATGGTCAGCAGGGTATCTTCGCTGATCAGGCAATTTTCGATGATGCAGTCCCCGTCCGAAAGCGCCGCCGCCGCCAGAAACCTGTGGGAAAGACTCTTTGACCCGGGTACGCTGACACTAGCGGTCCCCACGGGGCGGGGTTGGATTTTCATGTTGTCTTTATCTCCAGGGCTTCACGTACGGCCGCTCTCATCACCTCAATGGGCGCCGGCATGCCCGTCCAGAGTTCGAACTGGAATGCGCCCTGATAAACGAACATGCCAAGACCATCGATGGTGTCAGATCCGGCTGCACGGGCTTCTTTTAACAGACGTGTCTGCCGGGGTGTGTAAATAATATCCATGACAGTCATGTGTTCGTGAAAGACGTTCCCCGGTATGGGCGTTGCGTCGACATTCGGAAACATGCCCACCGGCGTGGTGTTGATCAGGACATCACATTCGACCCGCTGGATCTCTGTCAGCGGGAAAAAATCTCCCCCGAGATCGGCGGCCAGCCGCTCGGCGGTCTTCGCCGTACGGTTCACAACGATCACACGGCCCTTGTTTTCAATAACACCGAACCCGATAGCCCGGGCAGCCCCCCCCGCGCCGATAATTGCCACCCGCCGGTTCTTCAGGGAGACCCTTTGGGTAAGGGCCGACACAGCCCCCATGGCATCCGAGTTAAACCCGCTCAAGACACCGTCCTGGTTGAGAATCGTGTTCACGGCACCGATTCTTTGCGACATGGCATCCACACGATCCAGGTGGTCCATCACCCGGATCTTGTGTGGCATGGTAATACTGGCGCCCCTCATGTTCAGGGTTCTCATGGCCGAAACAGCCTTGGCGATGGTTTTGACCTTGAAGGGAAAATAGACGCCGTTATAAGCTGAAAATTCAAACGCCCGGTTGTGCATGACCGGACTCAAACTGTGGGATACGGGATCACCGAAAACCCCGAAAAATTCCGCTGTTTTGCCTTTGAAACCCCTTTTCACCTCCTTTAGAGCACGTGGCTGGGCGGGATTCTCACGAATGGAAGCCTTCAGATAGTCGATACCCGCACGAACATCCTGGATGGGGAGACGCCGGACGACGGCGCTGCCTATCCGTTCCAGAAGGACGAAATGGAGGCTGTCGCCTTCGCGTTTCTTGTCTTTCTGTAGGGCCTCCCACACCAGGTCCGCATCCACGGCTATTTGGACAGGCAAGGCCAGGTCCCGCAACAGGCATTTCAGTCGTTGGGTATCATGCTTTCTTTATAAGACCGCTTGTCTCTGAGACCGCCGATGCGATAACCATCCCGACACTGACCGCTTCGCCGTGGGAGATACCGGCTGTCTTTTCGATGGCATGCCCAAAGGTGTGGCCGAAATTCAGTTTGCGCCGCTCACCTTCTTCGCGTTCATCCCGATTGACAACCGCGGTCTTGATCTTGACGGACGTATAAACCAGTTTCTCGATGACGGCAAGATCGAGGGAGAGCGCCCGTGATGCGTTTCGCTCCAGATAGGCAAACATCTCGGCATCGGCTATGGCGCCGTGTTTGACAATCTCTGCAAACCCGCTGGAGATTTCCCGCTCGGGCAGCGAGCCCAACAACGACAGATCGCAGATGACGAACGCCGGCTGGTTGAACACCCCGACGAGATTTTTATAACCCTGAAAATTGACCCCGTTCTTGCCCCCTACGCTCGCATCCACCTGGGACAGCAGCGTGGTGGCCACATAGCCGAACCGCAGCCCGCGCATGAACGTCGAGGCAACAAACCCCGTGATGTCACAGACAATGCCGCCACCGATACCCACAAGAGATGTCGACCGGTCCGCCCCGAAGGCAAGAAGCTGCTGATAGATGTTCTCAACGGTTTTGAGCTGCTTGATGGTTTCCCCCAGCCCGATGGTGATCACCTTGCATGGGGGGAACCGGCTGGCGTAAATTTCCGCCACGCGGGTATCCGTAATAATGATGGTATTCTCGATGGGCGTGTATCGATGCAGATGTTCCAGGGATTCCCCCACGAGGATGACAGCTTCACCCGTATTTCCTTTTATTCGAATCGTTTTCACCACGGCGTCTCCTGAATTTTGTCGATAACCCGGGGTGTTGAGCCGCCGCCATTGGTCCCGTTATTAAAAAAATAGCGGCTCAGTTTCTCATGCGCATCCAAAAGCAATTGCTCGGTCGCTTCCCAGGAAATACATTCGTCTGTGATGGAAACCCCATATTTCAGATCGGCATGACTGCCGGTGAATTTCTGATTCCCCTCGTGGAGATGGCTCTCCAGCATCATCCCCATGATGGCGTCGTTGCCATCGACAAATTGATGAAGAATGTTTCGCCAAACAACCGATTGACCCTGAAATTTCTTTTTGGAATTGGCGTGCGAACAATCGACCATGATCCTGGCCGGCAAATTCTTGGATACCAGATCGAGGTGTGCCTCCTCGATACTCAAAGCGTCGTAGTTCGGCCGAGTACCGCCCCGAAGAACCACATGCCCGCTTGAATTCCCCCTTGTCTGGATGATACAGGTCTGACCGTCCTGGTCGATGCCCAGAAACGACTGGGGTGCCCTGGCCGCCAGCATGGCATTGATCGCCGTTGAAAGATTGCCGTCCGTGGCATTCTTAAAACCGACCGGCATGGAAAGACCGCTCGACATCTCTCGATGAATCTGGGATTCGGTGGTTCTGGCACCGATGGCTGCCCAGGAAATGAGATCGTCCACATACTGGGGCGTAATGGTTTCCAAAAGTTCCGTGCCGGCCGGCACGCCTATTTCAGTGATGCGGCGCAGGATTCTTCTGGCTTTTCGCAGACCTTCCTGTATATCGCAGGTACCGTCAAGCTTCGGATCATTGATCAGCCCTTTCCAACCCACGGACGTTCTTGGTTTTTCAAAATAGACCCGCATGACAAGGAACAGGGTCTGGTCGACTTTTTTTCTCATTTCGTTCAGCCGCTCGGCATACTCAAAAGCGGCTTTTTCGTCGTGAATCGAACAGGGGCCGACGATCACCAACAGCCGCCGATCGTTGCCATCGAGGATATCATCGATACACTTCCTGGAGGAAATAACTGTTTTGATGGAGGCTTCGTTGACCGGGAGCTCTTTTTTCAGCGCTCTCGGCGGCACCAGGGGTATATATCCACCGACTCTCAAATCCTGTATCTGTTGCATCATCCCTACCTTTGGTTGGTTGGCACATCAAAAAAGGCCGTGCGGTTTCCCCCACGACCTTAAAGCAAAAAAGCCGTGGGCTTTCGGCCTGCCCACAGCTTTTGGCGCTTTTTCTTTTTGGGTCTTTTCAGCGCAACTCAGGCAGGCCGGATTTCTCATAAAACCGGTAATAATAGTCGTTGCCTGAATTGAAATATAGCACTGAAAATCCTTTACATCTTATCATATGTGAGCTCGTTTACAAGAACCTTCCTGGATTGTCAAGGCCTTTTTGAAGGCCTGTGGCATGTTTAGCGGTTGTCACGTTTCAGGCAATGTTCGGGCTAGCCGTTTCCCCAGACAAAGGCGTTGAGAACCCCCCAGCCGCTGTAAAGCTGAAACAAGGCCAGCAGAACAAGAACAAGGTTGTTTGCGCCATGGATCAAGGGGAGTACCTTGCGCCGCCGCTTCATGCGATGCATCGTCCAACCTGAAACGATAGCGACTAACATGAATGGCAACATGGCAACCCCCACCTTGCCATGCACCCCGGTAATGAAAACCGCATACCAGTAGTTCCTGACCAACATCAGACCGCCGACAAAGCCGGCAGACCATATGGCGATCACACATGACCCCAGATAGACATGCCATTTCCATGCGAAGGCGGCCTTCTGTTTCAGATGCTGAAAGCGAAAGCGCTGAACGCCTTGCTGTAAAACCACAAGCACCAGGAAGGTTGCCGTCAGTTGCATGAGGGGATGAATCAGGAGCATGTCTTGGATACCTCCTCTTCGACAATGCGGTAAGAATGCACAAATTCGGCCTTCAAGGAGGCCAGGGCACTGCAGTATTTTTTTTCGGAAAGTTCGATGGCCTGCTCTACAGCCTTGGGTTTGATGGTTTTGCCGTATAAAATATACGCGATGGTAATTTTTATAAAGCGCCTGGGATGCTCCTCGGCCTGATCGCCGGTGATCCGTAACTCGAACCGGGATAGTCGCTGGCGCTTTTTCTTCAGAATGAGTGCGATATCAATGGCCGTACATCCGGCGACACCCATCAACACCAGCTGCATCGGACTGGCACCACTGGCACCGTCACTGCTGTCCAGAACAACTGCCGGGCCGTCACCGGCCCTGGCCACAAACTGCAGTCCGTCCGTCCACTTCAGATGTGCTTGAATCGCCATGCCTGACTCCTAAAAATGGTGTTTTTTTGACTTTCCTAGATAATCATAGTATGCATAAGCCTTGGCAATAAGCAATAAGCCGTTAACCATAAGCTGCGTATCGCTGACAACGTAAAAGGTGCCCATGACCCGAATTTCCTACCCTTTGCTGGCGTGCTTGTTCCTGTTGGTCTTTTCCTGCGGCGGTGGTTCCGTAAAAAAAGCGCCGGACCCCTCGCATCCGGCCATCAAACAGCTTCAAAAAGGCGTCGCCTGGTATCAGCGAGGCTGTTTTCAGCAATCCCTGGAAGCCTTTACCAAGGCCCACGAACTCTTTACGGCTTCGGACCGTCTGCCCGGCGTTGCCATGAGTCTGAACAACATCGGCAATGTATACAGGTATATCGGCGACACCCGCAGCGCACTTCTTTTTTTTCAGGAAGCCTATGAAATCTTCTCCCAGCTCGACAACCTGGAAGGGGTGATCCAGGCCCTTTCCAACCAAGCGGCTATCCATATCCAGGACGATCAGCTCGACGCGGCTGCCACGACCATTCAACAAGCTGAAAAAATGGCAGCATCTGCTGAAAAAATACCATCACATGTACTGAACAACAAGGGTATCCTGCTCACCAGACAAGGCCAATACGACGACGCTGAAACGATTTTGATGCAGGCGCTCGAAGCCACGACACCGGAAAATGCCCACGCCTATGCCACCGTCTGCAGTTCCCTCGGGAATCTCATGTTTGAAAAAACAGACTACCCCAAGGCAATCACCTTTTATGAAAAAGCGCTCTTTTTTGATCGACAAACCGAGTTTCATCCCGGCCTTGCAGACAACCTGAATGCCCTCGGCAGGGTCTATTATCAGCAGGAAAAATATGCGCGGGCCAGCGCTTATTTTCAGCGCAGCATCAAGATTTATGCCCTTTTCGGGAACAAGGAACAGGTTTACCGAATCATGGACATTCTGGAAGAATTGGCACCACGTTCGAATTCGGATCTGACCATTACCCGGCATTTTGTCGATAAATGGTCAAAAGGCGACATACTTGAACCACCCTGCCAATAGGGGAAGCAAAACACTGCGAGATTTGATATGCTGCGGTTGGTATTCAGTAAAGACTTGCGCTGACGTCATACACTAGTAACATTCGTACACCCCAATCCAACCCTTCACGGAGACCCTTCCCCTGCCCGGCTGTCACCCAGCAGCGCCTGCAGGCGCTTGAGCAGTGGTGGTGACGGCGTTCGTAATCTGGGGTGAATCGCCAGATCTTTTTCCCATGTAAAATCGACCGTTTCGAACATTTCGGGGATAATGTTCTTTCCGTCCTTGCCATAGGTTTTTGAGGGATGGTATTCCACGAATTGCATACGACTGGGCAAGACATGAAACTGCTGGCTGACCATTGTGGCAATATGGCTCGAGCAACTCCTCACCGACATGGCGCTTTCCGGGTGGTCAATGGCAATGACAACGATGGGTTTCAGGTGCACCAGCCCGTTTATATCCTCCCCGCTCAAATCGAAAACTTTTAAGCGGCATTTGCCGCTGGCAAGTTTGAGTTTACCACCAAATCCTTTCCACTTGAAAACATCATCGTATATTAGCATTGCAACCTCATATGTGGGTCATGGCGCCATATATGCGCAACAGCTTACCAGGAAGTTCTTTGATATCCGATATCAGACTATGATGAAATTTTCCATACAAAGCATCCAGGTCTGGATCACCTGCCAGGTTGACCACGATGGCCTTGAAATGGATCTGCTTTGCAGAGGCTTCACGAACAGCGTTACGCGTGTCTGCCACGGCATACCCTTGCTTGTATCCGACATCGTTGGGAAAACCATCCGTGAGCGTCAGCAACAATCGCACCTTGGCAGGCGTTTTCTCCAGAGCCCGGGTAGCATGGCGAATGGCCGCGCCCATGCGTGTGCTGCGCATGGGTGTGATGGCATTGATACGCCGGCGAACCCCATCATCGAGCCCATCGGAAAAATCTTTTATCCTGAGGTATTCAACACCAAACCGACCGGCACCAGAAAATCCGGCCACCGCGAATTGATCGCCTGCCACATCCAGGGCCTCCGAGAGAAGCACCAAGGCCTCTTTCTCAATGTCGAGAATCCTGGAAGAGGATCCGGATGCAAGATTGGCCGTCGATTTCGAAAGGTCCACCAGGACCAGCACGGCCACATCTCTTTGCCGCTTGTCGCGTTTGATATATAAGCGCTCGGAGGGAATCCGGCCGATCCTGCGGTCTACGGCAAAATCGAGGAGCGCCCGGTAATCGAATTGATCTCCCTCGAGCCATGGCCGCATCATGGTCAACCCTTGGGGTCTCAAAAGCTCAAATGCACGCCGCATGTGTTGAACCAGCCCATGGTATCGTTCCAGGGTGGCGGAATAAAAATCACCCTCTACGCCATGGACCTTGCGGTCGGACACATGCACATGATCCGTGAGGTAATCACCCAGACGACAATCCCATTCATGGTAGGTGAAAACATTTGCGCAGGGATGGCCCTCGAGAACACCTGTTTCCTGAATGGTCTCGTATAGGTCTGACATGTCGAGCCAGGACAAATCGATCTTCTTTTTGTCAGAAAGCCCCTGCCCCCACTCACCCTGGGTCCGGCAATCGTCAATCAGGTGTTGAATATCCTTCGCGGACAGCAGGCCGTTTTTTTGCAGCAGTTTTTTGCGGACGTCCGATCGGTAAACATACAGACCCTTCTGGCGCAATTTCAATTGAAGCGACACGGCCATGCGGTCCATGTCGGTTTGCATTTGAAAACGTAAATCCGGTTTAAGACATCTACCAAAGGGGGTGGTCAATACCTGCCGAGCGGCCGGATCGTTTTGTTCAAGGGTGGCGCCTGCCAAGGCCCTGGCAATGGGGTCATACGTCAGGTACAGGAGACGCCCACTGGTTTCCACCACCGGGTCCCGCGCTATCTCCGTTTCAGCCAGCACCCGGATCTTCTGGACCCCGGCAAGGGTCTGCAGGTCCGGTCCGGCCAGGGCTTGCATGGACATTCCCAAGGCGACACCGGCATACAAAAGGTTCAGAACATGCCGCTTCGGCATCTCCTGACACATTCGCAACATCTCCTGCTGCATCACAGGCAAGGCCTGGTTCACAATACCGGGGTACTGCCGCATGAGGCACCAGCGGATCCGCCCGTGTTCATAGATGAGGAACAGGTCGGTCGCCAGTTTCCGGCAGTCAAACAGAGACAAAAAGCGTTCGATTTCGGAATTGCCTGACATGCTCGACGGGTTTTCGGGAGCAGGATCTGTTCCCAGACGAATGCCTGAGCGTTGCAGGGCTTTTTCAGCGTCAAAATCATAGGTCCCGAACTCGATCTGGGCTGCTTCGAATTTCACCAGACCCTTGTAGAGGTCCTGGTTCCTTTTCCTGTCTTGGAAAACATCGATTTCAGGTGGCAGATAAATGGCCTGTTCATCAGAAAATACCCTCATGGTGACGGCTTCGCCGGAGGTGCCGAATGCAGAAAACGCGTCCTGGGCCCTGATGGAGACTGCTTGACCGGTTCTGGTTCTGACATAGCGGGTAAGTTTTTCCTGGAGGTGAGACAGGGGAACCGTCACCTGCATTGCCTGGCAGATTTCCAAAGACGTTCTGGATTCGAGAGACAGGAATCGGCACCCCCGCTCCTTGTCCCAGGCATATCGTTCCAGACCCATGGAAACAAACCGGTCAAGCCCCTTCTTGGAAAGAAAATTCAAGCCCCTTTTCAATCCCGTCATGAAACATTCTGCGGCGCTTAGGTCGATCTGAATAATCCGTGCCAATGCGGACATCTGCCAGATGCGTTTCAAGGGTGCCATGGCGCCGACAACCCTTGGAATCCTGTACGTCATCTGGAGACTCTGTTGATAGCTCAGTTCCCGGTCGTACGCATGACGAAAGAGTTCGAGATACACCCTTCCGCCGGCAATATCCCCGGATTCCAGAAGTCGTGACAACCCTTCCAGAGGACCTTTCAGGGTATAGGTCCCCTTGCGTCGCATGACCCGGCAGGTTGTCAGAAAACGTTCCAACACCCCCTTGTCAGCACTCATTAGAACAGGCACCAGGTGTATGGCCATGAGCTTTCCAGCGGTAGGTCCATTCCGTCCGGCTTTGCGAATATTCGACTGAAAGATCTTTATGCCCGGGTTCCTGACAGCCAGGAGCTGTGCATACCCCACGCCCACCGCCCTCCCAAAGGCGACTTCTTGTGATAAGGCCCAAAGGGTGTCATTCACAAGCAATGCCAGATCATTTTGATCTACAGAAACGGGCGCGGCATCGAGCATGCTTCCAATTTCCTTGGCAAGATCCGGATCAGCAAGCGCCAGATGGGTCAGGGGATGCGCCTCATGCCACATCAAAGATGTCCTCTACCAGTTCTGCAAGTGTTTCTTGCAGCCGTTCATCGTCGGAAAGCGGGAGACAAATAGCGACCCGGCAGGCTTCTTTGGCTGGAATTCCGTTTTGGATCAACTGGGCAGCATAAATCAACAAGCGGCTGCTGGCGCCCTCTGTCAGTCCATGCTCCCTGATATTACGGACTTTTTCGGCCAACAACACCAGCCTGCCTGCCGTGGCCTCGTCAACCTTGCCTTCATGGGATACGATCTGGATTTCCTTATTCGAAGGGGCATAATCAAACGCCAGGGAAATAAATCGCTGGCGGGTGCTTTGCTTTAGATCCTTCAGAACGGATTGGTAGCCCGGGTTGTAGGAAATCACCAGCATAAAATCCGGATGCGCAACCAGACGCTCGCCTTTCTTGTCAATGGTCAAGACACGTCGATCATCGCTCAGGGGGTGGATGACCACCGTCGTATCTTTTCTGGCTTCCACGATTTCATCGAGGTAGCAGATGGCGCCGACGCGTACCGCACGTGTCAGGGGCCCGTCCATCCAGACGGTTTGATCGTTTTTTAGCAGATAACGGCCGACAAGGTCCGAGGCAAAAAGATCTTCATGACACGGGATGGTGATCAAGGGCCGTCTTAACTGATACGCCATGTGCTCCACAAACCGGGTCTTGCCGCAACCGGTCGGCCCTTTCAACATAAGCGGGAGTTTTTCCCTGAAGGCGGCCTTAAAGACCGCCACCTCATTTCCCAACGGCAAATAGTACGGCTCCGATTCGCTGAAACGCTTCTCAATTCCGATTTGAGACAAAGAGTCCACAGTTCCGCCTCCATTTGAAATGCGGTTGTATTCTTGGATTGACATCTATCACAAAATTGTTATGGTTCTGGCCTTGTAACGCTTATTCGTAGACCAGACATAACCCTAAATTGAATATTTGTCGAGATTGCTGTAGCCATATGATTCAACATCTGACCTCAGGCCACAAGGAATTTATAATCGTCGGGACGGCCCATGTCTCCAAAGAAAGCACCGATCTTGTCAAAACGACCATTGAAGCGGAAAAACCCGACACGGTCTGTGTTGAATTATGTGATTCCCGCTTCCAGTCGATCCGCCATAAAAACCGATGGCAGGACATGAACATCACCAAGGTCATCAAAGAAAAGAAAACATTCCTCCTGCTTTCAAATCTTCTTTTGGCGTCTTTCCAGAAACGGATTGCAGACAAACTGGACATTCAGCCGGGTGCGGAAATGATCCAGGCCATTGAGAGTGCCGATGCCATCGAGGCCGACATCATTCTGGCCGATCGGGACATTCGGGTTACCCTTTCCAGAATCTGGCGCGTGACCGGGTTGTGGGATAAGCTGAAAATAATTTTCCAACTGGCATTGTCCCTGGGAGACGTGGATGAAATAACCGAGCAAGACGTCGAAAAGATGAAGCAAGAAGACATGCTTCAATCCCTGCTTTCCGAAGTTGGAAAGTCAATGCCGGTTCTCAAAGAAATTCTGATCGATGAAAGAGACCGTTACCTGGCCCAGAAAATAAAGATATCGCCGGGAAACAAGATAGTCGCTGTGGTGGGTGCAGGGCACGTTCCCGGCATATTGAAATACTGGGAAAAAGAGATCGACACCCAGGCCCTCGAGGAGATTCCACCCAAAGGAAAACTGGGCGGCATATTGAAATGGCTGTTGCCGTCATTGATCCTGGCCCTGTTCCTGTTCGGATTTATATATGCCGGATTTGACACCGGAACCAACATGCTCACCTGGTGGGTGATGGCGAACGGCATATTGGCAGGGCTGGGAGCCACCCTGGCCCTTGCGCACCCCCTGACGATAGTGTCCGCCGTTCTCGCGGCGCCCCTGACGTCCCTTAACCCGCTTATTGCGGCCGGATGGGTTTCCGGACTCGTGGAAGCTTTCGCAAGCCGACCCAAGGTTCGCGACATGGAACGTTTACCAAAGGACATTCTGACCATCAAAGGCTTCTGGAAAAACAAATTGACACGTATCCTGCTGGTGGTGGTGTTTACCAACCTGGGAAGCACCATCGGCACACTGGTTGCCATTCCTTTGATGCTGAAGCTGTTATAGACTGTAAGACTATTAGGCTATTAGGCTGTAGGCGCCTAACAGTCTAATAGCCTAATAGTCTTCAGCCTGCTGCTTGCTGTTCATGTCCTGGGCAACACCTTCACAACCTTCCGTTGAACGGTTTTCCCGTTTGCCAAATGATGAACCCTCTCTTCTGTCTTGAGTCTTCCTTCTGCCGCATACTGAATGCATTTTGGGTAAAGCCGCCACTCTTCTGCCAGTCCTTTCTTTCGAATGGCATCCAGATCATCCGATTCTGCAATCTCGAAGATTGATTGCCCGATAATGGGACCGGTGTCTTCTCCATAGTCGATAAAATGGACCGTACAGCCCCCTACCTTACAACCATATCGGAAGGTATCACCATATCCATCCACACCCGGAAAAGCCGGCAGCAGGGCCGGATGAATGTTCATGATCCGTTGGGACCCTGGCGGGTCATTGATCCTGTCAATGAAATAGGGCGTCAGTGTCCGCATAAAACCCGCCAGTACCAGCAGGTCAAAGGTGTACGGGGCCAGATGCTCGAGAAGCTGGGCCTCCGCGAGTATTCGCGTTCGCAAAAATGCCGTGAGACTTTCGGAATCCTTGAATCGGCCCGTGGCCATCATCGTAGAGAAGACATGGTCCATATGCAGGTCCTGCGGGTATTGAGGCGCACGGGATGGGTCTGATTTGACCTGTTGTGCAATGGCACCGTAATCGACCGTAAACAAGGGGATCCCATGTTGTCTTGCCCTGTCCAGGCCCTTTGCCGACGGATTGTCCGACCCGACAAAAACAACCCTTCCCTGGACACGACCGGATTCGCAGGCGTCGACAACGGCCTGCAGGTTGGAGCCGCCGCCCGATATCAAGACACCGATCTTGATTTTTTTTCTCATAATTCACCCCAAAGCGGATGTTTATGCCCAAAGACCTTGGTCCTGGAACTGTTTTATCCAGCTTTTCCAGTCACTTACTACGGCTCAGTCCACGAAATAAGTGCGCGCTTACCCCTGGCTTATTGAGATGTTACGGCTTCAGGCTAAAATGCCTTGCGCCAGAACCGATCAAGTTTGTATAATTTCCGGGCCAACCCGACCAACCGGACCGCATTTTTAATTCATATTACAAACAAATACCATAAACAACCCATACGATAGCCCTGTTTCTTTCTTGAAGTCGCATCATCTTATCGCACGCTTCTTTTCCATTGCCGGTGCCGGGTTGTAGGTTGACATTGGGAAGGCGACTTATTATAGTCCTGTGATTCGTTTAAACTTAAAACATACGGATACCGTTGATAACAATGTGATAGAAAGGAACCCTAACATGGCTGAAGGAATAATAGAAGTAGAAGACAGTAATTTTGATAGCGATGTGCTTGCAGCGGACAAACCTGTCCTGGTTGATTTCTGGGCACCGTGGTGTGGCCCCTGCAAAGCGATCGGTCCTATCGTTGAAGAACTTTCGGAAACATTTGGTGACCAGATCGTCTTCGCAAAATGCAATGTGGACAACAATCCTGTAACACCAAGCAAATACGGCATCAAGGCCATACCGACCCTCATTTTTTTCAAGGGGGGAAACGTGGTTGATCAGATTACCGGTATGGTTGCCAAATCCAAGCTTGAAGAAGCCATCAACAAGGTGCTGTAGTGCCCAAACTGATCAAGAAATTGGCCTTCCTGCTGATGGTCATCGTCTGCGTGGCTTTTGCCGCCTGTTCCGCCCGCGACCCGGATATCGACAAACCAGCGCATGAGCTCGCAAAAAACGGCATGGACGAGTTCGCAGAAAAAGATTACAGAAAGTCCATCACCTACTTTGAAAAACTTCGAGACTGGTATCCCTTCAGCAAATATGCAAAACTTGCCGAATTGAAGATCGCGGATGCGCACTACCATCTAAAAGAATACGACGATGCTATTTTTGCCTACGAAGAATTTGAAACGCTTCACCCCAACAATGAAGCCATACCCTATGTTATTCAACAGATCGGAAATTGCCATTTCGAACAGCTGGATACCGTGGACCGTGACCAGACACCGGCCTTAAAAGCCATTGAATCGTACGAGCGCTTGATTAAAAATCATCCCCAGGATCCGCTTTCCAAAGACGTCGCGGCAAAGATCAGGATATGTCAAAAGAGCCTCGCAGAAAATCAGCTCTATATCGGTCGCTTCTATTACCGGACCAAGCATTACAAATCGGCATTGGTCCGCTTTCAATCGCTGGCCGCCACATGGAACGAATTTCCCGAATTACAAGCCAAGGCCCATGAGTACATCAAGCTGTGCGAAGCCGCAATGCTGAAAGAGGCTCAGAAGCAGTAAGGCGTTATACCAGTTGTCATATATATGTTCCGCATAATGCTCACGGATGAGAGTCCATTTTTTAAAAAAGACATATCATGATGAATCTGCCCCGCTAACGTAGTGCTGCGGGATGATGTTTCCGGTCATGGTATCACCAAACGATCTTGTTCATCCATCCGGCGGGCACAGTAAAGCATGGGTTGATATGTCTTTTTGAAAAAATAGGGACCCTCTTAAACCCCAATCGGAACGTTATTATGACAATCACTATAAAAAAAAAGTAAAAAGGCTTTACACACCGAACATATTGGTGTAATAGCGCAAAGTTCAAAATATGCTTCGTCGTCAAGTGACAAGGAGATAGTAAGATGTCGAGAGTTTGTGAAATATGCGGGAAAAAACCCCTGGTGGGTAGCAATGTGAGCCATGCACATAATGTAACCAAAAGAAGATTCAATCCCAACCTGCAATCGGTTCGTACGCTGGAAAAGGGTCGAACAAAAAAAATGGTCGTCTGCACCAACTGTATAAAATCAGGACGTGTCGTCAAAGCACCCTAACCTTCTCTGATGACACTCAGGACATACTTGATCTTTTTTAGATCGGACAAGACCTTTTCGAGGTGATCGGTACTTTCGATGCCAAGGGTCAGCACGGAGTCGACGACCTGGTCATCCCTGGTTTCGGTGTTCAGGCTGAGAATATTGGCGTTGTTTCTACTGATGGTGGCTGCCATATCGGCCAGGAGGCCAACCCTGTCCAAAGAACTGATCCGTATCTTAACCGGGTAACTCTCCCGCGTTTCCAGACTCCATTCCACATCGATTCGTCGCTCGGGGCTCATTTTCAGGGCATTGACACAGTTGGTTCGATGAACGGTCACACCGTAGCCACGGGTAATGTAGCCGGTAATGTTGTCTCCTGGAACCGGCTGGCAGCATTTACCAAACCTCACTAACATGTCGTCCACACCCTTGACCACGACACCGACGGTTGGTTTCTTTTTCCTGACACGGCTGACAAGCTTGTTGAACAAGGATTCGTCGGCGTCAACACTCTCCGTCTTTAACGCCAGTCGCCGTACAATTTGGACCGGTGTCGTTTTCCCGTAACCGACACTTGCAATCAGATCGTCGACAGCCTTGAATCCGAAATGGGCCACGACGTCCCTCATCTCTTCTGTCTTGACCAGTGCGTTGAAATTGAGCTTGAGCTTTCGAAATGTTTTTTCACACATTTCTCTGCCGAGCGACAAGCTGCGCGCTTTTTCCTGGGTCTTGATCCACTGCCGTATCTTGGAGCGTGCCTTGACCGTCTTGACGAAATTCAGCCAATCCTTGCTTGGATGACTCCCTTTCGAGGTAATGATTTCGACAATATTTCCGGTTTGCATCTCGTACTTCAGCGGTACCATTCGGCCGTTTACCTTGGCGCCCGTGCATTGATTGCCGACTTCGCTGTGAATCATATAGGCAAAATCAATGGGCGTCGCTCCTTTTGGTAACGATTTGATCTCCCCCTGGGGTGTGAAAACGTAGACTTCATCCGGGAACAAATCGATACGAACATTTTCTAAAAATTCCTGTGGATCCAGAAATTCGGCCTGATTCTCCACCAAGTTTTGAATCCAGGCGAACTTTTCACTGGCCTGGTTATCGATCCGCTTTCCTTCTTTATAGCCCCAGTGTGCCGCAATGCCGGACTTGGCAACTTGATCCATTTCCCGGGTCCGGATTTGGATTTCGATGCGTTCCCCGTAAGGGCCGACAACCGTGGTGTGGAGCGACTGGTACATATTCGCCTTGGGAATCCCGATGTAATCTTTGAATTTCTTTGCGATCGGTTTCCACAAGGAGTGGACGAGGCCCAAAGCCTCATAGCAATTCGGTATGCTTTCCAAAATAATTCGAAAGGCGATGATGTCGTAGACTTCTTCAAAGCTGAGGTTCTGCTGGACCATCTTTTGATGAATGCTGAAAATATGCTTGTGACGACCGAGAACCTCACTCACCAGTCCGCTGTCATCCATTTTCTTTTTGATATAACTTTTCACCTCTTCGATATATTTTTCTCGTTCGGCGATGTCCTTGTTGATGAAACGCTCAATACGCTCATATTCTTCGGGTTGAAGATAGCGGAAAGACATATCTTCCAGTTCATTTTTAATCCAGTAGATCCCCAGACGTGCCGATATAGGTGCATAAATGTCTAGAGTTTCCTTGGCAATGGCTCTGCGTTTATTTTCTTTGTGGAACTGAAGGGTTTTCATGTTGTGCAGGCGATCGGCCAGCTTGATCAGTATCACCCGAATATCATCGGCCATAGCCAGGAGCATCTTTCGAATACTCTCTGCCTGGCGGGCTTCACTGCTGCTGAAAGGGAGTTTGCTTAGTTTGGTGACACCGGAAACGATGTGTTTTATTTCATGACCGAAGATATCTTCAATCTCTTCGGAGGTTGCCTTGGTATCTTCGATGACATCGTGGAGCAGACCTGCGGCGATGCTCTCTTCATCGAGCTTCATCTCCGATAAGATGGCCGCCACTTCCAGGGGATGAGACAGATAAGGTTCTCCGGACAATCGCATCTGCCCGAGATGGACCCTGGCAGAGTATATATATGCACGCTCGATAATATCGACATTTGCACCTGGATTGTATTCCATCACCCTGTCGACGATATCGTTGATTCTGATCATACGCGAATCATACACTCCGTAATGATTCAGGTTGGCTGTAGATTATTAGACTGTTAGGCAGTTAAGCAGTTAAGCGTTTTGCTTCGCCGATCCATTGAAAAACCTCGCGGCAAGACTTGTCGTCGAGCTCAAGTCGAGTCGTTATGATAAATCTTCCTTCGTTTTGAAGCGGTCTCAAAAGTCCAGATCACACTCAAAAACAAGGCGTGGGCCAACGAAAAAGCGCAGCATACATGTTGTATGTGAGCATTTTGAGGAGGTCCACAACACCGTTATTGGGTGTTAGATGGAATTTTGAGCCTGTTTCTAGTAGGCTTTCGCGAACACAACCTCCTGCGTCCCCGGCTTACCGCAACAAATGCAGGTACCCCTGGCCGGGGCGCCGTCAAAAGGAATGCAGCGTATGGAAACACTCAGATCTTCTTTGATTTTTAGCTCACAGGCCTCGTCTCCACACCATGGCGATATGGCAAAGCCGCCGTGAATTTCAGGTTTCTCTAAATTCTTTGGTGTAAAATAGTCATAAAAAAGGTCTTTTTGGGCGATGTTTTCCGTATTTGCCTCTCTAAAAGCGGCCGCTCGCTTAAAAAGCGTCGCCTGGATGTCGTCCAGCATCTGGGTAAATTCGGCTACAAAGGTGTCTCTGTTGATGGACAGCTTCTCTTTGTAGTGCCGGTCCCGCCGCCCCACAAAGACCGACGCCTCAGCAATGTCCCGGGGTCCGATCTCGATACGCATGGGAATCCCTTTCTTGATCCAGTCCCAGCCTCTGGCGCCCCCGATATCTCGGTCGTCAATCTCGATATTTATCGAGCGTCGATGGTAGGTCTGATTCCGTAATTCAGATGCCAGTTGCTCCACGAAAGGCATGACTTTCGAGCGGTCGTCAGGGTTCCTGATAATGGGGAGAATGACGGCATGCGCCGAAGCGACTTTGGGGGGAAGAATAATGCCGTCATCATCGCCGTGTGCCATGATAAGTCCACCCACCAGGCGGGTCGAGGTCCCCCAGGATGTTGTCCAGGCATACGCTTCTTTTTCATCCGCCGTCTGGAATTTGATGTTGGATGCCCTGGCAAAATTCTGCCCGAGAAAATGAGAGGTCCCGGCTTGAAGCGCCTTTCTATCCTGCATCATGGCTTCGATGCACAAAGTATCGACGGCACCCGGAAACCTTTCGGCAGGCGATTTTCGACCCTTCAGGACCGGAATTGCCAGATAGTCTTCGACACATCTGGCATAGACGTCGAGCATCATCCGGGTTCGCTCCTGGGCCTCTTTCTGGGTGGCATGTGCGGTGTGACCTTCCTGCCACAGGAATTCGCTGGTTCTTAAAAAAATTCGCGTGCGCATCTCCCACCGGACCACATTGGCCCATTGATTGATAAGCAGTGGCAGGTCACGATAACTGCTGATCCAGCGCGAAAAAGAATCGCCGATTATCGTTTCAGAGGTGGGTCTTACCACCAATGGTTCACTCAGACGGCCGGCCGGTACCAAGGTGCCGTCAGTTCCTTTTTTTAACCGATGATGGGTAACCACCGCACATTCTTTGGCAAAACCCTCCACATGCTCGGCCTCTTTCTCCAAAAAACTGATCGGAATAAACAAGGGGAAATAAGCATTGTGAACCCCTGTCGCCTTGAACATATCGTCCATCTCGCGAACAATATTCTCCCACAGGGAATATCCCCAGGGTTTGATGACCATACAGCCGCGAACAGATGATTTTTCGGCCATCTCCGATGCCTTGACAACCTGCTGATACCATTCAGGGTAGTCTTCAGCGCGCGTGGGTGTTATGGCTGTTTTTATTTTTTTTCCCATGTTGACCTTTCCGAGACATCTTATTTTGTTTTTTTCCGATAATTTTGGGGCAAGACACTAAGTAACGCTGCTCGTAGGCTGCGATCTCCGCCAGAATAACATCGAGGAGTTTGTCCTGGGAAAACGTCTTCACGACCTCCCCTTTCTTGAAAAAAACCCCTCGGCCATCACCGCCCGCAATTCCGATATCGGCTTCTTTGGCTTCACCGGGACCGTTGACCACACAACCCATGATAGCGATTTTGGTGGGTGCGACATGATGTATGGTGGCTTTTTCCACCTCGTCCACAATATGAAACAAATCGATATTGCATCTCCCGCATGTGGGGCAGGAAATAATATCGGGCCCCCTTTGTCGAATATTCAAGGCCTTGAGGATTTCAAAGGCTGCACGCACCTCCTCCACCGGATCGCGTGTCAGGGAAACACGGATGGTATCTCCAATGCCTTCGGCCAGTAGCGTTCCAATGCCGATAGCGGATTTGACGAGTCCCGGAAACAAGCCCCCGGCTTCAGTGACCCCCACATGGACCGGAAAATCACTTTTTTCGGCAAAGCGTCTGTAGGCTTCGATGGTACGTCCCACATCCGATGCCTTGAGGGAGACCTTCATGTTGTCAAACCCAAACGAGCCGATCATATCCAAATGCCGCAGGGCGCTTTCTACCATGGCCTCGGCAGTAGGGGCCTGGTACTTTTTTAAGAGATCCTTTTCGATGGAACCCGAATTCACACCGATCCTTATGGAGATGCCATGATCCCGGGCACAATCGATCAGCGCCTTAACCTTTGCTTTACCCCCGATGTTACCGGGGTTGATTCTGAGAGCATCGGCACCGAATCGGGCCGACGCCATTGCCAAACGGTAACTGAAATGGATGTCTGCAATGACCGGTATGGCAACCTGTTTCTTGATGACGGCAATGGCTGCTGCGGATGCCTCGTCTGGAACAGCAACCCTTACAATTTCGCAACCGGCCTTGTGTAACCTAACAATCTGTGAAACCGTGCTTTCGACATCCGCAGTAAAGGTGTTGGTCATGGACTGCACGGAAATGGGTGCCCCACCGCCGACGAGAACGTTGCCGACACAGATTTGACGGGTCTTTTTCCTATTTATTTCAAGGGGCATTCTGTTAGGCTTTCACCGGATATTGGACGACGGATGCGAGACGCTAGCACCCTTGTTCACATCCATCCAGACCGATACAGACAGGGCTATCCGAAAAGTTTATAAAATATCAAATAACTGTCATAAGTTCAAGAAAAATAGGGCTTTTCCTGGATATTGTTTTTTTTGAATCGTTCTATTATACTGAGCTTAAGTCGCGTGATGGTCGCGGCTGCCACAGAAACATACGGAGAACGGTATTCAAATTTGAAACGCTTGCGCCCATTTCTGATTCTGCCCGTGATCGGTTTTCTCCTGCTGCTACTTTCCTGCGAATGGGATCTGTCTTTCTTCAAAACAGACGCATCCGTATTGACGAGAATTATCGAGAAAGGTGAGCTGACCGTTATCACCCGAAACAATGCCCATTGCTATTACCTCTATCGCGACCAGGAGATGGGCTTTGAATATGATCTGGCTAAGGCGTTTGCAGACTATCTGGGGGTTGCGCTCAATATACGCATCGCCGAAAAATGGGAAGGCATGATTCCAAGCCTGCTTGATGGCAGCGGCGATCTTATCGCCGCCAGCATGACCATTACACCGAAACGGCGCCGAGAAGTCTTGTTTTCAAACGGCTACATGGATATTCAACAATATCTCATCGTCCACCGTGACAACCACGCCATTCGGACCGTCGAAGACCTCCGTGGACAGATTATCCATGTTCGCAGAGGGACTTCCTATCAGGAACGCCTTGAAAGCCTTGCCGTGCGGATACCGGATCTGACCATCGTGCTGCATGAGGATGTTCCCACAGAAGAGTTTATTCGTCAGGTGGCTGAAAAAGAGATCGACATCACCATTGCCGACAGCAATATCGCCATGTTGAACCGCCGGTATTACCCTCAGGCAGTTATGGCGGGACCGGTTGCTGAAAAAGAGAATCTGGGATGGGCCGTTCACCCGAATGCGCACAAACTGCTGGAAAAAATGAATCAGTTTTTCGAACTGATCATTGAAAACGGCAGGTATGAGGAACTTCGCAAGCGATATTATGCAGAGGTGGAACGCTTCGACTATGTTGACTTGAAACGATACCATCGAAGATTGGCCACCCGGTTACCGAAATACCAGCCCATCCTGATGGCGGCATCCAGGGAGTTCAACCTCGACTGGCGTCTGGTTGCAGCTCAAATGTACCAGGAATCGCATTTTCGGCGATATGCCCGCAGCCACGCCGGTGCCTACGGCCTGATGCAGTTGACCAAGAGAACCGCCAAAAGTTTTGGCGTCACCGACATTACCGATCCTGAGCAAAACATTTATGCCGGTGTTCAGCATCTGCGTAACTTGTTTGATTATATTGATATCGAAAACATATCAGACAGGTTGTCCATCGCCCTGGCAGCTTACAACGTCGGACAGGGACACCTTCGGGATGCACAGAAACTCGCCATTGACCTGCGCATGGATCCACAGCGCTGGTCATCGCTCGAGAAAATATTTCCTTTGTTAAGCTACCGGCAATATTATATAAATGCAACATATGGATACTGTCGCGGCCTAGAACCTGTGACATACGTCAGACAAATCAAGATCTACTACGACATTCTCAAGCGGCAGGCGATTGACTACGACGATAAGCACGAATAGGGCAAGGGTTCGATATAGGCTGCTACTGGAGAAAAACATCTTCCAGGCGCTGAATTAAAAAATCTAGCTCATCATCGCTGATATTAAGGGGTGGAGAAATTCGAATGGTATGCCCACGACTGTCATTTACGACAACGCCCCGGTCGAGCAATTTTCTACAAAAAACCATAGCGTCCCCATTTTTCACTTCAATGCCGATGAACAATCCTTTTCCCCTGACCTCCTTGATATGTTTCGATCGGGCGGCTATTTTCATGATGCGCTGTTTTAGCTTTTCCCCTTGGACTTCCGATGCTTTTGCCAATGCCTCCTCTTGAAGCACCTCTAAAGCCGATATCCCTGCAACACAAGCCAGCGGGTAACCACCAAATGTCGAACCGTCCGAACCTTTATCAAATGCGATGTCCATCAGGGTTGTATTCGTAATGAACACAGACAAGGGAATCAGACCGCCGGACAAGGCTTTGCCCAGTATGAGACCATCTGGAACGATGTTTTCGTGCTCGAAACAAAAGTTTTTTCCCGTACGGCCCAGGCCAACCTGTATCTCATCCAGCATCAGTAACAAATCGTAATCATCGGCAAGGCCTCGAAGCCCTTGCAAAAATCCCGCGGGGGGTATTTTCATCCCGCCTTCCCCCTGCATGGGCTCGACCAAAATGCCACAGGTATTTTGGTTGATGGCGGCCTTCACGGCATCCAGATTGCCAAATTCGACCGTTACAAACCCCGGTGTCAGAGGACCGAAGCCGGCTCGATACTTGGGCTGTGATGAAAAAGAGATCACCGTAATCATTCGGCCATGAAAATTATTATCGAAGACGATGATTTCCTGCTTGCCATCGGGTATATGCTTTATCTTCCAACCATAGTAACGTGCCATTTTAATAGCGGTTTCGACAGACTCCACCCCCCCGTTTTTGGGCATGACCTTGTTGCCGTTCTGTCCGAAACGAGGCCCTAGCTGAGGAACAAATTGTGCTGTTTTGGACAAAAACAATGCCAGCGGATCCGTATAAACCACATTTGAAATGACGGAAGCGTAGTTCCCAACAAGCGCCTTCATGATGGCATTGACCACTTTTGGATGGTGGTGGCCGAGATTGGCAGCAGAATATGCAGCCAAACAATCTAAATATCTTTTACCGCTTACATCCGTAAGCCAACTGCCTCGAGCTGTTCTGACCACGACATCGAGTCGGTTGTAATGATTGGCACCTGACATGTGTTCCAGGTCAAAGGCTTCCCGGTCTGTTATATTGGAAAACCCGCCAACCGGGGTATCCAAAAGTGCCGTCGGCATGTTCAGCATGACATTCCCTCCGCGTCTGCAGATGAGTTGCTATCTTGGTAGCAACAATATACCTTAAACAAGGAATTGTCAAGTTTAATGAACTGTTTGGGACACAGAAAATTGACACGATTCTTGTTTTTATGTATCGTTATGCGATCATCAAATTAATGTGGAGGCTTACATCTATGTTGCCACTGCGATAGCAACAATTGAAGGGAATGACCTATGGACATGGCTGCCATTTTAAAGGATTTTGCTTTTTCAAAATACGAATCATCATGCTACCTGGCCCTGCTGGCAAAGCATCCGTCGAATGGATCCCAGTTAAGTACGTTTTCAGGTATTGCCCGATCGAGAATATATGATGTTCTTCGCGGACTCGCTAAAAAGAAGCTTGTTTTTGAAATCGAGAAGGGGCTGTATGTGCCATTGCCTTTTGAGGAATTGAAAAAGCGTCTTCGGGGCCAATTCGAGTCAAATTTAAAAATTCTGGATGAACAGCTCGACGCAATGGCTGAGCAGTCCAGTTTTGAATACCTGTTTACCCTCAACGGTGTGGACGAAGTCATTGCCAAAGCAAAGGATATCATCAACTCCGCCACCCAAGAACTCTACTTGCGTCTTTTCCCCGACACATGGAAGCGCCTGCGGAAAACTATCGAACGGGCGGTTCAACGGGGAGTCGTCATCCGTTTTATTTCCATGGGGCCCATGCCCTTTGCTTACGATATTCAGGTTTTTCACCCGGATGTTGAACATATTATGAACAGACTCGGCGGTGAATCCATAGACATCATCGCCGACAAGTCCGAAGCGATCGCCGGCATATTCGAAACAGGCAATCTGAACCGTTCGCCCTTCATCTGGACCCGAAACCACTGGTTTGTCATTGCCAATCGCGACAGCCTTCGGCATGACTTTTATCACTATTTATTGAACAAGCTTTACGAGCAGGGGGAATCTCTTTCGACACGTGACAAACAAATATACGCTTTTATCAAGGCTGACGACTAATTGATCGTATGCACGGTCGGCAATGGTTTGATAAACTGTTGCTTCAGGCTGTAGGTGTAAGCCCCCTGGGTCGGAATCATCAAAATATCGCCCGCTTCAATATTCTCGCCGAAATACATATAACCCCAGATGTCATGGGGCGTGCACAAGGAACCTAGAACAAGACACGGTTTTTCATCAAGGGAGGGGCGCGTCAAATTGAGGATGGGAAAGTAGTCGGTTTCAAATCGCTCCCAGCCAACCGTGTTGGTTCCGGCATCGGTGATCACCATGTCTGAGGCTTTTTTGTCGACCACCGAGATAAGTAAGTGCACGGCGTCGTTGCAGATCCAGCGACCCGGCTCCAGACAAATCCGGCACTCGACGACGTCGAATAGATGTTGATGGATGGCCGCGCCGAGTTTTTCGGCAAATTCTTCAATGGGGGCTGCCGGTAAACGGTAATGGGAATCGATGGGATCCATGTCTTGCCCCAGGGCTTCGCGGACCCTGCCCTGCAATGTACCGGCCGGCTGCAGCCATTCACCTTGGGACGGCCAGTAACCCCCGCCGATATCGACAAATTCAAGCTGGGTGTGAAATGCTGGTGGCATCTTTGCTAGGGCTGCCCCGAGGGTGCGGATAAAATCGATCTGTTTATCCGGTGAGCGGTTCCAGCTGCAATGAAACTGCAACCCGATCAAGTTCACATGGCGACATCGAAGGGTCTGCTCCCAGAATGCCTCCAGGTCCTGGACGGGAATACCGAACTTTCGCCACAGGCCGGATGCGTTGGTGTTCAAGCGAACCCCGCAGCGGACCCTTATGTTCATCTGCGCGGCAATATTCTCCAGTCGCTTCAATTCACCAAAGCTGTCCATGAGGATCACAACCCGCTCGGCGTGGGAAACCGCAACCTGCAGCTCCTTGGTCGTTTTTCCTGGCCCGCTGAACACAATGTCCCGGGCTTCGAGTTTCAAGGCCATCTCCAGTTCTAGCCCGCTGGAAACGTCCAGGCCAAATCCGGCCGCCAGCAGGGTCCGGGCGATGTCGGGGTGGTTGTTGCTTTTAACGGCATAAAAAAAATCCACCGACGGCAGAACCGCCTCAAAGGATTTCCTCAATTGCGCAGCCCTGGCCCTGAGAATCGACGATTCCTGAAGATATAGCGGTGCCGGGTGCTCGGATAAAATCTTTAGATAGCGATCCCGTTGGTTAAAGTAATGCGTGACAAAGGCAGACAGTTCCTCTTTCGGCAGCAGAGGGCTGTCCTGGGAAAGTGCCGACCGAAGCGCATGCTGCAACTCAGTTGCTTTGGCTGTCATTAAATGCTATTCAACCTCCACGACCAGTTTTTCGAGCAGTTCCCGGCATTGCGCCTGCGGCTCGCTGTTAGCGTCAGGGTTAAAGATGACATGACCCAGAATCCAGGAGTCATAGTCCTTCGGAGGCATCTTGATACGCTGTCCCGTCCTGTGCTTCAAATGAACCTCGATCACACGCTTGTCGTGTTGCAATTGCCCGGCATCGATTTTTTTCAATGTGCCTGCGGCTCTGGCATGCAGCCGTAGTCCAATACAGGGGCAAGCATCGGGTTTTTTGTTGAGGTGCAATGGCCGTCCCTGTGAAAAATCCAATTGCAGCTTGAGGATATCCAGATCCCAGCAGCGCCGTAACAGAAACGGCAGGCAATCGCCCCCGGGTCGCGGCGCCAATTCCAGCAAAACGATTTGGTTCTTTTGAACGATAAAATCCAACATGCAGATGGCCCGTGCAATCCCCAGCGCTTCAGCACTTTGGGCAAGGGTCTGCAAAAAAACGCCTTCATCCATCGCGCCCGGCAATTCGGCCGCAAGCAGATATGCAAGCGTCGTTCCGAAAGGTCCGCCAGTGGAAAGAATCTTGCGGGTCAGCCGGATGACGTTCACCTTTCCGTTTTCAAACCCAAAGTCGCAGCTGTACTCGTCACCCTCCACCAGAGCTTCGGCCAGTATCACGGGATCATCGCCAAAAAATGATTTGTAAAGACGGTTTTCCCGTCGCTGTGTCAGCCCATGCCGGATATCGTGAAATCGCTGCTCACAGGTCCGGGCATCTTCACAGCCAAAGATGAGTTCACTGCCGCTGCCACTTAGCGGCTTTAACACACAGGCACCCTCCAGTTCGCGGAAAAAATCAACGGCCTCACCGGCCGATCGTATTTGTTTAACCCGCGGAATATTCAGGCCTTGCATTTGCCAAAGGGTTTTTGAGAGGTATTTGTCACGGCAGTTTTTGACGGCCTGAACAGACGGATAGGACAACCCAAATTCCCGGGCCAGAAAAGCGGCCAGTTCCATGGATTCACAATCGAAGCAGGCCACCCCAACCAGCTGCAGCCCTTCAGCGTGAAGGTGCGTTCGCAGCATTCGGTGGGCCAGCCTGAAATCGGAAAGATTGCACAGGATTTCTTCGCCGGGTGCCGGACTAGACTCTCGAGCTTTTGCGCGCACATCGGGCTCGGTTATAAACAGGGCACCCTGGGGACTGCTGTTCCGAATCCAGTCGATGTAGTCTGAGGTTGTACCGACGACCAAAACTCTAGTGTTAGACGGCACAAGCAACCCTCAAATCGTCCTCGGCCTCCTGCCAGCCAACCTCTATAAACGGCAGATTGCTGATCTTGTACAAGGGGCGGGCGCTCAAGTGAAATCTATTTTTCCAGTTAAACTCCCCGCACAGAAAGTCGACGACCTTGAACCGCTGCTGACAGGCCCAATCAATATGATGGAAATTAATCAGTTTGGCAACACCGGGAAAATCCGAATGGGTGCCCCCGGCAAGAACCGTATAGGTCCGGTTCCAGACAGCACCGACATCCACGGCAGCCAGTTGGCCGCGGATTAGCACGCTTGTCACGCGTAGCATGTTGTTGGCGTTCAGCCAGGCCATCAGGTTCTCGAAGGCCTTGAGAAAACGGGTATCTTCGAAGTAGGACATCTCCTTGAAGTTCTCCAGATTCATGCGAAACAAATGGGCCACGTCATCGAAACAGTCATACCGGTAAGATACACCCCCGTCGGTCAAGCGTTTCAGTTCACTGCGTATTTTCTTGCGTGACTTTCCCGAAAAAGCCTGCATGTAGGTTTGAAAGTTGTAATCATATTGCTGTGGGTAAAACAGATACCCGATCTCGTCAATTACGGCCGAAGAGCCACCCGCCAGATGGCGATCGGCGGTGAGATAACGGATCTTGGCCGTCGTCGGAATATGATTGACCAACGCACGGAATACTTCCGGATCACTGGCCAGAATTTTATTTTGCTCCAACCAGGTTTTTCCATGCCACACCTCTCCGGGAAAATGCCCGAAGCATTGTTCCTCATCAATCCAGCTCAACGCCAGCATTCCACGAAATTTATGATTTTCCCTGGCTACCATAAAATAGGGGTCACGATTGAACTGCGATTGAAAGCAGTTACGCACGGGCCACAGATCAAACAGACTTTCCTGCGGCCAGTGGCGCTGCCAGATCCGCCGCGCGTCTTCAAGGTCATTGTATACATCAACATTGAGCATCTTTTCTCTCCTGTCCAGACCCATCCATGGTTTGCATGCCATCTGATACGGGCGTACCCGTTTTGATACCCAGATAGCATGTTTCGTGCCAAAGAGCTATTTTAGGCATAAGATGCTCATATCTTTATTGAATCACTATTGATTGCCCCACGTTTCAGCACAAATTTCATCATGATAAATGCAAGAAAATACCGATTTTTGTTGATTTCGGTAAATGAATACCGTAATTAAAGAAGATTCGCATGGCAATTCGGTTCACAGGGCCGTGCGACGACACTTTTTTGCGATCAGTGATCATTTTAGACGATATTTTATACTATTTTTTATTATGTTGCACTCAAAGTCCATCATCGAAAACATCAAAACCGCATTCACGCCAACTGCATGCTAGAATTCCGGTAAAAAAATACCGAAATGGAGAGACAATATGCTGATTCGGGTTGGCCTAAGCGTAAAAGGCAAAGGCATGCAAACCTATCTGGAAGAGGCCCTTTTTGCCTCCGATGTCAGGGTCGAGTCATTCGGTCACCTGCGGTCGGCCTGGCAAAAAGTGGTTCGCAGTGGGTGTGATGTCATCGTCATCAGCGAGGCACTCATTCCCCGCCCAACCGATAACGGCATTGCCATGTTGAATGAATTGCCCGAAAACCCCACCAGCGTCATTATCCATGGAAGTGATTCAGCCGAAGAACATGCCCAGCTGGCAGCCGCCGGTGCCGATGTGGTTCTTTTCGCAGGCATTTCCCCCAAAAGCATGCTGGAAGTTCTGGAAACGACACTGGAATCACGTCGCCAATTCATCCGTATGAAACGCTTTGAAAGAAGGGGGCTGGCCGAACCTAAAATTGCCGACTTTGTCTCCGAAAGCCATGTCATGCAACTCTTTATGGAAGAAGTTCGTCAGATAATTCCGAGCGACTCTCCAATTCTGCTATTGGGGGAAACCGGGGTCGGAAAAGAACATCTGGCCAAAGCCATCCACGCCGAAAGCCCGCGTTCTGCCGGACCGTTCATTTCGATCAACCTGGCGGGCGTGCCGGAACAATTGCTTGAGAGCGAGCTCTTCGGACATGAACAGGGCGCGTTTACAGGGGCCATCCGCTATCGCCGCGGGGCATTTGAACTGGCCCACGGCGGAACGATTTTTTTGGATGAAATCGGCGATATGCCGTTACACCTGCAGGCCAAGTTGCTGCGTGTCCTGCAAAATTATGAGATAAAGCCGGTGGGCGGCGAAAATACACTGGAACTGGATGTGCGCGTCATTGCAGCAACCAACAAGAAGATAGAAGCTGAAATCGCTCGCGGTAATTTTAGACAGGATCTTTATTACCGTCTCAGTGTTTTGATGCAGACCATCCCCCCGTTGCGAAATCGCAGGGAAGACATTCCAACATTGGTTAGACGTTTTATCGCTTACTACCGCTATAAAATCGGACGGGAGATCAACGGAATTTCCGACCAGGCCCTTCGGTCCCTCTGCGGCTATGATTGGCCTGGCAATGTCCGTGAACTGATGAACGTCATCGAACGCGCCATCCTGCTGTGCAAAACCGACGCCATCAGCATCGTGGAGTTGCCGCATGTTTTTCACGATGATGTTTCCGCTTCCGATGGCAAAGCGCCCGGAATCCATTTCGAAAGCGACGCATGGACGGACAAGACCCTGCCGGAGGTGCAGAAAGACATCATGAATCAGGTCGAGAAGCTCTATCTTCAGCAAGTGCTCAAAAAGACCCATGGACGCGTGAATCAAGCCGCCCGAATTGCCGGCGTTCATCCCAGGGGACTATTTAACAAGATGAAGCAGTTAGGACTTCGCAAAGAAGATTTTAAAGACCGGCACTGAGCGCTTGATATGTGTGCGGCATTTTACACTTACGCCCAATTAAAATATCCTGGGCAAGAAGAAAAATCAGGAGGAAAACGAAGACCACTATGTTTATTCCCTTACGTTATCAAGTTTCTGAATACGATTGTGTCCCCACAGCGTTTATCAATGCCATAAACTATCTTTTTGAGCGACATGAAATCCCTCCCATGGTTATTCGCCATATATATCTTTACAGCCTCGATACGGTAGGAAAAAATGCAAGATTCGGTATCTGTGGTACCAGCAGATATGCCGTTAAATTACTTGGCAACTGGCTGAACTCCTACAAGATGAAAAAATTTTCCGTGGCAACGGAATTTATTGAGGAAGGCGAGGTGCATCTGCAAAAAGGAAGCCGCATCCATACCTGCCTCGAGGATGGCGGCATTGCGCTATGCAATATTATTTTGAGCAAGCGGGAACAGCACTATCTCATGCTCATCAAGATCGCGGACGATTGGGTCTATTGTTTCGATTCCTATAAAAGAGTTTTCTTGCACGGTATGAAAGACCTTGTCTCTATTCTGCCCTCTGAAAATGAACGGTCTCCCAATTTAAAGATCAGAACCCAATGGATGGATCAAGAAGCAGGACAGCGCTTTTGCTTAGGTCCTGTTCATTGTCGGGAATGCCTCTTGATATGGAGAAATTGAACCGCAACAGCGAGCGCATTCCCCGTGGGTTCTGCCGCTCGGCAGGGCTTCCACATTGCCGAACCGCTTGTTGTTGCCCTCAATAATCAATGCATGCTTGGATTTAAGATGTCAAAACGAAAAAATCTTTTTAGCGCATCGGTTCTTCAACAATTTCGTCCACAGTGATGCTCAGCTTGGCGAGCTCCTTGAAACAATAAGCGCGCGCATCCACATCGAGCTGCTCCGGAACGAACAAGCCCGGTTCGGCAAAAACATTCTCCACCAACATTTTTACAAAGACAGCAGCGCACTGACCCGTCAGATAGGCTTCGTGGCTCAGGTGTGACAATGTAAAACTTTCCACCAGCCCCGGTGCATTGACATAAGAATCGATTCTCATGCGCTTTCCTCGCTTAGTACCTTTAACCCGGACGAGAAAGGCGGCCTCTTCCGTGAGCACGCCTTGATCGATGATGGCTTTGATTTCATCAGGATACTTGGGAGCGGGCGGGCACAAGTCAAGTACCAGATCCATGGGTATGATCGTAGCATCTTTGACGGTTCGCGGTTCACTGGAGAGCAATCCCATCTGATACAGCAATTCAGAAAGCTCGACGCCGGATCCGCCGTATTTGAATTCAACGTTCTTGACGCCTTTGAGCACCTTGTCGGCCAATAAACCCATGCTGACGGGCTCGTCATGCTCATGGTCCACCAGTCGCACTTCATGGTCGATGCCTTTGAGTTTCATCATCACGGGCCTGCTGAAAGGCTTGTCCACCAAGTGCATTCCGTTCTCGTATCGAAACGTTTTGTAGGCCATGTCGCCGAAGGCCACTTCCGGCGACCACCAGAATGGCGTAAAGCGTTCCGTTTTCAGCCCCTCGTATACGCAGATGCTGATGGTATCACAGGTGTCCAGCTTGTCGACCGATTCCCGGGTAATGACATTGGCAAGTCCTGGGGACGATCCGCATCCGACAAGTGCGCTAAGCCCTTTTGCCCTGAATTTTTCATGCCATTCGGAAAAAAGCAGTTGGTAGCTTTCTACAAAACCGATGGCTTCCATGGGGCCGGCCATGTCAAAATAAGCGGCATTCACGGCCAGCGCTGCTTTCATGATGATCAGATTGAACACCAATGGTAAGCCATTGACGATCAGGTCACATCCTTGGGCAACCTGGATCAAACGGTTCTCATCGCTTGCATCGAGTTGGAGCGCCGTGGCCTTGCTCAGTGTGCTTTTCAGTTCTTCGGCGGCCTTTTTATCGTAATCCGCACAGATGATTTCCGATACCTCAGGATGTTCGTCCATTCGTTTGGCTATGGTACTCCCCTGGGCACCAACGCCCACCACAAGAATTTTTTTCATACGTTCTCCTTTCTCGTTAACTCAGAACACTTTAAAAAATTTTCGCCAGCGTTGCATCGAACCTGGCGATGATGGTATCGATCGTTGCCGCTAAACGTACCCAATCGACCTTTTTATGTCAATATTTTTATTGACATATTCGGCGGATTACAATACTTTATTTAAAAAAAAAAGCGTAATCCGCTTTTTTGTCCCATTTTGACCCCGAAAAGAATTGAAAATGAAAAAAATGAAGCTTGCCAAGACCGGACCTCTGGATCATATCGATCGAGGGATGATTCGACTCCTGCAAAAAGACGGAAGAATGCCGATCGTGGCCTTGGCAAAAGCGCTGGAAATTTCAGAAACCACGGCCAGAACCCGGCTGAAACGCTTGATTAAGGGCGATATCATCAATGTGGTCGCCGTGAGCAATCCGATCAAGTTGGGTTTTGAAATTACCGGCAATCTAAAACTAAATATCGATCTCAAGAAGAAAGACACCATATTGGGGAAGCTGAAAGCGATTGATCAGTTGAATTATGTCGCCCTGACAACCGGTGGAATGGACATCGATGTGGAGTTTATCGCCCGTTCCCTGGAAGAATTCAAATCTCTGATCTTCGAAAACATTTATCGGATAGATGGCGTGAATTCATCTCAGACCTCCCTGATTGTCGAAATTGTTAAAGACACCTGGGATTTTGGGACCGGGTGGGATTGATGAGGAAAGGCCAAAATGAACAAATGTTTTGATGCCATCATCGTCGGTGGCGGACACAATGGGTTGACCGCCGCAGGTTATCTGGGCAAAGCCGGTTTGAAAACGCTTGTACTGGAACGCCGGCCCATTTTGGGCGGAGCTGTCGTGACCGAAGAGATCTGCCCGGGCTACCGGATATCCTCGGTTTCCTATGTTGTCAGCCTTCTGAGACCGGAAATTATCCGCGATCTTGAGCTTTCCGAACATGGATTCGAGATGATCCGTATGTCCGGGAGTCTGGCCATCTGTGATGATAACTACCTGTTTCTAAACGGCGATGAAAGACATGACCGCCAAGAGGTCGGCCGTTTTTCCAGCCTCGATTACGATGTTATGCGTCGTTTCGATGCTATGGTGCAAACCATCGGTGAGGTGGTACGCAAGCAGATGTTAAAAGAGCCCCCCAAACTGGATGCGGGGTTTCAAGATTTGTTGGGATTTTTTCAAATGGGCTTGGATGTTCGCAGGCTCACACCCGATATGCGCTACCGTCTATTTAAAATGCTGACCGGCAGTGCCCATGATTTTATCGAACGCTGGTTTGACAGCAACATGGTCAAAGCCATGTACGCGTCGGCCTGTTTTTCAGGAAATTTTTCTAGCCTGCACCAACCCGGATCAGCTATTCCTTTTTTCCATTCCGCCATCGGTGAAATCGAAGGGCAAAAGGGTGCCTGGCGACTTGTCAAAGGCGGCATGGGAGCATTGACCCAGGCCATGGCCGATTTTGCCAGGTCCAAGGGCGTCGAGATTCTGGAAGACGCCGCCGTGAAAAAAATATTGGTCGAAAAGGGACGCAGCGTCGGTGTACAGCTTGAAAACGGTGACGTATTCAAAAGCCGTTGTGTATTGGCAAACACAGATCCCAAGCGCACCTTTTTAAAGCTTATCGATTCAGAGCATCTCGACCCTGAATTTATTGCTGATATACGTCAGATCCGAATGGGACACGGCTCGTTGCGTCTCAACCTGGCGCTCAATGGCCTTCCGGAAATCAAGTTCTTTCAGCCCGCTGGGGAGGGAGACTGGCACCGCTCGGACATGATGATCTTTCCCGATATCGACGGTATGGAAGCCAACTACTTTTCTGCAGCCACAGGTCAATTGCCGGACGAACCACGCTTGGAGATAACCATACCTTCCACGCTCGATGACAGCCTGGCTCCGCCGGGCCAACATGTCATGAGCGTGCTGGCCAAATACTATCCTTTTCAACTGGCCGATCACTCAAGTTGGGGTGACATCAAAAACGATGCTGCCGATCACGTTATTGCATACATGACCCGCGTCATGCCTAACCTGCCGAAACTAATCGTTGGTCGTCACGTGCTGAGTCCCATGGATTTGGAAACAATCTACGGGCTTACCCAAGCAGATATTTTCCACGGCCGCCACGATCTGGATCAGATCTTTTCCCTGCGCCCGCACCCAAAAGCCGCCCAGTATCGAACCCCGGTGCCAGGTCTTTATCTGTGTGGTTCCGGCGCCCACCCAGGCGGTGGCGTGTCCGGTGCACCTGGTTACAATGCTGCGCGCCGGGTGATTACCGATCTCAAACACAGCTAAGCTGAGTATTTCATGAATCGTTTCGAGAATTATAATTGTAATAAAGCATGTGAATTAGGAACACCCGATAAGGAGACGTCTCCAACATGATGAACAGAAAAAAAATTAAAGAACTACTGAGCAACGAGGAAGCACGTTTTGAGGCGGCGCACCCAATATCCAAATCGCTTTACCAAAAGGCTAAAAAAAGTCTCTACAACGGGGTGCCCATGAACTGGATGGTGCGTTGGGCCAGTCCATTCCCGATTTTTGTAGAAAAAGCCAGTGGCGCTTTTTTTAACTGTGTGGATGGAAAGGACTATCTGGATTTCTGTCTGGGAGATACCGGCGCCATGACGGGGCATGCGCCCCCGGTGGCAGTGGAGGCGATTTGTGAGCGTGTAAAAAATGGTACGACCTTCATGCTGCCCACCGAAGATGCCATTGTCGTAGGGGAGGAATTGAGACGAAGATTTGGGCTCCCTTATTGGCAGGTAGCACTGACGGCCACGGATGCCAACCGGTTTGCCATACGCCTTGCCCGCCAGATGACCGGCAGGAAAAAAATTCTGGTGTTCAATTGGTGCTATCATGGAACCGTCGATGAAAGCTTCATTACCATCAATGACGGCCAGCCGGGCCTACGCCCCGGCAGCATAGGAGCGCCTGTAGATCCCAACCTAACCACAAGGGTTGTCGAGTTCAATGATATCGAGGCACTCGAAATCGCTTTATCACACCGCGATGTGGCCTGCGTGCTGGCGGAGCCGGTAATGACCAATATCGGCATTGTCCACCCGGCGCCTGGATTCCATGATGCCATGCGGTCTCTGACAAAAACATACCAAACATTATTGATAATCGATGAAACCCACACGATCTGTACCGGTACCGGCGGTTACACCCGGGCTTACGGTCTTGAGCCGGATATGATCACATTCGGCAAACCCGTGGGCAGCGGCATCCCGGGTGCAGTATACGGGTTTAACCAGGCCGTTGCGGATATGTGTACCGAAAAACTTGATCCGGATACCAGCGATGTGGGTGGCATCGGTGGGACCCTGGCCGGCAATGCGCTCTCGCTGGCTGCCATGAAGGTGACACTTGAGAAAGTCCTGACCGAAGATGTCTACCGGCATACCATCAACATGGCTTCCCGTTTCAGGAAAGGTGTCCAGCAGGCGCTGAGTGATTTTAACCTGCCCTGGTCGGTTCAACAGCTGGGCTGCCGGACGGAATACTGGTTCTGTACGCAACCACCTCGCAACGGCGGTGAGGCGGCGGCGGCAGTCGATGAGCTCCTGGATCGCTACATGCATCTGGCTACGCTGAACAGGGGCATATTAATGACACCCTTCCATAACATGGCCCTAATTGCGCCAACGGTAAGCAAAGCAGATATTGACCGTCATACGGACATCTTTCGGGAGATCGTTGCACCATTGGTAAAAGAGGAAGGACAGTAAATACCTGGATCTTGCACGCGTCGAAGGCTTTCTTCGGCAGGGATTATTTAGGATGTAAGAACAAGGGTATCGGCTGCCTGCCAGGAAACCCAGATTTGGCTGCCAATCAGTATCGAGGTGGCCGTGCCGCTCTCCCGGTTTCTGATTTCAGCCATCAACTGGTTGCCTGCGGCATTTATCAGAAACACTTGACTGGTGCTGCCGTAGTAAACCACATTGTCCACGCGGCTCAGAAATTTGACCCGACCATCGTCCGGTTCCTGGGTGCTCAATTCCAGTTTTTCAGGCCGAATGGCCAGCGTGACCTCGCCTGCAGCATGACCATCGTACGGTATCAAGGTCTTACCGATGCCCTCGATGTCAAACACCAGTTTTTTGTTTTCGACACCGATAATATCGGCTTTCAACTGATTGATCTTACCAATAAAATCAGCGCAGAATTGGCTGTTCGGGTTCTCGTAAAGTGTCAGCGGATCTGCAATCTGTCTAACCTGCCCGTCTTTCATCACCGCAATGCGGTCGGCCACCGAAAGCGCTTCCGATTGAGAGTGGGTTACGATGATAAATGTAATGCCTACCGTTTTCTGTAGATTCACGAGTTCTATCTGCATGGCTTCCCGCAATTTGGCGTCCAGAGCTGACAAGGGCTCGTCCAGCAGCAGCACTTTGGGTTTTTTCACCAAAGCCCTGGCCAGAGAGACCCGCTGCTGCTGGCCGCCTGACAGTTGATGCGGCATGCGGTGTTCGAACCCGCCCAGCTTGACAAGTTCCAGCGCTTCCGGAACTCGTTTTTTGATTTCGTCGGCAGAGACACCGGTGACTTTTAATCCATAGGCCACGTTTTTCGTCACGTTCATGTGAGGAAAAACAGCATAGGATTGAAACACCATATTGACCGGCCGATGATTCGGGTCGACTCCTTCCATATCCTGTCCGTCCACCACGATCCGGCCGATCGTGGGATTCTCAAAACCGGCAATCATCCGCAGCAGGGTGGTTTTTCCGCATCCAGAAGGACCCAGCAACGCAAAAAACTCTCCCTCGGTGATATCGAGGCTGACACGATCGACGGCAGTCACCGTCCGGTTGAATATCTTTGTGACGTCCTGTATGCGGATTATCGGTTGTCGATCATTCATAGGGGCAACCCTTTGTTTTTCCCACCACGGCTCTGGATAATCATCGTCACAACCGTCAGTGCGAGGGTTATGGCGATTAGGACCGTGGATGCGGCATTGACTTCCGGCGTGACACTGAAACGCACCATGGAAAATATTTTAATGGGTAAGGTCGTCGACCCCGGACCGGATGTAAAAAAGGTGATCACGAAGTCGTCGAGGGAAAGGGTGAGCGCCAGGAGCGCTCCGGCAACGATACCGGGAATCATATACGGCAAGGTGACATCCTTGAAGGTTTCCCATTGGTTTGCCCCCAGATCCCGGGCCGCCTCTTCCAGAGCATGGTCAAAACCCACCATACGCGCCCGCACAACCACGGCCACAAATGGAAGACTGAAAGCAATGTGACTCACCGTGATGGTGAAAAGCCCTAAAGGAATGTTCAGTCGGGAAAAAAATGCCAGCATGGCCACACCCATGCAGATTTCAGGAATAATGATCGGCAGATGAATCCAGCCGTCAAAAGCATTCTTGGCCGGAAATCGAAACCGGTAGAGCGCCAGACCCAGCATGGCACCCAGTATGGTGGAGACTGCGGTTGAAATGCCTGCCACGATGAGGCTGTTGACAAATGCATCGAAAAGGGATTCGTTGTGAAACGCTTTGACGTAGTACTTGAAGGTGAAGCCCCTCCAGGTAATATTTCGACGGCTGTTGTTGAAGCTGAAAGCGATCAGGGAGACGATCGGGAAATACAAAAAAATGAAATTCAGCAGCATCACCACCTGAAACCATTTTTTGCGAGTGTACTCCAGCGGCGTGGGACGTGCTCTTTTCAGAAGCGCTTTGGGATTATGGCTTCGGTTTTGCTTGTGAGGTGACATTTCCGACATTTTAGTAGCTGACTCCTTGTGATCGTGATGCCACGACAGCCCTTATCCAGAGTATGATAAATGTAATGTAAAGGAGCAGAAACGATAGCGCCGATCCAAAAGGCCAGTCTCTGGCGGGTCCGAATTCCTGCGCGATGAGATTGCCGATCATCATGCTGTTGGTACCACCTAATAATACGGGTGTCAGGTAGGTCCCGAGTGACAGAATAAACACCAGCATCAGACCCGACAAAATACCCGGAAATGCGAGTGGAACGGTTATGAAGGCCATGGTTTTCCATTGGCCGGCCCCCAGATCCAGGCTGGCTTCCATAAGGGATCGATCCAGTTTTTCCAGCGTTGCATAAATGGGCAGGACTATAAATGGCAGGGCCACGTACACCAGACCGATGATGACCGCCGAGTGATTGTACAACAGCGCCAGTGGCTGAAAGGTCCCCATTATGTCCGGCAGCCAGAAGAAGCTGAACACGGCATCCAACTTCGCGTGAATCCACTCCAATCCGAAATTTAAAAATCCCCGTGTCCTGAGGACTGCTATCCAAGCATATGTGCGAATAAGCAGGTTGGTCCAGAACGGTAATATGACCAGCATTAGGAACAAATTTTTATAACGTGAAGGGGCGAAAGCAATCCCAAGGGCCATCGGAAATCCCATTATGAAACAAAGCAATGTCGACACCGCTGCTGTCCAGACCGACTTCCACAGGATGCCCAGATGTATCAGCTCAAGCGCCCGAGCGTAATTATCAAACGTGAGGGCCAGCAGGGTCTGCCCCTGTGGCCCACGCTCACCAAAGCTGTACACCCACACGATAACCAACGGCAGGGTAAAAAAGATCAGAATCCACGCAGATGCCGGGATCAGAAGGACGGCCGCTACGAGTTTATTGTCACGCCAATTTTCCACTTTTTCATATCAACATAAACGGGTTAAGCTGCCTGAATCGCAACCCAGGCCTCATCAAACAATCTGGCCTTGTCGCCCACATCGATGATCACCTCAGACTTTGCAATGGCCTCAGCTGGCGGATAGATCGCCGGATTATTTAAGTCCTTGGGCAGAATATACTTTCGGGCGGCGGCATTGGGACTGGCGAAACGAATGAAATTTGCAATGTCGGCGCCGACCTTGGCGTCTAGAATATAGTTGATAAAGGCATGCGCATTTTCTGGATGAGGCCCACCGACCGGAATGGACATGTTATCCATCCAGACGACGCCGCCCTCTTTGGGAACCACGTAGCCGATGTCGTCGTCCTCTTCCATCACCTGCACAATATCTCCGTTCCATTCCATTACCACATCACACTCGCCAGACAGCAGAAGATCCTGGCCGTTGTCCTCGGCAAAGGATTTGACATTGGGTTTCTGCCTTATCAAAAGATCACGGGCAGCGGCGATCTCCTTGGGATTGGTTGAATTCAGTTTGTAACCCAAATATTTCATGGCAATACCGAGACATGAACGCTGATCGGCCAAGAGAGCGATTCTGCCCTTGAATTCATCACTTTCCAAAACCGTTTTCCAGCTTGTGGGAGGTGTTTTAACTTTTGATTTGCGGTAGCCGATGCCAATGGTACCCCACATATAGGGTATGGCGTATTTCATGCCCGGGCTGTAGGCTGGATCGGAAAAATTGGGATCCGGGTCTATGTTCTTGATATTGGGTATCTTGCTGTGATCCAGTGGTACCAGCATGTTCAAAGCAATCATCGTTTCGACCATGTAATCACTGGGGAAAATCAGATCAAAGCCGGGATTGCCTTCCTTGAGCTTGGCGAACATCTCCTCGTTGTTGGCAAAGAGATCATATTGAACCTTGATGCCTGTTTCCTTGCTGAAGTTGGCAATGGTGTTTTCACCGATATAGGTGTCCCAGTTGTAAACGTTCAAACGCTTCTCTTCGGCACCCCAAACGATACCTGGTGCGAATGTCATGCCTACGCCCAGCACCGTTGCGCCTTTAATAAATGATCTTCTTGTGAGTCGGTGCTTCCCATCAGCTTTTTCATATCCCCCTCCTTTATTTCATGTTCCGGTTTTTACTCCTAAAATTACCCCTTTGGTCTGTTTGTCTTGAAAAAATACCGTAGACTTTAGTCTATCTCAGAATTCTTAAAAAAAACAACTAAATTTAATTTTGTCAATATTTAATTTGTTTACAACAGGTTAGACGCTATTTTGGCGTGTTACGGGGTACGCATGACATTGTACCTCAAAAGAATGACCCATTTTTAAGGCTCGGCACCCTGCGCTTTGGATCGAATACGGAGCAGCTCCTTTTCGACATCCTCGGACAGGGGTACCGGGTGGTGACAAGACTGGATTCGGGACAACGCTTCCCGGATTTCATCGCCCAGCGATTGGCAGCCGTTTGCCAGCCAACTTTCATAGCTGTCAAGGACGCCCAATTGCGGTAGGTACCACTCAGGCCCCGGACCGCTTTGATGGTGCTGTCTTCCATGAGGTAGTTGCCGCCGGGTCCCACCTGCTCAATAACGGAATCCAGCCATTTATCTTCAGCGGTGCTGAGCCCCCTGTGGATCTGTTTGATCATTCGGTAGATTTCGAGATCCGTAAGGAATTGTTCCAAGCTCAGAATCATATCGCCTCCCAAGAGTCCGGGACCCACAAGGATGTCCGGCCAGGCCAACAAGGGCAGCAGCGCATTCAGCGCCCGTTCATAACCGCCCTGGTTTGATGGTTTAAAGACATCGGTTCCGAATCCAGAACCCATGACCGGGAAACCGTAAAACCTGGCCAGTTCGATGGCCGCGGCGTTCATGACGGCGTTTTCCGCTCCGCCGCTGAAATAGCGCCCGGTTCTGGGATCCATCAGCGTAAGCGCAGGCGCGTAGAGGAAAGGCGTGCCGGGTTCGTTGGCCTGGATTAGGCACAGGGTTGCCAGCACCTCGCAGTTGCATTGAATCAAGGTTCCCAGCATGCTTGCCGGCGCGGTGGCCCCCATCAGGGCCATGGGCATCACGGCGACCGGAATGTCCCATCCTTTCAAAGCCAGGTAGGCGTCCGTGTCTTCCCCCGGAATGATCAGTGGTGATTGGGGACAGAGCAGCGTGGAGTAGGGATGGGTTTTCACTATGCTTGCACGGTCACCGAAGATGGTTTGCAAAATTTCCAGAAACCAGGGCGCCTGCCCGGGAGAGATGAACGGATCCTGAACGTGCTTGGAAAAATTTCTGAAGGTGGCCGAAACCGTATCAACATAGTCAGCCATGTGTTTACCTGCATCGGCGGCGGTTACCATACACCAGTATATACCGATTTCATCGGCGTAATCCGCCATACGGGTCACTTGAAGCCAGTCGTTCAAAAGCGCCGGTCGGACATCATTGCTGTCCTGGTCGATAACCGCGGTGCCTTCTCCGTTCAAACAGAGTGTGTTGTCTCCGGCGTTAACCTGAAAGGACCACCCTTCCCGTCGCCCCCCGAGCCTGAACTGTCGTGGGGCGGATTGGATGGCCTTCTCGACCAGGGGCTGGGGAAAGGTGATGATGTTGGACCCTTTTTTGGGGATGGCCCCGGCCTCGATGAGAATGCTGCGGCCTTTTTGAGTGTCGACACGCAGACCGGTTTTCGCCAGGATATTCAAGGTTCTTTCATGGATACCCTCCAACGCTTGTTTTGAAAGTAGCTTGATGTGTGTGCGCATCAGGTCTGCTCCCGTTATAAAACCAAATTTTCATTGCGCTTCATTTTTGATTACATTTGTAATCGAAACCGGTTAACGGAATTGATCTCAATGCCCAGCAGTTTCGCCACCCGGCACTTTGCCAGCATGCCCTCGGGACCGCCGGCTTGGGGTGTGACCACACCGATGCCAAGGTCCTTGCGCAGGGGGTACATGACATCTTCATCCACCAGGTCCATCACATCCACCTTCAACTTCTCAGCCACATAATGCTTGGCATCCGCCAGCTTCATTCTGCGTGACATCTGCATCCAGGCAACCAGGTCTCCGGCTGTCCGCATTCCGCCCATGCCCGCAGTTACAATGTGTGTCACCGGCATGCCAAAGGGGTCTCCGGTGCCTACCTACAAGCCGTCTGCTTTTCCAATCAGCGTCAATGCTTTGGATGCCCGGCTGACGCAGTCAATCGGCACTTCCAACAGCATAGGAATGCCACAGACACCCATGCCGACATTGGGGTGAACCGGAATTTTCGCTGTCGAAACCGTCTCCTTTACCATGGTTACCGCTTTGGCCAGGTTCCATGGAAAGGATCTCGACGTAACCACATTGATGGCTGGACCGAAAATGTCGGCCCCCACCGATTCGGCAAGTTTGACCTGCTCGTGGGGAAACAATCCTGCAAGTTGCTGGTCGTCAAACGCAATCTCCCCGTGCATACCCAGAACAAACTCGCTGGCCATCCCGATGATGATGGACATGTTGGGTGCCTGGTGCTTGAGTTGCCGGGCAGCCTTGAGTGTGGCATAGAACTCAGCGTCTCCGGTGGACCCGGCTGTGTCGAAATTGAAACCTTCACAGCCCATGTCATCGAACCCTTTTCCGATGTAGACCATATCCGCACACAATTGCTCGGCGGCGCGCTCCTGTGCCTCCTGGGCTTCTCTGATCTTACCGATGGGCAACAGATCCGCCGGGTTCGGGAAGGGTCCGTCGGGCTGGAAGTAAAGACCCATGTTGGGCTGAGAACCATAGAAGAGTGGCACCGTGGTCAGCATTGACATCGACTGATAAGACTGTTGCTCGACATCGAGAATGGCTTTTACCGGTTTGAAGCTGTAATCACTGTGACCCAAAGAAGCCGTATCGGCAGCCAGACCCCTTTCATATGACAAGACTGAACTCTGCCGACTGATGAAGACACCACTGCCCCCGTCGGCTTCCGAACCCCCGAAACACTCGGCAATGCCATCGTCTGTAACGATCAATTCATACCCATGCGGTACACTGACAATCCGTCCCGGTTCAGATATGATAGCGCACAGTTGATCGATTTCCTCATCGGTCAACGTGGGGATGCGGGCCATTGAGGCCGCGGTTTGAGACCCGTCTTGCAGCTCCGCTTTTATTTCCGGTGCTGACATCTTCAACCGTTCGCCATCACCCATTCGGGTTAAAATGTTTTTCTGCATGATCGCTTCTCCTCATTGGGTGCCTTGGTAATAGCAAACATCTCTATTTGCCGGAAAGCTTTATTTCATAGGCCTTGATTATCCTATCACCCTCCACAAGTACAGTTTCATCCAGGCTAGGCACCTGGTGATGGTCTAGAACTTGTCTTGCGATTCGATTGGCTTCCTGGGACATCGCCGTTTTTTCCAGGGCCAGAAGATCCAGCTTAGCGGAATCCCATTGGGTTAAATCGCTTCTTAGATATTTGAGTGTGTGATCACTGGACAGAAAATCACCCCCGTGGCCGATGTTTCTTATCGTCTCAAAACCCATCTTGTCTTCGGAAATTTCGATTTCTTGCATGAAATCCCGAAAGAAATCCCACATGTAGGAATCGATGACCAGTTGCTCGAAAGAAATGCCTTTGGCGTCGTCGACGCACCCCATACCGGTGACGATATCCGTATAGGCTGTCGGGCCGATAAATTGATTGGCCAGGAAATGAACCTCTTCTAAACCGCCTTTGATGTCGTCTCCAAAGCCTGTGTCGGCCACAAGACAAGGCAGACCATAATACCTGGCCATCTGGCCAAGTCCGAAACTGATGAGCGCCTTTTCGGGGGCACCATAATTGATACTGCCGGACAACATGTCCATGGGAGCGGATTCGGAGGTATAGATGTGGGGTGCGCCAGGTGCTGCGGTTTGGGTGATCACCAGGCTGGCCAGGTTTTCGGCGTTGGCATTCATCATCATCCCGGCCACGGTCACCGGTGCGGACAAGCCCCCCAGGGACATGGACATGGCGCATATGGGGATGCCGGCTTTGGCAAACTCGACCTGCGCTTCTATGGCACCTGTTTCAAAAGATAATGGCGCAATGGGGCAGCTGATCACAGAAATCAAGGGCCGTTTTTTAAGCGCTTCTCGCCCACCGGCGACAAGTGCGGCCAACTCAATCTGGACGTTCGCATCATCGGCACTTTGAACGGTTACACCCTGGACATGTTTGCGTGTATTTTTCAGGGTTTCCCATATTTCGTGAGGTCCGTGGGCTTTTTCGGGTACATCCGAGGCGGTCATGGCTGTCCAAAGGAAATCGGGCGACAAGCCATCACACAGTTTTGCAAATGCTGCAATGTCCTGGCGGGTCGATCGACGATACGCCCCGGTTTGAAAATCGGTAACAAACACGGCCAGTCCGCTGGTGGTAGCGTATGGATAGGGATGCGCTGGAAGTGGCAGGTCATGTTCCGGATCACGGGCACACAAGTCAAAGGCCTTAGGTGCCAATGCAAGTGCTTCGGTTACCATGCTTTGGGGAATTTTTGCCACCTGGGTGGCATCATCGACATACGCGCCGTTTTTATCCAGCATTTTCAGTACAGTTGAACTGTGCACTTTAATACCGATCTCCCGCAGGGCCTTCAAGCTCTGGGTGTGAATCAAATCAATTTCCGTTTGATTTAGAAAGGTCATTTTTGCGTTGGCCATGGTTTATTCCCCCTTGCTAGAATGTGTCCTGTTTACATTTTCTTCGAATACGGCAATATGGGCTGGCGTACCCCAGTCGTAACGCTCCCTGATGATCCGGCGGATGAAGGTGGTTTCAATACGCTGAATGCCCTTGATCTTCTCAATCTTGGAAAGCAGTTGATGAAGCTCATCGATGGACGCCACAAATGTTTCCAGCTCGATGGTCGGATCGCTGGTCATCTGGGCAATATAGGACAAGCGCTGCAATTCTTTCAGAGCCGCAATGATGTCGTCAACCTGCTGGTTGTCGATAAAAAGACCGATATTGGCCGCAATACCGAAGCCCAATTTGATGGGATTACCCGCCGCGACGATCTGGATGAATTCGCCATCGATCAATTTTTTCAAGCGGTAGCGAACCGTGGCTTCTGATACACCTGTTTTATTTGCAATTTCCGAGCTTGGCATACGACCGTCTTTTTGAAGCAAGCCGATGATCTTCAAATCGGTTCTGTCGAGACGTTCTCGCATTCAACCACTCCTCATATTTTAATTAATAGCTTATAATTATCTATATCTATAATATATTTAATTAATATCGTCAATATTTATTAGTATTTTTGCGTTATCAATAAATTACTTATTGACTTACGCAAACATTAGGCATAAAATCGGTCAAAATTTTAATAAAGGAGTTAGCATGAAAAAGGTTATTATCATCGGGGCGGGGGCCCAGGGAAACGTTATCAGCGGTGTGTTGTCAAAGGCAGATGATATCGGGGAAATCATGCTGGCCGATATCGATATCGAGCGTGCCGATGAGGTCGCCCGGTATGTGGGTTCTGAAAAAATCAAGACCGGCATGCTGAATGCGGCCGCCAAAGCCGATCTGGTCAACATGCTAAAAACCGGCCCTTATGATCTGGTGATCAATGCAACCCTGATGACATTTAATCGCCAGATTATTGAAGCGGCGCTTGAATCCGGAATCCATTATCTGGACATGGCTTCCAATGAGTTTTTTACCAAAAAAGAGGGTCAAGAATATCTGGTGGAACAATTGGAGTATGCTGATGCTTTTAAAGAAGCGGGCTTGACGGCCAATATTTTGGCCGGTTGCGATGCCGGTTTGGTCAACATCCTGGCCCGGGAGGCCGCGGACGAGCTGGATGATGTTGATTACATCGGAATCAAAGACTATGGGGTGGTGGCCTGCGATGAACCGGTGGCCATGTGGTCATTCCAAACCTACCTGGAAGACTGCGCCGATCAAGCGATCTACTGGGAAAACGGGGAATACAAATATGCGCCTCTTTTCAGCGGTGAGGAAGACTATTACTTCCCCGAACCGCTGAAGATGACCGCTAAGGTTTACTATCACAACCATGAAGAACCGGTGACGCTGCCAAAATTTCTGGGCAAGCCGGTCAAATATGTGGATTTTAAGATGGGGGACCCGGACAGTGCCACCTGGCGGTTTCTAATCGAGGGACTGAATCTGATGGACGACACCCCCCATAAGATCAATGGCTGCATGGTCAGTCCCAAGGACGTGTTCTGCAGACAGCTTCCAAAAACCTTGACCCCCAAAAAGTGCATCGAGCTGCTCGAGGAAAACCGGATTCAAAGCCAAGCGGTGATAGCGGTCGATGTTAAGGGGAAAAAGAACGGTCAGGCGCTTCATTATAAAATGTGGACCGATAGTCCCGACATTGCCAAGGCCTGCAGCATTATTCCCGGAACCAACGACGTGTCATGGCTCACCTCGGTTCCGGCATCCATATTGTCTCTGATGATCCTGCGGGGCCAGATCAAACGCACGGGCGTTTTCCCCTGTGAAGTATTGAATAAGGAGGAACGGGAAATCTTCTTCAAGGGAATTAAGGCATGGGAGATCACGATCCATAAGCAGGTGTCGATGAATATTGCTTAGCCCTGAGTATTACCGAGTGACAGCCGTTCAGGATTTTAGACGGTAAACGGTTGGCAGCAAAAAGCCGTTATCCTGAAGCCCTAAGCCCCCCTCGAATCCTCGGACCCTTGGATCTTTTTTTTAGGCGGACCATAATCTGATCATGTCTATTGGGCAACTGCTTGTTTCAAGCAACGGAGAAGTCGTGTATGCAAACCACCTGTCAGTTTCTGTCTGAACGTGAACAGTTGAAAATCCATCAGGAGAGCATCCGGATTCTGGATGTTATCGGTGTTAAATTTTTAAGCCACAAAGCGCTTAACATTTTGTCGGCCAACGGTGCTCGTGTGACAATGAGTGACCAAATCGCGAAAATTCCGCCGGAAATGGTGGACCAGGCTTTGAAAACCGCGCCCAAATCCTTTGTACTGGGGGCCAGGGTGGCGGAAAATGATTTTGCCCTGCCTTCGGTATACAGCGGTTATGTACTGGACAATGGCGGCATCTTCACCCGCGATTTCAGCACCGGGGAACGCAGAAACGCCAATTTTCAGGATCACATGGATTTTCTGAAAGTTTTTGATGATATGAAACTGGCTTCCGTTGTGTGGGGGACCAGCATTCATGAGCTGCCGACCCATTCAGCCGGTATTCGAACGGATCTCACATCATTTATTTACTCCTCTCTGCACATCCAGGACGAGTTGAGCAATCCGGAAGAGGTGCCCTATATTGTCGAAGGACTCGAAGCCATTCTCGGCAGTGCCGACGCCGTTAAGGCTCGGAAAATCTATTCGGTGGTCTACTGCACGCTGGCGCCGCTGGTGCATGAAGGGCACATGTGTGATGCTTACCTCGATCTGATCGAATATGAACAACCTATCTGTCTTTTTCCCATGCCCTGTGCCGGCTCCACGGGTCCTGCCAGCCTATACAGCAATATCGCCCAGAGCAATGCCGAAGCTCTCTCCGCCCTGGTGCTGTTTCAAATGGCCCGACCGGGTTGTCCCATCATCTTTGGCGATGCTTCGGGCAGCACCGATTTTTCCAGCGGCAATTTTCTGGAAGGATCACCGGAAATGGTGCTGCAGACAGCAGCCAGAGGAGAGATGGCCCGTTATTACGGACTGCCCAATGAGCAGGCCGGCTGTCTGACCGACGCCAAGGAGCATGGATCCCAGGCAGTGCTGGAAAAGATGATCACCACCCTGCCCCTTGCCATGAGTGGCGCCGATCTGATTCAGGGACCCGGAGCCCTGGAAACAAGCAACATGATGACCCTCGAGCAGATCGTGGTGGACGACGAAATTGCCTGTTTCTGTAAGCGGATCAGAGACGGTATCGACATGTCGGAAGCCAAAAACTATTTCGAGGATATCAAGGATGTCAAACCCAGCGGTCATTTTTTGTCGCAGCCCAATACCATTCAAGCCTGCCGCAGCAGTGAATTCATGCTGCCGGCATTGTGCGACCGCAACACCTATGAAGCGTGGCTTGAACTGGGTCGACCGGATATTTACGATCGAGCCCGGGATCGTGTCAAAGAAATTCTGGCAGCACCCCAGAAAAACCCCTTGCCTGATGCGGTCATCGGCAAGCTGGAAGATATTATGCAAAGAGCAGATGAAGCATTGGGATAAGGGCTAACATAATGAAGTCCTATGATTGCAATATCCGCTTCCAAGCTATTTAGTTGGGTGCATACGGGTAAGCCTGCAAAACTGTTTATCGGCGAGGAAAGAAAAACGGATTCTCCAGGCCATGGCGGCGGCAATTATCCTATTTCTGGACATTCTTTTCCAAAATTGGATCCTCGAACATGATGTGGCCCTGAAGCTGACCCCAAGATCCATTGGTACGGCGATCTTTGGCAATATGAATCGTATATAACGTTGTTTCGCCTGCTAACTTAGCGGCCACCTGCGTCGATACAGAACGCGTCACACGGTGGCGAAGAGCACTCCGTGATGTATCTGTCCATTCTATTACATTCTCCTCTTGCCAATCCGATGAGACCACGGTTGTCCGTAACACCTTAACCCCCGCTTTGGCCTTACCAAGGACTTCCTCAGATTTTTTCTTAAGAATCGTTAATTCGGGGCCATCGAAATTGTCCGCAATCATGCGTGTCTGTTCCACACGGATTTTTGCAAGCTTAGCGTCTAAATTGAGCGCCGTTTGATATTTATTTTCCAAGCGCTTGATACGTTCGTCGTTTTTACCCAGTAATCCCGTCGCGCCGTCCAGGTCCCGCCGTGCCGACATAAAGGTCATTTTATTCATTGTATTTGGCAGTTCATCGGAACCTGTTTTCTTATCTTCAGTATTCAGCCATTTGATAATGTAATCCATTTGTCTCTCGGCTTCCTTGATCTTCACCTCAGCCATAAGAGAAGTCGATTCTTGAAACGTTTTCAAAGCATCATCAATGTCGCGTACAACCAGCTTGAGTTCATCTGAGGCGTTTTCGCCAAAATTAGATTCACGATAGGATTCCATATCAGCAGAAAGCATACCGAAAATCGTGAAACGCTTAGCCATTTCCGTCTTTTCCTCAGTAAAACTTGCTACAAAGTATCGTTCGGAATCATAGCCTGGTTTCCCGAGACCCGTTACGTAAGGCTTTAGTACGGCGAGCCATTTTTCTGATTCGGCTTCATAATGTGCAGCTGCTTGAACAGCGGCGGTCTTTTTTTCCGCCGAACCTTTTTCCTTTTCACTGACGGCGGTATCCAATTGATCGATACGTTTCTGCAAGGCAATATATTCAGGATGTTGAGGTGTAAAGTATCTCTTCTTGCGCTCGGCTGTTTGATGGAATTTGTCCTGAGCGCTGTTTATAGACCGCCTTGCGTTACGGGTATCGCCCGATGATAAACTCTTTTGGGCACTTCCGATGTAACGTTCCACCACCTTTAGGTCTGAGGTCACATGTGAAGGCAGCGAATCCCCATCGTTTTCGGAAGTGGACGGTTGAACTGCAGAGGAAGTATTGTTCGAACTGGATGACGTCGCTTCATGCATTGGTTTAGCCAGTTTTTTATCGATGTCTTTGCGAAGTTTGTTTATCTGTCCTTCCAATCGATTCATTTTTTTCTTTTCCGCATCATCTGTACCCGCCATAATTTCAGCAGCCATTTCCTGGGCTTTTTCCAAGGCCTCATTCGCCTCTTGAGCCTTGCCCTTGAAATACAAACTTTGAGCAGTCCGAATTTGTTTGTTAACGTCTTTTGATGTCACTGCATATACATTGAAGGATAGAAACAAAGTGAGAACCGAGAGAAGCAATATAAGCAATATTCTTTTGAGCGATCGCATCGTTTTTTCTTCCTTTTTAATGTTGCTAAATGAAGTTTAAATTTTTTTGATCTCTCTTGCCAGCCCTACAACCAAATCTTCAATTATCATCATATTTTATTTGCTAATATTTTCAACACGCTGATAAGATATCAGATACCATCATTTTCATCATATCACAATAAGATTGCCACACAAAAAATAGCATCATACCTGAACTGAGCGATTTTATTCCAAGGGTTACCCCGACATTATTTTTGTTGTAAACGGCAATGAGAACAATCGGCTTGACATACCACAATATAGTACTAACTCTTTGACTGAAGAAAAAATCCTGTCAAGGAGGACAATACAATGCGAATACAAAAAAATGATGTTCCAATAAAAATAAATGTTCCTGGCGCTTTGGCACGCCAAAAGACCGATTTCGGAGATGCAACAGACTACGGAACAATGGGTGCAGAATACTTTACGCTGGATGAGGGGACGGATATTGCTCCCTTGCTTCAAGGACTTGAAGATGACCTTTGCCACGCACCCCATTGGGGATATCTCATAAAGGGAAAGCTAACGGTCACTTACAAGGACAAAGGAACGGAGGATGTCAATTCCGGAGACCTTTTTTATTGGCCGCCTGGTCACACAGTTAAAGTTGGCAAGGATGCTGAACTTGTATTATTCAGTCCACAACAGGAGCACACATCTGTGATGGATCATATGAACAAGAAACTTGGTGCATAAGAACCTACAGATGGTGCAAGGTCGCTGATGGATCGGATGAATTAAACTTTGAGAATGGCAGGACCGTTTGAAGATCCTGCCATTTTTTAGGTTTATGTGCCGCGCTCCAATATGAAGCGCATCCAATGGATCCGCATGATGAAGCCACCTTTGACCCCCTTTGAGCATCGCTGATCGTCTACCCTGCAACCACCCTCTTTACCAACCAATAAACAGCGTACCCGACGCCTAAACCCAACGGCAGCATGATTCATGGACGGCACAGAGGTGTTTCTCTGAACTTCCAGGCAAAAATCCCCACAGCCAAGAGCCCAAATACAATTCCTACGATCTTTGGCACAAGCATTATTTTCATCCTTCGTTTTACCCCTGCCGGGGCATGGGGGTTCGTTGGGAGAAAGGGTTCCAGGATCCAAGTGTTTGCTTTCCAGAGATTTTATCAACGCTTATAGATATGCAAACAAAGTGTATACAATTTTTGCCAAACGTTTAACTCTTTATAATTTTTAGGCATATCACTCGAATCTGGACCCCTGGACCCCTCGAATCCTTTATTTAGATCAACTCTTTTGAGATGATCCATATTTTGTAATATCGAGAGCCGGCTTTAAGGGTATCGAAAACAATTACGCCCTGACAGGTGATGACTTGCGGCTTGCCGGCGCCTTATCCACCGCCAAGAGGCATAGGAGTTCGGCTGCGATGGTAGCGGCCGCCAGGGCCGTAATTTCGCCGACATCGTAGGCCGGGCACACCTCCACCACATCCATCCCGATGTATCGGATCCCGGTCATGAGGCGCAGAATTTCAAGCGCTCTCAACGATGTCAGCCCGCCGGGCACCGGCGTGCCGGTACCCGGTGCATAGGCCGGATCCAGGCAGTCGATATCAAAGGTGAGGTAAACGGCGTTGTCGCCCACAATCGATTTTATTCTGCGAACTGTTTCTTCCGCGCTGGTATTCATGACCTGCGGGGCATGAAGAATGTTGAAACCGTGGGTGCTTTCGTTGGTCGTGCGAATACCGATCTGAACGGATCTTGCAGGGACAATCAGCTCCTCTTTCATGGCATGATAAAACATGGAGCCATGGTCAACCCGCTTTTCGGCCTCTTTCCAGGTGTCGGAATGGGCATCGAAATGAATCAGGGATAAAGGCCCGAATTTTTCCGCATGCGCCTTGAGCAAGGGATAGGTGATATAGTGGTCTCCCCCCAGCGTCAGCATGACAACATCATTTTCAATAAGGTGACGGGCATGATCGGCAATGGCTTGCGTTATGGTATCCGGTTTGCCTGGGTCGAAGGCACAGTCGCCATAGTCGATGACGGCCAGTCGCTCGAAGGGGTCGAAAGGCCAGGGCCAAGGCGGTGCCCAGGCCAGGTAAGCCGAGGCTCTACGAATGGCGCTCGGGCCTAATCTAGCACCTGACCTGTTGGTAACCATCAAGTCAAGGGGGACCCCACTGACCGCCACATCCACACCCTTTAAGGCTTTGGTGTACTTTCGCCGCATAAAGCTGAGGACTCCGGAATACATGGGTTCTTCGCTGAGGCCGTAGAGGCTCCCAGGTGTAATGGCGTTGTCAATGGTATTGAGTGGCATTGCGTCTCTCCTTCATTTTTGTGAGACATGTGGGCTGGGTTGCTGTTGGGTAATGCAGTGCACATTGCCGCCCCCAAACCAGATCACGTTTGACGCTACTTGAAGCACCTCATGATGGGTACTATCTAGCGGCAGATCGAACCAAATCACGAACGCATTTCGATTCGCTCCCTGTTGCGGTTCAATCCCAGGCCGTCCCATAGTCGTTCTTCTCTTTGATAAGGTCCACCATCAGGGATGTTTCGGTGGACAGCACCCCTTCGATATTACTTATTTTATTGAAAATCAATTCCTGAAGCTCTTTCATCGAGCGAACCGCAAAATCCACATCAATGTCGGTGCTGCCTGTGGTTAGGGCGACCCAGATGAGTTGGTCGATTTTCTTCAGCTGGTCGATTACCTGGTCCGTTTTCTTAAGATCAATGCGAATTTTCAAATTCCCCGAAATTTCGAAGCCCAGATCGATGGGGTTGGCCACCGCCACAATTCGAATGATACCGCTCTCCAGAATCCTTTTGAGACGTGTTCTCACGGTATATTCTGAAATACCCAGCACCTGGGCCATGGCGGTGTTCGACATGCGCCCGTCTTGTTGCAGCAGGCCGATCATCCTGCAGTCCAGGCGGTCGAGTCTTTCTTTTAGATTGACATTTCTATTCATGAGAATTTATGGCTTTCGATTTCTATTATCGAAAAAAAACTAACTATATAAGTATATATCTATTAAATTTACTAATTTCGATTAATATGTCAATAATTTTCTTGACAACATTTAGCGACCACGCTACCCAATACACGCTAAGGGTTGTTTAGGGACAGCTGAATGGCTTCGGGGCGAACCAGCATAACATTCAAGCATATTCATGCCATTGGCGACACGGCAGTTCGAATGACGATGTTTGAAGGTCAAAACTGTATACAAAAATACCTCGTTTTAAAACTTAGGATTTTATTGAAAGGACGAACAATGGCTGCTTACAAAAAGGACGTTTTGAAAGAAGCGTCGAGAATACTGGGCTACATCCTGAAAGAAGGGTTGGCGGAAGATGAAAAGGATCGCATTGTCGCTGATTCGATTGAAAACTTTAACGAACATGTCAATCCGGGGTGGCTCGAGTATCGCAAGTCCGTTTCAACAGATGCCGCATTTGTGGAGTGGGAGGACGCTCAGGAAACCTTCAAGGACACCCATGGAAATGAATTCATCGACTGCCTGGGCGGTTTCGGTGTCTATACGGCCGGTCACAGAAACCCGGATATCGTAACGGCGGTCCAGGCCCAACTCAAGCGTTATGCCCTGCACAGTCAGGAGCTTGTGGACCCCCTAAGGGGCTATCTTGCCAAACTGGTTTCCATGTGTACGCCGGGAGACCTGAAATACGCTTTTTTCTGCAACGGCGGCGCCGAAGCCGTGGAGATGGCCTTGAAACTTGCCCGGCTCGCTTCGGGCAAGCACTACTACATTTCCACGGTCGACGGGTTTCACGGCAAATCATTTGGCGCTGTTTCCGTCACGGGCAAGGACATCTATAGAAAGCCCTACCTGCCCATCATTCAAGGTGTTCAGCATGTGACGTTCGGTGACGCCGATGCGGCTGAGGCAGCGATTAAAAACCTGATCGCGGTGGGTGAAACCGTGGCCGGCATGATCGTCGAACCGATCCAGGGAGAAGCGGGAATTATCTTGCCCCCGGAAGGATATTTGAAACAGTTACGGGAGATTTGTGACCGATACGGTGTGTTTCTGATCTTCGACGAAATTCAGACCGGCATGGGACGCACCGGAACACTCTGGGCCTGTGAAGGATATGGCGTGGTGCCGGATATCATGACTTTCGGAAAAGCTTTTGGCGGTGGCGTTATGCCCATTACCGGTATCATTGCTCGACCCCATCTATGGACCGACGAACTCAAGGAAAATCCCTGGATATTGGGTTCCCCGACATTTGGCGGTAATCCACTGGCCTGCGCTGCAGCCATTGCAGCCATAAAATTTACGCTCGAAAACGATCTTCCCGGGCAAATCAGTGAAAAGGGCGCCTATTTCATGGAGAAACTTATGGGTCTTCAGAAAAAGCACCCTATGTTGGTAGATGTGCGCGGAAAGGGTTTGTTGATCGGTCTGGAATACCCGACACCTGAGATGGGCTGGGCTGTATCAAAAGGAATGTTCCAAAGAGGTGTGATGACCGGTGGAACACTGAACAATGCCAAGGTCAACCGCATCGAACCCCCGGGTATCATCAGCTACGAAACGATAGATGTTATCATTGAAAAGTTGGACGAAACCCTGGCAGAGGTCGCAGAAGCGTTCGCTGCAGCTTGATTCTCAACTTTCGGGATTAAGCGAACGTGAAATGAATAATTCCCTGGCGCTTTGCGAACTCGCCCCAAGGCCTCCTATACCAGTTGTCATATATATGTTCCGCATAATGCTCACGGATGAGGGCAAACAAACGGTCCCAAGTTCGAGCGCTTGGCTGACGTTATCTGCCGCAGCGGTTTCGGAACGTTTTTCTGACAATAACGATTAAACACAAAGATTGGAAAACGATGAAAAAAACAGTGATGGTAATGGGAACCGGGGCGCAGGGTGGAATCATCGCCATGCGCTTGAACGACGAGCCGAATGTCGAAAAAATTATCTGTGCCGATTATGATCTGGCGGCGGCGGTCAGGTATGAAAAAATGCTCGACAAGGCCGTGGCGGTCAAGGTCGATGCCCGAAACGCTAAGGAGCTAGTGGCAGCATCCCGAAACGCCTGGCTGATCGTGAATGGACTGCCACCCGATTTCAATTCTGTGGTCATGGAAGTCGCCTTGAAAAACGGGTCGCATTATCAGGATATGGCATCAGGTCCTGTGCGGGACATCGACTTCGTAGGCGCAGTCAAACGACAGCTGGCTCTGGACGAACAATTCAAAGCGGCAGGCTTGAGTGCCCTGATCAACACGGGATCGGCACCCGGTCTGGTGAATGTCATTGCCAAGAATGCTGCCGACAAACTGGATGTTCTCGAAAGCATCGACATTTATATTTATGACGGCATATGGACAAACCGGTTCATCCCTTTCTGGTGGTCACCGGAAACCGCCTTTGGCGACATGGCAGCAGAACCCATAATATTCGAAAATGGTGAATTTAAATGTGTCCCACCCTTCAACAATCCGGAAATGATCGATTTCAGGGGCTTGGGCCCTCGTCGCATGGTTGACCACGAACATGAAGAACCGGTTACGTTTGGTCTGTTTTTCAAAGGCCTGAAGCGTGCCAATTTCAAGTATGGCGGACCGGCCTGTGAACTAGCCGAATCCCTTTTCAAAATGGGGCTGCTGGGATCCGAACCGGTTGAGGTAAAAGGCGTCAGGATTGCTCCGCTTGACCTCGTGTGTCAGCTGACCCCGCCGGCACCCTCTGACCCGCAAACGATTAAAGAGGCCCTTTCCGAAGGCATGGCCCTCGAAGAAGGCGCGAGCCTGGTTCGGGTTGAGGGGCAAATAAACGGCAAACCGGTTCGTCTGGACAACTACATCAATGGGCCAGGACTGACGGAGGCTTTCGAAAAATACGGCATCACCCACGAATCTTTTCTCACCGGTCAGTCGGCATTTCTGTTTGCCAAGCTTTTTGTCAACGACAAAATCAATCTTCGGGGTGTCTTTCCGCCCGAAGCGCTTCAAGCGGGCGCACGAAAATATTATCTGAAGGAAGCTGCCGGACTCGGCATAACCGTAGATGAGATCATGGAAACCCGCCTGTGATCTGAGCCAAGCACTTTAGCCCGAATATTTCATGAAACTTGACGAGCAATTTATCATTTTCTATTATATATCAAAATGTTATCATGATATTGCAGTGGTAACCTACGGCTGCGCGCCTGAATGCCTTGTCAATGGATCCGTCACAGGCGGGAAATTTTCGGGTTAGATCCCCACAAAGGGATTGGTGTGCTTTTCTCTCCCGATGGTTGTGATTCCCATGTGTCCCGGATATACCGTGACATCGTCATCGAGGGTAAACAACTTTTTCTGTATGCTCGCCTTTAACACGCCGAAATCCCCTCCTGGAAAATCTGTTCTCCCGATGGATCCCGCAAATAGCGTGTCCCCGACAAATACAACGCTGTCTGAATGGAGCGAAATACCGCCGGGGGTGTGCCCGGGTGTATGAATCACTGTAAGGGCGATATGACCCACCTGCACCACTTCGCCATCGGCAATGGTGCGGTCCGGCGGTGGTGAATTATCGGAAGACATCCCCCACGCCGCAGCCGTTGCCGACAGTTGAGACAGCATGGGTGCATCCAGTTCATGAATCAACAGTTCAGCCCCGGTCACCTCTTTCATGCGCTTGTTGGCACTCACATGATCAAAATGGCCATGGGTATTGATGATCGTTTTCACGGTCAGGCCGGATTCCGCCAAAACCAATAAAATCCTGTCGGCGTCATCTCCGGGATCGATTACCGCGGCTGCCTTGGTTTCTTCGCAGCCCACGATGTAACAGTTCGCCATAATCGGCCCGACGGTCAAGTCCTTGATAATCACTTGCGACTCCTTTGTCTTTGCTTAGCCTGTTCGATCAGGTCGAGAATACTCATTATCTTATCCGGTGGCCTGGCCTCTGAAATTGCTTTGAATGCCGTTTCGGACAAGTTATTTTCCAAATAGGTCCGAATATCGAATGTCTCCCACCAGCAATCCATAATCTTGAAACACGGAAGACCGTTCTCGCCGGTGGTTTTGCAATAGCTGAAGGGAATCGGTCCGCCAAGCCGCGGGCATCGTCGCTCCAGTTCATCTTTTTCATCACCCGTTTTCATTTTTATGTCCCCTTTTTCCATAGCGATTCGAAGGGAATCCAGGATACCGTTGATGAAAGGTCCGGATTCATGGGTACCGTACTTTTTCCCGATGTCAATGGCCTCATTGATGGAAACCTTGATCGGAATGTCCTCACAGTGAAGCATCTCGAACACCGCAATCCGAAGTATATTTCTGTCGACATGCGGCATGCGATGGAGTTTCCAGTTGCTGGAAAACCGCTCAATGGTCGCGTCGATAAGGTGCTTTGATTGTCTGACGCCCTCCACCAGCTTTCGGAAAAAAGGAATGGCTTGCTTGGAAGGCGAGAAGTTAGCGTAAAAAAGATCCAAACCCTCCTCGGATTCATCCCGAATCATGTCCAGATAAAAGAGGGCCTGCATGGCATGCTCTCTCGATTTTCGCCGGTTCCCTGTCATGCTGTTTAACCGACGGCCTGGATAAGATTGGCCATCTCCACTGCCGCCATGGCTGCACTGTAACCCTTGTTGCCTGATTTGGTTCCCGCACGCTCAATGGCCTGCTCGAGGGTATCGGATGTAATGATACCAAAAATGACCGGAATTTCCGATTCGATGCTGACGACGGCGATACCCTTGGTGACCTCCGCGCTCACGTAATCAAAATGCGGTGTCGCTCCCCGAATAACAGCCCCCAGACAGATGACCGCGTCATATGTCTTCTTGTGGGCCATCTTTTTTGCAATCAAGGGGATTTCAAAGGCGCCCGGCACCTTCACGATGTCAATATCATCATCCTTGGCGCCACACCTCACCAGGGCATCCACAGCACCCCCGACGAGTCGCTCTGTAATGAAGTCATTGAATCGACTCACCACAATGGCAAATTTTTTCCCCTCTGCAATTAAATTGGCTTCAATAATTTTTGGCATCCTTTTCCTCCGGGTTGCTTGTTAAATGTCGCCTATCCCATAAATGCATGCCTCAAAAAAGATGTTGCTTACATTTTTTTGTCAGAAAGACAGATCAATTAGGACTCGCATGTGCTTAGAATGTGACCCATTTTTAAGCGCTTGCATTCAAGGTAGCCCTTGTTGTGCTTGTTGGGTTCTATCTCGATGGGGATCTGTTCGGTAACGCTCAGTCCATAGCCCTCGAGACCGATCATTTTTTTGGGGTTATTGGTCAAAAGACGCATCTTTTTCACACCCAGAGATACCAGGATTTGTGCCCCGATGCCATATTCCCTGAGATCGTCCTTGAAGCCGAGCTCATGGTTGGCTTCAACCGTATCCAGCCCGTGGTTTTGCTGGAGCTCATAGGCCTTCAATTTATTGACGAGCCCGATGCCCCTGCCTTCCTGCCGCATATAGACAATGACGCCGGTTCCTTCCGCTTCTATCATCGCCATGGCCATGTGAAGCTGATCAGCGCAATCGCATCGCATGGATCCGAAAATATCTCCGGTCATGCACTCGGAGTGAACCCGAACCAAAATAGGCTGCTCTGAGTCGATGGTGCCCTTGACCAGCGCGATATGGGTCAGATCGTCGATGTCGTTTTCAAAAGCCAGTATGTTGAAATCACCCCCAAAAGCTGTCGGGATGCTCGTCTGAGCCGCCATTCTTACAAAGCATTCAGTACGCGTTCGGTATGCCACGAGATCCGCAACGGTGCAGATGCCGATCTGGTGCAATTCACTGAAAACTTCAAGGGACGGCATGCGCGCCATGGTACCATCCTCATCCATGATTTCACAAATCACCGCCGCTGGTTTCAATCCGGCCAAACGCGCCAGATCCACGGAACCTTCTGTCTGGCCGACCCTGACCATGACGCCGCCATCCCTTGCCCGCAGCGGAAAAATATGCCCTGGTCGTGCCAAGTCACTCGGTTTTGCATGCTCCGCCACCGCCGTAAGGATGGTCGTGGCACGATCTGCCGCCGAAATCCCTGTTGTGACGCCGCTTTTGGCCTCGATGGAAACGGTAAAACCGGTTTGAAAACGGGAAGTGTTTTCATTGACCATCAAAGGCAGGTTGAGGGCATTGCACTTCTCGTTCGTCATGGGGAGACAGATCAGCCCCCTGCCGAACCTGGCCATAAAATTGATGGCATCGGGTGTCACGGCTTCGGCGGCCATACAGAGATCACCTTCGTTCTCCCTGTCTTCATCATCAACGAGAATAACCATACCGCCGGCTTTAATTTTTTCAATAGCTTCTTCGATACTCAAATGGGACATTCTAAAAACTCCTATGATCCCGGATTTAGGAAACCCGTCTTTGCCAAAAGATCCATTCCTATGGAAGATCCGCTGGTTTCCCTTGGGTTGTTTTGATAGTGAGATAAAAACCGTTCCACGTATTTACCGACCATATCGGTTTCGATGTTAACCTTCTGACCGATTTCTTTATGGCTGATGGTGGTTAACGTGCCGGTGTATGGAATGATGCTGACATCGAAACGGGCTTGGGCACAGTGGTTGACGGTGAGGCTGACGCCGTCCACAGCGATGGAACCTTTTTCGATGATGTAAGGGCTCAAGGACGGCGGCACTTCAATGGTGATGATCGTTGCATTTCCAACTGGTTTTCTGCTCTTGATGGTTCCGATAGAATCCACATGTCCAGCGACGAGATGCCCGTCTAGTCTGCCGGTCAGCATCAACGCCCGCTCGATGTTGACGCGGTCTCCAACCTGTGTTTTTTTAAATGTCGTCCTCTCGAGTGTTTCGGGAGACACGTCTGCCTGAAAGCGCCGGGATGAAAGCGTGACGGCCGTCAGACAAGCACCATTGACGGATAGGCTGGCGCCTATTTTTGTATCGCTCAGGTCGAAATCTGCAGCGATGGTCAAACGTCTGCCAAGCCCGGACGGACGAACACCCACAACAGTTCCCAAGCCTTCGATGATGCCAGTAAACATAACAACCCGCGTCCCAATGTTGATGCTTTCCCAAAATGATTAACAACGCTGAATATATGCACGATTATCCCGACAAGCAACCGACAGACGTCGATTTGTCCATGATATGCAAAAAACAGACCCTAGGTGGTATGAAAGGCCCCGCCCATTTCGCAGCCGGGTCACGATGACCCCATGTACCCCGCTATCATGATATCGTCATCGAACCTTCGAACCGTTATTCCGGTGACCGGCCAAGCCGCCTTCATCTGTTCCGCTCCTATCCCCCTGCAGATGGGAACACCGTCGTTTCCTCCCAGCAGTTTGGGGGCATAAAAAAAAATGATTTTGTCCACAATAGCGGCCGAAACAGCCGATGCCATAACGTCTCCCCCGCCTTCGATCAGCAAGCTGGTGATATAATTACGCCCCAATAGTTGCATCAACTGCGGCAAGTCGAGACGGCCATGGCTAACCGGCGCTTCCATCAACCGGACACCCGCATTTTCCAATCGATCGCGCTTGGCCATGTCACCGGCAAGAGGTTTCCCTGATATGACCCACGTTTCAGCCTCGGACGTGGTTTGGATAACCACCGCCGTCTCTGAAATGCTGAGATTTGTATCCAGAATAATTCTGATGGGGTTCTTGCCCTTTTTGTTTGCCAAGCGCGTGGTCAGGCGCGGATCATCTTTCCGGACCGTCCCGATGCCCACCAGGATGGCATCCGCCCTATGCCGCAGCGCATGTACATACTGTCGCGACGATTTCCCGGTAACCCATTTGGCATCACCGGTCCGGGTGGCAATTTGCCCATCCAGCGTTGCGGCACATTTCAATGTCACAAAAGGCTGTTTTTTCTTCACAAACTTAACAAAGACTTCATTCAGTCGTTCGGCTTCTGCCTGCAGAACCCCCGACACAACCGTGATACCCCTTTCAGCCAGATAGGCCATGCCGCCACCCTTGACATCCGGATTGGGGTCTTCCATGGCTACCACGAGACGCTGTATACCGGCTTTCATGATTCTTGCGGTACAGGGAGGGGTGCGGCCTTGATGGTTGCAGGGTTCCAGGGTGACGTAGAGGGTCGCGTTCTTTGCATCGATGCCGGCATCATCGATGGCATTGACTTCCGCGTGAGCGCTTCCAGCGGATAGATGATATCCCTTCCCGACAATGGCGCCATTCTTGACAACAACTGCACCCACCATGGGGTTTGGTGATGTTTCGCCTTGACCTTTTAACGCCAGGTCAAGCGCCTTTTTCATGAAGTATTCGTCATCCTGCATGGCATCATCGTTGGGGGTTGATTTGGTGACCGATCAATGCCTAATGGGGCACACCCGGTCTGAGAATTCTAAGATCCTGATGGGTTACTGTTTACTGAGAATCTTTTTTAGTTCTGCCACAAAGTCGTTTACATCCTTAAATTCGCGATACACCGATGCAAAGCGAACATAGGCAATATCGTCGACATCATGCAGAATGTGCATGATTTTTTCTCCGATGACAGATGATGCAATCTCTTTTTCACCGGTTTCCCTGAGATCCCGCTCAAGTTCGTCCACGTATTCTTCGATGAGATTCATGCTGATATTACGCTTTTCGCAGGCTTTTTTGAGTCCGGAACGTACCTTGCCACGATTGAATACCTCTCTTCTGCCATCTTTTTTAATGATCATGATGGGAATGTCTTCAATGTGCTCGTAGGTTGTAAATCGCCGATTGCACATAAGACACTCCCTGCGCCTGCGAATGACATTACCATCTTTGCTCACTCTAGAATCAATGACTTTGTTGTCAATCTCGCCACAAAATGGACACTTCATAATGCTCCCCTTTGTATGGTGTGCGTGAGGTCTTCACAAGTCGAGCTTAACAATTCCGACACCCGCCTCTGTCAGCATCTCTTCTGACATGGTGTCTGCATATCCCGACAAGTAATATATGAATTTAATTCCGGCGTTGATAATCATCTTTGCACAGATGGAACAGGGTAAGTTGGTGCAGTAAAGTGACGCACCCCGAATGGACACCCCATGAAAAGCCGCCTGAATAATGGCATTCTGTTCTGCGTGAATCCCCCTGCACAACTCGTGTCGTTCTCCCGATGGGACGTTCAACTGCTCCCGAAGGCATCCGGTTTCTCGACAATGACGGACATTGGTCGGAGCACCGTTATAGCCGGTGGAAAGCATGCGTTTGTCCTTTACCACCACGGCACCCACGGAACGTCTCAGGCAGGTGGAGCGTTTGGCCACAAGTAAAGCGATTTCCATGAAATAGGTTTCCCATGACGGGCGTTCTTCGGTTTTAGACATAACAACCTATACCTTAACAGTAAAATTGTTTTACGATTCCCCTCAATGAACCCTCGGACTCTAGGTTACATATATCGGAAAAGCCTCACAAAGTTCCCTGGCCCGACGGCTCACCCGCTGAATGACAGCGTCGTTCTCCGTATTTCGAAGTACCTCGAGTATCATCTTGGCAATCAAGGCCATTTCCGGTTCTTTCATCCCGCGGGTCGTGATGGCGGGTGACCCGATACGCACACCACTGGTAATGGCCGGCCCTAAGGTGTCAAAAGGAACGCTATTTTTATTGACCGTAATACCGGCCAGACCCAGTGCCGTCTCGGCATCCTTTCCAGTGACATCCAGGTTGCGCAGATCCGCCAGCAACATATGATTGTCCGTACCGCCGGACACGAGATTGACACCGCCTGCCATTAAATGTTCGGACAATGCCACCGCATTTTTGACGGTCTGAATCTGATAGGATTTAAATCCGTCCGTCAAAGCCTCCTGGAACGCCGCAGCCTTTGCCGCGATGACATGCATCAACGGCCCCCCCTGGATGCCGGGAAATATTTCCTTGTTCAACTGTCGACCATAATCCGCTTTGGAGAGAATCAACCCCCCTCGGGGACCCCGAAGCGTCTTGTGGGTCGTTGAGGTGGTGACATCGGCATAGGGAATGGGGGACGGATGAACGCCGCCGGCAACCAGCCCGGCAATATGGGCCATGTCCACCATCAAATATGCACCCACCGAGCTTGCGATGTCGGCAAAATGACTGAAATCGATGATGCGCGGATAGGCACTGGCCCCGGCCACGATCATTTTCGGCCGATGTTTTTCAGCCAGCGCTTTCAGGCGGTCATAGTCGATGGTGCCTGTCTTCGGATGGACGCCGTAATGAACAAAATGAAAAAGGCGTCCTGAAAAACTGACCGGGCTTCCATGCGTCAAATGCCCCCCGTGGGACAGGTCCATACCCAGTACGGTATCCCCTGGCTTCAGCAGTGCAAAATACACCGCCATGTTGGCTTGTGAACCCGAATGCGGCTGCACATTGGCAAAGGGTGCCTGGAAAAGTTTTCTGGCACGATCAATGGCAAGCGTCTCTGCCATATCGACAAATTCACAGCCGCCATAATAACGTTTGTCAGGATAGCCTTCCGCATACTTGTTGGTCAGGACGCTTCCCTGTATGGCCATGATTGCAGGACTGACGATATTTTCCGATGCGATAAGTTCCAGGTTGAACCGCTGACGGTTCAACTCTTTTTCAAGGACCGCCACCAGCTCGGGATCCGACGCCCTTATCATTTGATAATCCAACAAATACGACTCCTTAGAGCACGACAGCATGACGTTTCATAGGCTGAACCAACCAGCGCGTCAGCAGGTAAAATCAATCCGGTCAAATTTGTCCAGGCGCTGTTGATGCCGCCCCCCGTCAAATTCCGTTTTAAGCCAGGCTTTCACGATCTCTTTGGCCAACACGTCGCCAATGACCCGCCCCCCCATAACCAGGATATTGGCATCGTTATGCTGCCTGCTCATGACTGCAGAAAAAATATCGCCGCAAAGTGCTGCCCTGACGCCCGGAAATCGATTGGCGACCATGGACATGCCCAGACCGGTGCCACACATGAGGATGCCGCGTTCGTGCTTTCCGCAAGAGATCGCCGAGGCCACTTTGATACCAAAATCGGGATAATCCACCGAGTCGGTCCCCGAAGCACCGGCATCTTCCACCGTAAAACCCTCGCTCTCAAGAAACGATTTGACGGTCTCCTTCATCTGGTAAGCGGCATGATCGCTGCCGATGATAATAGGTGTCTGTTTCATCAATTTTCCTTTTTCAATAAAATCGTAGTGACCATTTTATTTGACGGATAACGTCACATATTCTTTATCCATATTCATTTGTTACCGCAAGCAAAAAAGGATTTTGACACCACTTCTCATCATGGGAGAAAGAGACCATGCAACCCGTTATGGCGAGGGACGTTGTGGTGCCCGGGCCTTGCCTCCGTTAGGGATGGCCGATGTATTTCAGGAAGGGTATTTCTTGAATATCAACGTGGCGTTGGTTCCGCCGAAACCAAAGGAATTCGACATGGCCGTGGCGATGTTCTGTTTCCTGGCCACATTCGGCACATAATCCAGGTCGCACTCTTCGTCAATGTTTTCATAGTTAATGGTAGGTGGAAGGATGCCGTCATGAATGGCCAGGATCGTAAAAACCGCTTCCACACCCCCGGCGGCTCCCAGCAGGTGCCCGGTCATGGATTTGGTGGAACTCACCGGTATGGCATGGGCTTTTTCCTTGAATACGGCTTTGATGGCCCGTGTTTCGTAAAGATCATTGAGCGGGGTCGAGGTGCCGTGTGCATTGATATAGTCGATGTCCCGGTAGGAAAGGCCTGCATCCGATAGCGCGGCATGAATACACCTGATAGCCCCTCCGCCGTCCGGGGGGGGTGAGGTGATGTGGTAGGCGTCTCCGCTCATTCCGTAGCCTGCCACTTCGGCGTATATGTGAGCGCCTCTTTGGAGAGCGTTTTCAAGGCGTTCCAAAATAACGATCCCGCCACCTTCTCCGATCACAAAACCATCACGGTCACGGTCAAAAGGTCTTGAGGCTTTCTGTGGGTATTCGTTGCGGGTCGACAGGGCTTTCATGGCATTGAAACCGGCAATACCGGTGGGTGTAATCGTCGATTCCACGCCGCCGGCGATCATGGCGTCGGCGGCGCCCCGTTGGATGAGCTTGAATGCGTCTCCAATCGCATGGGTACCGGCTGCGCAGGCAGTGGCCACCGATGCGTTGGGCCCTTTGGTCCCAAAGTGAATCGATATCATCCCGGGCGCCATGTTGCCGATCATCATGGGAATAAAAAAGGGCGTCACACGGTTGGGGCCCTTGCTGTCGACGACCCGGGTGATTTCCTCCAGGATGGACAGCCCGCCTAGCCCGCAGCCGGTCACCACACCCACGCGCTCCTCATTGTGTTTGTCGATCTTGAGCCCCGATGCGTCCATGGCCATTCGCGTCGCAGCGATGGCATAGGCGATAAACTGCGAGGTCCGTCGGGCCTCTTTCTTGGGCAAAAAATCCTGCGCATGAAAATCCTTTACCTCCCCTGCTATTCGAGTGGCAAACCGTGATGCATCGAATTTTGTTATTTCCCCGATGCCGGACTTGCCGGCGCACAGAGCTCCCCAAGATGCCTCGACACCAATGCCGACAGGCGTAACCAGACCCAAGCCCGTAATGACAACGCGTTTACTCACGCAAACTCCTTATACCGTTCAATATTGAAATTCGAATTTACATTAATGGGCATTGATAAAGTCGATGGCATCCTTGACCGTTTCGAGCTTTTCCGCATCTTCATCAGAAATGTCGATGTCGAATTCTTCTTCCATGGTCATAATCAGCTCCACCAGGTCCAGGGAGTCGGCCCCCAGGTCATCGACAAACGATGCTTCGGGGATAACTTCTACCAAATCGACGCTCAACTTTTCCGCAATCATCTTTTTAACTTTATCTTCGGTGGACATTGAATGTTTCTCCTTTTAATCTGTCGGTTTAACCCGATATCAAGTTGTTGGTATGTGCTAAAGTCGTTTCGCTGCTAACAGCTTACGTATACATCCCCCCACTTACATGCAGTACCTGGCCCGTAATGTAGGCCGCCTCGTCAGAGGCGAGAAACCGGATGGCTGCCGCGACCTCCGGCAAGGTACCTGCCCTTCCCATGGGAATCAACGCCAGCATGGCTTCCTTTGCCTTTTCCTGAAGCGATGCGGTCATATCGGTTTCCAGATAGCCGGGGGCCACGGCATTCACCGTGATGCCTCTGGTGGCGATTTCTTTGGCAACCGATTTGGTGAGCCCGATGATACCGGCCTTTGATGCGGCATAGTTGGCCTGGCCCGGGTTCCCCATGGCTCCCACAACCGACGTGACATTGACAATTCTGCCGTAACGCTTGCGCAGCATGAGACGGATCGCCGGCTTGATACAGTTGAAGGTCCCTTTCAAGTTGGTTTCAAGAACATCGTCCCAGTCCGATTCCTTCATCATCGCAATCAGGCCATCACGTGTTATGCCTGCGTTGTTTACCAGAACGTCGATCTTTTGGGATCTAGCAGCGATACGCTTGAACCATGCATTGACTTCATTCATGGAGGTGATATTGACACGTTCCGCGTCCCAGGTCCCGCGGGCAGCGGCGACCCGTTCCCCGGTCTCTTGAGCACCTGTCTTCGACGCATGGTAATTAAAATAGATGTGGGTGTCGGGGCCGGCAAAGGCCTGGCAAACGACCCTTCCAAGACCCCGCGAGCCACCTGTAACCACCACAATGCGCTTTTCGGTCTGTGTCATGACGTCACGTTTTCCTCTCGAACAGGATATCCGCAACAACATCCATTTCCGCGATGACCTTGTCATAACCGAGCATCAAGGCGGTATAATCCAGATCCTGTAAGATCGCCGCCATCTCTGCCGGTCGCAACACCCCTGTACCCATCAACATCAAGGGAATATTTTTTGCTGTCAGCTGGGCCACTTCGTTGGCAAATATTCTGCACATGGCCCGCAGTTTTTCTGCATCAGGATGCCCTCCATCTGCAAGGCCTGCCGCCTTTCTTGCTAGGCTTGCGCCCACTTCCACGTGGGTCATCAGATCGGCCAGACCGAACATGACATACTGTTGCCGGGTTAAGCGGTTGTCGTGTACCCTGTCAATGGCGTCGTTCAGCAATCTGGCGCAAAGCCCCAGAAGCGAGCATCCGCCATTGTTGAAAGAGGTTTCGAGGGTTGCCATTTCCGAACTGAGGCGCTTATAAAATTCACCCTTTGTTTTGCGTGTTATTTTCCAACGGTAGGTACTGATGATATTTTGCTGGATCTCGCTGGTGCCCTCGTAGATGCAGGTAATTTTGACATCCCGTTTGATTTTTTCGACTTCGAATTCAGAAATATACCCATAGCCCCCAAGCGCCTGCATGGCGTCATCTGCGGCCTTGTTTGCCGATTCGGTGGTAAACAGCTTGGCAATGGACCCTTCCACCTGAATGTCTTTCTCGCCATCACGGTCCACTTCAAGGGCCATCTCCTCGATGTAGGCGGCGGCGGCTTCGAGCCTTACCATGTGTGGCACCACCAGTTTGTGGGTATAGCCCTGTTTATCAGACAAGGGAGATCCAAACTGAATTCGTTCTTTTGCATACTGAATTGCGATATCCATGGCCGCCTGGGCGGCACCCAATGCCATGGACGCCACCATGAGTCGCGTATAGCCGAAAACCTTGTTGGCCTGCTTCAGTCCTTTGCCGGGAATGCCGCCCACCAGGTTTTCCAGAGGTACGAAAACATCCTTGAAAGATAGAGGAGACGTATTCGAAGCACGAATGCCGTGTTTTTCTTCACCCTTGCCCTGCTCAAACCCCTGGGTTCCTTTTTCCACAATAAAAAAGGAAGGTCCCTCGGGCGTTTTTGCCAAAAGAGTGATGAAATCCGCGTATCCTCCGGTGGAGATAAACTGTTTTGTTCCGTTGATTCTGTAGCCCGTAATATGGCCGGCGTCGTCGGCTACAGGCTCGGCCCGGGTTTTGAGGGCTGCCAGGTTGCTGCCGGCTCCCGCCTCAGTCACCGCGTAGGCTACCAGGGAAGTCCCCTCAGCGATGGTGCCGAGCCATTTTTCTTTCTGCGCTTGGGTGCCGCCGACGATAATCGGATCTGCACCCAACTGAATCGCGAAAAAAGCAGTTCCTACGCCCAGACATATTTTTGCCATTTCCCGGGTGACCTCACAACAATCTCTGGCGCCGCCCCCCATGCCGCCGTAGGCTTGGGGAATAAAAAGAAGCTGGAGCCCGATGTCGGGTCCCAGCATTTGACGAATCGTATCTTCCGGAAACACCTCATCCTTGTCATAAGACAGGATGGCTTGTTTTGAGAGCAGCTTTTTTCTCAGTTGCCGAACGGTATCGATGACCATCTGCCTCAACTCAGGGTCGATTCCGTATACCGTTGTTTCTGCATCAGTGGGATGTGCTGGCATTCAGTTACCTATACATTCATTTCCGATTTTCGATATCGGCCGGGTCAGCCTTGAAGGGGACTATTCTTCAGTCTCGATAACGGTCCTGCCCTTGTAGACGCCACAGCTGGGACATGCGTGGTGGGGCTGGACCGCCTCTCCGCACTGGGGACATGTTGCCAAGTTCGGTGCGGTCAGTTTTTGGTGTGTCCGTCGTTTGTCTCGTTTTGACTTGGAAGTTTTCCGTTTTGGAACAGGCATAAGTAATCTCCTAACTATTTGTATTTTATATAAATATTTTGTTTTCCATGCTTAGAAAGAACGTGGACCATCTAGTAATTTAATTCACTCCAATTGTCAAGGACTTTTCCCTAATTATTTGTGATGTCCTCTTGTGCTGGACCCCTTTATGTGCTACTGAGTCCCTCCATTATGCAATTATCCATGTTTGTTTAATTCAACTTGTTGTTTATATTTGCTTATTACTCATATTATTGTATGATAAACATGTTGTTTTTTTCGATTACTAGGTGTTTTATTCCAAGCGGCGCCGATCGATCACCTGATCGTGACAAGCAGGAAAAAAGACAAATTGACTAATTACTATGTCTAAAAAATAAGTAATAAAGGTGACATCCATGAACCCTATTATCACCCGGTTTCCGCCGAGCCCCACCGGCTATCTGCATGTAGGCGGTGCCCGGACCGCTCTGTTCAACTGGCTTTACGCCAGACACATGAAGGGCAAATTTGTTCTGCGGATCGAAGACACCGATGCGGCCCGTTCGACCCAGTCTTCTGTGGATGCCATTTTCGAAGCTTTGGAATGGCTGGGAATCGACTGGGACGAAGGCCCCTTTTTTCAATCCCAGCGCTACCCCATCTATCACGCATACATCGACAAACTCATCCAAACCGGCGCTGCCTATTACTGCACCTGCAGCCCTGAACGACTGGAATCTATGCGTGTAAAAGCCATGGCCGGTGGAAAAAATCCCAAATATGACGGCACCTGCCGAGAAAAGGGGCTGCCTAAATCAGAAAAAGCCGTGGTGCGTTTCAAGACACCCCTGGTCGGAACGACCCTACTCGAAGATGTCATCAAAGGAAATATCGTATTCCAGAATGACGAACTCGACGATTTCATCATTGCCCGCAGCGATGGCTCTCCGACCTACAACTTCGTCGTGGTTGTCGACGATATCACCATGCGGGTCAATACGATCATACGCGGAGACGACCACGTGATGAACACCCCCAAGCAGATGCTGCTCTACCAAGCCCTGGGTGCGCCACTGCCTGTCTTTGGTCACGTTCCCATGGTTCTGGGAAAAGATCGCTCCCGTCTCAGCAAACGGCATGGTGCCACATCCGTCACCGCCTATCGTGAGATGGGCTTTCTGCCCGAGGCCGTGGTGAACTATCTGGTTCGGTTGGGCTGGTCCTACGGAGACCAGGAATTTTTTACCAAGGACGAGCTCATCGAAAAATTCAGTTTGAAAAATATCGGACGGGCCGCCGGCATATTCGACCAGGAAAAACTTACCGCTCTCAATGCCGATCATATTCAAGCCACGGCGCCAGAGACACTTGCCGGCCTGTTGATTCCCTTTCTGGAAAAAACAGGCATTCATGCCGAACCCGGGGAGTTTCTTGTCAAGGTCGTCAAGACCCTGGTTCAGCGGAGTAAGACACTGGAAGAAATGGCCCTGGCGGCAAGCTTCTATTTTTCCGAAACCCTCGAATACGAGGAAAAGGCCGCCGGTAAATTCTTAAAACCTGCTGCCAGGCAACCCCTGCAGCTCCTCATGGATGCCCTGAGCACCGTCGAGGCATTTACTGAAGATAACCTGGAAAACGCCTTTCAATCCGTCATGGACAAGACCGGTCTGAAACTCGGTAAAATCGCCCAGCCGGTGCGGGTCGCCTTGACCGGCAAGACAGCCAGCCCCGGTATCTTTGAAATCACCGAAATCATCGGCAAGGAAAAGGTGATCCAGCGTCTGAAACAGGCCATTGCATTCATAGATCAGAAAACAGTCCGAGAATAGATAAGGTTTTTGCGTTCATTGGGTTTGTTGCGTTTATTGTGTTTATCGGGCGTTAGGGTTAAAAGTTTATACTTGACTTAGCACCCCGTTATTTTGTATCAGACCACGAGAATTCGATGTGAAACGCCGCTGGTATATACAGCAAGATCGTCTTCCATATGCACGCATAAAAAATAGCGGCGAAGCCGCGTCAGATAAATTTTTTGTAAAAAATTTATTGGGGGATCGTCTAGTGGTAGGACGACGGGTTCTGGCCCCGTTAACCCAGGTTCGAACCCTGGTCCCCCAGCCATTTCGACTTGAAAAGGGCATCATCAATGAATCGATGATGCCCTTTTCTTGTTTTTTTAGGGGTTGTCATAAATTTTCATACCCAAACGCGCACAACCAAGCATGAAACATAAATTTATATTAAATATGTTCCGAATAGGTTCCTCAGCCGAGGGGGATTTCATATTTTTTCATTTTTTTATACAACAGTGTGCGGTGAATTCCCAGCATCTTGGCAGCCTTGGCTTTGTTGTTGCCGCTTTCCTCAAGGGCATAGCGAATGGTTTCCCGCTCCGTTTTAGCCTGCAAGGCTTTTAGCGAAGACCGATTTTGTCCGCTTGATTTTCCGTGTTTGTGGTTCAGATAAAACGGAAGGTCCGACAGGCGGATCGTCCTGCCGTCTATGGCCGACAATGTTCTTTCGAGCACGTTGGACAGCTCGCGTACATTTCCCGGCCACTCGTAATTTCTTAATACCGATTCTGCGGGTTTTTCCATATCGATTTCAGAAAGATTCGCTTCTGCGGCCATCTGTTTGAGGAGATGTCTGGTGATTTGCAAAATATCGGTTTTTCGTTCCCGTAGCGGGGGAATATTGAGTGGTATCACGTTGAGCCGGTAAAAAAGATCCTTGCGGAACCGGCCGTCCAAGATCATTTTCTCGAGGTTCTGATTGGTAGCGGCAATGATCCTAAAATCGGTCTGGATGATCTTGTTGCCGCCCACGCGTTCGAATTCATGGTCCTCTATGGCACGAAGCAGTTTGGGCTGCATTTCGAAAGGCAGATCCCCCACTTCGTCCAGAAACAGGGTGCCCTGGTGGGCCAGCTCGAACTTGCCGGGTTTGCCATCCGACCTGGCACCGGTGAAAGCGCCCTTTGCATACCCGAAAAGCTCCGACTCCAGAAGGTCTTTTGGGATTGCCGCACAGTTTATGCGGATAAACGGATAGAGCTTGCGGCTGCTGGCATGATGGATAGCCTGGGCAAACAGTTCCTTTCCGGTGCCGCTTTCGCCGCAAATGAGCACCGGGAAGTGGTTCGACGCCGCCCTTAGCGCTTCCATTCTCAGCATTTTAAGGGGCTGGCTGTTTCCGATGATGCTGTCCATGGTGTAACGGGTAGATCGAAGATTAAGGAGTTCCGCCTCGTATACTTTGACCTTCGATTCCAAAACCTTCAGCTCGGAGGCAAGTTTCGACACATCTTTCACGTCTTTGAACATAACCTGGCCAAACACCGCGACGACCCGACCGTCCCGTCTGATGGGTATTCGCTGAACAACCATTTTCTTACCGATGATCCGATGCGATTGGTTGATCTCGGGTTTGCCCGTTCGGGCCACGATGTGCATGCGGCTGTTCTGAACCGACTCTGTACAGTGTTTGCCGATCTGTGCCTGCGGATCTACACCCAGAAATTTGCCGTAGGGTTTGTTAAAGTGGGTGATATACCCGTTTTCATCGGTCACCAAGGCACCATTGTAGATACTGTCGAAAATGGCCCGGTACATCTTTAGATCCTTTTCCAGCGCCCTAATTCTGAGATCCTTGCTAGAATGTCTCATGACCGCCTCCTGTTTGTCCGGGTTGCCCGGATAAAATCTTTTGAAGACCCGACCGGCGCCTTGCCGGCCCGGTCCGACTGCCATGAAAAAAAATGTATCAAACCATCGACATGTAGACCAATTGATACGATTTCTTCATACATCTTCCGTGAGCATATGTCGAGCGAAAATTCATTATTAAATTATTTATCAAGCAAATTATGAATGCTATTCATCGATTAGCGTCCCGACACGCTTTCGTTTTCAATCCGCCAAATGCAAAAAATAAAAAATGGCCCCATATTTGCAGAGATTTTGTGTACCTCTTTTCATCCAATTCTACGGGAGGATGTTCATGCAAGAAACACGAAACCCGGACGATACCAAGGAACCGATCATCACGCGCGACGAAATATTGATGCTTCGGGATGCGCACTTCAACAGCAACAACGTCTGCGTTGTCACCGGTGCGGGCACCGGCATCGGCAGGGCCACGGCCATCGCAGTCGCAACAAACCAGTTGATGACGGTCGGTCTCGATATCAATGAAGAAGAAGGCCACAAGACGCAGGCCCTGGCCCGCGACATGGGTGGGCAAATGATTTTCCTGCACTGTGATCTGACACGGGACACGGACATCGAACGGGCTGTTTCGGAAGCAGCCAAGCTTGGTACCGTCAAATATCTCGCCAACATCGCCGGGATTCAACATATCGACGCCATCGACAATTTTCCCATGGAAAAATATGATCAGATGCAGGCGCTGATGCTCCGGGCCCCATTTTTTCTGTCCAAGCTAATCATCCCCCACATGAAGAACAGCACCGACGGCAGCGGCGTCATCGGCAACATGGCCTCCGTCCACGCCCATGTCTGCACCAAAAACAAACCGGTTTACAACATCACCAAGTTCGGGTTGCGGGCACTGAGCCAATCCATTTCAGCCGAAGGGGAGGGCAAGATACGATCTTTTACCCTGAGCACGGGTTTTGTAAAAACCCCGCTGGCCCTGAATCAGATCAGCGCCCAGGCCAAACAGCGCGGCATAACGTCCGCCGAAGTCGTCAGCGAAGTCATGATGGGTACATCCCGGATCAAGGAGATGATGACACCCATCGAGGTGGCCAACCTATTTGTCTTCGGCTTCTCGCAGTTTGCCAAATATCTCATTGGAGGCGATCTACTTTTCGACGGCGGGATGGTTCTGACCTACTGAGTAAGCGGCTGCCCCTGAAACGGGTGGCTTCGATTTTCCAGCAAAACGGGGGTTGAAAAGTCATCGACACCCGCGGGCAGTTTGCTTTTATATTCCATAAACCAAAGGAGGAGGAAAAAATGAAATTTAGAATCACTTCCATCGCTTGTGTGTTTGTACTGTTAGGGGGTTTCTTTTTTGCGGCACCCAGCCTGGCGGCTGAACCCTACCATCTGGGGGTCAATCTGGCAATCACAGGCACCGGCGCCTTGTACTGTAAAGACGGTGTCGATGCCATCAAACTGGCCGTCGATGAGATAAATGCCCAGGGCGGTTTTTTGGGCAAGCACCCCATCAAGCTCTTCATCCGCGACTCCCATACCAAACCGGACGTCGCCGTGCGTGAAACCAAGGATCTCATCCTGCGCGACAAAGTCCGCACCATTCTGGGAACCTATTCAAGTGCCTGCGCCGTTGCGATAAAGCCGGTGGCCCAAGAATACAAGGTCCTGCATATTCCGGCCATCAGCAACTCCGAAAACATCACAAAAGTCAATTTCAGCCCCTACACCTACCAGGTGGTGCCGAACAGTTACATGCAGGCCAAGGCCGTGGTTCTCGGCGTTGCCGAACTGGCCAAGAAAAAGGGCTGGAAAAGTTACGTGACCATAGCCTCGGACTATGAATGGGGCCGATCCACTCAGAACAACACGGTCGAACTGTTAAAACAGCTCGCACCGGACGTCAAGCTGATAAAGGAATTCTGGCCGCGGCTCGGTGAAACGCAGTTTACGTCGTACATTACTGCTATCATGAGTCAAAAGCCCGATTTCGTCATCGGCTCGGTGGCATCCAAGGACAATGTTGCCTGGATGAATCAGGCCAAGGCCTATGGTTTTTTTGATAAAATCCCGTACCCTGGGTCACTGATCAGCGTGAGCGAACTGATCATTCAGGCCAAGACCTTGAATAGGGGTCTCATCGGTCTCTGCCGGGCACCCTTTTTTGCCCATCTGGACGTACCCATGATGAAAGACTTCGTAGAAAATTTCAAAGCCAAATACGACCGCTATCCAAGCGACTGGGCCGTCATGGAATACGACGCAGTCAACGTGCTGAAACAGGGGATCCAAATGGCCGGCAGCATCGACTCAGACAGGGTGAAGGACGCCCTGAAAAGTGCCACCGTGGATACAACCAGGGGGCGGCTCTTTTTCCGCGCCATCGACAACCAGTTGAGCTGCTCATCTTATATCGGGGTGGTGAGCGACGATCCTGCATACCCCTTCCCCATCTATCATGATCTGGTCGAGGTTAAGGGTCCGGATTCCTGGCGACCCGAAGCCGAGATCGTCGAAGCCAGGTTAAACCAGTAGTTGTCGAGGAGCGCATATGGAAGCTTCGTTTATCTTTGCGCAGTTTATGAGCGGGTTGTCCCGGGGCATGATGCTGTTCCTCATCGCCTCGGGATTGTCCCTCATTTTCGGTGTGATGAACATTCTCAACTTTGCCCATGCCACGCTGTGGCTGATGGGGGCCTACTTTTGCTACACGTTCTGGTATCTGCTGCAAGGTTTCGGTTTTGGTCTGTGGCTCAGCATACCCCTGGCCGCCCTTACCCTTGCGGGCATCGGCTGTGTTATCGAGATGTTGCTGATTCGACGGGTTTACGATCGAGAACTGCCTGAACAGCTGCTGCTCACCTATGCCCTGGTTCTGGTTCTCGGCGACTTGATCAAGATTGTATGGGGCGTGGAAGACAAGCTCATCGAGCGGCCGCCGCTTGTGGCAGGCCCGGTGTTCTTTTTCGGGGTGCCGTTCGATTCCTATTTTATCTTCGTCATCTTCGTCGGACTTGCCGTTGCCTTTGGTCTCTGGTGGTTCTTAAAGAAAACCCGCTACGGCCATATCGTGCGGGCCGCGGTTTTCAGTCGTGAAATGGTCAGCGCCCTGGGGATTCCCATACCCCGGATCTATACCGGTGTGTTCGGCCTGGGGATATTTATCGCCGGTTTGGCCGGGGCGGTTCAGGCGCCGATAGGATCAATAACCCTGGGTATGGACATGGCCGTGGTGATCCAGGCCTTTTGCGTTGTCGTCATCGGAGGGTTCGGAAGCCTTCTGGGAACCTTTGTGGCGGCCATCATCGTCGGCGAGGTCTACGCGTTTTCAATCCTTTTCTGGCCCCAGGGCGCACTGGTTCTCATTTTCATTGTCACGGCGTTTATTTTGATCATCCGGCCGTGGGGTCTTTTTGGGACACCGTCCAGAACCTAGTATCGACCCGGTCTAGACGTTACCATCCGGTTTGAATATCCGGTGGAGGCAATGCCCGGCTAGCCCCTAAGTGCAAAGGCCTTTCAACCATGGCCCACTCAAAGGGGTCCATTTTAACGAACAACAAAGGTTTGATCATATGTTCTAGATACTGGTGGGTCGGGCTGATAGTTGCCGCAACGCTGGTGTTTCCCCTGGTTATCGGGCAATACTGGATTCACGTAGCCGTCGAGATTTTAATCCTGGGACTGTTTGCGGTGAGTTTTAATATGATATTCGGCTACATGGGCCAGCTCAGTTTCGGGCATGCGGCATATTTCGGCGTGGGTGCTTATGCCACGGGCCTGCTGCTGGTCAAAACATCCGTTCCGCTCCCGGCATGTCTGGCGGTGTCCATGCTAACAGCAGGCGTGTTCGCTCTGGTTATCGGCTATTTCTGCGTTCGGTTGACCGGTATATATTTTGCCATTCTGACCATGGCATTCGGACAACTGCTCTACTACATCATTTTTCAATGGTATTCATTCACCGGCGGAGATGACGGTCTCCAAGGAATCGTGCCCCCGGATTATCTCCTGAACGTCACTGCCTACTATTATTTCACCCTGGCTATCGTGGCGGCAGCCCTGGCGGTCATGTGGTTTATCAGCCTATCGCCCTTTGGCTACACCATGCGAGCCATCCGTGACAATGCTGACCGGACACGCTTTATCGGCATTCACGTCCGTAAATACATGCTCATCAACTTTGTGATTGCCGGCATGTTCGCGGGACTGGCCGGCGGCCTGCTGGGACCGTTCAACAGGAGCATCGCTCCGGACCTGTGCAACTGGCACCAGTCCGGTGTGCCGGTTTTTATGACCGTGATCGGCGGACCACTGGGCTTTTTGGGACCCCTCATCGGTTCCATCATCTATACCTTTCTGTTCGCATTTGTCACCGGCTTTACCGAATACTGGCCCCTGACTATCGGGCTGGTGATCATAATGGTGGTGCTGTTTATACCGGGGGGCGTTCTGGGGCTGGCCCAGACTCGCCTCAGACAATACCGGGTCGGAGCAAAGGAATCCAGCGACGCGGAGACATAACATGCCAATTCTAAAAGTTGAACATCTTAACAAGGCTTTCGGTGGTCTTCAAGCTACCCACGATGTCAATTACAAGATGGAGAACGGTGAAATTTCCGCCATCATCGGTCCCAACGGCGCGGGGAAAAGCACTTTTTTCAATCTCCTGACCGGGTACCACCGGGTCGATTCCGGGCGAGTCTTATTTCAGGGAAAAGACATAACCAACTGGCCGCCTCACAAAATCGCCCGTCTGGGGATTGCGCGAGCGTTTCAAATCAGCAATATTTATCTGGCCCTGACCACTTACGAAAATATTCGTCAGGCAATTCTGGCGCAGCAGAAAAAAACACTTAATTTTTTCACGCCAGCCAGCCGGCTGGCCAAAGAGGAAACCCGAAAACTGCTCGAGGTGGCCGGGCTTTCCCGGCACGCCGACACGGTGGCCGGAAATCTCTCCCAGGGTGACAAAAAACGTCTGGAACTCGCCATCGCCCTGGGAAACAAGCCCGAGTTACTCTTTCTGGACGAGCCCACGGCCGGCATGTCCAAGGAGGAGACCCATGAGGCCATGAATCTCGTAACGCGACTGAATCGTGAGATGCAGCTCACCATTCTCTTTACCGAGCACGACATGTCGGTGGTTTTTGGATATGCCAAACGCCTGACTGTTCTGCACCAAGGCGCTATTATCGCCGAAGGGAGCCCGGAAGAGGTCCGCAAAAACGAAATGGCGCAGAAAATTTATCTGGGGGAGGAAGCATGATACTGGATGTCGAAAAGATCAACACGTATTACGAGACCAGTCACATCCTTTTTGACGTATCCCTCACGGTGAACCGTGGCGAAATCGTGTGCCTGCTGGGTCGAAACGGGGCAGGCAAGACAACGACCATGCGCAGTATCATGGGTCTGACCCCACCGAAATCGGGAAATATCCGTTTTCACGGTAATGAGATTTTGGGCCGGCCGCCGCACTATATCGCTCAAAAAGGCATGGGGTATGTACCGGACAATCGGTTAATTTTTCCTGATCTCACCGTGCTCGAGAACCTTCAAATCGGGCAGAAGATCCCCAAAAATTTAGAGAACGAACCATGGACGGTGGAAAGGATATACGAACTCTTCCCCATTCTTTCCGAAAGACACAGTCAAAATGGCGGCACCTTGAGCGGCGGGGAACAACAGATGCTCACGCTGGCAAGAACCCTCATGGGCAACCCCGAACTGCTGCTGCTGGATGAACCCGTTGAGGGATTGGCACCCCTTGTGGTAAAGGACCTGGGAGCTCAGATCCTGAAGCTGAAGGAAATGGGGCAAACGATTCTCTTTTCCGAACAGAATATCCGGTTCGCCACCATGACATCGGACCGCGCCTATGTGATAGACAACGGCCGGATTCGATATCAGGGAAACATCGAGGAACTGAGCGCCAACCAAGAGGTCAAAGAGAATTATCTGATGATATAGCGAGCCGCCCCTGGCGACACTCGAAAAACCTGAACCGGAGTCCCCAAGAACAAAACCAGAGGGTTTATGAAAACATTCGACAACCCGGATGTCATCATCACCGATGTCCTGGACAGCCACGGAAAATGGCGTGCAAAAAAACCGGCCTTGATCTGCGGGGACCGTCGTGTGACCTGGTCAGCACTCAACCGTCAAATCAATCGTGTCGCCAATGGTTTAACAAAGCGTGGTTTAAAAAAGGGCGACAAGGTCAGCCTGCTCACGACCAACTGCGTCGAAGCCCTTGAAATCCTCTTTGGCGTGATAAAAGCCGGCGGCGTCATCGTTCCCCTGTCTGCCATGGTTCAGGGAGAAGCACTGGCCAGAATGGTCCTTGACTCGGATTCCCGTTTTTTATGTGTGGGACCGGGTCAAATCGGACTCCTCGCGCCACACCGCTCCTTGTTCACCCGCATAGCAGGGGATGGATTCATTGTTCTGGGGGATGCCGTCGATGGATGGGAATCGTACAACTCGCTTGTTGACGATGGCACGGATCAAAAACCTAACCTTCGTCTAATCTACGAAGCCCCTTCAATATAATGTACACTCTCCGGCACCACCGGTGTGCCCAGGGGTATTTTGCACACGCATCACAACCGTACACAGTTTGCCAGTATGTTCGCTATCGACTATCGAATCGATTCGAGTGCCGTAAATATCGTAACCACGGCACTCTACGCCAACGGCACATGGCTGACCATGCTTCCGACACTCCTTGCCGGAGGCACCCTGGTTATCATGGAAAACTTTGACGCCGTGGAATTTCTGGAACTCGTTCAAAAGAGAAGTGTACCCACACGTTATGGTTCCGCCAGTTTTCGATGTTGCTGGAACAACCCGGATTTGACAGACTACGATATCAGCTCCATGCGAATATGGAACTCCGCGGGGTCACCGCTACGTGCCGCCACGAGGCGGAAGTGATTAAGCGCTTCAGCGGCGAACTCGTGGAACTCTCGGGGACTGACCGAGGGTGTCGCCACCACGCTCAAACCAGAGGATATGCAAGAGAAAATGACCTCGGTAGGCATACCGCTGGTCGGCTGGGATGTCCGGATCATCGATGGGTCCGGGAACAGGCCCCCGGGACGAGGCCGGTGAAATTGTGGCGTTCAGCTCGTTTCTTATGCCCGAGTACTACAAACTTCCCGAGAAAACAGCCGAAGCGATCTGGCTCGATGAATCCGGCAAAACGTACCTGAAAACCGGCGATATGGGTAAGCTGGATGAGGACGGGGTTGTTCTACCTTCTGGATCGAAGAAGGATATGATCATTTCAGGCGGGATCAATTTATTCGCCAGCGACATCAAAGATGTTCTGACCCGTCACCCAGACGTACAGGACGCCATCGTCATCGGCATCCCACATGCCAAATGGGCGAGACTCCCCTGGCTGTCGCGGTTCTTCACCCAGACGCGTCGCTGACCGAAGCAGACCTGTTGGCGTCGCTCAACCCCAAGCTGGCCAAGTATCAACGTGTGTCCCGGATCGAATTCCGGGATGACTTCCTAGGAACGCTCTGGGCAAAGTCCTCAAACGGGAGCTACGGGAGCCGTACTGGGAA